>CANMZP010000004.1 GCA_947502355.1 uncultured Thalassotalea sp. | reverse complement strand
AGTTAATTTTGCTACCTAAGTAGCTTGGTAAATCAATCTCAATGTGAGTGCCCACACAAATTGCATGATAACTAATTTTTAAAGAACTTACATGGATGTAAGTTTGCTGATTCGTCTGTTTCCGGTTTAGCGGATGAACAGTCAATCAGTAACTCCATGTAGTCAACACTAATCTCATTCGTCAGTGTCGTTGTGCTGCCGGTTAACGTTGCCGTTTGCCCGAAGCAGGAGGCGCATTATAAGCACCTTAGATTCAAAGTCAACCGTTAATTTTAAAAGTTTTCAAAAAAGTGTTTGAAGCGTTTCTGATTAACGACGCATCGGCTTGAAAAGCTGATGAACATTGAACCCCTTCAGCGAGTAAGCTATTGGCTTGTCCCGAAGAAGTGAAGCGCATTTTAGAGATTTTTGCGCCGCCGTCAACACATTTTTGAAATAAAATTAGATTTTTCGTTTGTTTGCTTATTTTTCAAACTAACTTGTAAAATCAGGTGTTCGAGTGGCAATAAAAGGTAAGTTTTAGCCCCATAAAGGGGCTAAAATTCGAAGAGATTCGTCGCTTATATCTTAATTCGGTAGCGGCCTTGCTTATCAGGCTTACCAATAAAGTTTAAAACTGGCTTTATTTGTTGTGGAAAATCGTTTCCAGGGGTAATAAAGCCTTGTCCTGACATACGACCTTGATTAGCGATGTAAGCGGTGAACTCTAAACCCAAGCGGTTTTCTTCATTTACATCTACTGCAATAGCACCATTTTCACAACCTAGCTTGGCATTAAAGCTACCGAGTTCGATGTCTTCATCCATCGCACTAACCAATGCATCTTGCCAAACGATGTTGCCACTAAATGTTGAGCACAATGGTTTACCCATGACATATTCAGGTGAGGTAAGTTGCACCTTCCCTTGAGCGCTCATATCGATAGGCAGTGGCAAGTATGGCAATATCTCATCGGCATCGATGTTAATTTTGATATCGCTTACCTTAAGTTGATCACTTATATCAGATAAAGTTAACTGACCTTGGGGGCCTGCGGCATATCGATTACCAAAGGTCACATCGACGCTCGGGTTAAACATGAGTAAAGAGCCTAAGTTAATTTGCCATTGCACTTTGTTTACAGCGTATTGATCAACGATAACTTGTTCAGCCTTACCAGACCAGATTGACCCCGATATTTGCTGTATAGCAACACCTTTAGGAAGATTGAACTGCGGGATAATTTTATTAGCCGGTGCAAGGATAAGTAAAAAAATTAAATAAGTGAGTAAAAACAACACTACTGCTATTGAGATTTTTTTAACGTTCTTCATTTATTTGGTTACCTGCATCCTTCTAAGCTTAACCATTCCAGGCGTACCGCTTGGGGCAATATCAATGGCAAGAATACGCAAGCCCTGATTACGGGTTAATTCATCAAGCCAGGTTAATAAAGCATTAAATGGCACTTCATCTACCCACACTTGTAAGTCATCGCCTTGCGGTTGCATACGAGCGACGGTTATTTGTAAACGCTTAGCCGTGTTATTTACCACACTTGAGAGAGTACCCGTAGCTTTTGCACCACCTTGGCGACTTAATGATTTATATTTGGCAACATTCTCTTGCACCCATACGGCAAGGGCTTGCTGCTTTTCAACTTTTAAGCGGGCTTTTTCAACACCTTGGGTAATTGGCTGCCAAATGGCGATAATGAACACAAAAATAATGATCACAACCGACATAACACCGATTAAAGTTTGCTCTCGACTATTCAGTGCTTGCCACTTTTCTGTTAAGTTCATGATCTTCCCTTAATATTAAATGAGCCAACAACTTGCTCCCCCTGATTATTCAAAGCCCCTGTTTCCACGGTTAAAGTGGCTTTTTCTAATTCGGTTTTAAATTGTTCAAAGCTTTGATAGTCCTTACCTGTAACCGATAAACGCAACTCGTTGCGCTTAGCATCATAACGGAAAGAATCCGGTTTAAGGCTTGGCACCTTAATAAAGGCCGGGCGAAGCTTGTCAACCAAGGTTAATAACGCAGATGATTCCGCACTGCCACCTAAATCTTTAATTTTAGAGGTTAGCTGTTTCTTAAGCGTATTAATGCGTACTTTTTTAGTCTTAGGGAAAGCTTTTTTATAATCGTTACTGATCTGAGCATTAATTTGTTCATACTGTTGATTTAACTGCATGATTTCAATCCCCTTACCAGCCAGATTTAACAGCAATGCAAAACCAGCCACGGCAGCAACCTGCAACCAACGACGGATATGCGGCGAGCGCTGCTCTTTGATAGCATAAGGGCCTTGCATTAGGTTAAAGTGACTTTGCTCAAAACCTCTTGCCAGTAATAACATAGGTAATTCAGCAGGCAGCTCTTTGATTTCAATACCCGTAACAGACGCTTGCCACGGAGAATAGGTCTCAATGACTTGAACCTCACCCTTGGTGAGTTGATTACTTATGATTAGGTCTCGCAAGCTTTCATCGGCAACGAGCCCTTGCCAAGCATCTGAACGAATTAGCCAGTGCTCATCAATTTGAACAGCCGTCCAGCTACCTTTAACAAGTGGCATGGCTAAAATGTCAGGTAACATGGCACTAATCACGATATCAGCTTCTTTAAACCAATCTAGCCACTGTTGCATTTGAGTTTGCAGAGTAAAAGCAATACAACAATTGTGATTATTGTTCATCACAGGGGCTTTGCTAGCAAAGGCAAAAAATAATTTCTCGACATCGTGAGCTAAATCATCTTCTAACATATATGGCGCTGCCGCCATAATGGCTCGGTCGGCTTTACCTGGAATGGCTAAAGATTTCAGGCGCACATCGGCGCCATTAACCAAAACTTTTACCAGTCTATCGGCGGCTTTCTCTGTCAGTTGGGAAAGCTCAAAGCGATTAGTCAAAGTACCACTGGCAATTTCATCTTCTTGCCCGGCATTGGTAATAAGCCATTGAATTGCGGCATCCTCTTGACTACTGATGCGTATATACAAGATTTCTTTCATTAATCCGCTCCAATGTGTCGGTCAATCACGGTGATCGATTGATCGGTATTTATTTTCATTATCGAATTCATTCTAAAATAACTGTCATTAAACGATGTTTTCGCCTCAAGCAAAAAGTAGCTACTATCGACCACAAATTGCTGGCTATATTGTTTAAAGTTTTCTATGTCTTTTACCGCATCCAAAGCCAGGAAGTCATCGATGTTTTCAAATCCTTCTTCACCTCGTTCGGCAAATATATCTTCAGCTTTGCTGGTATCAACACCACCGAGCAAAGCTTGTAATAGCTCGGGTTTTTCTTGGTCTAGGGTATTTATGTTTATATTATGCAAGCTGTTATTTGGCAACACGCATACGTGCTCTTTTAAAGCATAAATAACCTGTGGTGTAAAATGTTCTATCAATCTTAATTCATTGACGCTGGCTAATAAACCATTGGCCGCTAAATAAGGATGCTCCTTGGCAGCATAATCATTATCCTCAGCTCCACCAGAGCCTGATATAACTGAATTGTCATCAAGCCAATCGTATAGAGAGTCTGCCATCGATTCGGCTTCAAAGTTGGAAACCCCATCGATTTCGAGCAGGGTGATTAGTTCGATGAGACTTTGCTTGGCCGGATTTTTTATTTCATTACCATTATTGCTGTTATTACTTTCAGTATTATCGTTGCCCGTATTGTTATTGCCTGTACCGTCGTCATTATCTGAATCATCGTCACTACCTTTGGCAACATTAATCAATGAGTTTAAATTAAAACACGCCTGCATGTCGGTGATTTCACCACTGATCTCACCTAAGTCGACAGGGAAACTGGTTTCACCACTCGCCCACATTTGATCCAATGTGGTTTTGCTTTGATCTTCGGTTTCTTTAAATGATTGACGTAAGACAATTTTAGCAAATGATTCAGCCCCCATCGCATACCAATAAGCTTGTTGATTCGATTGCAGGTTTTCGAGTCGTTTAGACTGAAAAATAATTTCTTTATTCATTTGCGTGGCAATGATAACCGCAAATGCCACCACTAACATGACCGTGATTAAAGCCACACCACTTTGCTTTTGTATGCTGTTTTTGTGAATGCTGTTTTTGTGAAGGCTAGGAGTTATCATCAAAATCCCCACTGGCTTTGGCATTTTGAATTCCCGGGACTAAAAATTGACGTCGAACTAAACCATAATGTTCGATTTCAATTTCAATCGCTACCGCTAATGGCAAATCATCTGCTGGCAGGTCTTTTACCCACTTTTTGCCATTATGATATTCAAAATCAACGGCTAAGACGTCGTTGATTAAGGGCCTAACTTTCGGCTCGGTGCCAACGACGGGATCGGCAAACACGTAATGCAAGCGATTAAATACATCACCATCTAATTGATAAGCAACAGCTTGAACATCACTACGTGGCAACATTAATGCCGGATTTCGCCACCCCTTACGGACAAAGGCAATGCCATGCGTGTTGGCCGAATAGGTCGACTCATTATCATGAATAAAACCATCAAGCGGCGTTTCCCCTTCAAGGCGAACTTTACGACGCGCCATTTGCAAAAAGTCACGCTCCATCACCAAAAATGCACGCTGCAGCTCATTAATCTTTTTATTATTTTCCTGACTCACTTGCTGAGAGTCTAACACCGTACTTAATAGACCGGTTGCGGACAAAGCCAAAATAGCGAACAACGCGACCGCTATGAGTACTTCAAGTAAGGTAAATCCTCGAGACTTATTCATTATTTAGCCCGAGGGTTACTAACATAGGTGGTTAAACTGGCGATGCTGTGTTTGTCTTTTTCGTTTTCGCGAACTTCAATCACGATGGCTCGCATGTTTTTATCTTCGGTTTCTTTGACAATTTTTTTGTAAAACCATTCACGATTGGCCATGTCTACACGACCATCTTCTTTTTGCGGTGGCCATTTCGTTTCTAGGTTGGCTTCGACTAATTGATTCGCCGCTACCCATTGCCCAATACTAATCTTCTCAAGATGATCACTGCCATACAAACTGGCATTTACCGTTTTAATAATGGCTAAACCTGCCAAAGCAAATATTGCTAGGGCCAGCATCACTTCCAACAAGGTAAATCCACCTTGCCTATGCGCGCTTTGACATTTTCGGTCAATAGAGTTAATTACGTTTCGCATCAAAAACAGGCTCATGGATGGTTAATGGGATGGTATAGGTGCCCGTAACATCGACAAACACCGGCAAATCAAAACCATCATCATAGCTAAACGTTAATGTAAATGGGGTGATATCGCCACCCGAAAGAATATAAACTTGTGGGTAAACGAGTTCTTCTTCGTCTTTAAAAGCATCTTCGGTTTCCATATCTTCAAACATGCTTTTATCGACAATAAGCTCGTCTTCGGTTTCTAACTCATCGAGACTGAGGGTTAGCTTAAATGGTTCATTCATTTGCACATTAGCAAATGTCTCCTGAGTTTCGATTGGCACCCAGCGTACCCCATCAAAACCAAGAAACTCATAACTGTTCTCATGAACATAAAGCCCAAGTTCAAGGTTATTTAATAAAGAATATTCACTGGCTAGGGTAAACACAGCAGCAAAGCGCTCACTGTGTTGTTTAAGTTCATCTTCAATATCAGCGCCTCGTATACTGGGAACAAGTGCGGTTACCATAAATCCTATGATGATGATAACCAACATGACTTCCAGTAAGGTGAAGCCTTTTACTTTGTGAACCAAACCCATCCCCTGAAGGTTTTCGACTATTTAGTCGAAAACCCTTTCTTATTAATCGTCTTGTTGTTTACCGGTACGCCATTCTTCTAAGTTCCAAGTGCCGATATCATCATCGGTACCTGGTTCACCATCTTCGCCGGGGCTGAAAATATCGAATTTGCCGAACTCACCGGGGCTGATAAGAATGTATTGGTTACCCCATGGATCTTCTGGTAAACGGTTAATATAACCCCCATCCATAAAACGACGTGGTAATGGTTCAATATCCGTTTCTTCAACTAACGCTTCCAAACCTTGATCGGTTGTGGGGAATTTATAGTTATCTGACTTATAACGGATCACGGCTCCTTCTAGGGCCGATACATCTGAAATCGCTTTTTGAATATTAGCTTTGTCTAGGTTACCCATTAAATTTGGGACAACTAGACTACCTAAAATACCCAAGATAACAATGACAACCATCACTTCCAATAGCGTAAAACCCTGCTGTAATTTGTTGTACTTTTGCTTCATCTTTTCTACCTATATTAATGTATTTAACTGCAGTATTGGCTGTATTATCGCCATTACTATAAATAATACCACACCCGCCATTGATACCATTAGCGCTGGCTCAAAGACTTTCAATGATATACTTACGATTGCTTCAAATTCTCTGTCCTGATTGTCCGCGGCACGTTCTAACATTTGCTCCAACTCACCACTGCGCTCACCACTTGATATCATATGTAGCATCATAGGTGGGAATAGCTGAGTTTGTTTTAATGACGAATGTAAACTTGCCCCTTCGCGAACTTTATCGGCGGACTCCTTAACTCGATCACGAATGTGCACATTGGTTAAAACCGCCCCGGCTATTTTCATACTTTCCAGTAACGGTACGGCACTGGCGGTACAAATACTTAACGTACGGGCAAACCTTGCTGTATTCAAGCCTCGAGTGACTTTACCGATAATCGGTAATTTTAAATATTGTTGATGCGCTTTCATTAAAAACGCAGGCCGCTTCAATAAGCGCCTAAATACAATAATGGCGGCAACGATTAATAAACCGATCCATAGTGCATAGGATTGTAAGAACTCACTGACGGAGATTAGGAATCGAGTTGTAGCTGGTAACTCTTGACTCATGTGTTCAAACTGACCAACAATTTCTGGCACCACTGCGACCAATAAAACAATAATCACACCAACCGCCACTATGGTCATAATAACAGGGTAAATAAGGGCCTGAATAAGTTGCGAGCGCATGTGCTGACGTTGCTCTGTATAATCAGCCAAGCGATTTAGGACTCGGTCCAAATGCCCCGATTTCTCACCCGCCGCAACCATGGCACGGAATAAATTATCAAATACACTTGGAAATTCGGCCATGGACTCAGCCATGCTATAACCTTCGGTAACTTTTGAACGTACCGACATGATCATGCTCTTTAACTTGTCTTTATCACATTGCTCTGCAACCGCTAGCAAGGCTTCTTCTACCGGCAAGCCGGATTCTACCAACGTAGCCAACTGACGCGTTATTAACGCTAAATCTGTTGAAGAGACCTTATTGCTGCCAAAGGTTGCGCTGCCAGAGTCTTGTTTGGCTTTCGCCAGACTTGGCGTAACATCAATTGGGATCAGTCCTTGTTCTCGCAGCATACTGCGAACCTGACGAGCAGTATCCCCTTCAATGACCCCTTTTTTCGATTTACCGCGGGCGTCGACGGCTTGATAATCAAATGCCGCCATATTTAACCTTCCCGGGTAACTCGTAATACTTCTTCAAGCGTAGTCACGCCTGCGAGTACTTTTTCAAAACCATCACGGCGAATACTTGGGGTATGACTGCGAACGCATTTTTCAATCGCCTGCTCGCCTTTACCCGTGTGGATAAGCTCACGGACATCGTCATCAACCACCAATAACTCATGAATACCCGTACGACCACGATAACCGGTATAGTTACAGCGCGGACATCCGGTTGCACGATAAATGGTTGGTTGCTGATTGGCTTTCAGATTTAATAAAATGGCTTCTTCATCGGTTACCTGATGCTCTTGTTTACACTCTTTACATAAAGTACGCACCAGTCGCTGCGCGAGCACGCCCAACAAACTCGATGATAACAAGAATGGCTCAACCCCCATTTCTTCTAGACGGGTAATTGCACCGGCAGCGGTATTGGTATGCAATGTTGATAATACTAAGTGACCAGTAAGTGATGCTTGAACTGCAATTTGGGCGGTTTCAATATCACGGATTTCACCCACCATCACCACGTCAGGATCTTGACGTAAAATGGCTCTCAACCCACGGGCAAACGTCATATCAACCTTCGTGTTTACCTGCGTTTGGCCAATGCCTTCGATATCAAATTCAATCGGGTCTTCAACGGTTAAGATATTCCGCTCATTTGAGTCGATTTGCGTTAAACCGGCATAAAGCGTGGTACTTTTACCTGAACCTGTTGGGCCGGTAACCAGAATTATACCGTGAGGTTTGCTTATTACGTTAGTGAAGGTTTCACGACCTTGGTCGGTCATCCCTAAATCTTGAAGGTTTAAACGAGCCGCATTTTTATCTAATAATCGCAATACAACACGTTCACCATGACTCGATGGCATGGTTGATACTCGCACATCGACCGCGCGACCACCAATACGCAAGGAAATACGACCATCTTGTGGGATACGTTTTTCGGCAATATCCAATTTTGCCATAACCTTAATACGCGACACCAACATAGAAGCTAGCTTTCGATTTGGTTTCAACACTTCTCTAAGCACACCATCGACCCTAAAGCGGATCTTCAATGCTTTCTCGAAGGTTTCAATATGAATATCGGAAGCGCTTTCTTTGATGGCTTCACTCAGCATGGCATTGATCAATTTAATGATCGGTGCATCGTCTTCGTTTTCCAGCAAGTCTTCGGCTTCAATGATTTCATCGGCTAATGAATACAAGTTCGCTTCATTACCAATGTCTTCCATCATTTGCTTGGCTTCAGAGGAACCACGTTGATAGGCCTGAGTCAATAACAGCTCGAATTGCTCCGGGCTGTGTTTTTGCATGGCAAACGATTTTCCTAAAAAGCGTCGAACTTCCAAAATGGCATCGCTGCTCACATCGTTGGTGCAATGCAGCGTATACAAGTCATCTTGCAGTTCAACCAGCACGCTATGTCGTTTGGCAAAACCAAACGGTAAGCGGTGCATATAATCCTGCTCTGGCTCTTCTTCACTCTCTAGGGGTAATTCACTCCCATCGAGGATTTGCTCATCATCCTGAGTAGGTGCGTCTAAATCCGCTTTTTGTGATAAAGGTTTGGTTTCATTCATAGCCATTTATTACTGCTCGCTAGCATCCTCTGGAATATCTTTACCTAGCTCTTCCAGTTCGCGCTCTTTAATGTATTCATCAAATGACGGTGGTAAGCTTAGGTCTTCATTCCATTCAGGCAAGATAGGCAGTTTCGCGTCATCCATTAACGATAAACCTTCTTCTTGCTTGCTAATTTCTTCGGCTCGAATGAAGTTATATTTCTCTTTTGAGATTTCGCTTAACTCAACACCTTCACGAATGATCGTTGGTTTAATAAATACCATTAGATTTCGTTTACGAGTACTGCTACCCGTTGAGCGGAATAAAGCGCCAATGAAGGGTATATCACCTAAAATTGGTACCTTTTGCTGACTTTCTTGAACATCTTCATCAATGAGGCCACCGAGGATAATCGTTTGTCCATGATCAGCCATTACGGTGGTTTTAATTTCACGTTTGTTGATGGAGATATCAACACCGGTTGCCCCACTCACACTCGACACTTCTTGTTCAATGGTAAGCTGAACACCTGAGCCTTCATTTACTTGTGGTGTAACTTTTAATTTAATACCCACTTCTTTACGGTCAACCGTTTGGAATGGGTTAGAGTTGTTATCCCCCGTTGCTGAACCGGTAATAATTGGAATTTCCTGGCCAACAATAAAGTAAGCTTCTTCGTTATCTAAGGTGGTAATACTTGGCGTTGATAGAATGTTTGAGTTGGTATCAGAGCTTACCGCCTGTACGATTGCACCCCAGTTATCATTAACAACACCAAACATCATACCACTGGCATTCCCTAGTAATTGCGCCAACATGGTGTAGTCACCATCGGTATCCGGGTTTGTTGTCGTAACGGGGTTACCATTACCATCAATGGTCGTAACAGAGTTACCTTCTTCACCCTTGGCTTGTTCAACACCCGCGGCAATACCACTAATTGGTACGACACCATTATTGTATTGGGTAAATCCAGCATCTTCGTGATACCACTGAACGCCTAATTGGGCACCATCACTTTCGAACACTTCAACAATGATAGCTTCAACCAGTACCTGTGCACGACGCACATCTAGCTGACGAATTACCGCTTCTAATGAGCGCAGCATATCGGGTTCTGCGGTGATCACTAACGAATTAGTCGCTTCATGCGATTCAATGCTTACAGAACGGCTTGACGTATTACGTCGTTGTGCTGTTTTTGCCCCAGTCGTGGTACCCTGACTGGCTTGCTGCATGCTGTCACTGACATTTTGCAATACCTTAACCAAGTCTTCGGCTTTTGAATATTTGAGGTAGTAAACACGTGTGTTGCCAGCGTTTTCCAGCTCACTGTCTAAGCGACCAATTAAATTGGCGATGCGATCACGGGCCTGACCTTCACCACTAATGATCACTGAGTTGGTTCTATCATCGGCAACAATTTTTGGAATTAAAAATGCTGGGGTATCGGCTTTACCTGATTTCGGTTTGTTGATGTTCTCAATAATGCGCACCATTTCGCCAGCGGAGGCGTATTTTAGCTTAACAATTTGAACATCCTGATCCCCGGCTCTATCGACACGGGTAATAATATTTACCAATCGGTTCACTACCGCAGCCGTACCGGTCATCATAATAACGTTAGAAGGTTCATAGTGAACCACGTTACCTCCACCCGCTTGGTCACTTAATTGACGTAACAGTGGCGATAGTTCTCGAACCGATACGTTTTTAACCTGAATAACACGGGTAACCATTTCATCGCCCACGCCCGGATTTTCATCACCAACAACCGGAATGGAAGAGCTTTTCGCATCCTTATCAGGGATGACTTTTATGATATTGTTTTCCACTTCAACAACCGCAAAGCCGTATACTTCCAGAACGTTTAAAAAGAACTGATAGTATTGCTCTTCGGTTAACAAATCATAACTGCGCACATTGATTTTACCGCGTACTTTCGGGTCGACAATGATGGTCTTTGATAAGTTTTTACCAACAATGTTGATAAATTCATTGATATCCGTCCCTTTAAAATTAGGGGAATATTCGGCCGCTTGCATTGGCGTAAACGACAATGACAATAATAAGGCAAGTGCTGCTGTAATTTTTCTAAGCGGTTTTGCGCTACGCATTAGGCGCATAAACTTTCTCCAAAAACTGTATTTTTATTTTAACCCGAGGGATACATCCATTAACGCACCATCACGCTCAACCATAAGGCTAACATGTTCGGCGGTTCTTAATTCTTTTAAGGCCTGTTGTGCCTGCCTCATATCCGTGAGATCACTACCATTAATTTGTACGGCAACATCTCCGGGGATCAAACCCAGTTCTTTAAAAAACTCAGGGTCTTTATTTGGCATAAGGCGATAGCCTTTAATCTTACCGTCTACACGATAAGGGGAAATTTTTATAATATCAGTAAGCTTTGTTGGGTCTTTAGCAATCGTAGAGCGAAGCTCTGAAACTCTATCTTTTAGTGCCGACATTTTGCCGGACTTAGGCATGGTCAAACGCTTACTGGTTTTCTTAGTCGCTTTCGGTTGTTCAGGTGCTTGTTGAGTGTATTCAAAACCGTCAAGCATTAAGGTTTCCATACGGCCAGAGCTTTCTATTATCACCCGATCAATTTGTACTTGTTTTAAGACCGCGCGGGTGCCTTCAATTTTGTCATCAATGCCGTACGTTTCCTGTTTGCCCTTAGACTCAATAATCGCCGCAGCAGTTGATGGCTCGTTTGACGCCACCAATCCAGTGAGCACCAGCTTTAAGCGTGTCATTGGCGCAGATTCAATTTTCTTAACTGGCTTGGCATCAACTTGTTTTTGGTTATAAGCACCAAACAAGTTAAGTTTCATTATCTCATCAAGCTTTACGGTATTGGTCGAAGCTGAATTCTGTGACGCAATGATATTACGTGTTGTTACAGAATTTTGCTTAGCATCGGGTAAAAATAACCAAGTTATTTGCGCTAGGCTATATGTGATGTACAGCAAAAGCACAATTAACAACAAACGCGCTAACTGAGGCTGCGGTACCTTCTTCCACAAAGAAGTTAATTGGGCTGTAAAAAGGCTGTGTTCCATTTTGGTTATAAGTCTTTTGCTGTTGGAATAATTTTTGTTAATCCCTGATGATACTTGAGGCAAGTTAAAGCGACAAGCACAGATACCATTTTATCACCTTATTTTTTAAGGTACTTTTTAGTTTAGCTCAATATTCTTGGCATAAACTGGCAAATACCGCGTTGCTGTGCTAATTTTCGCGCAAATATGATAAGCGAGACATAAAGTAGAATGGGTAAGCAACATTCATCAGGCTCGGAAAATACGAGCAGCGTTCGAATTGACAAATGGCTTTGGGCCGCACGATTCTATAAAACCCGAGCCATTGCCAAGCAAATGATTGATGGTGGCAAGGTTTTTTATAATGGTCAACGAACCAAATCAAGTAAAAATGTAAACCTTGGCGATAAAATTCGCGTGCGCCAGGGCTATGAAGATAAAGAAGTTATCATTATTGCATTAGCCGATCGTCGCCGAGATGCAACCTTTGCCCAAACCTTGTATCAGGAAACGGCGCAAAGCACGAAAACCCGTGAAACAAATGCCGAAGCCAGACGCCAAGGCATTTTGTTAAGCCCGGCTACCGAAGGTAAACCGGATAAGAAACAACGCAGACAAATTAGACAGTTTAAAGAAAGGACATAAAGTGAGTTCACAATCAGACGTTTTAAATCGTTATATCTTTGAAGATTTACATGCCCGTGGTGAGTTGGTGCAACTAGATACCAGCTTTAAAACCATCATTGAAAACCACAATTACCCTAAACCCGTTATCACTTTACTTGGTGAATTGATGGCGGCGACCAGTTTATTAACGGCAACCTTAAAATTTGAAGGTGAAATTGCCGTTCAGCTGCAAGGTAATGGGCCGGTAAAATACGCCGTAATTAATGGCGACCACCAACAGCAGCTTCGTGGTGTGGCGAGCATTCAAGATACCATTGTTGATGACAGCTTAAAAGGCATGTTGGGGAAAGCCAATATGATCATCACCATTATCCCAAAACAGGGCCAACGCTATCAGGGTGTTGTCGCATTGGAAGGGGATACATTAGCTGAGTGTTTGGAACACTACTTTGCGACATCGGAACAATTAGACACTAAGATTTGGTTATTTTCAGATAACGAGCAAGTGCTTGCTGCCGGCAGTCTAATTCAAGTGTTGCCTGACACCGAAGATAAAGAAAAACAACAAGGGGATTTTGACCACATCAGTCAGTTGACAGCGACGATTAAAGCAGAAGAAATTTTTGGACTGCCAGCAAATGAATTGTTGTACCGTTTATATCATGACGAACAAGTACGCCTATTTGAGCCACAATCGGTGGCGTTTGTTTGTGGCTGTTCTGAAAGTAAATGTCTTGATGCGATTGCTAACATGGGCAAAGAAGCCATTGAAAGTCACTTACAAAAGCACGGTAATTTCACCATTACTTGTGATTTTTGTAAGACTGGATACCACTTTGATCGTGAAAACTTACAGCCTTTATTAGACCCTAAAAGCCAACACTAACCAAAGTACAGTGAACGCCTTGTTAAAAAGCACTTGCCGAACCGTTAATACTAACGTTTATCAAGGTTAAATTCAATGCGATACAGATACTTTAGGTATTTTTGTTGTTTATAGTGAAAGTTTACGTAAAAACTTTCACTTTCACTTTCCAACCCCTCTTTTATTAGCTAAAATTCTTTGCATAACAATCATTCTAGAATTTTTACTCTAACTTTCTTGGGGAGCCAGTAATGACTACGGCGAAAACTATTGATCTATCTCGATACGGAATCAGTGATACTACCGAAGTAGTTTACAATCCGTCCTACGATCTTCTATTTGAAGAAGAAACAAAGCCTTCTCTTGAAGGATTTGAAAAAGGCACAGTAACCGATTTAGGTGCCGTTGCCGTTGACACAGGTATTTTTACCGGTCGCTCACCAAAAGATAAGTACATCGTCCGTGATGATGTTACTCGTGATACGGTTTGGTGGTCAGATCAAGGTAAAAACGACAACAAACCGATGTCGGAAGATACTTGGAAAGAGTTAAAGCAATTGGTCACGGGCCAGTTATCTGGCAAGCGCTTATTTGTGGTAGATACCTTTTGTGGTGCGAACGAAGATACACGCTTAAAAGTGCGTTTCATTACCGAAGTAGCTTGGCAAGCACACTTTGTTAAAAACATGTTCATCCGTCCAACCGATGCCGAACTTGAACACTATGAACCAGATTTTGTGGTAATGAATGGCGCGAAAATTGTTAACCAAAACTGGCAACAACAAGGTTTAAATTCAGAAAACTTTGTGGCCTTTAACCTGACCGAAAAAGTACAACTTATCGGTGGTACTTGGTATGGTGGAGAAATGAAAAAAGGTATGTTCTCAATGATGAACTACCTATTACCATTAAAAGGCATTGCTTCAATGCATTGTAGCGCCAATGTTTGTAAAGACGGTAACACAGCTATTTTCTTCGGCCTTTCCGGTACCGGTAAAACCACCTTATCAACAGATTATCACCGTGCATTAATTGGTGACGACGAACATGGTTGGGATGACAACGGCATTTTCAACTTTGAAGGTGGCTGTTACGCAAAAACCATTAACTTGAGCAAAGAAAACGAACCGGATATTTATAATGCCATTCGCAAAGATGCCTTGCTCGAAAATGTGGTGGTAAGAGAAGATGGCAGCATCGACTTTGATAATAACTCAAAGACAGAAAACACTCGCGTGTCTTATCCTATCAATCACATCGATAATATTGTTAAACCGGTTTCAAGAGCGGGTCATGCGAAGAAAGTTATCTTCCTAACGGCCGACGCATTTGGTGTGTTGCCACCCGTTGCCAAGTTAACACCTGAACAAACTGAGTACTACTTCTTGTCTGGCTTCACCGCCAAGCTTGCTGGTACTGAGCGTGGTATTACTGAACCAACCCCAACATTCTCAAGTTGTTTTGGAGCGGCGTTCTTAAGCTTACACCCTACAAAATATGCGGATGTATTGGTTAAGCGCATGCAAGCAGCTGGCGCTGAAGCATACCTTGTTAACACGGGCTGGAATGGAACAGGCAAACGAATCTCTATTAAAGATACCCGTGCCATCATCGATGCCATCTTAGATAATTCTATTGATAGTGCCGAAGTAGAAACCTTGCCACTATTTAATTTGAATGTACCAAAAGCATTGTCAAATGTTGATGCGAGCATTTTAGATCCTCGTAATACGTATGAAGATGCTGATGTGTGGACTGAAAAAGCCGAAGACCTAGCGGGCAAATTTATCGATAACTTCGAGAAGTTTACCGATACTAGCCATGGTTCCGCATTAGTAGAAGCAGGACCTAAGCTAGCGACTGTTGCTTGCTAAGCGGTACTGAATTTTAAGCTTGTCATGCTTTAAGGTAAAAACGCCTTAAATTATAAAGACTATATAAATCAAAGCCTTTGCATATATAACCTGCAAAGGCTTTTTATTGCCCGGTCATTTAGAGGAAAAAGCGGCGATTCACGTCTAAAATTATCAGTCTGATGACCATTTTAGACCAAGATATCCCCTTGCGGGCCAACATATTCTTCACCCTGCAACGCCACAGAACCTTGTGGTTATTTTTCTGCTTGACTGCTGCCGTTGATTTAACGACGACCATAAATTTTATGATAAACGATGGTATTAATACCGAGGCCAATGCTCTGGTGCGCGATTTGGCTCAGGAAATGGGGATGTTTTATGGGGTATTATTGGGAAAAAGTATGCAAATATTCTCTGGCATTGCCTTTTGTGCTTTGTCTAGGAACTTGTCTAAAGGCATCGTTTTAGCACTTTGCTTGGCCAACTGCCTGGCCGTTTATGTTAATACATTACCTTATTAACACCTCGATGATACGGGCAGCTCAACTCGGGCGATAAGCCCCCCTTTTGGACCATTGGTTAAGGTGACTTTGCCACCATGGCCATCAACAATGCGTTTGATAATGGCCAACCCTAAACCACTGCCCTGAGTTCCTCGCGCGGTGTCACCTTGAGCAAAGGGCTCAAATAAGCGTTCTAAATCTTTATCGGCAATACCTGGCCCCTTATCAATTACGGAAAAATACACACACTGTTGTTGTTCATCAATACCTGAGACGATGCAAATATCCTGCTGAGAATATTTGAACGCATTTTGAATCAAGTTAGCTAAAACGCGTTTGATTGCGGCATAAACCATGGGGATTTGGAGGGAACCAGTAAGCTTAGTCTGTACACTAAGCCCTTCTATTTGTTCCTTTTGCACGACCTCTTCAATTAACTCATTTAAATCCCTTACTTCGGATTTATCCATCATCTCGTGACGAATATAATCAATGAACTGATCAATAATGTTGTTCATATCATCAATATCTTGTTCAATGCCTTCTTTTAAATAAGCATCTTCTTGGCTCATCATTTCGCTGGCTAGACGAATTCTAGTCAATGGTGTCCGCAAGTCATGGGAAATGCCCGCCATAAGCAAGCTCCGGTCAGCCTCAAGCTGCTTTATGCCCTTTGACATATGATTGAATGCTCGGGTTACCGCAACTACCTCCGTAGAGCCATGTTCTTGTAATGGCTGTGGAAAGGAGCCTCTACCGACGTCTTCGGCGGCTTTTTCTAAGGCTTTTAATGGTCGGTTTAATTGTCGGACAAACAACCAACCACCTGCAACACTAAGGACCCCAATTAGCACAAGGTAAAAAATAAGCGGTGAAAAACTCGATTCTTCAAAGCCCGTTAGAGGGATTTTTACCCAAAGATTTGGCGCTTGTGGAGGGCGGATCCAGAACAGGTATTCTTCACCTTGTAAAATCCGTACTTCCGCATCACCATCGAGCAGCTCACTCATTTGCCTTGAAAGGTAAGGATAATAAGTCGCTTCCTTCAAGCCAAGCTGTAAAGCATCGCGTTCTCGATACACACCAATACCGGTTTCATGATGAAACGCTTCCGCCAATGCAGGGGTAAACTTGGCATCTTGACCATCAATAAACACAACCCTTACCTGCTTAGCGAGTAATTGGTTAATTTGTTGTAAGCTAGGTTGTATTACGTACATTGCCACAGACACGTAGGAAACGACCTGATTAATTAATAATAAAAAACCAATCAGTAAAACGGTCTGGCCAAAGGCACTTTTGGGAAGTAACTTCATAATCTGGCTACACCGCTAGGTTAGCCCGCTACCGAACCATCTGGAACGAAAACATAGCCCAAGCCCCAAACCGTTTGGATATAACGCGGGTTTGCTGGGTCTTCTTCAAGCATGCGCCTTAAACGAGAAACTTGAACATCAATGCTTCGCTCAAGTGCAGAATAGTCACGACCACGGGCAAGGTTCATGAGCTTATCTCGTGAAAGTGGCTCTCTAGGGTGAGTAACCAGTGCTTTTAATACCGCGAACTCGCCGCTGGTTAATGGAATGGTTTTCTGCTCGTGCTGCATTTCCCTTGTAGCCAAATTTAGGGAAAAGTCGCCAAAGCTGTATATTTCTTCTTCTTGCGATGGTGCCCCAGGTGCTTCTTGAGTGCGGCGACGCAGCACCGCTTTAATTCGGGCAAGTAACTCACGAGGGTTAAATGGTTTTGGCATATAGTCATCGGCGCCAAGCTCTAAGCCAATGATTCGGTCAACTTCATCGCCTTTTGCCGTGAGCATAATAATGGGAATTTCATTTTCAACATGTCGTAAGCGCCGACAAATCGATAAACCGTCTTCACCCGGCAACATTAAATCGAGCACCAACAAATGAAAATTTTCACGCTCTAGAAGTCGGTCCATTTGTTCAGAATTCGCCGCACTACGTACCACAAACCCTTGCTCAACAAGGTAGCGTTCCAATAATGCACGTAAGCGCATATCATCATCAACAACGAGAATCTTTGGTGTTTCCTGGCCCATAAAACCTTCTTTGTATTGTGAACAGTTAGTTAACTCTCTGTACTATAAGCCTAAAGCGGTGTTTTTCAAAAGATTCGTTAATTTTTTCTGCTATTGAATTTGTTACAAGGTATTACGAGCTAAGCAGGTGCTTGTTTATAGTTTATGGCCAAAACGTCAAACACCTTTTCTCCTTCGGGGGTTCTTACTACGACTTCATCATCGACTTGTTTGCCAATAAGTGCACGAGCCATGGGAGAGTCAACACTGATTTCACCTTTCTTAACATTCCACTCATCCGGTCCAACAATGCGATAAGTAAAACGTTTATCGTCTTCATCGATGATTTGTACCCAAGCACCAAAAAAAACTTTGCCTTCCTGCTGTTTTTCAGGGTAAACAATGGTTAAGTCTTCAAGGCGTTTCATTAAGAAGCGCACCCGCCTGTCAATTTCCCGTAAGCGTTTCTTACCATAGATGTATTCGGCATTTTCACTGCGATCGCCCAATGCCGCAGCTTCTGAAACAGCGCGGGTCACTTTTGGGCGTTCATCTTTCCACAAAAATTTCAGCTCATCATCGAGTGCTTGCCACCCTTCTCGGGTAATATAATTTGATTTTGCCATGTACCTTTTCAACTACTAAAGAATTTATTTTGCTCTCTGTTGCGATAGGGTAGAATACTACGCATATTTGTATAGGGTAAGCAAAATAACCGAATTAAATGCCGCTTGGCTTTATTGCTTATCCATAATCAAGATTAATGATACGTCATTAATTTTAATTACAGCCCATTTTCTAGATCAGGATCATTCGTTAATGTTAAACATTTGCCAACAAATTGCTCAGGAATTAAACGTTAAAAACGACCAAGTTGCTGCTGCAATTTCATTGTTGGATGATGGCTCGACCGTGCCATTTATCGCCCGTTACCGTAAAGAAGCCACACAAGGGCTAACGGATAATCACCTGCGCCACTTAGAACAGCGTTTACAATACCTTCGTGATTTAGAAGCTCGCAAAACCCTAGTGCTGAAAAACATTACCGAACAAGGCAAACTAACCCCAGCGTTAGAGCAACAAATCAAGCAAACGGATAACAAAACCGAGCTGGAAGATATTTACCTGCCATTTAAACCGAAAAGACGCACCAAAGGGCAGATGGCCATAGAACAAGGCCTACAACCCTTAGCAGAAGCGTTGTTTAACGACTGGCATTTACAGCCAGAACAGGAAGCGAAAAAATATTTGACCGACGAAAACAATCTAGATGTCGAGCTTGCCCTTGAAGGGGCCACTTACATTATGATGGAACAGTTGGCTTTAAATACCGGCCTTGTACAAAAACTTCGTAAACACCTTAGTAAACAAGCGCACTTAACCAGCAAGCTGATAAAAGGCAAAGAAGCGCAGGGTGGCAAGTTTAAAGACTACTTTGAGTTTTCAGAAGCGATCAGTAAAATCCCATCGCATCGTGCTTTGGCCATGTTACGCGGTCGCAATGAAGGTGTGTTGAAGTTAAGTTTAAATGCCGACCCAAGTTATGATGAAGGCAGTGAATCTAGTTGTGAACAAATCATCCGCGATCACTTCAACCTACGCCTTCATAGTCAAAATGCGGCGCAATGGCTAAATAAAGTCGTCCGAATGACCTGGCGTAACAAGCTATCAGGCAGTTTAGAAACCGAATTAATTACGACCTTAAAAGAACGAGCTGAAACCGGCGCCATCAAAGTTTTTGCCAATAACCTCAGCGATATATTAATGGCCGCCCCAGGCGGCGCTAAGGTTACCATGGGTATTGATCCTGGTATTCGTACGGGCTGTAAAGTCGCCATTGTCGATAGCACATCTAAGCTGCTTTACACCACCACAATTTTCCCACATGAACCACAAAACAACTGGGATAAGTCATTACGCACGCTAAAAAATCTGTACAACCAATATAAAGTTGAGTTAATTGCCATCGGTAATGGCACAGGTTCGCGTGAAACCGATAAGCTTGTCGCAGAAAGTTTTACCCTGTTAACCAATGACAAACCACAAAAGCTGATTGTTTCAGAGGCGGGGGCAAGCATTTACTCGGCATCCGAATTTGCGGCTAAAGAGTTTCCAAATTTGGACGTATCATTAAGAGGGGCCGTATCCATTGCCCGCCGTTTACAAGATCCATTGGCCGAACTGGTCAAAATTGAAGCCAAAGCCATTGGTGTAGGGCAATACCAACATGATGTCAGCCAAAGTAAACTCAGTCAGTCGCTTGACGCGGTAATCGAAGATTGTGTAAATGCCGTCGGTGTTGACCTAAATATCGCTTCTGCCCCCCTGTTGACTCGCGTCTCGGGTTTGAACAAAACCATGGCACAAAATATTGTTGCCTATCGTGACCTGCATGGCGCCTTTAAAAACCGTAAAGAGTTAAGCAAAGTAGCGCGTTTAGGACCAAAAGCTTTTGAACAAGCCGCTGGTTTTTTACGAATTCGCGATGGTGAAAGCCCATTAGACAACTCGGCTGTGCACCCAGAAAGTTATGAGGTGGTTGAGCGCATCAAGACCAAAGTCGCGTTACCATTAGAACAAATCATCAATCAAACAGATGTGCTTAGCAGCCTTAATGCCAGCGAGTATGTAAATGATAAATTTGGTTTGCCTACGGTTACGGACATCATAAGTGAGTTAAACAAACCTGGCCGAGATCCTCGCCCTGAATTTAAAACAGCACAGTTTAAAGAAGGCGTAAACAGCGTAAACGATTTAGAGCTGAATATGATCCTTGAAGGGGTTATTTCAAACGTGACCAATTTTGGCGCCTTTGTTGATATTGGTGTGCATCAGGATGGACTTGTGCACATTTCGTCATTAACCGATCAGTTTGTCAGCGATCCGCATGACATTGTTAAAGCGGGTGATATTGTTAAAGTTAAAGTCATTGACGTGGATAGCAAGCGTAAAAGAGTCAGTTTATCGATGCGCTTAGATGAAAAAGCCAAACCAGCAAATTCTGAGCAAAAGCATGCCAATAACAAACACACCAAAGGCAAGCCAGGATATAAAACGCCAAGGCAAAACCGAAAAGGTTCAGAGCAGCCGAAAAACAGCTTAATGGGTAATGCCTTTGCAGAAGCCTTTGCCAAAGCGAAGAAATAAGTTCATCGCTAAATTTAAAACGAATAAACAAAAGCGACTCATTGAGTCGCTTTTTTTCTGACCAAACGAAATTGAAAATTTAAAGGTTTGCGCCTATGTTATGAATACCGCTCGCTTAAACAGAACAACACTATGAGTAAAATTCTCGCCTTTTCCGGTAGTAATCGCCAAGGCTCATTAAATCAACAACTTGTTAGTATTGCTGCGCGTGGTGCACAAGCTGCGGGTGCTGAGGTTACCGTGATCAACCTGGCTGACTTTCCCATGCCTATATTCAGTAAAGACATAGAAAAAGAACAAGGGATGCCGGAACACGCTGCGCGTTTTAAACAATTGCTGCTTGATAATGACGGCTTATTAATAGCATCACCGGAGTACAACAGCTCGTACAGTGCTTTACTTAAAAATGCCATTGACTGGGCATCGCGGGCGAACAGTGCGGATGAAGTACCATTAAGTGCCTTTAAGGGTAAATATGCGGTGATCATGGCCGCTTCGGTTAACTCACGAGGTGGTGTCTTAGGATTATTAAATTTACGAACTTTACTCGCCAATATGGGGGTTAATGTTTGCCCCAATCAGTTTTCGGTAGCCAATGCCTACAAAGCCTTTGACCAAGGTCGCTTAGCCGATGAAATCCAACACCACCAAGTAAGAGATTTAGGTGCTAATTTAGAAACATTACTTGATAAGATCTTAGAAAAGAAACCTGATTAATGCGTAGCTGCAAGGTTCTACCTAGAAGGGTCGATAAAGCACGAGCTATCATATCCTTAGATAGCTCGCTGGTTGGGGTAGACAGCTTTATCGATTGTTTTATAAAAGCGTCCTATGAATTTTGGTTTCTGCGATCCTGACGTTTTTCTTTACGTTTTTCTTTACGCTCTGCTTTGATTTCTAAAAACTGTTGCTTTTGCTCTGGCGTTAATACATTGAAAATTTGATTCATGGTACGCGCTTGAATTAATGCACCCTGCTGTTTTTTAGCGGCAATACGTTGCTGTAATGCCAGAAAAGCGCCTTCATCAAACGTGTCCGCCATAATCAAAGCTTGTAATTCATCACGCTCAGTGCCTTGTTGATGCGCTTCTTTTAGTGCTTTCATCTGGGCTTTACTGTTTTCTTTAATCGCCTTCATTTGCTCTTTTTGCTGCTCATTCAAGTCCAGCTTAGACATCATCATTCGTACTTCTTTTTGGATCATTGACTGCTGTTGTCCTTTGCCATGTCCTTTGGCGATGGCATGACCACTTAATGCAAGTGCGGCCATTGGGATAATTAATAACGCTATTTTTTTCAAGTAGTTGCTAGTTTTCATAATAAAGTTTCCTGTCATTGCTTCGATAATTAAATCATAGCTAACTTTTGCGTAAAGGAGTGCAAAGGCAAGGTAAAGATTAAGTAAAGATGCAGACTATTTTCCAGCTTAAGGTTACTATGATATATAGAAAAATGACCTAAGTGATGTAATACGATGACAGATACCCATTTACTATTAATCGATGATGATAAAGAGTTAGCAGAATTGCTCAGCGAGTTTTTAGCAACAGAAGGATTTACCCTGACTTGTTGTTATGATGGGATCAGCGGACTAGAGCAAGCAAGAACACAATCTTTCGCGCTCATTTTGCTGGATGTTATGATGCCAGGCTTGAATGGATTTGAACTCCTTAAGTCGCTTGGTGGTAAGCACCACACCCCCATTTTAATGTTGACCGCTAAAGGCGACGATACCGACCGCGTGCTGGGGCTTGAGTTAGGCGCAGATGATTATCTTGCTAAACCCTATAACCCACAAGAATTGGTTGCCCGAATTAAAGCCATTTTACGCCGTATCGACATTGTAAATAATAAGTCGGTAAAAGTCGGTTTAAACCTTAACGGTGTCGATTTACAAGCCTCAACGCGTAACGTGTATTGCAATCAGCAATTAATTGCGCTTACTGGCACCGAATTTGAAATGCTGCAATTGCTGATGGAAAACAAAGACACTATTGTTAATAAAGAAATGCTTAGCGAAAGCGTTTTAAACCGACCTTTATCCGCTTACGATCGCAGCATTGATATGCACATTTCCAATATTCGCAAAAAGCTGCACCTGGTAGATGAGCATGAAAAAATTAAAACCATCCGGGGCGTTGGGTATGTGTTTATGTCCGGAGGGAGTCAATGAATAACCCCCCTGGGCTTTCCTGGTTTAACACCCTAACGGTAAAAGTGTTTATTGGTTTTTGGATCATTGCCATTTCGGTAATGACCATAACCCGCTTTGTATCCGAACAGTTTATTGATGAAAAACGCATTGAGGTGGTAAATAAGAAACAACTTATACGCGCTGATCACCTCATCAATAAGGTCCGCCGTACTTTACAACGCTCGCAACAACCGATGATGCACAAACGCGTGCTGACATCCCCAAAAATGCCACCGGGTTTATGGTTTAAATCGGTGAAAACAGGCGAGATTTTCACCAATGTTGAGCATCACCCCGATGAGTTAAGAGACTATATCCAATCTTTTCAATTTACCCAACCGGTTAACGTTACGTTTCATGACTATCAGTTTTCCGGCCCCTTTGACTTATCCGTAGGCCGAGCTGGTCAAAAGCACCACTACCAATTGTTTATCAGTAAACCGACGTCCAGAAGAGATTTTGTTAAGGCTTTTGGTCGTTTACCTTTATGGTTACGGGCAAGCACCGCCTTTATTGTGACGGGTTTATTATCTTGGTTATTGTCCTGGTACCTTATTGGTCCAATAAAAAAGTTAACCACTGCCAGCAATCGCTTTGGTGGTGGTGATTTAAGTGTGCGTTTGCCAGAATTTGATAGTCGAGGCGATGAAGTGGGCCAACTAGGGCAAGCTTTTAATAACATGGCTGATCATTTACAAAACTCAATCGCTGCCCAACAAAGGTTATTGGGCGATGTATCCCATGAATTACGCTCGCCCTTAACCCGTTTGCAACTGGCCTTATCACTGGCCAAAAGTGTGAAGGGAACACCACAGGAAATGGATAAATACCTGCAGCGCTTTGATTTGGAAATACAGCGTTTGGATGACATGATAAGCGACGCTTTAAAACTCTCCCGCCTTGAAAATCAGCTGCAGAGTATGCAATCCGCACAATTTGATTTATCCATATTGATCAACAACCTACTCAAAGACTGTGAAATACTTTGCCAAAATAAACAGCTTAGTATGAATAGCGACATTGAAGAACACATTCAATTTTTTGGCGATGCGCAATTACTCTCTAGTGCAATTGAAAACATCCTGAATAACGCCATTCGCTACAGTCCCGAAGACACCAGTATTGAGGTAACACTGAAAAAGACCGAACAGACTCTGCAAATCAGTATTGCCGATCATGGTCCAGGCGTGGGTGAGCAGCATATCAGCAAAATATTTACGCCATTTTATCGAACCGAAGAAGCCAGAGATAGAGTATCGGGTGGCACAGGTTTGGGGTTAGCCATTGCCTCAAATGCCGTAGCCTGTCATGACGGCGCCATTAGTGCCCGCTTAACCCAAGTAAATGAAGATATGCCGGGACTAACGGTGTTGATTGAATTACCGGTCAAAGCGTTATAAATACCCTTGCGATTTATGTTGTTATAAATCGTCGTATTTGTAACAAAAAATGGTTTATAATGCGGTTTTGTTAATTACTTTATTCTCTTAGGACTCACTGACACAATGCCAAGCCAATATAATTTTACTGCTGAGCAGGAATTAGACTCGCTCTACAAGCAACAAATTGAGCAAGTATGGCAAACCGGTGAGTTCTCACATTTTCACAGTTTTGATCTTACCCGCATTGAGTACGCGTTATTTACACTCAAAGATAACGAACATACCGTGGTGCTATCTCCCGGTCGCATTGAAGGGTATTTAAAATATAAAGAGCTCACCTTCAACCTACTGCAAAATGGCTTTAACGTTGCGATTATCGACTATCGTGGCCAAGGTCTGTCGCAACGCTTACAATTGAATCCACACAAAGGATTTGTTGATAATTTCGATGATTATGCCATTGATTTAAAAACCTTTATAAGCGATGTGGTGACAAAGAAAAATCAAGGTAAACTGTTTATGCTAGCCCACTCTATGGGCGGAGCAATTGCGATAAGGTACTTACAGACCTTTCCAAACGACATCACCGCCATTGCGATGACGTCACCGATGATAAGCATTGACAGCGGCAGTGTACCGTATTGGTTAGGCAAGCTTTTAATTAATGCCGGTGCGCATCTTAATAATTTTTTCAGCAATCAGGCCTGGTATTTCTTAGGTCATAAAGATTATGTGTCCAAGCCTTTTGCCACAAATCAGCTAACCCATTCAAAAATTCGTTATAAACTGTTTAGAAATGAATACCAACAAAACCCAGAGATGCAACTTGGTGGGGTTACGTTTAAATGGTTGGCGCAAGCGATAAAATCGAACAAGCACATTTTTGAAGACCTTAGCCAATATACTACACCTACCCTTGTATTGCAGGCTGGTCAGGAAAGCATTGTTAGTAATTCGAGTCAAAATGCGTTTTGTTTGGCTCTGGCTCAGCAACAAAATGGGTTATGCGAAGGCAATAAACCGCTAACCATAAAAGGCGCCAAACATGAAATATTGTTTGAACAAGACAGCATTCGCAATCAAGCTTTAAGTCATATTTTAGATTGGTTTAATAGCAAAGTTTAAGCTTATTAACCGTTATGACGTTCGCGTTTAACAACCGATTGTGGATCTTGATGAATAAGCACTTCGGTATCACTAAAACGAGCAAGAATTTTTCCCTCTACGGCATCTGAAATACTGTGCGCTTCAAAAAGGCTTAGCTCATCATCTAATTCTAGGTGGAACTGAATAAAGCGCATCTTACCCGCTTGCCGAGTTCGTAATTCATGAAAACCCATGACTTTTGGATGAGAATGGATCATGTCTTTAATTTCATTCACCTCGTTATCATCAAGCTCACGGTCCATTAAATCCTGAATACTATGATAAACAATACCAATGGCGCCATATATCAAGTAAACACCAACAAGCACCGTAAACAAGCCATCTGCTTGAACAAAATTAAACTGACTTAATACCAATGCCAATATTACCCCGACATTGAGTAATAAATCGGATTGGTAATGGAGAGAGTCGGCACTGATGGCCGCCGATTGCGTTTTTGCAATAACACGCTTTTGCACCATAACCAGCAATAAAGTGAGCAAAATAGCCAGTACACTCACCCCAATTGCAACATTACTATGCATAATGGGTTGCGGATTAAAAAAACGATCAACACCATGAAAAACCAATAGTAAAGCAGACCCTAAGACAAAGGCCGATTGAACCAAAGCAGCAAGGTTTTCGGCTTTACCATGCCCAAAACGATGTTGATCATCGGCCGGAGTTAAGGAAAATCGAATAATCACAAAACTGGTAATTGAAGCAAACACATCCAACAACGAATCGGTACTCGACGCCAACATGGCAGCCGAGCCGGAAAACCACCAAGCAAACAGTTTGCTGATTAATAAAATACTGGCCACAGCCACAGCCAATTTACTGGCAAGTTTTACTAACGAAGAATAGTCATCGGTTGTGGTTTGTGGTTTGGCATTATTTGAATTTTCGATGGACACGTTAAATCCTGCATAGAGTTTACAAAAAATTATACTTTATGCCCTCCCCCTGTGCACGGTATAATTACCGCCAATTTTTCATTGGCCGGATACATTATGTTAGACATTGTCCTTTTTGAACCTGAAATTCCACCCAATACCGGAAACATCATTCGCCTTTGTGCGAACAGTGGTTTTCGCTTGCACTTAATTGAGCCATTAGGTTTTGATATTGACGATAAGCGTTTGCGCCGTGCAGGCCTTGATTACCATGAATTTGCGAATCTTAAGCGTCATAAAAACTTTGCCGAATTTATTGCCACTGAACAGCCAAAACGGCTTTATGCATCCACAACGCGTGCAACACGTTTTCATGCCGATGTAGAATTTACCTTGGGTGATTACATTATTTTTGGTGCCGAAACACGTGGCTTACCCGACGATGTACATGCCCAAATTCCCCAAGAGCATAAAATCCGCATCCCGATGAGTGAAGGTTCAAGAAGCATGAACTTATCAAATTCCGTTGCGGTTATCGTCTATGAGGCTTGGCGACAGCTAGGGTTTAAGGGCGCTGTATAAACTGTCTTAAACAGGCATAAAAAAAACCGCTCAACGGAGCGGTTTTTTGCATTTACAGTAACAAACTTTATAGCAGTTATTACTCAACTTTTCGGTCACGGCTAAGCAGATTAACCGCCGCTTCTTTGGCTGGCATATTTTCGTATAATACCTTGTAGATTTGTTCCACAATCGGCATTTCGACCTTATGACGCCCAGCTAGCATAAAGACTTCCTTGGTATTGCGATAGCCTTCGACCACCTGACCAATTTCGTCAATGGCATGCTCAACCGTATCACCTTTACCAAGTGCTAAACCAAAACGACGGTTTCTTGACTGATTGTCAGTACAGGTTAAGACTAAATCACCAAGACCGGCCATCCCCATAAAGGTCGATGGCTCAGCGCCTACCGCAGCACCAAGACGAGTCATCTCAGCTAGACCACGAGTGATCAATGCCGTTCTAGCGTTGGCACCAAAGCCAATACCGTCGGCAATGCCCGCACCTATCGCGATTACGTTTTTAACGGCGCCACCAAGTTGCACACCAATAAAGTCATTATTGGTATACACGCGAAATGTTCTTTCACAGTGCAATAGCGAAGACAAGGTATCGGCAAAGTCATCATCATTAGACGAAACAGAAATCGCAGTAGGCATACCTGCGGCCATTTCTTTTGCGAACGTAGGTCCCGATAATACGGCTAATGAAAACGCATCACCCAATACTTCTTTAGCCACTTCATGCAGTAATCGACCTTCTTTAGGATCAAGTCCTTTTGTCGCCCAAGCAACCTTATGTTCGGTGGTTAATAATGGCTTAATTTGAGCCAAAACATCCACGAACGCATGACTTGGTACCACCAATAAAATGTTTTTACTGGCTGCAATCGCTTCGGTTAAATCAGACGTTAAAGAAAGTGAAGGTGGGAAAGTGAACCCTGGGAGGTATTTATCATTACTTCGTGTTTTGGACATCTGAGAAATGCGTTTGTCATTTCGGTCCCAAAGTAACGTTTTATGCTTATTGCGAGCCAAACAAAAAGCCAGAGCAGTGCCGTACGACCCTGCTCCAATCACACTGATATCAGCATGGCTTTTCATAATAATTACGCGTCAGCTTGTGGTTTGTTCGCTTGCGCTTCTGCAGCACGTTTTTGTACGTATGAAGCGAATAAAGCGTCAAAGTTTACAGGCGCAAGGTTTAATTGTGGGAAGGTACCACGAGAAACCAAGCTGCTTACCAATTCACGAGCGTAAGGGAATAATGTGTTCGGGCAGAATGAACCTAGCGTGTGCGCAAGTTGTGGCTCAGGCATGTTACCTACCGTGAAAATACCCGCTTGTTGAACTTCACATAAAAACGCAACTTCTTCGCCTAAAGAAGCAGTAACCGTTAATGCTAAGATAACTTCAAATGTGTCATCAGCTAGTTTTGCAGAACGTGTATCTAGGTCTAATTTAACTTCAGGTTGCCATTCTTTTTGAAAGATCGCTGGACTTGCTGGTGTTTCAAAAGAAATATCTTTTGTGTAGATGCGTTGGATTGCAAATTGTGGTTGTTCTTGATCGTCAGCGCCGTTTGCTGCTGGGTTTGGGTTTTGTTCAGACATTCTGTTTTCCTAAAAATATGATTTACTGTTGTGGCTTATTTGTGTGCCACATATTAATTTGATAATAGTTTATCTAACTCGCCTTGGTATTCAAGCGCCATTAGATCATCACAACCACCAATGATTTTATCGTTAATAAAAATTTGCGGTACGGTCATACCCCCTTGGCTACGCTCAATCATTTCTGCACGTTTTTCAGGGTGCAAATCAATACTGATTTCTTCTACGTTTACCTGCTTCTTTGCTAATAAAGCCAATGCTCTATAACAAAAACCACACGTTGCTCGGGTGTATACAACTACGTTCGCCATTTTAATTACCTACTCGTTACTTTGCCACTGGCAAGTTAGCGGTTTGCCAAGCAGAGAAACCACCTTTAAGATAGCTCACCTTGCTAAAACCGGCTTTGCTTAACTTATTTGCAGCCGTTACAGCCGTTAAACCAGCTGCGCATACAACAATAATGGGTTTGTCTTTTGCTTTTTCAAGGGCTTGAAAGTCATTGTTATTAACTTTTTCCATTGAAAGTTGTTTTGAGCCAAGGATATGGCCTGCTTTAAACTCATTATCTTTGCGAATATCAACCACTAAACCGTCTTCTTTGTTCATCGAAAAAGTCAGCTCTTGGGTGTTCATTGGCTTTACCGGTGATAATTTACTTTTAATCATGGTAAACACTAATACGGTGGCAATGGCTAACCACGCCATGCTTAATACTGCATTGTTTGCAGCAAAGGTCATTAATTGATCCATTTTACGAAACGTCTCTATAGTTTTTTCAGATATCGGGTGGATATATTTAAGCCACCAAGTATACATTGTGCGTTAACAGATTCCACTATTATCGTAAAGATTGGATCATTCTGTGGGTAATGAAAAAAGATAACGAAAATAATGTTCTCAGTTTTCAACGTTTGCGATTACCCCGCAACAAGCCATTGAAAACAGCGCAACAAAGGTAACAAGTTGTTACCGCAAACCACATCGTTTTTATTTCCTGCTAAAATTCAATGAGACTAAATATATATTTGTAGATAGAATAAAATTACTTTACTGTAATATTATTACATTCTTAGGATATTCTACCTTTCACAGAGCAAGGCATAATCATGAGCAACAAAAAATCAACAGTTTTACTTATTTTAGATGGTTGGGGTTATCGTCAAGATAGCGAATCAAATGCTATCTTCCACGCAAACACTCCAGTATTAGATAACTTACTGCAAAGCAAGCCAAACATGTTAATTGAAACATCGGGCATGGCAGTTGGTTTACCTGATGGTCAAATGGGAAATTCTGAGGTTGGTCATGTAAACTTGGGTGCGGGTCGTATCGTATATCAAGACTTTACACGCGTTACGAAATCCATTGCTGATGGCGAATTTGGTGATAACCCAGTATTAGCACAAGCGATTGATAAAGCGGCAAACAATGACAAAGCCGTACACATTTTTGGCTTAATGTCGCCAGGTGGCGTTCACAGTCATGAAGAGCATATCTTTGCCGCGGTTGAAATGGCTCACGCTCGTGGTGCTAAAAAAGTTTACTTGCATGCTTTCCTTGATGGTCGTGATACGCCACCAAGAAGTGCTCAAGGGTCTTTAGAAAAAGCCGAAGCCTTATTCGACAAGCTTGGCAATGGTCGTGTTGCTTCAATCATTGGTCGTTATTATGCCATGGACCGTGACCAACGTTGGGAACGTATTGAATTAGCCTACGACCTAATGGTTTCTGGTATTTCTCAACACACTGCAAGCTCTGCTGTGGAAGGTTTAGCCAATGCTTATGAGCGTGATGAAAACGATGAATTTGTTGGCGCAACAGCGATTTTAGACGCACAAGGGAATGCTGCTCAAGTTGAAGATGGAGATTCATTAATTTTTATGAACTTCCGTGCTGACCGTGCCCGTCAATTTACACGCGCCTTTACCGATGCAGACTTTGCTGGTTTTGAAAAGAAAAAAGCACCGAAACTTGCTGAATTTGTAATGTTAACAGAATACGCAGCCGACATTGATGCGCCTTGTGCATACCCTACCGAAGATTTAAATAACGTATTAGGTTCGTGGTTAGAACAGCACGATAAAACCCAATTACGTATTTCAGAAACTGAAAAATACGCCCACGTAACCTTCTTCTTTAGTGGCGGTCGTGAAGACGAATTTAATGGTGAAAAACGTATTCTAGTGCCATCTCCACAAGTTGCTACATACGACCTACAACCAGAAATGAACTCGGTATTATTAACCGATAAATTGGTTGCCGCTATCGAAAGTGGTGAGCACGATTTAATCGTGTGTAACTACCCAAATGGCGACATGGTTGGCCATACTGGTGACTTTGATGCCGCGGTAAAAGCGTGTGAAGCAGTAGACACCGCAGTAAGTCGTATCATTGAAGCATTGCAAAAAACTGGCGGAGAGTGTTTAATAACAGCCGATCACGGTAATGCAGAAATGATGCAAGACCCTTCAACAGGTCAAGCACATACCGCTCACACTTGTGAGCCAGTGCCACTAATTTATGTTGGCCGTGATGCACAAGTAAGTGAAACAGGGGCGCTAAGCGATATCGCACCAACCCTATTACACTTAATGGGTATGGAACAGCCTGCAGAGATGACAGGCACAACGTTAATGAAGGTTCGTGACTAAGCTTCAACGAAATCTAACAGATTTGTTTAAAAATGCGATGCAAGCCAAACGGCTTGCATCGCTTTTTGCTGTTTGCTGTTTAATAAATGTATTATCTTTGCCCGCCAACGCTCAACAAAGTACACAGAAACAAAAGCTTAGCAATATTAAACAACAAATACAGAAGCAAAAAGCCTCTCTAGATGAAACCAATCAACAGCAAAAAGAAATCGAAAATCGCTTAAAAAAAGATGAATTAGCCATCGCTGCTAGCGCCGCAGAAATGAATAAAACCAAGCAGCAGAAACGTGATGTTGAGCAAACATTAAAAACATTAAGCGCAAAACAAGCCAAACTAAAAAAACAAAAAAAACAGCAAGAAAACGCGCTGGCTGAACAAATTCGTACCGCTTACACCAATGGTCAACATGACTATCTAAAGCTGCTACTAAATCAAGAAGAACCCGGCAAAGTACAGCGTTCACTGACCTATTACCAGTATTTAAATGATGCCCGTGTAGATAGCATAGAAAGCTTTGAGCAAGTGATAAAGCAACTCCAAGAAGTTGAGCTTGAACAACAAAAGCAGCAAGCCAACCTTGAGCAGCTCATTAGCAAACAGCAGCAACAGAAAAATCAACTTGAAGATCAGCGTCAGCAACGCAAGCAGACTCTTAAAAAACTGAACTCGCAAATTTTATCAAGTAAACAGCGTCTGCAAAAACTCGAGTCTGAAGAGAAATCATTAATCCAAACTCTTGCCCGCATTCAGGCGAAGGCGCGCCAGCAAAAAACCCTCGTTGGGTTAAAAAAACTAAAAAAACAACTTTTTTGGCCAGTTAAGGGCCGAATAAAACGGAGCTTTGGCAGTAAAAAACAAGGCTACCTTCGCTGGAAGGGAGTATTACTGAGTGCTCGACTTGGTGATGACGTAAAATCCATTCATAATGGAACGGTTTTATTTGCGGATTGGCTAAAAGGCTACGGCCTGGTCATTGTGCTCGATCATGGTGATGGCTATATGAGCTTATACGGTCATAACCAAGCGCTTCTTAAGAATGTTGGCGACCATGTGGAAATTGGCGAGCCGATAGCGTTGGCAGGCCAAAGTGGTGGACAAAGTCAAACTGGGCTATATTTTGAAATTCGCCATAAAGGCAAGCCGGTTAACCCAAAAATCTGGTGTCGTTAACTAGCCTTTTCAGTGGCAAAAATATTTTGTTACTTTAGCGCTATATTTTAGCTTTTAAAATTGTTATTCTCGAATCATACTCAATAAACTATAACGAAAATAAGAGTTTTTCTTTGCGCATACTTTTCTCATTTCTCGTATTATTTTCCGGCCTGACGTTCGCTCAAGGTAAAGGCAAAGTTGCCATTGTCATCGACGATATTGGTTATCGTTCAACAGATGTCAGTGCGTTACGCCTTCCTAGTCAAGTTGCTTTTTCCGTTCTGCCTCATACCCCTCTGGGGCGTGAACTAGCAGAGAAAGGCAACCAACAGCAACGCGAAATCTTGTTACACGTCCCTATGGAGTCGACACGCAAGCTCACGCTTGGCCCAGGAGCACTTACCTCGAACATGGATGAAAATAGCGTTAAAAATAGCCTTCAAGCTTCCATTAATGATATCCCTCACGTTATCGGTATTAATAACCATATGGGTAGTCGATTAACCCAAATGTCAGAGCCAATGTCATGGACCATGGATTTTTTAAAGAAGAACAACCTATTTTTTCTGGACTCAAGAACAAGTAAGTACTCACAAGCAGAATTTATTGCGCAAAGAACGGGCGTACCAACCCTACGCAGACATGTTTTTTTAGATAACAATTTAAACGAAGATTACATTGAACTGCAATTTGAAAAGTTAATTGATGCAAGCAAACGTCATGGAAGTGTGATTGCTATTGGACACCCTCACCCACAAACCATTACGGTATTACAAAAAATGCTGCCAACGTTGGCCAAGCACAATATTGAGCTGGTGCCGGTCTCACAAATGTTGCCGAGATACCGCTCATACGCACAAAAAGAAACCCACGAGAAGGAATACAACTCAGCCCCTAAATAGCCACTTATGGCTGAATATTTATGCCGGAATCAGTTAGCAATTTTATTAAAAAACGGATTGGTATTGCATAGGCAATGCCACTTGGGTTTTCAATTGCGGATTCTTTGCTGCTGCTGACCAACACCTTATTTAGAATCGCTACCACCTCACCATTATCTTGCAAATATACCGGACTGCCACTGTTACCTGGATAAGCGACCGCGTCTAACTGATAAATCAGGAAAGGATCTCGCAATGCTTTTATCATTTCTACGGATATGGCCTTGCTGTTTTTAGCGGGGATTATAATGGGGGTGATTGAGGAGATCATTCCCTGATGAGTAACCGGGTAAAGGCCAAGTACCGCACCAATAGGGAATCCGGTAAAGGCGATTTGCCGACCTTCATCTTGATATGTATCATCACTTAGCGCCAACGCTGGTAACTTAGGGCCATTATGCTTTAAAACGGCCAAATCATACTTTTCTGAGCTTGCCAGAACTTCAACATTATAGATATCACCATTGCGCCCAGAACCCGTAAATATAACTAGTTTATCCATGGCTTTGGCCTTGGCTTTTAAGGTTATTAGATGATAGTTGGTCACCACATATTGGCCATTACCAATCACAAAACCGGTACCGGCCAAAATATTTTTCTGTGCCATAGCAGAGTGCACCCCGATACCGACTATCCCAGGCTTAACCTGTTTAATAATGCCGGCTAAATCGGTATGCGCATAAATAGACGTTGGCAAGAACCATAGCAACAAATAAATCAACTTTTGCATGACAAGATCGCTAGGTGGACTCTTTTACTTTATGCAATAGATTCATCACCAACTCCTTGTTAGGACCATCATCCACTTTATTAAGCAAGGCTTTTGATTCATCAAAGCGATTTAAATGAATAAGGACTTCTGCCAAATGTAAATTAACTTGCTGATTCTCTGGTAGCTTTTTGCTCACTTCGGTCAAAATTTTCTCGGCCTTCTGATAATTTCCCATCCGTAAATGCGCAACCGCCAAAGTATCAAGCACCAAAGGGTTATTATTGGAAAGGGAAACAGCTTTTTCAGCCTCGCGCAAGCCCAACTCATATTGCTGCGCCTGAATCGCAGACCAGGCAAGGTTGTTAAGGATCACAAAGTTATCTGGCTGCTTCTGATGCATTTTCTTGAAATACTCTAAGGACTCGTAAGGATTAACTTTGGTGTTTATTTCAGCCTTGAGTGCCAAAAACCGATTATCATCGGCATTTTCTTGCAGAAAACGCTCAACAACTGCCAGCGCTTTTTCGCTCTCGTCATTGTCAAATAAAAGCCTTGCGTAGTTAAACGCATTATCAGAATTGTTAAACCCCAAATAAAGCTGCTCAGAATAAATAAGGGCTTTTTCTATATCTTTTTGCTTGGCGTATCGTGCCACTTGCAAGCGATTAAAAAATGCCTTGTTGTCTTTATCAAGTTTTACTTCATCTAATATCGTTGCAGCTCTTTCGACCCTATCCGACGCCAACGCTAATTTTGCTTCATATAAATTTAGCAGCAAATTATCGGCAAACAATTGTTGCATTTTTTGCAGGTGACTTACCGCCTGTTGAAACTTGCCTTGACGCTCTAAGATATTCAGGTAATCAATATTATTCGATAATTTATTAGGCTGTAATTCAAGGACTTTTTGATAGTACTGTTCTGCTTTTCCGAATTCTTTCATATTAACAGATAAACCCGCGAACGTTCTTAGGTACATACTGTTCTCGCTGCCGAGCTTGCTAAGGCTTTCCATTTCCTTTATCGCCCCTTCCTTGTTATCCGATAAGAACAACGCTCTTGCATACCCTACCCCTAAATTAATGCTGTCAGGATATTGCTGCTTCAACGATTGAAAGGTCGAAATAATTTCTGAGGTATCAATGAAGCTAGATAACTTAATAAGATTATTAATCGCTCCCCGATGCTCAGGGTTAATGCTTAATAATTGGTTGCTATAAGACTGAGATTTTTTAAAATCATTAGCAGAAAACGCCAATTTGGCCAAATTATACAAGGCTCCAGCGCTTTTGGGGTTAACCTGTAAAGCAGACTCAAACGATTTATTTGCGGCATCTTTATTATCAACACTGCTGTAAACGATACCATATGCTAAATGACCATACTCTTTATCAGGAGATACCAATAACCAGTCTGACGCTACCTGCATCGCTTTATCAAATTCTTGCTTTTTCAGATAACTATAAAGTAATGACAGCCTTGGTCTCACAGCTTGCGGATCCATTTCAATGGCTTTATTTAAATCGTCATAACCTGAAGGATCATTCATTTCAAGCTTTAGATTCCCACGCATGTTAAGTGCTTCCGGGGAATTTATCATACTGTCATCCATTTGATTGACGTATTTCTGAGCCTTATTATCCTGTCCTTCTGATAACAACGCGATACTGGCTTGGGTTAAGATATTTAAATCTGTTTTGTTAAACTCTCTTTTGGCATCTATATCAGTCAGAGCATCATCAATGTATCCCATCTTAAATTTTAAATCTAATAACATGTTATAAGCAGGATGCTCACTGGGTAAGCGATTTTCGATTGCAATGAGTTGATTGTAAGCCATCTCAAAACGTTGCATTTTATAGTAGCTTACACCGGAAATTAAATTTAACTTGGTATGATCTGGTAAGTGATTAAGCGCTTTAGCAGCATATTCAACCGCTTGTTCAAAGTTACTTTGTCTGTAGACAATTTCTGCCTTTAGACCATTTACCAATGGATGATATGGGAAACTAGCTAATAAACCATTAACTTGCTCTTCAGCTTGTGCCAATTGCTTATTGATGATTAATAATTGAATATACTCCATTCGAATCAAATAGTGATATGGTTGCAGAGCTAAAAATGAATGATAGCTTTGCAGCGCTTTTTCACTCTGCTGAGCCATCACCAGCAGTTTACTTTGTAACAATAGAGCGTCATTAAACTCATTATCTTTATCAACCAATTCCGCAATTCGCACAATGGCTTGTTCCAATTGACCATCTTTAGCAGCAACACTGATTTTGGCCATCTGAACATAAATATTATCAGGTAGCTGGGGTCCATCTCGCATAACTTGAGAAAGTAACTCAAAGCCAGTATCTGATTTTCCTGAATATAGGTAATTAATTCCCAAAATTGTATGCAAGGGTATTTTATCGTTCAGAGTCAACAGCCGAATATCTTCTAAATTCTCTTCCAGATCTTCCAGATTGCCTATCAAGAAATTTAATCTAACCATGTAAGGTAAAACCTGGACGTTCTCAATTCCTAATTTTATTGCCGTAGAAAATTCTTTTTGGCTTGATTCGAAGTTACCCGAATAAAAATATGTTTTCGCCAATAGCAATCGAGCTTGAGGGTTATTTGCGTCATTGCTTAACAAATTTTTTAAGTCAATTGTTGCCGTTTTATAGTCTTTGGCTTCGTAAGATTGAAGTGCCGTTTGAAAGTATTCTTCAGAGGATTTTTGTGGGCTACAGCCCAATAGAAACCCAGATGTACACATAATAGCTAGAAATAGTGATTTTTTATCCATACTAAAGTCCACTTTGTTATTAAAATAATATGCGAATTCGTTAAGTATAGGTCAAAATTTAAACAGGATTTATTCTGGGGAATAATTCAAATATTTCAATCTGATGATAAGCCAAGTGTAGGACATTTTAATCTGTCAGAAACTTTTACACATTGCATGTCCGCCTAGCTCATAACAAAAAACAAAACAATTAAAAGTCAATAACTTAAAAACACTGGAATACAAATTGCTTAGTAAGTCAAGATTAATAAATGTTAATTTTTAGGAGAAGACAGATGTTAACTAAACTAATCAGGGGTATTCTACCTTTTATTCTGCTATTCAGTTTTAGCAGTAATGCGACAGTCATATCTTTCGATGATTGCCCTCCTCCCACTCCCGATTCCCAAGTAACACCTGAACTTGGTGACGGCACCGTAGCTAAGGGTTGCGATTTCGTTGGTGAGTACCTTTCATATAACTTAACTGATGGTAACCTAATGGTAACATCAAGCGGAGATGCGGTTATTCAAGACAGAAATCCCAACGATGGAGGACTCGGTGATTACTCTGATGGTTTTGACAACTCAATAGTAGGAGAGTGGTTGGATTTTACATTTGAATTTGCTATCCAGTTAAAACAAATCCATCTTAATGGCAGTACGGGTGACGGTCACGGTGATGGATGGAACGATAATGGCGATGATAAAGAAATTAGGCTATATCTAATCAGAGATGACGAAGTACTCGATTTTGCTGACATTGATGTGACCAATGAAAACGGCTTCCTTATGTTTGCCAACCTGTTTTTGGAAGCCGATGATATAATCAGAGTTAAGGCGTTAACGGCTAGTGGTAATCACTATGTTGAAGCCATTGAATACGAGGCAAGTGGATTTGGTATTAACTGTATACCCAGTTTTCCTGGCAGTACGGAATGCCCTAAAGAGGTTCCGGAACCAAACGTTATATTTTTGCTAAGCTTTACCATATTTGGTATTGCTATAGTTCGTAAAAAATTATTTAGTTAAACCACAAAATAATTAACTTTTCGAAAAGTAGCTCTTGTTACAAGGGCTATTTTTTTGCCTATACACTTGCAGGGAAGCTCATCATCAACTTAGCTAATAATATCAACAATAGACAAAAACAAACGCTAAGAGCTATGGTTACCAGTATCTATAAAAATCACCTTGTTAATATTGCACAATGGGATTCGTATGTCATGCAGCATAAGGATGCCTTACCTTATCACTTAAGCGGCTTTGCCCTAACAACCCAATCTTGCTCGAATATAAACAATTATTATCTCTTATCGTACCAAGGCAATGAGAACAAAGCCAACATCAATGGCTTACTTATAGTCAGCCAATTTAAAGGCTTAAACGGTAAATCTAGTTTATGTAGCCTGCCCTATTGTGACGTTTCTTATTGTCTTGCCGATAATCAGCAGGTCGAAGACGAATTACTCAAACAAGCACAATCTCTGCAAAGCAAGCTAAAAATAAGCAAGTGGATATATCGAGACAGTGAAACCGAAATTTACCAAGGCCAATTGTCAGAGCATGACAAAATCCGGATGCTATTACCTTTGCCAAAAGATACTGACACCTTATGGCAACAGCTGAAAGCCAAACTTCGCAACCAAATCCGCAAAGCTGAAAAATGCGATCTTAGCTATGAAATAAATTCCGCTAGCGCCATTGCTGATTTTTATGAGGTATATAGTAAGAATATGCATGCACTGGGATCACCTCCGCATCCGAAAGCTTGGTTTGCATCTTTACAAACAAATTATGGCCAAAAAATGCAGGTTGTCGTTATCAAAAAAGGGAGTGTCAATGTGGCAGCGGGGGTGTTGTTACTCACCGACAAAATAGCCTGTGTCCCATGGGCATCAAGCTTACGGGAGTACAATAAACTTAATAGCAACATGCTGCTTTACTGGCAGATGTTAAGCTTAGCGATTGCGCAAGGTTGCCAGACCTTCGATTTTGGCCGTTCCAGTTACGGGGAAAATACCTACCGATTTAAAAAGCAATGGGGCGCACAACCGCTACGGTTACAATGGCAAGAATTCAGCTTATCGGGTAGCTCTATGATCACTCATAGCAATTCAACAAACTGGAAAAGAGCTGCCTTAGCTAAAATTTGGTCGAAATTACCGTTAACGTTATCAACTTTACTTGGTGGCAAAATTAGAAAATACATTAGTCTTTAAATATTTTTTAAAATCGATTGCCTTCAGCTCAAAATACGCCAGTAAATTGGGTTTAAAAAAACTTAGCATTTGTTGATCATATGTCTCATTGGCTAACGATTTTTTTATCTGGTAATCCCCTAACAAAAAGTCATAACTTTCATAGCCATGGCTCGCATAGTAGTGCAAACTGAAATGGTGTAATAATAAACCAATATTTATATGGGCAAAGCGCGCTCTATCAATCGCCGATAAATAAAACGATACCCGCTTATTATCTGCTAGCAACACCAAATAACCTACCGCTTTTTTATTGACAGCCAAACATGCCAGATGCACCGGCGCATGACTGTCTAGCAACTTTGTAATAAAGGTTTTAAACACCGGGTTGATAAACCCACTTGGTGTTAGGGTATGCTGCCACCGCTGAATATGCCAGGTAACAACATCCGCCATGCATGCCTGTATCTCATTGGGATTTTGTAAGAGGGAAAATGTAATTTCCCCTTCTTGCTCCAGCATACGAATGTTTTTGTTTATTTTCTGTCGGGTATTTCGAGACCGGGATTGCTGTTGCCAGTCTTCACAAAATCGGGTTTTATAACCGATGGCACTAACCACTTCTTTTTTTAAGCGAAACTGTTCTTTAAACGCCGCTAGTGTTTGGCCGTCACTCATTCCCACTATTAGTTCATCCCAACAAGGTTGTGCTTTAAGCGCTGCCACCATGGCCGCCAAAATGTCCTTGTTCAAAGTTAAGAAGTCATTATATTCAATCCACATTTGATCTTGTTGCGAATTACCACATCGGTGTAAATGCCACTGCGTGATGGGAAAAAGACCCAATAGTTTACGGGTAGACTCAACTAACAACCCTAAACCTATTACTTCATTATTCTCTACGGCTTTAACCAAAATTAGGGGTTGTTCAACAATGGAAATCCAACTGGATATCCACCCCCAAGTCAAAAACACACTTGGCTTTATTTTTCCCTCTAGCTGCAACCAATCCTCTTGTATTGCGACGACATTCTCAGGAGAGAGTCGATTGATGGTTACCTTAATGGACATAGCTGCTCAACAAATTGCCTTTTTTAAAAATTGACTTTCTGGGGTTATCTTCATAATTAAAGAATAGGTCAAGATAACAGAAATAATAACCTGCTCCTTATTTTATGATAAAAGTACCCATTACAATAGAACATAAAATCCTTAATAAACAGCAACCTAAACCTATCAGGTTTAGCGTGCCGTTTGCTAATGGCAAAGTGTTTGACTGCAATCGGTTAGAGCTCTCAAGCGCAACCTCAAAAGTATATCCGGCGCATTATAAGATTTTGGCCTATTGGCCAAATGGCTCAATTAAATGGCTACAGGGGTTTAGTCAGATAAACGAACAAGGGCGGTTTTTGTTAACCAACAAGGCCGAGAAGAACAAAGAAACACAGGCGGATCCAAGCTGCAATTTTGTTTGTACCGCAACGAAAAACGCGGTAATTATCAACAACCACGGCCAAAGTTTTTCGCTTAACAAAAAACAACTTTGCCTCTTTAAAATGGATTGTGCAGGTCAATTTCCTAGTCAACCAGACTCCATCCAACTTATCGACGCTTCTGGTGATATTTTAAAAGCAATTATCGAAGAGCCCATACAAACAGAGGCTAATGACTTTGAAATTGCCGTCACCTGTAGAGGCTGCTTTCAAGGGGAAAATAATAATTCCCCCGTGCATTTCAAAGCACACTACACCTTTTACAATAATTGCCCGCAAGTCAATTTCAAATTGACCATTCATAACACCAAGAGCATGAAACACAAAGCCGGCAAATGGGATTTAGGCAATGAAAATGCCTTTAATTTCAAACAACTTGCATTGCACTTTCGCCCGCAAGATCCTAAGGCCATCGACTTGCTATATCATAAAGATGGCCCGAGGGTATCAATGGCAAAGCTGTTTGCGCAGGAAAAGCAAACAATAAGCCTATTTCAAGCTAGCAGTGGCGGTGAAAACTGGCAAAGTGATAACCATGTGAATGCCGAAAATACCATACCTTTGCATTTTAGAGGTTTTCGCTTATTAACTGGCAACAAAGTCCTCGACCAAGGTTTGCGAGCGACCCCGCAGCTATATTTTAATGATAAACATGGACAGTGCCGTGTATTAACACGTCAATTTTGGCAACACTTTCCAAAGGCGATCAGTTTCGATGGCAAAGACATTATTTATGCTATTTTTCCAGAGCAACATCATGATGGTTTTGAATTACAGCCAGGAGAGAAAAGTAGCTTTGCTGTACAATTTAATTTTTGCAAAGATGCCCATAGTGAACCTTTGGCCCAGCCAGAAACACAACCGCTTGTGCAAATATGTCCACAATACCTAGCGAGCACTCTAGCATTAAGCCAATTTGATTTTGTTGACCCTAAAGACCCATTACAAACGATAATCGCTCAAGGCATTGATGGGCCAAATTCCTTTTTTTATAAAAGGGAATGCATTGATGAATATGGCTGGCGAAATTTTGGTGATCTTTTTGCCGATCATGAAGTGTCTGAATACCAAGGCAATGATGAACTCGTATCGCATTACAATAATCAATACGACCCCCTTCTTGGTTTCTTGCAGCAGTACTTGCTCAATAAAAACCCTAAATGGCTAGAGTTAGCTAGCGATCTGGCTAATCACATTAAGGATATTGATATTTATGATACCGTGTTCGATCGGGGCGAGTATAATCAGGGCTTATTTTGGCATACGGATCATTATGTGCCCGCCAAAACAGCGTCGCATAGAACCTACTCAAAACTGCAGCCACGCAATGTATACATGGATCATATTGGCGCCGGCGGCCCAGGCAGTAACCACTGTTACACCTCTGGCCTTGCTCTTCATTATTTTCTAACTGGTAGTCAATCCTCCAAAAATGCGGTCATAAAACTAACCGGCTGGATCACTCATATTTTTGAAGGATCCGGTACCTTCGGTGAATTTTTGCTAGCGCTTAAAAATCGGCACCGTCCCGACACGAAAAACGTGCTCAGTCAACAGTATCCATTAGACCGAGGCACAGGAAACTATATCAATGCCCTATTAGATGCTTTTGAAGTCACCAATCAACAAAGCTACCTCGATAAAGCATCGCTGGTGTTAAAGCACACGTTGCATAAAAGCGATGTAATCGACGAACAAAAATTTAGGGATGTTGAAAATAGCTGGTTTTACACCATTGTCCTGCAAAGTGCCTACAAATACCTATTAATTAAAGAAAAGAATAAGCAACTCGACAGCTCTTTCCAATCTATCCTGCTGGCATTTCTACATTACAGCGACTGGATGGCCGTTAATGAACAACCTTATTTATTGACCCCCGAAATACTAGAGTACCCCAATATCACTTGGGCGGCTCAAGATATAAGGAAAGCCAATATCCTCTACATGGCGGCTTATTATGCGAATAACACCGAGCAACAAACCCTATATCGCAATAAAGCGACTGATTTTTATCACTATGTAATTAACTTTATTAGCGACCACAAACAAGCCAGTCAAACACGGGTGCTGACAATTTTAATGCAAAATTGCTTAATAAAGCCATTTGTTGAGCAGCACATTGATCAACATCAGCTCCAATGTTCAGCCTCACTAAAGCTAAGTGACACAATAAACAGTGAGTCGCTTTTAAAACGACTGGTCAGCACCATAACCTCAACCAACATTCAAAAAGAAATTGATTGGTTGTGCCGGATGTCACCAAAAATAAACTCGCTGATAATGAATGCAGGGCTGAAACGATGAACCCCAAAATATCCTTTATTATTCCCCACAAGGGACGCGAAGAAATGCTGTGGCAAACAATTGAGTCAATCAGCAAACAGAGCATCGACAAAGCCCAAATTGAAGTAATAATTGTTAGTCAAAATAACTCGCTATCTGTGCCAGAGTCGTTATCCGATATAAATTGCCAAATTGAATTATTAACGTCTAACCTGACCATATCGGCATTACGCAATTTGGGCGTACAGTGGGCGCAGGGAAAGTATCTGGCCTTTTTAGATGCCGATGTTTACCTGAGTGAAAACTGGGCATCAGACTTAATCCGCCTACTCGAAGAATATCCATCGAGGGTTCTAGTAAGTGCAATGCAAATAAACAGTGATCAGGCACCGCCCCTTGAGCAAATTAGAACCTGCTTAAGCAATACCGATATCGATAGCAATGTCAGCTTTATGCCGGGTCGAAATCTATTAATGCGCACCGCCGATTTTGTCAAAACCCAAGGTTTCCCAGAACACTTAACCACTTGTGAAGATTATTTTTTTACCAATGAATTAAGCAAAATAGGGAACATTTATTACAGTTCAAAAGCCCATTACGTCCATTTAGGCGAAGACAAACAGTACCTGCCCATGTTCAAGAAAGAAATATGGCGAGGTCACTCCAATTTACTTTCGATTCAAGGGCGCACCCCACCATTGCGGGAGTTACCGAGCTTTTTTATCCCGATTGTCATGCTAGTACTGGTTATTATGGCAATAAGCTTATTCGGTTTTGGCTATATCAAAACGGCTGGCATACTTATTTTATTGTCGTTAATACCGATTGCCGTTTACAGCTTAAGGTTACTTATTCTGTGTAAACGCAAAATCAGCATAAAACATATCTTTTCATTTTACTTGCTGTATTTTCCGGCCCGCTCCATCGGTTCAGTGCAAGGCTTAATCCAGTGGTTTAAACATAAAAAGGCGATGCCCAGTGCCTGATACCCTGAAACACAGCGTGCAAACTCAGCAAAAAGTGATCCGGGTTATGCAATTTATCTGCCCGACCGGCTATTACGGTGCGGAGCGTTGGGTGTTGGCGATTGCCCGCAACTTCGATAGAGCCAATGTTCACTGTGAATTGGTCATCCCCAAAGAAAGCCAGCAAACGCACCAATTAATTAATGAGTTTAGCAAACTCGGTTTCCCCGCTTTTAGTCTGCCAATGCGGCACGCGTTTGACCTGAGTATTATTAAATCCTTGGCCAAGCTCTTAAATGAACGACAAATAGATATCTTGCACACCCATGGTTACAAATCCGATATCATTGGTATTTTGGCGGCTAAAAAAGCCGGCATTAACGTTGTTGTTACCCCACATGGCTTTGAAAACACCAAGGATATAAAACTAAGATCCTATATCTGGCTTGGTTGTCAGATGATGCGTTTTGCCGATAAAGTCGCCCCACTTTCCAAACAATTATACCGCGATGTACAAAAGTACGGTGTGAATGACAAGCAACTTGTCTACATTCAAAATGGCGTCGACTTATCAGAGCTTGATAGCCAACCAACAACTTCTGATACCTCAGAACCTAAGGTTAAAAAGCCAATCACCATCGGGTTTATAGGGCAACTCATTAGCCGTAAAAATGTAGAAGATATTCTCGATATATTTGCCTCAATTCACCGCCAATTACCCAATACTCGCTTGTTATTACTCGGTGATGGCGACCAAAGAACAGCCCTTGAGCAATATGCCAAGCGACTCGATTGTCACCCTTACATTGAATTTTTGGGGTTTAAAAGCAACCGCCTGGATTACCTAAAACAATTTGATTTATTTGTAATGACCTCAAGTTTGGAAGGCATTCCAAGGTGCCTAATGGAAGCCATGGCAATGCGCATTCCGGTGTCTGCTTACAATATTGCTGGCATAGACCAATTAATTCACCACCAAAAAACGGGGTTACTAGCCAACTATAAGGATAAGGATACGTTAGCCCAACACTGGCTAACCTTGCTAACCGACAAGCCTTATGCGCACTCGCTTGCCGAACACGGCCGTCAATTTATCGAACAACATTATTCAGCCCAGCACATGGCGCAAGAATACAGCCGCTTATTTGCCAATTTGTTAAAGGAATAACCATGTTCAAACCGAATATAGATTTTATTTTGTCGGTGGATACCGAAGAAGAATGGGACTGGTCAGGAGAGTTTCCCACTCAGGATTTTTCGGTGAGCAATATCCATGAAATTCCTGCGTTCCAGAATTTTTGCCAAGAGCATGGCCTCAAGCCCACCTATTTTGTCGACTATCCGGTGGCTGAAAACACAATATCGGCAGAAATATTAGCGCAAATAAATCCGGAAAATTGCGAGATAGGCGCGCATTTGCATCCATGGGCTAATCCACCTTTCTACCAACACGTTTGTGAAAAGTCTTCGCATGTCATTAACCTGCCCATAGATCAAGTAAAACAAAAGCTTTCGCAATTAATCGAGCTTATCAAACAAAATATCGGCCACACGCCCACCACGTTTAGAACCGGTCGCTGGGGCATAAACGGTGATATTTTAAAGCTGCTCGAAAATAAAGATTTCACAATAGATTCAAGTATTTACCCTTTATATAAAAATAAATGGTTTAGCTGTGAAACTGCGCCTTTAAGCCCTTATTGGCCCGATTACAACAATACCAATGTTTTGGGCGCACAACGTAAAATTCTTGAGATCCCGGTTACCTGTGGATTTAATCGCAGCAATTATCAACTCGCTCAGCAATTGCATTCAACATTTACAAAACAGCCCTTTAAGTCGCTCAAAATTAATGGCTTGTTATGGCATTCCAATTTATTGAAAAAATTATATTTAAGCCCCGAGCTTTGCACCAGTAAAGACATGATCCAACTCGTTGAACAAAGCCTAAAAAAAGGCCATACCGTGCTGCATATGTATTTGCACAGTTCATCCTTGGTGGAGAATATCACCGGTTTATCTTCAGAAAGCGATGCAAGAGAGAAAATATGCCGTCGAATACAAGAAGTTGTTGAATTTACTAAGCTCAAAGCCAATGTCAACTTCACCACCATAAGTGAAGCAAGACATAATTTTTTAAAAGGGTCTGCCAGTAATCATTAACGGCCTAAAATTCGCAAAAATAGCAATTTAGGATTATACATTTAATTACTTGAATAAATTTCATACAACAATAAGAAGGGTGCATATTCATGTGTGGTATTGCCGGCTTTACCCATTTTCAATCAGATGTGGGTGATTTATCCACGTTAGAAAAAATGGGAAATGCGATATTTCATCGTGGTCCGGATGCGGGAGACAGTTTTTTTGCGCAAGGCATCGCCCTTACCCACCGTCGTTTGAGCATTATCGATTTAAGCGAAGCTGGCATTCAACCGATGCATTATGGCGATTTGGTGATTGTTTTTAATGGTGAAATTTATAATTACCCTCAATTAAAACAACAGCTGTTAGAGCTTGGCCATGCGTTTAAATCCAATACAGATACCGAAATATTATTAGCCCTTTACCAAGAATATGGCACGGACATGCTGGCTAAAATCAATGGTATGTTTGCCTTTGCCCTTTGGGATAAAAAACAGCAAACCCTATTTATAGCCCGCGACCGACTCGGTAAAAAACCCCTGTATTATACCCTGCACCAAGGTGAACTTTGTTTTGCCTCTGAGCTTAAAGCTTTATTGAAAATTAACAACCTCAAAAAGGACGTTAGAGATGAAGCCATATACGACTTTATGGCCTATCAATATGTGCCCGATCCGAAAACCATCTTTAACGATATCTACAAGTTAGAACCGGGCCATTACTTACTGTTTGATGGCAAACAATTGCAGAATAAGCAATATTGGGATATTTCATTTAAAGGCACAACAGCCATAGATGAACAGCAAAGCCAGCGTTTACTCAAAGAGTCGCTGCAGCGAGCAACGGCGCAACGACTAATGAGTGATGTCCCTCTAGGGGCTTTTCTTAGCGGCGGCATTGACTCCAGTGCCGTAGTCAGCTTGATGCAATCACAGCAGGTTGAGCCTGTAACTACCTGCTCTATTGGTTTTAAGCAGAAACAGTTTAATGAAACCGAATTTGCCGTTCAGGTAGCTACGCATTGCCAAACCAATCACGTCTGCTATCAAGCCAGTAATCGTATTGCCGACGATCTGCAAAATATCGCCCATTTTTTTGATGAACCATTTGCCGATCCATCCCTACTACCGACATATTACGTGGCCAATTTGGCCAGACAAAAGGTAACCGTAGCCCTAGCTGGAGATGGCGGCGATGAAATGCTCGCCGGATATGAAAAATACCGGATTGATGCTATCGAGGGCAAAATCAGGGATAAAATTCCAGCCTCATTGCGCAGACCAGTATTTACCCCATTAGCCAGCCTATTTTCCAAGCTACCCGGTAAAATCAGCAAAAAGGCCGCCACCCTTTGTCATAGTATCCAAAACGATCCGGCAGATGCGTTCTACCAAAGTAATGCCCAAATTACCGATCAGCAATGGCAAGTTCTTGCCAACGATAGATTAAAAGAGGCTCTTGGAAGTTATCACCCAAAAACACTTACTCGCCAAGCCTATTACAGCAGCGATGCACCTGATCATTTAGGCAAGATCTTGTATACCGATATCAAAACCTATTTGCCGGGTGACATTCTGGTGAAAGTTGACCGAATGAGTATGGCCAACTCTCTAGAAGTTAGAGCACCAATGCTCGATTATCAATTTGCCGAACTCTGTGCTTCCCTCCCCAGCGAGTTAAAACTGCGCAATATGGAAAAAAAATACATCTTAAAGCAAACCTTTAAAGACGATTTACCGCCAGGCATTCTTAATCGTAAGAAAATGGGGTTTTCGCCACCGTTATCTGACTGGTTAAAAGACGATTTATTTGAACTGGCAAAGGCTAAACTGCTGGACTCGAAAAATGGCATTTGTAGCTACTTTAATCAACAGGCCATTCATCATTTTTGGCAACAGCATCAATCCAATAAAGCCGATCACTCGAGCCTTTTATGGAGTCTGCTGATGTTTCAATTATGGTGGGACGATTACATGGAGGAGCAATGAAAAAGATCCTTCATGTCACCTATGATATGCGCATCGGCGGAACCGAACAGGTGATCAAAAACATCATTAATGCCAATGACGACCCTAATTTGGACATGGGCATAATTTGCATTGAATCTCCTCTTGGTCCGTTTGCCGACGAGTTGATGTGCACCGGGATAACCTTTTATCAACTTAGCCGAAAACCAGGCTTTGATTTTGCCCTTATCAAACAAATAAGGCAGATAATCAAAAGCAACAGCATAGATATTTTGCATTGCCATCAATACACGCCTTGGGTTTATGGCGCCTTGGCAGCCGCGTTTAGCCAAACCCAAGTTATTTTTACCGAGCATGGCCGATTTTATCCCGATTCAAGCAATATCAAACGTAAGTTAATCAATCCGGTGTTAAACCGATTAACCAATAAAATTACCGCGATATCTAATGCCACCAAACAGGCATTAGTCGATTATGAATATCTGCCTAAGGGTAAAATTGAGGTCATTTACAATGGCATTGAGCCTTTAAAAGTAAACGCAGCACAAGTAGATGATCTTAGAAAGTCATTCGCTTTGGCTAAAGACAACATAATACTTGGTACCGTTGCTCGCTTCGATCCAATAAAAAACCACCCTATGATGCTGGAAGCTTTTTCATTGGTATTAAAAAACCACCCCAAGGCGGTGTTAATTATTGTTGGAGATGGCGAAGAGCGCCAGCATATCCAAAGCATTATTGACGCGTTAAACCTGCAAGAAAATGTTTTCCTTACCGGTTATATCAAGCAACCCAAAAACTACATCGCCCTGTTTGATATCTTCCTCCTTTCCTCTTTTAGTGAAGGCACTTCAATGACCCTGCTTGAAGCTATGTCGTTAGGCAAGCCTTGTGTGGTTACCAATGTTGGCGGCAACCCAGAAGTTATTTTTAAGCCAGAGCTTGGTGATGTGGTTGCCAATAACGATAAAATTGCCTTTGCCAAATCGATTTGTCGACAAATCGACTTACTCAATAGTGAAAACGTGTGTACAAGCCGTATCAAAGAAATTTTTGATTTTCATTTTGACAACAAACAGATGTACAAAGCCTATAGAAAACTCTTTGGAGACCTCTATGTTAGGTAAGTACATTAAAGCTAAATTAATTGATTTGTTTATCAAATTTCTCAGCCATGAGAGGGTACAAACCCAGCTGATTGAAGAGTTTTCTCCTAGGGTGAAACAACCCCCTGAGCTACAAAATTACTTGTCACCGTATCAGCGTTCGTCAGGTCAACAAACCCTCTTTAGGCAAGAAACCTCAGAAAAAGCGCCGCCAATTATCATAACCGGACGGTTTCGCTCTGGCTCCACTCTATTATGGAATATGTTCCGCCAAATTGAGCCGTGCATCAGTTTTTATGAGCCGTTTAATGAACGGCAGTGGTTTAATAAGTCTGTCAGGGGTGAGCATACCGACAATACCCATATAGGCGTCGAAGATTATTGGCTAGAGTATGACAATTATGAATGCCTAACTCCGCTTTATAATGCGTCTTGGTATTGTAAACACTTGCATATGGGTCCGTCGTCGTTTGATGCAAATATGCGGGAATTTATTGCGCAATTAATTCATCTCCCCGATAAACGCAGCGTTTTGCAATTTAACCGAATTGATTTTCGCCTTGGCTGGATTAAACAGCAATTTCCCGATGCGATAATTTTGCACATCTATCGCAACCCAAGAGATCAATTTCTATCTTTTATCGGCAAAAATAACCAGATAACTAAAGATAATTTACAAACAACGTTTGAGGACAGGTTTTACCTAAATTGTTGGGCTAAAGACTTGCAGTCAACCTTTCCTTTTTTAAACATGAAGGTAACACCACACCCTTACCAAAGGTTTTATTACTTATGGAAGCTTTCCTACCTTTATGGGATCAAATATGCCTCGTTAAGTATCCAGTTCGAAGAGCTGATCAAATCCCCAAAACAAGTGGGGGCACAAATTTTAAAAGAAAGTGGCATAACCGCAGATTTGCAAGCGTTCACCAAGGTGGTTGTGCCATCGCCAATCAATAAATGGCAACAGTTTGCTGATGAGCAATGGTTTAGCCAGCTAGAGCAAGAATGTGAACAACAAATCAGCGTATTTTTCACGGGAGCAAATCATGACTAAATCATTACTTGTCAGCGAAATATTTCCTCCCCAAAATGGCGGCAGTGGTCGTTGGTTTTGGGAGCTTTATCACCGACTGCCCAGAGAAGATTTCATGCTAGCGGTTGGTAAGCAACCCGGCGATAGTGCTTTCGATCAGAGCCATGACTTAAACCTACTGCGCTTAAATTTGTCATCCGCGGCCTGGGGCATTAAAAGTTGGCAAGGTTTACGCTTTTATATCAAAACCATTTTAACCTTAAGAAAAATCATTAAACAGAATGAGATCACTGAACTCCATTGTGGACGATGCTTGCCAGAAGGCATCCTTGGCCTGGCCATGCGTTACCTTTGCAATATCCCTTATATCTGCTTTATCCATGGTGAAGATGTTGAAGCCGCTTCATCCAGCCGCGAGCTTTCTTGGTTAGTAGCAAAAAGCCTTCAGCATGCCGACACCCTGATTTGCAACAGCCATAATACGGCAAAAATCATTAATCAAAAATGGCATATCCCAGCAGCAAAAATTTCCGTGCTCCATCCTGGAGTGGATACCACGAACTTTATACCTGCCAATGCCTGTGACGAAATCAAGAAACAACTGGATTGGCATAGTAAAAAAGTCATCCTAACCGTTGGTCGACTGCAAAAGCGCAAAGGTCACGATATGGTGATTAAAGCATTACCGACCATCTGCAAGCGCATACCCAATGTGCTTTTTGCTATTATCGGCGAAGGGGAAGAAAAGCAGAGCCTGCAGGCACTTTGTCAGCAACTAGATGTCGACCAATATGTGCGATTTATGTCAGAAATATCCGACAAGCAAATGATCCAGGCTTATCAGCAATGTGATTTATTTATCTTAGCAAATCGAACCGAAGGCAAAGATATTGAAGGGTTTGGTATGGTGTTGATAGAAGCACAATCTTGTGGGAAATATGTGATTGCCGGTGACTCAGGTGGCACTAAAGACACTATGCAACAACACATAACCGGTGAGATTATTGATTGCACATCGCTGCAAGCGATCAGTGAAACTCTAATCCATCGGTTAAGCTCAGATAGCATAGATAGTGATATCCCTCGTAATTTTGTGGTCAATAATTTTGACTGGCGAATTCATGTGCAAAAGTTTGAAGTAATTTTAAAGCGCCGTGCAACGTATTCACAAAGGTTGGTGCCCGATGAAAAATAACAAAACTCCCTTGGTATCCATTATTGTCCCCATCTATAACCGCTTACCATTTCTCGGACAATTAATCGCAACTCTTGTTGACCAAAACTATCAAAACACCGAAATCATTATCGTTGATGATGGCAGCAGCGATGGCAGTTATGAATGGCTTTTAACTGAGCAAAAAGAGCTGGCTTTCATCCTACTCCAACAGCCGAACCAAGGTGCTTATGCTGCAAGGAATTTGGGGTTAACACAGGCAAAAGGTGATTACATTGCCTTTCAGGACAGTGACGATGAATGGCCAGTCAATCATATATCTTCTTTGGTTACCGCGCTGGAAAAGAATAAGGATATTGATTGGATATTTGGCAAGATAAAACGCATAAACCATCAAACCGGAGAAACTGTTGAAGCATCCAACTATGAGAATAAAGCCGGACAGCGACACCCATTTCTTAGCTTGCAAAATTGTGACAGGGGCAATGGTGTAAAGCTCATCACCGACCCCAATGCTGGACAAATGGCGATTAAAGCCCGTATACCGGGGAGCACCCAATGTGCTTTGTTGCGAAACACTATTTTTGAGAACCAACAATTTGACGCCAGTTTTCGTACCGCCTATGACCAGATATTTGCAATAAAATGCTTACTTCAAGGCTTCAAATTTGCTTATGTGGAAGATGTGCATCAAATTTACCATGTTCATGATGCCCACATCTCTTTAGTTACCCAAAGCTCAGCACAAAAGCGCATTAATAGTGCCGCGGAACAAATTCGAGGCTACCAAACCTTAACCGATAAGGTAACAAACAAGCTTCAACAACAGGCGATTAATGAAGTAATAGCCAACCTTTACGCTTGGCTAATGTCTGTAGCCTATAGAGAGTCTAAAGATTATCAAAATGAATGGAACTCTCTACTCAAGGCTATTCAATATAACCCTTATTCTTTAAGAATTCCCAAAACCCTGTTGAGCAGTTCAATACGTAACCTTTTAGAGATGATTCGAATTTAAAAATATTTTGTATGAATAATCAGTGTCATGAACCTTTAATTAACAATAAAAAACATCAACTAGAGCATAAAAATTGATAAGTACATTTGTCTTCATTACAACGTATATAAGTGGCATATTAGCAGGCCTTAGAGTAGGTACATTTTATTTATTTATAACCTACCAGCTTGTTTATTTTCTTTCCCCTCAATTAAGGTGGTGGGGTGAAAATTTGCCAGCTTTACCTTATTCAAAAATATTAGTCCTGATTATGATTTCATCATTTCTAATACGATCAAAAAAAACTTTGAATAATATTTGGAGTTCTCCTCATATTGTATGGTTATACTTAATACTACTGACATTAGCCATAACTTCTTTTTATGCTATTTGGTTAGAGATTCATATCGCCAGTTTGATCGACTTTTTTAAACTGGTTTTGATTATTACCATTGCATATGCGGTGATAAATGAAAATTACAAACTAAGAGCATCTATTTGGGCATATTGCACTGGCTGCTCCTATATTGGCTTATTAGCTTTCCAAACAGGTCGTAATGAATTCGGTAGAGTTCATGGTATAGGTACCGTAGATGCGCCAGATGCTAATGGAATAGCAGCAGCAATAGCTCCAAGCATCATATTCTACAGTTATCTACTCTTATCGACACAAAGTCGCAAAATTAAGCTTTTAATTATTCCTTTAGGTGCTCTAGTTGTAAATGGATTAATACTTATGAATAGCAGGGGAGCCTTTTTAGCGATCGTTTGCGGCTCATTATATTTTTTATATTTTTTATACTTTTCTCAACTGAAGAGGAAATTTCAAAACCTCAAGATATCTTGCCTTTTAATCATTGGGCTTTCAGGAACTTTTTATTTGGTTGACCATTCATTTATTGAAAGAATTAATACCATGAAAGAAATTGAAATAAACAATGAACGAGAGACGGGAGCAACAAGGTTTATATTCTGGCGTTCAGCAATTGAAATGAGTTTTGATTACCCCTTAGGGAAAGGAACTCGTGCATTTGATATTTACGCCCCCACTTACCTTCCTGAAAATGTTAATACAGGCTCTCAAAGAAATAGATCAGTTCATTCCTCTTGGATGGAAGTACTTACCGAAATTGGCTTTTTAGGTGCATTTTTCTTTGTCATGCTGTTAATCGCAAGTATAAAGACAGGGAGCATAGTACGTAATCATGCTAGAGCTAAAGGTGACTGGGAATTATTTTATCGTTCAGTAGCTATATCTGCCGCATTGATATGCTTTATTGTAACTATGACGTTCCTAAATAGGTATCGAGCTGAAGTTCTCTACTGGTTGGTTCTCTTTTCGGCATGTAACTATGCCATTTATAAAAAAAACACTACATGAGGAATTTTATATTGTGCATATTTTTGTGATAAACCTTGACAGAAGCACCAAGAGATTGAATGCAATAGATTCTCAATTAAAAAAATTGGGTCTTAGCTATGAACGTGTTTCTGCGGTTGACGGGGCAGAACTTGGCAATTTTGAGGAAAACTTTAACACGAAACGGTTTGCTCATGAATCGGGACATAGATTGGTCCCGGGCGAAGCAGGTTGTTCGGCATCACACTTAAAAATATGGAAAATTATTATAAAGAGAAAATTAGAGCATGCTCTAATTCTCGAAGATGATGTTCTTCTATCTCAAAACCTTCCAACTCTGCTAAATAATAAAATTTTATATCAAAAGTTTGATTATTTTAAACTTGATAATCCTATAGACAAAGTGGCAGAAGCACTTCACTGCAGTCAAAACAAGATATTGGAAAGTAACAAGATAATCGCATCGTATGAAGTTGAAAACTTTAAAGCCCTTGAACTAGATCCCGTCCCATATTTGACGGGTGGATACATTATTTCCCAAAAAGCATGTAAAACGTTTTTGAAAAGTTCAAAAAAAATGTATTACCCTATTGATCTCCTTCCCAGATACTCTTTTCCTTATACTAGACAAGGGGTTTTAATACCTAATTTAATTTCACATCCTGAAATCAGAAACTCTGAAATAGGCGGAAGATATTTTAACCCAACATTTAAGCTACCCTTTTATTCATATTTGAATAAACTGTTCAGTCTCAGAAGCTTAAGAATAATATCAGTAAAAATAAAAAAACTTGCGGGCTGAATAATGTCAAGAGTAAGAATGGCACTAATTTTTTCATCTGGTTCTTTATATCTGTTTCAGGTTATTAATCTGTTATTTACGATGTATGTTGCAAGAGTACTGACTCCTGAAGAAATTGGTGTTTTTGCTATTGTAGCTGCAATAACTATGTCCTCTAATGAATTAAAACTTCTTGGAACTGGCGACTACTTAATAAGAGAAAAACTCACAAAATCTAAAGTACAAAACAGTCTTGGCGTATCATTAATTACCTCTTGGAGCCTGGCTATTGGATTAATAATACTTTCAGGAACCATTGCTGATTTTTATAATGCCCAAGATATTAAACCTTTAATAATAATTCTAAGTACCGGCTTTTGGCTCAGTCCATTTTCTAGTATTAATTATTCATTGCTTCGAAAAGAATTCGATTACCTTAAAAACATCCTCATTGGTTGGTCATCGCGTTTTTGTCAATTTGGAAGCAGTTTCATTTTATTGGTTTATGACTACTCTTACTTTAGCCTTGCTTTAGGCATAGCTATAGGAGCAATTGTAGAGTTCTTATTAACTCTTGTTTGGAAATCAGAACATATGCTCTTTTTCCCTAGATTCAACAGATTAAGAGCAATTATTAAATTTGGGACCATTACCTCTTTAACAAACTTGATTGAGCAGCAGTCTAAGTTAAGTTTTGACTTAATTATTGGGAAGCTTGGAACAACCACTGAAGTTGCATTTTTTTCCCGAGCTAAAGGGCTTGTAGATTTTGTGGGGCATATGACTTTAGGAGGCCTTAAATCAGTTGCTCTACCTTACCTTTCAAAGCAAAACAAAGATAATAAAGAATTTCTGAACGCATATATAAAATCCAGTGATCTAGCGCTATCACTGTTAGTGCCAATTATTTGTTGTGCCGCAATTTTAAATTATGAGCTCATCAATTTACTGTTTGGTGAACAATGGTCAACGTCAAGCACAATAATTCCTTATATAGCAGCTTGGTATCTCTTAACAAACATCCATCCATTCTATAAGCAATTATTGTTATCTATTCGATTTGAGAAGCAATTGTTAATATTTCAATTCTTCAACTTTGCACTAATTGTGGTGTGTATTTTTACTTTCCACTCTGAAGGCTTGGCTTCCATAGCCAAAGCCTTAATTTGGGTTGGTGTTTTCCACTTTCTTATAGTCAGTGCGTTCGTTTTCCAAATACTAAACTTATCACTATTAACTTTCTTAATAAACCTCAAAAAAGTCTGGTTCATGTCTTTGATTTGCTCTGCTGTTGCTTACTTTATTCAGCAAACATATAGCGATGGTGAAAATAATTTTATGATTATTGCTTTGTCCTCAGTTATTCTCCCTATGGTGTGGCTATCCGTGGCAAATTTAACAGATCATCCAATATATGATGAAGTTAAAACACTTATTGTTAGTAAAATAAAAAGAAGAAACTGCGCAAACTAAAGATAATCATTACCGTAAAAAAATCGGCTCCTTTCATAAATTTATGAAATTAATTTTTAGATATTAAAAAAACTAGCTAAGCTAATAAAAGCAGTAACTATATATTTAATAACTATTTTTAACAACTAATGTAGAAAGGAGTCTAGTTTGAAATATGCAATAATTGTACTTCTTATAATTTCAACTAAATCCATTGCAAATCAAAACAACTATCCCTTCGAATGGGTTGGTTCATTTAAACTCCCAATTAAGCAGAGTGAATTGGGGCAATCTCGGTTTGCTTATACTGCTGGGGTAATCACATTAGGGTCTAATAATGAATCTCTCTATGTTTCTGGCCATAAGCAATTTGGAGGAATTGCCCAAATAAATATTCCCAAATTAAAGAAAAGTAAAACAATAGAAGAACTAAATAGGGCTAAAATATTGCAGCCTTTTATAAAATTTCTAAAGAATGGTCGGATAACTCATAACAAAAAGTTAAGTATCATAGTTGGAATGCAATTGGTTAACGAAAAGCTCATGGTTAATGCCATAGAGTATTATGATGCTGATGCCGACAATGAGTTCACCACATTTATTATCGAACGCCCTGAATCGCTAGATACATCTCCTATTTCAAAAATAAAGAAAATGGAAGGGAAAACTTTTGCTGCAGGTTGGATTTCAAAGATTCCCCCCAATTGGAAGGTAGTTCTTAACACTGACTATCTAACAGGAAGTTCCAGTCTTTATCCTATATTTTCTCGTTTTAGCATTGGCCCATCTTTATACTTGTTTGATAGTGACTCACTAACTAATGATGTGATAAAAACTAAAAAACTAATGTCGTTCTCACTAAATAACCCTCTGAGTGAAGATTTATATAATGCCAAAGAAAACCAAAGTTGGACGGCAAATTCAAGAGCTATTTTTGGTTTCCTGTTACCTGATATTCCTTATTATGTAACTATCGGCACTTCTGCCGGACACAAAAGTGGGATTGGATACAAACTAAAAAGACAAAACGGTAAAGTTTGTCCCGGCCAATGCCCAAAAGATCCTAATGACAAAGATAATTACAGCTGGATCTGGTCTCTTCACTCAATACTACACCCTGATAATATGGTTTCGAAACAAAAGAGCGTGCAACCAATATTCAGCGGCCCACTTTTATTCATAGATGAGGAGCCCAGTATTCTAGGGGCTGATTTCGATTACGAAAATAACTTACTTTATGTTCTTTTAGGCGGTATTGATAATAAGTCACTTGCCTATGAAAAGCTTCCAATAATAAAAGTTTATAAATATAAAGGTTGTAAAAATGAAAACAATTGGTTTAACGGAAAGACATGGAATTGCTGATGAATATGCCAAATTCCCCCCTAAAGGGTTCAAATACACATTCTCATCGCCAAAATCACATATAACAAACAAGTTGATAACAAGCTCAGCTAAAGGAGTATTTGATTACTACGATGAAGGCAGAGTGGACTTATATGAAGCACCTATATTTCCAATTTTAACTCGAAAGAATTGGATATACACACCTGCTGACTATTCAGGCACCGTTAATTTTACTATTTTCAATTGTCCTGTGCCTCGCTCATTAAGACTCAAAGCCGTTGAAAAAATTTTTGAAAAGGATAATTTCAAAAAGCTTATATTCAAAAGTCACGCGGGCCTAGAAACACTCTATACATATGGTAACTGCTCGAATTCCAAAATAATCGATAAGGCATGTGTCGTCTATCCTGCTATCAGAACTCGACCGTTGAAAATGAACAAATATACTAGCCCAGTAAAAAACTTGTTGTTCTCTGGAGATTTTTTCCGAAAAGGAGGAGCCAATGTCGTTGATGTATTTATAGAACTAAGTATCGGTTATCCCAACCTTTTTCTAACTCTTTGCTGCGATAGAAGCTTAAGTACAAGTAATTCTATTTTAAGAGAAAGATATTTAAAAAAAATTGATTCCCACCCAAACATAAGAATAGGAAAAGTGAGTAGGAAAGACATGCTTGAGAGCATTTTACCTCTAACCGACATTTTTATTTCCCCCACGTATCAGGAAACCTTTGGCTTTGCAATTCTCGAGGCTATGTCATTCGGTATCCCTGTTATTTCTTCAAACATATTTGCCATCCCCGAAATTATAGATAGCATGTCTGATGGCATTCTTATCGACATTAAAGAGGCTGATTTCATAAAATCACTCAAAGGTTACAGGGTAAATAAATTAAGTGATGAATTTAACTGCAGACTGAATGACAAACTATATAACTCTATTGTTTTGCTGATAAATGATAATGAAATGAGAAAGCAATTAGGATTAAATGCTATAAAAAAATGTGAAGCAAAATTCTCACCACAAATAAGAGCTGATAAGATGTTGAATATTTATAATAGCATATAGTTTTGAACTTAATTAATCTAAAATTTTTCTAGGAAACTTTAGATGCTATTACTAATTAACGCCACCTTTTGATATGGCTTCTTTGCTTTTTGTTGTAATCAAATTCTTGTGCTAACTTTAAGTTAAGTAACCTTAAAGTAAGAATAAAAAATTGAATTTACTTTTCATATGCTCTCGTTTGCCATACCCACCAAACCGTGGGGATTCTATTCGAGTTTTCCACTTTCAAAAATACTTATCAGAGTTGGGTGTAAAAATAACCGTTTTATCCCCGTGTTATGATAAAAAAGAAAGACAAATAATCGAGTATTATAAAAAAGAAATTCCAGTTTCCTTGTACACGTCTATCCAAAAGAATATTTACCCTAAATACCTTAAAGGTTTGCTAAAAGGACAGACTCTAACTTTGAGTCATTTCTTTAATGAAAAAATTAGCAACCAATTTAAACACTACCTAAAAGAGCAATTCTATGATGCCATTATTTGTACAAATTGCGTCAATGCTGAATATATTATTCAGAATAAAAAACTCATAGATGAACACACTAAAGTTATCATCGATCATATGGATCTCGATTCTGATAAATGGCAACAATACGCCAACCGAAGCTCGGCAATAAAAAAATGGATTTACCTGAGAGAATCCAAACTAATTAGAAACTTGGAAAAAGAAATACCTTTTGTATCTGACTTTAGTCTTTTTACGTCTAAAAAAGAAGTTGAACTATACAAACCATTCACCCCTTCCCCCAACAAACTAAAAGTAATAAGCAATGGTATTGATACTAAATATTTTACTACCCCCCCTAAAAGCTTGAACTCTAAACAAACGACTTTTTTGTTTACCGGAGTAATGGATTATTTCCCTAATGAACAAGCTGTAATTTGGTTTGTTGAAGATGTTTGGCCAAAAGTTTTACAGTTTTTACCTGAAGCAAAATTTTATATTGCAGGAATGAACCCTACAAAAAAAGTAAAAAGACTATCAAAAGTTAAAGGTGTGTATGTAACTGGTTTTGTCGACGATATCAGAGTTTATTATGAAATGTCTGATATCTATGTTGCTCCTTTAAAAATTGCACGTGGCATTCAAAATAAAATTTTAGAAGCATTTGCAAGTAACAAGCCTGTTATTTCAACCTCTAACTCTATTCAAGGAATAGAATGTATCGAAAATGAGCATGTCCTCATCGCAGAAACTTCTGAAGAATTTATTAATCAGATAAAGTCCTTACTAAAAAGTAAAAGACTAAGGGAAAATCTCATGGCAAATGCACAATCTCTTATAAGAGAAAAATATTCCTGGAAAGCACAAACCCAGAAATTATACGATTTAATAGCGAACTAGTATTAATCACATGAAATTATTCATTCAATTTATATTTTTATTAGCTTGCTCTCCATTTATTTTAACTTTTTTCCTGTTAGCAATATTTCTTGATAAAAACTCCTTGCTAGCAGGCTTTTCGCAATTAATAAGCTTAATTCCTGGTAAAATAGGTAGTTATTTCCGAGTTTCCTTTTACCGATTTACATTAGAAGTGTGTGACAAAAATTCATTCATCGGCTTTGCTGCCATTTTTTCACAATATAACACAGAGATACATAATGGCGTTTATATTGGCCCACAATGCAATATTGGTAGTTGCAGGCTAGAAAGAAACTGCTTGTTAGGCTCTTGTGTTCACATATTAAGTGGAAAAAGGCAGCACAATTTTTGTGATCCTGATATACCTGTAAAAGATCAAGGGGGTGTATTCGAGAAGGTCACTATTGGAGAAAATACTTGGATAGGTAATGGTGCCATTGTTATGGCCAACATTGGCAAAAATTGTGTAATTGGAGCTGGTAGTGTCGTTACTAAAGATGTTGATGACAATTCCATTGTAACCGGCAACCCTGCCACATTGATAAAAAAAAAACGTCATGAATAAATACATCTTAAGTCTATTCTTTTTGCTATTCTTGATTCCTGCTGGAGCTGAAATGAAAATTTGTCAGCAAACAGTTTTTCAAATATCCAATATCCTCTTATTGGAAGACACGCTTAGATCAACTGCTCACTGTACCACCTCGCAAAGCTTTAATTTAGCTCCAGGAGTTTATCCCATTTTAAATACCATCCATATAAAAAGAGATAACCTGAAAATAATCGGCGATAGCATAAATCCACACACAGTGGTAATAACTGGCGATAAAATGGCTTCTGATGCAATTGTGGGCAATGTTATAAAGATTTCTGGTAAAAACGTTTCTATCGATGGAATAACATTAGAGAATAGCAAGTTTCACCTTATTCAAGTTGCTGGCGAAAAAGGTGCCCAAGCCCCAACAATTAAAAACAGCATTTTGAGAAATTCCTACCAGCAGTTGATGAAAGTTACCTATGGCAAAAAATTAGAAAATAGAGTAAGAAATGGTTTGGTTGAAAATTGCTTATTCGAATATACAGCTGGTATTGGTCCTAACTGGTACATTGGTGGAATAGATGCTCATGGAGGCATTGACTGGGTAGTTAAGAGTAACTTATTTAAAAATATCGCCAGCCCCATTAACAGAGAAGCAGAACATGCGATTCATTTTTGGAACCAGTCTGAAAATAATACAGTATTAAACAACATAATTATCAACTCTGATCGAAGTATTGGTTTTGGCCTCGGTAAAAAGAAAGGCAATTTGGGGGGCATCATCCAAAATAATATCATCATACATAATAAGCCCTCTCATCCATTTGCTGACGTCGGTATTGCTATTGAATCCAGTCCAGACACGATAATAGTCAAGAATCTAATCGCAATGCGTAATTACTACCCTAACGCCATAGAGTATCGCTTCAGAGATACTAAAGACGCTCACATTAAAGAAAATTTAACCACAAAAAGAATCCGAAAAAGAAACGGTGCTAATGCAGCCTTGGAAAATAACAAACAATTTCCCTATTCTGAGCTAATAAAATTTATTAAAGATAAAAACCTTGAATTACCTCTCTTTATTCACGAGGCGCTTATCGAGGTACTTGCTGATAGTTCTTCAAATAAATTAAAATAGCTTTAATCTGGATTTGGGCTTTATGCTCGAAAGTAGGTGTTGAGTGAGAATTTTGTTTAAAGTCCTCTAAACTAATACTTATTCTAAGAAAACGATTTAGCCTTCCTAACGAAGTTTTTGGGTTACTAATTAGATCATCAAAATAGAATAACTCAACCAGTCCCCCCCATGACTTTAGGGCATTTATAGATTTGCTAAGACTCTGCGTTTCATAATGTTTAAGCGTTGTATAATCAATCAGTCGTCGCTTATTTAGAAATGATACCCACAACCACCAAGGCCTTCTTGCCACATATAAAAAGCGGCAATTTTCCCTATCTATAAGTTTCAACCAAAAGCCTAAGGTATGAATCAACCTGGGATCCTTCCAAACCCAAGGTTGATGATTATCGCATTCTTTTATAAACGCCGTGTATGGCTTTAAGTCAATGGTTTGGGATAATTTTTCAATTTGAGCAAATAATTTATCATCAAATTGATCTTGCACGGAAAAGTCAACTTGGCACTTGTCCAACAAAGTTTGATTTAATTTTACTAAAACCTCATTTTCATAGGTGTTGTAGTGACCACTATAATTATTCTTAGTAATGGTTTTTTCGCCGCACCAATAGCCATGCTTACAAAGAAGTTTTGTAAACAGGGAGCTACCACTTAATCCCGTGGTCAGAATTATCACATTATGCTTTTTCATAGCTTACCCCTGCAAATTCCTCAATAGCGTGTTAAAACTATTTGCAAATTTTTGCTCAGAACTAAACGGAGTTAAGGTAGATAAAGATAACACTGTTGGTTGTTGTTGAGTAAAGGTTAGCCATGCATAATACAAATTTGCTTTTTGCTTATTACCAAAAACCCTGTCGTTGATAATATACAGAGAATTAAATTTAAAGCGTTGACCAAACCTGTTAACCAAAACTTGCTCTTTGTATTGCCCATCGCCAAAGTCATCCGTAAATGGCAAATATGTTGTCTTTGCTAAACGCCACCTCGTTTCATCATAGTGCTTTTGGTTTAGCGAAAAAGCGTCTCCCTTGCTACCATAATCAAACCAAGTAACAATCACTTCAACGTCTTTACTACTGATAAGCTGCCCTTCTATCTTACGACTATAGCCTTCAAAAGAGGGATTCGTTGAAATTTTTCCCCGCGAAATTTGATTGACTAAGGTTTTGGGTAATGAATGATTTACTCGCTCAATGGATGGGTAAAGTATTTTGTTTTGCCAGGTAAAGCAGCCTAGAAAAAGCAAGATGATCAACCCTGCTTTGATTGAAGTAGGTTTCGAAAAATGCAATTGGGAGTATGTGAATTGTTTAGTATGGGTGATGTCTTTGTCTTTGATTTTTTCACCTATCATAATAAGCAGGAATAAGACAAAGCAATAAAATACACCGCCATAGATTAAATGATCGGTGCCACCAGCATATTCCATACCCCATACATCACCAATAATAACAATGCCCATAACCCTTAATGCATTAGCAATAATTGGCACTGCAATTGACAAGCCGACAAAAACGGCCTTCTTAGCGGGGCTTTTCATGTAAAGATAGGAATAGAGGCTGCCAAAGACTAATGAGACAATTAGGAAGCTGATACCCGAACAGGCTTCTGCAACTACAAATTTGCCATTTGGAATTTCGATATACAATCCCTCCCTGAAAATAGTGATAGGGGTAAAGTTGAGGAAAAACACCGATAAATCCGCTGTAATATTTTGTAGGATTGGTATCAATTCGTCGCCAACTGGAATGGCAAATATCAAGAAAAATAACGGGAATAAAATAGTCAAGGAGCCTTTTAAGCCAATAAAAAATAAAACTAAACATGGGATAATCGCAAACGTTGCGACATATTGAAAAAGCTTTATATCACCAGCAACACCAAATACTTGGAGTAACAACAGAAAAACAATTAAAGGTAGGGCTAGATAGTTTATATTCTTTTCAGTTTTTATCAGGTCATCACGTTTTAAATAAATTAACCAGACGCTTATAGGTAAAACCAAAAAGCAATGATGATATATTTCAGAAGTCCACCAAACGTCAACAGCAGCCAGTAGTCCTCGATAAAAAGTTAAAAACCAAATCAGGGACAATGAAAGTAGAAATATACTTAATTTTTTTTGCTGAAAAAAGAATTTAACTGCTCTGTTCATCCTGAAATATGTTCTTGCTTTAAAAGTTGAATATCACTTTGTTTATGAAGATTTAATTGAACTTGATAAACTGATTGTATCGATTGCCATTGGTATACTTTTAAAAGATTCTCAATCTTATCCTGCATACTTTGCAAGTTGGTATAATGGCGAAAGTTTGATTTAAAAGTAGCGCCTTTAATTCGCGGTTGCTTGGCATCAATCTCCCAAGGATGAAAATAAAACATGTACGGAAATTGTTCAGCTTGAAGGTACTTTTTAATGGCAATATCACTGAACTTAAATGGCAGTAGCCGACAATAACCGCCGCCTGATATCGGCAAATTTCGGTTTGCCATTTTAAGTGTCGACATCGGTATCTCCCAGATACCTTCTGCCGTTTTATGGATAAACCTCGGCCAGTCTGGTACCCCATACAAATCATGTTTTATAGGGAAGGTGCTAGAGCTGTAGGTAAAACCCAGTTCTTGCAGATACGAAAATACCCACCGATTCGACTCATTGATGGAAAAACTCGGTGCCCGATAACCATGAACTTGTGTTCCTGAAATATCTTCAAGGATATCTTTACTCAAGGCGATATCACGCTTGACTTCGTGCTCTGACATGAGTGTCAGACGTTGGTGACCATAGCCATGACTGGCTAATTCATGCCCCTCATTTACTATACGCTGGATTAATTTAGGGTATCGCTCAGCTACCCAGCCCAACACAAAAAAAGTCGCGGTAGCATTATGTTCGGCAAATAAATCAAGCACTCGTTGGGTATTGCCTTCAACCCGATGCACTAAACTATCCCAGCTATGTTTTTCTACCACTTGCTCAAACGCTGAAACCTGAAAATAGTCCTCAACATCAACAGTAAGGATATTGTTATTCTTAGCTAGAAAACCGCTTTTTGGCATGATAAAACCTCTGTATTTATCGACCTTTTCCCCAAAGTACAATCTCTGCAGTTTGCACAAGAATCATTAAATCAAGAAGAAAGCTGCGATGCTTAATATAATACAAATCATATTTAAGTTTTTCTACTGCATCATTTTCTGTTGCACCATAAGGGTACTTAAGTTGGGCCCATCCGGTTAAACCCGACTTAACACAGTGACGCTCATTGTAATAAGGGATCTTATTGTTAAGCTCATTCACAAACTCGGGTCGCTCAGGCCGAGGACCAACAAAACCCATGTCCCCTTTTATTACGTTATAAAGTTGCGGTAGTTCATCAATTCGATACTTACGAATAAACTTACCAACCTTCGTCACTCTAGGATCATCTTCACAAGCCCATTGAGCCCCAAATTTTTCGGCATCTAGGCGCATGCTGCGAAACTTAACTATCCGGAAAATTTTACCATTACAGCCAACCCGGTCTTGATAATAAAAACACGGCGCATTCATGCCTTCTTCAAATTTGATGGCAATGATCGTCAATAACATACAAGGCCAAGTTAAGAGGAAAATTAGTGAAGCCAGAAAGCAGTTAAACACCCAGTCAAACGTACTTCGTAATTCATTTTTAGAAAGGAAACCATTGGAGTAAATAACCCAGCTTGGGTACATTAAATTTACCGCAATCTGACCGGTTTCTTTTTCAATAAAATCAAGTATTTCAAGAATTTCAACACCACGGATTCGGCAATAAAACAAGTCATCGATAGGCAAGTTACCGCGACGTTCATCATTGGCGACAACAATTTCATGGATATGATGTTTGCGTACAAATGCACTTAACCGACCCTCCAACTCAATGATTTGTTCCGCTGGAATGAGCTTAGAATCATCATCTGGCATAGCAATAAATCCAACCAAATTAAAATTTTGCTGGTCAACTTTTCGCCGCATCCTTTCAACAATGATTTCCGCCCTTGTGCCCGCGCCTAAAACCAAGATATTTCGTTTAACAAAGCCCAGAACATTAAACTTATACAAAGTGACTCGAATAATGGCTGAGCCGGAAAATGCGATTAAAATAAACTGGAACAGTTGATTACCGTATAAAATAGCACTGTGTAAAAACAAAAAAATAAAGGACAGGAATAAATAGCTTAAAACGCTGGCAATACCAATTCGCCCACAGATTTCCCAACTATTATGCCGCAATTTAGTTTGATACAGTCCCATGCTTAGAAACACCAGCATATGACTTATTATTATCACCACCAATTCCAGACCCAATGCAAAGCTCAAACCCGCTATGGGAGATGAGACGTTATAGAAGACGATTAACAGATTGAGAACTAGCAGGAAGTCACAAAATATCAAAAACCTTGCCGATTGGCGCATATGATTAGAATAATTACTTTGCACTGAATTTACCTCGTATTTTTATTAGTATGAAGCCTAATACGATATGAAAGACAAGCATTAATTTATTATTAAGTTATTAGTTTAACGATTATTTTCGTCCGCAGTTGAACCTAAGAATAGACCAAAAAGATAAATGGCCCGATTTTTTTGTACGTTTTTTATGCAAAAAAATTAACTATGAACTAATCTCATAAATGACTTTACAACATTAATAAAAGAAAAGGTTAGTACATGCTTATCTCAAGAATAAAACCCCTTAACCTTATTCGTTACCTGTCATTTGCTGTTGCGAATTTGCTAATTATTGGTTGCTCAAGCTTTCCTGGCACTAGTCAGAAAACCTTGCCAACAGCCACATTACACAGTGCACAAACTAGCTCTGCGAATAACTATAACTACCTGATTGGCCCTGGTGATCAACTTAATATTTTTGTCTGGCGGAATCCGGAAGTTTCAGGAAGTTTTTCCGTTAGACCTGATGGGAAAATCACCACGTCATTGGTAGAAGATATTGACGCGTCTGGTTTAACACCAGCCCAATTGGCCCGAAAAATTGAACAACAACTAGGGGTATTTCTAAAAGACCCGGTAGTTACGGTAACCGTTAACCGTTTTGTTGGCCCATACAGTGAACAAGTTCGAGTTATTGGCGAGGCGGCCCAACCGCGGGCAATTAATTATGCCAAATTTATGACGCTTTTGGATGTGATGATTGCCGTTGGCGGTTTAACCGAATATGCCGATGGCAATGATGCTGTATTAATTCGCATTGTCGATGGTAGTCAAAAAGAATACCCGTTGGCCATTTCAGATTTAATTCAATCGGGTGATATCAAAGCTAATGTCGATATTTTACCGGGTGATGTGATAGTTATCCCAGAGTCTTGGTTTTAATAATAAGAATTCGTTATGCAAGAACAATTAGAAATTATCAAAGAGCATCTCCTTGGGATATGGTCTAAAAAACATTATTTGCTCATTAGTACTTGGTTGCTTTGCCCAGTTGCTTGGTTAGGCATTAGCTTTATGCCTAACCAGTATGAATCTGAAGCTAGGGTCTATGTTGATACACAAACCTTACTCAGGCCGCTTATGGAAGGCTTGATGGTTGATACCAACCCCAATGTGCAAGTGCAATTAATTTTAAAGACCTTACTAAGTAGAGCAAATTTAGAACGAATCGCTCGAATGACCGATCTCGACCTTAAAGCCACCACCGATGAACAATATGAGGCAATTATTGAAAGCCTTAAAGAGCGAATTAATATTTCAAGAACGAGTAGAGAGAATATTTTTACTATTTCAACAACAGCCAGTTCCCCTGAACTGGCACAGAGTATTGTCCAATCGGCTTTAACAGTATTTATTGAAAACACCTTAGGTGAATCCAGAGAAGACACGGATAGTGCGCAAAAATTTATCAATACCCAAATAAATGAATATGAACAACGATTGGTTGATGCCGAGATCCGTTTAAAAAACTTTCGACAAAAATACTATGGCTCATTACCAGAAAATACCAACAGCTATACCAGACAGTTAGCAAATGAGAAAGTCAACCTTAAAGAAGCTGAACTTGCCTTGCTTGAAGCCAAAACAAGATTGCAATCAGCACAAGCTCAACTCGTCCCTCAAGATCCTAAAGGAGCCCAAAATACAAACTTTACCAGTCAATATGATGATAGGATAAAACAGCTTGAGGAAACTCTGGACAGCTTGACGTTAAGATTTACCGATAAACATCCGGATGTTAAAGAAACCCAGAGTCGACTTGAAGATCTTCGCGCCAAACGTGAACAAGAAATAGATGAATTATACCGCGCTAACCAAGAAAATCCGGATGCGATTAATGCCCTAAGCTCTAATGTGGTATACCAAGAGATGAAAATTCTGGTTAACCAACTTAAAAATGATGTTGCCTCGCTTACCGCCAGAGTGGCAAATTATAAAAACCAGATTAATGAGCTAAACCAACAAATTTTGACCATACCGGAAGTCGATGCCGAATTCACCGGTTTAAATCGTGATTACAACATTATAAAAGCACGCTATGAAGAATTGCTTGAACGTCAGGAAAGTGCCCATTTAGCCCGATCGGCAGAACAATCTACGGAAAAAATACAATTTAGGGTAATAGATCCTCCTCAATTAGCATTGCAAGCAAGTGGTCCTATTAGAGAAGTCTTTTTTGTTCTTGCCTTATTAGGCAGTATCGCCGTGGGCGCAGTTATCGCCTTTTTACAAGTACAATTGAATCCGAAGGTCATATCTACTAGCCAACTTACTCGCACTATTGGCTTACCAATTTTTGGGGTGATTTCGGCAACCAGTCAATTAAATAAGGTACAAGCAACAAACCGTTCCACAAAATTATTTATTGCTTCAAACAGCTTGTTTGCCCTACTGCTAGTGACCTTAATCATTGCTTATAACTATCCACCTCTCGCTGCCGCGCTAACCCAAGGAGTAGCCTAATATGTCAACCATAGAGGAAGCCCTAAAAAAACAAAAACGAAAACAAACGGATATAAAAGCGGTTAGCAATAAGGGCAATGACAGTTCGTCAGTTATCGAGCTTGAACCTAAAGCCGAGCCAAAAATGGCTGCTCAAAAAGCGGATGTTAATAATGCGCCATCACCGAATCAGAAACCAACCGTTCAGAATCAATCAGACGATGTTTCTTCATATATTCAATTAAACCTTTCTAGCTATGAAGGGGTCAGTGATAATCCACAGACGGTAGATCAAAGAATCATGTCGGAAGAGTTCAGACAAGTTAAACGAAAACTGTTAAATAATGCTTTTGGGGTGATATCCAAAACATTGCCGCACTCAAACTTAATCATGGTATCGAGTGCGCAAGCCAATGAAGGGAAAACTTTCGTATCGATAAATTTAGCCTTGAGTATTGCGCTTGAACAAGACAAAACAGTGCTATTGGTAGACGCTGACATACTAAAACCCAGCATTCCAACTGCATTAGGGTTTGAAGACCGAATTGGTTTGATTGACTACCTATCAGGAAATTGCCCTAATATTGAAGACATAATTTACTCAACCAACCTACCCAACTTGAAAATCATTCCAGCTGGCAGTGCTCACAGTTTGGCGAACGAACTCCTTGCTAGTGAAAAAATGGCTAGCCTCTGCTTAGAGTTAGAGCGTCGCTATAATAACCGTATCGTGTTATTTGACAGCCCACCACTGCTTGGTGTTAATGAAACATCATTACTAGCACAGCTAATGGGGCAAGCACTTATCGTGGTAGAAGAGGACAAATCCAGTTTACAAGAAATCCAAAAAGCCAATGAATTATTGCCTGAGGATTTGGCCAAAGGCCTCGTTCTCAATAAAGCCATTCATTCCCAAAAAGAACTTTATGGATATTATGGTTATGGCTATGGAAAAAGATGATAGAAAAAAGCTAAGCCTAGTTGCTTTAGGTCTATGTTGCTTTTCAGCAAATGGTTTGGCTAATGAGAGCCCTATTTTTACTAACAAGGTGCAAGTAACTCCCCGAGTAACCCTGGAAGAAATCTTTAGTGATAATGTCAATCAGCAAGAAATTGATGATGACTCCTCATGGGTAACTCTTTTCAAACCAGGTATAAATGCTCAATACTTATCCCCCGGTGCAACCATTACGCTAGATACAGAGTATACTCGCTCCATGTATACCCATGATCACAGTCTTGATGAAAACTATTACTTTTTAGACTTTACTTCTCAATTTCAATTGTATTTAGACGGGTTGTCATTTGTTGCTAACGCCACCATTGACAACGTCAATCAATCGGACACACAAAATGCGTTATCAGATCTTGTTACTGGTGATACGGCGGAAGAAAGAGAATATGAATTGGGTTTTCGTTACGACACAAACTCCAATAAGTTCAACCTTAATTCCGCATTGCTGTTTTCAAAAAGAACCTCTGATGACAATCGAGGAGAGCGGGAAGGTTATCGTGCTACGTTAAATAGCCAAAACGGTATAAGTAGCAGAAATGTATTTTGGGATTTAGGGGCTAGCTATTCCGACTACGACAATGACAATGACAATCAAGGTCAAAATTCCACTTCCAATGGTCGTACGGGCAGGTATTTCACCCTAGATGCACAAATTGGCCTAATTACCGATTATAAAATAAATCCCTTTATTCGCTATTACGATGAAGACAGCAGCGGGAATTTAAATCGAAATCAGCGCTTAGGTTCATCATCGGTTGGCGCTGGTGCTCGTTGGTTCCTTACTCAAAAATCTTACATTGATTTAGCCTACAACTGGGCGGATGATGGCGAAGAGAGCTCCACTGAAGCCCAAGACGATTACGTTAGTACAACCATTGTTTGGAAACCTAATAAGCGCGTTGATTTAAAAGCCAAATATTATCAACGCTTTTATGATGACGCCTATGATTTCAAATACCGTCATCAGCTTAAGCGATTCACCTTAAACATTAATTATAAAGAAGAAGTTGAATTATTTGACCGTTACGAAAATCAAGTCATTGCCGCCGTATATTGCCCTGAAGGAAACTCAAGTTCTGATTTATCGGGTTGTTTGCGCTGGTCGGAACTGCCAAATGATCATAATTTAGTGCCAAATAACAACTTTACCGTTCTGGTGCCAGGTCAAACAAGTGATTTTGTGCTCAACAAAACACTCGGTTCAACGCTTACTTTTAGAACCAAACGTTCTACCTATTCATTAAAGGCAAATCGTAAGCGTAGAGAAAATTTACAAATCGATGATTATGATACCTATGATAGAGCGGGATTTAGCTATTCTCATCAAACAACGAGACAAAGCACCTTAACGTTTGACGTTAACTGGCGTAGAAATAAGTTTGATAACGACAATAGCCTCACTTTAATGCAAATTGATCACTATCGAACCTATAAATTAAGCCTGCAACAAAACCTAAGAGAAGCATTTAGCATTACCTATTCTTTGCGTCACTTAAATCGAAATTCCACCCGTTTAAACGCCGAATATGAAGAAAACAGAGCATCCGTGCAGTTAGTTAAAGAGTTTTAATATGTATGAGAACTACTATGCCATGTCGGCAAAGCCGTTTCAGCTAACACCCGATCCAAAATTTTTTTACGGCTCGAACAAACATAAGCAAGCATTATCCTATCTTGAATATGGTTTAGAACAGGGTGAGGGCTTTATTGTCATCACCGGACCAATAGGCACTGGAAAAACCACAATTGCGCAAAACTTACTGCAGTTATTAAATGAAGATGCCATACAAGCTGTGCAAATTGTTACCAGTAAATTATCTCCAGAGGATTTACTCAGCTTTATTGCTAAAGAATTTGGTTTACAGATAAACAATCCCACCAAGGCGCATACCTTAGAACTCATAGAGAATCATTTGCGCTATTTACACCATAATGGCAAGCGCGCTCTACTATTAGTAGATGAAGCTCAAAACTTGCCCATCGAGAGCATAGAAGAGTTGCGAATGCTGTCCAACTTTCAGTTAGAAAACAAACCACTGCTGCAAAGTTTTTTGCTAGGTCAAGAAGAGCTTAAAGAAATACTAATGGCAACGCAAATGGAGCAGTTTAGACAACGTATAATTGCCTCTTGCCACCTTCAACCATTAACGGTTAAAGAAATCGCCGAATATATTCATTACCGATTAAATCAAGTTGGTTGCAAAGAGCCGGATTTATTCGCCAATGAGTGCTATTTTCTTATTCATGAAAAGACCCAAGGTATACCTCGTAAGATAAACGTGATAACGGACCGAATTTTATTATATGGTTTTCTAAACGAGTTAACTCATTTTACCGCTAAAGATATTCAGGCTGTACTTGAAGAAATGTCTTTAGAGTTGAGCGCATCATTAACAACCCCTGCCAATGAACAAATTGATTTTAAGGCCGAAATACCAACCGAGCATTTAGCTCTGTCAGTAGAGTCTTCAGGTACCGAAGTTGTTTACGAGTCACTAAAGGAAATTAATGACTATTTACAAGAAACCATTAATAAGAAAGTGAAAATTAATCGCTATCTAGATAAGTTGATTGAACAAAAAAATATCGCGTTAGCCCGCGATGAATAGTCAGCTTAAATGTAGACCAATTGACATAAACCTAGCATTATAAAATGCAAAGGCTATGAGTTTTCATTACAAAAGTGCCTATTAAGGCTCACTTTCTTTCACGGTTAAGTCCAATCCATATTTTTCCACTAAACCGTATAATGTAGGCCGAGTTATCCCCAATAACTCAGCTGTTTTACTCATATTGCCATCAGCCAGCAAATAGCTTCTTTTTAGGGCTTTGCATTCGGCTTTTTCACGCACAATTCGTAAATTCAGATCGGGACCTTTAGGCGCATCGGTCAATGCAAAGAACCCTAAATCATCACTGCTCACTTGTGGTGTTGCTGCCATGATCACCGCAGACTTAATTTTATTTTGCAGTTCTCTAATATTGCCAGGCCATGGATAACTTTTTAACGCTTCAATGGCATCATCACTAAAGCCTTTAATTTTAGCGTTGTAGTCTTTGCTATACTGAAGCAAAAAGTATTTGGCTAAGATAATAACATCATAGTCCCTGTCTTTAAGCGGTGGTATAGGCATAACCATTTCGCTTATTCGATAATATAAATCTTCTCGAAAGGCTTTTTCCTCAACCATCTGTAATAAATTTTGATTCGTGGCACAAACAACCCTGACATTAACCGCAATTTCTTCTCTTCCACCAATTCGCTCAATGACCCTTTCTTGTAAAAAGCGCAACAACTTGGCTTGCAAGTTAAACGGCATATCCCCAATCTCATCAAGAAATAAGGTGCCGCCTTCGGCCATTTCAATTTTGCCTTTAGTGGTTTTATGAGCCCCGGTAAAGGCGCCTTTTTCAAAACCAAATAACTCACTCTCCAATAAAGTTTCCGGTATGGACGCACAATTGATAGCAACAAAATTTTTCTTAATTCTATCACTTTGCCTATGTATCGCTCTGGCAATAACCTCTTTACCTGTACCGCTTTCTCCTAATAATAAAGCGGTTATTTCCGTGGGCGCAATCCGTTTAACCATGTGGCGAAGTTTTTCCATCACTTCACTGTTGCCAATAATGCCGGTTTCAACCCCGCCAAGTTCACGCATTTCACGGTTTTCTAATTCAATATTGGCCAACGAAAATGCCCGAGAAACAATCACATTAATGACATCAGCATCTAATGGTTTTTGATAAAAGTCATAAGCGCCTTTGGCAATCGCTTGCAAAGCTACCTCATGTTCCTCATTGCCGGTGATAACGATGACTTTGGTGAATGGAGAAAGCGTTAAAATTTGCTCTAGGGCTAATAAGCCCTCACTGGCATTGTCAGCATCTGGCGGTAGACCAAGATCCAATAAAATCACCTTAGGTTCATGTAATCTTAAAGCCGATATTGCTTGTTCTCGGTTGCCTGCAAACAGGCACTTGTAATCACTCAGGCACCACTTTAGTTGCTTTTGGATCCCTAAATCATCATCTACTATCAGTAATTTTTCCATGCTTCGCCTTTCTATTGTTCTATTTTGGCAATGAAATTGTAAACGTACTGCCTTTATTTAATTCACTCTTTACCGTTAATTGTCCTTGCTGACCTTCAATAAACTGTTTGGCTTCAAAAGCACCAATTCCCATCCCTGAATTGCCTTTGGTGGACTCAAATGGTTTAAACAATCTGTTTTTAATAAATTCGCTATCCATACCACAACCATTATCTTGTATGGTAATTATTGAGCATAGATCATTATTGGCATTTTGAGTAACTTCAGCAGTCAGCTCTACACAGCCATTGCCATTGCACGCATCTTGGGCATTTTGTACCAAGTGCATTAACACCGAATAGAAGGGATCTTTCTCGATGCGTATTTCATGATCCTGTGCACAATGCACATCTACCGGTGGATGCTGTTGATCTCTTACTCTCTTTACATCAAGCAACAGCTGCTTCAAATTTACTGGTTCAACGTCTTGCGAACTGACTTTTAAGGCTTTATTGCGAAGCTGTAAAATCACTTTATTTAAACGATCATCAGCACTCTTTACCGTATCAAAAACATCATCAATAAATTCTGGGTTGTCGCGATGCTTTGCCGCATTGGTATGTAATAATGCCAATTGCGCCTGAATATTTTTCAAATCATGCACTACGAAGGCTGACATACGATGAAACATATTAAATTGCTGACTCTGTGCCAGTTCTTCCTGAGCCTGTTTTAAAAACAAATAGTTAGCCACTTGTTTGGCAACCGCAAATAAAAAGTCACGATCTTCCCAATTGATTTCACCTTCTTCATGCCGACAAGGCAAAATAAACAGGCCAAATAAATGCTCCAAATTAAACACCGGAATGATCAATTGCAGGTTATTACTTAAAAACAATTCGGCATCAAATACCAACCCCTGATAATTTTCAGGTTTGCGGCGATACTCTTTGCAATCAATGATCCAATGGCTTTGCTGACAAAACTGACTCACCTCAGGTAACTGACGAACTACAGAGTCACTAATCGATAGCTCACTTTTATGGATTAACTCAACATGCAAACTGGCGCTTACTCGCGCAAAGCCACAATCATTAACACCAATGCTACTGGCCATCACCCCACAGAGGTTTTCAACCACATCTTTATGATGGCTTTTTTCAATAGCTTTCGTTACCTTTAACCATTCATCTCGATACTCATATTTATTACTAAAGAAATGCTTGCCAATAAATACCTTCAACTTTCGACGAAAGCTGCTCGTGAGCATTAATACAATAAACACCAGAAAGCCCACCGCCAAAAACAGCACGCTTAATATGCCACTCCATTCCACCTGCAAGTAACTGATAATGTAGCCAGCAAAGGCTAAGATAAGTAAATACGCACCGGCAATGATTAAAATAGAGCTGTAGAACACCATATCTCGGGAAATGAATAAACCACCATCAAGGTTTTGAATTCGTTTACTCGATAACACAAACAAAGGAATGGCCATACAACTGATAAAGCCACGTGCATACCAAAAATCAAAGTTAAGATTATTGAGTAATGCTCCTTGGGCAAACAAAATAAAATCAAAAACACTTAACGTACCGATGGCAATAACAAAAGGCCATAAAGACCAGCGAACCTTTTCGCTAGCATTGCGAAACAATTGCTCAAGTAAAGCCAGAATGTACAAATTAAACACCAGCAAGCCGATAAACACGTAGCTATATTGGTAAAAATAAAATACCGCTAATAGAAAACCACCAATACCAATAGTGGTATACAAGGCGAATGATTTAATTTTATTTTGCTTTATTAACGCGTTAAAGGAGTTAATGCCATAACGAATACTAAAAATGAGGAAACCAACCACCAATAATTTAATGCATTCGGCTATCAGCACCCATAACAGCGAAAAACCAAGATAGATTTGTAAAGCACTGCAAAAATTCAGTAAACACAGGGCCAGTATCAGTTTGCTTAACAGTTTAGAACTAAAGGTCTTTTGAGGAGAGGCAATTAACAAAGCAAAAAAAGTCAGATAAGAAAACGTGGCCACGCCAAAGCCTGTTAATCCAGCTTGTTCCATTTATCACTCTTTTTATTGCTTTCGTTATGATGACTTAAGCATAGTAGAGATTTCTCAGATTTTCTTGCTAAGAAACACATAAACATGCTCAATAAAACAACAAAAAAACCAGCAAATACATTCAATTGTTGACAGGATCTTACTTGGGTATACAATGACATCGTTACATTTCAAAGCATAAGCCACCCTTAGCTCAGCTGGATAGAGCGCGCCCCTCCGGAGGGCGAGGTCGCAGGTTCGACTCCTGCAGGGTGGGCCATTCCCCTCTTATTTTTAATCACCATACTGCAGACTAAACAATAAAAACATTCTAAAACTCAAACCCTCTACTTAATGCACTGTATTGCGATAAAACCCCCTTTTATTTGTTCTTAAACAAGAAATGTTATCGATTACATGCATTGCCTATTGATTTTTATGTAATCGATATCATAGAATCGAACAAAATCGTACAAACCGTTAATAAACGAGGCCTATAAAGCCGCAAGTTAATTAATTCAAATCAATTTTTCACCTGAAAAAACAAACGAATTTGTTAACAAAGTAAGCGCTTTTGTATTTATTGTGCGAAAACCCGCTTCAATAAAGATTTATCACAAAAATATTTAGTTATTATATATAGGAAAAGAACAAGCTATGTCTAAGAATACTGCAAAAGCATATCCAATCTTCCTTGCATTTTTATGTATGGGATTTGGTGATGTTGTTGGTCCGTTAACCAGTCAACTTCAAAACGATTATCAATTATCTAACGTTGCCGCCGGCTTAGTTACCTTTATGGGTTTCATTATGTTCGGTTTATTATCAGTACCTATGAGTATTTACCAAGCACGTAAAGGTAAAAAACAAGTATTAATGATAGGTTTAGCTGCAGCCCTATTTGGTTTAATCATTCCAATGGCATCGGGTTTTAATTCTTTTTCTCTGATCCTTGCCGGCCTTTTATTCTTGGGTACAGGTGCGACATTATTACAAGTTGCCGGTAACCCGATTATGCGTGACGTATCTGCTGAAGGTCGTTACTCATCAAACTTATCTTTCGGTCAATTTGTTAAAGCCATTGGTTCATTATCTGGTGCATTAATTCCATTAATTGCTGCTAACTTCTGGGGCCTTGATTGGAAAGTATTGTTCCCAATTTATTCTGTAATTATTTTGGTAGTTCTTGCGATTTTATTCATGCAAAAAATCGAAGAAAGCAAGCCTGCAGCTGACGAAGAGCCAGCAAGCCTTAAGTCTTGTTTAGCGCTATTAAAAGAACCATTTGTTGGCTTAATGGTATTTGGTATCTTCTTATACGTTGGTGCGGAAGTAACATTGAGTTCAAAATTACCAAACTACCTAGAATTAGCATTCAACTTTGATATCAAAGAAACAGGCCTTTTCGGTACGTTATTCTTCTTTGTTAGCTTAATGATTGGTCGCTTCGCTGGTGGTATCTTACTAACGAAAATCGCCCCAAGCGTATTCTTAAAAATCAGCAGTATCCTATCTTTAGTGGGTCTTTTAGGTCTTTACGTTGCACCAAATGCGGTTGCCGGCTTTGTTGCCATTGCTATCATTGGTTTAGGTTTTGCCAATGTATTCCCTCTAATTTTCTCAATCACAATCGACAAAATGCCAGAACGCGCTAACGAAATTTCAGGCCTTATGGTTACTGCCATTATTGGTGGTGCTTTCGTACCAGTAGTTTTCGGCTTTGTAGCGGATAACTTTGGTTTAATGAGCGGTTTCGTTGTAACAATTGCCAGTTTTGTATACATGTTATTCCTAGGCTTTAAAGCTCAAGGAGCAACGAAGTAATGAACATTTATGCAGATAACCGCATTGTGTTAACACTCGATGCTGGTGGTACGAACTTTGTATTTGGTGCCATGCGTGGCGGTAAAGCCATTGTAGAGCCTATTGGACAACCATCAAATGCCAACGATTTAGATGCCTGTCTAAATGGTATGGTAGCCGGTTTTGAAGCGGTGCAAGCACTATTACCAGAGCCTGCAGAGGCCATCAGTTTTGCCTTCCCAGGCCCTGCTGATTACAGCAATGGTATTATTGGCGACTTAGGTAACCTACCCGCATTTCGTGGCGGCATCGCTTTAGGTCCAATGCTACAAGCTAAATTTGGCATCCCAGTATTTGTGCAAAATGACGGCGACTTATACGCTTACGGTGAATCATTAGGCGGTATCGGTCAAACCATCAACAATACCTTAGCCGACAAAGGCATCAGCAAGCGTTACAAAAACATTGTTGGTCTAACGTTAGGTACTGGTTTTGGTGCGGGTTTTGTACATAACGGTACGCTGCTAACAGGTGACAACAGCGCCAGCTTAGAAATCTGGAATACCTCAAACAGCATTTCGCCAAACCGTAATGCCGAAGAAGGTGTTAGTACACGTGCCATTATTAACGTTTACTTAGAAAAAGCGGGCATTGAGAATGCTGATATTATGCCATTTGATATCTACAAAATTGCCAAAGGTGAACTCGCAGGTAACCAACAAGCTGCTATTGATGCGTTTGCTGAGTTTGGTCGCCACATTGGAGATGCCGTAGCCAACCTTATCATGTTATTTGATTCTAACGTGGTGATTGGTGGTGGTATCACGGGTGCCGCTGATTTATACATGCCAGCCGTGATGGAGACCATCCGCGGTAAGTTTGCTGACGGACAAGACCGTTTAGGTCACAAGGTATTTAACCTTGATTCATCTCAAGAAGCCGATGAGTTCTATAACGTGCCGATTAAACACATTAAAGTACCAGGAACCGACTTGGTAACCGATTACTTTGCTGAACCTCGTGCAGCTATTGCAACCAGTCAATTAGGGTGTAGTGAAGCCGTTGCCTTAGGGGCCTATGCTTATGCGCTAGCCCAACTCGATCAAGGTTAATCATTCTGCAATATCCTATAAAAGGCAAAGGGTCTATAGTCCCTTTGCCTTTTTTTTGAATCACTATTTATATAATTCAACCAGTTGCTCATCTTAGTAGACATTCTTTTGTATTTTCCCCTCAATAACCTCCCCCTTTACAAATTCGAAAAGATTTGTTATTTGCGAAAACCCAAATTTGCACAATAATTAGGTTTACTCAAAAAATAAATTTACGTTTCATTAGACCTTTTTAGGTGTCCTATAATTGGAATTCCTGGCTATCTAGGGCCGTTGTTAATCGAAACAAGGATCACTTGCTTACTGAAACCGAGAGCAAGAGGTTCAGGAACAATAACGATTACACAGGAGTGTAAATAATATGAATAATAAATTATTTATCGGTCTCGCTTTCAGTCTGCTTTCTAGCAGTGTCTTAGCGAATGGTGACTTAAATACCACCCCAATAGAATATAAAGCGATTGACACAAATTATGTCTTAACAGGTCTAGGCGCTACCCTGCCGGTAGAAATGTCTAAAGGTTGGAACTGGCCTAAAGCACCTGGAACTGAAGTTTCAATAAACTATACCTTTAATAGTGATTTAAATATTCACGAGTTTAGTGAAGATGAAATGGCTGCCATTCGATCTATTATGAAGTCCATCGATGATGTTACTTTAGCCGAAGTAAATGAGATAGCAGCGGATGAAATCAGTGGTGAACGCATTAATATCACCTTTACCCCCTCTGATGGCCCGACAGCCAGCCCATCACTCATCACCTACTCCTGTCCAGAAGCAGACTCTCCGATTGAAGATTGTCAGTATGTCGGGTTTACCATCTTTATTAATGTCGATGATTTAGCAATGCTAGACTCTACCCGTGAAGATGATGAAGACAGTTGGATTATCGATTATAAACACGATATGGCCAATGCCTTATCGACAATTACTAAAGAAGTGTTGGTTGGTTTTGGCTTACAGAAAACGTCCATTGTAACCACGGATGCTTTAACAAGTGAGCATAATAATCAATACTTTACAGCCATGTCAGCCATTTCTGGCAGCACCAGCTCCGAAGTGTACGCACCAACCAAGCCAAAGTTGTTAGATGTTGTGTATCTTCAATATATGTATGGTGCCAACCCAACAAATGAAAGCGGCGACACGGTGTACAGCTTTGATGAAATCGAAGAGCACCAAACCATTTATGACACCAGTGGAACAGACACGCTGGATGCGAGTCAGGCAACACGAGCGAGTATCATTGATTTACGCCCAAGCTCTTTTAGCTCAATAGCGTCGAATCCAACCGGCTTTTATGATGCCAATGCTGGCGGTGAACACACCAATAGAAGTTACAACAACTTGACCATTCTACCCAATACGTATTTAGAAGTGGCCAAAGGCGGCAGTGGTAATGACTCCATCACGGGAAACGCTATGGATAATACCTTACATGGTAATGGCGGTGATGACACCTTCAATGGCGGCTCCGGCAATGATAAAATTGATGGCGGTGAGGGCACCGATACAGTAACTTACGCGTTAAACATGGCAGACTATCAAGCGAGTTATTTAGACGATGGCACCTACCTTGTTACGGCATCATCGGGTGATGAAGGCAGTGATTCACTTTATGACGTTGAGCAAATTCAATATGCCGATCAACTTTTTCAAGTACCACCACCGCCAAATAGACGTCCTGAAGTATCTTTAAGTGCAAGTGCTGTTGTTCGAGAAGGTATGGAAATGATGCTTGAAGCTACGGTTTCTGATCCCGATAACGACCCATTGACCTTTGATTGGAAAATTATATCTGGTTCGGGGTTAATGTTTGAAAATAGTACCGTTAACCCCGTTAAAGTGATGGCAGATACGGTCAGTAAAGATGAGTCTGTAACGATAGAGCTTAATGTAGCGGACCCACTAATATCGACCCCAGAAAGAATGTCTGTGTTAGTAAAAAATAATCAAGTACCTGAGCTGCAATCTCTTCAAGATCGTACGGTAAACGAAAATACAACTTTTACCATAGAGGTTAGCGCAACCGATGCTGATGGCGATTCACTGCAATACAGTGCATCCCAATCTTCAGGTGTAGGGTCTGTCGTATCGACCTCTTCGAATGTGATCACCGTTACGGTTCCTAAGGTAGACAGTGCACAACAAATTGCCATAAACGTTACGGCAAGTGATTATATGGACAGTACTTCTCAAACCATTAATATTAGCATCAACAACAATGTTGATGATTCAAATACAGGTGGGACTATCACAAGTGTAGATAATGACGGCGGTGGAGGGGGCGGTGGCTCAACCACCCATGGCTTACTCATGTTGTTACTTAGTGGTTTACTGTTAAGAAAACTAAAATACTAAGAATGCTGACTTATTAAAAACACAGGCAAACTAAAAAGGGTTACTCATTTGAGTAACCCTTTTCTATTCGTAACTTGCGTTATTAGCTAATACGACATAACTAGTGAGAAATGACACCAGCAATAGCCGTTCCAATTACGGGGGCATTATCGGTATTGGTGACGATAAAGTGCACACCCTGCTCGTCTAAAATTTCACGTAAGTAGGCTTCACACTTGGCTCTAAAACCATGCAGTTTAAAGTACGTTGAACCATCAGCGTTGATGCATACCGGGTGCAGTGGATCATGGCCTACGTTCATTTTCAGCGCAGTTGCCGCCATGTTGATTGAGGTAAACTTGGCTGCACGTTCAACCAAAGACTCGACGATTAAGTAAATCGTACTTAAGTCTTCATCGGCAATTTTTCCGCCAAACACATCTCGGTTAAATACGTTTGGATTTTCCAATAATTTGCTTAATGCCGCCGACATAAGCTCGCCCTTGGTATCTAATAAATCCGCAGTATCGGAGCTTAATAGGCCCGCTTTTACTGCTTCATTTAAGGCAATACTTGCCGTCGCGCCTAAATAGCGTCCTGAGATCATTTTCTCGAACAAGTATTGACCAGGGTTTGCTGTGGTATTGTCTAACAGCTTATCAATTTCGCCTACCGGTAATTTATTAAAGTTACCTGATTCAATATTGATAATTTGCGAGCCGTAACTACTGTCAAAGTCCGCAATATTAGCATTGGCTTCAACATAAGCAGTGTTGGTACCGGTACCTAAGATAAGACCAACATAGCCTTCACAGCCACGTTGTTCGCCAAATGCTTTACCGGCTAATAACGTTGCTACGGTGTCATTTAGCAACAAGATGTTTTTCTTTTTGTGGCCTTTGGCAACAAGGGCATTGACTAAGCCTTCGCCAATGTACTCACCAACCACTTCCGGTACTTCTACCTCTTTGGTCCAGTACAATAATTTACCGTCTTTGTTGGCAGCAATTTCTGTTGGGTATGAAAAACAAAAGCTGATGGTGTCAGACAATTCAATCACTGGCTCTAGGTAACCACAAATGGTTTCATAGAATTCGTCTCTGCTCAGTGCCTTTTCAATGCCTGGCATAGTGTAAGTCGCAAAGTTGTCCATTACGGGTGTGCCATCGGTATTAAAGTACACCGTACATACACGTAAGTTTGTACCGCCTGCATCTAGCACAATCACCGGCTTGTTAGCGCTAATATTGCTGTCGATGCCAATATGTGACGATAACATGGCTAATGACGAGTCTTGCTTTTGCAAGCCTTTGTTCATTTCATCAATAAAATTGTTTAGCAGTTGCTTGCTATCAATTGCGTCTGCAAGCAATTGGTTCGCCGACAAAAACTGTTTAAGTTGTTGGTTTTGTATTTTCATTTTCTATCCAGATATTTCTTGATAAATATTTACAAGCGTCCTGCTAAACCAAAGTTATTGATTAGGCTTGCGGAACACTTGCTTTAAAAACTTTCATTTCGCCCGATAATTGATAGGCGTTTACATTAGCTGGCACAATAAATGATTGCCCTACTTTAATGTCTTGTGAGCCTAATTCGCTAGTGATGGTACCGCCACCTTGTGCACAGAATAAAATTTCCACGCTATTTACCGGATAGGTACACTGGCAATCACAGGCTAATTCAATCACCGAGAAGTCAAATTCGCTCACAGGTGTAGCGTACATTCGCTCACAACAGTTATCCGTTGCATTTGGCGTTAAAATATCCACATCGCCGTGATTAAACGACAACGTGCTTAGTAATTCTGGCACATCTACGTGCTTCGGCGTTAAACCACCACGTAATACGTTATCCGAATTGGCCATGATTTCCATGCCAACACCTTTAAGGTAAGCGTGCAATTCACCCGCGTCTAAATACATGGCTTGACCCGGTTGTAATTCAACCACGTTCAGCATAATGGCGCACATAATACCAATATCGTTCGGGTAAAACGAATTTAGATACAATAAGGTAGCAAATGCCAAATCATCTTCGTTGTTTTGCGCCGTCGAAATAGCCGCATTGGTAAGTGCTAACACATCATCGCCAGCCAAATTCATCATCCAAGTATAGAAGTGTTTTAGGCCTTCGGTCGTTGCATTTTGTTTAAATTCGGTCAAAGCGATGGCCAAAATGTCACTGTCAATTTGCTCTAACAAAGCAATAAGGTGTGAAATTTGACGGAAACCATTCATCGCTTTAAATGGTGTTAAGGCACAAATCAACTCTGGCTTATGGTTATCGTCTTTGTAGTTTCGGTTAAACGCATCAAGGGCAATGCCCGCTTTATTTTCAAGTTCGAAGCCGACTTTGGCCTGCGCTAACGAAGGGTGCGATTGAATAGATAACGGCTCGCCCGCGTTTAATACCTTAAATAAAAATGGTAATTGATTATTAAAATCTTGCGCGACATTTTCACCAAGAATGGTTACCGGGCTGGCTTTAATGGCCTCAAACAATGACGTTTTTACATCACCTTGCACAACCGTTGAAGGCGCTTTCGGGTGGGCACCCATCCAAATTTCCGCTTGTGGTTCATTGCTCGGGTTTTCGATGCCAAATAGCTCATTTAAGGCGGTTTTATCGCCCCAGCCGTAGTTTTGAATGTCGTTTTGTAGTGGGAAAATGTTGTTCATTTCTCTATCCATTTTTACAAGAAAAGCAATGCTCGTTATAAACGGCATTGCTTTTAATTAGTTGATTATATCGTTTGTGTGGGGAAATTACTTATTTGTGGTCAAACTAAAGTGTAAATTCCCACCTTTGGTTAACTGCTGGTGATCAAGAAAGTAACCCGGCAGTTTCTTGCCATTTAGTTCAATGGCGTCAATGCGCTTGTTGGCAACCTTACCGGCATCTTTGCTGATGGTAATGGTTTTGCCGTTGTAGTATTTGTCATCTAGGTGAATGGTTACCTTGTCAAATACTGGTGCAAATAACGCGTAATCCATATCGCCCGGAGATACTGGGTAGAAGCCCATCATTGAGTACACTAACCAAGCTGACATCGTACCGGTATCATCGTTACCAGGAAGACCTGCAGGCTTATTAGTAAAGTGCTCTTCAATTAAGTTGTGCACGTATTGGCTTGTGCGCCACTCATCGCCTTTAATGTAGTTAAACAGGAACGGGTAGGTAATGTCCGGCTCGTTGGCCATATCAAAGTTATCCGTTGCAAAGGTTTTCTCTAATTGCGTTAAGAATGCTTGCTCGCCGCCAAGGAGGCCAATTAAACCACGCATATCGTGTGGCACATAGAAACGGTAGTTCCATGCGTTACCTTCAATGTAACCAGGTGCTGGCTCAAAGTTGCGACCTAATTCTGGATCGTAAGGTGATAACCATTTGCCATCAATATGTTTAGGTCGCAGCATGCCGGTTTCGCTATCAAATAACTTTTTGTAACCCATCGATTGCGCGTGGTACTTGTTCGCGTCATTGTTTTTACCAAGGGCTTTAGCAAGTTGCCCTAAGTTCCAGTCAGCAATGTAGTATTCAAGACTGGTAGAGACACTACCACCGTACTGCTCTTCACCGTCAACGGCCACATAACCAAGGTTTAGGTATTGATCGTTTTCAGGACGTAGTAAGTTATTGTTGCGTACATCCGCCGCTTTCGTCGCGTATTTGTATGCTTTATCCACGTCAAAGTCACGGATACCACGTAAGTAGGTATCGGCAATAACCGGTGTTGCCGGATCGCCTACCATGACTTGCGTTTCCATGCCAAGCAGCTCCCATTTAGGCAACCAACCGCTTTCTTCAGCCATATCAACCATAGAGTTAACCATGTCTGATTGCAATTCTGGGTAAAGTAAGCTTAATAGCGGATGCACGTTACGGTTGGTATCCCATAAAGAGTACACGGTGTAACGATTATCGCCATCGCTATTGCCCACACCATGCTGGCCATTTAATGGATAATCACCGTTAACATCCTGGAAGATATTTGGGTGAATTAGGGTGTGATACAAGCCACTGTAGAAAATGGTTTTATGATTAAGGCTGCCTTCCACTTCAACGCGGCCTAGCATTTCCTGCCACTTGTCTTTTGAAGCCTTTACGGTACCATCAAAATCAAAGTCCGGCTGCTCTGCGTGTAAGTTTTTGCGTGCATTTTCAATACTCACGTATGAAATACCCACTTTCACTTCAACCGTTTCACCGTCTTCTACATCATAACTGAAGTAAGCGCCCACATCGTCGCCAGCCACTTCTTGACGGAAGCTTTCGTATGGCTTGTAGGCATCATTGTAACCAATCCAATCGCCTTCAACGGCAATATACTTTGGCATTTTCTTCCATGCGCCATAGTGTTCAGCCGGCTTACTGAACTCCGCCACAAAGTACACTGGGCGAACATCTTCTGGGTGGTAACAGAACGTACCGTTCATGCGGTAGCCTTCAACCTCGGTAGCAGAATTTACTTTTACCATGCCACCGGTTTCGTTGGTTAAACCAAGACCAAGATTCAATAAAATGTTGGCCTGACCTTCTTTGAAGGTGTAACGGCTAATACCGGTACGTAGCGTGCTACTTACTTCCGTTTTGATGTCGTATTTGGTTAGCTCATTCGAATAATATCCCGGATGTGCCACTTCATTAGTGTATTGGCTACCGTTAACTTTAGGGTCAATCACCAACTTGCCAGAAGTTGGCATGGTAATAACCGTACCTAAGTCAGGACACCCCACACCACTAAGGTTTACATGACTAAAACCGGTAAGGTATTTATTTTCGCTAATGTAACCACGCGAGTTCCAAGCCGCATCTTTTTCAAACTTAGTTAATTCACCGCCGTGCGCTACGTTAAATGGTACAACCGATGCCATACCATTAGGGAATTGTGCACCAGGGTTAGTCGCACCAAAGTTTGAGGTACCAATAAATGGGTTAACGTATTTTGTTACGTCTTCAGCAAGGGCCTGCCCTGCTGACATTGCGATAAGTGCACCAGCTAATAACTGTTTCATTATTTCGCTTCTCCGCTCATGATAAAGGTCAGTTCACCACCGTCCATAATTTCATTATGACGGATAAAAGTACGATCAAGCGTTTCGCCGTTTAATAATACTTTTTCAACATAAACATTGCTTGGTGACTGGTTTTCGGTTTTAACCGTGAAGGTGTTACCGTTTTCAAGGTTAATCACCGCATTGTTCACTTCTGGGCTACCTAACACGTATTCGCCCGAAACTGGGTTAACTGGGTAGAAACCTAAGGCACTAAACATGTACCAGGCCGACATTTGACCTGCATCTTCGTTACCCGCTAAACCATCTGGCTTGGTGGTATATAACTCGTCCATTACCTTACGTACAAGCGCTTGGGTTTTGTGCCCTTCGCCAACGTATTGGTATAGGTAAGGTACGTGATGCGCTGGCTCATTGCCGTGTACGTACTGGCCAATGTAACCAGAGATCCATTCCGGTAATTCACCTTCGGCTTGATTGGTGGCAAACATTTCATCAATTTTAGCGCCGAATGCTTTATCGCCACCATAAATATCAATCATCCCTTGTACATCGTGTGGTACAAAGAAAGTGTATTGCCAAGCGTTTGCTTCACAGTAATCTTCTGGATGGTAGGCTACCGGATTGAAACCTGCTTTAAATTCACCATTTAAACCTTTGGCACGCATAAAGCCAGCTTCTGGATCGAAATGGTTCATGTAGTTCTTAGAACGATCCATGAAGTATTGGTAATCATCTTGCTTACCAAGCTTCTTGGCAACCTGCGCAATCGCGTAGTCATCAAACGCATATTCTAGCGTTAAAGATACGTTCCAGCTCTTTTCTTCATGTGGTACGTAACCTAATTTTTTGTATGACTTAATACCAAAGTCATCTTGCATGGCGCTTTTCTTCATTGCGATTAGCAATTCTTCGCCATCAATATCAATAATGCCTTTTAAGTACGCATCGGCAATAACCGGCACCGCGTGGTAACCCATCATCATATCGGTTTCGTTGCCTTCGAAGTTCCATACCGGTAACAGGCCGTACACTTCGTAATGATCCATGATGGAGTCCATCATGTCGTCTGTGTGCTTGGTATCGACAATGGTTTTAAATGGGTGTAATGCGCGGAAGGTATCCCAAAGCGAGAAGAAATCATAACGCGTATGATCATCGACTTTGTGATTGTTACCATCAGGACCTTTGTATTCACCATTTACATCAGAGAATACGCGAGGCGCTAAGTTTGAATGATAAAGGGCAGTGTAGAACTGCACTTTATTGTCATCGGACGCATCAATTTCGATTTGTGACAGCGTATCTTGCCATGTTTGCTTCGCTTCTGCGCGAAGTACATCAAATGGCTTATCAACGTTATCGGCCAATAAATTTTGTTTGGCATTTTCACTGCTTACCGAGCTAATCGCGGTACGAACTTCAACGTCTTTGCTATCGGTTAAGTCAAACTCAAATACGCCTTCAACGTTTTTACCTGTAGCTGATTGGCCTTCAATAATGTTGTTGTCTGCGGTGATAATTTGCTTAGCAATTGGTTTTGAGAACGTGGTGTAGAAAAATACACGTTGGTCCGTTGCCCAACCCGTTGATTTACGGAAACCGGCAATGGTGTAGTCATCAATTACCGTTAATTCGGTGGCAATCGTGCCATCCCAGTTACGGCTATAGCCAAGGTCTAGTTTTACCTTACCCTTGTTGTATTTGCTGTCAAATTCGTATCGTTGAATACCACTACGAAGACCTGCGGTAAGCTCAACATTAATGTCATAGCTATCTAAGTAAACTTGGTAATAACCCGGGCTTGCCTGCTCACGTTCGTGGCTAAACTTAGACACAATCGGCTCTGCTGCGTCTTGATCTTTGGTCAACCGTAAATTGGTTTCACCGGCAAGTGGCATAAAGGATATATCGTATAAATCACCGGCACCCGTGCCCGATAAATGCTTGTGGCTAAAACCACCAATCACGGTATCTGGATAGAAGTAACCCGAAATCCAGTCCCAACCACGACGACCGTTATCAGGGCTTAATTGCACCATACCGTAAGGCACGGTGGCGCCTGGGTAGGTTTTACCTTTACCGTCAGTGCCAATAAATGGGTCGACGAATTGGGTGACATCATTAGTAACAACGTCAACATGTTGCTGCTTGATGGTGTTGTCTGTTACCTGTGTATCCAATGCGGCATTGGTGCTTACACACCCTGCCAAACACAGGCCAATAAAAATAGGCGTAAAAGTTTTCATAAAACGGTTACCTTGTTGTCCACTCTCTAGGGCTTGCCCAATGGTGGTTTTTTATTTTGTCATTAAAAAGGCTGGCATAAGCCAGCCCTTTGGAATTGGTGTCAGAGGCACTGGTTAACCGGTGCCTATAATGACTTGTTATATATGCTTACTTAGAAGCCGTAGACAATGAGAACGGCACAGAGTCATCTGCTGTTGCCCATGTCTTGTTAGGTTGTGCACCCATTGAGAAGTCTAATGAACCACCGGCTTGAATTACGTGGTGATCTAACCAAGACTTGTTGTGGCCCGCATTGTTTAACTTAACATCTTGGATGTATACGTTTTCTGCATTGTTATCATCAGCAGTAATAACAAATTGCTTGCCGTCTTGTAGTGTCATTGTCACTTTATCAAACAGTGGGCTACCAATTACGTATTCAGGCGTACCTGGTGTTACCGGGTAGAAGCCCATTGAAGAGAATACATACCAAGCTGATGTTTGACCGTTATCTTCATCACCACAGTAACCATCTGGTGTTGGAGTGTATAACTTAGTCATTACTTCACGTACGTGCTGTTGTGCTTTCCACGGTTGTTTTGCGTAGTTGTATAAGTAAATCATGTGCTGGATCGGTTGGTTACCGTGCGCATAGTTACCCATATCAACGATTTGCATTTCGCGAATTTCGTGGATAGTGAAACCGTAGTAAGAATCATCAAAATCCGCTGGCATATCAAATACGCTGTCTAACTTGTTAACGAACGCTTCGTCGCCGCCCATTAAGTCTTTAAGACCATCAATATCTTGGAATACTGACCAGGTGTAGTGTAATGAGTTACCTTCGGTAAATGCATCGCCCCATTTAAGCGGGTTAAACGGTGATTGGAACGTACCGTCAGCGTTTTTACCACGTATCCAGCCAGATTCAGTATCGAATAAGTGCTTGTAGTTAAATGAACGCTCACGGAATAATTTCGCATCTTCCGGCTTGTTCAATAGCGTTGCTAATTGGTAAATGTTGAAATCAGCGTAAGCGTATTCTAGTGAACGCGCTGCGTTTTCATGAATTTCCACATCGTAAGGAACGTAACCTAATTCGTTGTAGTAGTTAACACCTTCACGACCAACAGAGCTTACTGGACGACCTTCGTCAACGTTAGCGTTTTTAATTACCGCTTCGTATAACGTGTCAATGTCGAAGCCACGGATACCTTTAACGTAGGCATCAGCAATGTTTACCGCCGAGTTAGAACCAATCATTACACCACGGTGACCCGGGCTTGCCCACTCAGGTAACCAGCCAGACTCTTTGTAAGTGTTGGCTAAACCTTCCATGATTTGGGCATTTAAATCAGGGTACATTAGGGTAAAGAATGGGAATACCGCACGGAACGTATCCCAGAAACCGTTATCGGTAAACATGTAACCAGGTAATACTTCACCGTTGTACGGGCTGTAGTGAACAACTTGATCGTTCGCATCGTACTCGTAAAACTTACGAGGGAATAGTAATACACGGTATAACGCAGAGTAGAAGGTACGAATATTATCAATATTGTCATCTTCAATGGTTAAACGTGCTAATTCGTTTTGCCATGCGTCATGTGCTTTTTGCTTCGTGGTTTCGAATGTGTCGTTACCAATTTCACGGGCAAGGTTAATTTCAGCTTGTTCAGGACTGATGAATGAAGAAGCCACTTTTACGTTAACTTGCTCACCTTTTTTGGTTTTAAAACCAATGATCGCACCAACGTGGTCACCTTCACTTGCTGTTGTGTTTTCAGCCAGTTTCCAGTCGTCATTCCAGGTGTGGGTTAAATCGAAATCTTTGTCGAACGTTGCCACAAAGTAGTTGTGGAAGTTCTCTGGTACGCCACCGTGGTTATTACGGGCGTAACCAATAATTTTGCGTTGTTCTGGTAAGATCTTAACCATTGAGCCTTTGTTAAAGGCATCAAGAATTACGTAAGAGTTGTCGTTTTCTGGGAAGGTAAAACGAAAGTGCGCAGAACGCTCTGTCGGGCTTACTTCCACGGTTGTGTCGTAATCAGCAAGGAACACTTTATAGTGGTGCGGTGCTGATGTTTCGGCTTTATGAGAGTACCAAGATGCACGCTCATCTTCCTGGAATTTAAGATCGCCAGTAACCGCCATAAAAGAGAATGCGGCATAGTCGTTCAACCAAGGGCTTGGTTGGTGCGTTTGCTTAATACCACGAATGGTGTTTTCAGCGTACTTGTATGTCCAGCCGTCACCCATTTTTGATGTCATTGGTGTCCAGAAGTTCATCGCCCACGGTGTTGCAACAGCCGGGTAAGTATTACCATTTGATAAACTAAACTTGGAATCAGAACCCATTAGTGGGTTTACGTATTGAACTAAGTCTTGTTCAACCAGGTTGATCTTTTGCGGAGCAACTTGCGCCGTTTGTTGTGGTTCAACATTGTCAGAGCAACCACCCAATAGGGCAAGTGCACTGGTTAACATCATTATTTTTTTCATCGTGAAATTCGAACTCTCTATTCTTTAAACAGGAAATGACAACATGGGCCAAACATCGTTAATGGAGTGTTTCCAACCCACTCAACGTACACTTAGGCTTATGTAATAATCTGTACACTATATATGTAATCGATTACATCTTTTTTATCAAGTGTAATTTACCTATTTACTTTGACATGGGGCAAAGTTGCGTCTCATTTTGCTAAAAAGGTGGTTTATAGGGGAAAATATCGAAAAAAGCGGTTGAATTTCGTACGATTAGCCAAACCAGTGAAATCGATTTCACCGGTTATATTTTTTACAAACGACTACGAGATTTCGCGTACAGTATTGCGCCAATTTCGGGTTGATAAATAGGCTCCACTAACATTTTTCGGATGTCTTTAGGCAGTCTGCTGGCCAATTGCGTGGCAATGCCGCCAATTAGACTGACTCGGCAACAGCCTTTCTCGATAAGCTGATTGGCAACTAACGTTGTAAACTGACAGCTTTGCTCAATAATTCCTTGTGCAATAGCATCCTCTTGTTCTTGTGCTTTAAAGACCAGCGGTGCTAATGCCGCAAAATCTTTTACTGAAAAATGACTTACCTTTTCAGCCAGCTCATAGCCTTCACCACCTAGGTGTTTGGTTAGAAGCTGGGAAATTAACGTTTGTGGCCCTAAGTTGTCATAAGCCCTTAAAACGCATTGTATGGCTTCATGCCCTATCCAGTAGCCACTGCAAGTTTCACCAAGTGCAAAACCAAAGCCGCCAATGTTATGCTCAATCCCATTAACCACACCCGAGGCACTAAATCCGGTACCGACGATGATTAAGCCACCATCTTGGCCATTATGGGCACCAAGCGTTGCCGTGATCACATCGTTGGTAAAGTAAATTTCTTTAAATGGGTGCGGCCAGCTTTCAGCGAGCTTTTGATACCTTGGTAAATGTAAACCACCTAAGCCCGCACCAACGATTAAGCGGCTCATATCGGATTCATTCAAGTCAGCCTCGGCCAAGGCTTGTTTGGTCGCGTTAAGTATCGACTCACTTACTACGTCCATGCCGTAGGCAGGGTTGGCGCTGCCACACAAGCCTGTGCCTAGGGTGTTACCCTCTGCGTCTTGTATACACACTTTGCATTTGGTACCACCACCGTCGATACCCATGTATAAATAATTGGTTTTATTCATTGTTTAATGCTTTTTTAAATGGGGTAAAAAAATTTGTTTAAACCTGCGCTCACTGTCTATTTTGGGGGTCCTGGACATTTTTATTACCAAACTTCGCTTAGGCTCAGCTGGTAAAAAAGGGCGATAAATCGCCCTTTCAATCATAGCTTATAATGGGCTATAGCATTAGTTTTTAAATTGAAAATGCAACTTACCACCGTCAACAAGTTGTTGATGAGTCACGTGGTTTTGCGTTGCTTTTGCACCGTTTAACAATGTATTTTCAATAAAGTTGTCGCCATTATCACCCGACTTTTCAATGACAAAATCTTTACCATTGCCTTGTTTAATGGTGACTTTATCAAATTGTGGTGTACCGTATACGTACTTACCATCAATCGGGTTAACTGGGTAAAAACCTAAAGCACTGAATACGTACCAGGCCGACATTTGACCCACATCGTCATTACCCGTTAAACCATCCGGGCCAGTGCCATACATGGTGTCGCGAATTTGCTTAATGCGCGCTTCGCCTTTGTATTTATCATCGGTAAATGAGTAAAGGTAAGCAACATGATGCACGGGCTCATTGCCGTGTGCGTATTGACCGATTAAGCCCGTGATATCTGGCGATACATCACCTTGCATTTCAGAGCTGGTAGCAAACAATTCATCTAGTTTAGCAAGGAACGGTTTTTCCCCACCGTACAAATCCATTAAACCTTGCACATCGTGAGGTACAAACCAAGTGTACTGCCACGCATTTGCTTCGGTGTAATCGGTTTTACGGTGCGCAACGTAGGTTGGGTTAAAATCTTTTACCCAATCGCCGTTTTTGTCTTTACCGCGCATAAAGCCTGTTTGCTTATCAAACAAGGTCTTGTAGGCATTGGCACGTTTGCTGAAATACTGATAATCGTCTTCTTTACCTAACGCTTTGGCTAATTTGGCAATGGCAAAGTCATCAAAGGCGTATTCTAAGGTTTTCGATACCGCTTCAAGCTCTAGCTCTGATGGGATATAGCCGTATTCGCGAAATAAATCGATACCAAAACGATCTTGCATGGCCGACTTTTTCATCGCCGCTAGCAGTTCTTCGCCTGGTACATCGGTTAACCCTTTAAAGTACGCATCAACCAAGACAGGCACCCCATGGTAGCCAATCATAATGTCGGTCTCATTCGACATTAAATCCCAACTTGGCAGTAAACCCGCTTCATTGTAGAACGCCATCATCGAGCGTGTCATATCGTCAACCAATTCAGGGTTACTGATGGTTAATAACGGATGTAAGGCTCTGAATGTATCCCATAACGAGAACAAGGTATAACGGTCGTACCCTTCGGCTTTATGCGTTTTACCATCGGCGCCGTAGTATTCACCATTGGCATCGCTGAATAAACTTGGTGCTAAGAAGGAATGGTAAAGCGCTGTATAAAACTTAGTCTTTGCTTCCTTATCCGCGTCTTGTACTTCAAACTTGCTTAACTGGGCTCTCCACGTCTCTTCTGCTTGCGCTTTAACACCATCAAAATCAAAGCCTTTGGTTTCAAGGGCAATGTTTTTTCGGGCACCGTCAATACTTGCGTAAGAGATACCTACTTTGGCATTTACCGTAATCGCCTGTTGTTTGGCAAACGTTAGAACCGCTTCGGTTTTCACGCCTTTAAACTCATCGCCGGATTTTGGTTGACGCTCAGCGTAAAACTGATGGCTAAACGGTTGGTCAAACTCGGCAACAAAGTACACCGGTTGGTATTTCGCCCAACCCGATGAAATTCGGTAGCCCACTAGGGTATGGTCGTTTTCCACCTTAAAATAGGTTTCTTCGGCCAGATCCCAGTTTTGCTTAAAGCCTAAATCAAACAGGATTTGTGCACTGCCTTGCTCGCCGAACTCATAACGATGCACACCCACACGTTTGGTAGCGGTCATTTCGGCTCTAATTTGCTCTTTTGGCAATTCAAGTGAGTAATAACCTAGGGTAGCAAATTCATTATCGTGCGAGTAAATCGAATGCGCACGGTCTAATTCGTTTTCGGTATTCTGTGGGTATTGGCTGATCATTGGCAGCATCAGTATATCCAGTAAATCACCAACACCTGTGCCCGATAAGTGGGTATGGCTAAAACCAACCAGTACGTTATCTGAATAGTGGTAGCCTGAGGTCCAGTCCCACCCTTTGGAAATATTATCCGGGCTCAGTTGCACCATACCAAATGGCACCGTAGCACCAGGAAAGGTATGGCCGTGGCCACCTGTGCCAATCATAGGATCGGCATAGGCAAGCACGTCTTCTTTAACGGTATCGGTTGCAACATCTGCGACAACCGTTGGCTCATTAATGCAACCGGCTAATAGCAAGCTGCTTAATGTAGCGGAGACAAGCAGCGCTGTTGAGTTATTATTCATCTTTTCTCTTACTGATATTATTCTCATTAAAGGCAAACCTAGTCTTCCAGTTTGTCGTACCAGTTTTTCTTCAAGATCAAGCTGGTAAACGCGGCCACCATAAAGGCGTAGAACATCAAGTCCATTTCACGAATAACCAAGTAAATAGGCATCACTACAAGAGAGATCTGCCAGATCATACCAACGCCAATGTTAAACATATCGCGTGGGAAGTCTTTGTTTACTTTAAACTCGCTGTCTTGTGCCAATACTTTTTCTTTGATTGGACCCCAGAAACCCCAAGGACGAACCTTGCTGTAGAACGACATTAATACGTCATCTGGCTCAGCATCCGTTAATAAAGAACCGGCGAAAGAACCAATAACACCCGCCGCTAATAAGTAAGGGAACGCGTATAGTGGCTGTATTTCCGGGAATACGATTGGCAAGATCAGTGAAGCAATCAAACCTGACATCATGCCCCAGAAGTAACCGTAGGCATTAAAACGCCACCAGTGCCACTTCAATAAGTTAGATGCGGCGTAACCACCAAATAAGGCACCAAAGATCCATTGCATAATGTCGTTAATTGAGCTGATCATCGTACCAAACCCAACACCAATGGCGATAAGCAGGAACGATACTAAGTAACTCATTTTCACGTACACTTTGTCTTCGGCATTCGGGTTGATGTAACGCTTGTATACGTCGTTAACAAAATAAGCCGGTGCAGCGTTAACCGTTGCCGCAAAAGACGACATAAAGGCCGCTAAAAGGCCGGCAATTAACAGACCCGTTAAGCCAATTGGAATAAAGTTATCAATGGCATACGGTAAGATTTGTTCGAAATCGAATACTTCACCTTTGGCCTGAATTTCAGGACCTAAGAATACTAGGGCTAAGATTGTTAAGCCGGCCACCATCATGTAACGAGGGAAGAACATAACCAATGATACTAAACCACTCATTTTTGCCGCTTCTTTTGGCGATTTGGTCGCTAAAATACGTTGCATGTCGTAGTTTGGTACCGGGCCTGCCATACTTGAAAGTACCCCTTTAAACAGCATCATCATAAAGAATAAGCCAAACAGCTCAAACCCGTCAGATGAAATCTTCTGATTGACCGTATCAATGACGCCAGTCCAGTCTAAGTCCATTTCCCAACTAAAGAAAATGTCTTTCCAACCATTAGGAATCGCCGCATTTAGGGCTTCCGGACTTACCGCATTCATGGCAATAACACCCACCGCAATAGCAGCTACGGTCATGATCACAAATTGCAAAATTTCAGTAAATACAACCGAGTACATACCACCTTTAATCACGTAAAGCGCAGTACAAGCAAAAATAATCATCGCGTAAGTATCTGGTGATAAATCCCATGGGAAGAAGATAATCGCAAACTTACCAATGCCTTTAAACGCATAAGAGATAAAGCCAATCGCACTAACTAAGGCGAAAATAACGATGACTGCGTGTGCCATTTGAATGCCTTTGCCATCACCAAAACGAGTTCTAAGCCATTCAGCACCCGTCATGACGTTCGAGCGACGTAGCCAAACTGACAGATAGACCATAAGGAAAACCTGATTAAAGATAGGCCAAATCCACGGTAGCCACGCACTTTTCAGTCCGTAGACAAAACACATGGACACCAGCCACATGGTACCAGTAATATCAAACATGCCCGAGGCGTTTGACACACCCAGTGCCCACCACGGAATGGTTTTGCCACCTAAAAAATAGGCTTGCAGGTTGGTTGAAGCTTTTTTGGAAATGTAAAAGCCGATCCCTATTGTGCTTAAAATATAAAGCCCAATAACGATCATATCTATCCAATGTAATGCCACGTTTTTATCCCCTAAACGAATGAACCCGATAGCGGACTATCGGGTATGTGCAGTTAATTATGAATCTGAAAAAGTATCGATTATCGACATGGTTTTAATGGCTGCAGCTTTTTCCTGCTTCTCTTCATCGGTTTCACCGTTCCAAGGCAGAGAAACTGTTTTCTCTTCTCCTGGCAGTAAATCGAAGAAGTTATCGCTAAAGTTGCTAACATCACCATCAATATTCAAATGTAAGCTCTTCACCAAGGTGTTCGTCGTTAAACGAACAGTCAGTTGTTGCTCGGTAATTTCAGTGTGCAGTTGAAGTGCAGGTTTGCTTAACGCCAAATCTTTGGTTGGGGTTAAGTAGAAGTACTCTACTAATTGCTCGGCGTGTGCATCCGCTTTATCGTTTAGCGTTACCTTTAATACCGCTTCACCAATGTTCTTACCAACTTTAGCCAGTTCCGCGGTGATGTGCTCAAGCGTTAATGTGTCAATGACCTGACTGGTGCTACCTTTTGCGGCAACAACCTGGTTAAAGTCCCAAACCACGCTGCCAGAAAAATCAATTAATTGCGCTGTGTAATCAAAGGTTTTATCGGTAAGTAAATCCGATACCGCAACCACGTTAAAGCTGGTTTCATTGTTTTCAACAAACAAACCTACCGGCTCAAATGAACGTTTTACTTGGTAATGTAACGCTTTCCACTTACCGTAGTAGTCGATGCCCGACCATGAAGCCACAGGCCAACAGTCATTTAACTGCCAGTACAAGGTACCCATACAGAACGGCATACCAATACGGTGTGCTTCAAAACCGGCTTTCATACCCATGGCTTGCTGAACCTGACTTAGGTACAAGAAGCTTTCGAAGTCTTTCGCTTCATGGTACTCGCCTTCCATGTAGGATTTGATCAGCTGGTTACCACGAGGGTGCTTTTGGTGCACGCGCATAACTCGAGACGTTAAATCACGGTCTTCATCGGTCGCGTAACGTTTCATTGAATCCGATAACGGGAACGATTGGAAACCAAACTCACTCATGAAACGCGGTACGCGCTTTTTGAACTCGCTAAATGGTTCTTCACCGTGCCATACACCCCAGTAGTGGTTGTCACCGCGAGCGTCATCTTCGATGTTTTCCCAGAAACCAATCGGAGATGAAGCAAAATAGAACTTGTCATCGTGCGATTCTACAACACGCGGCAATACTTCGCTGAATAAGTGGTTATAGTCACTGATTAACTCGGCGTACTTCTCTTCTGAATAGCCAAATTTCTCAGCCCATTCCCATTTCTCAATGCCCATAGACACTTCGTTATTACCACACCAAAGGGCAATACACGCATGGTTACGTAGGCGTTTCACCTGGAAGTTGGCTTCTTCTTCCACGTTTTCAATAAATTCAGCATCGCCTGGGTACAAGGTACAGGCGAACATAAAGTCTTGCCAAATTAACATTCCGTGTTTGTCGGCTAACTGGTAAAATTCGTCTTTTTCATAAATACCGCCACCCCAGATGCGCAACATGTTCATGTTCGCCGCAACGCTGTCAGTAAAGATTTTTTCGTACTTCTCGCTCGACACTTCCGTTAAGAAAGAATCCGATGGAATGTAGTTGGCACCTTTCATGAAAACAGGGTGACCATTTAACTTAACAAAGAAGCTTTCACCGTGTTCGTCAGGCGCATTGATCACTTCGACAGTACGTAAACCAATTTGTTGATTTCTTTCAGCAACTGGTTGATTTTCAGTGTAAACGATTACATTAAAGTCGTACAAAAAGGCTTCGCCTAAGCCGTTAGACCACCACAATTGAGGGTTGTCGATAACCAGTTTAGTACTAAAGGTATTAATGCCTATTTTGGTGTTAATTTCGATGCTTTGGTTTAACTCTGGGCGTTGGGCATTGGTTAACTCAATGGTACCGCTAAAGGCTTGTTCTGCGTCTAGTTCAATGTCGATATCAAGGCTAACTTGGTCGGCAACACTGTGATCTTGTTTAAAGTGAACATCACTAATTTGAACAAAATCCACGGCTACTAAAGCGATGTCTTGCCAAATACCAGAGGTAACAAATTTAGGTCCCCAATCCCAGCCAAAGCTGTAAGGTGCTTTACGACAGAAAACACTCAGTTTTAAATCGGTTTTGTCATTCTCAGCTGGGTAAATTACCCCTAGCTCTTCTGGCTTATCTTTATGCGCTTCAATCGGCGATTTGAAAATAATTTCAATGCTATTTTCGCCCCCTTTTAGTACGTCTTTAACCGCAACACGATTGGCAATAAACATGTTGTGGGTTTCGGTAACTAACTGATCGTTTACGTATACTTGCGCAATGGTATCCAAACCCTCAAGTTGTAAGTAAACCGCTTGTTTTTCTAAAACTTGGGCTTCTACAGTAAAAGTTCTGCGGTAGTGCCAATCTAGGTTTTCAATCCACTGCAATTTATCTTCGTTATCACGATAGAATGGATCGTCAATTTTGTTATTGGCCAATAAATCGGTAAAGTTGGTGCCCGGTACCACAGCGGGTAACCATGCATCATCTTCATTCGATTTGAATTCCCACGCGCCATTTAAGTTAATTTGTGTTTCAACAAATTGGTTATCAATTCTCTTGTTCATGAAGCTTACTTCTTTTCGTTAGATATATTTCACACAACAATGCAGGTAGATATTACCCCTGCATCTTGCTTATTTTTTCGATTTGCGATTTAATTTTGTTGCTTAATTTTGCTTACAAAATTATCGATTAGCTCGCCACTCACCAGTCCCTTGTCGAGTACGGCTGAATGTGTATGCAATGACACCTTGTGCTTTACTGGTGCCATTGTTGTTAAGACATGAGCAATGTTGCTCTGATTTAATCCACCACCAATGATGATTTCAACATCGGTAGCGGTTTGTGCCAACCAGAATTTAATATTGTCCAGTCCTTGTTCTAAAGTAGAATCGCTGCCCCAGCGAGTACCGGCGGTTAAAATTCTACTAAACCCTTGCTCAGCAAGCCAAACAAGGCCCTCAACGGGTCTGTCTAAGGTATCAAAAGCACGATGAAATACGTACTGAACACCTTGGGCTTTACAACGGCTTACTAGGGTTAAAATGTCTTCTTTTGCCAACTGTTCATTGGCGGTAATGCCAAATACCATGCTGTCAGCACCAAGGCATGCAGCCATGTCTATGTCTTTAACCATTTGCGCAATCTCGCTTGCGTCATAGTTAAAGTCACCAGCACGAGGACGGATCATAACCGCCAAATGCGCTTTGCCTGCCGTTTGTTGCTTAGCCAGTTCAATGGCTTGTGCACTTGGCGTTAAGCCTTCATGTTGCATTTCACCACATAACTCAAAACGCTCTGCGCCATGCTCAATGGCGGTGGCAATGTTTTGGCTCAAATGCTCGATGTTGTCGGCATTAATACATACTTCAAGTAATGACATTAGTTAATCTCAATACGACCTAAATTAAACTGACTGTTATCGATTACATCACCCTCAAAGCTAACACCCATTTTAATCACATCTTGGCCAGCGTAATCGCTTAGCGAGAAAGTTTGAGATTGCCAGGTGTTGGCCTTGTTTTGGTTTGGCTCGATGAATAACTTAACGTGTTCACCCGAAGCCATTTGCAAACAAACATAGGTTTTTGCCGTTACGTTCGCCGTCGATGTTGTGACGAGTTTAAGGCTACTTTGTTTGCTTAGAGTCAGTTGCGTCTTGTATAAAGGAATACGTGCAGACACGGTGCCTTTTTCAAGCCTAAATCCTAACGAATTTCCGCCATTATAGGCTTGTTCAAAGTCAAAGAACGGCTTAATAACGCCTTCTCCGAAGACAGCAAACTGCCAGGTCGGTAAGATATCCTGCTGGCTGATGTCATGCCATTGTGTGGCAACCACTTCACCCTGTTGATATTTGGCTTTACCGTGGCCTGTATTAAAGGTGGTGGTAAACGGTAAATCATTGATGGTGGATTTAGCCGGTACATAACGCCCTAGACCTGGCCATGCTTTGCTGTTATCAACAATGTCGTCGTGAATTGCGACGTTTAAGTCATCACCAGAGAAGAACCGGGTTTGGCTATCGTAGAAACGGTACACATCGGTTTCATCTTTTTGGAAGGTGCTGTAAGGGGCGACTTCTTCGGTTCCCGGGAAGTTGTAGTTGGCATTAATGCCAAATACGGCAATAGAGCCTAACCCTGATTGCAAGTTTTTCGGGAACAAGGCATGCAACCAATCGGTTTCGGTAAACATTTTTTGGGCTGTACGCTCTGGCCATAAATCAGCGCCGTAATATATTTCGTATGGGTTTACTTGGTTTTTAACGGCATACTCATTACTTTCTAGGGCCATTTTGTCATCCCACCAGTAATTTAAGAACATCGCATCACTTACGCGGCCGTCCTTACCTTCGCCACTAATACTGTCCGGTTCGCGAATAAACATTAAGTTTTTGTCGTTTAGCTCATTCTGCCATTTAACTTCACCGGTCATGATCATCGCATCATACCAGTGAATTTCCATGCCAGCAGGCGCATTTTGCGTCAAGTATTTGGTAAATTCCTGCATTTTAATCGCAAGTTGTTTGGCACGCTCTGGATCTTTTTCACCTTCTACGAAATTGTTGTCCGCATCTTTAACGGCTGATAAATCGGTTTCCTGGTTAATCAACCAACCGTCAAAGCCATAGTACTCGGCCATGGCAATTAACTTATCGGCAAAAATAAAACGGCCCTGTTCGTCTTGGCTCAACAGCTTTTGGGCGGTATCCGCAGAGCCACCCCAACGGGCAACGCCTAAAAACACCGAGCCAATCACTTTAACACCATTACGGTGCGCGGCTTCAACCCAAGGCTTAGCCGGTAGGTTTACCGTTTGATCGGCGGTACCCGCAAACCAATTCAATACATCAATGTTTGACCACTGGGTGAAGTTATACAGGTTAAACGTATCTTGCTCACCTAAGTAGTTACCAAAATTATTCATCCCATCCGGGGCAATAAGGACTTTAACACGACGGTCGAGTTGCTCTTGCTCAGCATTTAATGGCGCACTAAAACGCGATGCCAAAGGCACCTGAGAAATATTACGTTCATCAGCCAATTTTGATGTCGTTGTCCATTGCTCGGCTTGCGCCAGCGTTAATGAAAACGGCGGTAAATTTTTATTAATACCTTCTTGGGCTGTGGCTACGGTACTGTTAGCAAGTGTGCTAAGGAGTATCATGCCTGCCGCTGCTAACGGGTTCATTGTTTTCATGATGAATTCTCTAAGACAGGATTTGGAAGATGCCAGTTAATGTCATTGGCACCAGTTAATCTAAAGAAAAGGCCGCACAACAGCAGCCCTTTATTTAGAGTAACTGATAGGCTCCCCCATATGGGAGAGCCTAATAAGTCAGTTAGCTTATTTCTGAGGACCGATTAACTCGATTTCAGAAATTTGCATTAGCGTGTCATTACCTTTGTTTTTAGTAATGTCTAGCTTGTAAGACGCGTAAGCGAAACCGTTACCGAAATCGAATACTTTACGTTCTTGACGAGCATCAAACGTCTCACCAACCCAAGAATTCACTTTCGTCCAAGTATCACCGTTATCGTTTGAACCGTATAACGTGAAGTTTTCAGGGTCACGGTTTGCCGCATCGTTACCAGAAGTTAATGCTAAGGTCGATACGATTTGTGGTGTGTCTAAATCAACACGTACCCAGAAAGGCTCTTCTTCAGATGGTGCACCAGCCCAATCGTTTGGATCTAACCATTTAGTGTCTGGGTTACCGTCAAACGCTTTATCGTGAATTTCATTGTCACCAATGTAACCACTTGAAGTAATTTCAACAGCATTTTCCATACCGTGGTTTACTAGCTCGTACTGTGGACCGATTAGCTCGATTTCAGCCACTTGCATTAACGTATCATCACCTTTGTTTTTAGTGATGTTAAAACGGTAATCTTCGAACGCTAAACCATTTGAGAAGTTAAATACTTTACGCTCAAAACGGTTATCAAATGATTCACCAACGAAGCTTGCTAAGCGAATCCAAGTTTGACCGTCATCGTTTGAACCTTCAAGGTTGAAGTTTTCAGGATCACGCTCTGGCGCATCGTTAGCACTGGTTAAAGCAATTGAATTAACTACTGCTGGAGCAGGTAAGTCAGCTTGCGCCCATGAAGGATCTTCTTCAGTAGGTGCACCAGCCCAGTCGTTGTGATCTAACCATTTGGTTTCTACATCACCATCAAAAGCGTACTTACCGGCTTCGGCATCACTGATCTTGTTACGTTCTGTGATTTCAACACCATCAACCATCGCTTGGTTAAGACCTGCTAATTCTGGACCGATCAGCTCGATCTCAGTGATTTGCATAAGTGTGTCATCACCTTTGTTTTTAGTGATCTCTAAACGGTAAGCTTCAAAAGCCAATTGGTTTTTCACAGAGAAAAGTTTACGTTCAACGCGTTCATCAAACGACTCACCTACCCAGCTGCCAACTTTAACCCACGTTGTGCCATCGTTAGAACCGTATAGGTTGAAGTTCTCAGGATCACGGCCTGGCGCATCACCACCACTAGTCAACGCTAGTGTGTCAACAGCAACAGGTGTTGTGAAGTCAACTTGAACCCAAGAAGGATCTTCTTCTGTAGGCGCACCTGCCCAGTCATTGTGATCTAACCATTTAGTTGTATCATCGTTATCGAATGCTTTATCTTCTGACTCAGCATCGCCAATGCGGTTACGAGCTGTCACGGCGATATCTGGCATGTCAGTGTGATCAACGCTTGTAAAGATAGGACCAACAAACTCAATTTCAGTGATTTGCATTAGCGTGTCGTTACCTTTGTTCTTAGTAACGTTTAAACGGTAGCTATCGTACTTAAGGCCGTTAGCGAATTTGAATGACTTCGTTTCTACACGCTCATCAAAAGATTCACCAACAAAAGAGGCAACTTTTACCCATGTTTCACCGTTGTCATTTGAACCCATTAGGTCAAAGTTTTCAGGATCACGTTCTGGCGCATCACCACCACTAGTCATCACAATCGTATTAACCGCTTGCGGCTCTGCAAAGTCAATTTGAATCCAAGAAGGCTCTTCTTCTGTAGGAGCACCCGCCCAATCGTTGTGATCTAACCATTTGGTTGTTAAATCCCCATCAAATGCTTTGTCTGCTGACTCGCCATCACTGATTGCGTTACGTGCAGTGATAGTTGCCGCTGCAACGTTATCAGCAGTCGTGATTTCGTGAACAGGACCACTCGCTAACTCAGGCTCAAAAATTGGTAAACTTGGGTTAAAGATGTCTTCTGAAGCTAGCCCTACTTCTGCTAAGACCGTGTTGTCCGTTAATGTTGCCACAACAGGTGCACGTAATGCTTCTAATGCCTCTAAGTCACCATCAATGGCTAACACAAGGTTTTCAAACGCTCGGTCTAGTGCTTGGGCTTGTGTTACCGGTGGTAATACTGGTGCAGGCTCTTCACCTTCTACAGGATCTTCAGCAGGAACAACGACGTCATCAGCAGATACGAAGTGTGAAAGTGAAGCGTTTAAGAAAGATAATTGCGACTCTTCTTTAGAAGCCGGTACATCAACACACACTTCTTCCGTGTATTTGTTGCCATCGTCATCTGTTTTCTCAACGTCGGTACACTCTTCACCAAGGATAAAGTTTGCCGCTGAATCAGCACTTACTACGTTGGTTGTAAAGATATTGGCTTTCGTGTCTAAACCTAGAGCACGCGTTACAATTTGTGAGTATTCCGCTTGCGCGATTTCAAGTAATTGTTGGCTTGTTACATTGCGACCGGCGGCAATATCACGTTCAATTAAGCGCGTACCTAATGTCGTTAAAGCATTAACTTGTACGGTTAAATCAACTTCGCCATCGGCACCGTTACCATAAGGAACGCTTAAGAAGCCTATTGTAGATAATTGTGTACCAGCAAGTTGCTCACCTGACACTTCTCCACCTTGGGTTGCATCACCACAAACTAGGGCGTCACAAATCATTGAGCTATCATCAGCGGCAACAGCGGTAATTTTGGTAATGCTGTCGATACCAAAGCCGGGCTCAGTAACTACGGGGGCTAAAGTGTCACCGTTGCTATCTGTATTAGCCGCTTCTGTTAGGCTAATTGGCGTGCCATTAACCATTTCAACATTAACGTTTGCACCAACAAAAGTACCTTTAATTGCAGAAACTGCAACTTCAGCGTACGTTGAATCAATTTCTACTGGGATCTTATCTTCATCAGGTGAGTCGGTTCCGCCACACGCTGTTAAGGCCATCATTACTGGTACAGCTACCAATGATAATTTAAAGTTTTTCATTTGAGTCTCCTCGCGTGATGGCTTATTGAAGCCACCACGAAATAAATATTTTGTTAAATTTAACGATTTAGAAGTTGTATGTAATACCTGCGTACATACGACGACCTGAGTAGCTGTTGCTTAAGAAACGATCTTCTGTGTCGTCACCTAAGTACGTACGGCTCTCTTCTTCAAGTAGGTTGATAACCGATGCTTGGAAGATTAAATCTTCAGTTAGCTGGTATGAACCGTTCAAATCAACTTGGTCGTATTCTGCGCCGTATACGTTCATACCGTTGTTAAGACCTAATACAGTCTCACCACGTAAGTTGTATGATGCACGAACACTGAAGTCGTCATTTTCAAAATATGCTGAGAAGTTAAATTGGTAATCAGCAGAACCGATTAGTTTTGATGTACCAACTTTTTCACCGTCAACCATGATGTCCGCTTCACTTGCGTCGTTGTAGGTGTAGTTTGTTGTGATACCAAAACCGCTATCAAACGAGTGTTGTATGAATACCTCAATACCACGTGATGTTGCGTTAGAACCGTTACCTGAAGTTGAGTAATCTTCAACTAATGTGTTTTCACCACCGGCAATCACTTCTTGACCGTTGATAATAAATACTTGCTCAGGGATATCACGGTACACGTCCATAACTACTGGAACTACGAAGTTATCAACTTCTTTGTTAAAGACGGCAATACCCATTGCTGAGCCATCCGCGTAATACCATTCAAGAGAGATATCTTGTTGGAAAGACTCAAACGGTTGAAGGTTTTTGTTACCACCGTAACCACTCCAACCTGGATCAACGTTTTGTCCAGAACGGTCAGTCGCCCACTCATCAGATGTCCAAGTTAAACGCTCTTGACCACCTAAGTCTGAGTAATCTGGACGTGACATAACTTCAGCGATTGCACCACGAAGTACAAGGTCTTCTGATAAGTCAAATACAATGTTGAAGCTCGGTAAGAAGTTGTAATAGCTGTTTTCTTGCGCTACTTCAATCCACTCATCTTCGATGATGTTGATTTCATTATCGTCGTCATCGTATGAATCTAATTTGTATTCGTAGATATCTGTAGAAACACCTGTCGTCGTTGTTTCTACGTAACGTGTACCGAAGTTACCGCGGTAGTTTTCACCCTCGAAGTCTACTTGTACGTAAGTTGAAATAATTTCTTCTTCGATGTCGTAAACGAAGTTATCTTCAACACGAGTGTACTTCTCGTAGTTGTCGTTAAGGTAGTTATGGTACGCATTCCAGTTCATGGTTGGGAAAATGTTACCACTGAAACCACCAGGGATATTGTCATCACCTGTAGGGTTAATTACTAGGTCCGCTGGTGGCATGCCATCGTTCCATTGGTAAGAGTCTTCACGAGTGATCTCACCGTCACCATTAATATCGTGATTATTTGGATCTAGGTAGTAAGTGTTACGTGTTTCACGGTGAAGTTCAGCTTTACGGTATTTTGAACCAAAACGAACCATAGTAAAGATGCTGTAATCTACGTAGTAATCTAGGTCGAATTGTGCGTAATCTTCTTCCATGTCACTCACAACGAAAGATGAGTTAGATGAACCAGAATCTGGACCACCACCAACACCATTTTGAATGTTGTTTAACATGTTAGGGTCAACATAGTAGCTCATTTCTTCGCCGCTGATGTCCCAACCGTAGTAAGATGCTGAGTTGCCGTAACCGTTACCACCACCGTAGTAAGCTGTTTCGTATTTCTCAGAAGGACCACCTTCTGATTCAGTGTGACCTAAAGTAATGCTTAATTCGTAATCATCACCAGAGTAATCAATGTTTAAATCGAACGTATCTGACGTAGATTCTTCTTCAGTGTACTCACCACGCATCCAAGGGTAATCTGTTGAATTGTAATCACCGTTTGCACCTGGTGCATAATCGATACCAGTGATGATAGTACCTGATTCATCAGTTTGTACGTTGGTAATACTACCGTCTGTGTAATCCCACTCAGGGAAATCTAGGTGCGATACCGTTGAATCTTGACCCAGTTTAAAGTGGAAGTAGTTAGCCGTAATTTCTAAGCTGTCTGTTGGTGCCCATTGCATGGTAGCCTGAATACCATCACGCTCACGCTCTTCTTCATAGATGCTGGCACGAGTGTACTGAGGAACCCAGTGGTCATCGTATACGTTGCCGTGTACATCAACTGGTGCAACACCACCTTTGGCGCCTGTAATCGGGTTTCCGTTTACATCTTGTGCTTGATCGCCAGTGTAGTACCAGTCGTTAGCTGAGCCAGATAAGGTACGGTTAGTACGTTTTTGGTGGGTGTAACCAAATAACATACCAAAGTCTTCGTCTTCGTTTTTCCACGAGTAAAGACCAGTAAATTGTGGTTCATATTTGTCACTTACATCTGAGTAAGTGTATTCAATTTGACCAATACCACTGCCCGACTCCATGTTTAATGGCGTACGAGTTTTCAGTAGAACCGTACCACCTACACCACCTTCATCGATGCGAGCTTCTGGTGATTTGTATACTTCTACGGTTTCGATCATCGCAGAAGGTAATAACATGTAGTCAAATGAACGTGAAGGTTCACCTGGAGATGAGGCAATAAAGTTACCATTCAATTGTGTGTACGTTAGATCTGAAGATAGACCACGGATACTTACTTTTGAACCTTCACCACCGTCACGAGAGATAACAACACCCGGTACACGTTGTAGTGAATCGGCAACGTTTTTATCAGGGAATTTACCAATGTCTTCTGCTGTGATCGCATCAACCATCGCTGTCGATAGTCGTTTAATTGATAAGTTTTTTTCTGTTGAGCTTCGAATACCACGAACCTCAATTACTTCAACATCTTCTAATGATTTTGCTTGTGAGAAACTTTGCGGTACTTCTTTACCGGTTTCTTCTTCTGCTGCGAAAGCATTTACAGAAAATACATTTAATACCGCTGCACAAACCAGCGACATTTTAAATTTACTATTTCCTGATAAATTTGCCTGATTGTTCATATATCAATCCCCTTAGGTTGAACCTAGTTTTCTTTTGTTTTGGCCCATCAAATTTTCGAATTCTCAAACCATAAAAACAGCCTACAGTGATTATTTTTTAAACCTGCTTGCTGTTTTTATACCGCCAATTTAATGTGCAATAATTGTTGAACTTTGTGTAATGCTTTGTAATCGATTACATGCGGTAGACTTTAAGCCCAACGAGAACAGGAGTCAACCTTGAAAGTTACATAAAATAACGGCTTGACAAATATTTTTAATAAAACATGACTTCGATCAAAATTCCTAAGGAACTTTTCAAATTAGGGTAAATACTCAAAAAAATCATGAAATTGCCGTAAAAAGCAGCAAAAATAAGTAATCGATTGCAAGATTGTTGCGAAATTGCAAATTACGTTCTTAAACATTTGCTAATTCATCAACTTTAGGAAGGGGAAATTAATTTTAAATTAAAAGGCCTATAATAAATTGTAAAAAAGGGACACCTCTGTCCCTTTTAATGATTTATTTACCTTTACAAGTGATCATTGTTTGATCGATAAGTAGACCGTACTCCATAACTGTGCAGCATTTGACTCTGTTTTGTTACCGGCTTGCTGACCAAATGGTCGAATACGCATGCGGTTGTTCTCAACATCCCAAGTCCAAAGTTCGGCTTGCTTTACGGCTTGGGTTTTATTGATCACCGCCCATAAACGTTGCTTGGCAGCCACTAGCTGAGCACGTAATTCGCTTGGCAAGTCACGGCGCGCTAATTGTTTATTCAATCCGGCGGCAAATAATGCTTGCTGCCATGACCAAACAACCTCACCATGGTAATGGTTGTTGGTAACATACGGGTAGAGTTTCACATCGGCATACACACCGCTTGCCACCATCATACCGACATCAGACAACAAACCTTGTGGAAAAGGCGCCAGTATGGCGTTAACCGCAATAGATAACTGCTCATGTGTTGGGTTAGCAAACAATAAAGAAAAACCAATATCTGAGTTCATTATTTCAACTGGACTACCGTCTTTATTAAGTGATACCGCATAAAATTGCGTATCTTTGGCATCTAAATCAAGCCCTTCAATGGTTGAATCCATCTGCCTAGCTTGCAAGTAGCGCTGTTGACGTAATTTGGCCTGCTGTGCTGTTAATGACACCTTGAAATGCTCGCTACTTGTTAACCATGTATTGGCACTGGTTTGAATATCATTAACATCAAGATGTAAACCAGCCTTGGTAAAAGCGTCATCCATTAAACCACTTTGCTTAAAGCTCGCAATCGATTGCAAAGCAGCGGGTACAAAGACGGCATTTACATTGTAAGGAATACGACCGTAGCCCAGACCTTCATGGCTGTCACGCCACTCACCAAAATGCTCCCCCTCTTTGAGACTGATCAGGTTGGTAATCGTTGGGTTTTGCACATAAGGCTTTGCCGTTTCTAATACCAGCTTAAAGTTTTCAACCAGTAAATCAGCGTAACTTTGGCCACGCGCATTTTTACGCTGCAAAAATGCTTGCGCTTGTTGGGCATTAACCGAATCGCCCAGTAGGTATTGGGCGCTGATGATGGACAACATATAGTTATCATCCATCATCTTGTAATCAAACAATGGGCTCACATCATTTTTTTGCTGCTCACGCAGATGACGTAATATGGCAAATTCACCCACATCTTCTTCGTGTGCAACTTCACCACTTGGTGCCAGACGCTCAATGACCGAACTTAATCCTGCTTGTGTAGCGGTATCGGTTAAGTTTGGCATTAACATGGCAAGGGATAACAAGGTATCGCGACCAAAGTAGGTTTGAAAGCGCCACGAGCCCGCCATCATCTTTTCTTCGTAGCTTAAATACGCTAGTACATCCGCTGTTAAAGTCTGATTTTGTGGTATTTGTTTAAGTAACTGATCCTTGCGAATTGGCGTTAATGGCTTATCACCGGAAAGAGCCAAAAGGGATAATTGCATTGGCTTGTTCGCATTGGCAATAAACTGCACATTGCCATTTTTAGCCTCGCTGATCGTGCCATTTTCAACACTAACCTGTAATTTATAGCCGCCCTGTCCATCCAGACGGTCACGATACCAAGTGATGGTGTTATCGTTTACACTCAGCTCGTTGACCATTTCAGATGGCACCTGGTGGGAGTACACATAGCTGCGGATCACTCGCACACTGCCTAAAATGGCTTGCTCCACTTCGAGCTTGTCTGCGTCTACCTGATATTGCATTGCGACACCATGGAGCGCATCCCCATCAAGGGTTGAATCATGAGCGGGTAGTGTTTCACCTATTTGCTGCCAATTTACGGCTTTATGTGTTTCGGCAAACCACAAACTTACACCACTATTGCCAGCCGGGAATGCGACAACCGCACGCGGTTGGTTGCCAGAGGTAAATAACGAGTGCGCTGCGACATTATCTTGTCGGTAAAACTGGTTAAATACATTACCCTCGGTAATCTCAAAATTTAACTCGCCATTAAGCTGTTGCTTGGTAACGTCAACGACCTCAGAAGTAGCCGCTTGCTTTGGCGCATTGCAACCTGTACTGGCCATTAGTGGCAATATCACCGCAATGGCACAAGCGAGCTTGCTTTTCTTGTTAAACCTTCTCTTGTTAAGCATAAAGACCTCGTTTATTTAACAATGATTTCATCGGCAAAAATAAACACTTCTTGACCTGGGCGTACATGCCATTTTGGCAACGCATCGAGGTTTTTAGCGTATACTTTTACAAAACGCACGTTTTGCTTAGCAAATTCAGCCGTAAAGGTTTTACGTTGAAAATCCGGTAAGTCTTCGGTTGTATGGTAGCTTTCTTTGCCAACCGTAGTGTAGTGCTTGCCATCGCTAGAGACGGCAAATTCAACATCCGTTGGTAACAAGATAGAATGCAAGCTACTTTGCAAAAAGCCAATGGCAATAGATTGCACTGCTTGCTCGCTGCCTAAATCGATAACAGCATCAATATCTTTCATTCGGTAGCCTTGCCATAACGACTTGTAATCCGAATTACCTAATAAACCATCCACTAATGTTTGTTGGCTGCCACCAACATAGCCTTTGTCATATGGCTGAGCTAAGGTGATGTTTTTACCTACCGCTAGATGATTGACGTTCGTAATGCCACCATATTTGCCACCTTGTTTAAATTTGGCAAACTTAGGCATTGCTTGAGCGTTAAATGACTCGATACCTGGAAGATTTTTATCCGCATCATCGACCATTGGGTATAAACGCACAACCATACCACCGCCATTTGCCATGGCAACACGCAATACGTCTGTTGAGGTAACCTGGTAACGATTAATGTCGATATCGGTTGGACTGCTTAGGAAATCTGTGGTCATAGCGTCACTGTATATTTCTGCGACGTAGTCTGTCCCCTTTTCTAAAATACGTAATGGCACGGTAATATTACGGGCATGCTCATCGGTCATTGAACCAATAAACCATTCATTGTCTTTACGACGCGCAATGGTAACGTAATCACCAATTTCACCGTTTAAGGCAATACTCTCATCCCAATCTGCCGTTGCATCTTTTATAAACTTAAATGCCGGTTGACCTTCATAGTTCTCAATCATGTCTGACGCCATTTGCATTGGGCTGTACAAGTTGATGAACATGGCTAATTGTTTCGTTAACGTGGTATGTACACGGTATTGTTCTTGCGGATCAAATTTGATGTTAAAAATACCTGGGGTGTAATCAACCGGTCCGGCCAACATACGAGTAAAAGGTAGCATCACGGTATGCTCTGGTGAGTTACCTTCACTCCAACCATTCCATTCCATGCCACGTGCCCCTTCACGGGTCATCATGTTCGGGTAAGTACGGCTAATACCGGTATCTTTAATTGGTTCATGGGCATTAACCATGATTTCGTATTTTGCCGCTAATTCAAGTACTTTGCGGTAATGTCTTACCATGTATTGGCTGTGTTTGTGCGTGCCTTCAGGTGACATGTTGCCTGCGTAGCCCGTTTTAATCGAGTGCACACCGGCTTTATGGTAAAACTCAAACGCGGCTTCTAATTGATCTTCATAATATGGGATATTACCACCGGTTTCATGGTGGCCAATCAGGCCAACGCCTTTGCTGTCTGCGTAGCGAACGATTTCATTAATATCAAAATCGTCGTAAGGCTTGGTAAAGTCTTGCTTGTTTACCGCGGTATGCCAGGTTTCCCAACCTTCGTTCCAACCTTCAACCAACACACCAGTCAGGTTGTTTTTTGCAGCAAAGTCGATGTACATTTTGGTGTTTTCAGTCGTTGCACCGTGCTTAGGACCGGCTTCCCATGTGTATTTACGCATGTGCATGCCCCACCAAATACCCAAGTACTTCATTGGTTTGATCCAAGACGTATCAGCAATTTTTGATGGTTCGTTCAAGTTCACAATCAGGTTTGAGTTAATCAAATTGGCCGCATTTCCGGCAATTTGAATGGTACGCCATGGCGTTTGAAACGGTGTGCTGCCTTTCACTTTAACGCCATCAGGCCAAGGCACTAAATCACTTTCAAAGGTGGTTTTATTGCGGCTTTGCTGTAACGTCATATCGGCATAATCGGTTAAGGCGGCTTCATGAATGCTTAGGTATTGACCTTCTTTTGATCGCAATGTAATTGGCGTATTAGCAGAGGTAACCTCAGATAATAAGGTTTTCTTGTACTCTTGCTCATACGTATTAAAGTCTGCTGGGGCCGACCAAGCGGTAAAGTCACTAACAAAAGCAAATTGCGTCTGCTCAGAGGTAATATTAAATTCGTTCAGGTTGTCTTGTTTTGGCAACACATACCGAAATGCCACACCGTCATTAAACACACGGAAAACGATGTTTAATTTACGTTTTAGCGAAGACGTTTCCTGTAAGTTAAGGGTTAACTCATTGTAGTGGTTACGAACTTGTTTGGTTGGTCCCCAGGTACGTTGCCAGGTGTTATCAACGCTATCTTTAGCAACAGATACAAGGTCAAAGCCACCATTTAAAGCCGGTTGACTTTTAAATTCAAAGCCCAGTTTTGAAGGCGCTAACAACCGTTTTTTATGGGAAAAAACCTGATACTCAGGCTGACCGTTATTCAGGTCGAAAAACACCGAAATGTGTTTATTTGGTGAGGACACAATTTGCGCATTATTTGCCAAAACGTGTGTTTGATAAAAGCATGATACCAGTAAAATAAAACTTATTATTTTTTTCAAAACATTACCTTTTGATGCTGAGTTTATGGTTAACAAACAACCATAAAACGGAAAAATAACGTGACTCTCCCTGCACCTGCAATCATATTTTACAGGTGTGAAAGAGTCTGAATGAGATTTTGGGCTTAAACGTTAAGCCTTAGCGACAACACTATTGACAGCTGAGCCACTGCTTTTTCGTTCGAGTAAATCAAGGAAAGGCAACACTTCGCGCTGCCTTTTTAACGCATTCCCTTTAATTTGACTCATCAGTACTTGTACTGCTCGAACCCCCATTTCATGGGCAGGTTGATCGATAGTCGTTAATGGTGGATCAATAAAGGCTGAAGCCGTGATGTTATCAAACCCGACAACCGAGACATCTTCGGGAACACGAAAGCCCATTTGCTTTAATTGGTGAATCGCCCCAATGGCAATATCATCACTTAAACAGAAAATCGCCGTAGGTGGCGTTTTACTGTTCATTAAATCAATAGCCCCTTGCTGACCGCATTCAATGGTGTATGCCCCACCCACAATCATATCGTCTGAAAAATCAATATTTTCTGAGCGAAGTACGCTTTGAATACCGTCAACACGGTCCTGTGAAATGCGGGTATTCTTTTTACCAGCAATCAAACCAAAGCGGGTGTGACCATAACTGACTAAATGCAATGCTAGGGCACGGGTTGCAGCAAAGTTATCTAATTCGATGACCGGATAATCGAAGTCGGCACGAATTTTTTCACCGATACTTACCATAGGCACTTTTTCAGCCAAGCCTTTATCGCTGTCAGAAAAAGGGAAAGAATGGTCCAGATGGATAATACCGTCAGCACGGTTAGACAAGGTCATTGCGGCGTATTCATTTTCGCGGGCCGGATCACCTTGGGTATTACAAAGTAAAACCGAGTAGCTGTGCTCTTTCGCCGCGTCTTCTATGCCGTGAATAAGGCGTAAAAAGAATGGGTTAATCAGGTTAGGAACCAACACCATGATGGTATTTGACTTACCCGTTTTTACACTGGACGCCAAAAAATTTGGACGGTAGCCGGTTTTCTCTATGGCGCTAAACACTTTATTGCGAGTGTCTTCCTTAACTAACTCTGGGTTTCTAAGCGTTCGTGATAACGTTGCGGTAGAAACACCTGCCAATCGACATACTTCTTGGGCCGTTGCCATCGATTTTATTCCTTTCGTTTAATAAAATTTTTTATCGTTTTTTACTCAATAAACTAGAGTAAAATCGTATCGTCTTAATGTACAACATTTTACATTGCTTTACAGTTGATGCAATCGATTGCAGTCCATTTCGTCGCATTTTGTAACAAAAGTTGATTGAAAATAAGTTTTTCAAAATGGACATAAAGACAACAATGTGAATAGGTTCTAATCTTCTGGCTATTAGCCGAAAAACACATGCATGCCAAAACCTTAATACGATATTGGCCTAAGGTTTCATTCATCATGAAACCCGTAAAAGTGCTGTTTTACGCCGCCTTATCATCATATATTTGAATAAAACATGGTGCCGATAAAGTGAAACTTCAGATACAAAAAAACCTGCCACTTGGTTACAAATGACAGGTTTTAATTCAACTTGTAAATTTATGTTGATGTTACATTGAGGCTGAGTTCAAGATAGCTAAACTCAAAATAACTTAATTCAAGATAACTTAATTCAAGATAACTTAGTTCAAGATAACTTCGTCAACAAACAACCACATTTTCTTGCCGCTGCCACCACCATGCCATTTCGGGGCAACGGTGTAGTTTTGCACTTCAATTTTAAGGTAACGGTATGCATCGCCGTTTAACTCAAAATCATACTTTTCAACGCGCTTAGCGTCTTTGTGTAGTTTGTCTAACTCGCGCTCAGCTAATAAAGTCATGTTGTCGACTGAGTCACCGCCGTAAATGGCGATATGTTTAGGTGGGAAAATCCACACTCCCGTATCCGTTAACGCCCCAACCTGTACGGTATGAATGGCTTTATCTTCACCTAAATCCAAGCTGATCACCATGTCATCTTTTAGACCAGTCCACTTGCCATCACTGTAGGTTGACGACCCTTCAAGTTGGTCAAATACCATGCTCAAATCTTCTAGACCATACGGTGTGTGCTTACCTTCGGTAGTGATTTTCGGGTAACCATCTTTTAAGCCTAACAAGAAGCTTTCACTGTAATCTTTACGGTAGGTAACACTTTCGCTTAAACCCTCTTTTACCGCAATTGCTTTAACGGTAGTGTTTTCAGTAATGATAATAGGTTTAACGTATTGAGTCGATTTTGCCGTTGGCTCGCTCCCATCAAGGGTGTAGTAAATATCGGCACCAGCGGTTTTGGTTTTTAATTCAATGCTGCGACGACCTGCAAAGAAGAAGTTGTCATCGGTATCAAACGGAGCATTTACAGCAACAACCGGCACAGTGGCTTTCGTTGTATCATCAAACTTACCTAAGAATGAGTCTTCCATCGCGCTACCCCATTGTTTATTTGGTGTATCGCCCATGACAAACAACAGTTCGCCACCGGCCATGATGTCTTCATGCTTAATGTAGGTTTTCGCGTAGTCTGATCCATTTAACTTAACCGATTGCACATAAATGTTTTTGTCCGATTGGTTTTTGGTGTTAACCACAAACTGTTTACCGTTTTCAAGATTAAATGTGGCTTTATCGTGTAGTGGTGCACCTAATTGATACACTAAATCACCTGGCGCTAATGGGTAAAAGCCAACCGAGCTAAACACATACCAAGACGACATTTGACCTAAATCTTCGTTATTGATCATGCCATCAGGTTTATCTGAATACATTGTCGTAAGCACTTCGTTTACGTACTTTTGTGTTTTCCAAGGCTGACCCGCAACCGCATATAAATAAGGCATTTGATGACCCGGCTCATCACCGTGCCCGTATTTACCAATAAAGCCTGAAATATCAACGTGCTGTTCACCATCTAAAGATGAGTTGTCGGTAAACACTTTGTCTAACCAGTTAAGGTAGGCCTGACGACCACCGTGCATTTGCATGATGCCGCGCATATCGTGCGGCGTGTATGCTGAGTAAGCCCAAATGTTACCCGATACATAGTTGCTGGTAAGGTTACGCCATTCATTGGTGTTCATTGGTACGGCATCGCCGTTACTCATTTTGGGTAATAAGTAACCCGTGTCTTGATCGAACAAGTTACGGTAGCCCTGACTACGCTTATCAAACATTGCTGCGTCATCGGTTTTACCTAACTTCTCGGCAACACGAGCAATAGCCCAGTCATAGTAGTTTTGTTCAGTGGTTTTCGACACAGATGAACCAATTTCACCGGTAACGTAACCGTATTTGATGTAACCTTCCATGCCGTTCACATCGTAGTTCGGGCTATGCTTGGTTAAGTCAAATGCAGAATCGTAAATCGCTGAATAAGCAGCGTTTTGATCAATGCCTGGAATATTTTTTAATACTGCATCGGCAATTGGCGAGGTCATTGAGTAGCCAATCATACAAATGTTATCAAAGCCCAACGCTTCCCAGCTCGGTAATAACATATCGGCTTCAGAGTGACGTGAAATCATTGAGTTAATGATGTTTGCCGTAGACTCTTGATCGATAATGGTCATTAAAGGGTGTAATGCACGGTACGTATCCCACGTGGAGAAGTTACTGTACTGAGCAATATCTGAATGCAGCGTTTGCCCTTCTACATAGTAATTGCCATCCACATCCGAAATCAGGTTAGGAGAAATCATTGCATGGTATTGAGCCGTGTAGAATGTGCGTTTTTTGGCAAGGTCATCCGCTTCAATTTCAATTTTGTTTAATGCCGTTTGCCACTCGCCTTTTGCTGCGGTTAAAGCACCGCTAAAGTCAATGTCTTTTGCTTCAGCCAACCAGTTTTTATGGGCACCATCGTAGCTTACGTAAGATAAAGCCACTTCAACTTCTACCGCTTCACCGGCTTCTACATCAAAACTTACAAAGGATTTAACCTCTGAGCCTTCCAATGTCTTGGTATCACGTACCAATTCATCATTTTGGGTGATCATCGATGATTTAAATGGTTTCGAGAAATGCGCTTCAAAGTAAACGGTACGCTCACCAGCAGAACCAGATTTAGACTTCTTATGGCCACGAACCACGGTGTCTGAAACCACCACAATCTCGGTTTCTTTGGCAAATTCAGCAATCGAATGGGTCGGGTCAATGACAATATGTTTTTCACCGGCGGTATCAAAGGTATAGCGATGGAAACCAACACGATCCGTGGTTGTTAATTCCGCTTTAATGTCTTCATCTTCAAGGTATACGGTGTAGTAACCGGCACTAGGGGTTTCGGTGTCGTGACTAAAGCGTGAACGGTAACCTTGCTCTGGGTTTTCATCCGTACCCGCTTGGGTAGTAGCCAAAGACGTTGGCATTAATAAAATATCGCCAAGACCGGCAAGACCAGCACCACTAATGTGATTATGGGCAAAGCCTTTAATAACGGTATCGCTGTAGTGGTAACCCGAACACCAGTCCCAATTTTTGAAGCCATTAGATGGGCTTAACTGAACCATCGCATGAGGTATGGTCGCGCCTGGAAAAGTATGACCATGGGCATCAGTCCCAATCATAGGGTCGACAAATTGGGTCAGGTCATTATTGGTATTTAACGAACTGGTTTTCAGCTGATCGGTATCAGCACAAGCAATTACCGCTACCGAAGTCGTTAAACCAAACATCAGTTGTTTAACGATTGTCGCGTTTCTCTTTGCGTTTATCTTCGCGTTTATCATAGTTACTCACTACACCTTGTTTTTATCTATCGATTGCTTGGGAAATACAACAAAATAGTTGCAATCGATTACATTTGGTTAAATGTACTCAGTTCGTATTTCGCTGTCAATCAGTCATCTTTACGCTTTTGCCGATTTACCATCAAAACCTGTTACTTTTTACTCTTAACACACTAAGCAAAGGCGAAACCTAGTCAACGAAAGCAAATTAACGCACCTCACAAATACACAATCAAATCACTTAAAAACAACAACTTAACTAAGCACAGATTAAACAAACCCTATTTTTAATTCCAAACATATTTACTTAACGACGGGTAAAATTGCGCTTCACATTCGTTTTTTTGGCAAAGTTTGATAACAATCAAATCTAATCGATATTTATTTTTCTTGTTTAGCACAAGCGCCAAACCCTTGATAACATCACGCCACACCTTTTATGTAATCAATTACATTACTAGTTTAACAAGACGACAGACTATGCTTTAATGCGCATTCAGTTCAGTCATAAAATCCATTTAGAGAATTAACTATGAAACTAATGCTTAAATTCTTTGCTTGTATTGCTGTGGTTTTTGCCGTTTCTTCCTGTCAGGAAGCCGTCAATAAAGCCAATACAGAACAACAGGCAGACACCAAAAAACCAAAAATCGCCTTTGCCGGCATCGCGATTGAATCAAGTACATTCTCGCCAGCACAAAGCCACGAAGAAGCGTTCCATGTAAAAATTGGCGACGACATCTTTGGCGTGTATGACTTTATGGCAAAAGGCCAACCTCTTAGAGAACGCGCTAACTGGGTACCGACCTTAAAAGGTAAATCTGTTCCAGGTGGTATCGTGACCAAAGAAGCGTATGAGTCAATGGTAAATAAAACATTAACCATGCTTAAGAAAGACCTGCCTTATGACGGTGTTTTCCTTGACCTGCATGGCGCAATGAGTGTGGTTGGTTTAGACGATCCTGAAGGTGATTTTATTACTCGTGTTCGTGAAGTGGTCGGTGATGAAACCTTAATTTCTACGTCAATGGACTTACACGGTAACGTATCTTGGACCTTAGCTACTGAGTCTGACTTAATCACTTGTTACCGTATGGCGCCACACGAAGATGCCTTAGAGTCGCGTCAACGTGCTATTGATAACTTAATCACCCGTCTTGAAAGTGGCAAAGGTAAGCCAGCATACAAAGCGTGGATCCCAGTACCAATTCTTTTACCAGGTGAAAAAACAAGTACCCGTATTGAACCTGCAAAAAGCCTTTACGCTAAAGTAGCTCCAGCAGCAGCTCAAGAAGGTGTTGTTGATGCGGCCATTTGGGTAGGTTACCCATGGGCTGACGAACCTCGTAACCACGCAGTGGTTATGGTTGTTGGTGATGACAAAGAAAAAGTGGTTGCTTCAGCCGAAGACATGGCTCAGCATTTTTGGTCCGTTCGTAATGAATTTGATTTTGTAGCCCCGGTTGCAACATTAGAAGCAAGTCTTGAAAAAGCATTAAACAGCAAAGTTAAACCATACATCATTTCTGATACGGGTGATAACCCTACAGCAGGTGGTGCGGGTGACGTGACTTGGACGCTGCATGAATTATTAAAACGTCCTGAATTTAAAAAAGCCGATGGCCCTTCATTAATTTATGCGTCAATTCCAGGTCCTGCCTTTGTTAAAGAAGCTTTAGAAATTGGTATTGGCGGTGAAATTGATGCCCATGCAGGTGCAGATGTTGATGACCGTTATGCGCCACCAGTAAGACTAAAAGGTACAATTCAAGCCATTCGCGAAGGCGACCGTGATGCCGGCGTTGAAGTTGTCGTGCGCGTTGGCAGCATGGACGTTATCGTAACGGGTAAGCGTAAGCCTTACCACCATGAAGCAGATTTCACTGACTTAGGTTTAGACCCACACAAAGCCGACATTGTTATGGTGAAGATTGGTTACCTTGTACCAGAGCTATACAACATGCGTGCTGACTGGACTATGGCCTTAACACCAGGTGGTGTTGACCAAGACCTTATCCGTATTGGTCACAAACGCATTCAGCGTCCAATGTTCCCATTTGACCCTGATATGGCAGACCCAGATTTAAAAGCACGATTAGTGCCGCTTTCTAACGAGAAATAAACGCTTAAGCGTTCATCATCGTATTTTCAAAAAAGCATGCTCAGCATGCTTTTTTTATGCCTGGAATTTGCTGGCATTGAAAAACAACGACGACAGAAAAGTGCGACGAAATGCACGATAAAAGCGGTAAAGCGCAAGAAAAAAAATAAGCCAAGCAATCCATGTAAATCAAGGTAAAGATAATTGCCATTTATTGGTAATAGGTTAAGGTAGTGTTAATCTTTTTTGCGCACCGATACGTTAATCGATGGCAATTCAAATTGGTTTACACTACGGAATTATCAAACCAACATGTGGAACAAAAATTATCTAACTATCAGTATGATGGGTATATTACTGGGATCGTTAACGGCTTGTAGCAGTCAATCTGCGATTTCAACACAAAGCGCACCCACCATCACTCCCGATCAATGGCAAAACGAGCAAGTGCAAGTCAAGGTAGAAGGTACACCTGACTGGATGGCTTATTTTCAGGCGCCGGATCTAATTCATTATACAGAACTGGCGCTTAATAATAATCGCTTGTTAAAGGCTCAAGAGAAACAGGTGCTGATCACCCGTCAGGCATTGCTGCAAAGTGAAGCAACCGACTGGCCTGAGATCACCTTATCGGCAAGTCAATCACGCAATAAACGCCCTTTATTTGATGATGCAACGTATGAAAATAATGCCGACATCAGTTTACAGGCCAGTTATGAACTGGATATCTGGGGTCGATTGTCTGACGAACAACAACGTGCCAACTTATCGTATTTATCGGCGAAAGCAGAATATTTTTATCAACGAGAACAATTGGCCGCCAATATATCTAAAGCCTGGTTTAATTTAAGTACCGCTGAACAATTACTGGCCTTGTACCAACAGCGCGCAAAAAACCTAGGTAAAGATTTTGATATCATCAATTCTTCGTACCAACTTGGCCTAAGTGGTGCACTTGATGTGTACTTAACGCAAAACAATTTAAGCAGTGAGCAGGCGCGTTTTGCTTCGCAACAGCAAGTGGTCATTGAAGCCAAACGTGATCTTGAGCTATTAATCGGTCAATACCCAAAAGCCAGCGTTGCTAATAATGAGCCTTTACCGCTTATTACCGCCGAGCTGAGTACCAGTTTGCCTTCTGAAATGATCAGCAATCGTTTTGATTTAAATGCCAGTTGGTATCAATTACTCGCTGGTGATGCCAGTTTAGCCATTGCCCATAAAAATCGCTTTCCTCGCATTGCCTTAACAGCCAGCACCGGAGACAGCTCTGACCAACTTGATGATTTGCTCAGTGGTAACTCTTTGGCATGGTCATTAATTGGCAATATTTCCACCCCTATCTTTAATGCCGGTCGCCTTGAAGCACTCGAAGAACAAGCCAAACTGGCGGTCGAGCAGCAAGAACAGCAATACTTAGAAGATGTACACCAAGCGTTTGCGGATGTGGAAAATGCGATAAGCAACCACCACGCCCTTTTGGAACAATATCAATATATTGTTTCTGCCAGAGACAATGCTAAAGCCGCGGAAGAATTATCGTTTAACCAGTATTTAAAAGGTCTGGTGGAATACACAACCGTGTTGGAATCGCAACGCCGAGCATTTGATTCGCAGACCTCGTTAGTGCAATTAAAAAACCAATTAATTCAAAACCGTATTGACCTGCATTTAGCCATGGGTGGCAAGTTTAGTGAGATAAACCCAAGCATCAGTGCCACTGAGCCGAAACTCACTCAACAGATACAACAACCACAACGCCCAATCAAGCCAACCCAAAACCAGTTAAACCAAAGCCAGTTGAAAAGTGAATAGTAAATGAAACCTGTATATAAAAAATTACTCCCTCTAATCGTTTTAGCCGGATTTATTGGTGCGGCATGGATTGTAACCAGCAACCCACCACAAGCAAAACGTGGAAAGCCAAGCACAACAGCACAATTAAATATTGAAGCCTTAACCGTAAAACCGGCCCCATTAACTGTTGAAATCAGCAGCTATGGTACGGTTCAACCACGAACACAAAGCTTTTTACTGCCACAAGTTTCTGGTGAAATCACCTACATTAGCCATACCTTTCGCGATGGGGGATTCTTCGAAAAAGATGAAGTGTTGGTTCGCCTAGACTCGCGTGATTACCTTGCAGAAATTAGAATTGCTGAATCTACCTTACTCTCAGCCGAGCAACAGTTGAGTGAAGAACAAGCCCGAGTAGAACAAGCCAAACAAGACTGGCAACGCTTAGGTAACTCTGAAACCGCCCCTGCATTAGTATTGCGTGAGCCGCAATTAAAAGCAGCTCAAGCCAACCTCATCTCAGCGCAAGCGACACTCGATAAAGCTAAACTGTCTTATGAACGCACCGAAATTAAAGCACCCTATACAGGACGCGTGCTGAAAAAATCCGTCGACATTGGTCAGGTGGTTTCACAGGGCACCCAACTTGCTGAAATTTATGCCGTGGATTACGTTGAAATTCGTCTGCCGATTAGAAACTCGGATTTAAGTTACATCAGTCTGCCTGAAACCAGCCGCTTTGCGAGCACCACCCAACAAGTTTTACCTCCGGTAAATTTTGTTTCAGATATTGGCAAGCCGCAAGCCTGGCAGGGTAATGTAGTGCGCACCGAAGGTGCGTTTGATAATGACTCTCAGCAATTATATGTCGTGGCTCAAATTGACGATCCTTACGCTAAGACAGTGCCAGGAGCCTTACCTTTAAAAATGGGCCAATACGTTAAGGCAACCGTAACCGGTAATACCCTACCCAATGCGTTATCAATCCCAAATAAAGCCATTTATCAAGGTAGTTATGTTTATGTTGTTGAAAACGGCTTATTACTGAGAAAGCCAATTTCCATTGCTTGGCAAAACGATCAATTGGCGTTAATTAAATCTGGCTTATCGGCTGATGACAAACTGGTCATTACCCCTTTAGGACAAGTAAGCTCGGGTACCCCGGTTAATATTTCTGTTCTTGATGGCCAACCAAACCAAACCAAGGCCAATAAACGTCAGGCACAAAAAAAAGGGGCAAAGAGAGACAAGTCCGCTCAACAAGATAAAGCCAAAGTAAAACGTGATGAACAGCATAAAGGAGCTCAGTCATGATAGCTTGGTTTGCCCGCAACCATGTCGCCGCCAACCTATTGATGATATCGATTTTTTTGGCTGGTGTTATGTCCATCAATACGCGAATTCCATTAGAGGTGTTCCCGGAATTTGAAAGTGACATCATTAACGTTAATGTCAGTTTACGTGGTGCTACGCCAGAAGATGTAGAACAAGGTGTGGCCATTCGTATTGAAGAAGCCGTACAAGATTTAGAAGGCATTGAAAAAATTACCAGTCGCTCTGTTGAGGGCGCTGCGTCGGTAAATATTGAAGTTGATACAGGCTATGAGCCACGTGATTTACTGGCCGACATCAAAAGCCGAGTCGATGCCATTAACACCTTTCCGGGCGATGCTGAAAAAGCAGTTATCTCTTTAGCCCAGCGTAAGCGTGATGTAATCGCCGTAACGATTTCTTCCGATTACAGCGAAAAAGAAATCCGAGAATTTGCGGAGCAAATCCGTGATGAAATGCTTAACTTACCCGAGATCACCCAATTGGCATTAGATGCGGTGCGCGATTATGAGATTGCCATCAATATTTCTCAAGATAAGCTTCGTCAATACGAACTGAGCATGACGGAAATCACCAATGCCATAAACAGCAGCTCGGTGGATATTTCGGCCGGTAATTTACGTACCGATGGCGGTGATGTACTGGTGCGCAGTAAAAATCAGGCGTATCGCAAAGATGAGTTTGAAAACATCGTTATTAAAACCAACCCTGATGGCTCCATTATTCAGGTAAAAGACATTGCCGTCGTGGACGATGGCTTTGAAGAAACGCCAATTCGTGCTCGCTTTAATGGTCGCCAAGGTGCCTTAATTGAGGTTTACCGTATTGGCAATCAAAATGCCATCGAAGTAGCAAAAGCGACGCGCGATTACATTGAGCGCAAACAAGACACCCTACCCGAAGGCTTTAGTTTAAGTTACTGGGACGACGACTCTGAAGTCGTAAAAAAACGTTTAAACACCCTAATTTCCAATGCCCTGCAGGGCGGCTTTTTGGTGCTGCTTTTACTGACCTTATTCTTGCGTCCATCCATTGCATTTTGGGTATTTATAGGCATACCGGTCAGCTTTATGGGGGCATTTATTTTTATGCCATTAATGGGCGTGACCATTAATATCATGAGCTTGTTCGGCTTTATTTTGGTGCTGGGTATTGTGGTCGATGATGCCATTGTTACCGGCGAGAACATTTATCGACATTCACAGTTCGCCTCTTCGGGCACCGAAGCGGCAATTAACGGTACGAAAGAGGTCGCCACACCGGTAACCTTTGGTATTTTAACAACCGTGGCAGCGTTTTTACCACTCGCCTTTATTGAGGGCATGCGTGGTGCCATATTTGCACAAATTCCGGCCGTGGTTATTCCGGTATTAATCTTTAGCTTGATTGAGTCTAAGTTTGTTTTACCGTCTCACCTAACCTCTTTAAGGTTACGCAACGACACAAAACGACCTTCGCGTTTAAGCATTATCCAGCAACGTTTTGCGGACGGTTTTGAAGCGGCGATATTAAAATACTACAAGCCTTTGCTTAATATAGCGTTAAAGAATCGAACCACCACGCTAGCCTTATTTATCGGTGTTTTTGTGCTGATATTATCGTTTATTGTCAGTGGCTGGACTAAGTTTGTATTTTTCCCGCGTATCCCAAGTGACACCGCCCGCGCCAATCTAACCATGCCGGTAGGCACCAGTTTTGATGTGGTCGATAGCTATACGGAAAAAATGGCGAATGCCGCGATTGCCTTACAAGACAAATACCGTGAGGACGATGGCTCCAGTGTGATTTTAAACATCCTTGCCATATCTGGCGGTCGAAATCAGGAAGAAGGTAGAATTCGTTTTGAAATTACCCCAACAGAGCAGCGTGAATCCGATATAACCAGCGCCCAATTAGTACGCGAATGGCGTGAATTAATTGGTCCATTGCCAGGTGCTGAAAGCCTGACGTTTAGGGCTGAAATTGGCCGTGCCGGCAACCCAATTGATGTGCAACTATCGGCAACCAACTTACCTTTACTAGAAGAAGTATCGGAAAAAGTGAAAGAACGCATTGCCACATACCCGTCTGCTTTTGAAATTTCAGATTCCTTATCAAATGGTAAGCAAGAATTGCAGATAGAACTGACCGATCAGGGACATGCGCTAGGTTTATCGACCTCTAAGATCACCTCGCAAGTACGCAGTGCCTTTTTTGGTAGCCAAGTACAACGCATCCAACGTGGTCGAGACGACATTCGCGTTATGTTGCGTTTCCCATTAAATGAACGCTCTGCGATCACCGATTTAACCGATATGTTGGTGGAAGTACCGGGCGGCGGTAAAGTACCTTTATCACATGTTGCACGGTTAATCCCAGGCAAAAGCCCTGCAACGATAACTCGTATAGATCGCTACCGTACGGTGAATATCACTGCAGATATCGACAAAGAGTCGACAAACATGACGGTATTAGTAAAAGATCTTGGCCAATATCTTGATGAATTAGTTAGCCAGTATCCTGGGGTAAGTTACACCTTAGAAGGCGAAGCTCGCGAACAAGCCGAATCATTTGGCAGCCTATATTGGGGACTCTTGTTTGTATTCTTTATCATTTACTGTTTATTAGCGATTCCATTTAAGTCGTACCTGCAGCCATTAATCGTGATGTCGGTCATCCCATTTGGGGCGATTGGCGCAATCGTCGGTCACTGGATCATGGGCATGAACTTAACCATCTTTAGTATTTTGGGGATCATGGCCTTAATTGGTGTTGTAGTGAATGACTCACTGGTATTGGTCGACTTTATCAATAAGCGTAAAGAGCAAACGAACGATGCATTTGCCGCGGTATTAATTGCCGGTCAATCTCGCTTTAGACCGGTAATGCTAACCTCTTTAACAACCTTTATTGGCTTGATGCCATTGTTGTTTGAAAAATCAACGCAAGCACAGTTTTTGATCCCAATGGCGGTTTCGCTCAGCTTTGGTATTATTTTTGCCACCATGATCACCTTGATTTTGGTACCAGTAAATTACATGTTAGTCGAAAGCTTGATAAATCGTAGTAAACGGGTCAAAGCAAGTATCGGAGAGTACGCAAAAACGCATTAAAAGCAATTAAATACGCTTTTTAGTAAACGCCAGTTGTTCTTAACTGGCGTTTTTTTTATCATTACAGATAAGCCCTTTTTTTGAGACACGTCGATGATTGAACATACTACGCCCGAAACCAAGCAACAATGTCGGGTGGTATTGGCAGGCAACCTAGTCGCCAAGCCTGAAATTCGCTATCGCGCAAACCCTGTGGTACCGGTTGCGGAATTTGTGGTCGCCACCAATAATTCCTGGTTTGATAAAAAAACCAATCAGTTTAAAGACTGGACGACGTTTCATACCTGCCACTTTGAAGGCCTTGGTGTTGAAGAGCAGTTTTTGTATGCCGATAAAGGCCAGCTAATTTTCCTGCAAGGAGCAATTGCCACGGGCAATAAAAAGAACGGCCTTAAAGACTTAATTCAAGTTGAGTCATTATCGGTGCTAGGTAAAGGCGTGCACAGTGGTATGAATCAAATATTTTGTAATGCCACCATCAACTCGGACATTAAAGTGGTGCAAACCGAGAACAACAGTTTATTAACCGAATTTTCGGTCACCATAAACCAACCGGCATTCCAAGATAAAGATCATCATTTTAAGGGTCAAAAAATTGAACGTTTAGTGCATCTTTGGGGTAAAAGTGGGCAGTACATTCACGATAAGTGCGAACTTGGTAGCGAAATTCTGATTGAAGGTTGGTTAAGCTATGTAAGCAATAACAAAAGTCAGCAATTAATCGAAGCCAAAAAAGTGATTATTTGCCCGAAAGGTTAAGCCTTTTTTTGTAATTACCATTATCTAGCGTTTGGTTTATCATTAAGCCTGTTTTATTCATTAAGTGTGTTGTCTAATGAAATATTGTTTATTGTTGTCTGCTATTTTTTTTAGCGCCTTCACTAGTGCCAAAGACTACGGCAATGTGGTTGTTGAAAGCATTGTAGCCGTTTACGATGGTGACACCTTCCGAGTTAATATTGCCAACTGGCCGGCTATTATTGGTACCAATACCTCCATTAGGGTAAAAGGCGTGGATACGCCTGAAATTCGTACCCATTGCCAGAAAGAAAAAACACTGGCTTATCAAGCCAAAGAATTCACCCAGAATACCTTGTTAAATGCTAACCGCATTGAATTAAGACATATTGAGCGTGGCAAATACTTCCGCATTCTGGCTGAAGTTTATGTCGACGGTGAAAACCTGGCCGAGTTACTGATAAACCAAGATCTTGGCGTAAGTTACGAAGGCAAAAAGCGCCAAGACTGGTGTAAATAGGCATGTCGAAAATGACAACATTTGTTAAGCAGCATAAAAAAAGCCTGCTCAATCTTTTCTATTTCCTCATGTTCAGTGGTCTATTGGCGCTGTTTTTTCAACAATCTGGCCTTTTCGCATTTTTTAATGAGCAATGGATAGACCAACATATTCGCAATCAGGGCGAGATGGGTTACGCCTTGTTGTTATTAATTATTGCACTTGGCTCAAGCTGTGGCTTACCAAGACAAATGTCGGCTTTTTTGGCCGGTTATGCCATTGGTATCACTTACGGAACGTTAATCGCCACGCTAGGTGCAGCCATTGGTTGTGCTATCACTTTCTTTGTCGCAAGGTATTTAGCCCGCCCATTTGTACTGCGAGAGCACCCTGATAAAGTCGAGCTTATCAATCGCTTTTTAAAAGATAGAGTATTTGAGAAAACCATCATTATCCGCCTTATTCCCGCCGGTAATAACTTTCTGCTCAACTTAGCCGCTGGTGTTGGTCACATTAACCCATTACGGTTTATTAGCGCCTCGTATCTGGGCTTCTTCCCGCAAATGATCATCTTTGCCACTGCAGGCTCAGGAATTCAATTAATGTCATATTGGCAAATCGGCACCAGTGTCTTGCTTTCAATCATTGCCGCTTTACTAAGTGTTCATTTGTATAGGCAATATCAAGCCGAGTTAAAAGAAGATAAGTTAAAACAACCAGAATAACGCTAAGCCTTGATTTACGTACTTCCGTCTATACGGTCCTACCAATCCCACTAAGTTTGTCAATGAAGCCACAGCAAGCGATAGGAGGTCCCAGTCACAGATAGTTGAACACCTTTGGATGGGACTTTGCGGGCATTAAAAAAGGTTCAATGTGTGCACATTGAACCTTTTTATTATTTGGGTTTTTGTAACTTATTTTAAATTCGTACTTATTTTAAATTCGTACTTATTTTAAATTCACTAGGTAATGAACCAATTTCTTGTAATCACCCAAGAAGTCTTTTTTATCAAGCTCTTGTGGATTAACACGGTATTTGTTGTTTACGATAATGGCTGGAACACCTTTAAGAGCACCGTTTTTCGTCATCGCATCTTGGAATTTCTTCATTTGCTTGGCTTTAGAGTTTACGCCAAAGCTTTTGTATAATTTGTCGAACTTGTCGCCATCGATGCCATTTAATTCAAACAACTTACGAAGCTCAGCCTGACTTGCTAATGGCTTGCGTTGCTTTTGAACGGCATCGAATAAGGCCATAACTAACTGCTCTTTTTCAGGTAGTTGCTCAGCAACAACCAACGCTTTAGTGATACCAAATTGGACTTGTGGACTCGCTGCACGTAAAAAATCTACATGGTTTTTCTCAAATGGTACGCCATTTGGTAAAGACTTTGCTAAATCTTTCATAAATGGTTCAAAACTTAAACAGTGTGGACAGTAAAATGAAAAGTACTCACGTACTTCTGGTTTTGCTGAGGCTTTGTCGTTAACGATGGTGTAATGTTTACCTGCTACGTAATCGGCTGCTTGTGCTGTAAATGGCAGCATAAACGCGACCAAAATCATCGTAAAAAACTTTTTCATGATGGTTAAATTCCTTAGTTACTCTCTCAAAATTGGCAACGCCTATGGTTGCCAGTTCATTTAAAATTATTATGTGTTGCTTTAGCTTAATATAAGCTTAACGTTGGTTCATGCAAAATAGAAAATTGCTCTTTCAACATTAAAATTTGCTCTTCCCAGTATTTCTCAGTATTAAACCAAGGAAAATTTCTTGGAAAAGCAGGGTCTTGCCAACGTTTTGTTAACCAGGCCATATAATTGACTAATCGCATTGTTCTTAGTGATTCTATCAGTCTTAACTCACTATGTTCAAATGAAAAGAACTCTTCATAGCCCATTAGCAGGGTGTCTAATTGTAACAATTTTTGTTGTCGGTCGCCTGAGAGCATCATCCATAGGTCTTGAATCGCAGGACCAGAGCGGCAATCATCCAAGTCAACAAAGTGCGGGCCTGCATCGGTCCATAAGATGTTTCCGGCATGACAATCGCCATGCAAACGGATTTGTTTTGTGGGTTTATATTGCGAGCTGGCGATCTCAATCACCTGATCGAGTATGGTAAAAAAAGAATTTTGCAAAGACGAGGTCACCATATCCGGTGTACCATGCAAAATTTCTCGGGCACCAAGTAAACTTTCTTCAATCGAAAATTGCGGGCGATGCACAAAGGGTTTGCGGCTGCCGACAGCATGAATACGGCCAAGAAAGCGCCCCATCCACTCTAATTGATCAAGGTTATCGACTTCAAAAATGCGCCCACCACGACAGGGAAAGACCGCAAAATGAAAGCCTTGAAACTCAAATAAAGATTGCCCATCACGAACAATGGGGGCGACTAAGGGGATTTCTTCACTCGCTAATTCAAGCGCAAAGTCATGCTCTTCTTGGATTTGCGGTATCGACCAACGATTCGGTCGATAAAATTTGGTGACAAATTTTACTCGGTCATCATCGTGAAACTGGTATACACGATTCTCGTAACTATTAAGCGCCAATAAGCCACTGGCTACGGTAAATCCCGCGCTTTCCAGGCCATCAATGATGGTTTCTGGTGAAAGCGCGGTAAAACTGAAATCTGTCATTAACGATATCTATTATAAGTTAACTAATAAGAAGACAGTGTATCATCTTTAACGCTTATTAAAGAACACACTCTCTTGCTTTAAGATAACGTCATTATCTTTTGGTTCAATTTGTTGAATAACAAAATCAATTTCGGTTTTATAATCTTCTAGTTCATATGGGTCGACAGCAACACTGATGGCAATGGTCGAAATTTTCGCGCCATCAACAGTCACTTGTTGCTGACCTTGCCATGTATAGTCTTTTAAGCCTTCTACATGGATCTTATAGGTGCTGGTGTGCTGTGATTTATTTAAAATCTTTAAGGTATAAACATTTTCAATAAAGCCATCAATATTCTCACGCGCTAGGGTATTTCGATCACGAATAATGTCTAACTGTAATGGCACTCGCGTCGCAAGGTTGGCGGTAAAGAAACCATACATCACCACTAAAACAACCGCATACATAAAGAGTTTCGGACGCAGGATTTTAACCTTTTTACCTTTAAGAGCCGTTTCTGTGGTGTAACTAATGAGGTTGGTTGGGTAGTTCATTTTTACCATCACTTCATTACAGGCATCCACACATGCACCACAGTTAATGCACTCGTATTGTAGGCCGTTACGGATATCGATGCCGGTAGGACAAACCTCAACACACAAGCTGCAATCAATACAATCGCCAAGTCCCAATTCTTTTGGATCGGCTTTACGGCTGCGTCGACCTCGGTTTTCACCACGAGCGGTGTCGTAAGAAACCGTTAAGGTATTTTGATCAAACATCGCCGATTGAAAACGAGCGTAAGGACACATATGCAAACACATAATTTCGCGCATCCAGCCGGCATTTCCATAAGTACAAAAGGTAAAGAAGACGATCCATAAGGTCACGGTTACTGAGGCATTAAAGGTAACTAAATCAACGATAAGCTCGCGCATTGGCACAAAGAAGCCAATAAAGGTGATAGAGGTAAGCAATGAAAACAGCAACCAACAGATATGTTTTAACGTTTTCTTTTGGAATTTGCTGGCATTCATCGGTTGTTGGTCGAGCTTTTTACGTTGGTTGGCACTGCCCTCAATTTTTTCCTCAAACCACATAAAAATAAAGGTCCATACGGTTTGCGGGCATAAATAGCCACACCAGACACGGCCGAGGAAAGTGGTTACGAAAAATAAGGAAAACGCCAGTATGATAAACACCCAAGCAAGCAGGGTTAAATCTTGAGGCCATAACGTTAGGGCGAAAATATTAAAACGCTGATCGCCAACATCAAATAATATGGCTTGCTGACCATTAAAATTAATCCATGGAATTAGGGCAAAACCTAGCATAAAAAACAGGTTCATTTTGCGTCTGAGAGCCTGAAAAAAACCGCTTACTTTACGAACGTAAATTTGATCACGAGGGCTATATTGTCGAGCTACATCCGCTTGTGGCTTTTCAATTTTAATGTTTTTAACCGGAATCGTTTTAGCGGTCGTTGTTTTTGCTTTGGCTTTCGCTCTTTCTTTCGCTTTAGCCAAAGCGATGGCTTTGGCATTATTGATTTTATTCTCTTCCATTACGTGAATACCCTGAGCGTAATTTATCGTTCTATTATGACTGTTACATAATATCAAAGAAATTAGCCAATAGTATGATATAGAATAACAATTACAAAAAACCACAGTTCATTTACAACTTTAGTTATACCCTATTCATGCTATTATTTGATCAAAGGGTTGTTTTTCAACAAAAAAGAGCGGGTTATGTTCAAAAATTTACTGATTATCGTTGTCGCCGCGGCCGTCTATTTACACTTTTATCCCAATGAAGATGTAAACAAATGGGTTGCTGAGCAAAAAGAAAATGCCGACGAGCTATTTAATGAAACCTTTGATACAAAGGCTCGGGTGAGCCCGAAAAAGCTGCTATCAGCGATGCAAAAAGACATGCAAAAATTTACCAAAGCCGAGGTTGCGTACCTTGAGACCTTGGTGGAATCACGAAGTGACTTAAAAGAATTTAATAAAACCTACTGTGGTACCACCAAGCGCAATCCACAAATGCGTGATATACAAGTGGATCAAGTATGTGAAAAAATCAGCCAACAGCGTATTTTTTAATACGCTGTGAGCGTTATTACTCAACGGTTACTTAGCAGTTACTCGCTAATTCTCGCAAAGTAGCCGCAAATTGTTGTTCAATTTCCAGATCGCTAATGTGCTCACCATTGGTGATAACCCAATGACCATTGACCATCACATCACGAACAAAACTTTGCTGACTGGCAAAAACCATAGAATCCAATAAGAATTTATTTTGATTAGCAAATAGCTGGCTTTTCTGAGGGTTTATCACCACTAAATCAGCCTGTTTACCTATGGCAATTTCTCCGGTATTACTGCTAGTACTTAATGCGCCCGCTTTCGCCGTGTGTTGCCACAAGTGCTGACCAACCGATGGCGTTTGCTTACTTGCTAGCACTGCACGTTGCTGTTTAATCAAGCGTTGTGCGTATTCTAACAAGCGTAGCTCTTCTACTGCCGAGACACTTATGTGGCTATCGGAGCCAATGGCAACTTGCCCGCCCTGCTCCATAAATTCGGCGGTTGGAAAAATACCATCGCCCAAATTTGCTTCCGTGGTTGGGCAAATACCAGCAATGGCTTTACTTTCAATAATGCCCGTGACTTCCTCAGCATTAATGTGAGTGGCGTGGATCAGACACCAGTGCTGATCAAGCTCCATATTATTAAGCAACCATTGCACGGGGCGTTGTCCGAAGTGTGCGAGGCAATCGTCCACTTCTTTCAACTGCTCACTAATGTGAATATGAATGGGCGCTTTCGCATCCAATGATCGCACATGATTTACGGCGCTCAGTAATGAATCTTTATCTACTGCTCGTAAGGAATGTGGTGCAATACCAACATTGCAATTGTCCTGCGTTTTGGCAATCGCCACACAATCACTAACCAACTGGTTAAATTGCTCGCTAGAATTGATAAATCGCTTTTGCCCATCGTTTGGCTCCAATGGCCCAAAGCCACTAAAACGGTATAACACTGGCAATAAGGTTAAACCAATTCCGCTAAGTTGGGCGGCAGAAAAGATGGATTGCGCCATTTGGGCGAGCTGCCCATAGTTCTGCCCGTCTTTATCATGATGCAAGTAATGAAACTCCGCCACTCGGGTGTAACCCGCTTTAAGCATTTCAATGTAAAGTTGACTGGCAATGGTTTGCGCCTGCTCTGGGGTAATATTGTCTTTAAATTGGTACATGATTTGGCGCCATGTCCAAAAGCTGTCTTTGCTGTCACTGCCTTGCTCTGAAAAGCCCGCAAAGCCGCGCTGAAAAGCATGCGAGTGACAGTTCACCATGCCCGGAATAACCGGACCATTGGCAACGTAGGCGTCATTATCTTGACCATCTGTAATGTCACTAACGATGCCATCAATAATATGTAGGGTTTTATTGCTCTGCCACCCCGACTCTAGCAGTATATTTTCGGCGTATAGTTTTACGGTCATCATAATTATCCTTTCGCAAACTCCGCTAAGGTTTCAACCAATTGCTGCAGCTTTACTTTCACCTGTGCTGCTTTCTCTTCATTGTAGGTCAAACTCTCTTCATCCATATAGGTATGCTGCGAAAGCTCTAACTGCAAGGTATGAATATGGTGTTCGACATCGGCGTATGCTCGGGTAATGTAACCCCCTTTGAAACGACCATTGGTTACTTGCGAATACGGAGCAAAGTCGATGGCTTCTACGGCGTTAATCATCTTGCCCGCACAGCTTACGCCATCGTTGGTGCCAAAATTAAAATCCGGTAATTGACCGTCAAAAAAACGAGGCACATGCGATGCGATTGAATGCGCTTCAAGCAATACCGCCTGACCAAACTCATCACGCAAAGCATGTAACGTTTGGCTAATTGCGCTGTGATAAGGTTGCCAGTAGTGCGCTACACGACTTTTTATTTCTTGTTCAGTAGGTTGTTGGCCATCTTTATATAAGGGCTGAAAAGCGAAGCTGCTGGTTGGACACAACTCGGTACTTTGCGCCCCTGGGTATAAATCGACACCATTTGGTTCACGATTCAAATCAATAACATAGCGATTGTATTTGGGCATCAAAATATAGGCACCAAGCTCAACGGCAAAATCATAAAGCTTGTCCATACACCAGTCAGTGTCGGTAACCTGCAAACCGGATTCGGTCATTACGGCTTTGATGTGATCGGGGATCTGAGTACCATTGTGCGGCATACTGATTAATAAAGGAATTCGACCTTTAATAAGCGTGTAACTTTGCTTTGTCATAAAATGTTCTACTACCTAAAAAACCCACCTCACGACTAAGAAAACACCTTAGCAAGGCAAGTTGTATATACAATTTGCGCAATAATTTAACATTTTGGCTGATTTGTAGCAAAGAAATTTGATTTTTACTCTAAGTTTTGGTTTAATCTCGCAACTTTCGAAACGAAACTTATAAAGCAACAAACGAAACAAAGTGAAATATAAAGCGAAAAGCAGCTCATGACCAAGAGAAATACGCAACAAAGACGTCACAACATTCTTACAAAACTGGCCAGCCAGGGTGAAGTGAGTGTGGATGAATTAGCCGAAGAGTTTGAAACATCGGAAGTTACCATCCGAAAAGATCTATCATCTTTGGAAAAAAGCGGCTTATTGTTACGTAAATATGGTGGTGCCATTGCCCTGCCACAAGAGATCACTAACCTTGAGCACAGTGAAAAAGTTTCAAAACAAAAGTTAGCCATTGCCGAAGTAGCCGCTGCCCATGTGCGCGAGCACAATCGCATTATCATCGACAGCGGCAGAACAACCGCCGCGATGATCCCGCACTTAAGTCAAAAGAAAGGCTTGGTGGTGATGACCAATTCTTTATCCATCGCCAATGCCCTGCATGAGCTTGAAAATGAGCCGACTTTATTGATGACTGGCGGCACTTGGGACGCTAGTTCGGAAGCATTTCAAGGCAAAGTGGCGGAATTGGTTCTAAGATCATATGACTTCGACCAATTATTTATCGGTGCCGATGGTATCGACATTGAACGAGGCACCACCACCTTTAATGAATTAATCGGCTTATCCCGAGTGATGAGCGAAGTGGCTCGCGAAGTCATTGTGGTGGTGGAATCCGAAAAAATCGATCGCAAGATCCCAAATTTAGAGCTGCCGTGGTCGTCTGTCGATACCCTAATTACCGACAACCAACTATCACAAGCTCTACAAGACAAAATATCCGCGTTGGGCATTAATTTGATATGCGCCAACGTGACTGAATAATTTAGCAAAAACAGAATACGGACATTTAAAAGGTATAATTATGTGTGGAATAGTAGGTGCTGTAGCACAACGTGATGTAGCAGACATTTTAGTAGAAGGCCTTCGTCGCCTTGAATATCGTGGTTATGATTCAGCCGGTGTTGCGGTGATCAGTAATGACAATCAATTACAACGCTTACGTCGTTTGGGTAAAGTGCAAGAATTAGCAACGGCGCTTGCTAACCAACCATTAACCGGTGGTACCGGTATTGCGCATACACGTTGGGCAACCCACGGTGTGCCAAGTGAAGCAAACGCTCACCCACACGTAAGTGATAACACCATTGCCGTCGTGCATAATGGCATTATCGAAAACCACCAACAGCTAAAAGACAAATTAAAAGCGTTAGGCTATGTGTTTACGTCAGAAACCGACACCGAAGTAATCGCTCATTTAGTTCACCACGAATTAAAAACCCATAAAACATTGGTGTCAGCAGTACAAACGGCAACCAAACAGTTTGAAGGTGCGTACGGCACGGTCATTATGGATACTCGCGACAAAGACCGCGTAGTCGTAGCCCGTTCAGGTAGCCCACTAGTTATTGGTTATGGTTTAGGGGAAAACTTCCTTGCATCTGACATGATGGCGCTCTTACCTGTAACGCGTCGCTTTGCCTTTTTAGAAGAAGGTGACGTTGCTGAAATCACCCGATTTGAAGTAAACATCTTCGATAAAGACGGCATTAGCGTTGAACGTGAAATAAAAGAAGCAGACGTAAGCCATGACGCTGGTGACAAAGGTGAATTCCGTCACTACATGCTTAAAGAAACCTACGAACAACCAACCGCTATCCGTAATACTTTAGAAGGTCGTTTTGAGTCTGGAAAAATTGCCAACTCTGCATTTGGTACATCTGAACAAGGCGTAAACGCTGACGATATCTTCAAGGACATTGAACACGTTCAAATTATTGCCTGTGGTACTTCATACCACTCAGGTATGGTTGCCCGTTACTGGTTAGAAGCACACGCCGGTGTGAGCTGTAACGTCGAAATCGCCAGTGAGTTTCGATACCGTAAATCATTCGTACCAAAGAATGCGTTAATTGTGACCATTTCACAATCAGGTGAAACCGCCGATACATTAGCGGCATTACGTTTGGCAAAAGACTTAGGTTACCGCGCAAGTTTAAGCATCTGTAACGTACCGGGCTCATCGTTAGTTCGTGAATCTGATTTAGCGTTTATGACGAAAGCGGGTGCCGAAATTGGTGTTGCTTCGACTAAAGCATTCACCACTCAGTTAGTGGGCTTAATGATGATGACCATTGCCATTGGTCAACACAAAGACATGTCGGATGATAAGCACAACACCATGGTTGCGGCCTTAATGAGCCTGCCGAACAAGCTTGAAGAAGTGTTGTCATTAGCCGGTGACATCGAATCACTAGCCGAAGACTTTGCCGACAAGCATCACTCATTATTCCTAGGTCGTGGCGATCAGTACCCAATCGCGATGGAAGGTGCGTTGAAGTTAAAAGAGATTTCATACATCCACGCTGAAGCCTACGCGGCTGGTGAACTAAAACATGGTCCATTAGCGTTAATCGATGCGGATATGCCGGTTATTGTCGTTGCACCAAAAAATGATTTAATTGAAAAGTTAAAATCTAACGTTGAAGAAGTCCGTGCCCGTGGTGGTTTAATGTATGTGTTTGCCGATCATGATGCGCATTTTGAAAGTGATGACACCATGAAAGTCATTAACGTGCCGCATTGTGATGACATCATCGCGCCAATCGTATACACATTACCATTGCAGTTATTGTCATACTACGTTGCTATCATCAAAGGTACCGACGTTGACCAACCACGTAACTTAGCGAAATCCGTTACGGTTGAGTAATTTTAAGCAATGTAGACTGCTTAATTGTCGTCGGACAGTAATGTGGGCGCACAATAAAGATTAGAACTCAACAATAAAAAACTTCTGCGGCATTGGTTTAGCAGAAGTTTTTTTGTTTTAAGGCTGTAATAATGTCTTGAATATAAAAGACCAATATTCAACTGGTTGAGGGGATTATAACGCATTAATTAATGTGTCTATGTTGTCTTGCTGCGTCGCTAAATTTAAAGTATTGGGACTACTACAATACGCCATGCCCTTATAATTCATCCCTAAATAAGCGAACGTCAAGGAAAACATTTGCTCAAAACACTCAGGTGGCTGAGTATCTGCCCCTGTTGCTAACAAGGCTACCGTTTTACCTCTTAATAATCGGCCTTGGTCTTGTTCAAAGCTTAACAAATCGGATAATCTATCTAAGAATAACTTCATTTGTGCACTCGCCGAGTACCAATACATAGGTGTTGCGAAAATGAGTTGCTCATAACTCAGTAGTTTTTTGATCAGCGAACTAAAATCGTCATGATAGTTATTATCATAATCAAACGGTTCAATTTTATAATCAGCGAGATTGAAATAATCAGCACAGACTTTACTTGCTACGTAACGCGCTAATTGACTTGTATTTCCGTTGGCACGGCTAGTACCAATAATGATGGCTGTTTTCATTAACTCGCCTCATATAAGTTTCTTTCAGCAGGTACGTCTGAAAGGTATTCAACAAATTCTACTTCATAGCCATTTGGATCGATGAAGTAACAATTGCGACGATAGGTTGCTTTGGCACCAATTTTATCAACCTTAAAGCCGGCTTTAGCGAGTCTATCAATAACACCTTTCAGGTTATCAGTGACAAATGCAAAATGCGCCAACCCCATGCGATGACTGGCAAGGTTTCGATTTTCACCTGTGCCATTGTCATTAAACGTTAGATATTGATAATCATCACCAAAATGGAGCCATTGGCGGAAGGTTCCATACCACTGGCCATCTCCCTTACCACGAACTTTCCAGTGTGGAAACGCGGCTTGGTAAAATTGCAATGTTCGTTGCAAATCCCTAACGACTAAATTTAAATGTTCCAATTTCATCATGTTACAATTCTCCTAGATGTTCTTAAAAAAGAAAATCATCATAAAACCTCAAGTAAGGTTTAAGTAAAGAACTTTTTAATGAAAATTAACGCGACATGATTTTATTTGGAAAATACGCAAACGATGTCAGTAAGAAATATAAAGCTTCATGGCATCGATTACCACAGCTAACGATTAGCCGACGATCAACCCATTACTTACCGCAAATTGAATGAGTTGGGCAGTAGAGTTGAGCTCAAGGGTGTCCATTATTTTGTATTTATGTGACTCAACGGTTCGTGAGCTTAAGCACAATTTACTCGCCACTTCCTTGGCGGTAAAGCCTGCAGCCAGCAGGCTAAGCACTTCTTTTTGCCGAGAGCTCAAATAAGAAATGGCATTATGAGTGTGCTTGCTAACCCCATGTTCAACCCGTGCGTTTCGACTGAGTACGGCATATTGCCAATAAGAGGCCCAAACTTCACCAAGTAATTTAAACCGTTCTAACTGCTGCTTATCAATACTTTCACCGCGCTCAGAAAAGCGTGCTGCGGCAATAGCGCCCCATTGTTTACCGAATATTTTAAGTGGCAATACACAATGCCAAACCACTCCTTGCTTAGCCATCAGCTGCAACACTTCGACATTGGATGCTTGGATTTCTTGCTTATTAAACACTAAAGGGGTTTGTCGGTGGGCAATAAACTTCAAATAAGGGGCCAGGTTGACCTTTTTGCCCACTGAAAAAATATCGACGATGCCGGCTTTACAAAACGACAACACCTTTTCTTCGTTATAGGCCGAGTTTCTGTTGGGTAATAATGATGCCCGGTCAAAGTCAAACCACTGTAAGGCATCTTGGGCAACCCGTTGTAAAGTCTCTTCAAATTGCTCTGTACTTGATGAAAGCAGCGTGCTCGATTGCTTTGTTAAAAGCTGTTCAAAGCTTTGTTTATCAACCCTTAAGCATGTGTCTAAAGACATTTGAGTCCCCTTGGTGATCGTTCTTTTTATTGTTATGGCCAGTCATTGTAGCACTCATCAATCAGTAATTTTACTGATTAATTTAGCGAGTTTTTCACCAATAATTTACACATAATAAAAAACAGCAAGGAAAAACAAATGAAAAGCTCACCTATCAAGTCGCTGATAAAAGTGACTCTAGCAGCAACATTAATGGCTTCCATACCAGTAAGTTACGCCACAACAGATAAAACAAAACCAAACATACTGGCCATTTGGGGCGATGATATTGGAATTGACAACGTCAGTGCCTACACCAAAGGTCAGGCGGGTCACTGGACCCCAAATATTGATCGCATTGCCAATGAAGGTGCCCTATTTACCGATTTTTATGGTGAGAACTCTTGTACGGCTGGTCGCTCAGCGTTTATTACGGGCCAGCACCCTATTCGCACCGGATTAACCAAGGTGGGCATGCCGGGCGCTACCCAAGGGATGAGATCCGAAGATCCTACCTTAGCCACTTTGTTAAAAGACAAAGGGTATATGACCGGTCAGTTTGGTAAGAACCACCTTGGCGATCTGGATGAGCATTTACCGACCAATCACGGTTTTGACGAGTTCTTTGGCAACCTGTATCACTTAAATGCCGAAGAAGAGCCAGAGCATATCGATTACCCACAAAATCCCGCGTTTAAAAAGCGCTTTGGTCCTCGTGGTGTGATCCACTCTTATGCCGATGGTAAAATCAACGATACCGGTCCGCTAACCAGAAAGAGAATGGAAACAGTAGACGAAGAATTTCTAGCAAGTGCCCTGAAATTTATCGACAAAGCACATGCCCAAAAGAAACCTTTCTTTGTTTGGTTTAACTCCACTCGCATGCATATCTGGACGCATTTAAAAGACGAGTCCGTTGGCCTTTCAAAACGCGGTGGCTTATACGGTGACGGTCTGGTGGAGCACGACGGCCATGTTGGTCAACTGCTTGACAAATTAGAAGCGCTAAACATTGTGGATAACACCATTGTGACCTACACCACCGATAATGGCGCAGAAAAGTTCTCTTGGCCTGATGGCGGTACCGCACGATACCGAGGTGAAAAGAACTCGACTTGGGAAGGTGGCTTTCGCGTACCGGCAATGATCCGCTACCCAGGTCATATTCCAAGTGGCTCTATCGTCAATGAAATTGCCGCCCAAAACGACTGGTTACCAACCATAATGGCCGCGGTTGGTGATGATAAAGTGGTTTCAAGCTTGAAGAAAGGTAAGAAAATCAATGGCAAACAATATAAGGTTCACCTTGATGGATATAATTTATTGCCCTCACTTAAAACAGGTAAAGCCAATACTCGATATAACTTAGCAAACTGGCCTCGAAAAGCGTATTTTTACGCAACCGATGTCGGTGATATTTCAGCGGTTAGGGTTGGTGACTATAAAGTGGTTTTCTCTGAAAACAATTGCCACGGCTTGACTACCTGGATGTGTGGGTTTGAGCCACTGCGAGCACCAAAAATATTTAACTTACGTCAAGACCCATACGAGGTAGCCGAACATGAATCGGGTGCTTACGATAAATGGTATGTTGAACACTTACCGTATTTGTACTTAGGCGCAGCCACCACAGCGCAATGGCTACAAACCTTTAAGGCGTTCCCGCCAAGACAAAAGCCAGGTAGCTTTTCGATAGACCAAGTGGTCGAAAAAATGCAGATTTGGGAAAACGCCCAATACAAATAAGCAAGTTGTACCATCTATAATCAAAGAGCGCGCCAATGGCCCAAGCCGATTACCTAACGTGGATCTGATTAAAAAGTACCAAACTACTCCACTAGTTTTGGTACTTTTTTACATTAGGCATTTACAATTGTCGCCCAATCATTAGTATGGAGATAAGTTAGCAGAACATGAACTTCTGCTTTGAGCGAGGAATGGACGTTGGAATAAAACGTCTTCGACAATACTGAGACGTCTGCATAATAAACTGATTATATGAATAGGATAAATTTATGAAAAGGATCATTTCTTTAGTTCTGCTAAGTAGCTTACAGGGCTGTGCTGCTGGCGGCTCTGAATTAATTCAATTCATTGGTCATGTTGCTGGCCATAGTAAACCACCGAAAACATGTAAAGAACGGTCTGGCGAACAAAGAAAGCAGTGTGAAGCTCAAGTAGAAGCATTAGAGAAATCAATTGAGAAATCGAAAAGAGAATAATTCATATAACAAGGCGCTTGAGGTCAGGACCATTATCTGTAACGCAGTTTTGCAAAAGACACAAAATCCAATGCCAGTCATGCCTCTTAGCTTAACGTTAGCGAACGGCAGAGAGTGGCACAAAGCGGAAGTAGAGAGCCTCCTAGAAAATCTCTGGCAAGATATCTTTCTCAAAAGAAAAGACCTAGATGCTTATCGTATCTAGGCCTTAGAGTATTTATTACCGAATAGATCCACGTTAGGTAATCGGCTTGCCAATGACCGCTCTTTTTTTATTTCTGGTAATCACGTTAAACAGAGGTATTGAAATTATATGCTACAGTGAAGTTATGTTCTCAAGCGTGGACTTAGTTTAACGAGGTGATCTCATGACCATAATGCAAAAATGCCTTTGTTTTATTGCCATCATTGGTAATGGGCTAGCGTTTTATTGTGTATTGGTGTTTGGAGGATTCTTTGCATACCTGTTTATCACCTGCACGTTAAGCTATAGCGTGATTGGCGCTTATGATGTGTTTTTCAGTTCACATAACCTAAATCGACTGTACCCTGTTGTCGCTTATTTACGTTACTTCCTCGAATCTTACCGGATTGAAATTCAACAGTATTTTGTTGCCAATGATACCGAAGAAAGACCGTTTAATCGCGAGCAACGCAGCCTTGTTTATCAACGCGCTAAAAATATCCGCGATACGGTTGCCTTTGGTACCCAACAAGATTTAATCGCCAAAAACTATTTAAGTCTATGGCACTCCCTCGCGCCTAAACAAGTGCACTCAGATGCCAAAAAAGTGACCATTGGCGGACCCGATTGCAAGCAACCTTATCAGGCTTGTTATCTCAATATTTCCGCAATGAGCTATGGCTCGTTAAGCAGCAATGCCATAGAGGCGCTTAATCTGGGGGCAAAAAAATGTGGCTGCTATCACAACACTGGCGAAGGCGGCGTAAGCCCTTACCACCGCAAACATCAGGGGGATATTGTCTGGCAACTTGGTACTGGGCTATTTGGTTGTCGCAATGACAATGGTCGATTTAATCCAGAAGCATTTAAGAAAACCGCTTTGTCCCCACAAGTCAAAATGATTGAAATAAAACTCAGCCAAGGGGCAAAACCCGGACATGGCGGGGTATTACCTAAAGTAAAAGTAACACAAGAAATCGCTACCATCCGACAAGTTCCCGTTAACCAAGACTGCATTTCACCCGCCGTTAACCCCGAATGCACCACCCCCAAAGCCCTACTGGCCTTTGTAAACACCTTAAGAGAGCTTAGCGAAGGTAAACCCATCGGTTTTAAACTATGTATTGGTAATCCGGCTGAATTTTTAGCGATTTGTAAAGCCATGCTAGAAACCGGCATAACACCCGATTTTATCGTGATTGATGGCGCAGAGGGCGGCACAGGCGCGGCCCCAGTTGAGTTTGTTAATCGCTTGGGTATGACCTGTCTTGAAGGCCTACACTTTGCCCACAATGCGCTAATGGGCATTGGCTTAAGAGACCAGATTAAGTTAATTGGATCAGGAAAAACCGCGACAGGCTTTGATCTATTAGTAAAAATTGCCACCGGTGCCGACTTGGTCAATGCCGCCAGAACCATGATGTTTGCCCTTGGTTGTGTGCAATCAAAACATTGTAATACCAACCTTTGCCCTACCGGTATAGCAACTCAAGATCCCGTCAGAGCCAAAGCGGTGGCGGTCACATTAAAAAGTGAGCGAGTGAAAAATTTTCAGCAAAATACCGAAAAAAGCTTTTTCAAATTGGTTGGCAGCATGGGGCTAGATACACCGACCAAATTGCAGCCACACATGATAAAGCGCCGGACCCCTTATGGCATGCAAATGTCATCAGGGAGTCTTATTACGCCTTTAGCCAATAAAGCATTACTAAATGGAGAAGAAATTGACGACAACTGGCAGCACTGGTGGCAAAGTTGTAAAAGCGATGAATTCTATGTGGACGATGATTTTATGCTGGTTCCCGCTGAACTTAACCGTATGCGATCATCAGCAGAGAAATAAAAAACCGATTGAATAAGTCATTTACTCAATCGGTTAAAGTTAATAAAAGTGGGAATTAACTTAGAAACGGGTTAAAGGTAACTCGCTACTTGCAAGCAACCTGTTATGCAATAAGTGTATTAAGGTGAATACCAAATCACTAATAAACAAAGTTGAAGGTTACTATCAATGCCATTGATATATTCGCAACCATCTGTTTTATAAGCACTCTTATATTTTTACCCACACGAGACGTTACAAAGCAGTATCAAACCAATAAATTAGCGGCCATAGAAGGCATTTTTCTAGGTAATAAACCTTCAACCTTTAAAAATGATAGCTATTTTATTGCAGCACTCAGCACAGCAGTTCATCACCGAAAAGCCGATGTATTAAGCTATATTGAGCAAAAATCCAAAATTGCTGAACAAGTTAAAGTGCTGGCCTTGTAAAAATCTATGTCAAATGAGCAAAGACATGAATGGATTGATGCACTTGTTCGAGAAGAAGCGCTTTACCGTGAAGCCATGGCTTGTTCGGTTGTATCCACTTGCTTTGTTCCCCTCTCTTTCATAATCGCCACTAGCAATGCCGGCAAAAACGTTAATGAAAGCAGGGTTGACACAAAAATGCCGGATAACACAATAACCCCAACACCACGGTATAACTCGGTGCCTTCACCAGGAATTAAGACCAGAGGGGCCAAACCAAAAATCGTCGTCGCGGTAGACATTAAAATCGGCTTTAACCTTTTCGACACCGCGGCAAGCACCGCTTCTTTTACTGGCATGCCCTGCTCCACGGCAAATCGCCGGGTTTGATCGACAATAAGAATGGGGTTATTAACCACCGTTCCCAATAATATTAAGAAGCCCAACATGGTGATCATATCGAATGGTTGATGATAGGCACTTATTCCCATACTCGATAACAACGCATTAATGCCATTGACCGTAATTAACCCCAATAATCCCCCCGCCATACCTAAAGGCACCGTGGCCAAAATAAATATTGGATAACGCCAATGAGTAAAAATAGCCACCAACAATAAATAGCTTAATAGCAGAGCAATCACAAAATTCCCCGATAATGCCGCCTTGGTTTCTTCGAGTTGATCCGCCGCACCGCTAATGCTCACCTTGATCCCTTGGGCAAGTTTATCTTCCCGCCAAAGGCTAGGAAGCAACTCGTCTCTAACAATTGCTTCAGCGGTTTCCAAAGCGACATCACGAGGTGGAATAATATAAACCGTCACCGTACGGTTACCATCGACACGGCGAATGGAATTACTGTTTTGCGTTTCAATTAAATCCGCTAAGGCATTTAGCGGCAGAATATCGCCTTTGGGTGTCACCATCGGGGTGCTTGCCAATTCTTTTAAGTTTTGCTCATTACCCGCACCACTAAACATAAAGATATCAATTTTATCGTCTTCAAGGATAAACTCATCAACATAAGCCCCATCACTCATTGCCGCGACGGCGTAGCCAAAGTCGTTATTGTTGATACCTAATTCGGCCAGTCGTTGCCAACGAGGCTTTATTTCAATGAGCGGTTGTTCCAAGGTTAACGAGCCCGGCTCAGAGTTGACTTGTGGATTATCAAATACCTTAGAGGCTTGCTGGTAAACAGCATCCGCTGCTTGATACAGTTCTTGCACATTACTACCAGCGATATCAACCGCAACCGCACGCGTGCCACCATCGTTACTGGAGATAATGGACCCACGCGAAGAAAATGCACGCATTCCCGGGTAACTGCGAAATTTTTCGGTAATGACGGCCATCATGGCGTTAATATTATCTGGGTTGACCGGGGCACTTAAAAACCAAATTCGACCAACCGAAATACTCATCGAATAATAAGCCAATGGCGGCATTGGGCTTTTGCCTGTTGCATAATCATCGCCATCAGCCAACACAAAATCATCAAAGTAAGTGCGCAGCTCTGTGCCAATCTTTTTCATTTCACTCAAGTTGTAACTTGGCGGGGCTATCATCATAGAGAATGCCTTGGGCTCTTCCCCTTCCGGTAAATATTCAGCGGCTGGCATAAAGGCATACGCAGCCCCTAAAATGAGCACAATAAAGCTTAGTGCCATTATCCGAGCCTGCGGTACCGAACGGGTAAAAAACTTGGACACCTTAAGCCATTTTGGCGATAACACGAATTGCTTGCCTTGTTCAAAGTCCTGATTTTTACTGATATGCGACAAGGCCACAGGCACCACAAAGATGGCCACCAGCATAGAGGCAATAATCGCCCCAGAAATGGCGATGGCTACATCCGAATACAACTGTCCAGCCTCTTGCTCAACAAACAAAATGGGGGCAAACACCAAAACGGTGGTTGCCGTTGAAGCCAGAACCGCAGGCCAAACATCCCTAACCCCGTTAATGGCTGCCTGTATTTTACTGATCCCTTGTCGTTTTGCCTGAACAATGGCTTCGAGTACAACAATGGTATTATCCACCGTCATGCCGATAGCGAAGGCCACCCCGGCCAGAGAAATGACATTAATGGTTCTATCAAACAGGCTTAATGCCAAAAAGGCAGCGATGGTACAAAACGGTACCCCCATCACCCCAATTAACGTGGCTTTTGCAGAACGCAAAAAATAAAACATCACTAGCGTGGCAAGCAAAGCCCCAAGGGCAAGGTTAACCCAAACATTTTTTAAGGAGCTGGCAACATACTTTACATCGTCACTCATTAGGGTGAGCTCTAGCCCATTTTGCTGCAGTAATTGACGATTAATTTCCTCTACAACCCCAATCATGGCTTGCTTAATGGCCAACACATTAGAGCCACTTTCGCGGCGCACCGATAAGCTGATGGTACGCTCGCCGGTATTATACGAGATACCGCGTGTTTCGAAATGGTCAAGCGACACACTGGCCACATCTTTTAGGCGAATATTGGCTTGATTTTTACGGCTAATAATTAAATTTTCTAATTCTGGCAGGGTATCAAAACGACCAATCACCCTGAGTAAATAGCGGCTTTTACCGCTTTCAATATCGCCGGCAGAGGTATCCTTATTGCGACCGCGAATGGCACTTCGCAATTCCACTAGGCTAATGCCCCGTTGTGCTAACCGTGCCGCATCGACCTTAATTTGAATTTGCCGCTCAGCACCACCTCGAATCGCTACCTCAGAAACCCCATTCACACTCTCCATGCGTGGTCGAATAAAATCATCGGCAAAATCCCTGAGCAAGTCAACATCAAGATTTAACGGGTTGCCCGGCAAGGGCTTAAGGGCAAAGTACATAAATGCATTGCCCGAAAATGAACTGGAATATAACCGCGGTTGGTCAACGTTTTCGGGGTAAGCAGGCACCTGGCTTAAGGCATTGTTTACACGGATTAAGGCATCATTGGCATCGACTCCAAATGGGAACTCCAATTCAATCCGAGATGAGCCCATTTGCGCATAAGACATCATGCGCTGTAAATTAGGTAAACTGCGCAGGTATCGCTCCTGCTCAATAAGAATTTCTTTCTCAACATCTTGCGGCGTTGCCCCCGGCCAACCGGTTTGCACCGTAATGGTTCGCACTTCAAGATCAGGGATCATTTGCACCGGTATTTTAAATGCGGCCACCAAGCCCAAAATGGTGATGATGGTCATCACCACGGCCACCAATGTGCCGTGCTTTACGGCGGCGGAGATCATTTTTCCGCCTCCAATACGTTATTAACAACAAGCAAATCGCCATCTCGTAGCATTTCCACGGAAGACACGACAAAAGGGTTACTGGCATCGGCACCACTTATCGCAACTTGATCACCTTGCGTTTCCACCACATTAATTAATATCCGCTTAGCCATGTCATTCACCATAACAAACACACTACGACCGCCATCTGGATGTTGCTTAATCGCAGATTTTGGTAACCAGACCAAGTCACTATGATTGTTCGAAATAAAAATATCGGCTCTTGCTGACATACCTGATAGCAAGTTGGTATTGGTTGGTAAATCCACCAGACCGGTTACCGTTCGGCTACTTTGGCTAGCCACGCCAACCAGTCGGGTTAATGTAGTGCTAAAGGAATTTGCATTACGGTAATCTGGGGTGATATTGACTTTAACCGGTTCTTCGCCCACCAGATAATTAAAATACTCTTGCGGTATGGCCACATTCAAGCGTAAGTTTTTCTCTTCAACCAAAGTCACCACTTGCGTTTGCTGAGTCACCCATTCCCCTAAATGAATGTGTCGCTCGGCAATAACCCCGGAAAAAGGTGCATAAAGAGTATGACGGTTTAAAATTTCTTGTTGGCGGGCCAGCTCCGCCTCTGCACGACCTAAATTAGCGTTGCTAATTTCCAATGCAGACAAACGCTCACCCAATAAGGTTTCGGCAATTAATTGCTGCTTTGATAGCTCGATAACTTCGTTATACAAGCGCTGTGACTCATGCTTTTGCGCTAACGCGGCGGTTTTTTCCGCTTCAGCCTGAACCACGCTTAACTCGGCAAGCTTAGCATCAAGCACCAATAGCTTTTGCCCTTTGCTTACCCTATCCCCTTCTTCAACATACAACTTGGCAACCACCCCAGATTGCAGCGTCGCCAAATCGGCGTGTTGCTTGGCTTCCACGGTGCCGGTGAGAGACAAGGATTGCTGATGAGCACTTTGCTTGGCGTGATAGATATCGACTTTGTTGGGTTGTTCGGCCTTTGCTGTACTTAACAACAACAGCGAAATGACACAACTATGGACTAAGTGAGTTACGTTCATTTTTGCCTTTCTTATTACTATTAACTTTTCTAATAGCTTAAATTATAAGCAGAAATGAGTGGTTATTGATAATTATAGGAAAATAAAAAAGCCAATTAGAACATTGGCTTCAACATGTTTGGTTCACTTAAAAACAAATACTAGAGAACCTTAACCACATCATCCATCGGCAAACGTGATTTAGGTAAACTGGCGTTATAGTCTTCATCTGGCATGTGATAACCCATGGCCAAGGCCACCGAACACACATGACCTTGCAACTCATCAGCAAAAATATTACCAATTAAATCACTATCTACGCCTTCCATCGTCGTGGAATCAATACCTAGACGCGCTAACGTATGCAAGATATTGCCTAATGCAAGATAGGTTTGTGAACGAGTCCATGCCGAGTTATCACCATTATCGTCGGTATTAAGATCAACAAAAGCGAACGCACCAAACATGGCATCGCGCTCTTCTGGCTTAGCACGACCGTCACGGATCATTTGGTCAATCACCGCACCATAATTTTCACGTTTATAACTTGGGTTATGGGCAAACAAAATCGTATGCGATGCTGCTTTAATGTGTGGTTGATTAAACTGGTGCATTTTGGCATATGAGTCATGCATGCGTTGTTTCGCTTCATCACTTTCAATAATGATAAATTTCCACGGCTGGGAATTAATGGATGAGGCCGATAACCTTAGGGCTTCATAAATCACATCCATATCTGCTTGTGGGATGCGTTTACTTGGATCATAACGCTTTGAGGTGTAGCGGCTTTGCAAATCTTTGATAATTGGATGAGTCATATCTGTCTTCTCTATAGGTTACGGTATTTCTGTTGATGCACTCAGTTAATACACTAAAAGCGCTCAATCGATAGCGGTCATTTCATTTAAACTAAATTGTTCAACACAGTCTTTTGTCGCTTGCGCATAAGCTCCTACATGCTCACTCTCCATATGAGTACGCCACAGTGCTCGCGACTGCCAATTTTCATAAAACATAAAGTGGTTTGGGTTGTCATTATCCTGATGTAAATCATAGTTGATGCAACCCGCTTCGGCACGCGTTGCGCGGATTAATTTCAGTAATTCGGCTTTAACCAATTCACGTTTTGGTGCTTTTGCAATGATGTTGGCTACAATGGTTAATGTTGTCATGAAGCTCCCTTAACTTTTCTAATCGGGTTTTAAATCAATATCATAATGATAGCTTTTGTAAAAAATTAATAAATACTTGGAAAATATAATCACTATCAATTTTTTATTGATAATAAGCCCATTCAATGCAGAAAGCCCTTGTATAATGGCCTTAATATCCCAATTAAAATAATAGAATGAACAATTTAGCTATAATTCATGTCTGATTAAAAGGTAAGGCAATTAAGCCAATGTTAATCAAGACAAGCTATTATTAACAAAGTAACCGAGGAATCCCCACAAACTAATGACCCTATTATTTATCTATCTGTTTATTGCCATTGGCGTATCATTTTTATGTTCCGTACTAGAAGCCGTTTTATTATCCATCACCCCGAGTTATGTTGAGCAACTGCAAAACGAAAAGCCACATTCAGCAACCGTGCTTGCAGGGGTAAAGAGCCGACTTGATCAATCGATTTCCAGTATCCTCATTTTAAATACATTTGCTCATACGATGGGGGCCGCAGGTGTTGGTTCACAAGCCGTTCGATTATTTGGCGAGAAATGGGAAACCCTTATCGCGGTTTTATTGACGTTAGCGATTTTATACCTTTCTGAAATTATTCCTAAAACGTTAGGCGCAACGTTCTGGCGTCCTTTAGCGATACCTTCTGCGCATATTATTTCTTGGTTGGTAAAAATCGTTTATCCATTGGTTTGGGTATCTACTCGGATCACGCGTTTATTTAAAAAAGGCAAAGAAAATGAAATCACTCGGGAAGAAATCATCGCCTTAGCCTCTCTTGGTCATAAAGATGGTAACTTGATCTCGCAAGAGAATGAGTATTTATCTAACATGCTGAATTTGCGCAGTTTGACGACCGAGCAAGTGTATACACCAAGAACCGTGGTTCATATGCTGCAAGCAGATATGACGGTAACCGAAGCCCTAAACCACCCGGTAACCAGTCAGTTTACTCGTATGCCTATTTACGGTAATAACATTGATGATATTCGTGGAAAAGTCATTAAAGGTGACTTATTTGCCGCCGAACGTGCAGGTAAAGGCAACGAACCGATTAGCAACTTTTCTTTATCTTTAATTAGGGTCTCGGAAAAATTACCCGTGCAAAAGCTGCTTGATATGTTTATTAAACACCATATGCACTTATTTTTGGTTGAAGATGAATACGGCCAAACATCGGGGGTGGTTACCCTTGAAGATGCCATAGAAACCTTACTCGGTCGAGAAATTGTCGATGAAAGCGATAAAGTAACCGACATGCAAGAGCTCGCCAGAGGTAAGTATAGAGACCGACTGCGGGCGAACAAACAAGATATTGACGATGAAAAGTCTTAATACGGCCTTTTAAACCAATTGGTTGTTAACGGATTAACAACCGCTTGTGTCCATGCCAATTATCGGTTCTTTGGACTGGTCACTCGGCCGCACAGCATTCGGGTTAAAGTAATAAACATAACACTGACTTTGATTAATGTTATAACCGGTTGGCACAATCAGAAAGCCCCTGCCCCGCGACTCATTGGTGTCCAAAACCTCGCGGTTAAACCACCCTAGGTTTCTTTCCCTCACACACCAATCAAAGGTGTCGCTATCACAGTTATTACTGGTAATGCGATCCGTACTCGAAAAGTCGACAAGATATTGAAACGTGTTATTCCAGCGTCCCTCTGGGAAGCCACCACGCATACGGATGACTTGGCCATTACTTAATTCAAATCGATTTTGGCGATTACCGATAAATTTATCAGAATGCAGAGCCACTTGAAGTTTTACCTGTCCGGTCGCGGCAATCAAGCTAGCCAAATGGGCTTTCATAATCGCTTTGTCAGCATCTTTGGAAATATCTAAAAACTTGGGAGCAGAAACGGCACCTAATACCGCCAGAATAACCACCACAATGATCATTTCAATCAAGGTAAAACCGGATTGCGCGCTCGATTTCGCTAAAGAACTCACATGCTGCTGTTTATTCATAGGATTTCTGCTCAATAAACTTGTTGTTATACCCCACCTTAAATGTTCCGAAAACAAGATTCAAGATGTTAACCAATTATCGCAAATACGTTATGAATAGTTTTGTTACAATTAAAGCATAGGTAATAACCTTTAAATTTTCTGAACTATCCCCATTTAAGAGATTCAAACAAATTTTATCCACTTGAGGGATTTCCATGAAATTCAGTTACGTAAACCCGACTCTAATTCAATTCGGCCAAGGTCAAATTGACAGCATTAAGACTCTTATCCCAGCCTACAGCAATGTATTGGTGATTTATGGTGGTGGCTCAATCAAACGCAATGGTGTATATGACCAACTAAGCGCTGCTCTAACCGAATATCAATGGCAAGAATTTTCAGGTGTCGAACCAAACCCTACGGTAGAAACACTCAATCAAGCGGTGGCTATTTGTAAAGAAGACAACATAGATTTTATTCTGGCCGTTGGTGGGGGCTCGGTAATTGATGGCTCAAAATACGTAGCCGCAGCGGCAAAATATGACGGTGATGGTTGGGATATTCCAACAGGAAAGCACCAAATTAAAGACGCCATCCCAATCGGAGCCATATTAACGTTACCTGCTACGGGTTCAGAATCTAATTCAGGCTCGGTAGTGACCAAAGCTGAAACTCAAGATAAATTGGCATTTCTTAACCCGCTAGTACAGCCAAAGTTTGCGGTTATGGACCCAGATGTCATGAAGACTTTACCAGAAAGACAACTCATTAACGGTTTGGTCGATGCATGGGTTCATGTTTGTGAACAATACATCACGAGTCCTGCCGGTAATTTGGTACAAGATGGCTACGCCGAAGCACTATTAAAATCATTACTGGTACTGGCCAAAGACTATGATAATCGCGATAACGATCAATGGCGCGCCAACCTAATGTGGACAGCGAACCAAGCACTCAATGGCTTGATTGGTTCAGGCGTAGCGCATGATTGGGCGACACATATGATTGGCCATGAGTTAACAGCTCTTTACGGTGTTGATCACGCACGCTCATTAGCGATTGTGCAACCATCCTTATTACGCAACCAATTAGCTTATAAACAAGCAAAATTAGAGCAAATGGGGCGCAATGTATTCAATCTTAGTGAATCTGTCGATTTAGCGACTAACACCATTGATGCGATTGAAGCTTTTTACCACAGCTTAAATGTGGCGACTAAGCTTACTGAACATAACGAAGGTAAAGATGCCGCCATTGATAAAGTTATTGGCCAGCTCGAAAAGCATGGCATGACTCAACTTGGTGAAAATCAGGCCATTGGTTTAGCACAGTGTCGCGAAATTTTAGCGCAAGCGGTTGCTTAGTAAATATACCTACAGAACACGTTAGGAGTTCCCGAAGGCCGGGGCCTCCTAATACCAAAGCCATTAATGAGCCGGAGTAAGCTACGCAATATAAACAGGGCAATATAAACTACACAATAGTTACCCAATCGCTAACCAAACATCCTCGGTAAAATTATCAGGCTTAATGTTAAACTCAGGATTGGCTCGCCTGGTAAAACCCTCTCGGCCTAATTTTTCCAAATGTGACCATAAGATGATTTGCGCTCCGGTATTTAGTTCAATATCCACATTAGGATACACTTGTTGGGCTAACTCTTTTAAGGAGGCTTTTTTAAGCAGCCGAATGGTGCGTAATATTTTTTGCTCTTGCTTTAAACGATGCTGATATAAATCGCTTAAGGCGGCATCGGCTTCATCCATAATATGCCCATGTGCTGGGGCAATATAGTTAATGCCTTTATCAATTAATTTGGCAACCGAAGCCATATAATCTGACATGCAACCACCGTGTGGGGTAACTATGACGACCGTAGCACCTTGCATGATATGATCGCCTGAAAACAACATCATTTCATTTTCTAGTAAGAAACATAGGTGATTATCGACATGCCCAGGTGTGGCAATAGCACGAACGGAAAATTCATCACAATGGATCGTTTGCCCATCGGCAAAGTCATTGTCCGGGTTAAAATTTGCGTCTAAAAACTCATCAACTGGCTTTCTTTTTATGCCGATAAGCTCAGCACCCGTGTGTTCGGCTAATTCAGCAATTGCCGGAGAATGGTCGATATGAGTATGGGTAGCAAGGAGCCAATATATTTTGCCATCACAGGCTGAAAGTATTGCTTCAATGTGCGCTTTATCATCTGCGGGACCGGGATCGATAACCGCAATTTTATCTGTGCCTATCAAATAGGTATTGGTACCAGGTCCGGTATATATGCTGGCATTATTCGCGGTAATTCTGCGCACTAAAGGACTAATTTGGACAACCTTACCGGGGGTCAAATCATGTTCTATTAATGATTGGCTTAAATCTGCCATGTATTAGTCCCTTTCGTGATAAAGATAAGCTTGTTTAAGCCCCGTTCTTTCACGTCCATGTATAAGCCCTACTCATTCACCTCCATGTGATCGCAGGATAAATATCTCCATGTATAAACCCTACTCATTCACCTCCATGTGATCGCAGGATAAATACCTCCATGTATAAACCCTACTCATTCACCTCCATGTGATCGCAGGATAAATACCTCCATGTATAAACCCTGCTCCTTCACCTCCCTGTGATCGCAGGATAAATACGTCCATGTATAAACCCTGCTCCTTCACCTCCCTGTGATCGCAGGATAAATACGTCCATGTATAAAAAAACCAACTGAGTTAGTTGGTTTTTTCTTCGACAGTTAAATCTGTGTTTACTTGTCTGCGCGACTAATAAACTTGCGCTCTTCGGTGTTGATTTTAATGCGCTCACCTGCCGAGATATACTCTGGCACTTGAATACTAATGCCCGTAGATAAAATCGCAGGTTTCGTACGTGATGTCGCCGAAGCACCTTTAATTGACGGGTCAGTTTCAACCACTTCTAATTCAACGCTTGCTGGCATATCTAAGCCTACCGCATTGCCATCAATTAAAATGGCTTGCATACCTTGGGTGTTTTCATCGACAAACATAACCTGATCAGCAATGCTGTCTTTGTTCAAGTTGTATGGTGTGTAATCTTCATCATCCATAAACACATATTCGTCACCATCAATGTATGAAAACATTACTTTACGACGAATTAAGTCGGCTAAAGTCACCATATCACTGTCTTTGAAAGTGTGATCGACTTTTAGTCCAGATACTACGTCGTACATACGCATGCGGTACAAACTACCACCAGCACGACCTTGCGGTACACTGCGCTCAATATCTCGAATAATGTATACACCGTCGTTAAATTCAATCGCGGTATTTTTTTTAACGTCACTTGCCTTTGGCATGCTTTTTTCCTCTTAAATGTTATCCCTCAAAAATAACATGTAATAAGGCCCAATAGCAAACCTGCTATTGGGCCTCAACTGTAACAAACCGTCCGTCTAGGTGTTGGATTTTTTAATTAATGGCAACCAGTAAAGAACACCATATAAAAAGGTATTAATAAAGTGGTTTTGCTCTAATTCAAGTTTTTCCAACTTTGCTTTAACGAGCACATATTCTAAAATGTGAGCAGCAAAAAGCCCCAGAGTTACGTACACCAAAATGGTACTTGCCGGTGCTAGAAACTCTACAAATACTGACGCAAAAGCCAATAAGTAGATGCCAATTGCGCTGACTTTTAAAAGATTAATCAACATGTATTCCCCTTGTTTTTAAAATTTTTTCGATTAGCCAAAAACACCTTTCGACTTTAACTCTTCCACTTTATCTGTGTCAAAGCCTAATTCCGCCATAACCTCGTCATTATGTGTGCCAATTGGACAACCGACAAAATCATATTTAGGTTGATGCTTTGAAAATTTAATCGGTGCACCTATTTGGTTTATTAAACCATGCTCACCCTGAAGCTCCACCACCATATCACGTTCAAGGATTTGCGGGTGCTCTGCGGCCTCTTTAACCGATAACGTTGGCTCAACACAAGCATCAAGATTTAAAAAAACCTCGTGCCAATGGGCAAAATCATGCTCTTTAAAAGCTACGGTTAATGCGTCAATCAAAGGCACCTGCGCTTCAGGCGTATGCGTTAAACCATTTTTAATTAAATCGGGGCGACCAATGGCTTCACATAACTGCTTCATAAATGCTGGTTCAAGCCCACCAACAGAAAAGTAACGACCATCTTTGGTTTCATAATGATTATAGAAAGACCCACCATTAAGCAGTGAATCCTCCAAACCCGTATCAAGTCCGCCACCTACAGCACTTGCACCAGCCATGGCATTTAACGAGAATGCGGCATCGGTCATACTGATGTCAACATACTGACCCTCACCGCTTTGGCTGCGCTCAATAACTGCCGCCAAAATACCCGCAATGGCATGCATAGAGCCGCCACCCATATCCGCGGCTTGTACGCCAATAGGCAATGGGCCAGTTTCTTTTGTCCCGGTATAACTCGCTAAACCAGAGATGGCCATGTAGTTAATGTCATGACCAGCGCGGTCTTTATATGGCCCCGTTTGTCCAAAACCGGTAATTGAACAGTAAATTAATTTGGGGTTAATGTCCTTTAACGAATTGTAATCCAGGCCAAACTTGGCCATAACGCCCGGGCGAAATTGCTCAACAACAATGTCATATTCTTTAATAAGCTCTTTGATCAACTCGACCGCTTCTGGCGACTTTAAATTTAAGCCAATAGAGCGCTTACTTCGGTTTAAGGTTTGATGCACATACGACACACCACCTTTATCAGTGGGCTCAATAGCACGAGTTAAATCAAAACGGCCAGGCGCTTCAACGCGCAATACCTCTGCGCCCATATCAGAGAGCATCATGGTCGCAAAAGGCCCTGGTAAAAGAGTAGAAAAGTCGAGTATTTTCAGTGACTTTAGTGGCATATTATTTCCTACTTCACAGATCTTGTTGTTATATTCTTTGAAAGATACATTTTTGTTATTCTGTCAAAATTAAAACAAACAGGGCAAAACAACAATAACGAAACCATACCTTAAGATGAACATTTATGGCTTAATTTTTGCCATAGAAAGTCACCTGCTTACGATGCTGTTTAGGTGATAAGTCGGTCCTGAGCTAAGCGACGTTGTAAAGTTCGTTCAGTAAAATTAAGGCACTGGGCAACATAGTTACTCATTTCTTCACGAGTTAGGTTTTGCTTAACCAGGTTCTTTACCTGTTCAACCAAGTCCAATCCGTCCAGCAGTTTCAACTCATTTTCCAAAGCCCTAAATTTTAGTTTTCGTGTATAACTCATTCGAGCGAAAAATAGGGTTATCAATCTCCTGAATTAACAATTCGTCGGTAAAATGCAATTCAAACCCATTAGGCTCAATCGCTGCTGGGCATTGGCAAAAGCGTTATCGATTTTTGTCTTGAATACATTGCTGGCTACAAAGTGCCACGTTCTATTGAATTTCGTGAAGCGCCTTTCCCAATCACTGGCGCGGGTAAAGTTCAAAAGAAGGAATGCGCGATCCGTACTGGAAAAATAACGATCGTCGCATCAATTAATAGCGAATGGGGATAAACTTTAACAAACATAAAGCGTTGTTAATATTCGAAGGGATCTAGCGTACTAGGTCCCTTTTTGTGTCCGTTCAAATGGGTAGGTTCTTGATCTGATAATGCGTTATTTAACAGCGGTGCTTTTTCATAAATTGAACGGTCGATTAACAGCTTTCTTTAACAAAGGCCGCCAGCTTTTTAATGGCAGCCCTCCCCTCGGGTAAGCCTATCGCAGCAATATGCCAACATGAAGGTACATCTTCCCAAAGCTCGAGTCTGACGTGTCCGCCCTGCTCTTCGATGGCATTGGCCAGTCGTTTAGAATCATCAAGTAAAATTTCACTGTCAGATGCTTGTAATAATACCGGCGGTAAGCCTTTTAACGAGGTCGAAAATGGTGCCTGAAAGTGATCCGATAAATGCATATGTTCTGGCACATAATCATTAATGCCTCGCTCAAAAAGGCCTATTTGATTGACGCAATCAGAATCTTTATTTAGCTCTAAAGACTCTGCTGTCAAATTCAAATCAAACAATCCAGATAAACCAACGAAAGCATCAGGCATGGGGAGTTTGTTATCACGTAATTCCAGTAATAATTGAAATGCCAAAAATGCACCAGACTGGTCACCCCCCAAAATAATGGGTTTTGTTAAGTTGTCATCATTCATGACTCCTAGCCATGCTTGCATTAGATCTTCATCGGCTGCCGGATAAGGATGCTCAGGGGCTAACCGGTACGCTGGAATAATAAGTTGGTAAAGTTGCTCTTTTGCAATTTCACAAGTCACTCCGCGATGACTCTCTGGAGAGCCCATTGAAAAGCCCCCACCATGCACATAAAAGAATGTACCTTTAAGCTCTCGATCTTTATGTGAAATAAGTTCACAGTTAATTCCTGCAAAGTCTTCACTGCGGATATGCAATGAATGACACGGCTCAGGCATGTAATCATTTAAAATGGTATTTAGCTCGTTACGTGATTCTTCCAAGCTCAGTTCGGCACTAAACTTGGGCTTATATGATTCTCGTAAGAATTTTTTTAATAAGAAATTTTGAACACTCACACTATTTCCTTTTTATTTTTTTAATTGTTTTACTTACAAAACAACGGTGCGATTTTTTAGCTTTAGTGAAGAAAATAGTTTGTCATCGCAACCACTTGAACATTGCGATGGCTTCATCATTTTACCCCCGAATAATGCCATATTTAGCGGCTCAATTCGAGATAATTTACGGCAATTTCGCGACGTTCTGTAGGTCTTCAGATAAGGGCGTCATTACCGATTGACGGCGAATATTTTGATGTAACTCTTCAGACGACAAACGAATACAAATCAATGGGTTGACCATGCTATTTAGCTGTGTTCGATGTAACACGATGGTTTGCTTTACCGTTTTATGAGCGGTATGTAAGATGATTTGACTGAGATTGCTGCCAAAGGTTGTGAAACGGCAAACAGTCTCGCTCACATCTTCAGCCTTAATTAACTTAAAAAGCATAGGAAGTCCTTATTTAATGTTTAGCGCGAGCAAAGCCGCTTTATCCTATGCCATATTTTTAGAGTAAAAAAACTATCCTCAAGCTTCAAAAAACATACCCTGTCAGAAACAAACAAGCCTGACAAATGCCAGGCTAGTTTTTGCTATGAATTTGGTCTTAATTTCGATTTAACCGAATACGTAGAAGCATAATTTATTGCCATCAGGATCACGAACATAAGCACCATAGAAAAAATCATCAACGCGCTGTCCAGGTTCACCTGCACATGTTGCGCCTAAGGCGATAGCTTTATGATAAAGCTGTGCTGCTGCTTCTTTACTTGGCGCTGGAAAGCTGACCATGGTGCCATTACCTGGGGTTGGAGCTTCTTTATTAAAAGGAATACAAACCGCGACCATAGGCTCGGTCATTGATTTACCAATCATGGCAATGCGGCCCATATCTTTTAACAGCTTGCCGCCCCAATCGGATAACAACTCACTGTAAAATTGTTTTGCTTTTTCCATATCATTAACGCCAATGGTTACGTAACCAATCATTTTCTTCCCCTATGCTTACCTTTATGGTTTATATTAATCTGTGTGTTTATTTTTTTATCTTATACGAAACTATTCAATCCTGCGACATACTTACTGCGATAAACGCCAGGGGTCATGTCGGTCCAGCTTTTAAAGGCACGAATAAAGGCACCGGTTTCGGTAAAACCAACTTTCTCTGCGATATCGGCAATAGAGCAATGTGGTTGATATAAATAATAAATGGCCAAGTCACGACGCATAACATCTTTGATTTTCTGATAGGTTATGCCTTCACATTTTAAGCGTTGGCGTAGCGTTTTAGGCACCATATGCAATTGCTCGGCGACGTACTCAAAGTTTGGATATTCTGGACCTTCATGCGCCTCAATAATGCGTTTTACCCGGGCCGAAAAACTGTCATCATGCTTAATAATATTGGTGAAATTTTTAGGGGTGCTGGCCACATAACGTTTTAAATCACGTCGATTTTTTTTGATTTCCAGCTTTAAGTTATCACTGCTGAATTTTATGGATGATTTATGTGAATTAAAATATTTTGGACAACTGTAAACCAGATTATAGTCGGCTTCATGGGGTGGTGGAGGAAAAGGAAAGTGCGCTTCTTTCATGACAATGTTCTTATCGGTTAGCCAGCACGCAAAACGGTAAATACCAAGCATAACAAAGTCGGTCAACAAGTGGTGCAAGTCATAATCAGGATCATCTAATTGCAGCACTATCTCCGTTTCATTATCAATGGTGTTAATCGCCAATTGATAGCCAGGTTCAAGGAAATTATAAAAATTGATCAATTCCTCCAGTGCCAAGCCTAAACTCTTTGCCCCGATGCAAATTTGCCCCGCAAAGTTAAAGGCACCAATTTTCATGGATTTAGGCGACAAGCCAAGGCTTTCATCACCCAACATTTTCCATGCATAACGACTAATCGCTATCACCACGTCATACGAAACCCGATTGGTAGGCGAATTTATATCGTCAAGGGTTAAATCGTTGGCGCTGAGCGTTTTTTCAACACTAAAGCCTTTACGCTCCAAGCTACTCAATAACGCATGGACATAGTGCACTGAAATTGTTTTATCTTTCATTTACTGGCTCCCTACCAAAAACCTAGTACTTTAGTCCTATTAACAACCGATTCTAGCAAAGTTATCTACAACAAAAAACCACTTTATTTTAACAACACAAACAATTATTTACGGAAAAAAATAATCGCCAACATAAATAACCTTTAATCTTTATTGATCATGGATTAGTACTTTTATGTCATTGGGTTTTGTAACAATCCGGTTAATATTGAGACATCAAAAAATCTGTTACGCTCAACATATCACCATCTGGCTTGCTGCCGATTTATAACAAAAAAATGTGATTGAGTGGCGTAAAACCTACTTTAGAGGAAGAAAGAATGGGGAAAATTAATTTTGACGGTAAAGTTGTTGTTATTACCGGTGCAGGTGGTGGCTTAGGAAGAAGCTACGCACTCGACTTTGCGAAACGCGGCGCCAAGGTTGTGGTAAACGACTTAGGCGGTTCGGCATTTGGTGGCGATGCAGCTAACAGTTCAGCAGCAGATAGTGTCGTGGCTGAAATTAAAGCCTCTGGTGGCGAAGCAGTTGCCAATTATGATTCCGTTGAACAAGGCGAGAGTATTATAAAAACCGCCATTGATAACTACGGCCGTGTCGATATTGTGGTAAATAATGCCGGTATTCTTCGCGACTCAAGTTTTGTGAAAATGACCGTTCAAGATTGGGATCTCATTTATAAAGTGCATGTAAATGGCGCTTACGCCGTAACGAAAGCGGCTTGGCCTTACATGCTAGAACAAGGCGGTGGACGGGTTATTTTCACTACTTCTGCCGCAGGTATTTATGGCAACTTTGGTCAAGCAAACTACAGCTCGGCAAAATCGGCATTACTTGGATTAGGTAAAACCTTGGCCGTTGAAGGTGGCCGTAAAAACATTTTAGTGAATGTAATTGCGCCCATTGCCGGTTCACGCTTAACCGAAACTATTTGGCCGGAAGAAGTATTAAGAGCGACCTCGCCAGATTACGTAGTACCACTTGTGGTTAAACTATGCTCTGAGCAGAGCAAAGAGAATGGTGGGGTTTATGAAGTTGGCGCCAGCTGGTTTGCTAAAATTCGAGTAGAACGCAGTGAAGGTTTCGCCTTTGGTGTCGATAAAGACATTCAGGCCGAAGATGTCGCCGACAAATGGCATGAAATTTGTGACTTTACCAACTCAGCACCTGCTGAGGGCATTATCAGTACGTTTAATGCGGTTGGTAAAATGGTTGGCATTGACCTGCTCAACGCAAAGAAATAATAAAGCAAGGAAACAAAAGATGACTAATGTAAGAATCGCTGGCGTTGGGATGACCAAATTCTGTAAGCCAGGACAACAAGAACCATACCGTGTAATGGCAAGTACCGCCATTAAAGAAGCTTTAATAGATGCCGGTATCGACTACAAATACGTTCAACAAGCCTACGCAAGTTATATCTACGGTGACAGCACGTGTGGTCAACATGCCCTTTATGATGTTGGCATGACCGGTATTCCAGTCATTAATGTAAACAATAACTGTTCTTCTGGTTCAACCGCCCTTTATCTAGCACGTCAAGCCGTTGAATCTGGCGCAGTAGAATGCGCTCTAGCCTTTGGTTTCGAAGAAATGCAACCAGGTGCCCTAGGTTCAAACTGGGATGACCGTGAGTCACCCTTTTCCCATATGTTATCGGCTCTAAACAGCTGTTCTGACGCGCCAGAAGGTCCTCTTGCATTACGCATGTTTGGCCAAGCAGGTACGGCCTATGTTGACAAATACGATGCCGATCCAAACATCTTCGGTAAAGTATCGGTTAAAACGCGTAGCCACGCAGTAAATAACCCTTATTCATTATTTTCTAACGAACTAACGTTAGAAGAAGTGATGAATGCACCAACAATTTTCCCTCCTCACTTAACACGTTTCATGGCATGTCCTCCAACGTGTGGTGCAGCTGCCGTTGTTGTTTGTTCACCAGCATTCGCTAAGAAACATGGCATCAAAGCCGGTGTTGAAATTGTTGGCCAAGCAATGGCAACCGATTTCGCCGACACCTGGAATGATCCAATTCGTTTGATTGGTCAAGAAATGACGGCGAATGCCGCTCGCCAAGTATATGAGCAAGCCGGTATGGGCCCTGAAGCCGTTCAATTAGTTGAACTGCATGACTGTTTTACCACAAACGAAGTTATCACCTACGAAGGCCTAGGCTTATGTGGTGAAGGTCAAGCCGAGAAGTTCATTAAGGACAAACAAAACACCTACGGTGGTCAATTGGTGGTTAATCCATCGGGTGGTTTAATGTCAAAAGGTCACCCAATTGGGGCGACTGGTTTAGCGCAAGCAACTGAGTTGGTATGGCATCTACGTGGTACCGCAGGTAAGCGTCAGGTTGAAGGAGCAGAAGTTGCCTTACAGCATAACCTTGGCTTAGGTGGTGCAGTGGTTGTGACGATGTACAAAAAAGTATCTTAATACGTTAACCCTCGTTTAATTTCAGGAAAGCGAATATAGATGAACCTCTATATTCGCTTTTTTATGTTATAGCAAAATATTTTAGATATACTGCAAATCACCTTTTGCATTGATAATAAGAATTCCCGGTATGCAAGCACAGCAATTTTCCGAGCTATTAACACACCGACATTCGGTTCGCGGTTTTACTGAACAACGCATAAAACCTGAACTGCTCACTGAGATTTTTTCAACCGCGCAATTATCCATCTCCAATTGCAACACCCAGCCATGGCAAGCTTTTGTGGTAAGTGGTGAAAAGCAGCAACAGTTAAAACAACGCTTGGTTGATGCGGTATGCAACGGCACGCCCCCTTCCCAAGATTTTGCCTATTTTGATCGCTTTAAAGGGGAACAAAGAAGCCGGCAAATTGAATGTGCTATGGCCCTATACAATTGCATGGGCATAGAACGCAGTGACAAAAAAGCCAGACAGGCAGCACTGCTGCGCAATTATGAATTTTTTGATGCGCCGCATATTGCCATATTGTGTATGCCTAAGAACCATCAAATCATTAACACCTTAGATATGGGTATTTACCTGCAAACGCTAATGCTAACCATGGAATCTCATGGCATTGGCAGTTGTGCTCAAGGGGCATTGAGCTTTTACTCTGACCCCATTAAACACTGCTTGGATATTCCAGAAGAATTGGGTGTATTAGTTGGCTTATCTTTTGGTTATGAAGACACAAAGCACCCGGCAAACAAAACCAAAACAACTCGCGCCCCTTTAGAACAATCGGTTAAATTTTTCGAATAATATTGGTATGAGCCAATTTGCGGTTACAACTTAGTTTGCTGTTAAAACTTAGTTCGCTGGTATAACCTAAACAAATAACCTTTAAGAGTAGAATAAACAGGAGCAACAACATGGCGAGTGTATTTACGCATATTATTAACGGTGACTTACCCGGACACTTTGTCTATCAAGACGACATTGCCATAGCCATTTTAACCATTCAGCCGATTAAAGCAGGCCATGTGTTAGTGATCCCAAGAGCAGAAGTTGATCATTGGGACGACTTACCGACAGAAACCATTACCCATTTAATGAGCGTTAGCCAAATCATCTCAAAAGCCCTAAAACAATGCTATAACCCTACCCGAGTTGGTTTGTTGATTGCCGGTTTAGAGGTGCCCCACACCCACTTACATTTGGTACCAATGGACTCTATGGGCGATTTGGACATTAAAAATGCCAGAGATGCGGATCAGGATGAGTTAAAGAAAAACGCACAATTAATTAGCGAAGCGATAAAGAAAATACCAAGCTAATTGCAAACTTTTTAAGTTTTTGCCTGAGTGGGCAACACTTAGTTGAATTAGTCTAATTTGGTGCAGATAAAAAAACGGGCACCTGATGTGCCCGTTTTATATGTACTAAATTGTTATTTCTCTGATAACGCTAAACGGAAACCGATATCTGGCATACGCACGTTATTCGTAGCCCCATCACGTTTATATACGTAAGATTCTTCGAGACTAAATTCATAGCCACTTCCACGAGTCACTTTAAGTGCCTTACGTTTTAAATCATCTGTATAAACTTCTTCTGCCGTAATATGTTGCTTAGATGTATAACCATTTAATGACATATCGTCATGACAAAATTCCCACATATTACCGGTCATATCGTAAAAACCTAATTCATTTGGCTTTTTCAACGCCACCGGATGACTCTTATTGTTAGAGTTTCCAACGTACCATGCTACGTCATCGATATTGTCAGAACCACTGAATTTGTAGCCCTTAGATTTGTTACCACCGCGAGCGGCATATTCCCACTCCGCTTCAGTTGGTAAACGGAATTTTTTACCGGTAGCTTGATTTAAACGTTTTAGGAAAATTTGGTATTGAAACCAACTAACATTATTTAACGGGCACTCATCACAAGCAAAGTAACTGGTGTTCCACTTCATTACCGTCATAAAGACTTTTTGCGTTAACTCAGTGCGCGCTAAATAAAAGTCTTTGACCTCAACCGTATGTGCCGGCTTAACTCGTTTCGTTGCCTCAGGCGAGTCCGACCCCATGGTAAACGATCCCCCTTCAACAAAAATCATTTCAGCCATCAGTTCTTCAATAAATTCATCAGACAAATTCACTTGTGGCCGTTCTTTTTTGGTGATCACCGCTTGTTCGGTTTCTATTTCGGTTTTCGTTTTGATTTCGCTTTCACTTGGTGGCTCGCCGGCATATGCCTTGTATCCTAACAATGCGCATACCAGCACAGAAGCCATGACGTATAATGTTTTTCTAAATAACGAAAGATTCATTTAATACCTTTAAATTCAATACCTAATTTACATAAGTATAGCGAATCATGGCTAATGAAAGCGAAAAACTTGATTAGTATTAACAAATTAACATAATTTTTTCGATACATTTTACAAGCCGAATAAGTTTCTAATACCAAGTCCATAGCTTGGGTTCAGTTTTATCGAATGTAATATTCGATTCTTGTCATTATCTTTTTTGGCACCGTTCCACCATACTCTACCCATACCCTAATTAATGATTTTTGAAGGACGAATTATGTTAAACAATATTGAAGGCCAAAACGTACCACAGGTAACCTTTGCTGTTCGCAGCAATGACGAGTGGCAGCAAATCACGACAGATCAATTGTTCGCAAATAAAACCGTGGTGGTTTTCTCTTTACCAGGAGCCTTTACCCCAACATGTTCTTCGACCCATTTGCCGCGTTACAACGAGTTGGCAAGCACCTTAAAAGACAATGGTGTTGATGACATCATCTGTATGTCGGTTAACGATACGTTTGTTATGAATGCTTGGGCACAAGATCAAGAAGCCGAAAACATCACGGTGATCCCAGATGGTAATGGCGAATTCACCGACGGCATGGGTATGTTGGTTGACAAAAATGATTTAGGTTTTGGCAAACGCAGCTGGCGCTACTCAATGTTAGTTAAAAATGGCGTTATTGAAAAAATGTTCATCGAACCAAATGTACCAGGTGACCCGTTTGAAGTATCCGATGCCGACACCATGCTTGACTACATTAATCCACAAGCGAAAAAACCACAGCCGGTATCGATTTTCACCAAGCCTGGTTGCCCTTTCTGTATCAAAGCTAAAGAGTTACTGACTGAAAATGGTTACGATTATGAAGAACTGGAATTAGGCAAAACCCTAACCTTAACGTCGTTAAAAGCCATTACAGGTAAAGATACCGTACCACAGGTATATATCGACAATAATCACATTGGTGGCAGCGATGAACTATTTGCCTACTTGGAAAAATAAATAAGACCAATCCCACCTAAACAGGTTTCAAATCAAATTAGCGGTTAATGTGCATTTAGCAAATGCGTATTAGCTGCTACTATGTAAATATGATTTTTAACCTACAAACCCTATATGGATAAACAACCTTACAATCCGCTGCATGGCGTTACCCTGCAAAAAATCGTCACCGATTTAGAAGCTTACTTTGGTTTTGAAGAATTGGGCCAACGCATTAAAATTCGCTGTTTCACCCATGACCCCAGCATTAAATCCAGCTTAAAATTTCTGCGAAAAACCCCTTGGGCGCGAGAAAAAGTTGAACAGTTATACATTAAAAACAAACATAAACTAACCGCTTCAGATTAGCTTCTACCTTAGCCTTTTTTCCACCACGACAATCGAGAACTTGTATTTTATGGCACATAAATCCCCTGTTTCTTATCGCATTGCACCGACAAACCCGAATGCGCACGTTTTCACTATCCACATTGATATACCGGCCCACAACAGTGAGCAACTGCATCTCGCACTGCCTTCGTGGCTACCGGGCTCTTATATGATCCGCGACTTTGCCAAAAACATCATTACTTTCAAGGCAAGCTTTGACGATGGTTCGGCGGTTTCTTTTTATAAAACCGATAAACAAAACTGGGTTATTCAAAACAATGGTCGAGCCGTTTTCATTGAATATCAGGTATATGCTTTTGACTTATCGGTTCGCACCGCTTATTTAGATAATCAACGCGGCTTTTTTAATGGCAGTTCAACATTGCTGGAAGTAAAAGAACTGGCTCAACATTCGTGTAGCTTGCACATTAGCCCACCTGAGGGCATTACGGGATGGCGTGTGGCTACCGGTTTAACCCGAGCTAAACAAACGGATATTTATAAATTCGGTGAATATCTGGCTAAGGATTACCAACACTTAATTGATTGCCCTGTTGAATTGGGGAATTTTGATGTGCTTGAATTTACCGTTGAAGACGTCCCTCATTACCTAGTTTTTGCTGGGAAGCACTTCGCCGACAAAGCTCGGTTAACAAAAGATGTCGCCAAGTTATGTAAGCACCATATTCAATTATTTGGCGAAGCACCATTTAAAGAGTATTGGTTTATCACCAATTTATTGGGCAATGGTTTTGGTGGTCTGGAGCATAAAAACTCCACCATATTAGTCGCCAGCAGATTCGACTTACCCAACCCAAATAAGCCTAGAGAAACTTCGGATAACTATAAAACGTTCTTGTCGCTTTGTTCACACGAGTATTTCCATGCGTGGAATGTTTGTCGAATAAAACCAGAAGAATTTGTGCCTTATGATTTATCCAAAGAAGTACATACCACGCAGTTATGGGCTTATGAAGGCATTACCTCATACTATGATGACTTCTCGTTATACCGTGCCGGGATCATTTCCTTTGAGGACTATTTAAACTTGTTAGCAAAAACCATGACCCGAGTCCATCGTGGTGATGGCGAGCTTAAACAGTCGGTAAAAGATTCAAGCTTTGATACTTGGACCAAGTTTTATAAACAAGGTCCGGATGCGGTAAACAATATTGTTAGCTATTACACCAAAGGTTCTCTTGTTGCTCTCTGGCTTGATCTAACCATTCGCTTGCACAGCAATCAACAACACAGCCTTGATGATGTTATGCGCCTATTATGGCAACAACATGGCAAAACAGGTATCGGCACCAATGAGCAGGATTTTGTAAATGCGCTGAATCAGTTTGCCATGCAAGACTTGGCAAAAGACTTTAAAAACCATCTTAATTCAATGGCAAGAATGGATTTAAGTGAACTGCTCTCTCAGGTTGGCGTAAAGCTTGATAAACGCGCTTACGATGCGATTAACAGCATTGCGGTTAGCAAATCCATTGATAAGAAGCCTTACTTGGGTGCTTTTTATCAAGAACAACCACAAGGGTTAAAAATCACGGCAATAGAGCAAGACTCACCGGCAGAAAAGGCCGGTTTGAGCATTGACGATGTTATTGTAGCTATTGATATGATGAAAATGAACGATAAATCGTTAAAGCAACTACTGGCCCATACACAACTAAACAGCACCTTAACGTGTCACTATTTTAGAGATGATTTATTTATTGAAACTGAAATCCAAGTTGTTGATTCACCTAAAAAAGCGATTAACCTTGCAATCGAAGACAAACTTAAAAACAGCATTTGGCTGACGATAAAGTAAGCAACCGTAATGGTTTTGTAAAAGACGGATTAAACGTCTAATTTTTATCCGTTCTTTTGGCTAGCCCGTAATTTCTTTGTGCTGCGGCACTAAGTTGAGGTTTGATTTACCGCAAAAAAACAAAAATAAATGTGATATTTCGTCAGCATTTGTAACCAGGTGTAACGATCATTGCGCTAGATCAACACGATTTATCATAAAATGATTACTCTTGCCCTTGAGGATTAGGAGTACATCTATGATTATTGAACAATTAACAGAGTCTTTAAATACAAAAAAAGACGAGCTATCACAGCGAATAGATACACTTCGAAATGCCCCGGATCACGAAGAAGAGTTGAATAAAGTCCTGCGCGATCTAGCGCAAGTAGAAGAAGCTTTAGCATTAATCGCGTAAATTCATAATGCTTTACTCAGCTAAGCAACCAACAATTGAAACAGCGGCTTTAAGCCGCTGCATCCCTTTCTTGAACATAGTTTTGAAGGTCTCTTGTTTAACGCATCCTTCCGTAAATTAAAGCCTTTAAAGAAATAAAAGCATAAGCCCGAAGAAACAACTCATCATTGCCACATTTTTCCTGCTTAGGGTCATTAAAATGATTAAAGCGGTCGAAATTACCAAATTAAGGCGAAAAAAGTAGCAAAATAAAGCAGTTTTTTATGCAAAACTGTGAGTGTTTTCTGCTATCCTAAATTTCAAAATATATAAAAATAAAAATTTTACAACAATAAAAAGAGTGCATTATGTCTACATCTGCCGACTTAAATAAAGACATTGAAGAACAGCTGCAATTGCTGGCTGGCGATATTTTTATTCAATTAGAAGACCGATTTAATAACCTTGCACAGAAAATTCAAGAAGAAGAACAACAAAAAAAGCAACAAGCTTTGGATGAACAGCGCCAATCCCTTGAAGATAAGTTTACTCAGGTTCATGAAAAAATAAGCCAAACCAAGCATGACACGGTTAACCTTAAATACAGTGAAATTGAACAGCTCAAGCAAAAGATAAGCCGTTACGAACATAAGTACGACATCATCAAAAAATCTCTGGCCACAAGCGAAGCTGAATTAAAACAGAAAAAGCAGCAGGAACAAGAGTATCAAAGCCAAATTCGCCTGACCAAAGAAAACCGCGCCCTCCTGCAGGAGCAACTTGAGCCATTAAATATAGAAAATCAGCAATTACAGAAGCAAGCAAATAAACTGCAGCAATCTCTAGAATCATTGCAAAGCCAACATGATGGCCTGCAACAAAACAGTCAGCATGATATTGCAGAGTTAAAATTAGCGTTAGAAAAAAATGAAGAGCGTTATCTCGAGATAAAAAAGCAGCATGAAACGCTAGATAGCCAGCACCAAAGCTTACAATCCCAACTTGAGAAATCTCAGCAAAAAAACGAACAAGCTAATGAGATAATCAAGCAAAATGAAACCGCTCACCAACTCGAAATAGACACTTTACTGGCCGAAAACAAAGCACGTTTAGAAGTTTATGAAAAAGCCTCAGGCTCAGTTGGTGAGGCACTAAAAAACATTGAAACACAGCTTGAGTCCGCCCAACAAAGCAATGCCACTTTAGTGGCTGAAAACAAGAAGCTGTCTTTACAGGAAAAGCACCTTAGTGCTGAATTAAACAGCCTAAGCAAAGATATTGAAAAACAACAGAAACAACACAATAAAGAGCTAAGCAGTAAAGAAAAAGCCCACCAAACGGCGACATCAAAATTACAGAAAACCCATGCTAGTGAAACCAAATCTCTGCACAAGCAAATCAGCAAACAAACAGCTGAACACTCTAAGCAATTAACCAAACAGCAAACTGATTTTGACGCTAAGCTTAGCAGCTTAAATGTTCAAACAGACAAGCTCAAAAAGCACGTTGCAGAGCTTGAGCAATCCCTAACGAGCACGCAACAACAATTGCATGATTCACAGCAAAGCAATGGCAAATTAACCGCACAAGTATCGCAACAAAAAGCCGACTTTGATAAGCAGCTTTCGGTGTATAAAGAAGACAGCGGTTCGCTTGCCAATCAATTGACGGATCTGCAGAAACAACTTGACCAAGCGACGGATACTCAGCAGGATGCGCAAAACCAAAATACTGCGCTAAATGAACAGTTAAGCAAACACTCGCAAACCATCGAGCAAAAACAACAATTAATCAGTGAGCTTGAACAAAAACTCAAGCAAGCCGATAGAAATCAGCAAACCGCTTTAAATAACCAACAACTCGAATTTGACCAACAGCTATCCGTTTATAAGCAAGACAGCGGTTCATTAACAAATAAGATTTGTGAATTACAACAACAAGTCAGCAAAGCAAGTAGCGCTCAGAAAATCAGTGACGACAAAATAGCCTCACTCAGCAAAGAATTAGTACAACAAACGGGACTGACCGAAGATAAGTTTAAACAAGCTGAACATTTACAAAAACAACTTAAGCAAGCCGATAAAGACAAACAAAAGGCCCTGGACAAGCAGCAAGGTTTATTTGAAAAACAGTTATCGGTATTCAAACAAGACAGTGGCTCATTAGCCAATCAGGTTGATGATTTGCAGCAAGCGTTACAAAGCCAAACTGAGCAAGTTGACACACTGAGCAAAGCCAAGACAACCCTTGAGAGTCAATTAGCGCAGTTTAGCGATGCCGAGCAAAAAATATTGGATCTTGAGAAACAGGTAGAGACGCAGTCAAAAGAGCAGCGTTCACTTTGGTTAGAAAATAGCACACTAAACGATGCCATTTCCAGAAAAGATGAATTACTCACCGATATTGAACAGCAAAAATCCAGCTTAACCAAGCGCATCAGTAGCTTACAAAAAGAGTTCAATAATAAAGAGCAGGACATCCACAAACAACACAAAGTACAACAGGCCGAAACAGAGCAAGCCCATGTGCAAGTGCTTGCCAAGCAAGCCAAAGAAATTGAAACATTAACCAATCAACATAAACAATTACAACAACAATTTGAATTGGTTAAAACCAACAAAGATGAATTGATTAATGAGTTAAACACCGACAAGGCCGACATTAAGAATAAGCTCGAAGCAGAGCAACACTTGAATCAGCATTCTCATGAAGAAATCGAGACCTTACAAAAGCAAGTGGAACACGAGCAGCAACGCTTTGCCCAATACATTGAAAAACATGCGGAAGTAAAAGCCCGTCAAGACGTTAACGATGAACGCGTAAGACAAACCTTGAAAGAGTTGCGCGATGAAAACCTTGAATTAAAAACACAATACAAAGAAAAAGTAGCCGATCTGGAAAACAGTCTTACCGAGTACCGGTTGAAATTTGAATATGCTCAAAAACAAATAGCATTAACTTAACGCGGTGATTAAAAATGAAAACACCCATTGAGAATAACATTCCCAATGGGTGTTTTTTTATATCAGCTTTGCAGGCAATTCGATAACCCAGTAAGTAAGTCCCATCCCACTAAATTAGGTAAATGCGCCTTTAATCATCCAGAAAAACAAGATAGAAAATAACGCACCGGCTGGTAAAGTCACCACCCATGAAGCAACAATATTACGGACAACGCCAAGATTGATTGCAGCAATACCTCGCGCCATACCGACACCCAATACCGCTCCGACTAGGGTTTGCGTTGTCGAGATAGGTAAGCCCGTACCTGAGGCAACCACAACAGTACATGCGGCAGCCAATTCTGCGGCAAAGCCTCGGCTAGGCGTTAAATGCGTAATCCCTTTACCTATAGTTGCAATGACTCGATGTCCGAAAATAGCTAGACCGGCGACAATACCGACGCCACCTAACGGTAATATCCATGGTGCAAGCGCCGCTTTGGACGCGATTTCGCCATTACTGTTCACAATTGAAACCACAGCAGCCAATGGACCAATAGCATTGGCAACATCGTTCGAACCATGCGCAAAGGCCATACAACATGCCGTTATAACCATTAAGATAGCAAATACCTTTTCAACATTTACGTAGTCATCGTGTACATCTTTACCCTTTTCAAATTTAAGGCGAGAGACAAAAAACTTCCCGATAATGGCCACGATAACAGCCACGGCAATGGCATAAAAATAACCTTCGGTAGAACCGATATCCATTCCGATATGCTTTAAGCCCTTCTTGATGGTAACCAAAGATAAGACAAAGCCGGCAAGGAACATATAAAAAGGAACCCATTTACGCGCTTGATCTAACGGCTTATCCGTATCAAAAATAAGTTTTTGGGCACTGTTAAAAATAATGAAAGAAAACACACCGGCAATTAATGGCGTAACAACCCAGCTACCAACGATACCACCAACTTTACCCCAGGCAACGGTATCAGCCCCCACACCCAGTGCAGAGAAACCAATAATGGCGCCCACAATTGAGTGTGTAGTAGAGACAGGCCAGCCCATGTAAGAGGCAATTAATAACCAACTGCCTGCGGCTAAAAGCGCCGAAATCATGCCAAAGACCAGTATTTCGGGCATATCAACAAAGTAGTTAGCATCAATAATGCCTTTGCGGATGGTGGACGTCACTTCACCACCAGCAAGATATGCCCCAGCAAATTCAAAAATCATCGCAATAATAATGGCTTGTTTAATGGTTAATGCTTTTGAACCTACTGATGTTCCCATCGCATTGGCAACATCGTTCGCACCAATACCCCAAGCCATAAAAAAGCCGACAGAAGCGGCAATTAGAACCAGTGTGGTTCCGTAGTTAGCTAAAATATCCATAGTAAATAGGTTACCTTGCAATCATCATTTCTAGTCGGGCACCAACACGCTCTGCAGTGTCAGCCAAATCCCCTACCCATTCAATAATCTGATACAGAAAAATAGCATTAATAGGGGTTAATTCTTTTTCAATGGCCATCAGAGACTGGCGAAGTTTTACTTGCATACTGTCGGTATCATCCTCGATGGCCGCCAGTTTAATAATCATCTTATCGACATAGTCAGCCTCTCGGCCTCGAAAACCGGTTTCAAGCAAATCATCTAACTCGTTAATGGCATTTGCGGCTTGGTTTGTCGCATCAATACAGCGAGCTAAAAATAGCCTAAAGTCGTCACGAATGGCTTCAGGGACAGCAATTTTCCGACCTATCATACGGCCGGCAATATCTTTTGCTTTATTGGCAATTTTATCTTGTTGTCTTAACATTTCGAGTAAATCAGTGCGCTCTACGGGCATAAAAATGCCACCGGGTAATTCCATACGGATCTGGCGTTTGATGTCATCGGCCGCTTTTTCTAGGGTAGAAATTTGTATGCGGATCTCCTGGGCGCTCTCCCAGTCTCCCTGATTAGCGGCTTCAAAAAACTCGGTTAACAAACTGGCACACTCACATGCCTTACGAATATGTTTTTCGATAGGTTTAATCGGAGATTTCGCAAAAACCCCCAAAATACTGTTACTACTCATAGTAAGTCCTGATAATCCATTTGATTTCATAAACAAACACAATAATGTACCGCGACATAATGTGTCGATTTTGCTAATTAGAGTTGCAATAAGATTATAGTTTAGTCTAATGCAAATAAAAGTCGGCGCATTCTATGAAAGAATTATGACAGTTTTATTACAAGGTACTGTATTTAGCGAATAAAAGGGTCACCCTTGATCCATATCTTCTATTTTCAGATTCGATTGTATTACTTACCCAGACTGACTTTATCGAGAAGGCACACAAATAGACTAAGTTTTTATGACATCGAAAAACCATAGGTTATACTAATCCATTATTTACCTATTCCGGACGGATAACGTGCCTGCAAACAACCCTTTTTCAACTCTTTCCCTTTGGCAACAAACCGCCTTTAGTGCGGCATTATTAGAACGTATGCTGCCCAACTATAAAATGTTCGCGCAAGCGGCAGACTTTGGTGATGCCGGATTATTGCGTAATCAACTTAACCTTGTCTGGCAACGCTTAGAACAAGGTCAGGTAAAAATTAATTTTGCTGTTCAAATCGAAAAGCTCGAAGAAGTGATTCCTGATGTCGATGATTTTGACTTTGTCGGGGTGTATCCGGCATTAGATGCTTGCATGGCCCTCGGCTCCTTATTGCAAGGAATGATGGATAAAGACAGTAAAACCATTGAAAACGTCAGCATATTGTCGCAAAGCAGCGTCAGTTATTATGTTGGTCTGGACTTGGCCATAGAGCAGCAAGACCAAGACGAAATCATTGTTGCCGAAGAAGACATCAATCAACATCCTCTGATGACTTGGGAATACGCCATGCAAAAGGAATTGCTTGCGCACTTAACCAACAATAAAGAAAACAAGCAAACCTGTCAGGAGCTTAAGCAAATAGCCCTAAGCGAAGGCTTGTCTAATTTAGGCATAGAGATCGAAAACTAAAGGTGTAAAGGAAAAGGCTTAAATAACCCTAGGATAAAAAGGCATATTAAGCAGATTCAACTAAGATAAGTAATGTCTTATCGTTAAAGAGGAATGCGCTATGTCGGATCATCACACCTACAAAAAAATTGAATTGGTTGGTTCATCACCAAACAGCATCGAAGAAGCCATTGAAAACGCTCTAAGCGAGTGTGCCAAAAGCGTTAACAATATGAATTGGTTTGAAGTGTTGGAGACCCGGGGCCACATAGTCGATGGCAAAGTGGCGCATTACCAAGTAACCCTAAAAATAGGCTTCAGGTTACAAAATAGTTAGTCGTTAAAGGGTTAACCGCACTGGTATAAGCGATAAGCCACCTGACCAGCAACTTTTTCCTTAAGCAGTTGCCAGTTTGCAGGTATGCCTAAATCCGCTAATTCCGCCTCAGTTTCTACATAAATAACCGCATCGTCTTTCAACAATTGTTGTTCGGTTAATTGCGTAATCACCGAGCTCACCAAGCCTTTTCGAAATGGCGGGTCGATAAACACCAAATCGTACGCCTCAATCTGCTGCTTAATCAGGGCCAGGCAGTCGCCTTGAAAAACCTTAACCGTGGATTCTTTTAATAACGTAATATTCGCTTGCAACTGCTGGCTGGCTTTTTTATTTAACTCAAAAAAGTCTAACGATTGGGCACCACGAGAAACGGCTTCAAACCCCAAACTACCCGAGCCGGCAAAACAATCTAGACAACGGGCACCCACCACATAAGGCATCAACCAGTTAAAAACCGTTTCTTTTACCCGGTCGGTGGTAGGCCTTAGGCCGTCAGCCATTAATACCGGCAACTTACGTCCACGATGTTTACCTGCAATAATTCGCACCTGTCCGGTTTGTTGATTTGCGTTTTTCGCTTTAGAATGTTTTGCCATAGCCTATTACTTAAATGATTTTAATAACGTATTATACGCTGTAAAATTCATTTTTTGCTTTTTTAGTTGCCGGATTTCTCAATGGATCAATATCTTTTGGGCTAAATCGGTTAAAATTAACTATCACTAATTAGAATTCGATTATTATGTCAAAGAAAAAAGGTCTATTTTCCTGGTTTAAGAAAAATGAAAAGCCAAACGATAACGAGCTGGAACAACAAGATAAAGCTACGCAAACTCAAGTAGAAGATACACCTGTTACCGCCCCTGACACACCAGATAGTGACGCTAGTGTTGATGAAACACAACAAGCATCAGAAATCGAGCCTACCTCTGTGGTTGATGCAGCAACCGAAGCTTTAGAGAATGAAGACACAATTTCCGAACCTGAAACAACGGCTGAACCAAAAACAACGGATACAGGCGCGGCTAAGAAAGAAGAAATCGACACTGTCGCTGATAATACAGAATCGAATTCGCCACAAGCGATAGCATCAAACGTTGATGAAGAAACGGCCGCTGACGATACAAACAGCGAAGCGCCTCAAAAGCAGGGCTTTTTCACCCGGTTAAAGCAAGGCTTAAGTAAAACGCGTCAAAACCTAGGTGGCGGCATTGCCGATCTATTTCGCGGCAAAAAGATTGACGATGAATTGTTTGAAGAGTTGGAAACCCAACTTCTTTTAGCCGATGTTGGTGTGGATACAACAATGAAAATCATCGACAACTTAACCGAGCACGCCAGTCGTAAACAATTAAAGGATGCCGAAGCCTTATACGAGCTATTAAAAGCCGAGCTTAAAAGCATATTAGATCAAGTAGACACAACACCAAGACCGGAACCAGAAGGCTTAAAAGTCATCCTTATGGTTGGTGTTAATGGTGTGGGTAAAACCACCACCATTGGCAAACTGGCCAAGCAATTTCAGGCACAAGGCAAAAGCGTTATGCTTGCAGCAGGTGATACTTTCCGAGCAGCGGCCGTAGAGCAACTGCAAGTTTGGGGTGAGCGTAACGACATTCCCGTCATTGCTCAGCATACAGGTGCAGACAGCGCCTCGGTTATTTTTGACGCGGTAAGCTCAGCGAAAAGCAAGGGTGCTGATATTCTTATCGCCGATACTGCAGGTCGCTTGCAAAACAAAGCGCATCTTATGGAAGAGCTGAAAAAAGTGGTTCGGGTAATGAAAAAGGTCGATGCGGATGCACCACATGAAGTGATGCTAACCATTGATGCGGGTACCGGCCAAAATGCGTTAAGCCAAACCCAGTTATTTAATGACGCGGTTGGCCTTACTGCCATTAACGTCACCAAACTAGATGGCACAGCCAAAGGTGGTGTGGTATTTGCCTTGGCCGATAAATTTAATTTACCCATTCGCTATTTAGGCGTTGGTGAAGGCATCGATGATTTGCGCCCATTTAATGGCACAGATTTTATTAATGCCTTATTTGATAACGAAAAATAGCCTATAAGGGGCAAGCCATAGGGCTTCCCTTAAAAACAAAAATATTTAATTGGTATTAAAAATAATAACGAATAGCCCAATGATTAGCTTTAAACACGTAAATAAAACATACCCTGGCGGATTTCATGCCCTTAAGAATATAAACTTTACTCTTGAAAGTGGCGAGATGGCATTTTTAACTGGCCATTCGGGTGCAGGTAAAAGTACGCTGTTAAAGCTTATCAGTGCGATGGAAAAGCCCAATTCTGGCGAAATTTTCATTCATAATACCGATATATCTAACATTGCATACAGACACATTCCTTATGTGCGGCGCAATATAGGCATGATCTTTCAAAATCATAATTTACTGGCCGATCGTACCATTTTCGACAACATCGCTTTGCCGCTAATTATTGAAGGTATCAGCCAAAAAGAGATCAATAAACGGGTTGATGCGGCGCTTGATAAAGTCGGTTTACGCAGTAAAATCAAATGCTACCCCTATATGCTCTCTGGTGGTGAACAACAGCGTGTTGGCATTGCTCGCGCCATTGTAAACAAACCCCCTATCATTCTTGCCGATGAACCAACCGGTAACCTAGATCCGAAATTATCATTAGATATTATTCGTTTATTTGAAGAATTTAACGCTGCCGGTGTGTGTGTGTTAATTGCCACCCATGATCTGGGGTTAATTGCACGGATGAAATATCGCACCTTAACGCTTAAACAAGGCAATATGATCACCGATGGCTTAGCCGACATGGCGCAGGAGGATGAGCAATGGCAAAAGTAAACCCCATCAAGATGCGCCCTAAAAACAGCTTCTCATTAGCCTTTTTATTGAGTTTGCCAGTTCGTCACTTACAACAAGCCATTGGAAGTTTGGGCGATTTATGGCGTACCCCAATGGCTTCTATTATGACGGTTTTGGTGTTGGGCATTAGCCTAGCATTACCCGCCACTTTGCAAGTGTTTAGTAAAAACGCCAAGCAAATCAGTACGCAATGGGACTCTGCTGCACAAATCAGTGTGTTTTTAAAACTCAGTACTTCCAATAAAAATGCGCAAAATCTGGTAAAACGCATTCAGCTTTACCCGGAAGTAAAAAGCGTGGTGTATATTTCTGCCGATAGTGCGTTAGCCGAATTTACGCAATTAAGTGGTTTTGGTGATTCTTTGGCTTATTTAGACGATAACCCATTGCCCGCCACCATTTTAGTCACCCCAACCCAGCGCCACAGTCAACCGACGGCAGCTAAAGCCCTGCTCGAGAAGATAGAATCAGAACGTGAAGTACAGCAAGGTAAGTTAGACCTAGAATGGCTAACCCGATTGCAAAGCATTATGTATTTAATCCAAGATATTGTCGCCGCGTTGGCCATTTTATTGAGTTTGTCAGTCACCTTAATTATCGGCAATACCATTCGCATGGCGATTTTAAATCAAAAAGATGCCATTGCGGTGATGAAAATGGTTGGTGCAACCGATGCGTTTATCCAGCGCCCTTTCCTATATACCGGCATGTGGTATGGGATATTCGGTGGCTTATTAGCGGCGCTGACGGTACTCATACTGACTAGCTATCTTGACTATGCGATCATCGATTTGGCCCAACTTTATCAAAGTAATTTTGCTCTATCTGGTCTGGATGGCGGCGAAATCGGCACCTTGATAATCGTTGCCATATCCCTTGGTCTAATAGGTAGTTACATGTCGGTTAAAAAACACATCCGCGATATCGAACCGGATGCTTAAAAGCCAACTAAAAAGCCAACATAGCTGAATCATTAACAATTTGTCATAATTTTCATTGAACTCTATATAAGACAGATAATCAAACAGTTAGCAGAGTAAAATTTCACCGCTTAGGTGATTATAATTTTTTAATCTATTTCCCTGATTTTTTCTATTAGCGATCTTAAATGCGCTATGTTAGTATCGGGGATTAAGAGTAATTTTTTCCGTTATCATTACTCTGAGTTAGTTTCGATTTGAGAGGTTTTTAAATGAGTAAGATCATGCAATCTATGGCTTTAACTGTCCCACAAAGTGGCAGCATTGAGTCTTATGTTCAATCTGCTTACAGCATCCCGGTGCTCACAGCAGACCAGGAATATGACCTAGCATCACGCTTACATAATGAAAACGACTTAAGTGCGGCACAAGGCTTAATCATGTCGCACCTACGCTTCGTGATCCATATTGCCAAAGGTTACTCGGGTTACGGTCTACCACAAGCCGATTTAATCCAAGAAGGTAACGTTGGCCTGATGAAGGCTGTTAAACGTTTTAACCCAGAAGTAGGCGTGCGATTGGTATCGTTTGCGGTACACTGGATAAAAGCGGAAATTCATGAATTTGTATTGAAAAACTGGCGTATTGTTAAAGTTGCAACAACCAAAGCGCAGCGTAAACTGTTTTTCAACCTTCGTAAAAACAAAAAACGTCTTGGCTGGTTCAGCCATGAAGAAGTTAACGGTGTTGCCGAAACATTAGGTGTGTCAACCAAAGACGTGCTTGAAATGGAGTCTCGTATGAGCAGCGCGGATCAGGCATTTGACCTTACCGACGGCGATGACGATGCGGGCGGTTCTGGTGGTAGCTTTGCACCGGCTCAATATTTAGAAGATACGTCTTCAGATTTATCTCAAGCCGTTGAAAGTGATAACTGGGACAACCATGTTAACACCCAATTAAGCAATGCCATTGTTGCCCTAGATGAACGCTCTCAGGACATCATTCGTTCTCGTTGGTTAGTTGAAGACAAAGCAACGCTGCAAGACTTGGCCGATAAATATCAAATATCAGCTGAGCGTGTAAGACAGCTTGAGAAAAACGCCTTAACTAAGCTTAAAGGCGGTATTGCAGAGTACTAATCTGCATACCAAGTAAATTCACATTAAGCAGGGTATATCCCTGCTTTTTTGTACCTAAAATTTCCCTATCCCCTGCTCGGCCTGTTTGTAATGCCAAACCCATTAATTAACTGCACAATGAGCAGCATTAATAAAAAATCTAAATCTTGCCACTAATTCCTGCCACTAGGGGATGTAGATGAAGCCCTCTAACGGCTTAATTAAATTGTATGAAACCATTTAACTTTGCGCATCAGCCCATAGGGCTGAAGGCATGGATGCTGTAAGTAAATTTAATGCCGATATTCCTACATGAATGCAGGTTATTAAAGCAATTCATACAAAATGTGCTAAACATAAAGTTACTGCTACACTTATTTGACCGACACAAGTTAACTAATAAAAATCGATCGCACGGAACGAGTGATCAAGTTTGTAGGCATAAGGACAGGCTCGTGGGGACTGACGTTTGATTGAACCAACCAAATTAACTGATCATACATTTAAGTTAAAAACATTGCTAAAACGCTATAGGCAGACTAAAAAAATCCAAACTGGATTATTGCGCCTTGCCCAACTAACCAGCACTGTTGATGACTTGAGCTGTTTTTTCATCCAGTTACAGCACATCATTCAGCGCTATTTTCCTGCCGATAATTTATATATTCAAATATTCTGTCAGCCGGATGACTTTCATGCTGCCCACTATTATGTAGATCAACTTAACTATGCGCCTATAGACCGACAACTGCCTAAAGATCTGGTGCAGTTTATCAGCGCCATTGGCAAACCCGTTCTTATCGATAATAAACAAATATCGATACTGGAGCTCGAAAACACCATTAGCCATCGCCCTTTCCCAAATCGGGAAGGAAAACCCATGGTTAATGAAACCTGGCTGGCATCGCCCCTCATCATTGAAGGGGTTAATATTGGTTTGGTTGGTATTAAGGGCTTTGTCAGTTTAAGTAACAATCTCGAAATTGATTTAGAGCTTATTCAATTGATCAGCCAGCTTATCTCTTCCTCACTGCATCGGACTTGTGCCAGCACCCAATTAAAACTACAAAGTGCGGATATTGAAGAAGTAATATTTGCCCGTACCAAAGACCTACAACAAAGTAATCAACAACTGCGTGAACAAGTTGCAGCACGAAGGCAAGTGGAGCAGAAACTGTATTTTGCCGCACACCATGACACTTTAACCAAGTTGCCAAATCGTTCTATGTTTACGGAACGCTTAGAGCATTCATTAAAGCATTTAAAACGACATAGAAATCATCGCTTTGCTGTGCTTTTTATCGACCTTGATCGCTTTAAAGTCATTAACGATTCATTGGGGCATCATGTTGGCGATCAGTTGCTCATTCAAATATCGGCTCGCATTGCAGAATGTATTCGTGGCAACGATATTTTGGCTCGTTTAGGGGGCGATGAGTTTGTCATTTTACTTGATACTTTGGCGCATAATGATGATGCCGAAGATATTGCCCTGCGTATCATTGAAAGCATTCAAAAGCCGTTTTTAATCGATGGGCAGGAGCTGTACTCAAGCGCCAGTATTGGCATCACCATTTGTGGTAATAATTACCAAAATGCCACCGAAATATTGCGTGATGCCGATGCCGCCATGTATCAGGCGAAAGCCATTGGCCGAGGCAGGTTAGTGTTTTTTGATGACAGCATGCGGGCCGAATTACTGGCCAACCTCACTCTAGAGCAAGACCTTCGCAAAGCCATGCAAAATAATGAGTTTGTGATTCATTATCAGCGCATCGCCGATTTAAACACCCTAAAAACGGTTGGTTTTGAAGCCTTACTAAGATGGCAACATCCAACCCGGGGATTACTGGCCCCTAACGACTTTTTAGAGATGGCAGTGGAAACGGGGTTAATCATTAATATTGAATACTGGTTGCTTAGCCAAGTGGGGAAACAAATTGAGAATTGGCAAGCCGAAGCGTGTACGCAAGATATGTTTATTAGCGTCAATTTATCCGGTAAGCACTTATCTAACCCGAAACAAACCAGACAATTGGGGACCTGCATTTTGCAGGCCTTTGCTCAATCCAAACAGTTGATCATTGAATTTAGTGAAAATGATTTAAATCAACACCCCAATCGCGCTCTACAACATTTAAAAATGCTTAAAAATACCGGGGTGAAATTTGCCCTAGACGGCTATGGCTCCGGGTTATCTTCACTGAACTACATTCAAAACTACCCATTTGAAATCATTAAGTTAGACCAAAGCTTTGTGCGTTCATTACATAACAATGATAAAAACATGGCCTTGGCGAAATCATTAAGCACCTTAGGCCAAACCTTTTCGTTTAAACTGGTCGCTGAAGGGTTGGAGTCTGAGCAGAATCTGCAAATGGCCATCTCCTCAGGGTGTGATTATGGACAGGGGTTCTTCATTGGTCGCCCCTCTTCGCAAGGGATCAGCGACAATGATGTGAATCATTGCGCCTGAGCCAGGCACTAAGTCCGTAGGGTGCTGATTATTCAGGGGTAAAGACCGCCTGTAACTCAACATACTCCTTCAATCCCTCACGGCCCCACTCACGACCATTGCCCGATTGCTTAAAGCCGCCAAATGGGCCAAGGGTATTAAAATATCCACCTTGAATATAACACTGTCCGGCGCGAAGTTGCCGGGCAATCTTAAGGGCCGAAGGGGTATCTTTTGCGTAAACCGCCGACGCTAAACCATAGATTGAATCATTGGCCATCTCAATGGCTTGCTGCTCATCGGCATAGGCAATCATACAAAGTACCGGCCCAAAAATTTCTTGCTGGGCAATACGCATATCATGTTTAACATCGGCAAATATGGTTGGCCTAACATAAGCACCCGACTTTAATTCATCCGCTAATTCTGTGCCCCCAGTGACTAATTTAGCCCCTTCATTAATGCCAATGTTAATGTAGTCAATAACACGTTGCTGTTGTTCAGCAGAGCTTAATGGCCCCATGGTTGAATTTGGGTCTAAAGGGTTGCCAACAATATGTTGCTCTGCAGCTGATTTGGCAATTCCAATGGCTTCTTGATAACAACTGCTCGGAACGAACATTCGTGTTAACGCACTGCAGGTTTGACCACAATTGAACATGACATCTTCAACACCGTAGGTCACGGCTGCTTGCAAATCGGCATCTTCGGTAATGATCATCGCCGATTTACCGCCTAGCTCCTGACAAACGCGTTTGATGGTTGGTGCCGCTGCTTTTGCAACGCTAACACCCGCCGCAGTAGAGCCAGTAAATGACACCATATCAACCTCAGGGTGAGCACATAAATGCGCCCCTATTTTGTGGCCATACCCTGTAATAAGATTAAACACACCGGCGGGGACACCCACTTTGGCGAATATCTCCGCCATAATATAATCCTGCACGGGTGTTTGTTCTGCCGGTTTCACCACCACCGTGCAACCTGTTGCCATGGCCGGACCAAGCTTGCCGACCAATTGTGACAACGGATAATTCCAAGGATTAATCAATACACAAACACCAATGGCGACTTTGTATTGGGTCATATTTTGTTGTTGCTCGGTTTCATCGACAAAACCTACCATGTCGGCAAATTCGCGAAACGCATCAATCGAGTCCTGTACCTGAACCTGTATACTGTGCTCAATAGGGCAGCCCATGGTATCGGTGATGGCTTGAGCCAAATCGTCACGTCGGTTTTGCATTTCATCGGCAATGGCAATAATAAACAGCTTTCGTTGCTCTGCAGTGGTCGCAGACCAAGCCGGAAACGCTTTTCTAGCAGCCGCGATTGCCGCATCAACATCTTGTTCAGTAGCACTTGGCGTACACGCGATGAGCTTACCGTTAGCCGGATTTTTTATTTGAATCGTGTCGTTCAAATTTGCTGCAGCCAGCCATTGGCCGTTGATGTAAAACTGTTGCTTTGGGTACATGACGACCTCTCTATCACGACATAAGTTGCTTATGCCTGCCAAGGTGTTTGACCTCGAAGGGTTAACAACTTACTGATGTAATCTTCACGGTTGGTGTAGCCCCCCGCTAAATGACGAAAGCCACTAAAGGCGGTACGAGCATGTAATACACGCCAATTATCAAACCAAACGGCTTTGCCCGGCTGTAACTGGAAACGGATTTGATTATCGGGATCATTAATTAATTGCTGAAATCGCCCATAAGCACGATAAAAGGCCTGCTGCTCTTTTGCCGTTAGCATAAATGGGCTGCGATCATAGTTATTAAAACAAATTTGCTCAAACTGCCCTTGGCTATTTTCACGAACCACGGCATGCTCAGCTCTTAATTGAATACCCGGTTCAAGATAATGAGCAGGAACTTTTATTTGTTGCAATACCTGATAGCCTTCTGGGTCTTCTGCTTTTATTGTTTGTGCTATCTTAAAGCCATCGGCAAACAGATTAAACGCGCCTTCACCATCAAATGCCAAACACTGCAATAATTGTAGGCCCGGTGGGTCTATGGTGTAGGTTCCATCAGTATGTAAGCCAATACCAACGCTGGTATAAGCACTGTCACTGTGTGCTTCATTATTGGAAAAATCCCATAAACCACCAAATACGGTTTCACGAATATACCCAACTTGTTCTAACAGTTTTTTGGTGGCTTGCATGTCATTTGGCATGCCAAAAAAGGTAACCACACCAAACGTTTCAATGGCATCAAGAACGGGTAAAAAACTGGCATCAGATTTTGTCACTTCATTAAAATCAAAGTCAGGGACATTGTCTTGCAAATCCTTTGCCCAAAGTTGATAAGCAGGCTCGTGAGATGGGTTAAAAGCCATGCGATAAAGGAAATTAACGTCAAATTCGCTTACCACGCCATCGCTAAGCCATTGGATCTGCAATGTTTTGCCGTCAGTTAGGTGGGTAACACGTTCAGCTTGTGGAAAATCGGGTAAGGCAAATGTTTCGACATCGCGCTGCAAGGTACTGACATTAAGACTCGTGCATCCGTACTGTGATCTCTTAACCAAAACAGACCAAATTCACTGGTTTTATTATCCGAGAATGTCACTGAAATATGCTCAGCAAAACGCTCACAACTTTGGATATGCATGGGTGTACTCCTTTTTATTTTTGTCCGCCTACCATACATGACATCCCGCTATTTACACAAGTTTTACAACCATGACTTCTGCTTTTAATAAGCCGCTTGCTCAGGTGGTAACAGATGCGTTGATTATCGGCATTGCCGATAAACATAGATGCAGCCCAGCAGAGGTGATCATTGCTTGGTTAAATCAGCAAAATATTGCCACGACTCCATAGTCAACCAAGCAAGCTAATATGCTGAAACATTTATGTCGGTTAGCGCTTACGCTTGATAAGGATGATATGCAAAAACTTACGACGTTAGACTGCCATGATAGACAAGCAGCCCCAGATCTTGCACCCGAGTGGGATTAACGTTACCGGGCAGGCATGAGTGCGTGCCCGTTTTTCACTTGTTATTTCTTCTTAGCGGCGAGCATGGCACGTAAATTGGCGACTCCGGCAATGCCTTTTTGCTGTTTTTCTTCGGCACTGGCTTTGCGTTCACCACCCTGCTCCCAGGCCAGATCATCTTGTGGCATTTCATAAAGAAAACGTGAAGGCTCAGTGCGGATCACTTCGCCATATTGGCGGCGTTCTTGGGCGTAAGTAAAGATTAACTCTCGCTGTGCTCGGGTAACTCCCACATAAGCAAGACGACGTTCTTCTTCAACATTGTCTTCATCAATACTGGTTTGATGCGGCAAAATGCCTTCTTCAGTACCTATTAAGAACACATAAGGGAACTCCAGACCTTTCGAGGCATGCAGCGTCATGAGTTGCACCTGATCGGAGTCTTCCTCTTCCTCACCACGCTCCATCATATCGCGCAAGGTTAACCGCGTAACGATTTGCGGTAAAGTCATCGGCTCTTCGTCATCAGAACCTTCGAGCATATCCGTTACCCAACTAAATAACTCCGTTACGTTTTTCATCCGCATTTCAGCGGCCTTAGCGCTAGGCGACGTATCGTAAAGAAAGTCTTCATAGTTGATGCTTTGAATAAAGCCACGCAATATTTTTGCGGTATCGCCGCGCATGGCATTGTCTTCGGTTTCTACGATTAAACGAGTAAAGCGTTGCACGGCCTCTAAACCACGCCCAGTAAGATGTTGCTCAAGCCCTAATTCAAAACTGGCAGCAAACATACTGATTTGTCTTATGTTGGCGTAAGTCCCTAGCTTTTCTAAGGTGACCGGGCCAATTTCACGACGTGGTACGTTTACAATTCGTAAGAAGGCATTATCATCATCCGGATTCACCAACAAGCGCAGGTAAGCCATGATGTCTTTGATTTCAGCCCTTGAGAAGAATGATGTTCCACCACTGATTTTATAAGGAATACGGTTTTGCATCAGAACTTTTTCAATCACACGTGATTGGAAGTTACCTCGATACAAAATCGCGTAATCTTTAAACTTACTCTTATTTAAAAAGCGGTGACCAAGCAATTCACCGGCCACCCGTTCGGCTTCATGATCTTCGTTCTTGGTTTTAACCACACGCAGCTCAGGCCCATACGCCAGCTCACTAAACAGGGCTTTATCATAGACATGTGGGTTATTGGCAATCAGCACGTTGGCACATTTTAAGATACGCCCCGATGAACGATAGTTTTGTTCGAGCTTTATCAGCTTTAACTGCGGGAAATCTTTACCCAGTAACACCAAGTTTTGCGGCTTGGCCCCACGCCAAGAATAAATCGACTGATCGTCATCACCAACCACGGTTAAGCGGGCACGTTCACCGGCAATTAATTTTACCAATTCATACTGACTTGAGTTGGTATCTTGATACTCATCAACCAAAAGATACTGAATTTTTTTCTGCCAGCGCTCACGCACCTCGGGGAAATTTCTCAGCAATAAGGTTGGAATTAAAATTAAGTCATCAAAATCTAGGGCGTTATAAGCACGCATATTTTGATGGTAACGACGATAGAACTCAGCAAACATTGCCTCATCGGCGCCTTGTGCATTTTTTATTGCCGTTTCAGGTAACCATAAGTCGTTCTTCCAATTGGAAATGCTGCTTTGCAGCCGCGATAACAACTCTTTGTCATTATCTAGCTCTTCTTCGGTTAACTCTTTTAATAAGGCCAGCGAGTCTTGATCATCAAACAACGTAAAGCCAGGCTTAAAGCCCAGCGTCTTGATTTCACGGCGGACAATATCAAGGCCAAGGGAGTGGAACGTCGACACCATTAAGCCGCGTGATAATTCACGGCCGAGCATGTTGGTTACTCGCTCTTTCATTTCGCGCGCCGCCTTATTGGTAAACGTTACGGCGGCAATATTTCTGGCTTTATAATCACATTCCCGGATCAAGTAAGAGATTTTTTGACAGATAACCCCGGTTTTACCACTGCCGGCACCAGCAAGGACTAAGCAAGGCCCGCTAACATAATTTTTGGCTTCGTTTTGTCTCGGGTTTAACTTCATGAAATCGTCATTTACTTCTAGGGTTATATAAAGGTCGGTAATTTTACCTAAAGATTGCTTATCATTATAGGAAAAATTAAGTGTAGATAAGGTTATTATTCGTTACAATGCATTCATATTCGACGTAAACCAAAGGCTTTAGCGCATGATAAACCCAAAGAAAATTGAAGACATTGCAAAACAAATTACTGAGTCCATTCCACCAAGTGTTAAAAGCGTGGCAACGGATTTCGAAAACAAAGCTAAGCAAGTATTGCAAAATAAGTTGTCTCAACTGGATGTGGTTAGCCGCGAAGAATTCGATGTGCAAACACAGGTGCTAATTAAAACACGTGCTAAATTGGAAGAAATGACAGCGAAAATCGCCGAACTTGAAGAAAAGTTAAACCAGCAGCAGAAGTAAAAGCAAAAACGCAGCAAATGTATAAATGCACCATGTAAAATGATTCCCACATGGCTGAATTTACTTTAGTTACTGCATTAAATCAAAGGTATGGATTACTCCATACCTTTTTTGTTAGTTTGAATTATTCTTTGCCTAAAAACGCCTGATAAGCCGGATTTTCGGTTTCTTCCTGCCATTGGTATCCTAGCGTTTTTAAGTGGTCAAAAAAGTCTTCCTGTTGCTCATGTGATACCTCCATACCCGCCAGCACTTGCCCAAAGGCTGCGCCATGATTGCGATAATGAAACAGTGAAATATTGAATAACTCACCGAGTGTATCAAGAAATTTTTCCAACGCCCCCGGGTACTCTGGAAATTCAAAACTAAACAAACGTTCATCCGCAGGGGTATGAGTTTGCCCGCCAACCATATAACGCACATGCAGTTTGGCCAGCTCGTTATCGGTAAAGTCACTTACTTCGTAACCTTTAGTGGTTAAATCGGAAATAATTTGCTGCAATTCCTCGCGGCCAGAAGAAAGTCTGACCCCGACAAAGATATGTGCTTTTTTACGACCTGAATAGCGATAATTAAACTCGGTAATTACTCGTCCACCCAAGTCCTGACAGAATTTTCTAAAACTGCCTTTTTGCTCCGGAATCGTAACCGCCAATACCGCTTCTTTTTGCTCGCCTAGCTCACAGCGTTCAGAGACATATCGTAATGAATGAAAGTTCATATTGGCACCCGATAAAATCGCCACCAAATTTTCATTACCAGGGCTTGAGTGACAATACTTTTTCAATCCAGCCAACGACAAAGCACCGGCAGGCTCACCAATAACACGGGTATGTTCAAAGGTGTCTTTAATGGCCGCACAGATTTCATCGGTGGTCACAGTGATCACCTCATCACAAAAATGCTTAATCACATCAAAGGTGTGCTTACCAATACGTTTAACCGCCACCCCGTCGGCAAACAATCCGACGTGGGTTAAATCTACTGGCTCACCAGCTTGCATGGCCTTAGCAAGACAAGCTGAGTCTTCAGCTTCGACACCGATGACCTTAATATGTGGGCATAACTGCTTAAGGTATACCGACATACCGGCTAGCAAACCACCGCCCCCCACTGGGATAAACACCACATCAGCAGAGGGCAGTTGCTGCAATAACTCTTTGGCTACGGTACCTTGCCCGGCAATAATATCGGGATCATCAAAGGGGTGAATAATGGTTTTATGCTCAGCTTGTGCATACTTTTGTGAGGCTTCTTGTGCCTCATTAAAGCTTTTACCAACTAGGCGTACTTCAGCTCCAAAGCGACGGACGTTATCCACCTTAATATCGGGCGTGGTAATGGGCATCACAATCGTAGCGTGAATACCTAATTTACTTGCCGCTAATGCCAAGCCCTGAGCATGATTACCGGCAGAGGCCGCAATAACCCCATGCTCTGATTGCTCTTTTGGTAGTTGCGCCAGCTTGTTAAATGCGCCGCGCAATTTAAACGAATGTACCGGCTGTTGATCTTCACGTTTTAGGAAAATATTATTACCTAACGCAGCCGATAATTTATTTAATGGGGTTAAGTCACTTTCTATCGCAACATCATAAACTGGCGCCATTAAAATGCGACGTAGGTAATCTAAAGCAATTTTCTGCTTACTTTCGTTTTCCGTTGCGTGGGTATTCGCTGATGAATGCAAAATAGGCCTCCGGGGCTAATCGTCTTGAGCGTCTAAAAGCTCGGCATTACGAACCGCGCCTTTATCGGCACTGGTGGCCAACATGGCGTAGGTTTTTAATGCATAGCTAATAGGACGTACTCGGTCGACAGGTTTCCAGGCCTTTTTGCCTCGAGCTAACATGCCCTCTTTACGCTCTGCCATGGCTTGCTCAGAGATTTTCAGTTCAATGCTACGGTTTGGAATATCAATGTGCATTGGATCACCATCTTCAACCAATGCGATTGCCCCACCGTTGGCCGCTTCTGGTGATACATGACCAATCGACAATCCGGATGTGCCACCAGAGAAGCGACCGTCGGTGATTAATGCACACTTGGTACCTAGGCCCATCGATTTAAGGTAGGTTGTTGGGTAAAGCATTTCTTGCATGCCCGGTCCACCTTTTGGTCCTTCATAACGAATCACCACCACATCACCTTCTTTGACCTTGCCACCTAAAATCCCTTCAACAGCGGCATCCTGACTTTCAAAAACTCGGGCAACACCATTAAAAACCAAGTTTTCTTCAGCCACGCCTGCGGTTTTTACAATACAACCATTTTCAGCAATATTACCAAACAACACGGCCAACCCACCGTCTTGAGAAAAGGCATGTTCTTTAGTGCGAATACAGCCTTGTTCACGGTCATCATCGAGCGTGTCGTAACGACAACTTTGTGAGAACGCTTTGGTGGTGCGAATACCGGCAGGTCCAGCGCGATAGAATGACAAGACATCTTGATTATCGGTAACGGTAATATCGTATTGTGCCAATAGCTCGGCCAATGATAAGCCCAACACGTTACGCACATCGGTATCTAATAAATCTGCGCGGGCCAATTCGCCCAAAATGGACACTACGCCACCCGCGCGATGCACGTCTTCCATATGGTATTTCTGGGTTGATGGGGCCACTTTACAAAGGTGTGGCACTTTACGCGATAATCGGTCGATATCGTCCATGGTAAAGTCGACTTTGGCTTCTTGAGCTGCGGCTAATAAATGCAATACCGTATTAGTTGAGCCACCCATGGCAATGTCTAGACACATGGCATTTTCAAAAGCTTGTTTATTGGCAATGTTACGCGGTAAAGCACTGGCATCATCATCTTTATAATAACGTTTGGTTAATTCGACAATTTGCTTACCGGCGGTTAAGAATAACTGCTCTCGATCGGCATGGGTTGCCAACATTGAACCATTACCAGGTAATGCCAAGCCTAAGGCTTCGGCAAGACAGTTCATCGAATTGGCGGTAAACATCCCAGAACAAGAACCACAGGTTGGGCACGCACTACGTTCAACCTGATCCGATTGTTCATCACTTACCTTAGGATCGGCGCCTTGGATCATGGCATCGACTAAATCCAATTTAATGATTTGGTCGCTTAATTTGGTTTTACCCGCTTCCATTGGTCCACCGGAGACAAAAATAACCGGAATATTTAGACGCAAAGCGGCCATCATCATCCCAGGGGTAATTTTGTCACAGTTGGAAATACAGACCATGGCATCGGCACAATGGGCGTTCACCATGTATTCAACCGAGTCGGCAATCAGTTCACGCGACGGCAAACTGTAAAGCATGCCGCTGTGTCCCATGGCAATACCATCATCAACGGCAATGGTATTAAACTCTTTGGCAACACCACCGGCTTCGCTAATGGCGCCAGCAACTAATTGGCCCATGTCTTTTAAATGCACATGCCCTGGTACAAACTGAGTAAAGGAATTTACTACCGCAATAATCGGTTTGCCAAAATCATCATCCGTCATCCCTGTGGCGCGCCACAATGCACGAGCGCCTGCCATATTGCGGCCTTGAGTTGAAGTTGCTGAACGTAATTTGGGCATGTTACTTCCTTAAATATTGTCTAAATTAAGCGGTACTTTTCATTATTGATAATCCGCATCAAATCAGTTGATGCGGATTTTATTTTTTGTTGTTACTTAACGGGTGCTAACCAGCCCCATTTATCTTCGGTGGTGCCGTCAAAAATACCAAAAAAGGCTTCTTGAATTTTCTTGGTGATTTCACCACGCTTACCACTGCCAACTTGAATACCATCAACCGTACTTACCGGGACAATTTCCGTTGCCGTACCACACATAAAGAATTCATCTGCTAGATAAAGCGCTTCACGCGAGATCAGCTCTTCTTTTACTTCGTAACCTAAATCGTGTGCTAACTGAATAACCGTGTCACGCGTTAAACCCGGTAAAATTGAACACGTACCAGGAGGGGTCACAATTTTGCCTTTGCGGATTAAGAATAAGTTTTGGCCCGCGCCTTCACTTACGTTGTTGTTGATATCAAGCGCGATACCTTCAGTGTAACCATGACGCGCGGCTTCATTAGAGATAAGTTGTGAAGATAAGTAGTTACCACCGGCTTTCGCTGCGGTTGGCATTGTATTAGGCGCTAAGCGATTCCACGAAGAAACACCAACATCAACACCATTTTCCATGGCATCAGCACCTAGGTAAGCTTCCCAGCTAAACGAGGCGATCATTAAATCGGCTTTCGCATCGGCTGGTGGACGAAGACCCATACCAACATCCCCTAAAAACGCCAATGGACGAAGGTAAGCGGAATCTAGACCATTTTTAGCCACCGAATCCTTACACGCTTGCATTACTTCTTCACGCGTGTATGGGATATTCATTCGGTAAATTTTGGCCGAATCAAATAAACGATCGATATGCTCTTCCAAACGGAAAATACAGGTGCCTTTATGCGTGTTGTATGCACGAATGCCTTCAAACACCGATGAACCATAATGCAAGGCATGGCTCATTACATGTACCGTTGCATTTTCCCAAGGCATTAACTCCCCGTTAAACCAAATTAGTTCCGCATTTACTTTTGCCATTTTCTTTTCCTAAGTATTTTATTTTTTTTGCCTGACTCTATACAATTGAGTTAGGCTGTAATTTTTTGTTCGGCCTGATCTTTAACCTTTATTTGCTCAATGTCGACTATTTTGCCCAATTGATGAATTAGGTTTTCGACCATTTTGTCACTTTCTACAGACACTTCAATAGTTAAGCCCTTATTTTTAGGACTTTTATTCATATTCAAATGACATACTTTATAACCCCGGTAGCGAATAACTTGCAGAATTCTTTCCAATACCACGGGTGAATCCTTTGCCTGTATTTGTATCTGTTGAACCAGTTGCATCATTAAATCCTCTAAGTTGACTCAAGCATCGCTTCATTTGCGGTTTCTGGTGGCACCAACGGCCAAACATTATCTAACGCATCAATTTGCACATGCAGAAGGTAAGGCCCCTCATGAGCCAACATCTCTTCTACCGCACTTTGCACTTGCTCTTTCTTAGAAATGGTAACCGCTTTTATATCAAACGCTTTTGCTAGCATGACAAAATCTGGGTTATCACTTAAATCGGTTTCGCTGTAACGCTCCTGAAAAAACAACTGCTGCCATTGGCGAACCATGCCTAAACGGGCATTATCAACAAGGACAATTTTTACCGGAATGTTGTAACGCTTTAACGTTCCAAGCTCTTGCACGTTCATCATAAATGAACCATCCCCTGACACCGCAATAACGGTATCATTAGGGCGAGAAACCTGTGCACCAATGGCACTTGGTAAACCAAAGCCCATCGCACCTTGCCCACCACTGCTTAAAAAGTTTTCCGGACGGTCAAAGGCCATATGCTGGGCGGCCCACATCTGATGTTGACCAACATCGGTGGTAACAACCGAGTCCGCAGGCATGCTATCGCTGATGGTTTTTAGCAGCGCAGGGGCAAAAATATTATCCCCAGGGTGATTGTATTGCCAAGCATAATCGCTGCGCATAAAGCGGCAATGTTGTTGCCAAAGGTCAACATCTAACGGCATGCTTAACACGTTTAAGTTGGCTTTTAAATTCCCCAATAACGCCACATCAACTTGACGTCGTTTATTGACTTCCGCCTTATCAATATCCATGTGAATCACTTTAGCGTTCACCGCAAACTCGGCCAACTTCCCCGTGACCCGATCATCAAAACGTGCGCCCACCGCAATCAACAAATCACATTGTTGTACCGCTAAGTTCGCCGCCTTAGTGCCATGCATGCCTAACATACCGAGGTAATGCTCATCTTCAGCAGGTACCGTACCTAGGCCTTTTAACGTTTCAACACAAGGAATATTGGTGTTCGCAACAAACGCGCGTAATTCGTCTACCGCGCCCGCCATTCCAACACCACCGCCCACATATAGGATTGGCTTTTTGGCTTCAACAAGCAGCTTTTTGGCCTCAGTAACTTGAGAACAAGCGACCGGGTTAAGTGGTGCTTTTTCAGGAGAAGAAACTAGGTCTATATCGGTTTGTTCGATTTGGATGTCTTTGGGGATATCAATTAACACCGGTCCCATACGACCAGATTGGGCAATGACAAAAGCATCGTTGATGGCTTGCGGGATCTCACTGGCCTCACTGATTTGAATACAATGCTTGGTCACGGCAAACGACAAGCCAATAATATCAACTTCTTGGAACGCATCGCTTCCTAACGAGCCTCTAGCGACTTGACCGGTGATCGCAACTACGGGAACAGAATCACTCATGGCATCGGCGAGTCCGGTAATTAAATTGGTTGCACCAGGGCCAGAGGTGGCCAGACAGACACCAACTTTTCGGCTCGCTCGAGCAAAGCCAACCGCCGCAAATGCAGCGCCTTGCTCATGCCGACACAAATAGTGCTTGATTGGGCTGTCATATATGGCGTCGTACAACGGCATAATCGCGCCGCCAGGATAACCAAATACTTCGCTTACGCCATGGCGTTGTAACAGATTTAATACCAGTTCTGCTCCAGTCATGTTGCTCCCTTTTGTTCTGCCTATAAAACTAAAAACCCCCGGTTCTTGCGAAGCGGGGGTGAAATTGGTGACAAATACTAACCCAATATCAAACCCGCGGTGATGGAATAATCACTGCGACGATTCGAATAATCAGAATAAGGGTTAGGTTAGTTGTTTTCATTTAACGATTTTAAAGTTGTTACCAAGTTCACATACAATTAACCATTTTGTATCACAGCCAGTAAAAAGCCACAAGGCTTTTATGCGCAAAACGGCATAAAATCAGGGCTGAAGATAAATTACCGGGTTGTAAAGCGCCCATCTTTTACTACACTTTTAAGCATCAACGGATTGATATAAAAGACAATAAGGACATAGCATGCCAATTACCTGCGTTTATACCCGTGCCCGAGAAGGCTTGGATTCACCACTTGTTACCATTGAAGTTCACCTTAGCCCAGGCATTCCAGCCTTTAGCATTGTGGGTTTAGCCGAAGTCAGCGTAAAAGAATCAAAAGATAGAGTCCGTAGTGCCCTCATAAACTGCGGCTATGAATTTCCTAACCAAAAAATCATTATTAATTTGGCACCCGCCGATTTAAAAAAAGATGGTGGCCGCTTCGATTTGCCCATTGCCATTGGTATATTGGCGGCATCAGGACAAATCCCTGATAATGAACTCAAAGATTATGAATTTTCTGGCGAGCTAGCTCTAACCGGAGAGTTACGGGGTATTATCGGTGAGATCCCGCTTGCCCTAGCCTGTCGTGATGCCGATAGAACGTTAATGCTGCCCACCATAAACTCAGGGCAAGCCAGTTGGGTTGATAACGCCAGAGTCATTGGCATAAGCCATTTAAATCAGTTGTTTGCCCACTTTGCTAAGCAACAATCGCTGCCTTTCATCACCCCCAAAGCCGTTCGTATTGACCCTCAACACACAACGACTGAAAATGACATAGCCGATGTCATTGGCCAACCATTAGCAAAACGCGCCTTGGAAATAGCAGCCAGCGGTTCCCATAACCTACTTTTTGTGGGGCCACCAGGTACGGGTAAAACCATGCTCGCCAGTCGTCTACCGGGTATTTTACCACCAATGACCAATCAGGAATCACTGGAAACGGCTGCCATTCAATCCATTTGCGGGCAAACGGTCGATGAAACCAACTGGCATATTCGTCCGTTTCGTGCACCTCATCATACGGCTTCCTCTGTTGCTCTTGTTGGTGGTGGTAGCTTTCCTAATCCCGGTGAAATTTCATTAGCACATAACGGTGTGTTGTTCTTAGACGAGCTACCCGAATACGATAGAAAAGTCCTTGATGTCTTACGAGAGCCATTAGAATCGGGGGAAATCAGCATATCCAGAGCACAACACAAAACAACTTATCCGGCCAAGTTTCAATTGGTGGCGGCGATGAACCCCAGCCCAACCGGGTTTTATAATGACAAGCGTTCCACCCCCGAACAAATACTCAGGTATTTAAACAAGCTCTCTGGCCCCTTTTTGGATCGCATCGATATTCAAGTGGAAGTTTCCCGCCTGCCGCGCGGCATTTGGCAGCAAGGTGGCGAAAGTCAGCAGCACGGAGATGGCAGTCAAGTCATAAGACAACGGGTGAGTAAGTGCCGACAACACCAATTGGCACGGCAAGGAAAAGCCAATGCCCATTTATCTAGCGCCGAATTGCGGATTATTTGCCCGCTTAGTGAGGAAAACAACGAACTACTCGAATTGGCGGTTGAAAAGTTGGGTCTATCAACCCGCGCCCATCACAAAATATTGAAAATTGCCCGCACCATTGCGGATATGGACGGCTGTGAACATATTGATAAAGCCCATATTGTGGAAGCGTTATCGTATCGTGCAATGGACCGAATTATTGAATACCTTACCGCAAACCTTCAGTGATTATGCTCATTGCATTAATGGTTTAAACCCTCTCGAAACTGTGATGGTGATATTCCCGTCCAACGCTTAAATGTGCGATTAAACGATGCCGACTCGCTAAAACCGCAACGCTCGGCAATGACCCCCATATTTTTAGAGGTATGGGTTAAATAATATTCGGCTTTTTGTTGGCGTACAAAATCCTTAAGTTGCATATAACTGGTGTCTTCTAGTTCCAACTTTCGTTGCATTTTTCTTAGCGACATCCCCAACTGCTCGGCTATCGCACTTGGCTTGGGAAAGTTGGCATTGGGATAAGAGGCAAGAATATCTTTAATTTGTCTGGAAAGGCCTAAGGAGCCTTTAATATAACTGGCCAGCGTTAAAGGCGATTTTAATAAGGGTTTAACTTGATAATAATCCACCTGAATGGATTTCTTTAACCAACTTCTATCAAAGCACAGTTCATTATAGGGTTGGTTGTATTCAATAGGGCAAGCAAACAAGAAACGGTAATCACTGTCGTTTTCTTGTTTATCAAACGTAAAGCTGGCTTTTATTAACGGAATATCGAGCTTAATTAGCAAGGACAGCATTCGTAAACCGACAATCAAGCATAAAGTCGTTATAAAGGGATAAAAAGAGGACTTAACCACATCAGGACTAAATCGCCAGCGAACTATATCGTCTTCAAGGTCTATGGTGGAATTGAGTTTCGATTGCGAAAACTGCACTAACTGGTCAATAGAGCGAATCGCCTGCTCCAGCGTTTTGTCAACGGTGGCGACTTTCACCATTAAGTCGACACCTCCCATGGACAGCTTCTTTTGCCCAACTCCGAGCAGTTCATCCTGACTATGGGTTAGCAAAATATCGTAGCCTTTAAACAAGCAACTGCGAGGAATGAGCGCTTGTGGGTCTTCAATATCGGTGATACTCAAGCCAATGGCATCTAAAAATGCCTGCTTTTCAATACCAATAAACAGGGCAATATCGAGATAATCACGAATAAATTTATTATGGCAAAACAAGGCATCTTGTTTTACATGCTCAATAATCGAATCGGTCATATACAGTAAATCTCGGTTATTTTTATAAGAATCGACAGAAAAACCATCGTAATTGGCATTTTACGTCATTATACCGGCAAACATGGCGTTTTTTGCTATACCTCTGTTAGGCACATGTTGCTAATTTTGTTAATAGATTGTTTAAGGACAAACCACTTCAATGGTACGACGTAGTAGCCGCAATAGTAAATATGCCAAGTACGTTAGGTATTCGTTCTTTGGGTATTAGTGCAACTGTAACCAAGCACAGTGTAAATCACAATAATAAAAATAATATAAGGCTTATGCCAAATCCATCCGTTATCAATTCGAAATGGAATGGGTATTACACAACAAAAGCAAAGACAAACCAATTGCATTAAATTGATTGTCTACCAAGAGACAAGATATTTCTTGCGCTTGATATTACAGGAGAGAACCATGCACGATTACATCATCATTGGTGGGGGGAGCGCTGGTGGCGTATTAGCCTACCGCCTGTCTGAAAATCCAAACAATCGGGTCTGCTTACTCGAAGCAGGTAGCGCCGATCCTTCATTGATGGTCTCTATGCCAGGCGCGTTTGGTAGCCATATGTTCTGGCACAAATATAATTGGGCCTATGACAGTCAACCCGATTCGGGCACGAATGAGAAAGGCCATTTTTGCCCGCGTGGTAAAGGCCTTGGTGGCTCAAGCTCGATTAATGCCATGGTATACACCCGAGGCCATAGCAGCGATTACAACGCCTGGGCCGAACAAGGCAACCCTGGCTGGGATTACGACAACGTATTAACCTACTTTAAAAAGTCTGAAAACAATCAATGGGGCAGCAGTAAATACCATGGCAGTGACGGCCCATTGCATGTGCAATCTGTGCCGAAAACCCACTTTCCGGTGGAAGAGTTATTTACGCAAGCAGCGGTGCAGGCTGGCCATAAGAAAAACCTCGATTTTAACGATGATAAACTCGACGGTTTTGGTCCTTATCAATTTACCATTAAAGACGGCAAGCGTGCCGGTGTTGCCCGATGCTTTATTGATGAGGCTAAAAAACGAGACAACCTTACCATCATATCGGACGCCAGAGTGAGCAAGGTGTTATTTGAAGGCAAACGTGCGATTGGCGCAGAATATATTCAACATAATAAAGTAAAACAAGTCACCGCCAATAAAGAAGTCATCGTCTCGGGTGGTGCGTTTAATTCGCCACAATTATTAATGTTATCGGGCATAGGTTGTCAGGAACATCTGCAAGAAATGGGAATTGAGGTAACGCACCACCTGCCCGGTGTCGGTCAAAACCTGCAAGAGCATCCCGAGATCCCCCTAGTGTACCGCAGTAATAAAAAAGATGGCTATTGTGTCTCCTCTTTGCTGCCAAGAACAGTAGAAGCCGTGCAGTACTTAACCGCAAAAGCCGGACCTCTAAGTAATTCGCTCACCAATATTGGCGGTTACTTCAAATCCGCAGACGACGTCGACGTTGCGGATCTGCAGATCCACTTTGTACCGTTAATGTTTGCTAATCATGGTCGCAATATCGACTACTTAATGCAGCATGGTTTTTCCGTACACGTTAATTTAGCTCGACCGAAAAGTCGCGGTTCGGTGCGTTTACGCAATGCTCGACCAGAATCCGATCCCCTTATTAAACTGAATCTGCTTAGCGAGCAAGAAGATCTCGACATTATGGTCAAAGGGGTTAAAAAGTTGCGTGAAATCATCCGCATGCCAGCACTAGATGGCCATCGAGGAGAAGAGCTATTACCCGGTGCACATGCCCAGTCTGATGAGGAAATCGGACATATCATCCGCGAACATGCGTCGCATGTCTATCACCCAGTTGGTACCTGCAAAATGGGTCATGATGATATGGCTGTTGTTGATCATCAGCTTAAAGTACATGGCATTGAAGGCTTGAGAGTCGTCGATGCGTCGATTATGCCAACATTAGTCAGCGCCAATACCAATGCGCCAACGATTATGATCGCCGAAAAAGCCGCCGACATGATTTTAAATCCACAAAATGGATAACAGACAAAACGATACACATTCAAAACAAAAGCCAAATAACAACAATAACAATACGTATTAATGGGAAAGAATTAGGACATTATGATATTTACACAAGCAATACAAAGAAACGCCCAAACCCAACCAAACGACATCGCCAGCAAATTTTTAGGGCGAGAGAAAACCTGGTTAGAATTGGAAACCCGCATCGCCAAATTTGCTTCGGCGATGCGTAATCTGGGTATTGAGCCAGGCCAACGAGTTGCTATTTTATCGCTTAACTCAGATCGCTACCTTGAGTATTACTACGCGGCCGCTTGGGCGGGTATTATCATGGTGCCTCTAAATGTTCGTTGGTCACTTAAAGAAAATGCGTACGCCCTGCAAGACGCTGGAGTGGTGGGTTTATTAGTTGATGATATGTTCCTTGAAATGGGCTTAGGTTTACAAGATGCCTGTGAAGAAATCCAACATTGCATTCATATTGGTGAAAAAGATACCCCGAAAGATTTACTTAATTATGAAAACCTGATTGATAATTCCGAGCCAATCACCCCTTTTCCAAGCAAAGAAGATGACTTATTGGGCATCTTTTACACAGGTGGTACAACCGGTTTTCCAAAAGGCGTCATGTTAACCCACAAAAATATTTGGGTAAGCTCGATGAGCTTTATGACCGATTTACAAGCCTATACTCGCCCTGACCCAGTCATGATGATCGCCGGTCCTATGTTCCATTTAGCGGCAAGTGCTTTATGTTGGAGCTCCGTCATTGGCGGCATGAAATTAACCATCGTGCCAGCCTTTACGGTCGATGGTGTTTTGAACTGCATCAAAGAAGATAAGGTTACCGATACCTTGTTAGTACCAACCATGATCAGCATGTTACTTCATGATCCTGCACTTGAATCAGCCGATGTAAGCAGCTTGAAAAGCATTGTTTATGGTGCATCGCCTATGCCAGAAGGCACATTACTTGAGGCCATGGAAAAAATGCCAAGTGTTGGCTTTATCCAGGCTTACGGGCAAACAGAATTGGCACCACTTTGTTCACTATTGCACAGCAAATATCACGTTATGGAAGGCGAAAATGCCGGTAAGATACGTTCTGCAGGTCGCCCTTCCTATTGTGTAACCGCACAAATTCAAAACGATAAAGGCGAGAAGCTAGCCAATGGTGAAGTCGGCGAAATCTGTGTACAAGGTGCTAACGTAATGAAAGGTTACTGGAATAAACCCGAGCAAACAGCCAGTACCATTATTGACGGTTGGTTACACACAGGTGATGCCGGTTATATGGACGAAGATGGCTTTATCTTCTTAGTTGATCGGGTAAAAGATATGATCATCTCAGGTGGTGAAAATGTATTCTCCGCAGAAGTCGAAAGCGCCGTTTCCAAACACCCTGCCGTTCATGAAGTGGCTGTTGTCGGCATTCCAAGTGAAGAATGGGGGGAAGCCGTGCACGCCATCGTTCGTAAAAAAGCCGATGTGGATTGCACAGAAAAAGACATCATCGCTTTTTGCCGAGAATACATCGCCAGCTATAAAGCGCCAAGGTCGGTAGAGTTCCGTGAAGAGCCATTCCCAATTACCGGTGCCGGTAAAGTACAGAAAAATACCCTACGTGAAGCTTACTGGAAAGATAAAGAGCGTAATATTAACTAAGATCTGTAACCATTGCTGTATCACTTAAAGCGATCATACCCGGGCCAAGATAAGAGTCATTTCTGTCTTGGCCTTTTCATTAAAGTCACAAAGTTGGCGAACGACATACAACAAGCCATTGATATCCTTCATTGTCAGTCTAACCACTTGAGTCAATACAAGTCGTTAGAATGGTTAGCCGTAAGTTATACCACGCTTTCTCGATACGATTTTAGTCAAAATGATGTCCAACAAGCCTCTGATCTTCTTACGATTTGAAACGTCTAAGATACAAGCAAAATCTGACCCAGACTTGTGCCATTGCTAAATGGGAACGAGTGCGCAACGCTACATTTACCGATAATTATTTAATGCCCCAACAAATTGAAAATGAAATCAATCGATACAATTTATCGACCAAGAAGCAAGCTCCCTAGAAACCTTGATTGCGCCCCTACCCCACAAAGAGCAAGAAATATTGCAATTACTGGTTATGGGAGAGTCTAACCGCAGCATTGCCAATATCCTGTTTGTACCTAAAGGGGCGATAAAGTGGCATCGGGGCCATATTTACGGCAAACTAGGAGTGAAAAAACAAACACAAGCAATGATGAAAGCGCAAAGCTTAAACCTGGTTCCATAGCAAAAGCATCACCTTAAAAGCAGAATGCGCACTTTATTTTGAGGAGCAAATCATGTTCAGTCACATTGGTTTAGGTGTTAATGATATTGATAAGTCGATTTTATTTTACGATGCCGTACTCGGCGTACTTGGCTATTACCGGCATTCGACAAGCGATACTTGGGCAGGTTATGGCAAACCGGAAGATGAATGTGCTAAGCATGACAACACTGGTGCGGACTCTTTATGGATAAATGTACCCTTTAATGGTGAACCGGCAACCTTTGCCAATGGCAGCTATATCGCCATTTTAGCGCAAAGCAGAGAGGCGGTAGATAACGCCTACAGCCAAGCCATTTCTCTAGATGCGGTTGATGAAGGAAAACCGGGGATAAGAGCAGAAGCGCACCCCAACTTTTACGCAAGTTATGTCCGAGATCCCGATGGCAACAAGCTTTGTTTTGTTTGCCATAAGAGCGAATAAAAAAGCAAACGACAAAAATGGATTGGTATTATCAAAAGGATTGGATGATTGGTTTTTTGATTCAACAGCTCGAAATGAAAAAACCCCTGATCTGACTCAGAGGTTTTTTAATGTTGTTACTAAAGCGAGGTTAACCCCACATTATTGCCTATAGGCTTAGTCAATAAAGTGATAGCTAAATTGAAAGGTGTACGTTGCTGGCGCAGCCGTACCTGCTTGGTGAGCGCCAGTGACCAATGGCGTATCATTGTGGTACATAAAGTACTCTTTATCGGTCAAGTTACGACCAATAAAAGCAATATCCCAATCACCTTCTGGCGAAATCAACCGCACCGAGGCATCAACTAAAGTGTATGAATCAACCAATGATGCTTCATCCAAATCCGGTGCAGCATAGTACTCATCAGTATAGTTGGCATCAATACGAGTCACTAACTCATACTCGCCAATCATAGTCGCATATTGAACGGCCAATGAACCAGTGTAATCGGCCACGTCCTGGTTTGTTTCACCACTTAAATCGTTACCACCAGCGGCAGCACAAGCCCCACCATTGGCATGGCCACCTTCAACGATTTGCATCGCTGTACAACCGGCATTTTTATACGAGTCAAATTCAAAATCAATCCAGCCAAAGTTTGAATATAATGTCCATTCGTCAGTGATATTCCAAACCATATCCATTTCGATACCTTTTGATGTCGCTTCTGCCGCATTAGCAACAACAAACGTTGTACCACCGGTAAATTGAGTGGTTTGCATATCATCAAATTCGGTATAGAATGCCGCGGTATTTAGCTTTAGGCTGCCATCAAGCAGGTTAAATTTACCACCAATTTCATACGAGGTAGCTTCTTCTTCATCATACTCAGCTTCTTCAGGGTCTTCTGACATGGCAAAGGAATTAAAACCACCACCTTTTACACCTTCAGCGTAGCTTGCATAGAGGTTTGTGTTGTTATCTACTGTCCAACTTAAACTCGCTGCTGGAGAAAAGTGAGTCTCATTACGATCTAGCTCATTCGAATGTTCTATCGCATCAAGAACAGCCAGTCCCCAAAAACCAATTTCAACCGGGTTAGTTAATGGTGTACCGCCAATTTGACCGCCACCAGTGCCACCATAAAGGGAAACAGCCTGTGTACCGTCCTTATCTTCATCCGAGTAACGGGCCGACAGTTCCAGTTTTAAATCTTCCGTTAAACCAAAGCCCACTTGACCAAATACAGCCCACATATCAGAATCTTGATCCAATACATGATATCGGGATGTGGCAATATACTCCGGATAAACACCAATAGCCCCATTTGCAGCGTCACCGACTGGCGTACCAGGGCCACTGGCAACGTCCGTTACCCCGCTTACTTCCAAATCACTTTCCTGATAGTAAACACCTAAGATGTATTCAAAAGTATCACTGTTGTTCGAGACAAAACGTGCTTCAAAGCTGGTCTGATCAAAATCTTCGCGATCGGTAAACTGCAAAATAGGCAGAGGACCGAAATCGGCATCTAGGGTACGATCAAAATCGTATTCTGACTTAGCTGCAATCACCGTAAAGGTACCTTGATCTACTTTATAGTCCGCTTTAAGTGCATACTCATCGTAATTCGTATCCATATAAAATGGCGTATCTTTACCTTTGTAACCTAGACCTGGGTAAAGGGTATCTGTACCAGGAATATTATTGGTACCCGTACCTTTATGATTTAAACGACCATCTTCACCAAACGACTCGATAAGGGGAGCTAGAGGTCCACCAAGCTCTTCAAGCTCCCAGTAAATACCGTTTTGCTCTTGTTTGCCGGAGTCCATCCGCAAGTTAAAGGTTAACGCATCCGTTGCTTGCCAGTCTAAAATACCACGGTAAGAAAAGTCTTCCGTGCGAACGCCATCATCACCAACCGAGATATTGTCAATAAAACCTTTGTCGTTATCTTTATATTTAAATGCCAGTCGACCTTTTAGTGTCCCCGACTCATTTAATTTACCGGTAACAAAACCGGAGGTTTCAACCTGTTCCGTTTCGGTTTCCCAACCGGTGGTTAATTTTGCTTCCATATCTTCACGAGGTTGCGCCGGATTGATGGCTAAAACACCGGCAATGGTGTTTTTACCAAACAATGCCCCCTGCGGACCACGTAATACTTCTACCGTTCCCACATCCAAGAAAGAGAAGCGCGATTGAACACCGCGACCATGGTAGACACCATCAACAAAAATACCGACAGATTGTTCTCCACCCGCTTGAAGATCTGAGTTAATACCACGAATGGAGATGGTATCTTGAATGGCGTTTGCAGAAATGGTCACGTTTGGTAGGCCTTTCGACAAGTTTTCCATATTGTCGATTTTCATTTGTTCAAGCGTTTCCCCGCCAATAACAGCAACCGAGGCAGGTACTTCATTTAAACTTTTTGGACGCTTTGCGCCTTTCACCAAAATGACCTCCATATCCTGATCGATTGTCGCTGCGGCATCATCTGCCAATACTTGCTGACTATAACTGCCCGCCATTAACGCGACAGCTACAGCTACCCCTAATGGATGACGTTTGATATTTAACGTATTTCTCACGATTCTTCCCCTGTTCTTGCGTTGTTTTTATATAGCACTTTTATACAGTGCTTTTACACAGTGCTTTTACACAGCTCTTTTATACATTATTTGATGTGCATACTTTTGTGCATTGAGGCGACAAGGGGTTGTTCCTTGCCTTTAATTTTTATTTTTTAATGCTTGGCTTTGACAAACCATATTCAAGATTGCTTGATCGCGCTTAACATCGCCATAACGAAAACGAACATATTTTTTAACATAACTTGACTTTATTAAGGGGCGAGAAAAATTCAAAGCGGTCATTAAAGGCACAAAAAGTCGTGCTACTTTGAGTGAAAGCACCGTAGATAAGACTTTAAAAAAATAGATAAAACAGATGGTTGTCGCGAAGCTAGGGAGGTGTACAAATTAACAAGTTTAACTGTTCAGACTTAACACCTTATTGCGATATACACTTGGCGTCATCTCAGTCCAGCTTTTAAAAGCTCTGACAAATGCCCCGGTTTCCGTAAAGCCAACCTCTTCGGCAATCGAGGCAATAGAATAATGTGGTTGGTTCAGACAATGAATGGCCCAATCTTGGCGCATCACATCTTTAATTTTCTGATAGGTAATACCTTCCGTCTTTAAGTGCGAACGCAATGTCTTGGGCACCATATGTAAGCCCGCAGCAACCTTTTCAAAAGTAGGCAGCTCCTTACCTCTAAACGTTTCGATATAACGTTTTACTTTTATGGTATAGGAATCATCATCTACCGGATTTAACAACAACCCCTTTGGAGACTCACTGATATAAGCCGCCAGCTCCTGAGTATTTTGAACCACAGGTAACTTTAAAAACTCACGGCTAAATCGCATAGACAGGGTTGATGCGTCAAACACTAATGGACAAGAATAGATTAGGCCATATTCGTAGCTGTGTGAGGGCATGGAAAAGTTAAAGGTAACGGCTTTTAAAATAATCTGTTTACCAGTAAGCCAACAACAAAAGCGATGAACCCCCGCCATAATAAAATCGGTTAACATATGGTAAAAATCAGGCTTAGGCGAGCGCATATCAATTTCAAAGACAAATTCATCGTCGTCAATATAGTGGTGTATTTTTAAGCCCGATTCGATGTAATTATAAAAACCAAACATGACGCCTAAAGCCTGGCCAAGATTTCCTGCTCCAACCGCCAATTGCCCAGCATAGTTAAGCGCCCCCATGGGCAGACGTTTATCTGCTAACCCTAAGTTTTCATCATCCAAGGTTTTCCATGTATGACGAACAAGAGAAGAAAGGATGTGATAAGGCAACCGAATGGGGGCCGGGTTATGACTGTTTGCTAAAAATTGCTCGGCTTTAAAGTTATGCTGAGCCAAAAGCGAATCAGCGTTATGCCCATGCTGCTTAAGGCTTGCCAACAAAATACCAATATAATGGCTTGAAACCGTTTTTCTTCTCGGAGGATTCGCTCTCATCTCACTACATCAAGACAATATTAACCTTTCATTAACATAACTTCGAAAGCTTTGTTTGTCGACTTTTATCTGCTTAGCCTTATCAAACCAACGGTTTATCCCCCTTTGGACAATCATTTAGTTCTTTTATGTCATTGGGTTATTGCCTTTGCTGTCCGACACTAATGTGATTAAAGGACGACAAGATCCTATCACACGATAAAAATAGAGAAATCAAAGTTATTAAATAAGGTAGTAAGATGAGTCAAATTAATTTTCAAGACAAAGTCGTTATTGTAACCGGTGCCGGTGGCGGCTTGGGTAAAAGTTATGCTTTAGAATTTGCCAAACGCGGCGCCAAAGTTGTTGTCAATGATTTGGGTGGCTCTGGCCACGGTGAAGGCGCAAGCAATCGCGCCGCGGACTTGGTTGTCGATGAAATCATAGCCAACGGTGGAGTAGCTGTTGCCAACTATAACTCAGTAGAAGATGGCGAAAGCATTGTAAAAACCGCCATTGATGCCTATGGTCGTATCGACATTGTCATTAACAACGCCGGTATCTTGCGTGATTCAAGTTTCGTTAAAATGAGTGATTTAGACTGGGAACTTATTTACAAAGTTCACGTTAATGGTGCTTACGCTGTAACGAAAGCCGCATGGCCTTATATGGTTGCTCAAGGTTTTGGTCGCGTGATCTTTACCACCTCTGCTGCCGGTATTTACGGTAACTTTGGTCAAGCGAACTACAGCTCGGCCAAATCGGCCTTACTCGGTTTAGGTAAAACATTAGCCATTGAAGGTGCTCGTAAAAATATTCAAGTCAATGTGATCGCCCCTATCGCTGGCTCACGTTTAACCCAAACGATCTGGCCAGAAGATGTGCTTAAAGCTACCTCGCCAGACTACGTTGTGCCTTTGGTTGTTAAATTATGCAGCGATGAAAACAAAGAAACCGGTGGTGTATTTGAAGTTGGTGCGAGTTGGTTTGCAAAAGTTCGTGTTGAGCGCAGTGAAGGTTATGCCTTTGGCATCGAAAAAGATGTGAGTGCCGAAGACGTTGCCGATAAATGGGACAACATTTGTGACTTCTCAAATTCAACACCGGCAGAGAGTATCGTCAGCACCTTTAATGCCGTCGGTGAAATGGTTGGTATTGATCTATTAAACGCAAAAAAATAAGGGCAAACAGATGTTAGACAAATCAAAAGTTGGCCATCAATTTGGTACATTCACCACCGACGTCGAAAAAGGTCGCTTAGCCTTTTTTGCCAAAGCTATTGGTGAAACGAACCCCGTATATACTGACGAATCCGCTGCTCGCGATGCAGGTTTTGCACGCATTCCAGCGCCACCAACCTTTGCCATGGCCTTAGATATGCAAGCGCCGGAGTTTTTACCGGTACTGGATTTACTGGGTATGGATATTGGTCGTGTTCTGCACGGCTCGCAAGAATTTGATTACCTTGGGCAAATATATGCTGGAGATAGAATCACCATCACCTCAAAAATCAAAGACATTTTTGACAAAAAAGGCGGCGCCTTAGAGTTTGTGGTTATGGAAAATGAATACACAAATCAAGATAACGACGTTGTCTGTCGTGCCCGTCAAACATTAGTTTATAGAAATGCATAATCAGGAGACGAACATGAGCAATACAAGCATTGGCAGTAAGTTACCTGAGTTAACGCTTAAACCAATTAACCGTACAACCTTGGCTCTCTATGCAGGCGCCTCTGGCGATCATAACCCAATTCATATTGATATCGACTTTGCCAAAAAGGCCGGGATGGACGATGTGTTTGCGCACGGCATGTTATCGATGGCTTATTTGGGCCGTTTCTTAACCAACTGGCAGTCTCAGTCGAAGTTACGTCATTTTAGCAACAAGTTTACCGCCATCACCAATTTGCATGACGTGATCACTTGTTCGGGTGAAGTTGTTGCTGAATTGGAGCACAACGGTGAGCAATGCCTGAAAGTGGCCATTCAAGCCACGAAAGCTGACGGCACGCCAACTCTGTTGGGCGAAGCCATCGTCGCGTTATAAAAGCGGCAACTTAAAAGAATATTGGAGAAAATTATGAAACGGCATTGTTTTACCCAAGAGCACGAAATGTTTCGTGAAGCATTCCGCGCTTTTTTAGATAAAGAGTTAGTACCACATCGTGAAGAATTCATGAAAGCCGGTATTGTTCCACGCGAAGTTTACCGTAAAGCGGGTGAAATGGGTTTCCTTATCCCGCAAGCACCCGAAGCTTTTGGCGGTTTGGGTATTGAAGATTTTCGCTTTCAAGCCATCGTTGCCGAAGAAATTGGCCGCTGTGGTGAAACGGGCTTTATGCCGCAATTGCACTCAACCATTATTGCCCCATACATCCTAAATCATGGTAGCGATTACTTAAAAGACAAGTACATCCCCAAAGCCATTTCAGGTGAATACATTTTAGGTGTGGCGATGACAGAGCCCGATGCAGGTTCAGATCTGGCCGGTATGCGTGCAACCGCTATCGACAATGGCGATCACTACGTCTTAAATGGCAACAAAACCTATATCTCAAATGGTATTTGTGGTGATGTTTTTGTCGTAGCAGCCCGTACGAATCCACAAATCCCTCACGCCATATCATTATTTGTGGTCGAAGCAGGTTGGGAAGGTTTCAAACGTGGCGCCAATCTAGATAAGATGGGCATGAAAGCTCAGGATACTGCCGAGTTATTCTTTGACAACGTAAAAGTACCAAAAGAAAACTTACTGGGTGTGGAAGGCCAAGGGTTTAAATACTTGATGGGCGGCCTGGCAGAAGAACGCCTAATTTGCGCCATTTGGAATAATGGCGCCGCCGAATATGGTTTTAACCTGACCAAAGATTTTGTGACCGACCGTAAAGTATTTGGCAAGCCATTATCTGCCATGCAAAATACCCAATTTACCATGGCTCAGCTTCGCGCGCGTATTGATATGGCGACGGCTTATACCGACAAACTGGTGGATGATATTAACCTTGGTGATGCAAACAGTGTCAGTGCCTCATCGGCCAAGTTACTCTGTAGTGAATTACTATGTGATGTCGCTGACGAAGGTGTGCAATTACACGGTGGCGCAGGCTACATGCAGGAATACCCAATTTGTCAGCTATATAATGATGCCCGTATTACCCGCATTTTTGCTGGTACATCAGAAATCATGAAATTGATTATTGCCCGCGATATTTTCAGCGATAAGTAATCAAAGATATCCCGGAATAATTGGGTTATTGGAGCGTATTAAGAAAAGCATTAACGATGGGTTGATGCTTTTGTTTTTTGCTATAACACAAAACCAATTCAAACGGTTTGATGGCGGTCGGTTCGGTAAGGCGACGAATGCGCTCTTTCACCGGACTGTTTTCTATCACCACCTCCGGTGCAATGCCAACACCACAACCCAGTGCCACCATAGACACCAACGCTTCATGACCCGCAACGGTTGCGTAGATATTGGGTTTACCTACCTCCTTTTGACGGTACCAGTCTTCAAATCGTTTTCGCGCTAGGCCATGTTCGGGCAAAATGATGGGCAACTGTTGCCAGTCAATTTGTCTAGGCTGTAACTGCTGACTCACCTGACAATCTATGGTGGGGGCAATGATCGATAAAGGTATTTTGGCGATAGGGTGAAAGTCCAGTCGGCTAGAGAGCTTTTCTGGTAACGCTGTTATGGCAATATCCACTTGATTAGATTTCACTTTTTCAACAGCGGCGGCGACACTGCCGGTTTCAAGAATGATCTCAATTTGTGGGTATACGCGGCGAAAGCCATCGAGCACCTGGGGCAAATGCGAGTACGCTGCTGTAACCGAGCAATAAACACTTAGCGTACCCGTAAGCTGTTTTTGTTGGGTTTTTAAGCTGCTTTGAAACGCTTGCCACTGCTGGATTTGCTGCATGGCAAAGGCCTCAAATTGCCGACCTTGCGAGGTCAATTGCACAGAGCGGTTATCCCTTTCCAGCACCTGACAACCTAATTGGTCTTCAATCCGCTGGATCATTCGACTCAAAGTTGACGGACTAACATGAAATGCATAAGCGGTTTGACCAAAGTGTAAACTTTTTGCCAAATGGCTAAAAACTTGCAGCGTTTTAATATCCATATCGTTCAAAAATGCCAATAATAAGACCTAAGTAAACCCTAGAGTATTGCAAATAATGAAACACTGCAATGCAAATACATCATTTTACGCAACACAAATTTTCTTGTAGTCTAGACTCATCAAAACTCTTATTTATCCGCTCAGGGAGGCCAAGATGGCAAACTATTTCAACACATTAAGTTTACGAGAAAAACTAGGACAATTAGGCAAGTGTCGTTTCATGGACCGTAGTGAGTTTAGCGACGGCTGTAACTTTTTAAAAGGTTGGAACATTGTTATTGTCGGTTGTGGTGCGCAAGGTTTAAACCAAGGTTTGAACATGCGTGATTCAGGTCTAAATATTTCTTACGCTTTGCGTGATGCGGCGATTGCTGAAAAGCGTCAATCTTACCGTTGGGCGAGCGAAAATGGCTTTACCGTTGGCACTTACCAAGAGTTAATCCCACAAGCGGATTTGGTCCTAAACCTAACACCGGATAAACAACATACGAGCGTTGTAAATGCGGTAATGCCGTTAATGAAAGAGAACTCTACCCTAGCCTACTCGCATGGCTTCAACATTGTTGAAGAAGGCATGCAAGTGCGAAAAGACATTGCGGTTGTAATGGTAGCGCCTAAGTGTCCAGGTACCGAAGTACGTGAAGAATACAAACGTGGTTTTGGTGTACCAACTCTGATTGCCGTTCACCCAGAAAATGATCCGCGTGGTGACGGTTTGGCCATTGCAAAAGCCTACGCATCAGCAACCGGTGGTGACCGTGCAGGTGTATTAGAGTCCTCATTTATTGCTGAAGTAAAATCCGACTTAATGGGTGAGCAAACCATTTTGTGTGGCATGTTACAAACCGCCGCAGTCCTTGGTCATCAACAACTTGTTGCTTTAGGAATGGATGCCGCTTATGCCCGTAAACTATTGCAATACGGCATTGAAACAACCACCGAAGGTTTAAAACATGGTGGTATCACCAATATGATGGACCGTTTATCAAACCCAGCAAAACTTAAAGCGTTTGATATGTCAGAGCAATTAAAAGTCGTGTTACGTCCATTATTTGAAAAGCATATGGATGACATCATTGAAGGTCGTTTTTCAGCAACCATGATGGAAGACTGGGCTAACGATGACGCTAACCTATTAAAATGGCGCGCCGAAACAGCAGAAACCTCTTTTGAGCAGGCTGCAGATTGCGACATTGAGATCACCGAGCAAGAATACTACGACAAAGGCATCTTTGTGGTTGCGATGGTTAAAGCCGGTGTTGAATTGGCCTTTGAAGCAATGGTTGCCGCTGGCATCATTGAAGAGTCTGCTTACTATGAGTCTTTGCATGAAACACCGCTTATCGCGAACTGTATCGCTCGTAACAAACTTTATGAAATGAACGTGGTCATTTCTGATACAGCTGAATACGGTAACTACTTATTTGTACATGCTGCCGTGCCATTACTATCTGAGTTTGCTAGCCAGTTAACATTGGAAGACTTAGGTGAAGGTTTAGCAAGCAGCAGTAACCAAGTGGATAATGTGCGCTTGATTGAAGCCAATGAAGCTATCCGTAGCCATGGTGTAGAAGTTATTGGTAAAGAATTACGTGGTTACATGACCGATATGAAACGCATTGCCGTAGGCAACTAATCTTTCAGTCTTTAACGTATTCATAGGTGCCCTTATCTGGGCACCTTAACCAACTCACGCAGTTAAACTCGAACTTCACCTTGCCCATAAACCACAAACTTTTCCGTTGTTAATGCTTCGAGACCCATCGGGCCATAGGCATGCAATTTACTGGTGGAGATTCCGATTTCAGAGCCCAGCCCCAATTCACCGCCATCAGAAAACCTTGATGATGCATTGACCATCACCACGGATGAGTTAATTTTGCGAATAAAATCATTTGCCGTTTGCTGATTTTCGGTAACGATCACTTCGGTATGATCCGACGTGTATTGACGAATATGAGCAATCGCATGCTCGAAATCATCCACCACTCTTATGGCAATTTCTTGCGTTAAATATTCGGCATCATAATCGGCATCGGTGGCTAATTGACCATTTGGGAAATACTCCAAGCTGTTTTTACAGGCATGCACTTTTACCGCAAAAGGCGTTAACGCCAGCTCTGCTTTTGTTAACAATTCATTCGCAACATCGGCATGGACTAACAAGGTTTCCAATGCATTACAGGCGCTAGGTCTTTGCGTTTTACCATTGACCAATATGGCCAGTGCTTTGTCCAAATCGGCTTCTTTATCGACATACAAATGACATACGCCTTTAAAGTGTTGGATCACCGGAATACGGGAATTATCGGTAACGAAGCGAATTAAATTCTCACCACCACGTGGGATCACCAAATCAATGTCCTGATTTAAGGTCAACATGGTTTCAATGACTTTACGGTCTGGGTCTGGAACGACGGAAATCACTTCAGATTGTATGTCAAATTGCTGCAATGTTTTATGCAGTATCTCGGCAATGGCTAGATTGGAATGCAGTGCTTCAGAGCCACCGCGTAATATCACCCCATTTCCGGCTTTTAAACACAATGCTGCGGCCTCTGCCGTCACATTGGGTCTGGCTTCATAAATCATCGCTATCACCCCTAATGGGATACGCATTTTACCCACTTCTATGCCACTTGGGCGTTTCGCTCTGCCAGTAACATTACCGATAGGATCGGGCAAATTAACAATATCGATAATGGCATCACGAATGCCTTTAACTCGCTCAGGGGTCAATAATAACCGGTCAAGCATGGCCGCTGACAAGCCTTTCGCTTCGCCCTTGGCAATGTCTTTGCTGTTTTCAAAAATAATATGATCTTGAGCGGCAAGCAGATTGTCTGCCATCGCCCTTAAAATGCGATTTTTATTTTCAGTATCTAATTGCGCGGCCTGTGTTGCCCCAACCTTGGCTTTTTTCGCCAGTCGCTTTATATCAAAACCTTCTGTGTTCATTCATATATCCTTACCGTTAGGGGAGATGATTATTTCATGGTCATTCGAGTATTTAAATGGCGCTTACTAGCACTAAATCGTCGCGGTGGATAATTTCTTTGCTTGGGCAATAGCCAAGAATGGTTTCGATTTCATTACTGCCTTTGCCTTGTATCTTTTGTAGCTCTTGATGACTGTACTGACAAATGCCCTTGGCTAACACTTCTTGGCTTTCACCATGAACAATCGATACCGACTCACCTTTAGCAAATTGCCCATCAACACCAACAATACCAGAAGCCAGCAAAGAGGCCCCTTTTGTTTTTAATGCGTTTACGGCGCCAGCGTCAATCACAACAACACCGTGACTTTTCAGGGTATGCTTAAGCCAGTGCTTTTTCGCTTTCATGGGCAATTGTTTGGCAACAAAACAGGTGCCGGGGTTATGACCCTGTAATAACGCTGAAAATACCTCGCTGTTGCGACCATTTAAAATATAAGTTTGAATGCCATGCTCGCAGGCTTTTTCGGCGGCTTGGATTTTAGTTTTCATGCCGCCGGTAGCTATTTTATTGCTGGTTCCACCGGCCATGGCATAAACGCTGGCATCAATAGTCTCGATTTGTGGCAATAATGTGGCATCGTCATAACGGTTTGGGTCTTTGTTATAAACACCGTTCACATCACTTAAAATATACAAGCAATCGGCATCGCTCACCATGGCGACTAACGCCGCGAGATTATCGTTGTCGCCAACTTTTAGCTCTTGGGTTGCGACGGTATCGTTTTCATTAATAATCGGCAACACCCGATTTTCTAACAGCACCCGCAGGGTGTTCTTAATATTAAGGTATCGTGGACGGTCTTTTAAATCGCCATGGGTTATTAATAATTGTGAACAGGGAAAATCAAAAAAACGCTGCCAATTAGCCATCATCTGCATTTGCCCAACCGCGGCCATGGCTTGCTTACTGGCAATGGATGGATTTGCAGAGCCATGCGCAATCAACCCTCGGCCTGCAGCAACGCTTCCAGAAGACACCAAAATGACCTCTTTGCCTTGCTCATGACAAGCATTGATAAACCGGGCAATGGATAATAAATACTTACCACTGCAGCCTTTGCCATCGGGTGACACCAAGGCACTGCCAACTTTTATCACGATACGTTTGAAATTCACGGCTTTCCCCGCCTGTTTACCTTTTATTTACTTACTATAGAAAAACCCAATTTATACCAAGATGCAACAATCTTTTCGCTATAAATAATACCAATCACGGTTTACGCCCTGAAATAAGGATTATTCTTTAGTAATTTCATTGCGTTAAATGCATTAAAACGGCAAATTTCGGGATTTAATAGCGCCGGATTAACTGCTATGCTAAACCTGAATCATCGAATCTATCGGAATAACTATGTCGCAATATATTCAGCAATGGCTGCAAGGCCTTAATGTGGGTGGTCCTTACCTTGATATTTTCTCCGCCGTTATTGGTAGCGCCCTACTGCTTTTAATTTGTTGGCTGAGTTTTTATATCGGTAAAAATCAGGTATTAAAACTGGTGTCAAAAATCATTACCCGGACCCGTAATAAAGCCGATGATTTATTGTTTACTCATCAAGTATTCGATCGGATTGCTTGGTTGATCCCATCAGTGTTATTAATGGCATTGACGTCAATATTTCTTCCCGATCATCAACAGTTGCAGCAAATCATCATTACCGTTGCCAAGGTGGCGATTAGCATTCAAATAGCCCGCTCTTTAAGCGCGCTTCTTAATGTCACCAACCAGCTGTTCCAACAAAAAAGTAAAGAGCGCTATCTTCCTCTCAACGCCACCATTCAGTTGTTAAAACTGGCCATTTATCTCGTTGCCATCATTATTGCCATATCCAACCTGGTGGATCGCTCGCCATTGTATATTCTCAGTGGTTTAGGTGCATTAACCGCTGTTTTGTTATTGGTCTTTCAAGATACCATCAAAGGCTTGGTGGCCAGTATTCAAATTTCGGCCAATAAAATGGTGGCACCAGAAGACTGGATTGAAATGCCGCAATATGGTGCGGACGGGGCAGTTCAGGAAATCGGTTTAAATACGGTAAAAGTTAAAAACTGGGACAACACGGTTACCACAATTCCAACGTACGCTTTAATCAGTGAGTCTTTTAAAAACTGGCGTGGTATGTCGTCATCGGGTGGTCGTCGCATCAAGCGGAGCATCAGCATTGATTTAGCCACCATCAAGTTTTGTGATCAGGCATTGCTAACCAAGTTGCAAGAACTGGCCTTATTGAAGTCTTATCTGCAGCAGAAACATCAGCAACTGAGTGAATATCACCAGCAACAGGGATTGGTTCAAGAAGAAAATCCAAATCGAAGAAGATTGACGAATATTGGTACTTTTAGGGCTTATATTACTGAATATCTTCATCAACATCCCAATGTTCATCCCAATATGACCTGCATGGTCAGACAGCTAAAGCCAAGCCAATATGGGGTTGAATTGGAATTGTATTTTTTCAGTACGGATACCAATTGGGTAAACTACGAAGGCATACAGGCAGATGTTTTTGATCACTTATTTGCCATTGCGCCGCTGTTCGACTTACGGATATTTCAAGCACCTAGTGGTTTTGATTGGCAACAAATAGCTCCAAAATCATCTTAAAACAATTATCCTAACCCGTTGAACTTTCAGCGGGTTTCTAGGCCTAAGAATATAATTTTTAATCGATAATGCGCTTGGGATAAGATGAATGCAGGCCAATAAAAAGTTTGTACATGCATTAATATTGTCCATCACACTCCATGCGGTGTTGCTCCTATTTATCGCCCAACACTACCAAGCGGCCCCCGCGAAAATCGCTAAAAAAAGCGCTAACAAAAACGTAAACCCGGTCATCAAAAGCTATCTATTTAAAGCCCCACAAAAAAACACTGAGAACACAACCGCCTCACTCCCTCGCTTAGCCACTTCGGAACCTGATCCGTCAGTTACCGTTGCTTTAGAGCCGCTAAAACCACTTGTTCCGAATACAGCTCCCGTTGAGCCATTAACCGAAACCACACCCATTAAACCCAACAATAACGTGCCAGAGGTTGCCGCGGCAGAGCCAGTCGTATCGACGCCTCTTGCAATCAATAAGAAAAGCAGCAATAGAAGCAAGGTCACGTTCAACCCTTATCAAGGGGTAAGCAAATTGGTAGAACAACAAGAACAAGCCTGGATTCAAGAAGAGATAGCCAAGGCGCAAGCTCAACGAGGCCATTCCATTATGCAAACACAACCTGAAGCCGTGCCACAAAGAAAAGTCGAATTAAGCCAAGAACAAAAACGAAAACAAAACGCCACGGTTGTCGGCAATGAAACCATCACCAAACAAAATGGGGTTTGCACCCAAACCACCGATTTAAGCTTTATTGATGATGGTTTAGGTAAAGTGACATCTTACAGTGCTTGCGGTGAAACCAATGCTGAGCGCTACTTTCGAGAGTTTATGAGTAAGCGGCTCGCAAAATACAAAAAATAAGGGGCAAAACACCTCAACTAATACTGACGAATAACCCCTTCTTGGGCTGTAGAAGCAACTAATTCACCGCGCTGGTTAAATATTTTACCACGCACCAATCCACGGCCTCCCGTCGCTGAAGGGCTATCAATATCGTATAGCAACCAGTCATCAAATCGAAATGGACGATGAAACCACATGGAGTGATCTATGGTCGCTATTTGAAAGTCCCTCGACCAAATACTGCGGCCATGCGGATGAACCGCAGTAGGCAAGAAATTATAATCGGAGGCATACGCAAGTAGGTACTTATGGATGCTTAAATTATCGGGCATATCGCCAGCGGTTCGCATCCATAACTGGTTATAGGGTTTTGATTTTTCAGGGCTAACCCAGTCGTAAGGCTTGGCTGGGCGAAACTCAATTGGTCGCTCAGCAAGTAATCGGTCATGCAAGGATTCAGGAATATGATGTTTTTGCGCCGTGTGAATTTGCAACATGTTTTCCAACCCATCCGGTGATACGACATCGGGCATGGTGTCTTGATGCTCAAAGCCAACTTCATCCACTTGAAAGGAAGCCATTATGGTAAAGATGACTTTACCATTTTGCATCGCCTTTACTCGGCGGGTGCTGAAACTGCGCCCATCACGGATGATTTCAACCAAATAGACTATGGTTTTCTTTGCATCACCTGGCAAAAGGAAATAACTATGTAGCGAATGTAAGTGCCTGTCGCTTTCAACCGTTTGTGTTGCGGCCGAAAGTGCCTGACCAATCACCTGCCCACCAAACACATTGCGATAACCTAAATCCTGGCTTTGGCCTACATATAAATTATCATCCAGCGCTTCAAGCTTTAACAACCCTAGCAGCTCGGTTAAAACCTTACTCATATTTACTCCATTATTAATCAATATAATCACCATATTAGGGTGAGTTGCTGCAAATTCCCACAAAAAGCCAATGTTTTCACGAATTATCTTAAAAAAAATTTTACAGAGAAATTAGATTGGCTATAATGACGACAGGGCTACTTAGCTCGTCCAAGGCAAACCTGATGAAAATCAGGGACGCAAAGTTACCGGTCTAAAGGTAGAGATCAGATTGATAAAATCAGGTTGAAACCAATGACAGCGGGACTGCCGACTAAGATATAGTGGGGGCTTATCTTTCCTGGTAGAACCAATGAATGCCGTGTTTCTTTGCGGGCCTTGTCTTATTTCTTCGTGCAACAAAATCCTTTATCACCACCTTATCCACTCTATCAAATAGCTAAATAATATGGTTGTGTAAACCAAGATCCGGTTGAAGCCGGAACTACGACGCGTGGAATGTATTGTTCTTCAATGTATTACTCTGCAATGTATTACTCTGCAATGTATTACTCTGCATAGTGCCGACTTATGCTAATCCTATTATGCCGCCTTTTTCTCAGCAATGTATTACTCTGCGTAGTGCCGACTTATGCTTGATCCTATTATGCCGCCTTTTCTCAGCAATGTATTACTCTGCGAAGTGCCGGCTTATGCTTGATCCTATTATCCCGCCTTTTTCTCAGCAATGTACTCATCAATAACGGTTTCCAGTAACGATAATGGAATGGAGCCGTTCTTTAATACTTGATCGTGAAATTCTCGCAAATCAAACTGTTCACCCAGTTGCTGTTCCGCACGTAAACGCAGTTTCTTAATGGTAAGCTCTCCCAGCTTGTAAGATAACGCTTGCGCAGGCCAGGAGATATAACGGTCGATTTCAGTTTGCACATTATGCAAAGACAACGCCGAGTTATTGGCCAGATAATCCATCGCTTGCTGACGCGACCAACCTTTCGCGTGCATCCCTGTATCAACGACCAATCTTACCGCACGCCACATCTCGTAGGTTAAACGGCCAAAATCCGAATACGGGTCTTGATAGAAACCGGCTTCAATGCCTAGAAATTCTGAGTACAAGCCCCAACCTTCACCAAAGGCCGAAATATAGGTTTGGTTGCGAAACGCTGGCACATCATCCATTTCTCTGGCCAGGCTGATTTGTAAGTGGTGACCCGGCACCGCTTCATGCAAGGTGAGTGCCTCAAGCACATATAATGGGCGACGGTCGAGTGCATAGGTGTTTACCCAATAATTTCCTGCCTGATCATCACGACTCGGACCCGAATAGCGACCCGTTGTGTATTTAGGGGCAATACTGGCTGGTACTTCAATTACCCCGTATGGGGTTCTGGGTAAGGTTTTAAACAGCGCCGGCAATTTGGCATCCATTTTTTTGGCAATAAACGAGGCTTCTTTTAATAATTGCTCTGGCGTGGTGGCATAAAACTGTGGATCGGTACGTAAAAACTGCACAAAATCGGCAAAACTGCCTTTAAATTCGACTTTTTCAATGATGGCTTGCATCTGTGTTCTGATCCGCGCCACTTCTTGCAGACCGATGTCATGTATTTCATCGGCAGTCATTTCCAAGGTGGTGTAATGTTCAATGCGGTTTTGATAAAAGGCTTTACCGTCTGGTAATTCAGTCGCCGCAATCGATTCTCTGGCGTTGGGAATATAGGTATTAACCATATAATCGTAAAAGCGCTGATACATTGGGTTAATTTTTTCTAAAACAATCTGCTTACCTTGCGCTTGTAATGTTGATATTTGCTTATCGGTAAAATGCTTTGGCATGCGTTTAAATGGCTGATAAAAATCACTTTGCTCGGCATCATCAACAATAAAGGCTTTAATGCTGTCTTCAAAACCGCTAAGTACCACTTTCGGTTGGGTTATGCCGTGTTTGATGCCTTCATTTAACCAATACGTTTGTTGTGTAAAATAGGTATCGAGTGCAGATAAGCGCTTAATATATAACTGATAGTCTTCAACCGTTTTAAAATCAGAGCGATTGGCAACGTAAGTTACATAAGCATGAAAACCGGCTTCAGCGGTAAGAGGCATGTAATGATCACGATATTTGTATGAGTCGATGGCATTTTTCAATGCATACTTTAATACCGCGAGATTAATGCGGTTATCTTCGCTAAGCTTGGTTTCATCAATGCCTTGGGCACGAGTATATAAAAGCTTACGTGCCGCGTTTTTACTGGCAAGTGTCTGCGGGGACATGTCGTAATACAACATATCGTTGTCTTTATTGAATGGGTCTTCTTTTTTCTTTAAGGCATCCCGATCGCTTATCAGTTGCGCAAGTTGGCTATTGGCATCTGGCCGCGGTTTATTTTCAAGTTGAGCACACGCTGAAATAAAGCAGGTTAATGCGATAACGGTGATGATATTTTTTATTTTATTTATGGTCATTCGATTATCCATTGTTACGAAGGCTTTCAAGTAGCCTAGATATTTCTAATTCACTAAATACGTTGATGCCATGATCAGTCAAAAACTCTGCGGTTATTCCCTGACCGACAATTTTGTTTCCGGCAAACTGGCCATCATAAATATGGTTGGCACCACACGAAGGGCTAAATTCCTTTAACAAGGCATACTGTATATTATGCGCCTTGCATAAGGCTAATGCTTTTCTTGCGCCAAGCAAAAATTGTACACTGACATCGTCATCAAACTCGCTAATAACCTGATTACCACGGCGTTCTGCTCTGGCTCGAGGGGTTGGCAAACCACCACTGACTTCTGGGCAAATTTTTACAAGTCGCCCTTCTTGTAGCCAAGTACTAATTTGAGGGTGTGCAATGCCTTTACCCTGCCCGTCGTAGCGAACTTTTTCGCCAAGTAAACAACTGCTAATTAATATTTTTTGCATACGAATCTTTTTTTTATAAATGCCCTTAAGCTAGGGTCTGTTTATCTTTGGTGATGATTTTTGCAGCGAATTGCTTGGCAATAAGTAGAAATTACATTCAACTTAAGAACAAAAGTTATACAACAAAGGTCAACAGACCCTAGTAAACGTAACACTTTAACGCGGTTTTATATAGAGACTCACCCAAACCATTAACAAACTTTTTTCTAAAAATTAATATTGTTATTGATTTATAACAAAGTAAATATGATTTAATATCGGTTATGCTAAGTTTGATGAACTTCATGTATCTAAAAAAAATTAAAAAGAAGTAGCGTTATAAATGAAAGCCTTTTTACAATCAATGCTCTCCAGCACCAAGGATTTATTACCGATTGTTGTGGTGATCGGTTTTTTTCAACTGTTTGTTCTGCAACAACCCTTACCCAACCTATTTGAAATCATCATTGGTTTATTGATGGTGATCACCGGCTTAACCTTTTTTGTGTTTGGTCTGGAAAAAGCCTTATTCCCCCTCGGTGAAAGCATGGCCAATGCGTTTGCTCGCAAAGGTAGTGTGTTTTGGCTATTAATGTTTGCGTTTTTCTTAGGTTTTGGCACAACCATTGCCGAACCAGCCTTGATTGCTGTTGCTGCTAAAGCGGGTGATATTGCCGCAACCGCTGGGGCTATTGCCAATAACCCTGAATCCATAGAGCAATACTCTCTAGGATTACGAATTTCAGTCGCCTTATCGGTTGGCCTAGCCATTGTTTTGGGTGTGCTTCGTATATTAAAAGGCTGGCCTATCCAACGGGTCATCATTATTGGTTATATCTTGGTGGTTATCATGACCTACTTCGCACCAAAAGAAATCATTGGTATTGCTTACGATTCCGGTGGTGTAACCACCTCAACCATTACGGTACCACTTGTTACCGCTTTAGGGGTCGGGCTAGCATCGGCGATTAAAGGTCGAAACCCAATGCTTGATGGCTTTGGTCTGATTGCTTTTGCCTCCTTGCTACCAATGATTTTCGTTATGGCTTATGGGATGATTTACTAAGATGGACTACATAACTGACTTATTCTCCACCTTTATCGGTACTGTAATCGATGTTGCGCCAATCGTCTTAATTTTGGCGGTGTTCCAATACGGCGTATTGAAGAAACAAGTGCCCATGCTTAAAGCCAAAGCCATTGGCTTGTTTTACGTGATTTTGGGTTTATCGCTGTTTCTATTAGGGCTTGAAAAAGCCTTATTTCCATTGGGTGAGCTTATGGCAACCCAACTTACCGCTTATGAATTTATTGCCTCTGGCACGGATGGCACTATTGACTGGACCAGTTATTACTGGGTGTACCTATTTGCTTTTGCTATCGGTTTTTCCACCACAATAGCCGAACCATCATTATTGGCCGTGGCCATTAAAGCCAACCAAGTATCGGGTGGGGCGATTGGCTTATGGGGCTTACGCCTATCTGTGGCGTTAGGCGTAGGCGTTGGTATTACCTTAGGGGTTTACCGTATTGTGGTGGGCGATCCCATTCATTATTACATAATCACTGGCTACATTTTTGTGGTGATTCAAACCAATTTTGCCCCAAAAATGATTATTCCACTGGCATACGATTCAGGTGGGGTAACCACTTCAACTGTAACCGTGCCATTAGTGGCAGCACTGGGCTTGGGACTCGCGAGTACCATCGAAGGGCGAAGCCCACTAATTGATGGCTTTGGTTTAATTGCCTTTGCCAGTTTATTTCCAATTATTGCGGTGATGGCATACGCTCAAATTACCGAATATTTAACAAACAAAGCGAAATCAGGAGCAACTAAATGCATTTCAAATTAATCATCGCTTTTATAAATGACGAAATCACCGACCATGTGGTCGACACGGCTCGCAAAGCCGGTGCAACAGGAGCAACCGTGATTAACCATGCTCGAGGTGAAGGTATCAATAAAAAGACTACCTTCTTCGGTTTGGATTTGGATGTTCAAGTTGACGTGGTGTTGTTTGTGGTAGAAGAACACTTAAGCAGACATATTTTAGAAACAATCGATAAAGAAGCCGGATTTGACAATAACTCCGGAGCAGGTATGGCCATTCAGCTTGATATTGAAGATGCTGTCGGCATTATGCATCAAATACACGAATTAGAAGATGTAGTTAAGGGTAAATTATGACCGAGAAAAAACGTATTTTTGTCGAACAAGCAATGGACAATAGCTTCATTATTTGTGACGGACTAGAAACGGTAGCTAGCGCAATTACCAAGGCGAAAGAGCACAAGGTAAATACCATCATTATTCAGAAACGATACGAAGAAGATGAGTATGGGATTGTGTTGCTGTCTGATATTGCCAAGCGCGTGATTGGTAAAGACAAAGCGCCTGAGCGTGTTAATTTATACGAAATTATGACCAAGCCAGTATTGGGTATTTTGCCTGATATGGACGTGCGCTACTGTGCTCGCTTATTTGAACAATTTGGTTTGAGTAAAGCCCCCGTCATTAAAGATCACCAAATTTTGGGTATGGTGAGTTACGATAACATCGCTTTCCAATATTAAGTGGTTTATCTACGTTGCGGTTTGTCAGCAATGACAAATCGCTTCTTAATTTCAATGATTTCCTGCCGTTAAAACAAGTTCAACTTTTAGGCTTAGTTTAGCGTCTTCGAGCGCGAGCTTGGCGCACCCAAATATAGATGCCCGTTATCGATAACACGATGATCAATATTGCCAGAAAATCCATAAACAACACCCCAAATTGACCAAAGAAACGGCCACTGTGCAGGTCGAGTATGACTTGTTCCCAAGTAAGAAACTGGGTTCGATATTGCAAAGATAATTGCGCTTTTTCGTCGGTTAGAAGATTGGTTTTAACTTGGTTAACAACGGCTGGTTGTGTTGGTGCCTGAGTGGCTTGCCATGAATAAAGCTGATCGTCACTGAGCCAATATTCTTCACGCGTTTGTAAGTAAACACTTTCGCCAACAAAGCTAATACCCTTAATACCGGAAGGCAGGCCAGTCAATTGGTCAAGTACATCCACCAACTCAAAATCCATAGTATAAAGATACAGTTTGTGTGAGGTTAACACCACAATAAGCTCTTGCCATGGGGTAATCGCCACAATCGACTGTTCACTGTCCATTAATAACCCATTGTCTGTCCATACTTGATCATCAATAACGTATACAACGTTGTCATCGGTTGTCTTTGACAGTCGGTATTTTTCTATTGATGCCGGCGCTTTTACCCCATAGTGATCCAAGAGTATTCGACTTCCTACATGGCGACTGTCTAACAACAGGCTGTTGCCGTGATTAATCAGTATGCCACTGACCGCCAGAAAAATAAGAATAAAGGCCAGCCAAATGCCCAACAATCGATGCATTTCTCGCAAATGCTTGATGATGTGAACATGAATGTTGCGTTTTGCTTTTTGCTTCATTAACGATTCTATATAGTGCATTTATTGTTGACGCTGACTATCGAGCCATAGAGCCATTCGGGAAAGTTTGGTTAACGCACGCACCGATAACGTTGCGCCCGTTATGCCATCAATATGCTTAGACAGCTTGTTATCTTCAGTCAATGTAGCATCGATAAATTGGTCGGTAAAGAACGGATATTTGACTTCATCCCCTCGACTTTCACGGTATACTAACACTTTAACTTTACGCAATCGTTTATCTTCCACATGCAAACCAACCGTGATCGGCGACTCTTTGCCTATTTCTTCAAGTACCCAGACACTGCTGCTGCCTTTTGGCCAATAGCGAATGCGCAAACGCGCGTAATTATGCTGTAAGATCTTGGCTATTTCGGCCTTTTGTTGCTTTTTTAGCCATAAGGTTTTGGGTTTTGGCACCTCACCTTGAAAAGACTCAATTAAGAAGTCCTGCTGGGTTTGTAGCACTTGCTCTGCCTGCACAGGCAAGGTAAACAAGGCGAAAAGTAGCAAACATTTATACACAATATACTCACTCATTAAAAACGCAAAATGAGCTTAAGGGCAAACCCCAAGCTCATTGCACGAAAAATAGCTAAACGCTCGATACAAATTAGAATTGGTAGCCAACACCTAAGTTGAAACCATCAATGTCTTTTGCGTCCGATTGTTTTTCATAGTCCGCTTTAAATACCACATCTTCATGCAGATAATAACTAATACCGACTGTTGTTTGAGAAATTTCGGTATCGTCGCTGTTACCTGCGTTGTTGTCCCACTCGTTGTAACGAGCAAATACCGCGAACTCATCGGTAAACTGGTAAGACGGTTCAATGTAGAAACCGTCTTGCTCATCACGCCCTAGTGCTTCGGCCTCATCACCATCGATATCCCAAGTTGCGTATAACGCTTTTAGGGTAAAGTTTTGGTATTGATAAACAGCATGTGCGGTTAATAAGGTTGCTGAAGCTTCGTCTGTTGTCGCGTCGCTTTGCGTAATGTCTTGTTGGTATTGAGCAGAAGCAGCTAATTCTAATCCCGGAATTGCCGTGTATTTTACTCGACCGGTAAATGCTAAATCATCTGCGGCAGCTTCCGATACTTTTTGACGACCATCGCGCGGTTTGTAAGAACCTTTTTCACTTACATCTAAACCACTGTGAATGGCGGCATCAAATGACAAACCTGGTGCAGCTTCGAAGTTACCCGCGACACCGCCTTCCCACCACGTGGCTGGAATGATGTTTTTCTCTACAGGGTTACGTTCTACACCATGGAATGTTGGTGGCTCATGGGTTTCATTGATTAATCCAACCGGAATTAAGAAAACACCGGCTTTAAATGAAAACTGATCGTTTACGTCATGTTCAATGTACGCTTGTTCAAGCTCAACTTCACCGTCTTTGCCTTCACCTGAAAGCGAGTGTTCTAATTCAAATTCTGAGAAAAATCGGGTTGTAGAGTTAAACTCTTTACCGAAAAACAACACCCAACGGTGAAAGTCGATTTCTTTCTTGTCTGTGTCATTATCGTTATCCGTTAAGTTGTTATAGTGCAATTCACCGTAACCACCTACTGTAACGCCACCTAAAATATTACCACTGCCTTGACTTGCAGGTACTTCGATAGCATCTGCTGTTGCTTCAAGGCGTTGTTCATTCTCATCCAAACGACGTTCAAGTTGCTTCAATGTTTCTTGTTGTTGTTTGATGATTTTACGCAGTTCAGCGGTTTCTTCGCTTACCGATTGCTCATTGGCAACGGCTGCATGTGCCATAAATAAGCTAAAAAGCGTGCTGGCAATAATCGTACGTTTCATAATGTTCCCTGATAAGTTGGTTGAACTTTTTAATATGGGAAGAAATATAGCTCATCCTAAACGCAAATGCAAACGATTCTCATTTAGATTTTTAAATGTTTTTTGACCTGCCGCAATTTTTTAGTTAATAATCGGGTCTTCTACCATTGACTTATAAATCCAACTTCTTTAATCAGTAAGGAACAATTTTGAAAAAAATAATCAGTGTGTTCATCTATTTTATGCTTTCTTATCACGCCAATGCCGCATCGGTTGCCGAAACGCAAGATATGGTAACGCCGCTTCTCAATGGACAATCCATTCCCAACACCACAGTGACCACCATTACCGGTGAAGAGCTTGGTCTGAAACAGGTTTTAGCTGGCAAGAAAACCATTTTATTTTTCTATCGAGGCGGTTGGTGTCCGTTTTGTAATGTGCAAATGGGGCAATTACAATCGGTTGAAGGCGATCTGAAAAAGCTTGGGTTCCAATTGGTGGGAGTTTCTACCGACTCAGTAAAAGACATTCAGATCAGCACGACGGATAAAAAGCTGAGCTACCAATTACTATCTGACTATAACAGTAAATTAAGCCAAGCATTTGGGTTGGCGTTTTTCGCATCGCAACCAGTAACCGATAGATACTTGGCGAAATTAAAATTAACCAATCCGCTACAAAAGAATAAGGCCGGGGAAGAACGCCTAGTGTTGCCCGTACCTGCGGTATATATGATTGACGGCGACGGCTTGGTGCACTTTCAATACGTAAACCCAAATTACAAAGTACGATTAGCACCAGAGTTGTTATTGAAAGCCGCTGAATTAATGCCTGAATAAGCCATCGGCTGTAGGACTAGCTATTTTAAACTGCAGAATAAGAGCAAAAGGCGGTAATGCGGGGTATTTTCGCGGCAAGATGAAGAGTCAAAAGCGCAAAAGTATTTCGTGTTGTATAAAGTAACAATGGCAACTTGATGGTTGCCATTGTTTTTTCACTTACTCGTTTGAATTTTCTTCTGACTCATCATCTTCAGAAACAAGCTCTTGTGCTTCTAATGTGGTAAACCAGTTGCAGATGATTTCATTGGCGGTTTCTAGGCCAACTTTATTTAATGATGAAAAGGCATGTACTTTAAGATCGCCATGCATGGCTTTACATTTCTTGCGCACCTGCAACACTTCCGAATTTCGTTTACCCGGCTTTAATTTATCCGCTTTGGTTAATAACACTAAGGTTGGCAAATTACAGTCGTTAGCCCACTTGATTAAATCCACATCCAAGTCTTTTAATGGGTGACGAATGTCCATTAAGATCACCAAGCCTTTCAAGCTCATGCGTTTCTCAAGGTATTCCGCCAGTGCTTTTTGCCACTTTTTCTTCATTTCCATTGGTACTTTGGCAAAACCATAACCCGGTAAATCGATAAGGCGGCGATTGTCACGAATATCAAAGACGTTAATTAACTGGGTTCTTCCTGGTGTTTTACTGGTACGAGCCAGTGACTTTTGATTGGTCAAGGTGTTTAAAGCACTTGATTTACCAGCATTTGAGCGACCAGCAAAAGCAACTTCAATACCACTGTCGGCAGGCAACCGGCGAATATCCGGTGCAGAAAGTGAAAATTGCGCTACATGAAGATTAACTTGAGGAGTGGTCAAAATAAATCCTGCCTTAAATAAATGAAAAATAGAAATAATAATTCCAATTATATAATGTTTTCCCACGGAAACGGCATTGTTTTTTTAATATTCGATTTTATCGTACATTTATATAAATAATTTGCCGACTTTTTAACTAATAGCCGTTACACAATCACGATATTTGTGTAAAATAGCGAAATCTTTACAAATGATATTTATTGCCATAAAAATGTAACGGTTTTTTATTATTTTATGGCAATAAATAACAATACATATTTCGGGTATATCGATTGTCCGAGGAAGTAAGCGCTAATATGGAAATAATCAGTAGTTATAACTGAGTTTCTGAAGCAAATAAGGCAGAAAAATCTATGAAAAAATTACTATTAACAACCTTATTAAGTTGTACTTTTATTGGCAATGCTATTGCCGCAGGGGATGCAGACTCAGGTAAGACAAAAGCCGCTGTTTGTGCAGCATGTCATGGTTCAAATGGTATTGGTATCGCTGACAACTACCCGAATCTTGCAGGCCAGCAAACAGATTATATTGTTAAACAGCTAAAATCATTTAAAGACGGTTCTCGTAAAGACCCGGTAATGGCGCCAATGGCAATGCCTTTATCAGATCAGGACATGTTAGATGTAGCTGCTTACTTTGCAACCTTCACCATCACAGGTGAAAGTAAAGGTGGTTCAACAACAGCTTCAGAAGCTGCGCCAGCAACAACGCCAGTTGCAGCCGCTCCTGTCGCTCTAGGCGATGCAGCAGCTGGTAAGGCACTTTACATCAAAGGTGATGCCGCTAATGGTGTTGCAGCCTGTGTAGGTTGTCATGGTGAAGGTGGTGATTCTAAGGTGCTAATTAACCCGAACCTATCGAAACAACACCCTGAATATATTGCCAAGCAATTAAACCATTTTAAAGATGGTTCGCGTGTAGACCCGTCTATGACCGTTGTGGGTAATAATTTATCAACGCAAAACATCCTTGATTTAGAAGCCTACTTCAAGTCACCAGATGTTGATGCGAAAGCCGTTGTGGTTAAAAAAGCTTCTGTTGCTAAGTTAAATTTTGTTGGTGATGTAGAAGCAGGTAAAGCGAAATCAGCCGTTTGTGCCTCATGTCACGGCGTAGATGGTAATGCACTAGTACCTATGTACCCAAGCATTGCTGGTCAACACGAAAAATACATTGCTAAGCAATTAGCAGACTTTAAAGCAGGTCCTGAAGGTCGTAATGATCCGGTAATGGCCGGCATGGTTGCAGCGCTTTCTGAAACAGACATGCAAGATTTAGCCGCTTACTTCGCAAGTCAAAAAATCAAGCCATCTGCAGTAGCAGCTAATGCAAAAGGCAAAAGCTTATACCAAGGTGGTGATGCAGAGCGTGGCGTAACAGCCTGTATCGCTTGTCATGGTGTAGACGGTAACGGTGCTGCCCTTGCAGGTTTCCCTAAAGTGGCCAGTCAAAGTGTTGATTACTTAAAAAGTCAATTAAGCAAGTTCCGTGATGGTTCTCGCAACAACGACATGAGCTCAATGATGACAAACATCGCTGCCAAGTTAACGGATGAAGATGTAGCAGCACTTGCTGAATACATGTCATCGTTAAAATAAGCGAATATACATTTAATTTAAAAAAAGCAGCTTCAGAGCTGCTTTTTTTATGACTGTTTTCCTATCGAAACGAGTTAAATGGATCTGATAACTCATCTTCAGGTATTACGGTAAAGGTTTTACAAGCGACTTCCTGACCATCCACCTCAACACTCATTCGCCATTCACCTAGCTTGTCATTTATGGGTGCCCATATGGTATCCCCCAAATAAAACTTCCAACTGTTTTGTTTTATATAAACATCGCCAGTAAAAGGCGCTCTTTGTCTGCCTTTATCGTCATATATTCCAGGATGGTCAATACAAAAGCTAAGCTTTTTGCCTTTGGCTTTTTCTATTTGTAAGACAAAGCCAAATTCAATATCAATAATGGCTGGCACCAAAGTGGTGTATTCTTTTAGTTTGGGCAGGTTTTTATCTTGCTTGTCCCATTTATTATAAATGCCATACGTTAATAGCTTACAGGTCGATTTTGCTTTAGCCATAGGTGTCAATTCTAACTTTTATTGTATCGGTTACGTAGTATACTTTTGTTTTTATTATAACAAAGTGATAGCTATGACCATCGCCCTAATTTGCCCAGAAAAAGCCCCTACCCCTTGGCTAACCGCCTTTGCAGAGCAAGCGCCAGACATCAACATTGAAGTGTGGCCAAATATTAGTAACAACGATGCCATTACGCTAGCACTTTGCTGGCAACAACCAACCGGTAGCTTATTAGAATTTAGCCATTTAAATGTCATTTGCTCAATGGGCGCCGGCATTGATCACTTACTCAATGATAAAAAAATGCCTGCAAATATTCCAGTTACCCGAATTATTGACCCAAACTTGGCAACAAGTATGTTTGAATATTTACTAACCGCGGTTACCGATCACATGTCTGCTTTAAATAAGTACCGTCAACAACAAGCGCAAGGGAATTGGCAATGGCAGCGCCAGGTGCCTTTTTCGAAAACCCACATCGGTATTTTAGGTTTAGGGCAACTCGGCAGTCATTGCGCCAGCAAATTTGCCCAATTAGGCTTTCAGGTTTCGGGTTGGTCAACATCTAAGAAAGACATTGACCAGGTAACCACCTACAGCCAAGACGAGTTTGATGACTTTATCAAAGTACCCGATGTGCTCATTTGCTTATTGCCTTTAACGGATGCAACACGCGGCATTCTGAATAAATCGCTTTTTAATCAGCTTAAGAGCGGTTGTTATTTGATAAATGTTGCCCGTGGAGGACACTTGGTTGAAGCCGACTTCATTGAAGGTTTAGAACGCAAGCAGTTAAGCGGCGCTTGTTTGGATGTTTTTGAGCAAGAGCCCTTACCAGCCAGTCACCCTTTTTGGCAATTATCGAATGTCACCATCACCCCGCACTGCTCAAGTTTGACTAGGCCAAGGTCGGTTGCCAAGCAAATCATTGAAAATTATCACCGGGGCAATAACCATGAAGCGTTAATCAATGTGGTGGATATTAGCCGTCAATATTAGTAACGGCTAACTCAACTAATTAACCGCGCTGTTAATGAAAAGCGCGGAAATCTCATCGCTATTGCATAAGGTGCTTTTTAAAAAAATTCACCATCATGGTTTTTTGATGTAATGCCGTGCCCTCGCCTTCACGCAAGCTATGGCTACGATTTGGGTAGGACATAAACTCAAATTGTTTATTGCGTTTAACCAATTCATTGATCAATCGTTCAGCTCCCTGATAATGCACATTATCATCGCCTGTACCATGGATCAGCAATAGCTCCCCTTGCAAGCCATCCACGTAATTAATCGCCGATTGCTGTTGGTAAACCTGAGGGTCGGTTTTTGGGTTACCTGAGTAGCGTTCCTGATAAATAGAGTCATACAGGGCGTAATCCGGTACCGGCGCTATAGCAATGCCAGTATGGTACTGCTCAGGAAAACGGAACAACAAGTTCAAGGTAGATGTACCACCACCAGAATGGCCATAAACCCCTACTCGCTCAGTATCAATGGCAGGCCAACGATCGGCCATGTACTTTAAGGCATCTGATTGGTCTTTAGCGGTCACCGCACCCATTTTTTTATAAATGGATTTACGCCAGTCACGGCCTTTTGGCGCGCGCGTACCACGGTTATCAATAGAAGCGACAATAAAGCCTTGTTCGGTCAACATAGAATGGAACAAGTAATTACCCGACCAACTGTCTTTTACCGTTTGTCCTGCTGGCTCTCCGTATACATACATCACGATGGGGTATTTTTTATCGCTATCATAATCATGAGGGAACATGATGTAGCCATCTAAGGTAAAGCCATCTTCAACGTCAACCTTAAAAAACTCATGTTGTGGTAATGGTTGCTTTTCCAGTTTTGCCGATAAAGCGTCATTATTGACCAGTGTTTTAACCAACGAGTGATCGCTTACCTTAATAATGCGAGATGTTTTAGGTTGATTAAAACGTGAGTTACTGTGCAATGCCCAAGAAGCATCTTCTGACATGCTATAGGTATTGGTGCCCAGGTATTGCTCAGGAGTTACCCTAACAGGCTTGCTGCTTTGTGATAATTTACTTTTATAAAGGAAGCTTTGCTCTGGCGTGTTGCCGCTTGCCGTAAAGTATAATACGTCTTTGTCTTCATTAAAGGCTAACAAACGCACCATATCGACGTTACCCGGCGTTAAGTCGATGACCTTGCTACCATCTCTTGCTACTTTATACACATGGCGATAACCATCGCGCTCGCTTAACCATAAAAAGGCATTGCCATTATCAATCCATTTCGCGGCATTAAAGCTTTCTAAGAACGCATCATCCTGATCGACAAAGATATTATCCAATTGCTCACTTTCAGGGTTAAACATCCAAAGCTTATTGGTATTTTGCGGACGATTAACATCTTGAATAAGCAACCCTTGGCTATTACCCGCCCAACTGATACGCGGAATATAACGATCTCGGTTATCACCTTTTAAGTCAGCCCAGGTTGTTTTTGCCGTTTCAACATTAACCACACCAACTTTAACCGCTGAGTTTTTCTCACCTGCTTTCGGGTATGGAAAGGTTTGCAGTGTTGGATACAAGGCATCGGTGTTGTTGATCATTGTAAACGATTTAACCTTTGAGCTATCTAACTGCCAGTAGGCAATTTTCTGACTGTCAGGGCTCCATCGAAAGCCATCACGAATCGAGAATTCTTCTTCATATACCCAGTCAAAGTTACCATTGATGATCTGTTCATTGCCATCAAGGGTTAATGCACTGACATGTTTGCTTTGCAATGATTGCTTATATATGTTGTTTTTAACCACATAAGCCACCGACTGGCTGTCGGGCGAAAATTTAGCAAACATTAATGAACTTGGCTCGACGTTGTCACCACCTAATTGAAACAAGGCTTTGCTTTTAAGGTTCATTAGCCAAAAGTCGCCGCGACTGTTTGAACGCCATACTTTTTTGCCTTGGGTGAATATCATCAACCAGGCACCATCTTTTGACCATTGGTAATCTTCAATGGCTAATGCCTTTTCGGCCCCTTGCGGAGTCAGATCTTCAATACTCACTAATACTTGTCTTTTACTACCGTCTGGTTGATAAAACACGATATCACTGCCAGAAACACCCTGTTCATCTTTCTGGTCTTTGCTTTTATCTCGGTCTTTGTTTTTATCACGATCTTCTAGCACCGTATAACCGCTGCCATCTTTTAACCAACGAAAATACGTACCGCGTTCTGCTTTAAAGTACTTGTCTTTGTATATGGCCGTTAAATTAAGTTGGTGCGGATTCAGTTGATTTAATGTTAGATCCTGATCAATACGACTTTCGGTCGTAGAACAACCTAGCAAAACAGCCGAAATTGATAATGCCGAAATCAGCCTTGTTATTGTCATTTCACTCTCCCTTGAGCGTTAAAATTATTCTTATCAACTTGGTTGTACCATGCGACTTAAAAGAACACCAGATCAGGTCAGAGCTTTTCCTACCAATAGGCCAAAAAACAAGTTGAAAGGTAAAACAAAGCAAAACTGAAATAAAATTACAAAAACACCGGTGTGACGGGGGCTGCAAGCCATTTCCATGCAAAATTAAAGTGCATAAACATGAGTCTAATTTTGTCGCATTTTTTTCACTTAATAAACATCTTATTTATGCAAAAAAATAAACGCCAAACCCACTGTAACAGACTGTAACAGCGGATTGTGCCAAACAAAAATTAGGGGGAAAATTCACTCATCGAAATTAAGTAGCACATGGCCAACATATTACTCGCTATGTCATTTCCAACCTTAGGAATAAAGAAAATGAAAGTATTTACAACAGCAATCTCAACTTTAGTAATCGCAGCAGCTTCTATGACTAGCATCAACGCAACAGCGGGTATGAGTCAGCACATGGAAACAGCATTAATCGATACTTGTAAAGCAGCTATGAGCAATCAAAAGTTACGTTTACAAAAAACCCTTAAAGAGTACCGTTTAGAAGCTAAAACAGTCGCTTTAGGTGTAGTATGTAACGGTTCTGATATCATCGCTTTCGCTGAGCAGCACGGTGCAGAAAAAACAGCTCGTCACTTAAACAAGAAAGTTGGTGAGTCTACTATCACGGATATCGCTAACGTAACTAAGTACGAAGTTACTTTTCCAGTTAGCCCAAAATAAGCAACAAAATATACAACAAGCATTCCTATAATAACAATTGCTATTAAGTTTGAAGCCTCGCTATATGCGAGGCTTTTTTTTTCCTGATGCTTCCTTAAATACAAAATAGTTCTTTTTAATCAATCTGCTACAGCTTTCTAATTTTATATTAAGACCGACTCCACTCATTAGTTGATCAGTTGAGGATATTCGTTAATGTCCACTGCATATGGTTGTCAATTGAGAGTTTTTGATGGGATGTTATAACAAGTCAAATTTAAGGGGACACTCACTGCTCGGCAATGGCTTTTGCATTGCTCTAGCGTCCTACATAAAGATATTCAAATGCCATTTGCATAGGGGTTAGGCGGAATAGCCCTGGTCGGGATGCCTTTGTAAAATTCACTTGCGCTTTAGTCATTAAGTTGCTGCCCAGCGTGATAATGTTTTAACAATCCCCCTGTGACAAAATTTACGTCATTAATAAGCTCAGCTTTATTGAAGAAATAATTAATGTACTTAGCTTGAATGTACTTAGCTTGAATGTACATAGGATTAAGGTGCGAAGTGACTACCTGAACTCAACGCATAGAGCGGGAAAAACTCATAAAAGGCTAGTGCAGTCTCGTAAAGCCAATAAGTGCGTTAATAACAATACGCTATGCATACATCTAAAATATTCAACCTGGTGTTAATTGTTACCAACACTGGTTTTATTAATGAGTCATACGCATTGCTAGCACCTTCTCTACTCAGTAAGTCCAAATAACCACGTATAAGCCACTAAAGGCGAAATTGACTCTTTGATAAACACTTGACGATAAAGCAAAAGGAATGACTTTTTCGGCTGTTTTTAATCCTTTCCCTAAAAAACACACCCTTTTTAGAAAAAATAACTTTGCGCAAGGGGAATTCAATAAAAAAATTAAAATTCTTTGCCTTTTTAATTGCTGTTTTAGGGCTAAATCGCTGCAAAAACACACAAGAACGTACACGAAACTTTACACCCTCAGATAAGGCTGTGATTAAGTGTTACTTTTAAATAAGAAAACCTAATAAAAAAGCCTCAATAAGTTCATTTTAATTATAAAAAAAACGCAGAAAACCGCTTATTTTTTAAACAACAAAGTAACAAAAAACGAACGATTGTTTGTTGGTGAATTTATTTCTCATGATTTTGAATAAATATGCACAATCAATATTATGTATTTGACTGATCATTCGATCTCAAAATTACAAAAATAGGCAACCCATCCTCATTTTCGTGCCTTTAAGGTCGGTGCCTGAAATATTAAAAACAGCCATAAGGATTAAGAATAGCGATAAATATTGGCGATTTCGTTAAAAAAACGTTATTAATAGTACAAGCTTTACAGCAAACGACTACAGACAAAAGTCAGACGTTTATAAAAATAAAATAAGATGCCAAACCGATACCCTAACTTTTTTACCAACATTGCGTGCAGAACAAGTTTATTGCTTGTCACTTTACTGCTATTGGCTAACAGCACCTTGGTGCGCGGGGCATCGTTTTCTAATTTCAACATTGAAGATGGCCTTTCCCAAAGCATCGTCTTTAGTATTGCTCAAGATAAGGCAGGGTTTATGTGGTTTAGCACGCAAGATGGGCTAAACCGCTTTGATGGTGAACAGTTTATGGTGTTCAAGTCGAGTGCCTCGGCTGAAAACTCATTAGCAGATAATTATATTTACCCTTTGGTCATCGATGATGATAACAACCTTTGGCTCGGAACTCGCTCAGCAGGCGTCGATAAGCTCTCACTAACAAATTTTTTATTCAGCCACTTTTCTGCCTCAACCACGCCATTAATGCAAAACCGGATCACCGCATTGCGGGTTGGTAAAGACAACATCTGGGTGGGCACTTATCATGGCGATCTGCATTCGTTTGATTTACACACCCAAACCCTGTCAAACCCGATATTAAATACCAGCAAACCCATTTACGCGATCGAGCAAACAACAACGCAGCAACTTTGGTTAGGCACGCATGGTAATGGCTTAATACGTTATGATTTAACAAACCATAGCCAAACGCATTTTCTGGCCGAGCCATCCAACCCCAGTCGTTTACAGCACAACAGCATATTTACAATATTAGAGGACGATCAACAACGCGTTTGGGTAGGTACTCAAGGTGGTGGATTGCATCGCTTTATTAATGAACAGCTAGGCTTTAAAATCTGGCAACACAACCCTGAAGACTCGGTTAGTATCTCTCACAATGAAATCAGAAAGGTGTTTCAAGATAGTAAGGGGCATATCTGGGTAGGGACCCGAGGAGGTGGTTTAAATAAATACGATGAGGTGAATGATCACTTTACCCACTTTAAGCATGATGCTACCGACAAATACAGTTTGGCTCATGATAGGGTTTATACCATTTTTGAAGACGCTAACCAGTTATTGTGGATTGGTACGGCAAATGGGGTAAGCCGGTTTGATCCTTTTTCTTTAGTGTTTGAGCAAATAAAAGCCCCAGAAGTAATCAGTAATAAGGATGTCTGGTCCATATTCCAAGACTCAAAAGCCAACCTATGGGTAGGCTCATGGGGAGGCGGCCTAGATAAAATCGAGCAGGCAAATACCAGCACGACCGGTAACGTAAACAATGTTTTGGCCAACTCGATTCAAAGTAAAGCGATTAAATCCATTATTGAAGATACAAACAATCAGCTATGGGTAGGGACTTGGGGGAAAGGCCTGGAGCGCATTAATTTAGTCACCGGCGAATATAAACAGTTTCTGCATAATAAAGATGACGTGTATTCGTTAAGTGATAACAATATATTCAGCCTGCTCATTGATAATAAAAATCAACTCTGGATTGGCACCGATGGTGGCGGCTTAAATCGATTTGATGTCGCGACACAAAAATTTCATCATCATCAAAATGCCAATGACACCATTTTAAATATCCCAAGTAAAAAAATATTCAGCATTTTTCAAGATTCACAACTCGATTACTGGGTTGGGACCGATGGCCAAGGGCTTTTTCATTTTAATCCACAAAGCGGCGGTCTAAGGCAGTTCTCGACAACATCCCCCCAAGGGCAAAACATTAGTCATAACACCGTTAGAAGCATCCATGAGGATAATGCAGGTGATATATGGTTTGGGACATCCAATGGCATACATCGTTTATCGAGGCAAACTCAGCGCATTCAGTACTGGGGCGTAGCACAAGGTTTACCAAATCAAGTTGTCTATGCAATAGAGTCCGGATTAGAAAATGAAATTTGGTTTAGCACCAATAAAGGCATAAGTCGGCTAAATATTACCGACCATTCTTTCACCAACTTTAAACGTACCGATGGCACTCTTGGCAATGAATTCAATGCTGGTGCGAGCGTTAAACTTGCTGATGGTCGGTTGGCTTTTGGCGGCAATAGTGGGGTTACGGTTTTTTCGCCTGCAAACATAAAAAACCACAACACGGTAGGTAATGTTGCCTTAATTGATTTTAAACAGGACAACCACCCCTTAGACGAAAACCGCTACGCAGACCTGGCTTTACTTAGTGCCCTAAACGCCCCAAATCAAACCATTAACATTGATTATGAAATCGATCGATTGTCGATGAGCTTTGCTTATTTAAAATACGTGAAACCAGACACCACGGAATTTAAATATCGCCTTAAAGGTTTCGATAAATCGTGGCAACGACATGTCGGTAAGCAATTGCATTTGGAATATACCAACCTTGACGATGGTGATTACCAATTAGAAATCATTGCCAGCCAAATTCATGCACAACTGACCAGTGCTCCATACAAATTAAACATTACTGTATCACCTGCCCCTTGGAATAGCTGGTGGGCATATACTCTTTATACTTTATTGCTAATATTCAGTGTGTTTGGGTACATTCGTTGGCAAACTCTGAAAGTTGCCAAGCACAATAAAGTGCTAGAACAGTTAGTTAAAGCCAGAACAAAAGAGATAGGTTTGCAACAAAAAACCATTGCCGAGCAATCAGAAAAGCTCAAACAAACCTTACATGCTAAAAACACCTTCTTTACCAATGTGTCGCACGAACTACGTACGCCGTTAAGTTTGATTATTGCCCCACTGCAACGCCTAATCTCGCAAGAGCAGGATCAAGTAAAACGGCAAAACCTTGAGCGAGTATTACGTAATGGTGAACGACTTAAAAGCTTGGTTAATAAGTTACTCTCTTTGTCGCATGGCGAAGCCCTAAAAAAAGCTCCTATCAGCTCGGTTAACTTGTCGCACGTCGCGCTAAAAACAGCGCACCAGTTTCAATCAAGCTTTCAACACCCTCATATTCACTTTGATTATGACATTGAACCCGATGTCTTTATAAACGCTAATGAAGAAGGGCTCGAGTCGATTTTAATTAACTTGCTGGGCAACAGTTATAAGTACACTCAACATGGGTTTATAAAATTGTCGGTTAACCAACTTATTGGCGACAAAGTGGTGATTACCATAACAGATAGCGGCATTGGCATTTCTAAAAAGAAACAAGCGACCATCTTTAAGCCATTTGACCGAGGTAATGAAACACATCATGGTATTGAAGGATCAGGCATTGGTTTATCGATAGTCAAAGATTTATGTCAGCAATTTCATGGTGATATTCATTTGGTCAGTGAAGAAAACAAAGGCAGTTGTTTCCAAATAACGTTTAACAAGGTTGAGACCCAACGACCAAGTCATGCACAAGCGTTAACGCCCCTTGAGCAACAAGAGGTTACTAAATTGCCGTTGGCAGAGCCAAGCAGCACTAAAAAATCCATTCTGATCGTTGAAGATAACCCCGATTTAAGCGAGTTTCTTTGCTCGGTGTTTGCAACAGACTATCAAGTTAGTGTGGCCAATAATGGACAACAAGGGCTTGATATGGCGAAACAGACGCTACCGGACATTATCATTTCCGACATTATGATGCCTGTCATGGATGGCATTGAAATGCTGCAACAAGTGAATGCCCACCCACTCACGTGCCATATCCCGGTTATATTATTAACGGCTAAAAACGATCAACAGACTAAATTATTGGGATTGCAGTCTCAGGCACTGGATTTTATCCATAAACCATTTGACCATCATGAATTGCAGCTTAAAGTCCATAATTGGCTGGATTGGCGAGAACAGGTTGCCAGTCAATTTCCAAGCCGAAAACCAATAGATAACAACCTACTTTGTCCTCAAGATCAGGAGTTTATCAATAAACTTGAGTTGTTGCTTAGCGAGCATTATACCGACCATAAGCTGGAAATAGATTTTATCAGCAAAGAAATGGCCGTTAGCCCACGCCAACTGCAACGAAAACTGAAGTCATTAACCAACCAGTCACCAATCGAGTATTTACGAAATTATAGAATAGAGCGAGGCAAAGAATTGCTTATTCAGGGCTTACAAGTCGCCATTGTCGCTGAGCAAGTTGGCTTTAGTACCAGCTCGTATTTTGCCAAAGTATTTAAAACCAAATACCAACAGTCACCCAAGTCCTTTCAGAAATCTATTGTAAATTAAGCCGCAAATTTGCCAATCCGTCGTATTTGTCCCCTTTTTTGTCCTATCTGTCGCAATAAGATGCCATCAACAGTGCTAATCTAAGCAACTGACAGAGCAGGGTTTATACAAATATCACTGATTAGGTAATCCACTAAGGAGCTTAGGTGACATTGGTATTATTACGTCTCAATAGAATGAAATGGATTTGGATATAAAAGCAATTTAAAGAGCCAAATGATGACTTCCAACTTACCACCAAAAACGCTAATTCAAACATTGTTATTTCTTATCAAAGAAGAAAACGTATCTCAAGAGATCAGGCAGGCAAAAATTCAAAGCCTAATCAATGTCTTTGGGTCAATCAAAAAAGCCGAACAATATATTAGCGATACACCATAGCTAAGCACAGACTGCGCCTTTTCTGAACGACTTGTTTCGTATGATTATGACTGGTTGAGCCATTGCTTAGTTAATTGTTCAACCATTTCAAAATCAAATGCCTCAATTGCGACATAAATCTTATCAATAAACGACTCATTGCCTTTATAATACTGATGCTTTATTAAGCCTATCGTATCAACCGCCTCGGTATCAAAACCCTCAGCTTGGGCCAACAAGGTAGTCAGTAGCTGTGGTAATAATTGATGGCTTTGGGTATCAGACGGCGTATGCTCAACAATCAGCTCGGCTTTTTTTATGCCGTTTACCACGGTATTGATTTTTGCCTGAACCACCTCAAGATAAGCAACCAGTTTGTCTTCGGATTCGGCATTTCGACAACTTGACTCAAGAACGTCCGCGGCTTGCTGAACCTCTTTGGCAGCAATGTTGCCGGCCACGCCTTTTAAAGTATGCGCACATCGTTCGGGCGCTAGGCTATCGGCATCTTTTAACGACGTTAAAAACTTGTCGGTAAAATGAGCTTCTCGGTCAGCAAACTTTAACAACAGTTTTTTATAAAGGCTTATGTTGCCAACAAAGGTTTGCATACCCTGCATCACATCAATCCCTTCGACCTCCGGCAAGCAACCAAGCGTGTCGTTATTTAACTCGTTGATTGATTCTATACGGGGCTTAGTTATTGGTTGTTTAGGGGTGATCCACCTTGCCATCGTTAAAAACAGATCACGTCGAACAATCGGTTTGGCAATATGATCATTCATCCCCACCGCAAGAACTTTCTCTTTATCACCAACCATCGCATTGGCCGTCATCGCTAATATTGGCAATGACTTATACCGTACTTGCGCACGAATGGCTTGCGTTGCTTTATAGCCATCGAGGATTGGCATTTGACAATCCATCAACACACCATCAAATGATTCTTGTTGCAGGCATTTAAGTGCTTCCTCACCATTAATGGCGGTAACCACTGAAATATCATGGCGTTGAAGAATATCGACAGCGAGCTCCATGTTAATTTCATTGTCTTCCGCCAGCAATAATTTCGCCCCACGTAATGCATTTATCGCCTGCTCAACTTCCTCTTCTTTGCCCGCCCCACGATTGGTCTTCACCGCTTGTTTGCCTTTTGCCAATAAAATGGCATCAAGCAATGATGAAGGGGTTACCGGCTTAGTTAGGAAGCTATTTATTTCAACTTCGCTTGCGGCTTCAATAGACGACTCTCGACCGTATGCGGTTACCATAATAATAGTGGGCGGCTTACGCAATGGCGTGTTCTGTTGAATTTGTCGACTGGTTTCTATGCCATCAAGTGCCGGCATTTTCCAGTCCATTAACACTAAATCATAAGGGGTGTTGCTCTGATCAGCTTGCTGAATTAGTGTCAACGCTTCCCGGCCAGAATTGGCCTGTTCAGCCTTCAAACCGAACTGTTCGAGCATGCTGATAAATATTTCTCTGGAACTGCTGTTATCGTCAACCACCAGAACTTTCATAACCCCGACATCATCGATACTTGGTCGTTTGATAATGGTTTCGCTAAGGGTAAACGGTGCACTAAAACGGAATGTTGATCCTTTCCCTTCTTCACTCTCACAAAAAATTGAGCCGCCCATAAGTTGCGTTAACTTTTTACTGATGGCCAGTCCTAATCCCGTACCGCCAAATTGACGCGACGTTGAGGTATCAGCTTGTGAAAAAGACTCAAACAAAGTTGCCAGCTTTTCTTGTGGGATACCTATACCCGTGTCGGAAACTTCAAACATCAACAAGGCTTTTTTATGATCAACTTCCTCTATGAACACCCGAATAATAACTTCACCTTGTTCGGTAAACTTAATCGCGTTGTTGCCAAGGTTAATCAATACCTGCCCCAGACGCAGTGGGTCTCCAACCAAGGCCGGTGGTAAATCATTGGGAATATCAAAAAGCAATTCGAGGTTTTTTTCTTCCGCCCGAAAGCCCAGTAAACTCGCCAAATTTTCCATCACATCTTCTAAGCGAAAATCCACTGACTCCATGGTCAGCTTGCCCGCTTCTATTTTTGAAAAGTCGAGAATGTCATTAATGATCCCCAATAAAGACTCTGCCGAGCGATGCACCTTATTAATGTAATTGTATTGCTTGGCGGTCAACTCCGTTTCGAGCGCCAGCTCTGATAAGCCAAGAATGGCGTTCATGGGGGTACGAATTTCATGACTCATATTGGCAAGAAAGTCCGATTTTGCTCGGGTCGCTTCTTCGGCCAGTTTCTTAGCTTCTAGGTTTTTCCGATCCGCCTGTTTTAACTCGGTAATATCGCTTATCCAAGCTAATATGCCGGGCTTGGAGTTATAATCAATTTTGTAAAATGTACTAAGCGTATCCATTACTTCGCCATTGGGTTTATACATTTTTACGTCGAATTGCGGCACCACCTTTTGTTTTTCTAATAACTGCATGAGTTCGTTGCGTTTTTCTGGTTCCACGTAGGTTTTACTGATTTGATCACCCACCTTAACATTAAGCATGTTATCAAGCTTTTTATTGATATATACCAGCTTTGAATCCACCGTAACACCGACCCCTATCGGGCTTGCATTCAAGGTATGTTGTAGCTGTTGGCGCTCTTTTTTTAAAGCCTGCTCGTGGATATCTGCTGCCTGAATGAACGAACGGAACATGCGCCAAACAAAATATAAAATAAATTTAAGGATAAGAATTTCAATAACAACGGTGACCAATAAGCTAATAAACGCCTTATTCGATTTATCTAATGCCTGATCATATACTTCCCGGCTTTGCTCAAGCAGTATCTTGGAGAAATTCGAAATGGATTGCTGCAACCGTTCGTAAGGGGCCTTTTCTTGCTTACTGACACTAAGAAATGCCGCAACCCTTACCCCACTTTCCTGATACTTTAGGGTCGTATCCACAGCCCCTAAATAATCCTGCCAAGCCTGCAAAATTTGCTTTAATTCGGACTGATAGTTTTGAAACTGATCGTTATCACGAATAATTTCGTTTAATTCGCTCAGCTTAACCTTAACCTTATCTATGGTCTGCGTTAACGTTGCTTTGGTTTCTTTGGCAATAAGTTTATTGGGTGATAAAACCAATTGTTTTGACAGTATTCGGATATCGGCTACGGGCTTTGTTATATCTCGGGCAAGGGCATCTAGCCGATGAGCCGTTTGATATACGGTATCTATAGAGGCATCAACCTTACGCAGGTTGGATAAATTATAATAGCCCTGAACAACCATTACCGTTGACGCGAACAACAATAATATAATGATCCACCTTGAGAGTTTTTTCTCTCTCTTAATGCCTTCTTGTATGTCTATATCTGGCTGTTTAGTCATTTTTAGTAAAGCTTCTTTTTGTTATTTGCATGGCTTGCTTTCGCTCTTCGGGCAACGGTGTATCACCCCGTATCGACCAATGATATTGGGTCACTTGCAGCTCCCGTAAATAGACAAAAGCCGAAGACCCAGGGTTAAAGTGAACCTCTTTATTTATCGCAAAGACATTATTGGGCGTGGGTAAGAACACCATTAGATTATTTTCGTGTACATGACGAATAATATCCGCCGCCACTTTTACGTATTCTTGTGATTCCATCCCGGCTTTAAACAACTTCTCAATATATTGTTCCAATAATGGGTCAGCGGGTATTGTTGACCAGGCGTAAGACGGCATATAGACAAAAAATGCCGACCAGGGATGCTTATACCAATCGGTATTCCCCCATAATAACAGGTCCCAATGTTTGCTATTTTGGTTATTCCAAGTTACATGCAGTTGCTGAAACACTTCCTCTTCGGTTGGTAATATTTCAACACTGAGCTCAATATTGACCTGTTGTAAAAAGTAGGCAATATCTTTTATGAGAAAATGAAAGCTTTCCTGAGCCAATACTGTAAGCTGTAATTTTTCATTAGCATCTAAGCCTTGTGCTTTTTGATAATTAGCCACAACGGCTCGCATTGAATCAAGGTTATTGCTTTTGCCTTTACTCGATTCATTCAAATAATCATCTAAACTCGCTATCGCTTTGTCTAACCGGTAAAAGTTCGGGGAAACCATCGTAGGTGACAACACCCCTTCCCCCAACATCGATAGATTAAGCAGATATTCCTGGTCGATTGCCCGATTAATGATGCTTCTAAGCTCTGGGTCTTTAACAGCCTCATTACCGGAAACCATATTAAAGTGCATGGCATAATTATTTTTAGATGGCGAAGTCGACAGCTTGGCATGGTTTGAAAGAACCGTTTCAATTTGATTAGAAAAGGCTATGGGCATGACATCAATAACGCCTTCATCATTAGTAACTCCAGAAAAGGCACTTTCTGGTGAAATGTCCAGATTGATGGTGATGCGCTCTACCTTAGGTTTATCATCGCCCCAATAATCTTGATTTGCGACCAACTCCACCACAGAGGAACGTCTATCTCCTTCAACATACCCTTCACTTAATATATAAGGGCCTATGCCGTAAAGTCCTGACTCGACCAAATTAGGACATGTTTGTTTGCCATTCCAACCAAATTTTTGCAAATAATCGCTACTGTAAAACTGCAACCAAATCGCATCATATGGAAAAGCGCCGTAAGGTTGTTTCATATGAAAGCGGACACTGTATTCACCTGTTTTTTCAATATGGCTAAGCACCGATGAAAAATTACTGAACGTAAATGGGTCTTTTTGAAATGCCGCCACGTTCGCCATAACAGAGTCCGCATTAAAATGACTGCCATCATGGAAAAAGGCATTTTGGCGCAACTCAAAATCCCATATGACATCATCTTTACTGCGATGAGAAACAGCTAAGTCATATTGCCAGCCCTTTTCATTGTTGGCAGGGCGAAGTAGAGCGCCATTAACGGCGTGAGATATAGCCAGATAGGGTAAATTAGGTAAGTACAGTTTTACATGCGAGCCTGGTTTAAAAGTGCCATCAACTTCAGCAATCGTATTATCGACCTGCAAGCCTATATCGCTTTGACCAGCCAGGCTAGACAAAGAAAACAAAGCTTGAGAAAGGATTGTAAACACCACCACAAAAAATCGTGCCGTTACCTTGAGTTGCATTGTTTCACCTAATTATAGATTCAGCTATAAGTATAACGGCTAAAAGATGTATGTAAGCTTATCATTATTGAATGTACAAAATTCATGATAAACCATTGATTTTTGAAATACTATAACGTTCAATAGTTTTCCTAAGCGAAGGTTGGTAGGAAGGCTTTGTGCAGTCTTTAGGCATAAAAAAACCAGCTACAAGGAGCTGGTTTTTACCGTTTACTCGTCGCGGGAAATGCCTCTTCCTGAAAAACCGACCTTAATGTTCAATTAAATTATGGGTTTCTAAAGATCGGTTTGCATCGCGTTCACGTTTACGACGCTCTTTCTTACTCTGTTCAGCCATTTTCTTTAACTGCAATTCGGATGGCTTGGTTGGCATTGGTTTTCGAGGTATACCGTCATCAGACATTGCCGCTTGATAAACAAAGCCGGCCATAATAACTGCGGCTTGTTTCATATCGGCTTCAACAACATGATCGAATGAGTCAATATGGGTATGATGCAAACGAGAAGAGTAATCTAATGGGTCTTGAATAAATTGAAATCCAGGTAAACCAACATCATCAAATGATTCATGATCTGTTCCACTGGTGGTTTTATTCGTAATGGTACCGGTACTTAAATCAGAATAAGGGCCAAACCACTTACTGAAAAGCGGCTTAACCGCCACATTACCTTCGGTATATATACCTCGGAATTTACCACTACCATTGTCCATATTAAAATACACAGAAAAATCATCGTATTCAGACTTCTTAGCAATTGGCCAGCCTGGACTTTTCCATAAATAGCTTGGTAATTCTCTTTCTATCTTATCGTTTGGTTTTGGACGCTCGGCAAAGTGCTCTTCAACATAGGCTCGAGAGCCATATAAACCTTGCTCTTCACCTGACCATAAGGCGATACGGATAGTATTTTTAGGTTTAATTTCTAATTCTTTTAAAATACGTACAGCTTCCATGGCCACGGCAACACCAGCGCCATTATCAACAGCGCCATCACTGGCATGCCAAGAATCCAAATGCCCACCAACCATCACAATTTTAGGGTTTTTAGCCGTACCTGGAATTTCTGCAATGGTATTATATGCATTATGATCTTTATCGTGAAATTGCGATTTTATGTTCAAAGTAAGCTTTGGAGAATCACCATCATCAATTAAACGGGTAATTAAATTATATTGTTCCGCTTCGATAACAATGGCAGGTACTGGGAAGGTATTACCAACTTTATGAGATTTACCCCAAATGCCCACTAAACCGCCTTGACGCCAACTGCGATATACAGCCCCTAAAGCACCTTCTTCTTTTAAAAAGGTGTTTAATCTTTTATTAAATAAATAACGTTGTTTACTTCTTTCATGACGATGCGGAGCTCTGTCAGAACGATGGCTTGCAGGGCGAGTTACATCAAACTCTTTTAACTTGGACAGATCACTTGAGCTATGACGTTTAAAGACGCTATTTTTTGGTTCGCCTATCGTTCGACCTTCACCCATAAGTAAAATTTTACCTTTTAGCTTACCTTTATAACGTGCTAAATCGGCAATTGAACTGGCATCAAATAAAACTACATCAGCAGTAATGTCGCCATCGGTTCCCGGAGTCCAAGCAACAGGTACACCATGAAACGTAATATTACGAGGTGAAGATAAATTTATTGATGCAAAATCGTGGGACCAACCACGGCCAAATTCAAAGCCATCCAAATAGGCATTTTCCAAGCCCCAAGACGTTAATTTTTCTTTTGTCCATTTATTCGCTGCAACCATTTGTGGCGAACCAGACAGGCGAGGACCAATATTATCGGTAAGGTACTGTAAGGTATGCATAACTTCTGAATTATAAAAACCTTCGGCACGAATTTTATTTGCTATATCTAAATCGGTATTAGCCGCAGCACTCGCTGTCGAAAAAGCTAATAAAGACAACATAATTTTTTTCATCTACTTTCCTTGCTTATTATTTTTTTACAAAAAAACATAAACAATTTTACATAACAAGGGAACCATTATCGGTTCAATGGTCGTTTTTTATAGGTAGTCTGTAGATACATTAACAAAGAGCGAGAATTAATCGCCACAGCATGCAAATAAAAACAAGGGGAACAGGATATTAACATGACAAAATAACAGACATAAAAATACACGAAAGGTGTTAAGAAGAATTGGGTGGCTAATGGGACTTGAACCCACGCTAACCATAATAGCGGAATCACTTGTGATTTCGGTCGTGGCTTTCACCAAAATTTAGGCATAAAAAAACACCAACTAAGGTGTTTAGCTCATTCCTTTAAAAAAATGGGGTGGCTAATGGGACTTGAACCTCACGCTAACCATAATAGCGGAATCACTTGTGATTTCGGTCGTGGCTTTCACCAAAATTTAGGCATAAAAAAACACCAACTAAGGTGTTTAGCTCATTCCTTTAAAAGAATGG
>CANMZP010000003.1 GCA_947502355.1 uncultured Thalassotalea sp. | reverse complement strand
CCGATGGTAGTGTGGGAGTTCCCATGTGAGAGTAGGTCATCGCTAGGCTCCTATTCTAAAGGCCGTACACTGTACGGTCTTTTTTCATTTTAGAGCCACCTCATTTCCTACTCGTAGGTCACCGGCATACAACGTTCATCCATGAACCAGCCGGCATTTGAACATCCATGTTCTTCATCGCTAGGCTCCTATTCAGATAAAGCCCTTCGCTCACGCGAAGGGCTTTTTCGTATGCGTGGAAAAATAAAAGTATATCGAATCGATGCACACTGTGCCGGAAGGAGGTCCCTCATCTCGCCTTGGCTCGTGGGGGATGACTGTGTATTTTTTCTAACAACGTACTCTATATCTTTTCGTATGAGTGAAGAAAATAAAATAGCGTGTGTAAACTATCAGGCGTCAACTAACTTGTACGGTCGGCGTCAATTAGCTTGGCCGGTATTTGAGTTTAGTTTCATTGCATGGAATGAATTCCGCTCGATTATCAAAAGAGTGATTTCTATCAGTTCTAGAGATTGGTGCAAACTGACTTAATCTTTATGCAGATTGGTATAACAATCAATTTCACTTAATTACATTATTATATTTGTTGAGAAAATTTCCCAATGGTACGATCGGTTCTTTTCTATGATGGTAAGTAAAGTTGGCAGCAAATTTAAGACGAGTTGATTTAAATTTATTAAATATCTTTTCAGTTCTGATTGTGGAGTGTAATTTAACCGTTACCGCCAAACAGCTGAACATGACTCAGCCTGCCGTTTCTATGGCTTTGCAACGTTTAAGAATATTATATGATGATCCACTATTCGTGCGTAAAGGGCGAACTATGGAGCCAACCTATCGTGCTAGGGAATTGAAAAAAGAAGTCGATAAAGCACTCACGATAATCAAAAACACCATACCTGATACCCGTACCTTTGACCCTTTAACGTCGAAAGTGAATTTTAAACTGAATGTGTTTAACTTTGCTGAGCAGTTATTGGTGCCAACGTTTATTGAAAAGTTATCGACATCGGCCCCGGAAGCTAGCTTAACCATAAGTACCGATTATGCGCATAGCCCGGAAAAAAGATTACGCAACCGTGAAATTGACTTGCATGTTGGTTTTCACCCGATTGAACATCCAGACTTTCACTCTTCTTTGCTCAATTCTGAGAAAATTTTTGTGGTTGCTCGCAAAGAGCACTCGCGCCTTAAAGGTAAACAAAGTATTAGCTTTGCCGAATTTGAAAGTGAAAAACACGCAGTGTATATTCCACACGAAAATATTGATGTGTTTAGTAAGCTTCTCCTTAAAGACAGTAGCATTGAATTAACTCGCCGAAACATCGTTTATTATGGTTCATCGGAACTTGGTGTTATGTCGTTAGTTGCCTCGACTGATATATTAACCATCGTGCCAGAAAGTTTGGTTTATTTATTGTGTGATCATTTTGACTTTATCTGTTTTGAGCCACCATTTGAGTGCCATGACTTTGAAACGCATTTAATTTGGTATGCGGGTAATGAGTTTCAGCCACAACATCGCTGGCTACGCGAGTTCATTCTTAATGAGACTAATTTGTGTCAGAATGGCCTTAAAGAAAAGAAAGATCGTTTTATTCAAAACGTTTAATCGTAAGGGTGAGTATTGCAAGTTCACAATAGTAATTAGAGAAGGCAGTATACATCCATGTATATTGCCTTTGCCATGTCTTTCAACATGTCTGAATTTTTGTATATATGTCTTTTCGGTATCCATACCAGGCAACCTCTTATCCACTTGAAGAAGCCATAAATCATCCTTGTTTTTCATCTGAAACATCATCTTAATCATGCTGCTTATGACATGATAAGTTTTCTTTTCAGTGAACGAATTTAGTATAAATAAATCACCTGCCGAAGCAGGTGAGCTATTTCAACTTTAATTTTATTAGGAAATTTTTACCTTTTTATTTAAAAGGATTTTGCACTACTGGGATGAAGAAGAAACGAACGCCCCATTCTGGACCGAATTCATCTGCTTGCTCAACATATTTGTAGCCTTCCATCGCAACACGTACTGGTGTGCCACCCATTGTTGTCATGTAATCGAAGCCAAGACCTACAGGAATGGTGTATTTATCACTACCTGATTTGTTCCAATCAATGGTGATGTTAGGAGCGAAACCAATTTGAAGTGTTGGTGAGAGACGCTTACGCCAGATGTATTGGATATCCGTTAAGTTGATGTCTTCTTCATCACCGTGTGCATCCATGGCTTCAGAGCTGCCAACACCCATAAAGTGTTGTGCTACGGCACCGTAGGTGTATTCTTTACCGATTTTCATACCTACAAAGTTAGGGCCCGCTGCGAATTGATCTGCACCGCCTGTTGAAAGGTAAGTTTCAGAAGCCGTTGGCATTAATATTGAAACACCAGCACCTAAAATCCAACCATCGATTGGTTCTTTCGTACCTAAAGAAAGTAGTAGACCCGTGTCACCTAAACCGTTCTCACGACCTAGACCCGTTGCATCTGGCATATCCGCACTGAAGTATTGAACGTTTGGACGAACAGCTAAGTTGTAATCATCATTGAAATGAAAAGACATAACCGGTTGGAATGACGTTTTTTGAGTAAGGTAGCTTTTGCCTGACTTATCTTCTAAAGAAGTGATATCGTGCTGGCCCCAAAGTAACCAAAGGTCAGCTAGTGGGTTATTCATTTTTTGCGATAATTTCGCTAACTCATCGCTTTCTGATACTGTTTCTTCTTTTATTTCATTAGCTTGTACACTAAGTGCTAATGAAGAGATTAGTGCTGCTACGGCAACCTTTTTCATAACGTCTCCAAAAAATTCGGTAAATATTTAAGTTGGTGCTAGTTTAGAAAAGAGCTTCTTTAAAAACGAATCAATAGAATTTAACCAATATATCAATAGTATTGATGTGTTACCTAACTTGTTGTTTTTTAATGTTTTGTTTGTGTTTGGGGTTTTTGTTGGTGACACTCTTTTACCTTTTTCTATGGGGCTGTTACGTTATGCCGTGGAAAAATTACAGCTTGTTTCAGTGTCGAAACATCTAGCTTATAAACCCTATTAAATTGTACTTATGTATAATTAACCATTGCGTTGATTGGTGTTTTTTTTTACAGTGTGCGCCGTAGAGAAAGTATTTTAGCGACCGTATTATTGATATAAGGAGGGGGGATGTTTAAAATTTTCATTGCTGCTCTCAAAGGTACGGGAGCATTTCGATTTTATTTACAGCCACTTATGGCGTTTATTAGGGGTATCAAACACGGCAGACATGATTACCAACAAGGTCTCTCACCGTTATTGAGTCGTCTATTGGGCGAAGAAAAATTGAAAGATGTCTTTCGAGAAGGCGTACACGGTGTTGCCCCTGTACTTTTGATTGCCTTGCTTCTCGACCTATATGCACAGTGGGAAATTTTCCACTACATTCATGTGGTCATGACCATGTTAGTGCTTATGCTTATTGTGTTAATCCCTTACTTTATCGCCAGAGATTTCACCAATCGCTTTTGCCGACTTCGAAACGCCAATGAGTCGTAAGTGATTATTTTTTAAGGTTCTTTTCTTTAACTAGCTGTTCTGCTTGTTCAAAGTCGTATTCATCAAGGGCTTGGCTGACTTGCTCAAACCATTCAGTTGAAATCTGCTCTTGTAAAAACGTCGAATATTGTGCCAAATAATCACTTGTTTGCGCATCATAATCGACTAGCATGGCGGTCAGTTGATCCAATATTTCGTCTAAACTGATGGCTTGTACGTCATCTTTTTTTACATCAAGTTGGCTTTTCTGTTTTTCCTGACTCTTCAGTAATATATGTAAATCACTGATTAGTTCGGTTAATGCCTGACTCACATCGTAGAGATTAACGGGCGTAACCTTGTCTTTTTCTGTTGCAATTTCTAAGGTTTCGCTTGCTTCAAACAGGCTACTTGCACTTAAATTACCCGCCAAACCTTTTAACGTATGGATGAGTCTTAAGGCGAGTTCTTTATTTTTGTCTTCTATTGCTTGTTTGTAATTGTCGGTAAAATCAGCTTGTCCGTCGATGAATTTTGCTAGTAATCTCAGATACAATTCTTGATCACCCAATGTCCTTTCTAAGCCTTCCTTAACATTGAGCGTTGTTAACCCCATAGGCAAAGTATTACTATTTATCATAACAGGCTCTATTGTATCAATTTCTAGGCTTGTTTTGGGTTTAATCCATTTTGCCATGGTTTTAAACATCATAGGGATATTAATGGGTTTAGGAATATGGTCATCCATACCGGCTTGCAACGCTTTTTCCCTATCACCTTCCATTGCATTCGCTGTCATGGCTAAAATGGGTAACTCTTGGTATTCATTCTTTTCTCTAATGATTTGAGTTGCCGTATATCCATCCATAATAGGCATTTGACAGTCCATTAAGATGCCATCAAAATCTTGGCCTTTGAGAATTTCTAAAGCTTGCTGACCATTAGTGGCGATCGTACACGAGATGCCATTATTTTTTAACAAACCAGAGATTAATTCCTGATTCACTTCATTGTCTTCAACGGCCAATATTCTGGCACCGTGCAATGCTTTAATGGCTTGTGCGGGTTGATCTTTGCGGGCAACGACTGCCGTTTGCTTACTCGCCTTAATCGAAAAGGTACTGGTAATGGCATCATTTAAACAAGAGGCGGTAACGGGTTTAGTTAATATCTTATCGACCCGCAAGTCACCTAATTGCAGTTTAAGATCCTCTTTACCGAAGGCGGTGATCATAAAAACTTTGGGTTGGTGCTGTAAATGCAAATGCTGTTTAATTTTTTTGATTGCGCTTATGCCATCAATGTCTTCCATTTGCCAATCCATAAGGATCAAATCAAAAGGTGATAATTGATCCGCTGACTTTATGAGTTCAAAGGCTTGGGCTGCATTAGTAGAGGTTTGTATTTTATAACCTAAGGTGGTTAATATTCTTTGGAAAATATCACGGGCATGGTCATTATCATCAACAACCAAAATATGCTCGACGTTATCCACCATAGGGATGGAAATCGTTTCTGCTTGTTTTTGCCTTAGCAGGGTGATGGAAAAGCGGAATGTAGAGCCTTTGCCTACTTCACTTTCAACGCTTAGCTCACCGCCCATTAATGACACTAATTTTTGAGAAATGGTTAAACCTAACCCTGTACCACCATGCTTACGGGTCGTTGATGAATCTGCCTGAATAAAGGGCTTAAATAGGCTCTCCTGCAATTGTTTATCCATGCCGATACCGGTATCGGTTAAAGCAAATTTTAATTCAACGTATTCTTCGTTAATAAAACCACTGGTTATGGCCAATAATATTTCCCCTTGATGGGTGAATTTTATGGCATTATTGGTTAGGTTTATCAAGATTTGGGTCAATCTGAGGGGGTCACCTTTAAGCAGCATAGGCAAGTTAGGTTCAATATCGAATAACAATTCCAGACGCTTTTCTTCGGCTTTGATGCTAATAAAGTTCACCAGATTATCCAGAGTATCAGCCAGGTTAAAATCAATGGCTTCAATATCCAGTTTACCGGCTTCGATTTTTGAAAAATCGAGAATGTCGTTAATGATGCCCAGTAGCGATTTTGCCGAGCGGTGTACTTTATCTATGTAATTGCGCTGAGCTTTGTTGAGCTGAGTTTCTAGAGCTAAGTGCGACATACCGATTATCGCATTCATTGGGGTTCTGATCTCATGTGACATATTGGCTAAAAAGTCTGATTTAGCGCGGTTGGCATCATCGGCCAGTTGAATCGCTTTGGCGTAGTTTTGTTCCAGCTTCTTGCGTTCATTAATATCGATATGAACCCCTGAAATTCTTTGGGTACTGCCTAATTCAGAATATTTTGAACTACGGCCTATACTTAATATCCATTTATAACTTCCATCTTTACACAAGGCGCGAACTTCCTGGCGGTATTCGCTTAACTCACCATTTAGATAAGCTCGCATTTGCTCCTCTGCATGCGGTTTATCTTCAGGGTGGATTAATTCTCCCCAAGTTGTCATGCCATTTTTAACCAGTGCCCAGTCTTTGTTCTCTTCAAGCAATTCCGTCGGATCATAGCCGAGCATCGTCGCCCAAACTTTATTAATGCGAGCACTCCCTGTTGATGGGCTAAACTCCCACAGACCAATTCGGGCACTGCTCGTTGCGGCTTCAAGTCGTTCTTCGCTCTCAATAAGACGTTGGTCTTGCTTATATTGCTGACTGATATCTCGGAAAATACCAATGAAGAGTTTCTGTTTACCAATTTGCGTGCTTTTAAATGCGACATCGATGGGAATAAGTGCATCGTTTTTACGACGACCAATCAGTTTTTGTGCCACCGAGTCTTCAAAGCCAAATCGAAACTCTTTTAAACCACTAAAAGGGGTCTCTTCTTCGGACAATATTTTAACGGGCTGAATTAAGCGAATAGATTGACCAATAATTTCTTTTGCTTGATACCCAAAAATTAATTCAGCGGCGGGGGAAAAGTTTTGAATAATGCCATGCGCATCAACCACAATAACCCCATCGGCCAAACTTTCGATGATGGTCTTAAAGCGAATTTCACTCTCTGCTAAATCATTTTGCAGTTTAACCTGTTCGCTAATATCAATGATCACGCCGTCGAGATAACGTTTTTGAAGTTCATTATCGCGAATAACAGCGCCACGTAAGCGCACGTTTTTAAAGTTAGCTTGCTTGTCTACCAGCATGAGTTCGACTGAGAATGGCTGCTCAGAAACAATCGACTGTTCAATGCTTTGCTTAAAGCGCTCTTGATGTTCGGGAACGATTAATTGACTTAATCGATGATGACTTGATAAGTCCTGAAGCTCATCAGGTGTAAAGCCGAGAATTTTTTCAACTCGCTTGCTAATGTAAAGCAGAACACTGTCTTCATTCCATTGCTTCTCAATAACAAAACGAAACACCGCGGCGGGTAAATTATTCACAATGGAACGAAACTGACGCTCATTTCGAGATAGTTGGTTAATGGCTTTGAGTTTTTCACTAATATCGACAACCGAGAGTTTTATTTCTGAGTTATCTGAATTGATAGCTGCCGTTACCGCAACCTGAATTAATTCACCATTCGCCTTTTTCAAGGTGATGTTTTCTGTTGACTGGATTTGTCCCTGAAATATCCGTTCAAAAAACTGCTTTGCACTTTGATCGTTTTTATCACTTGGGTAAAGCTGCTGCCACTTTAATTCATTAAACTCAAATCGAGGGTAGGCAATCAGCTCGGCAAACATCTTATTGTGCTTACTAAATTGTCCGGAACTTAAGATCGTTGCATAAGCAACGGGTGAGTTTTCATATAAATCCCACAGTTTTTCTTCACTTGCTGAAAGGGTTTTGGTGCGTTCACTTACTCTTTGCTCCAATTGTGAATTTACTGAGCGAAGACGCGCATTCATGCGTCTTAAAATATTGGTGAAAATATTACCAAGTAAGGCACAAAGGATCACAATACTGATAAACACCACGATAATGGTTGAGCGAAGCTCATAATAACCTTGTTGTACATCGTTAATGTTAATTTCAGAAATTAGCCCTAAATTGAGTTTCTCGGACCAATGCCAGGCACCCAGCACCATTTGTCCTCGGTAGTCTCGGTATCCTTCTATATTCTGACCATTTTGTTTTTGTATGACCTGTGCGGCACTGTAGGTTAATGACAGCGATTCAATCGATGGATCCAATTGGCTCTCTTTACTTAACGGATGACCGGGATCTTTTACCGCAACATTTAAAATACTCGATTGACCTCCGGCAATTAAGCCGAAATCGGCCAGTTGCTTTTCGAATCGACTCGGCGACAACAAGTAGCCGTTATGATCAATGAAATATGACTCGCCAGTGGCACTAATGCGTGAATTTACCACGATATTATAAAGCTCTTTAAAGGGGTCGATTCGAATGGCAAATGCCGCATCAATCTTTTGTTCTTTATCGCGCAGAGGACTTACGATAAACATAGTCGTGTTGTGAGCCCCTAAGCCTTTTTGCACATCATGCAAGGCGATATCGGATCGGATAGGCGGGATTAATAACGTTTCCCCCTTAAAAACGCGCTCCAGTAAATCGGGACGTTGCTGATAAATTAAATTGACTTGATATAGGTTGCTGTCTCTTGCCGAAGCAATGTTCAGGTGCTGTTTGTTGATAATAAAAAAGCCGACATGGCGATTTTTAATGTCTAATTGACTTCGTTGATCTCGTAATAGATTTAACGCGTCACGGGCGTCACTCGATTGCGGCTTGCTAGTGACCACTTTTCTGATCAATTGTGCAGAAGAAGGGGCGTTAATAAATTTATGGAGCAGGTATTCCTGACGATCAAACCAGCTGTTTAGGGCCGAATCAGTGCTTTCAACCAATGTGGTCAGCGCATCGCCGGTCTGAGTATTTATTTTATTGCGAATTTGCTGTAAACCATAATAAATGACAATAGAAATGATCAGCAAAAAGGTAATTAAGGCGCCGGTGATAAGTTGCCTAGTCTCTTTTTTCTGCAATATATCGGCAATATCTTTTTGGGTTTGTGAATGGATTTTTTTTATCACAATCACCAACGTGGCTATTAACACAATAACAATGGCAATTAACGGTTGGCTATACATAATGAGTTGGTATAACTTACTGACGATGAGCAATTATTTAATAATAGCAGCTGCTATTGAGCTTACCTTAAAAAGCCGAAATAAAAACTAGCCCAAGATGAGACTCTAAAAAGGTGAAATCGCCGTGGCGCTGTCTCTACTTCATCGGTATGGTCGGTAGTTAAATACGTGGTTCTATGTTGTGTAACCTTGATGAAAAGCTTGAACAGGAAATCATGGATAAAATCTGTGGTGAGCGTCACTTAGGCTTAATGGGAAGTTACTTATATAGTTAGTGAGAGCAGAATATGTTTGGTGTAACAGAAAAAAAAGGTTGGCGATTGCCAACCTTTATTTTGTCTAAATGCAAATTAAGCTTTAAATGCTTTAAATGCGTTGATTAAACCGTTAGTAGAGCTGTCATGAGAAGAGATCGCTTCATCATCTGCAAGCTCAGGAAGGATCTGGCTTGCTAGTTGCTTACCAAGCTCTACACCCCATTGGTCAAAGCTGAAGATGTTCCAAATAACACCTTGTACGAAGATTTTGTGTTCATACATCGCAATTAGCTGACCTAGTGTACGAGGGTTGATTTCTTTCACAAGAATTGAGTTTGTCGGGCGGTTACCTTCAAACACCTTAAACGGAACAAGCTCTGCTACTTCTTCTTCCGTTTTACCTGTTGCTAAGAACTCTGCTTTCACCGTTTCTTCAGACTTACCAAATGCTAGCGCTTCTGTTTGTGCGAAAAAGTTAGACATTAGCTTCTGATGGTGATCGCCGGTTGGATTGTGGCTCACTGCAGGCGCAATGAAATCCGAAGGAATAAGCTTAGTACCTTGGTGAATGAGCTGATAGAACGCGTGTTGGCCGTTTGTACCAGGCTCACCCCAGATAATAGGACCCGTTTGGTAAGTCACGGCTTCACCGTTACGATCAACACACTTACCGTTTGATTCCATGTTACCTTGCTGGAAGTAAGCCGCAAAGCGGTGCATGTATTGGTCATATGGCAGGATGGCTTCAGATTCTGCACCGTGGAAGTTGTTGTACCAAATACCAATAAGTGCCAAAATCACTGGAATGTTGCTTTCAAGATCCGTTGACTTGAAGTGGCAATCCATCTCATGAGCACCGGTTAGCACTTCGATAAAATTGTCGTAACCAACCGCTAGTGCAATTGATAAACCGATTGCTGACCATAGTGAGTAGCGACCACCAACCCAGTCCCAGAACTCGAACATGTTTTCTGTGTCGATACCAAACTGAGACACTGCTGATGAATTTGTTGATAGTGCCGCGAAGTGCTTCGCAACAAACGCTTCATCACCAGCAGAGGCTAGGAACCAATCGCGAGCAGAATGCGCGTTAGTCATTGTTTCTTGAGTTGTAAACGTCTTAGATGCCACTAGAAATAGTGTTGTTTCTGGGTTTACTTTCTTTAATGTTTCTGCAATGTGAGTACCGTCGACGTTAGAAACAAAGTGCATGTTCAGGCGTGTTTTGTATGCCGCCAGTGCTTCAGACACCATGTAAGGACCAAGGTCTGAACCACCAATACCAATGTTAACAACATCAGTGATCTCTTTGCCAGTGTAACCTTTCCACTCACCACCAATTACGCGCTCAGAGAAAGATTTCATTTTCTCAAGAACAGCATTAATAGCAGGCATTACATCTTCACCATTCACTAGGATTGGCGAGTTGCTACGGTTGCGCAGTGCCACGTGAAGTACAGAGCGGCCTTCCGTTTGGTTGATCGCATCACCATTAAACATCGCATCGATAGCAGACTTAAGTTGCGTCTCGTTTGCCAGCGCAAATAGGTTCTTTAGTGTTTCCTCGTTGATAAGGTTTTTTGAGTAGTCCACAAGGAAGTCAGAACCAAAACGTACTGAGTATTTGTCAAAACGTGCTGCGTCTTGAGCAAATAGCTCTTTCAGCTCCATATTTTGAGCTGTTTCAAAGTGTGCTGTTAGCGCATTCCAAGCATGCGTTTGAGTTGGGTTGATATTTTTTAACATGTCATCTATTCCGATGTTACAGTAGGTTTCATTCTAAGTGACTATTGTTTCTCCAAAGTCAGTAGAATCCCCGATTTAGCAAATATAAAAATTGACTGCCTGTTATTTACAATCTTGAGTGGTTCATGCCCGTTAGAGTAACTTGCCTGTTAACGTCGCGTGAGTTGACTAGGCTAATGTTTATCAAAGGCCAATTTTGATAAAACGAAAGTATAGTTCAATAACCAATTTTGGCATGCATTGAGTAATCTTTCTTAATATTACTGTAACTTTATTACACAGGCTCATTGGAGCTAGATATTGCAGTAAAAACCATACCAATGCAATGATATAAATCAGCTTTGTGCTAAGAATTTGGTTGTAATTTAGGCTGTAAGTTGTCATTTTCAATTACAATTGTGTATATCGTGTTATTTTACTACAATTTGTCATCGTTTAGCGCTGAGGTTCGAAGTGCGACGTTACCACTTTGTTACACCTTGGTGACATATCAACCGGAAATATTTTAAAGGCCACAAAAAATTTGCCCATTATCTGGGTAAAATCCCCCCCTTAATTCCACAATCCCCCACATTATAAACAACTTAGCTGAATGCCTTATTTTTGTTGACCTTGGGCGATATCATTAGATTGCCTTCTTTACTTGACAATTGTTGACTATAATCACTAAACTGTATCAGAGTGGGGAAAAGTGGAGAAAAGTGGATCCTTTAACATTTGGTTAAAAAACAACCGGTTTTAAACGATTACTAATAAAAATATGTTTAGCGGTGCAAGCAGTGTCACATTAGACAGTAAAAATAGGATCACGATACCAACAAGGTATCGCGATAGCTTATTTGCTGATTATGGAGGCAAAATGATCTGTACTCTGCATACCGAAAGCCCATGTTTGTTGTTGTATCCACTCCCAGAATGGCAAGATTTAGAAGTAACATTAAGCCGTTTATCTGACATGAATAAGAGCGAGCGATTAATAAAAAGGATCTTGTTGGGTAATGCCACTGAGTGCTTTTTAGATAAAAATGGCCGTCTTTTACTCAATGGCGTATTACGTCAACATGCCAACCTAGATAAAAATATTATGTTGGTTGGTTTATTTAATAAGTTTGAAATTTGGAATGAGTCGGTTTGGCAAGCACAAATGCAAGAAGGCATTCGTGATATCCAAGAAGGCAAAGTTGAATTAACCGAACGCTTACAAGATTTATCACTGTAATTATGACTAAAGAATTCTCACATATTTCGGTTTTACTGCAAGAAGCCATTGATGGGCTTGATATTAAAACCGACGGTATTTATATCGATTGTACGTTTGGACGGGGCGGTCACTCCGGTTTGATTCTAGACAACCTAGGCAAAGACGGTCGTTTGGTCGCAATCGACAGGGATCCAACCGCGATTGAAGCGGCGAAACGTTTTGCTGATGATGGCCGTTTTGAAATTGTCCATGATGGTTTTTCAAATTTAGCCAATATTGCCGAGGACTTGCAGTTGGTCGATAAAGTCGATGGCATTTTATTGGATCTTGGCGTGTCATCTCCGCAACTAGACGATGCGAGCCGTGGGTTTAGTTTTATGAACGACGGTCCGCTTGATATGCGTATGGACACCAGCAAAGGCCAAACAGCGGCCGAGTGGATTGCCGTTGCTGATGTGGAAGACATTACTTGGGTACTGCGCACCTTTGGTGAAGAAAAACATGCTTGGCGCATCGCCAATGCCATTGTTGACGCAAGAGAAGAAGAGACCATTGAAACAACCGGGCAGTTGGCGAAAATTATTAAAACCGCCGCGCCACAAAAAGAAATTAAAAAGCATCCTGCCACTCGCAGCTTTCAGGCCATTCGTATGTATATCAACAGCGAATTGGAACAAATTGAAAAGGCCATTAATGCGGCATTGGATGTCTTAAATGAAGGCGGTCGATTGGTGGTAATTAGTTTCCACTCATTAGAAGACCGTTTAATTAAGCAGTTTATGAAAAAGCATAGTCAGGGCAAAAAAGTGCCTCGTGGTATGCCAATAACCGAAGCGGAATTGCAAAAAGGTAAAAAGCTTAGTTTGGTGGGCAGAAAATTAAAGCCAAGTAAAAACGAAGTCACCGAAAACGTACGTTCGCGAAGCTCGGTCATGCGTGTTGCAGAAAGGTTGGCAAAGGATTAAAGCATCATGGCTTCGAGTAACACGGTTTTACTCAAAGAGATTTGGCTCGATTTTAAACGCTTTAGTGGGACATACGCCTTGGTGTTTTTAGTGCTTCTATCAGCGTTTGCGGTAATTTATTTAACCCATATAAATCGGCAAACCACCAGTGAGCTTGAAGTCTTATATTCAATGCAGGATGAACTTGATATTGAATGGCGTAACCTGCTTTTGGAGCAAAACTCCTTAGCAGAGCACAGTGAAATTGAACATAAAGCAGAGCAGCAGTTGCTAATGATGCGGCCTAAACCACACGAAGAAATAATAATAAAGATACCATGACAACGCAGAAGATTGCACAAACCAAAGACACAACAAAACCGACCACGATAGCGTGGCGGTTTTATGTCGTTTTAGGGCTAATATTTTTAGTCTACGGCGGCATTGTGGCGCGTGCAGCTTATATTCAGGTTATTGAGCCTGATGTGTTAATCACTCGTGGCAATAATACCACCATTCGTAATGCTGCAAACGACAGTCATCGAGCCTCTATTTTAGACCGGAACGGTGTTGAATTAGCGGTAAGTGTGCCGGTTCGAACCTTATATGCTGATCCGAAAATTGTGATTGAAAAGAATGGCTTAAGCATGAAAAAACGCTGGCAGGCGCTAGCGGATGTATTGGGGCAGGATGTTGAACGATTAAAAGCTCGGGTAGGTACTAACCCGAAAAAACGTTTTGCTTATATCGCTCGGCAAATATCGCCATCGATGGCGCAATACGTAAAAGAATTGAAAATCCCGGGGATTTTTTCTCGTAAAGAATCGAAGCGTTTTTACCCAACTGGGGAGATCAGTGCACATTTAATTGGTTTTACCAACGTCGATGATAAAGGCATCGAAGGATTGGAGCGACTGTATAACGACAGACTGGTCGGCACCTCCGGTGTTAAAAAGTATCGTAAAGACGCCAAAGGTCGAAAAATTGAGATCCTGGCCGATACCGAAGCGGTGCAACCGCAAGCCGTAATGTTATCGATTGATCAGCGTATTCAGGCATTGGCTTACCAAGAGTTAAAAGCAGCAATAAAATCGTATAAAGCGGTATCAGGCTCTGTGGTTGTGCTTGATGTTAACAGCGGCGAAGTTCTGGCTATGGTTAATGGTCCGTCTTATAACCCGAATAACCGCAAAGGGGTGGCAACGCACCGTTTTCGTAACCGAGCCATTACCGATGTGTTTGAACCCGGTTCGACCATGAAGCCGTTAACCGTATTATCGGCGTTAGAGTTTGGCTCGGTAAATAAAGATGCCATTGTTAATACATCCCCTGGTTGGATGTATTTGGGGGGCAGACGTGTCTCAGATCCAAGAAACTATGGCAAGTTAACTTTGTCGGGCATTTTGGAAAACTCGTCGAACATGGGCACCACAAAATTAGCGCTAGATATCAACAAAGACTTCTTCTTAGGCAAGTTTTTTGAAATGGGGTTCTCAGAAGAAACGGGAACCGGGCTCATTGGTGAAACATCGGGCATGTTATCAGACCGCTACCGTTGGTCGAAACATGAGTTGGCGAGTTTATCGTATGGTTATGGTTTGGCGATCAGCCCTTTGCAGTTGGCTCGATTTTATGCCGCTATCGGTAATGGTGGATACAAGATGCCGTTGACGGTGGTTAAAAACCCACAAGGTTTATCAGGTGAAAGAGTCCTAGATAAGAAGAATACCGAAGCGGTACTGAAAATGCTTGAACAAGTGGTAACCGAAGGCGGTGGCCACCGGGCTAAAGTAGAAGGCTATCGCGTAGCCGGTAAAACGGGTACGGCAATTAAAACCGCCGCTAGTGGTGGTTACGGTAATGATTACGTTGGGATTTTTGCCGGAGTAGCACCGGTTAGCGATCCAAAGTTGGCCATTGTGGTGGTGATAAATGAACCCGGTGGCGATTTATACCATGGTGGTGAAGTTGCCGCGCCGGTGTTTTCACGCGTTATGGGTGGAGCATTGCAATACATGAACGTGCCACCCGATGGTGAAACCAGATTGAGTAAACTAAACCGAAAACGGAGTGACAATGGTGCTTAATACAGACCACTATGCTGCGTTTTCAATACAGGCAGCATTACAACACTTTGCCATAAGCATCGAGTTGGCCAATATCGAAACAAAAGATATTTGTAATGACTCACGTCAGGTAAAACATGATGATATTTTTGCGGCGGTTTCAGGTACGGCGCAAACCGGCAGTGCCTTTATAAAAGATGCAGTTAGCCAAGGGGCGGCATTGGTGTTGTGTCAAAGTGACACACAAGCGGCCCACGGTGAAATTCAATACCAAGAATTCAACCTCCCATCGGGCGTTAAGAAAACGATCCCGGTGATTTGGTTTTATCAATTAGCTGAAAACCTGGCAGATGTAAGTGCTTACTATTATGGGCAGCCTTCTAATGATGTTGTGCTGACTGGCATTACGGGAACAAATGGCAAAACCAGTTGCAGTTTGTTGGTTGCACAATTACTTGAAGCGATGGGTCAACGCACTGGCATTATTGGTACCATGGGAGCGGGCACTTTAGATCACTTGGTCGACATAAATAATACCACGCCGGGCCCAACTAAGTTACAGCAGTTGCTTGCCCAATTTAAGGCGGAGCAGATTAAACAAGTGGCCATGGAAGTGTCGTCACATGCATTGAGTCAGCGACGGGTTAATAAAACCATCATTGATATCGCTGTGTTTACAAATTTATCCCGAGATCATCTGGATTATCACGCCGATATGCAAGATTATGCTAATGCCAAAAAACAGCTGTTTATTGGCAACGACAAGCAAATTCATATCTTAAATGCCGATGATGATGTCGCTGTACAATGGCTAACCGAATTTTCGGGTAAAAACCGTACGGTGCTATTTAGTTGTGAACCACAACATGTTGATCTAACGGCCGAACAGGAGTATTTGTTTGCTACAAATATTCAATGTCACCAACAAGGTGTCACGTTTAGCCTGCAATCGAGCTGGGGCAACAGTGAAATACACTCTAGCTTATTGGGCGCGTTTAACGTGAGTAACCTGTTAGCCACCATCGCGGTGTTATTGGTGCAAGGTTTTGAATTAGAACAGATTGCGAAGTTTACCAATTCTTTAACACCGGTCGCCGGACGAATGGAAGCCTTTATGGGGGCAGCGCAGCCAACAGCGGTTGTCGATTACGCTCATACCCCTGATGGCTTAGAAAAGGCGCTGCAATCGGTGCAAGGGCATTGCAAAGGTGAGCTATGGTTGGTATTTGGTTGTGGTGGCGATCGTGACAGTGGCAAACGCCCTCTTATGGGAGCTATTGCAGAGCAGTATGCCAGTCATATTATCGTAACCAACGATAATCCGCGCACCGAATCACCACAGAAAATATGTGATGATATTTTAGCGGGCATGAAAACGACAGAAAATGTTCAGGTGATATTAGACCGTGAACAAGCCGTCTTAACGGCATTAAAGCAAGCAAAACCACAAGATATGGTATTATGCGCAGGTAAGGGCCATGAGGATTACACCATCATAGGTCATGAAAAAATAGCGTACCATGAGCGAGAATTAGTGCGTACATTTTATCAGTCAAAACAAGCGAAGGAGTTAAGCAATGATTAGCTTATCGCTTTCCCAAATCAGTGCGGCGGTTAATGGTCGCCTCATTGGTGACGATGCAATGGTTGAGCAAGTTTCAACCGATTCAAGAACATTACAACAAGGCGATGTGTTTATTGCCTTGAAAGGCCCAAATTTTGATGGCCACAAATTTGTTCAACAGGCAAAAGACATTGGCTGTTTAGCGGTTGTTGTCGAAAGCGAACAAAACGTTAATATCGCCCAAATTGTTGTGCAAAGCAGTCATGCAGCATTAGGCATGCTTGGCGCTTATGTTAAACAGTGTGTAAACCCTAAAACGGTAGCCATTACCGGTAGCAGTGGGAAAACGACGGTCAAAGAAATGATCGCCGCAATTTTAAAGCCACTTGGCAAAGTTATGGCCACCAAAGGTAATTTTAATAATGACATTGGCGTACCGTTAACCTTATTAAGTATACAAGCCGATGATGAATTTGCCGTTGTAGAGCTGGGTGCAAACCATCAAGGTGAAATTGAATATACCACCAATTTGGCTAAACCCGATGTGGCGATAATCAATAACATCGCCGCTGCCCACCTGGAAGGATTTGGCAGCCTACAAGGGGTAGCAAAGGCAAAAGGTGAAATTTTTTCTGGTCTGGCTAAGCACGGTACGGCGATATATAACCGAGACACCATTCATACCGAACAGTGGCAATGGCGTTTAAAGGACAAAGCTGTACAAACGTTTTCAACGATGGATAAAAGTGATGTTTACGCCACGGATATTCAGACCGACAGTCAAGGTTGTGCGCAGTTTAAGCTTCACTGCTCACAAGGCGAGCAACAGGTAAGGCTAAGCATTCCAGGCAAACACAATGTGAGTAATGCCTTAGCAGCGGCTAGTGCAACGTTGGCATTAGGCATTTCGTTAACCGATGTGATTTTAGGCCTTGAAACGGTTGTACCTGTAAAAGGTCGAGTAAATGTGCATCAACTAACACCTAAGCTTACGATCATCGACGATACCTACAATGCCAATGTAGAGTCGACCAAAGCGGCCATCGACCTATTGGCTTCGTATCCTAGTGAATCGATATTCGTATTGGGTGATTTTGGTGAATTAGGCAATGAAACGGCACAATATCACCGTGAGATAGGTGAATTTGCCGCACAAAAAAACATAGGCTCGGTTTTGACCGTGGGTGTGCACAGTCAGCACACCTCACAAGTGCCACAGGCAAACGGTCATCACTTTAATGAGCAGCAAGATTTAATTGACTATTTAGCAAATACGCTAAACAACATGGAAAAAGCAGTAACAGTGTTAGTAAAAGGTTCTCGAAGCGCCAGAATGGAGCTTGTGGTCAAGGCCATCCAAAAACAATTTCAACAAGAATCGGATAGCCAGGAGGCAACATGTTAGTTTGGTTAGGTGAATTTTTAACCCAGTACTATTCTGGCTTTAATGTTTTTTCATACCTTACGTTTAGAGCGATAGTTGCCACCTTAACCGCGCTTATTGCTTCGTTATACTTTGGTCCGAAATTAATTCGTTATTTGCAAAATATGCAAATTGGGCAAACCGTCCGTGATGATGGCCCGCAAAGTCATTTATCAAAATCAGGTACACCTACGATGGGCGGTATGTTGATTTTAGGGACCATATTATTAAGTATTTTACTTTGGACCGACTTAACCAACGCTTACGTGCAAGTGGTGATTTTTGTCACCATTAGCTTTGGACTGATTGGCTTTGTTGACGACTACCGGAAAGTGGTTCGCAAAGATCCAAAAGGCCTCATTGCCCGTTGGAAGTACTTCTGGCAAACCGTTGCATCACTTGGTACCGCGATTTATTTATACAGTATTGCGGCAACACCAACCGATACCTCGTTGCTGATCCCGTTTTTAAAAGACGTAATGCCGCAATTAGGCTTGTTTTATATCGTATTTACTTATTTTGTGATCATTGGCGCATCAAATGCGGTTAACCTGACCGATGGCCTAGATGGCTTAGCCATTGTGCCAACCATATTGGTTGCTGGGGCATTTGCTATTTTTGCCTATGTTACCGGTAACGTGAATTTTGCGGGTTACTTAAACTTACCTTATATCAGCGAGGTAAGTGAATTGGTGGTGGTTTGTACAGCCATTGTCGGTGCTGGCTTAGGCTTTTTATGGTTTAACACGTACCCGGCACAGGTGTTTATGGGCGATGTGGGGTCATTAGCTCTTGGTGCGCTGTTAGGTGTTATTGCGGTATTGGTAAAACAAGAAATCGTGCTGTTTATTATGGGCGGTATTTTTGTGGTTGAAACCATGTCAGTGATTCTACAAGTCGGCTCGTATAAATTACGTGCCAAGCGCATTTTTAGAATGGCGCCAATTCATCATCACTATGAATTAAAAGGCTGGCCGGAGCCACGCGTTATTGTCCGCTTTTGGATAATCTCGGTGGTGTTGGTTCTGATTGGTTTAGCCACCCTGAAATTAAGATAAGCAACGTTACTCAAATAATAAGGAACTGATAACTCACATGTCGCCGTTAGCGTTTTTAGACAATAAAAACATACTGATCCTGGGCCTTGGAGCCACAGGGCTTTCGTTTGCCCGATTTTTAGCGACAAAGGGTTATTCATTTGCGGTTAACGATTCACGCGCGCATGCCAATAGCAAACCTTTAGCAAGAATTGCCCCTAAGGCTTTGGTTATTAAAGGCGCATGGGACAAACAACTCATCCGTCAGGCTGATGTTATTTTAGCAAGCCCAGGTGTTGATATTAATTTGCCAGAAATTGTCAATAACCGTAAAGCCGATAGCGTACTTATTGGTGATGTGGAGTTGTTTTCACGGTTAACCAAAGCGAAATTACTAGCGGTTACGGGCTCTAACGGCAAATCTACCGTGGTGACTTTGTTAGCGCATATGGCACAGGCCTGCGACATTAAAGCCGAGCTGGCAGGAAATATTGGCACACCGGTGCTTGATATTATTGATAATGAACCTGATGTTGTCATCCTTGAGTTATCCAGTTTCCAGTTAGAAACCATGACGTCAATGCAGGCGTTAGCAAGCACAGTATTAAACATTAGTGATGATCATCTCGATCGTCATAAAACATTAGAAAATTACCGCGCCATAAAACTACGTATTTATGAGCAAAGTGAGTTTGCGGTGATAAGCCGTGAACAAGCCGATGCTTCTCCGGCGGAGTTAAGCAAGGTTGCAACATCCTTTGGTTTGGACACACCGAAAGAGGGGCAATTTGGCATCATAAGCAAAGATAATATGCGCTATCTTGCCTTTGGTGAACAACGTCTACTTGCCTGCAACGAGTTGCCCATTGTTGGCCAGCATAACGAATTGAACTGTTTAGCGGCCTTAGCATTAGGTTATGTGGCTCAATGGCCTATGTCGATTATGTTGCATGCCTTAACATCCTTTGAAGGTTTAGAGCATCGCTGCAAGTTGGTCCCAACCGATGATGGCATTACCTGGGTGAATGACTCAAAAGCCACCAATATTGGTGCAACCTTAGCGGCCATCGATGGCTTGGCGCAAGCGAATCAGCACTTGATTTTAATCGCCGGTGGCGATGGTAAAGGGGCTAATTTTACCGAGTTAGCATCCAGTTTTGATAAGCATGTCGATAAACTCATTTGCTTTGGTAAAGATGCAACCCAAATCGCCCGTTTAAAAAAAGACAGTGTATTGGTTAAGGATTTAACCGAAGCTGTTGCAAGGGCACGTAGCATGGCAAAGAAAGGCGATTTAGTCTTGCTTTCTCCAGCATGTGCCAGCTTGGATATGTTTGACAATTATATGCAACGCGGTGAGCAATTTATTAGTGCAGTAAGGGAGGGCATTTAATGGCCAGTTTAACCCCTACTATGCAAATGCCAGCCTTACCACAATGGTTGATGGGGGATAGTGCTTCGAATCAGAGTGCAACCTTTGACCGTGGTTTTGTGGTGCTGTCCATTATGATGTATCTGATTGGCCTAATCATGGTGGCTAGCTCCTCCATGCCAGTGGCTGAACGCCTGTTTGATGACCCGTTTCATTTTGTGTTACGCCATGGCATTTACATTGTCATTAGCTTAATCGTTGCTGGCATTAGCTTGCTTATTCCAATGCAAAAATGGCATCAATACAGTGCTTGGTTTTTGTTTTTGGCGGTCATATTATTGATTGTTGTGCTCGTCATCGGGCGTAGCGTAAACGGCTCGACACGTTGGATTGTCATAGGCCCGCTAACCATTCAGGCAGCAGAGCCGGCGAAACTGTTCTTCTTTTGTTATTTATCGGGCTACCTAGTGCGTAAGCGAAAAGAAGTTACCGAGAAATTTAAAGGCTGGATAAAGCCTATTGCGGTATTAAGTTTATTGGCATTTTTGTTATTATTGCAGCCCGATTTAGGGACCGTGGTCGTTATGTTCGCCACAACCCTTGGTTTATTGTTTTTAGCCGGTGCAAAAATCATCCAATTTGCGGGTGTATTAGGCGCGGGCTTATTGGCCGTAGGTGGTTTAATCGCCTTAGAGCCATATCGAGTACGTCGAGTAACGTCGTTCTTGGATCCTTGGTCGGATCCTTATGGTACTGGTTATCAGTTAACGCAATCTTTAATGGCTTATGGCCGGGGTGAGTTTTTCGGTCAGGGTTTAGGTAACAGCATCCAAAAGTTGGAATATTTACCAGAGGCGCATACGGACTTTGTAATGGCGGTTATTGGCGAAGAATTTGGTTTTATCGGGGTGGTATGTTTATTGGCCCTGTGTTTGATTTTAGTGGTCAAGGCCTTATTACTTGGGCGCAAAGCTCTGGAAAAAGAAAAGTATTTTGAAGGCTATTTTGCTTATGCCATTGGCATTTGGATAAGCTTTCAAACAGCGGTTAACGTAGGCGCAAGTGCGGGTATGTTACCAACGAAAGGACTGACCATGCCATTGATCAGTTACGGCGGTAGCTCCATGGTCATTATGACCTTAGCGATTGTGGTCTTAATTCGTATTGACCACGAGCTGAGAATGCAAAGCATTCAGGCCATTGCCAAAGGAGATAGAAATGAGTAATGCATCTCCTACCTTGTTGGTGATGGCCGGCGGTACTGGTGGACACATTTTTCCAGGCCTTGCCGTTGCCAAAGAGTTGCAACAACAAGGCTGGCATATCCATTGGTTAGGCACCAGTGAACGTATGGAAGCGCAGTTAATTCCAGCCAACGGCATTGATATTTCATTTTTAAATATTGCCGGTTTGCGTGGTAAGGGTTTAGCCGCCAAGCTAAACATACCGTTTAAGTTACTGCATGCAATTTGGCAAGCAATAAACGTGATCAAACAAGTCAAACCGGATGTTGTTCTTGGCATGGGCGGTTATGCAAGTGGCCCCGGTGGGGTAGCAGCAAAGTTGACTGGAACGCCTTTGGTATTGCATGAGCAAAATGCCGTCGCGGGCATGACCAATAAGTATTTAGCTAAGATTGCCAATAAAGTGCTTTGTGCCTTTCCCGGTGCTTTTGCTTCCTCTGTTGCTTGTCAGGTTGTTGGCAATCCAGTGCGCAGTGATATTGCCAATGTTGGAGAACAAGCATCACAGCCTTTAGGTAATGGCTGCAACGTGTTAATCGTTGGCGGTAGCTTAGGGGCTCAGGTGCTTAATGAAACGGTACCTAAAGCAATCAAGGTGATTGCTCGTCATTCTAAGGAAGAAGCCCTAGAGCAAGAAAGTACACGAACAATCAATATCTGGCATCAAACGGGTGCTGGAAATAGTGAGAAAGTGGTTGCCAATTACCCTGCTGTGGCAGAGGGTAACGTAAAAGTAACCGATTTTATTGATGATATGGCGGCCGCTTATGCGTGGGCCAACGTGGTAATTTGCCGTGCAGGTGCCTTAACGGTATCTGAATTAGCCCTGGCTGGAAAGCCTGCGATATTTGTACCATTGCCACACGCTGTCGATGATCATCAAACCAAAAATGCGATGTTTCTTGTAAATCAACAAGGGGCAATCTTATTAGAGCAGAAAAATATGAACGCTAACGTATTGGCTGAGCAACTTATGCAATTGCTTAAACATGACCATACGTTAGGAGAAATGGCACAAGCCTGTGCAACAGCGGCCAAGCCAAAAGCAACCCGTGATGTTGCTGATGTTTGTGCCCAGTTGGTGAAATTATGATTGAAAACAAAATGAAAACGCCAGAAATGCGTCGAGTAAATGTGATCCACTTTGTTGGCATCGGTGGTGCTGGCATGGGCGGCATTGCCGAGGTGTTATTAAATGAAGGGTATCAGGTCACTGGCTCCGATATCAGTGTGAACCCGGTCGTTAAGCGCTTATTAAAATTAGGCGCAAAGATTACCATTGGTCATGACGCGGCCAATGTGTCGGGTGCCAGCGTGATTGTGGTTTCGACCGCTATAAATAAAAACAACGTTGAACTGCTTGAAGCGCAAAACATGCGTATTCCAGTCGTACGTCGTGCAGAGATGCTCGCTGAGCTAATGCGATTTAGGCACGGTATTGCCATTGCCGGTACTCACGGAAAAACGACGACCACCAGTTTGATTGCCGATATTATGGCTGAAGGGAATTTAGATCCTACGTTTGTTATAGGCGGCTTGCTTAACAGCGCCGGTACCAATGCACGTTTGGGCAACAGCAAATACTTGGTTGCCGAAGCCGATGAAAGTGATGCCTCGTTCTTACACTTACAGCCTATGGTTGCGGTTATCACCAATATTGATGAAGACCACATGGATACTTATGAAGGTGACTTTGAAAAGTTAAAAGATACCTACATCGAGTTTATCCACAACCTACCATTTTATGGCTTGGCTGTACTTTGTATCGATAACCCTGTGGTTCGCGAGTTACTCCCTAGAATGGGACGACACATGACCACTTATGGGTTCTCGGCTGATGCCGATGTGCGTGCGACAAATTATCAACAACAAGGCGAAGTTAGCTCGTTTACGGTAATTCGCAAAGATAAGCCCGAGTTAAGCATAACGCTTAACCTACCTGGCCAGCATAATGTATTAAATGCCTTGGCGGCGATAGCTGTGGCAACCGAAGAAGGCGTTAGCGATGAAGCCGTTTTAGCGGCCCTAAGTAAATTTGAAGGCATTGGTCGTCGCTTTGAACATTTAGCTAATTTAACCACCAATGAAGGTGAAATAACGGTCATTGATGATTACGGTCATCACCCAAGTGAAGTCGCAGCAACGATTAAAGCCATGCGAAATGGCTGGCCAGAAAGACGTTTAGTGATGCTGTTTCAACCGCATCGTTATTCGCGTACCCGTGATTTATACGAAGATTTTGTCGAAGTGTTGAGCGAAGTGGATACCCTAGTTTTACTCGATGTGTATGCCGCAGGCGAAGAGCCCATTGCCAATGCAGACTCAAAAGCATTGGCTCGCAGTATTCGTAGCCGTAAGAGTGTTGAACCTATTTACGTTAGTGACCCAACACAGTTACCGCAAATCATGGCCTCATTATTAAAACATGGCGATATGCTTATTACCCAAGGTGCCGGTAATGTCGGCGCAATCGCCAGAGAAATGGTTACCGCCCGAGTTCTGAATGTGAAGGCGAGCAAATGAGCAAGGCATTAATCAACTTAGAAAACCTTAAACAGCAAAAAATTGCCGTGCTATATGGTGGTGATAGTGCTGAACGAGATGTGTCGTTAAAGTCTGGCGCGGCGGTTTATGATGCGCTACAAAAAGAACGTTTTAACGTCGTGCTTATTGACACAAAGAATTTTGATTTGCATGAATTGGTCAATCAAAACGTGGAGCGTGTGTTTATCGCGTTACATGGCCGTGGTGGTGAAGATGGCTGTATTCAAGGGGCTTTGGAATACTTGGGTATTCCATATACTGGCTCAGGAGTATTGGGTTCTTCATTATCGATGGACAAAGTGCGCACAAAACAGATATTTAAAGCCACAGGGTTACCAACGGCTGATTTTTGTGTGGTTAACCATGATGAATACACGGCTCAAACCAGTGAGCAAGTGCTAAGCCAGCTCGGCAACAAAGTTATGGTGAAGCCTGCTAAAGAAGGGTCAAGCATTGGTATGGCGATTGCCAACAATGTTGCTGAGTTAGACGCAGCTCTCGAAAACGCGTTTAAGTATGACGAGCAAATTTTGGTAGAAGCGTGGTTAAGCGGCGCTGAATACACCGTTGCTGTGTTGGGGAGTCAGGCTTTACCCGCGATTCATATGTCTACACCGCACGAATTTTATGATTTTGACGCTAAGTATCAAAGTACCTCAACCGAGTATCACTGCCCGTGTGGTTTACCTGTTGAGCAAGAAAAGCAATTGCAGCTGCTTGCGTTAAAAGCGTTTAAGTCTACAGGGGCACAAGGCTGGGGACGTGTTGATTTAATGCAAGACAGTGAAGGACACTTTAATTTACTGGAAGTGAATACGGTACCGGGTATGACCGAAACGTCTTTAGTGCCTAAAGCGGCGAAAGCGAATGGGTTGAGTTTTAGCGATTTAGTTGCTCGCATTTTGCAACTTAGCGATCACTCAAAAGGTTAAAGTGTATGACAACTGAGCAAACGGAATTAAATTTTAAGCAAGCACCCAGAGTATTCTGGTTAGGGCTTAGCTTTTTTATTCTGGTTTGCTTGAGCTTGTTTCTGGCCGTAAATCACTTGCATGATTCGGTAATGAAAGAGCAGGCCATGCCGGTATCAAGTCTAGTGATAAAAGGCAAAACACCATATTCTAGTGAGTTAGAAATTAAAAATGCGATAAGACAGAGTAAGCTAGATAATTTTTTTAAGCTAGATGTCAATCAGGTGCAAGACAATTTGGAAGGACTACCTTGGGTTTACAGTGCCTCGGTCCGCAAACAATGGCCAAATCAAGTCAGTGTTTATGTGGTCGATCAAGTACCGGTTGCCCAGTGGAATGATGATTTTTTCATCAATGCTAATGGCAAAATTTTTCAAGCGGATAAACAACGAGTTAGCGAAAATTTACCAAAATTGTTCGGACCAGAAGGTTCTGAGTTGTTAGCTCTAGAAAATTATCGCAACATCAATGATTTATTGGTGTATATTAAGGCCGAAATAGCCGAATTGGTGCTTACAGAACGCCATTCATGGCAAATTACCCTAAGGGACGGGGTATTTTTGAATTTAGGCCGCGAAGACAGGATTAAACGCATACAACGCTTTATGGATGCCTATCAGCGCATAAAGAGCTTGAGCGAAAAGGATTTGCAGGTTGATTATATTGACTTGCGTTACGATACAGGAATGGCAGTTGGCTGGAAGCCAGTTGTTGCAGATGAACAAAAAGAGCAAAAATCAAATGCCTAAAGTAGTAGATAGAAATTTTGTTGTCGGTTTGGACATTGGTACCTCAAAAATTGTTGCCGTCGTGGGGGAAGTTACCCCAGATGAGCAACTTAATATTGTGGGTGTCGGCCATCATGCCGCCCGTGGCATGGACAAAGGTGGGGTAAACGATCTTCACTTAGTTATTCAATCCATCCAACGTGCGGTAAACGAAGCCCAATTGATGGCAGATTGTCAGATTGGCTCGGTATACCTTGGCATTTCCGGCAAACACATTCATTGTCAAAACGAAAATGGCATGGTGCCAATTAACGACAATGAAGTGATACAGGAAGATGTGGATAACGTTATTCACACGGCGCGCTCTGTCCCTATGTCGGCAGAGCGTCGTATGTTGCACGTGTTACCACAAGAATACAGTGTGGATGTGCAAGATGGGATTAAAAGCCCTATTGGCATGTCAGGTGTGCGCCTAGAAGCACGCGTACACATTGTAACTTGCGCCAATGATATGGCCAAAAACATCGTTAAATGTGTTGAGCGTTGTGAGTTAAGTGCTGATCAATTGATTTTCTCGGCATTAGCGTCGAGCTATGCGGCATTAACGGAAGATGAAAAAGAATTAGGTGTCTGTGTGGTCGATATGGGCGCCGGTACCATGGATATATCCATTTTTACCGGGGGCGCTTTACGTCACAGTGCGGTTATCCCAGTTGGTGGTAATCAGGTGACTAGCGATATCGCCAAGATATTCAGAACACCACTTAGCCATGCTGAAGACATTAAAGTGCAATATGCGTGTGCTTTACGTCAAATGGTAAGCATGGAAGAAAACATTGAAGTACCAAGTGTTGGTGGACGTCCTGCACGCAGCATGTCACGTCACACATTGGCGGAAGTCGTCGAGCCGCGTTATCAAGAATTATTTGAATTAATTCAGGAAGAAATCAAAGCCAGCGGCCTCGAAGATCAAATTGCAGCAGGTATTGTCCTAACCGGCGGTACGGCAAAAATGGAAGGTGTAACGGAATTTGCTGAAGAAGTATTCCAAATGCCGGTCCGAATTGGTAATCCGCTTAATATAAAAGGCTTAACCGACTATGTTGATGACCCAAGTTATTGTACAGTAGTAGGTTTATTGCATTATGGCTTGGAAGCCAGCAAAGCCGCGGAAGAAAATACAACCCCAGTTGAAGGTGTTGGCACTATGCTAACCCGCATCAAAAACTGGTTTAAAGGCGAATTTTAAAAGAATAGAATTTTTTTTGGTGGAACAAAAATAAGTACGGAGAGTAAAACTATGTTTGAATTAATGGAAGACCACAACGAAGAGGCAGTGATTAAAGTCATTGGTGTTGGCGGTGGCGGCGGTAACGCTGTTGAGCACATGGTGTCGCAAACAATCGAAGGTGTGGAATTTATTACTGCGAATACGGATTCGCAAGCACTACGTAATTCATCAGCAACGGTAACGTTGCAGATGGGGGCTGATGTAACCAAGGGCTTAGGTGCTGGCGCCAATCCTGAAATTGGACGTCGCAGTGCAGAAGAAGATCGTGAAACCATCCGTCAAACTCTACAAGGGTCTGACATGGTGTTTATTGCTGCCGGTATGGGCGGTGGTACGGGTACGGGGGCAGCACCTGTGGTTGCTGAAATTGCCAAAGAAATGGGCATTTTAACCGTGGCTGTAGTAACTAAACCATTCCCGTTTGAAGGCAAAAAGCGTATGAACTACGCCGAGCAAGGGATTGATTTTTTATCTAAAACAGTGGACTCATTAATCACTATTCCTAACGAGAAACTGTTAAAAGTATTAGGCCCAGGTACAAGTTTGCTAGACGCTTTTAAAGCCGCAAACAATGTATTACTAGGCGCGGTACAAGGTATTGCTGAGCTAATTACTCGCCCAGGTTTAATTAACGTCGATTTTGCCGATGTTAGAACGGTAATGTCCGAAATGGGCACAGCAATGATGGGCTCAGGCACCGCATCTGGTGAAGACCGAGCTGAAGAAGCGGCAGAAGCGGCTATTTCAAGCCCATTATTAGAAGACGTCGACTTAGCTGGCGCTCGTGGTATTTTGGTTAACATTACCGCAGGCATGGACATTTCAATCGATGAGTTTGAAACAGTTGGTAATGCGGTTAAAGCGTTTGCTTCAGAAAATGCGACGGTTGTCGTGGGTGCGGTAATCGACCCTGATATGAGTGACGAATTACGTGTAACGGTTGTGGCTACAGGTATTGGCCAACAGCAAAAACCAGAAATCTCAATTGTTCCGCCAATTCAAAAGCCAGAGCCAATGGTTGTTAACGCAGACTATGCGCCTGCAGCAGAGCCAGAAGCAATGAAGAGTGTTTATGCCGAAGAAAAGCCGCAAACAGCACCGGCATCAGAAGCGGACTATTTAGACATTCCTGCGTTTTTACGTAAACAGGCTGACTAAGCAAGAATGGGCGATTGGTATACACTTTAGTTTGATTACATACGTAATATTGGTTGGACAAACATTAGGTTTGGGCTAACAGCATGTTAATGGCTTGTTGGTAACAAGCTTTCAACATCCAGGTAACAGTGTGTAGCAAAATGTAAGCCAATTCGTAAATTTTTTGACTGCAAATTGGGATTTTGCTATTCTTGCCATCCTGTCTTATGGGCTATTGTGCAAATAAGACGTAAATAAGAGCATGGTTAGAACGCAATTTAAAAGGCGAATTATGATTAAGCAACGTACAATCAAACAGAGCATTTCGGCCACTGGTGTTGGTTTACACAAAGGTGAAAAGGTACAGATCACTCTCCGTCCTGCACCTGCAAACACTGGGATAGTGTTCCGACGTGTTGACCTGCAACCTGTAGTTGAGATCCCTGCACGCCCAGAGGCGGTAGGTGAAACCACCTTATGTACGTGTTTGGTCAATGAGCAAGGCGTTCAAGTTTCCACCGTAGAACACTTGCTTGCAGCCGTTGCTGGCTTAGGTATTGACAACTTAGTTGTTGAAGTTGATTCGCCTGAGATCCCAATTATGGACGGTAGTGCATTGCCTTTCGTCTACCTAATTCAATCGGTTGGTATTGAAGAAAGTAACGTAGCCAAGAAATTTTTACGTATTACTAAAACCATTCGCGTTGAAGAAGATGACAAATGGGCTGAATTACGTCCGCATGAAGGTTTTAAAGTAAACTTTGCTATCGAATTTGATCACCCAGTGATTTCAAATACAACGCAAACCATGAGCATGGACTTATCGAGCAGTTCTTTTATTAAAGAGATCAGCCGTGCACGTACCTTTGGCTTTATGAAAGACATTGAATTTTTACGTTCGCACAACCTTGCATTAGGTGGCAGCTTAGAAAATGCGATTGTACTTGATGAATACCGCATGCTAAATAGCGATGAATTACGCTACGATGATGAATTCGTTAAGCACAAAATTCTTGATGCTATTGGTGACCTTTATATGGGCAGCTGTAGTATTTTGGGTGAATTAAACGCTTATAAATCCGGTCACGGTTTAAATAACTTATTGTTAAGAGAAGTATTTAAGCAGGCTGATAGCTGGGAATGGGTAACGTACGAAGACGAGCGTCCATCACCGATTGCTTATCAGGATAGCGTATTCGCCTAACCGAATAAGATTAAGCATAAAAAACCAGAACAATGTTCTGGTTTTTTCGTATAAAGGGAGACAAGCCTTTAAAGCTTTTAGGCGATTTGCATTAGAGCATTAGAGCATTAGAGCATTAGAACATCATCGCATTAAAGCGCTACGGCATGAGTTCTTTTAAAGTTTAAACACCTTATTTATTGTTATTAACGTGTTTTGCTAGTTTTAACAGCTTCTCTTTTAATCCAGGAGGGGCATTTTCGGCAACTGAATTAATGTGATCTGCAGCAGATTGCGACATGTTTTTCAGAGGCTTGGTTTCAGGTTGTTTCAATTCGCGACGATTGCCATAAGGGTTTACCTTTATTTCAATCTTGGAAAAAATACCTTTCGTTTGTGTTAACAGCTGTTGTGCGATATTGTTACGTTCAAATTGTAAACGTTGCCCCCATACGGGTGATTTGGCTTCGATAACCACCAAATCATCACGGCAATTGGCCACTTGCCAGGCGTCTTCAGGCAAGTCAGGACAACTTTGCGCAATAATATCGGATAAGATTTTTAAGGAATGTGCTTTGTGAGAAAAATTAGCTAAAGAACCACTTGTTTTCTTTAACAAGTTGGTGAGGTCTTCGGGTTCTTTAACGATGCGCTTCATCTATAGGTGTCCTAATAAGTTTTTACACAGTAACTGGTAGTATCATGAGTTTAACAGTTTTATACCGCGGACAAAATGTCCGATTTTCACTAAAGTTAACCAAACCGCGCTGGCTCGCCATCGTTATTGGTTTTGCTATTGTCTCTGGTTTAGTTATGCACACCGTGTTAAAGCCTAGTGTTGTGCCAGAGCACCTTAAAATCAGCCAAAAGCAACCTATTGAAAATCCTCTTACAGTAAATGATAAACCAAGTAATGAAGAAATTACCGCGTTAACCATTAAACTTGCTGATTTGCAAAGCCACATCTTACGTTTAAACGCCCTAAGTGATCGACTCGCTGAACAAGCGAACATTCCCGAAGATGAATTTAACATGAGCAAGCAACCGCCATCGGGTGGCCCGTCGCAAAGTACGGCGATTAACAGCATTATATCGGTCGATAAATTGACCCAGAACATCATTGCGTTAGAAAATAGTGTTGATGAGAAAGAAAATAAGCTAAAAATGCTTGAATCTTTGGCACTTGGTCACCACATACAAAATACCAGTTATTTATCTGGGCGACCAATTGGTAAAGGTTGGTTGTCTTCATACTATGGTATGCGTAAAGACCCATTTACCGGCAAGCCGGCAATGCATAAAGGTATTGACTTTGCAGGTAAAGAAGGTGGAGATGTGATTGCTACCGGTGCCGGCGTTGTTAGTTGGTCTGCTGAACGTTATGGTTATGGAAATCTAATCGAAATTGATCACGGTACTGGCTTTAAAACTAGATATGGGCATAATAAGGCCCTATTGGTAAAAGTCGGTGATGTAGTTACTAAAGGACAAGTAATTGCTAAAATGGGCAACACTGGTCGTTCTACAGGGGCTCATGTTCATTATGAAATCCTTCGAAATGGTAAACAAATTGACCCGAGTAAATATGTTTATCGTAAATCGAAAGGGTAGTTATAGCGCTTGCTAATATTAATGCCATTAATTAGGTGATCTGCTAGGCAGATAATTAATGGGCTTGATATAAAGACTCAAGGAAAAGTTTTATCAATCAATTGATTGATGTGTTGATGGCTGAAGAATACTTCAGAAATATGGTTAAAATAAAATGTTCGTAAAATTGATGACAAAAATGTTTGGTAGCCGAAATGATCGCCTGCTTAAGCAAATGAATAAAGAAGTTAAAAAGATAAATGCTTTAGAGCCTACCATTCAAGCATTTAGCGATGAAGAATTAAAAGCCAAAACCGCTGAGTTTAAAGAGCGCTTTGCAAATGGTGAAACATTAGATGCGCTTCTTCCTGAAGCCTTTGCTGTTGTGCGCGAAGCGAGTGTCCGTGTCTTTGGTATGCGCCATTTCGACGTACAAATGATTGGTGGTATGGTTCTTCATCAAGGTAAAATTTCTGAAATGCGTACGGGTGAAGGTAAAACATTAACCGCTACCTTGCCAGCGTATTTGAATGCCTTAACAGATAAAGGCGTTCACATCATCACTGTAAACGACTACTTAGCAAAGCGTGATGCCGACTGGTCACGTCCATTATTAGAATTCTTAGGCATGACCGTTGGTTGTAACATTCCAAACATGCAGCCACAAGAAAAGCAAGATGCCTACGCAGCAGACGTAACGTACGGTACCAACAACGAGTTTGGTTTCGATTACCTACGTGACAATATGGCATTTTCGCCAAGCCAACGTGTGCAACGTCCATTACACTTTACCGTAATCGATGAGGTTGACTCGGTATTAATCGATGAAGCGAGAACGCCATTGGTTATTTCTGGTCAAGCGGAAGACAGTTCAGAACTTTACCGTCAGGTTGATTCTGTTGTACCTCTACTGGAAGTGCAAGAGCAAGAAGATGAAGAAGGTGTTGAAAGCACCGGCGACTTCACCATTGACGAGAAGTCAAAACAAATCTTTTTAACCGAACGTGGTCAAGTTCGCGTCGAAGAAATTCTTATCGAACGTGGTATGTTAGAACAAGGCGATTCACTTTACGGTGCCGGTAATATTTCATTACTTCACCACGTAATGGCCGCCTTGCGTGCTCACAAATTATTCACCAAAGACATTGACTACATTGTTAAAGAAGGCGAAATCGTTATTGTTGACGAACACACCGGTCGTACAATGGAAGGTCGTCGTTGGTCTGAAGGTTTACACCAAGCCGTAGAAGCCAAAGAAAACGTAAACATTCAAAACGAAAACCAAACTTTAGCATCCATCACATTCCAGAACTTCTTCCGTCTATACGACAAGTTATCAGGTATGACGGGTACTGCCGATACGGAAGCATTCGAATTTAACCACATTTACGGCTTAGAAACGGTGATTGTGCCAACAAACCGTTCAATGATCCGTAAAGACATGGCGGATTTAATCTACTTAACACAAGCCGAGAAGTACGAAGCGATTCTTGCTGATATTAAAGATTGTGTTGAACGAGGTCAGCCAGTGCTTGTTGGTACCATCAGCATTGAAAACTCAGAATTTTTAGCGCAAATGCTTCGTAAAGAAAAAATTAAGCATAAAGTTCTAAACGCTAAATTCCACGCTGAAGAAGCGGAAATTGTTGCCAACGCAGGTAAAATTGGTGCGGTAACAATCGCCACCAACATGGCCGGTCGTGGTACCGATATCGTATTAGGTGGTAACTTATCTGCCGAAATCGCCAAGTTAAAAGACCAATCAGAAGCCAGCATTGCTAAAGCGACAGAAGCTTGGCAAGTTGAGCACGATAAAGTGCTTGAGCTAGGTGGTTTACACATTGTCGCCACAGAGCGTCATGAATCTCGTCGTATCGATAACCAGTTACGTGGTCGTTCAGGTCGTCAAGGTGACCCAGGTTCAACACGTTTTTACTTATCTATGGAAGATGGCTTAATGCGTATCTTCGCATCTGAGCGTATTGCTGGCATGATGCGTAAACTTGGTATGGAACAAGGTGAAGCAATTGAGCACCCTTGGGTAACCCGTTCTATCGAAAACGCCCAACGTAAAGTAGAAGGTCGTAACTTCGATATTCGTAAGCAATTACTTGAATACGATGATGTTGCCAACGATCAACGTAAAGTCATTTACGAGCAACGTAACGAACTTCTAGATGAAGGCGATATTGGTGATACTATCGCGGCAGTCCGTGAAGACGTGGTTTCAGGTATGGTTGCTTCACACATTCCTCCACAATCATTGGAAGAAATGTGGGACGTACCAGCCCTTGAAGAGCAATTAAAAGGCGAGTTATTTATCGACCTTCCAATCAGCAAGTGGTTAGAAGAAGACGACAAACTTCACGAAGAATCTCTACGCGAGAAAATCTTAGAAGAAGTGAACAAAGCTTACGCAGAGAAAGAAGCACAAGTCGGTGCTGACGTATTACGTCAATTCGAAAAAGCCGTAATGTTGCAAAGCTTAGACTCGCACTGGAAAGAGCATTTAGCGGCAATGGATCACCTGCGCCAAGGTATTCACTTACGTGGTTACGCGCAAAAGAACCCGAAACAAGAATACAAGAAAGAGTCTTACGAACTATTCACCGGCATGCTTGAAAACTTGAAATACGACGTCGTAAGCATTCTATCTAAAGTACGCATTCAGCAAGAATCAGATGTGGAAGCGGTAGAAGAGCAACATCGTAAACAAGATGAAGCGCCGAAGCAATTCACGCACGAAACCAGTGGCCAAGAAACGTCATCGGAAGAGCCAATGAAGCGAGTAGGGCGTAACGAACCATGTCCATGTGGCTCTGGCAAAAAATACAAACAGTGTCACGGTAAATTAAACTAATTTAAACTATGCCCTGTTAAATAAATAACAAAACCCGAAGCATTAAACCTTCGGGTTTTTTATACCGCCATCCCGCAGCAGTATGCATTGTTAATGAACGCACGCACCCGAAACTGAGAAAAAGTACAACGTCATTCTGAGGAGCCTGTGGCGAGCTCAGGACCCCCTCCGGTCACAATGAGCATCAAATAAAACCACTTGAGCCAACAAGCACGATTCGCTATCGTATCAACCAAATCCAAATCGCATAACAGAACCAAAAACATGAGCAAACAAGTCCACGTAGCCGTAGGTGTGATCCTAAAGGCCAAACAATTCTTCCTAACCAAACGTTTAGAGCACACCCATCAGGGCGGTAAATGGGAATTCCCAGGCGGTAAAGTAGAGCAAGGAGAAACGGTACATGAAGCTTTACATAGAGAGCTACAAGAGGAAATTGCAATCGACGTACTGGCTATGCAACCACTCATAGATATCAGCCACGACTATGGTGACAAACAGGTTCGCCTCGAAGTGTTCCTCGTTGATCAGTTTATTGGCGAGCCCAAAGCCCAAGAAGGTCAGCAAGAAGGTTGGTTCAGTAAACAGCAACTAAGCTCTGTTGACTTCCCAGACGCCAATATAGCCATCGTCAATAAAATCAAAGATCTGACCCTATAAGTGAATGAAATTAATGCATCAGCTTAAATCTTTTCGTTTGTCACAAAATGCTAAATAGGTGAATCTATAGATGTTTTCAAACTCTTTCCCCATAAGGTTTGTGACTTTGTTTTTTATAGGGCTTCTTTTGAAGCCCTTTTTTTTGCACTTTTTTCGGGCTGCATCTGCCCAATATAGGTGCATGCTTCACCCTGTATTGTTTCAAAGGGACAAAAATAGCGGTATTACATGCTCAAACAGCGATTAATACTTGGTGCATTAATTGCTAATACCCTTAGTAGCACGACAACCATCACATAGACGTGATTTTCCAATTTCCATACATAGAAGTAAGTATTATGGCTATCCCAACACCCATACGTGGTTTACGCTCATTTTGTATTGCGGCAAAATGTTTGAGTTTCAAACACTCTGCCAAGCAACTTTTCCTAACACCTTCAGCAGTGAGCCACCAAATCAAAACTTTAGAAGAACAACTTGGCATCACCTTGTTTGAACGACAAACAAGGGCAATTAAATTAACCAATAAAGGAAAGAGATTTTATGATGCGGTGAACCCCATTATGGATGAGCTAGAATCCACCATATCAGATTTTACCAACAGTCAACAAAACTCCACTATTACCATCAGCTTGCCGGAATTTTTTGCCAGCGAGCTGTTTGTACCAAGGTTAGGAGAGTGGACCGAATTGAATCCTGATGTCAACTTACAAATGGAAACCGTTAAAATAGGCTCCCAGAGCCCAAATACAGCAGATTTATCCGTTGTGTTGGTCAACGGTAAGCCTAACGGTTTTATTGTCAGTGATTTGTTCCCATTACACTATGTTGCAGCCTGCAACCGTAAAAAATTTAAAGAGTTTAATAAGCAAGGCTTAAAGGCACTTAATTCGGTGCCATTAATTCTTCATCAGGCACGTCCTTGGGCTTGGCATCAATGGGCAGAGCAAGTAGGATTTGATAATTTCGATCCTAAGCAAATTATTCAACTCGATAGCATGTTCTCAGTAGCTAGAGCTGCCCAGCAAGGTATGGGCATTGCCCTTATTCCCATGCCCATAAGCAACACCTGGTTTGAAGAAGAGCATTTGGTAAAACTGTTCGAACAAGAAATGCCAACCAATGATCATTACTACCTGGTTAGTCGGGAAAACATCGACGAGTCTGAGCAAATGCAACAATTCTCCAGCTGGATCACCAACACATTTCAAAACTATTAACTACAGCGGGATTTTATCGAGTAATAAAACTATACATGACAAAAGAATGACAACTAGGATGAAAAAATTTCAATCATTACTGAGATTATTCTCGTTTGTCAGGGCAAATAAAATTCCCTAAAGTTCAATTACAGCAACGCGGTGTTGCTGTAATAAACAGTTAGGAGAAACATTATGTTTAGTAAATCAAAAACTTTAACCTTAGTTACTATGGCGTTACTTTCAGGCCATGCGTCGGCATCATACGGCACAACTCCACCAACAGCCTTAAACAGTATGCACAACCCGTTTAAAGTTGCTGTGGTAAAGCAAGCGGCCGGCGTAAAAGAAATTAAACGTGGTAATTACCAAGAAGGTATTAACGAGATCGCTAAAAGTGCTAAGCACTCAGATGACGCTTTTGCAGAGAAGCTAAATCTATGTGCCGCGAACTTAAAAATGGGCGTTTATACGGAAGCCGAAACTGCCTGTAGTGATGCAATTACGTTAATCAGTAAAACAGAAGCATCTGATAGAGCGGATTACTTGACGTCAATTGCCTACAGTAACCGTGGTATCGTTCGTCATTATCTTGCGGATAAAGCCGGTGCTTTTGCTGATTTTAACAAAGCAATGACCTTAGACGACAACAAAGTGGTTCGCGCAAACGTAACGGCATTAAAAACAGCGTTACTTAAATCGGAATTACTCGCAGTAAACACCAGTTATTAACTGCTGCAAGTAGCTTGTAGAAAAAACGAGAGGAGGTAACTTATGATCTTAAATATCCGCAATAACTTATTAAGACAGAGTAAAGTTATGCGACAGCAAACGTAGGAATAACAATGTCACATTTTAATTAGTAGGCTCAGCCCTATCTTTGATAGCAATATCAATGGATACAAAGCTGAGCCTTTTTAATTAAAAGCAAAAAATCAAAGAAAAGGTTATTCAGGCTCGACAAAAAATTTATTGTGTTGAACAAACTCTTCTTCCAGTGCATCCAACATCTCTTCAGACATCATTTGCTCACCTTGAATAGGTTGAGAAATTTTATGCCCTTCATCGGCCCACTCACCTAAGTCAATCAAACGACAACGTTTTGAACAAAATGGACGAAATTCTGCGTCATTATTCCAAACAACGTCTTTTTTACAGGTTGGGCAGTTTACTTTTAAGGTCATTGAGTAGTTACCAAAAATTAAAGATAAGGTATTATGGGCGAGGATTATAACAATAAATGGATTAAAAATTGAGTATTTCAATTTCAAATTTAACGAAACTATCATTTCTACTTTTTTTTATGCTTGTAATGCACATATCGACGCTCTCCCCAGGAGGCGGAGGCTTATATCATTTGTATAACATAAATACTTGGATTTTTGCTTCATCGATAATTTCATTTGGCTTGCTCAATGCATCAAAGAGAAAAAACATACAATTTTCACCTCCGCTGTTTCTGATTTTTGTAGGGTTAGCCTTACTCATTGTTCCTTCATTTTATGAACATTCATCGACTTATCACTTTTTTCCAAGGCTTTTGACCTTATTAGGTTTAGGGCTTTTTCTATTTTCTCTCTATCAATTCAAAATAAACAGAAAAGATGCAGTATTCCTTCTTTTATTGATTTTAATTGCCATTGGAATTCAAGGGATTTTAGGCATATTGCAAATATATCTCTTTAACTACCTTGATTTTAACTTTGGGGCTTATGCATATATTGGTGATAGACCTTCAGGGATTTTTAGACAGCCAAATGTAATGGCTAGCTTAATGGCTACAGGAATAGGAATAGCTCTATATTTACTCCATGGGGAATCGAAGCTCCCATTTTTATCTAAAGGAATCTTAACGTTAATCTACTTAGTATTGTTTTGCTGTACTTTGGTATTGGTAACGCTTCAGTCTAAGACTGGTTACTTAGGAGCATTACTAGTTGCGTTTATTTACCTTTCTTTGTTGATTAAAGGAGAGCCGCTATTTAAAAAAGCATATGCTGTTTTAATCCTAGCATTGATATTGGGAGTTACGACGATTAATACTATCCAAAGTCTCGATAGAGGGGATAATTTATATAAAGATAATGGTGTTAGAAGTGAAATTTACTATGTAACTGCAAAAACGATATTAGATAACCCTATTTCCGGCGTGGGTTACGGAAATTTCGAGAGAGAGTATCGTGAACGTTTCATTAGATTGAAGGAATCAGGAGACTTACTGAGAAATCCTATTCCTAATTTAACACACCCTCATAATGAAGTTTTGTATTGGGTTGTCGAAGGGGGGATTGTATCATTATTAGGTGTTGTGTTCATTTTTGTTGCTGGGTCGATAATAATGTTAAGGGAACGAATATTCCATTCCATCATTCCTATTTCTTTATTGCTACCAATGTTGGTGCATACTCAAACTGAATATCCATTTTATCAATCATTACCTCATTTGGTGGTTTTCCTAATTCTTTTCAGGCTTGTAGATGAAAAGAATAAACCATTAAAAAGCATAAATACTAAAAGTCGAAAATTAATTAATCTAGGGGCAATACTAGTACCGGTGCTAGTAATTCCATTTATGATTACGGCGGTACACACCATGGTTAGTGTTTCGAATTATTATTTTAGTCAACCTAAAAACTATACGTATATTGACAATATAATTAATAAGCTTTCCTGGGACGATTATATTGAACAGTTAAGGTATGAAAGGAATTTAAAATCGGGTTTAAAGAATAATGATGTTGATTTACTGTTGAACTATCTTGCTTGGGCTGATGAAAGAGTTTCCTATGAACCTAGGGATTATTTGTACAATAATATTCTTTTTGTAATTAATCGCTTGGAATTTATTGGATTAAATTTGGACGGTGGGTTGAAGGAGAAGATAGTATCAGACGCCAAAAATTTGTATCCAGAATTTAGAAACGTTGGGAAATTACCTGTTTATTATAAAACAATGTAGGTTCAAATTAACATTTCGCCAGTTGGAAGGTCAGTTTTTGATTTAAATAATGCTGACCTTTTTCTTCACAAGGTTCCATGAAACGCACAGAGTAACGGTATTTATTACCACTAATAATAGGATAATAATCGGCGGCCTCATCTACTTTTACCCTAAGTAATAATAACCCTTCACCATTATCTTGGTAAAAACTGTTTTCACTTTGAATGTTTAAAAATTCACCACGCTGGCGCAGAAACTTCAAAATAAGGTTTAAGGATTGCTCAACCGGATTCAAGGCCGACAACCATTTGTCCATATCATTTTGAACAAGGATAGGAGGCTGGTTAAGCCAAAATGCTAAAGAAGGCAGATCAAACGTACAATAGGCATTTTGCAGGGCGAACCGTTTGCGAACACTAAATAAAAATTTGTCTTCTTTTAATGAGCACCATAATGAATTTTTGGAGCGGAGTAGGGTAATTAAGCCCTTGGTTTGCTCAAGAGTTGTTGTTAACGCATTTTTATCAATATTTGGTGAACATGACCACTGCAATAAATTTTGCTCTAGCTTTTCCAAGTCTTTAATGGCTTCGCCGCGGGTATCGGTGCGTTCAAGCGTATCTAAGATAGAAAATATTGAGCTAAAGAATTGAGCGTGTGAAATAGCAATCTCTTGTGCCAAACACGATCTCGCTTGAACAAATAATTGCTCTAGTTTGAGATAGTTACGGATCCGCTCGTTCAACGGGTGTTCATATAGGATATCAGGCATGACAAAAGTAATTGTTTTTCTATTACTTTTATCATACCGATTTAATGATTTAAATCAATGGTGTGAATAAGAATGGTTCTTAATTAATCGCTAACTTTAGAAATTGTCGATGCAATATCTCAACGCTTTCGGCAAGTTTAATCGCTGAAGACGATTCATTATCGATAATGAAATCAGCGTGCTTTAATCGTTCTTCACGAGAAATTTGTGCAGCTAAAATTTTCTCAACCTGTTCGGTGGTGTTGTTATCGCGTTTTGTGGTTCGATTAACTTGTGTTTCTGGGTTTACATCAATCACCAGTACCTTATCAACGGTTTTGTTAATACCATTTTCAATCAGCAAAGGCGCAACAAGCAAGCAATAAGGGCTGGTTGCTTGTTGGCATTGCAAATTCATCTCATCACGAATAAGCGGGTGCAATAAATTATTTAACCATTGTTTATCATTAGGATTTGCAAACACCTGGTGCCTTAACTTGCTTCTATCAAGGTTGCCATCTTCTAAAATAAAATCAGTACCAAAATGCTCTGCAATTGCTTTTAACGCAATTGTGCCGGGCTCAACCACTTTTCTGGCAACCACATCGGCATCAATGATATCAATTTCGTATTTAGCAAACAGGTTAGCAACGGTCGTTTTACCGCTGCCAATACCACCTGTTAAACCAATAACCATCTGTGACATAAAACTGCGTCCTTAAACTAACTTGGCTAAATACCAAGCCCAAATACCATCGCCCCAGAGGGCGGTTATCCAACCTGCAATCGCAAGGTAAGGCCCAAATGGAATCGGCTTGGAGCCTTCATGGTTACGAAACACCATTAAGCTAATGCCAATAATAGCGCCAACAAGCGAAGCCATTAAAATAAGCAAAGGCAGAACTTGCCAGCCAAACCACGCACCAAATACAGCAAATAGTTTAAAGTCACCATATCCCATGCCTTCTTTGCCGGTAATTAGCTTAAATAACCAGAAAATAGACCATAAGCTCATGTAACCAACAATAGCGCCAATTACGCCTTCTTCAAGGTTAACAAAAGTACCACTGACATTTAAAATCAAACCAATCCAAACCAAGGGTAAAGTGATTTGATCGGGCAGAATCATCTTGTCATAATCAATCATGGTAAGCGAAATTAGACACCAGGTAAGTAACAGCATAAACAAGGTTTGCCAACTAACACCGTAATGCATGGCAATGACCAGAGATAGAACACCTGTAACCGTTTCAATAAGAGGATATCGAGCAGAAATAGGAGCTGAACAGCGTGAACACTTACCGCGCAAAAACAACCAGGAAATAATTGGAATATTTTCAATCGCTTTGATTTTATGGCCGCAATGAGGGCATGTTGATGCTGGTTTAGAAAGTGTTATCTCTTGCTCTTTAGCTTGATTCGCCTTGGTTTTAGCTGCATCTAACTCATCAGCTAAAAATTCACGACATTCAGCGCGCCATTCATTCTCAAGCATTTTAGGTAAACGAAAAATAACGACATTTAAAAAGCTACCAATCACCAAACCTAAAACAGTACAAGTAACATAAAACGTAGCAGGGGAGTGCTCAAACATGGCACCCACATCAGAAAGGATAGAAAACACAGACAACCTTAATTGTATTTAGATTAAAAAATTTAAATTGGGGAATAGCACTTAGCACTTAATACACAATTAAATAATTGAGCCCATAGCAAAGATTGGTAAGTACATAGCAATGATCAAGCCACCAATAACAACACCTAAAACAGCCATTATCATTGGTTCTAGAAGGGCGGTTAGCCCGTCGACAGCGTCATCAACCTCTTGCTCATATACCGTTGCGACTTTAGCGAGCATATCATCAAGAGCACCAGATTCTTCACCAATAGCTACCATCTGGATTACCATATCGGGAAAAATTTGAACATTACGCATGGCTAGGTTCATTTGCATACCGGCCATTACTTCAGCCCTAATTTCATTAATACCTTCTCGATAAACAACATTACCAGAAGCTCCTGATGCTGAAGAAAGAGCATCAATTAAAGGCACACCTGCAGCAAAAGTCGTAGACAATGTTCTTGCGAAACGGGCAACGGCAGCTTTATCAAGTATCATACCGATTACGGGGATTTTTAACTTCAAGCGATCCATTTTATTTCTAAAGTTTTCACTTTTGAGGTGCGCTTGTTTGAATAAATAACCAGCTAAAAATATCGCTGCAAGCATCCAATACCAGTAGGCAACCATGAAATTTGAAATGCCAACTACAAAAAGCGTAAATGCTGGAAGTTCAGCCCCAAAACTACCAAAAATTTCTGCAAAAGTCGGAACAACGAAAATCAATAAGATAGAAGTTACTATCGTTGCAACGACTAAAACTGCAATAGGATAAGTCATTGCTTTTTTAATTTTTGATTTTAAAGCTTCTGCTTTTTCTTTGTATAAAGCTATACGATCATAGATGGTTTCCAAGGCACCAGATTGCTCTCCGGACATGACTAGATCACAATACAAATCATCAAAGTATTTTGGATGTTCTCTGAGGCATTCAGATAAAGGTAAACCTGACTGAACTTTATTGCCTATATCGCCCAACAATTTACGGACATTTCCATTAGGGCTACCTTTACCAATCATTTCAATTGTCTGTACAAGAGGTACCCCTGCACCTAGCATAGTCGCTATTTGACGTGTTATTACAGCAATATCACCAGGCTTAATTGGTTTGTCGCCATTAAATAAAGATTTAGGTTTTTTTTTGGTTTTAAGCGGAGTGATCCCTTGTTTTCTTAATTGGGCTTTTAATTCATTTAGATTAGATGCTGATAGCTCACCTTTAATGGTTTTACCTTTGCGGTTTACCCCTTCCCATAGAAAAATATCTAAAGGTTTGGGTTTTGCTATTTTTGAATTTGGACTAGCTACCGCCATTTTTATTCCTTAGTTAGTTGTTATTTTTCTTAACTTTAACGTCTAAAACGATTTAAGCAGTTACTCGGCTAACTTCAGATAAGCTTGTTACACCAGCTTGTGCTTTTTGTAAAGCAGATTGTCTGAGGTTATTATACCCTTCACTTTGAGCCTGTTCAGCTATGTCTAATGAATTACCACCCTCCATAATGATACTAGCGGTTTTATCACTAATTTTCATTACTTCATAAATACCAACACGACCTTTATAGCCATTAGTACATTCATCGCAACCTACAGCTTTATAGATTTTAAGTTGAGGTGCTTCTTCTACTGAAAAACCCAACTCAATTAATGCTTGAGGGGATACATCATCTATAACCTTGCAGTGATTACATAAACGACGAGCCAGTCGTTGTGCAATAATAAGGCTTACTGAACTTGCTACGTTGTATGATGGAACGCCCATATTTAAAAGGCGAGTTAGTGTTTCGGCTGCCGAATTGGTATGCAAAGTCGATAATACTAAGTGGCCTGTTTGGGCAGCTTTAATGGCTATTTCCGCAGTTTCTAAATCACGGATCTCACCAACCATGACAATATCAGGATCCTGACGCAAGAAAGACTTTAGTGCACTGGCAAAGTCTAAACCTGCTTTATTATTGATTTGGACTTGGTTAACACCTTCAAGGTTGATTTCTACAGGATCCTCGGCAGTCGAAATATTTCGTTCTTCCGTGTTAAGAATATTTAGACCAGTATATAGGGAAACTGTTTTACCAGAACCCGTTGGTCCTGTTACTAAAATCATTCCTTGAGGTTTAGAAAGTGCATCTAAATAAAGTTTTTTCTGCTCATCTTCATAACCTAGTATATCGATACCTAATTGAGCGCTAGATGAGTCCAAAATACGCATTACAACTTTCTCGCCCCACATAGTCGGAAGTGTGGAAACACGAAAGTCGATGGATTTTTTCTTCGATACAGAAAGTTTAATTCGACCATCTTGCGGAACACGGCGCTCAGCAATATCTAGTTTAGACATTACTTTTAGTCGGGCAGTCATTCTGCTTGAAAGGTTGACTGGCGGTGTGGCAACTTCAGTTAAGATGCCATCGACCCGGAAACGTATCCTAAATTTATGTTCAAAAGGTTCAAAGTGTAAATCTGAAGCGCCTTTTTTTATAGCATCGAGCAGAATTTTATTGATGTAAACAACAATTGGAGCATCATTTTCTCCCCCTGTTGTATCGTCTTCTTTTTTCTCGTCTTCTACATCGATACCGCCAAACTCTTCTTCATCAAGTTCGCTTATTTCTAATGCAGAATTATCATCTTCGAGTAATTGTTCTATGGTATTTTGTAGCTGGTTTTCATCAGCTAAAACGAGTTCTGTACTATAACCAGTATTAAATTCAAACTCTTCTAAAGCATCGATATTTGTTGGATCAGATAATGCGATAAATAAAATTTGCCCTCTAAGATATAAAGGCAACGCACTATGCTTTTGGATAAGCTTTTCATTACGAAAACTGGTATCAAGGCTGTCAAAATCAAAATGCTTGAGGTCTACTTTTGGGTATCCGTAACTTTTAGAAAAAAGTTTACAAAGTAATGAGGAAGAAACCTTCTCTTTTTTTATTAAATAATTAACTAAAGAAATGTTTTTCTTTTGTAAGACAGTAAAAATCTCAGTGGCTTTTTGTTTCGAAATGATTTCATTTCGAACAAGGAGATTTAATATGCTAGATTGACGATGAATCCCTTTCATATAAATAGTATTTTATTTTTATAGATAGAATCAGTGTATCTGATGTTTTTGCCAAAAAAAACCGCAATAATCTTTATTGCGGTTTTATATTTAATTTTATTATTAGATTAGTCACATGCACCAGCTGTTAGACAGCTACCAGTTCTTGTCCAAGTGATAACACCAGAAGTAATAGCGCCAGACATTTGGTAGGTATATCCACCTGCTGCAGGTGTACCGGTACCAAGAATAACTATTGGGTTTGAACCTGTGATTCCAACAGATGTAAGGTTTTCAGAAGCTGTAGGAGCGGTTGGAATACCGTTTGTTCCTGGGGTATTACAATTAGTCTCGCCTACTTGCACACAAACTTCTACAGCAGTTACACGAGCACCTACTGCAGTTGTAACCTCAGAAAATCGAGCTTTTTTAGTGTAATCTTGGTAAGCAGGAAGTGCTACAGCGGCAAGGATACCGATGATCGCAACAACGATCATTAGTTCGATTAGGGTAAAACCCTGATTAGATTTCATAGTTTTCATGTTTAAACATCCGTAATTAATTTATTGTTATTGGGGGCTAAGGTTAATATGGAACAGATAAAAACAAATGTAAAATAAAAAATGTAAAAAAGCTGAAAAACTTTTGTTCTACCTGTGTTTTTAACTTTGTGTTTACTACTTTTTAGCGGTTTTTGGCGTTTCGAAGTTCGTTTAGATAAGTTTGCCGTAAAATTAGGCAGTTAGTATTAACTGCCTAAGGATAAATGTGGTGTTTAATAACTAAGCGAAGCGCATTGATAGGTCGATGGCTTTAACGTGTTTTGTTAATGCGCCAACCGATACGAAATCTACACCGGCTTCGGTGTACTCTTTTAGGATTTCGATGGTCATGTTGCCAGACACTTCCAGTTTGGCTTTGCCTCTTGTTAGCGCAACGGCTTTTTCAATCATGTCGGTGGTGAAATTGTCTAACATGATAATGTCTGCGCCTGCTTTTAGGGCTTGCTCTAGCTCTTCTAGGCTTTCTACTTCTACTTCTACCTTTTTACCCGGTTCGTTTTTCTTCGCCGTAGCTACGGCGTTGTCTATGCCACCGCAGGCGTTTACGTGGTTTTCTTTAATTAAGAAGGCATCGAATAGGCCGATTCTGTGGTTATGACCACCGCCACAAGTTACAGCGTATTTTTGTGCGCTGCGCAGGCCTGGGATGGTTTTTCTTGTGTCTAGCAGTTTGGTGTTGCTGCCTTCTAGCTCTTTTACGTATTGGCTGGTTACCGTTGCCGTGCCCGATAAACTTTGTAGGAAGTTTAATGCAGTGCGTTCACCCGTTAATAAAAGGCGGGCGTTACCGGTTAATTCACATAAGGTGCTGTTGGCTTTTACTGCTTGGCCGTCGTTTACAAACCAAGTAATGTTTGTGGTTTCGCCTGATGCCTCGTCCAGTTGCTTAAATACTTCATTTACCCATGCGACACCCGAAATGACACAATCTTCTCTACAAATGATGGTTGCTACTGCTTGATTGTCTTGTGGGATCAACATTGCGGTGATATCAAAGTCAGCGTTTGGCTTTTCGCCAAGTGCGACACCTAAATCTTCTGCCAGTGCCCATTCGATGGTGGATTGAATGTCTTTTTGTAATTCGGGAGTATGCATTGAGATCTATCTCTGCTTGTGAAACGACAGGGTTTATTCGCCCTAATACGCTTGCTCGGTTAAATATAAGTATTTGCCACTTTGGCGAAATTCGAGTTGTTTTAATGCGCTCATGCCTAACAGGATTTCATCAGATTCCATGCCAGGGTTTATGCTTGCTGCCACATTATAAAGAATTATAGGGCCAATGCTCAACTCATCCAGTACGGTTTTATAGACTTTTATGGTGCCATTGGCGGTTTGAGCGTAATGACTGCCTAATCTTGGTAGGTTTAGTCCTTGGGCTATATGTATTGGTACCGATACATTCGTTGCACCGGTATCGAGTAAAAAAGTTACCGTTTCTTTGTTTATGGTGCCTGCTGTTACGTAATGGCCAAATTTATTTCGAATAAGCGTTACTTCCGCTTGGCCTTGGCTATTAAGCGCATAGTCAGGCTTTTGGTTGGGGTTGAGTTGTTTATCGAGAGTTCCTTGAAAGAACCACACCAAAAAGCCAATAAATAACAGCCATGCAATCCAGGTCATGATGCGTGTAATGCCTTGGGTCGGATCTTTCTCTGCCATGCTTATACTTCTGTTTAATAACTTAACTTGTGATAATGAGTTCTGTTTTAGCATTGTTTCCGTTATTGAGCAATTGGCTCGCTTGTACTTTATCTATTGTGTGGCTTAATATGGCGCTTATATAAAGATAGGTACTATGTATATGGCAACACTTAAAAAAACAGAACACAAATATACCATTAATAATGGTTGGCTTGAGGTTAGCGATGCGAGAGAAGGGCCGCAATTAACCAAGAAGCCATCGCCACACCATAATGAACGGCCAGAGAACGAAGTCAGCTTGTTGGTTATTCATAATATTTCTTTACCGCCGGGTCAATTTGGCTCAAATCATATTTCGGATTTGTTTTTAGGGTGTTTGAACCCAAATGAGCATGAGTGTTTCCCTGAAATTTACCAGTTGAAAGTGGCTGCGCATTTATTAATACGCCGCGATGGCGAAGTCATTCAGTATGTTCCTTTTGATAAACGTGCGTGGCATGCGGGGATTTCGTCTTTTGAAGGACGTGAAGGCTGTAATGATTTTTCTATTGGCATTGAAATGGAAGGCACCGATACGCTGCCTTATACCGATGCGCAATATGCTCAATTAGAGAAAGTAACGAAAGTTATTTTGCTAACATACCCTAAAATTAGTGAAGAGCGGATCACTGGGCATTGTCATATTGCCCCCGGACGAAAGACCGATCCCGGGGGAAGTTTTGATTGGGCGCGTTATAAGTCGGGTTTGTAATGGCTTTGTTGTAGGGCGTTAAGCCAATATTCGGATGAATTTGACACTCGGGCTCTGTATATCTAAAGCGGATACATACAGCCTGAAAAGGCCAACACATCTGAGCAGTGTAATGGTTGAACAAAAACTGGCATTAATACCGTATAATGCGTAATATTTTCAGTAGGGTAGTGTTCTATTCATTAAAGGTGTTACCCCATTTCCTGTGTCCTCTTTTTGTATTGGAACACGATAGTTAATAACAATAGGAACATAAATGAGTTTAATCAGCTTGTTAATTGCGCTAGGTATGGAACGGTTGCTGCAATCGTCATGTTGGCATTTTAATTTTTATTACAGTCGCTATGCTAAGTTTGCGACTGGCTTTGTTTCCAAAGATGAATTAGCGAATCGCAAAGCCAATGTTGCGCTTTTCGCTTTTATCCCCGCGTTTATTATTTGGGGACTGCTTGAGTACATTGATGAAACCATTATTGAATTTGCCATTAGCACCTTGGTACTCATTACCTGTTTAGGTTGTCAGTTTACCCGTCAAACGTATAAAAACTATTTGAACGCAGCGATGCGTGGCGATGAAGTTGCGGTAACGCATCATCAAATGGCGTTGCAACAAGATCAAGTCAGTGAGTCCGAAAGCTTTGGGCAAACCCTAGTGTGGATGAATTACCAATACTACATGGCCCCAATGCTGATATTTATTTTCTTAGGCTTACCTGCCGTGGTGTTCTATCGTATTTTGGTGGGTGTTAGTAATAATGCGCTAGATGATAACGAGCAACATGTACTAACCAATGAAGCGGCAAAAAAGAGTCGTGATTTATTAACGTATATTGATTTTATTCCGGTACGTTTTGTGGCGCTAGGATATATGCTGGTTGGTCACTTTTCAAAAGCGTCTACTGTGTGGTTGGAAGGCATGCTTAACTTTTCAACAACCAATCGCCAATACTTAAATGATGTTGCCAGAGCATCGGAAGAAATTACCGTGGTTGAGGATGACTTAACCAGTGAACCGCTTGGTTTAGTGCAATTGGCAAAACGTAATGTCTTTTTATTAATGGCCGCGATTGCGTTTATGACGATTGCCGGCATATTAAGTTAATTATTTTTGAAAAATTTTTGTGAAGCTCGGTTAACCTGAAGTGAGACTTTGGTGTTTTCCGAGCTTTTTTGTTTCTAACGCACAACCTCCCTCAAACCCTGCACATGACACTGTAAAAGTGCATTTTCAGCATCACCCCGCTAGCTTTGCTTGTTTGATGTATATCAAACTCCTGTTTTTATGATAAAAATCCTAGGTTACATTTGCTGTTACAGTTATTTCTCTCAGGTGAGCTCTGGTTGCTAGAATGTAAATGGTTTGTTGGTAAGACCATTTTAAAATAATAGCAAAATGTAACCATTGTTTCTTTGTGGTTAAAATGTATAAAAGTTTTACTTTTGATGTTTCATCTGTTACCTTGTTTGTATCAACCGGTGAATTGGTAAGACCAATTGCCCAAGCTTAAATTAAAAGACTTTGTGGTCAGATCAGTTAGATAACTATTAAACGATGTCATCAACGTATAAAAAAGTAAAACAACCTAAAATTTCAGACGTTATTTTACAGCAGCTCGAAGAAATGATTTTGGAAGGGACGTTAATGCCCGGCCAAAAGCTTCCGGCTGAGCGTGAGCTTGCTGCCCAGTTTTCGGTATCTCGTCCTTCATTGCGTGAAGCAATCCAAAAGCTAGAAAGCAAAGGGTTGGTTTCTCGTCGTCAAGGCGGTGGCACATTTGTAAATGACAATTTGTTATCTTCAATGTCCGATCCGCTGTTTGCTTTATTAGCCACCAATGATGAAGCCCAGTTTGATTTATTGGAATTTCGTCACGGCCTAGAAGGCATGGCGGCCTATTATGCGGCTATGCGTGGTACCGACACCGATTATGCGAAAATCCAAAAAAAGTTTGATGCCATTTCCGATGCGCAAATTGAAAACACCACACTTTCTGATGATTACTTGGCAGAAGCACAGGCGGTGTTCGATTTTTATATGGCAATTTGTGAAGCCTCGCATAATGCCATTATTTTGCATTTAGCCAGAGCCATGAGCACCTTGCTGATTGAAAACATTGAGCAAAACTTAAAGCTGCTTTACAAGCGTCCGGATGCTCCAAATCGTATTGGCTGTAATCGTCGAAAACTGATGGAAAGCATTTTAAGTGGTGAGCCAAATCGTTCGTGGGGCGCAAGCCACAAGAATTTAGCCTATATAGAAGAGGTGTTGCTAAACCTAGCAACCGAAAATACCCGAGTTACCCGGTCGCTGCGCCGCTTGCAAACAAGTTAGCGTAACCACCAAAAGAATTGCCGTAAGTTAGAAAAGCAAATTATAAGCGCACCGTATAAACAACACTATAAGCGCAAGGGTAAAGGAATTACCCAACAACAAGGATTTTGCATAAATCATTTTTAATGCAAAACGTGAACAATCGGGTATGTTTAAAAAATGAACTACCCTTAAGCACAATATGTTAATTACCAAACAGTAACCATGGCGTAAATAAGGCATGGATACATAACCGGAGATATAAAATCGTTATGACGGATATACTCAATCACGATATCGATCCACAAGAAACACAAGAATGGCTCGAGTCAATGGAAGCCGTTTTGGAACAAGAAGGTCCAGAGCGTGCACACCAGTTATTAGAAACGTTAATTGAACGCGCACGTCGTGGTGGTACTCATTTACCATTTGACGCAACAACGGCTTATGTTAATAGCATTCCTGTAAACCAGGAACCACACATGCCGGCCGATCAAACTATCGAATCTCGTATTCGTTCAGCTATCCGTTGGAATGCTCTAGCCCTAGTATTACGTGCTTCTAAGAAAGACTTAGAGCTAGGTGGTCACATCGGTTCATTCGCGTCATCGGCTATGTTATATGATGTTGGTTTTAACCACATTTTCAAAGCGGCAAACGACAAAGACTCAGGCGATTTTATCTTTGCCCAAGGTCACATTTCTCCGGGTATCTACTCTCGTGCCTTCCTTGAAGGTCGTTTAACCGAAGAGCAAATGGATAACTTCCGCCAAGAAGTTGACGGTAACGGTCTTTCATCTTACCCGCACCCTCACTTAATGCCGGACTTCTGGCAGTTCCCAACCGTTTCTATGGGCTTAGGTCCATTGCAAGCTATCTATACGGCTCGTTTCTTAAAATACTTAACAGACCGTGGTATTAAAGACTGTTCAGGTCAACGAGTTTACTGTTTCCTAGGCGACGGTGAAACGGATGAGCCAGAATCATTAGGTGCTATTGGGCTTGCGGCGCGTGAAGGTTTAGATAACTTAACGTTCATCATTAACTGTAATTTACAACGACTTGATGGTCCGGTACGTGGTAACGGCAAAATCATTCAAGAACTTGAAGGTACCTTCCGTGGTGCTGGTTGGGAAGTTGTTAAAGTTATCTGGGGTTCATACTGGGATGCATTAATCGCCCGTGATACGTCAGGTAAGTTACTGCAACTAATGAACGAAACGGTTGACGGTGAGTACCAAAACTTTAAAGCCAAAGGCGGTAAGTACACTCGCGAAAACTTCTTCAACAAGTACCCAGAAACAGCGGCACTGGTAGCGAACATGTCAGATAAAGACATCTACCGTTTAAACCGTGGTGGTCATGATCCAGTTAAAGTTTACACTGCTTACAAAAAAGCGATGGAAACCAAAGGTCGTCCAACGGTTATTCTTGCTAAAACCGTTAAAGGCTTTGGTTTAGGTGCGGCGGGTGAAGGTTTGAACATTGCCCATAACGTTAAGAAGCTTGACGTTGAGCAAATCAAATACTTCCGTAACCGTTTCAATATCCCATTAGCGGACGAAGATTTAGCGGACTTACCATACTACCGTTTCCCAGAAGACTCGGCAGAATACAAGTACATGAAAGAGCGTCGTGAAGAACTCGGTGGTTCACTGCCGCATCGTTCAAAAGAATCTTCAGAAGGCGAATTAGAAGTACCTGCACTTAAAGCATTTGATGCCGTACTGAAAGGCTCTGGTGAGCGTGAAGTATCATCTACCATGCAGTTTGTTCGTGTATTAAACAGCTTATTAAAAGATAAGAAAATCGGTAAGCGCATTGTACCAATCATTCCTGATGAAGCTCGTACCTTTGGTATGGAAGGCTTATTCCGTCAAGTTGGTATTTACGCTCACGAAGGTCAAAAATACGTACCTCAAGATGCGGACCAAGTTGCTTACTACCGTGAAGATAAAAAAGGCCAAGTACTACAAGAAGGCATTAACGAACTAGGTGCTATGGCGTCTTGGGTTGCTTCGGGTACGTCCTACTCTACGTGTGACACAACCACTATTCCATTCTATGTGTACTACTCAATGTTTGGTTTCCAACGTGTTGGTGACTTAGCATGGGCAGCGGGTGATAGCCAAGCGAAAGGTTTCCTTGTTGGTGCAACTGCTGGTCGTACTACGCTTAACGGTGAAGGTTTACAACATCAGGATGGTCACTCACATGTGCAAGCGAACTTAATTCCTAACTGTGTAACGTACGATCCAACATACGGTTACGAAGTAGCGGTTATCGTGCGTGAAGGTTTACGCCGCATGTACGAAGAAAATGAAAACATTTTCTACTACCTAACGCTTATGAACGAAAACTACCAACATCCTCAAATGCCAGAAGGCAGTGAAGATGGCATCATTAAAGGTATCTACAAGTTAGACACGGTTGCACCGAAGAAAGCGAAAGCAAATGTGCAATTAATGGGGTCAGGTACGATTTTATTACAAGTACGCGCAGCGGCTCGTATTCTTGCTGAGCAATTTGATATTTCATCAGATGTGTACTCGGTAACGTCTTACAACGAACTAGCGCGTGAAGGTCAAGATGTTGCACGTTGGAACATGTTGCACCCAGAGCAAAAAGCAAAAGTACCTTACATCAGTCAGGTTATCACGGCTGATAGAGGTCCTGCGATTTCTGCAACAGATTACGTTAAAGGTTACTCAGATCAATTGCGTGCGTTTATCGAAACAGATTACCGCGTATTAGGTACCGATGGTTTTGGTCGTTCAGACAGCCGCGCCAACTTACGTCGTCACTTCGAAGTGGATCACAACTACATTGTTGTTGCGTCACTATACGAATTGGCACAACGTGGCGAAATCGAAATGTCAGTAGTTACTAAAGCAATTAAAGACTTTGGTATCGATACTGAAAAACTAAACCCACTTTACGCATAATTGACTAGGAAGGAATAACAGATGTCTGATATTAAACAAATTCTAGTCCCTGATGTGGGTGGCGATGAAGTAGAAATTATTGAGCTTTGCGTGGCCGTTGGCGATGTGGTAGAAGCCGAAGATGCGATTGTGAGTGTTGAAACTGACAAAGCATCAATGGACATTCCAGCACCATTTGCCGGTAAAATCACCGAGCTTAAAGTAAACGTTGGCGATAAGATCAATCAAGACGACCTTATTGCAATGATAGAGGTTGCTGGTGAAGGTGCTGCACCACAAGAAAGCGCACCACAAGAAGCGGCACCGGTTGCCCAAGCTCCTGCGCCTGTTGCAGAAGAAGCCGCTCCTGCTGCACCCGTAGCTACTGGTGGCACTTCAGTAATTGAAGTAAAAGTACCTGATATTGGTGAAGACGGCGACGTTGAAATCATTGAAGTATTAGTTGCACCAGGTGATGTTATTGAACCTGAAGATGGTTTAATCACCTTAGAAACAGATAAAGCGACTATGGATGTACCATCTCCAGAAGGCGGTAAAGTCGTTGACGTTAAAGTAAACGTTGGCGATAAAATCGCTGAAGGTGGTTTGGTTCTTACTTTAGAAGTAAGCAGTGGCGAAGCACCAGCAGCACAGCCTGCAGCTCCGGCACCGGCACCAACAAAAGAAACAACCGTTGTTGCACCACAAGCACCGGCTGCACCAAAAGCCGCGCCTGTTCCACACCACCCAAGTGCGGGTGAGGTACAAAATAAAGGCACGATTTACGCATCTCCGGCAATCCGCCGTTTGGCGCGTGAGTTTGGTGTTGACCTTTCACAGGTTAAAGGTACGGGTAAGAAAGGTCGTATTGTAAAAGAAGACGTTCAGTCGTTCGTTAAATACGAATTATCACGTCCTAAAGCAACCGCACAATCTTCGGTTGCTGGCGCAGGTGGCTTACAAGTTATTGCACAACCTAAAGTTGATTTCAGCAAATTTGGTGAAGTGGAAGAAGTGCCATTAACCCGTATTCAAAAGATTTCAGGTCCTAACCTGCATCGTAACTGGGTAACCATTCCTCACGTTACCCAATTTGATGAAGCGGATATCACCGAAGTTGAAGCGTTCCGTAAGTCAGAAAACGTGGTTGCTGAGAAGAAACAACTTGGCTTTAAGATCACACCTTTGGTGTTCTTAATGAAAGCGGTTGCTAAAGCATTGCAAGCCTACCCAGTATTCAACTCAAGCTTAAGCCCTGATGGCGAGAGTTTGATCATGAAGAAATACATCAATATTGGTGTTGCGGTAGAAACGCCAAATGGCTTAGTGGTACCGGTGATTCGTGATGTGGACAAAAAAGGCATTTACGAATTATCGAAAGAGCTATTAGAAGTGTCTAAGAAAGCCCGTGACGGTAAGTTGAAAGCCGCTGATATGCAAGGCAGCTGTTTTACCATTTCGAGTCTTGGTGGTATTGGTGGTACTAAGTTTACCCCAATTGTAAATGCGCCAGATGTGGCTATTTTAGGTGTGTCTAAGTCGGAAATGAAACCTAAGTGGAATGGTAAGGACTTTGAGCCACGCTTAATGTTGCCATTATCATTATCATACGATCACCGTGTGATTGACGGTGCTGTGGGAGCTCGCTTTGTTGTTGAGTTGTCATCGGTAATGTCAGATATCCGTAAGCTGGTTTTATAACGCCTTTTTGGTAAAGGAAAATCGCTATTGTGTGAATGAAGCTGTAAAGCTTCATTCACAAGATGATTACTGATTATTGATGTTTTCGATGGCGATTTACCCTTACAAAAGGTACACTTGCGAAAAATAACAAAACACTTGTTTTCTTTTCAAAATGTTGAAAACGGGTGCCAATACAGAACAATAATTTAATACCGAAAGGTATTCTCATATTACAAGAATTTTTTGAGGTAAACATGAGTAACGATATCAAAACTCAGGTAGTTGTTTTAGGTGCAGGCCCTGGTGGTTATTCTGCTGCGTTTCGTGCAGCTGACTTAGGCTTGGACGTTGTGTTAGTAGAAAGTCGCGCAACCTTAGGTGGTGTATGTTTAAACGTGGGTTGTATTCCATCAAAAGCATTACTTCATGTTGCCAAAGTAATCGATGATGCGGCAGCAATGGCATCGCACGGTGTAACATTTGGTGCACCAAAAATCGATTTAGATAAAATTCGTGGCTGGAAAGAAGACGTTATTGGTCAGTTAACTGGCGGTCTTGCTGGTATGTCAAAAGCGCGTAAAGTTAAAACCGTAACAGGTTACGGTAAATTTACTGGCGCTAACAGCATTGCTGTTGAAGGCACAGATGGCGAAGTGACAAACATCAACTTTGATAATGCCATTATTGCAGCCGGCTCTTCGGTTGTTGATTTACCATTTATTCCTAAAGATGACCCTCGTGTTATCGACTCTACCGGTGCCCTTGAACTGCAAGACGTTCCTGGTGAAATGTTGGTATTAGGTGGTGGTATTATCGGTCTTGAAATGGGGACTGTATACAATGCGTTAGGTTCTAACGTATCGGTTGTTGAGTTTGCTGATCAACTTGTTCCTGCAGCTGATAAAGATATCGTTAAAGTGTACACCAACTACAACAAGAAGAAGTTCAACATTATGTTGTCTACCAAAGTTGTTGCTGTTGATGCCAAAGAAGATGGTTTATACGTAACATTTGAAGGCAAAAACGCACCTGAAGGTCAGGTTCGTTACGACAAGATCTTAGTTGCTGTTGGCCGTAAGCCAAACGGTCATTTAGTTGCTGCTGATAAAGCGGGTGTTAATGTTGATGAGCGTGGCTTCATTAACGTAACTAACGAATTACGTACCAACGTTAACCACATCTTCGCCATCGGTGATGTAGTTGGGCAACCTATGCTTGCTCACAAAGCGGTTCACGAAGCGCATGTTGCTGCCGAAGTTATCTCTGGTAAGAAACACGTATTTGATCCTCGTTGCATTCCTTCAATCGCTTACACCGATCCAGAAATGGCTTGGGTAGGTGTGACTGAACGTGAAGCAAAAGAGCAAGGCTTAAACATTGAAGTGGCAAACTTCCCTTGGGCTGCTTCTGGTCGTGCTATCGCATCTGCACGTACGGAAGGAAAGACTAAGATGATCTTTGATAAAGACTCTGGTCGCGTACTCGGTGGTGCCATTGTTGGTATCAATGCTGGCGAAATGTTAGGTGAAGTGTGTTTAGCGGTTGAAATGGGCGCTGATGCAGAAGATGTTGGTTTAACCATCCATGCTCACCCAACGTTAAATGAGTCAATTGGTTTAGCGGCTGAAATCTTTGAAGGTTCAATTACCGATTTACCAAACGCCAAAGCGGTTAAAAAGAAGAAAAAATAATTCAGTGGATCTGTGGGTAAGGCTTTAGCCTTACGATTTTATCCCTGCATAAAAAAGCCAGACACTTTGTCTGGCTTTTCTAATTTTGTAGATAGGTTTTAACTTTAAAATGGCATTAAGAAAGCTAATTCAAATACGGTCGCGTTTTCACCATCAACGTGGTCAACGGCAATTGTTGGTGCGATAGCAAACTTGCCTAAATGGAAATCATAAGCCGCCGATGCACGCCATAAGTGCTCATCAAAGCTGTGATGATGACCGTGTGCGTCAACTTCTTCTTCACCGTAGCCAAGGCCTAAGCGAATTTCATTTGTTGGATGGTAGTAAACTTCAGCAATGTGTAATTCAGTACCTGCGCCGTCATGTCCGTCTGGTGTTTTTTCAAAAACCAAACCAGCACCCCAGTTCGATGTGAATTTGTATTCATATTCTAAACCCCAGCTAAAGTCAGTATCACCATCAAAGTGCGTGGCGCCGACAAAAATACCTGGGATGTGCTTAGGCTCTTCACCTTCACCATGTGCTGCTAATGCAGGCAAAGCAGCTAATAAACCTGCTGTTAATACTAATTTTTTGAACATTTTGATAATCCTTCAATGGGTTGTAGGACGCACTTTAGATCTTCTTGGCAAATGTAAATAGGAACAAATTGTAAAATTGCTTATGAAAATGCACAAAATCCCCCAGCTTTATACAAAATTGTTGCATTGTGTGCTGAGGATGGCGGCTGATTTGTTAGTCAGAAAAAGCCTATTTATATGCAGGGAGTATAATAAATAGGCTTAATTAAACGGGTTTATTTGGTTGAGTTATCTTGTTTTGGTAATTCAATGGTCGTAATGCCTGTCCAAACCGTGATCATTTGATAACCTAATGCCAACACGATGGCGCCAATGAATAAGCCAATAATACCTGACATAATCATGCCGCCAATAGCACCGAGTAAAATCACCAGCATAGGTATTTCGAGACCACGACCTAACATTAATGGTTTTAGAAATGCATCACTAATACTCACCACAATGTTATAAACCAAGTAAATAATGGCCGGTGTTGGGTCGGCAACGGTAAAGTAGTAAGCGGATACCGGGCCAAGGACCAGCAAAGGTGGTAATTGGACAATACACACCAACAGAACCAACAACACCCAAATACCAGCACCTGGAATATCAGCAACAACGAAACCCATACCGGCTAATATGGCTTGCGTAAAGGCGATACCTAAAATGCCTTGTGCCACACTGCGAATCGTGGCAACCGAGGTTTCCATGCTTTTCGATGCGTAGTCACCCATAAATTTCTCTAGTACTTTGCGGCAAGCTCGTTCACAGATTTCAGCATTACTCATAAAGGCTGCGGCAATTACAATCGCAATAATAAATTCAATGATCACGCCACCAAAACTTGCCGCTGCGGAAAGAATGGTGGAAAGCGTTGCTTTTATTTGATCAGGGTATTGGGCGGCAAACTCTTGAAAATTGGAATGCGCAGACTCCCAAGCTGGATACAGTTTGTTGCCGATAAACGGCAAATCTTTAATTTCAGGGCTTGGGCTTGGGATACTCAGCGTGCCAACTTTTAACTGCTCAGAAATGTGCTGCAAGCTATCAATGGCAGATCCAGAAAAAACCAACGTAGGAACAACCAATAAGGTGATGCCGAGTATTGAAAATAAGACAGAAGCAAGTTTACGACGATTACCTAATTTGGCGACCAATTTTACAAATAACGGGTAAATGGCAACGGCCAAAATAGCCCCCCAGATAATCGGCAATAAAAACGGTGTCAAAATATTAAAACACCATAAAATCACCATTGCGATAGCAGTAAGTTTTATGGCGGTGTTGATCATCTGAGTTGAAAACTCGGTTTCAGATAGATCTTTTATACGGTTAGTCATCGGGTTCCTTAACTTCTTTTTGTAAGTTGGACATTCCGGCACCAACTAAGCTGGCAACCAAAATAGTCAAATAAAATTGTCCAAAAATGGCTTCAAAATAAACGAGAAAACGGGTGATGGGCATTAAAGGGGATATATCACCAAATCCCAGCGTTGTTAATGTAACAAACGAAAAATAGATAAAATCGGGTAATACTTCATACCAATCACCCAAATCGTTTACCCCTGAAAAGGCATCGGTAGTTAATAAATGAATAATGGTATAAACCATTGCCCAAATTAGACCTAGCATGATGTATAAACAAATCGCACCTAAGATTTTGTTACCATCGATTTCACCGGTAAATAACACCTGCCTAGCGGTTGTTATTGACGTTAAAATGAAAAACAGCAGCAGCAGGAATAAGTGCAAATAATTGTGCTCAAAGTCACCCAACAAGTTACTTAATATGGATGTAGCCAAAATACTTAACGGTAAAAATAAATTACGACTAAAGTACCTGTTTCTTCGATCGACCCCCCATACCGACACCAGTAGGGTTACAACCGTGGCTGATTGCACAAATTGCTGTGCTCTAGCATCAAAAAATTGCTCTGCTAGGGCAACGCCTAACAGCAGAAAAACAAGTGAGAAAGTTAAGTATTTAAAGTTATCATTTTGGGTTATTAACGCCATAAGTAGCCTACGGAAATTGTTAATAGATTACTTTTTAGTCTAGTTAATAAATTTATTATTTCTCGTAATGTATTAATTATATTAGACAAATATAGGGTGGGGATGTTGTAAACAAGTGTGAGTAAATTGCTATAAATGGTATTTATAGCAAATATAATGGTGAACAGACGTAATAAGATTTTGTTTTGTAAGGGCTTGGAGTATACTCGTGGCAATATAAATTATAAGGGTGCGCTCTATGCACTCAAGGTAGAGAGGAAAAGACTGTGCTTCAAGAATATCGTAAACACGTCGAAGAACGTGCAGCCGAAGGAATTGTACCTAAGGCACTGGATGCAGAACAAGTAGCTCAATTAGTTGAGTTGGTAAAAAATCCACCACAAGGCGAGGAAGAAGTCTTATTAGACTTGTTAGTTAATCGCGTTCCTCCTGGTGTTGATGATGCCGCTTACGTAAAGGCCGGATTTTTAGCCGCTATCGCCAAAGGTGAAGCGCAATCTCCAATATTATCGGCTGAACGTGCAACTGAGCTTTTAGGCACCATGTTAGGTGGTTACAACATTCAACCAATGATCGACTTATTAGACGATGCGGCATTGGCTGAAACGGCTGCAGCAGGTTTATCTAAAACATTATTAATGTTTGATGCTTTCTATGACGTAAAAGAAAAAGCCGATGCCGGTAACGCGCAAGCTAAAGCGGTTATGCAGTCATGGGCAGACGCTGAGTGGTTTACTTCTCGCGATAAAGTGAGCGAAAAAATCACGGTAAAAGTATTTAAAGTAACCGGTGAAACCAACACCGATGATCTTTCTCCTGCTCCTGATGCATGGTCTCGTCCAGATATCCCATTACATGCTAAAGCCATGCTTAAAATGGAACGTGAAGGTATTACGCCAGAAGAGCAAGGCGTTGTTGGTCCATTAACGCAAATTGAAGAATTACAAAAAGACGGCATCCAATTAGCTTATGTTGGTGATGTTGTTGGTACTGGCTCTTCACGTAAGTCTGCGACAAACTCTGTGTTATGGTTTATGGGCGATGATATTCCTTATATCCCTAACAAGCGTGGTGGCGGTGTCTGTTTAGGCGGTAAAATCGCCCCTATCTTCTATAACACAATGGAAGACTCTGGTGCATTACCAATTGAATTAGACGTTGAAGCGATGAACATGGGCGATGTTATTGATATCTTCCCTTACGAAGGTGTTGTTAAGCGCTCAGGTACCGACGAAGTTATCTCAACGTTCGAGTTAAGCCCTGTATTATTGGATGAAGTTCGTGCCGGTGGCCGTATCCCTCTAATCATTGGTCGTGGCCTAACAGGTCGCGCTCGCGAAGCATTAGGCTTAGCTGAAACCGATTTATTTGCAAAACCAGTAGACGTTGCCGATACCGGTAAAGGTTACTCGTTAGCACAAAAAATGGTTGGTAAAGCTTGTGGCGTAGATGGTATTCGTCCTGGTCAATACTGTGAACCAAAAATGACCACCGTAGGCTCGCAAGATACTACCGGTCCTATGACACGTGATGAGCTAAAAGATTTAGCCTGTTTAGGTTTCTCTGCAGACTTAACCATGCAGTCATTTTGTCATACTTCAGCTTACCCGAAACCAATTGATGTAAACACCCATCATACATTACCAGATTTCATCATGAACCGTGGCGGTGTATCACTTCGCCCAGGTGATGGTGTAATTCACTCGTGGTTAAACCGTATGTTATTACCTGATACTGTAGGTACTGGTGGTGATTCACATACACGTTTCCCATTAGGTATTTCATTCCCGGCAGGTTCAGGTCTTGTTGCATTCGCAGCAGCAACGGGTGTAATGCCTCTTGATATGCCTGAGTCGGTATTGGTTCGTTTTAAAGGTGAAATGCAACCAGGTATCACATTACGTGATCTTGTTCATGCTATCCCTTACTACGGCATCAAAAACGGTCTATTAACCGTAGAGAAAGCCGGTAAGATCAACGAGTTTTCTGGTCGTGTACTCGAAATCGAAGGCCTTAAAGGCTTAACCGTTGAGCAAGCATTTGAATTATCTGATGCATCTGCTGAGCGTTCTGCTGCTGGTTGTTCAATCAAACTAGAAGAAGATGCGGTTGCTGAATACTTAGAGTCTAACATTGTTATGCTTAAGTGGATGATCAGCGAAGGTTACGGTGATGTACGCACTATCGAGCGTCGTATTAACGCAATGCAAGAGTGGTTAGCGAACCCTGCATTAATGGAAGCAGATGCTGATGCAGAATATGCACACATCATTGAAATCGACCTTGCGGACATTAAAGAGCCAATCGTTTGTTGTCCAAATGACCCAGATGATGCCAAGTTATTATCTGACGTTGCTGGCGTAGACGTTGATGAAGTATTTATCGGTTCATGTATGACCAACATAGGTCACTTCCGTGCGGCAGGTAAATTACTTGAAGACTTCGGTGGCGTGCTTAATACCCGTATGTGGGTTGCTCCGCCAACTAAGATGGACCGTGACCAATTAACCGAAGAAGGTTATTACTTCACATACGGTAAAGCAGGTGTTCGTATTGAAACTCCTGGCTGTTCACTGTGTATGGGTAACCAAGCGCGTGTTGCTGAAAAGTCGACTGTACTTTCAACATCAACTCGTAACTTCCCGAACCGTCTAGGTACTGGTGCGAATGTTTACTTAACATCTGCAGAACTTGCCGCTGTTGGCGCGATTGTTGGTCATCTACCAACCGTTGCAGAGTACATGGAGTACTCAAGTAAGATTGATGCAACTGCAGCTGATACTTACCGCTACTTAAACTTCCACAAAATGGAAAGTTACACTAAAAAAGCCAAAGAAGTGGTTATCGCGCAAAGCGTTGCTTAGCCGATAAACTTTTTTAAGCGTTAAAAAGCCGTGCTTATTTGCACGGCTTTTTGTTATCTAACATTGAGTTAACCTGTGGTTTTCTTCTTAAGATCACTCGTGAAGAAGCCAAATTCTCGATAAAACATGACTTTAAACCATTAGATAACACTTAAACCATTTAAAATAACCGTTAACTCCTGTATAATTCGCGCCCAAACAAGCAGGGTGATTTTTGTACACCTGCTTCTCCACTAAATAAGGCTAAAGATAGTGTTAGACAAATTACGAAATATCGCGATCATCGCGCACGTTGACCATGGTAAAACGACCTTGGTTGATAAACTACTAGATCAATCAGGTACATTAGATGCTCGTAAAGACCATGATGAGCGTGTTATGGATTCAAACGATATCGAGAAAGAACGTGGTATCACTATCCTAGCTAAAAACACTGCTATTAACTGGAACGACTACCGTGTAAACATCGTAGATACTCCAGGACACGCCGATTTCGGTGGTGAAGTAGAACGTGTAATGTCAATGGTTGACTCTGTATTGCTTATCGTTGATGCGCAAGAAGGTCCTATGCCACAAACTCGTTTCGTAACCAAAAAAGCGTTCGCACAAGGTTTGAAACCAATTGTTGTTATCAACAAAATCGACAAGCCAGGTGCTCGTCCTGAGTGGGTTATGGATCAAGTATTTGATTTATTCGATAACTTAGGTGCTACTGATGACCAATTAGACTTCCAAGTTGTTTACGCTTCAGCAATCAACGGTTGGGCTTCAATGGAAGCCGACGAAGAAGGCACAGACATGACGCCATTATTCAAAACCATCGTTGATCAAGTACCAGCGCCTGATGCCGATATCGAAGGCTCTTTCCAAATGCAAGTTTCTCAACTTGATTACAGTTCTTACTTAGGTGTAATCGGTGTGGGTCGTGTTACACGTGGTACCGTTAAGCCAAACCAACAAGTTACTGTTGAAGGTTCTAACGGTAAAGTTCACAATGGTAAAGTAGGTAAAGTATTTGGTTACCTTGGCTTAGAACGTCACGAAGTTGAAGAAGCACAAGCTGGTGATATCATTGCAATCACAGGTTTAGGCGAATTAAAAATCTCTGACACTATCTGTTGTCCAAACGAAGTTGAAGCGTTACCACCACTATCTGTTGATGAACCAACGATCAACATGACGTTCCAAGTAAATACTTCGCCGTTTTCTGGTCAAGAAGGTAAATACGTTACTTCTCGTAATATTAAAGACCGTTTAGACAAAGAGCTTGTTCATAACGTTGCGTTACGTGTTGAGCAATTAGATGATCCTGATAAATTTAAAGTATCGGGTCGTGGTGAGCTTCACTTAGGTATCTTAATCGAAAACATGCGTCGTGAAGGTTACGAATTAGCTGTTTCTCGTCCAGAAGTAATCATGCGCGAAGTTGATGGCCAAATCGAAGAACCATACGAAACCGTAACGATTGATGTTGAAGAACAGCACCAAGGTCCAGTAATGGAAAAAATGGGTGTTCGTAAAGCAGAACTTACTGATATGGCACCAGATGGTAAAGGTCGAATCCGTATGGACTTCATCATGCCAAGTCGTGGTTTAATCGGTTTCCAAACTGAATTTATGACGCTTACTTCAGGTTCTGGTTTGATCTACCACACGTTCCTACAATATGGTCCTCACAAAGGTGGTGAAATCGGTCAACGTCTTAACGGTGTAATGATCGCTAACGCAACAGGTAAAGCTCTTACTAACGCTATCTTTAACTTACAATCGCGTGGTCGTATGTTAATTGGTCACGGTTTAGATATTTACGAAGGCCAAATCATCGGTATTCACTCACGTGATAACGATTTAACCGTTAATGCCCTTAAAGGTAAGCAACTTACTAACGTTCGTTCATCAGGTACTGATGAAGCACAAACACTTACGCCACCAATCATCATGTCATTGGAACAAGCGTTAGAGTTTATCGATAACGATGAATTAGTAGAAGTTACACCTGAAAGCATCCGTATCCGTAAGAAATTCTTGAAAGAGTCGGATCGTAAGCGTGAAGGTCGTGCTGCTAAGAAGTAAGACTTCTTAACAAGGTATCGCCAGGTCATTTAAGATTCGCGAGATACCTTACATCAAATATATAAAATGCTGACTTAGGTCAGCATTTTTTTTGCCTACCTGTAATGGTCAATTCATATTGCGTTTAAATTAATGCACCCACAGTATACGAAGGGAGGTCCCGGATATTTCATTCCCAGAGCTCGCTTGAGCTCCCTTGGGTAAGAAATTCCAGGATGACGGCGTAGATTGACTAAGTAAAATTCGGAAATGACGGCGTAGATTGACTAAGTAAAATTCGGAAATGACGGCATAGATTGACTAAGTAAAATTCGGAAATGACGGCGCACATTTACCAAGCAAAAGTACAACGTCATCCCATCACGAGCACTAGCGAGATGTGGGACCTCCTGCAGGTATCATGTGCTTATATTAAAATTCGACCAACAAAAAGGCGACCAATCGGTCGCCTTAATCATTAGCTGTTAATGTTAACTAAAATTAAGCAGTGAAGTTTGCGTTTGCAAATTCCCAGTTAGCTAATGCGTAGAATGCTTCCATGTAGCTAGGACGCAAGTTACGGTAATCAATGTAGTAAGCGTGTTCCCATAAATCAACAGTGATTAGTGGTGTAACACCTTCTTCAGTTAGTGGCGTAGCCGCATTAGAAGTATTAACGATAGCTAGGCTGCCGTCAGCGTTTTTAACTAACCAAGTCCAGCTTGAACCGAAGTTGTTTACTGCAGAATCTGTAAACTTCGCTTTGAATTCGTCAAATGAACCAAACTGAGCATCGATTGCAGCAGCTAATTCGCCAACTGGTGCACCAGAAGCGTTTGGTGTTAAAGAGTTCCAGTAGAACGTGTGGTTCCAGATTTGTGCTGCGTTGTTGAATACACCGCCGTTAGAGTTTTTAACGATTTCTTCTAAAGAAGCATTAGCAAAGTCAGTACCTTCGATTAAGCCGTTTAATTTAACTACGTACGTGTTGTGGTGCTTGCCGTAGTGAAACTCAAGAGTCTCTTGTGAAATGTGTGGTGCAAGTGCGTCCATTGCATATGGTAATGCTGGTAAAGAAATAGCCATGTTTTTCTCCGAAATATATGTGAAAGCAAAGTTTCTATTATTATTAAGCTAAAAACGTGTTCAGCTTGTTTAAATTTGTGTGAGCTTTATTTTACTGTATTTTGACAACATATCTAGTCAAAAAACTCATAGTTTATGCCAAAAAAGCAAAAACCGAGTAAATCACTCGGTTTTGTATAGGGATATACTTATCCTTTCGCTACATGGATGTAAAACAGAAAGGGTTTGTATAGGGATATACTTATCCTTTCGCTACATAGGCGAAAAACTGAAAGGATTTAACTTACCACATCATCCACCAGATGATTTATAACGAGCGGCATCAATAATTGCCCATAAATGGATGATTGCACCAACAATCCATAAAATCACCGTAAAGTATAAAACCGCACAGCTCACAAAAAACAATAGTGCTGCTAAAATTCTACCTTGAACTAATTGCCCCAATCCAGGGAAGAAAAAGCTACATAAAGCTGCAATAACATTGCCACCGGAACCTTGGCCCGCCATAAGTCATTCTCCAATATCAAATAAATAGATTAATTATGTTATACCCTATAAACTTATAACAATGCTACAGTTTTTAACATATATGTAGACAACAATTGTTAGCAAATATGTTTCTCAGCCGATTTTTACAAGACGTACAAAAACCTCGTTATTAACCGATAAGCTGAGTTTAAAAGGGATAAAAAAGAATTAGATGAAGTGGTTAAAAGACGTTTCCGATAAACACCTAGCACGTACTAGCTTGCGCTTTTTTGAGCACTTTATTGCCCGCTGCAAGCAGGACCAAATTCAGGTGTCGGCCGGGTATCTCTCTTATGTCACCTTAATGTCATTAGTGCCGTTAATTATGGTGATGTTTTCAATCGTATCGGCTTTTCCGATTTTTGCCGAATTGCACGGCAAAATTGAGGATTTTATTTTTAGCAACTTCGTGCCTACCGCTTCCGAGCTTATTCAAGAGCACATTAATGGTTTTGTTAGTAATGCGAGCAAAATGTCGGCTACCGCGATTGTGGTGTTATTTTTGTTTGCCATGTTACTCATTAGCGCCGTAGATAAATCATTAAATCGTATCTGGCGAATTCACGCTCGCCGAAAAGCCTTAACCTCGTTTGCAATTTACTGGATGATATTGACCTTAGGGCCAGTCCTTATTGGTGTCAGCATCGTTGCGACCTCCTATGTTGTCTCATTAGTTACGTTCTCGGGCATGGACATTAATACCGTAAACGAGTTCTTATTATGGCTGTTGCCATTTTTTGCTTCGTTTGCCGGTTTCATGGTGCTGTATTTGTTTGTGCCGATCACCGAGGTGAAACTTAAATATGCGGCAGTTGGCGCATTACTTGGTACCATATTATTCGAAACGGCCAAAAAAGGCTTTGCTGCCTATGTTACACACTTGCCATCATACGAAGCCATTTATGGTGCCTTGGCCATTATTCCCATTTTATTTGTTTGGGTATACCTTTCGTGGCTAGTAGTATTTATTGGCGCTGAGTTTACTGCTTGCCTGCAAGAATTTAATCATCCTGAGGGAGAAGCCGAAGATGAAAGCGTCACTGAGGCAGACACTCAACAGATTAACACTTTAAATAATTAGACAATGAAGAGCGAATCAATGCATCCCCTTTATCCGAAAATATCGCCAAACAATACCCAGTTTTTAAGCTGTGGTTCGCATCAAATTTATGTGGAAGAAAGCGGTAACCCCGACGGTATTCCGGTGTTATACCTTCACGGTGGTCCAGGGGGCGGCAGTTGCCCGGATCATCGCCGTTATTTTGATCCAGAAAAATACCGCATTATCATTTTTGATCAACGTGGCTGTGGTAAGTCTACCCCGCATGCCAGTTTAGAAAACAATACCACAGCGGATTTAATTGATGACATTGAAAAAATTCGTAGTGCTTTAGCCATAACCAAATGGGTTGTAGCTGGCGGCTCTTGGGGTACCACATTAGCGCTTGCCTATGGGATTGCGTATCCTCAAACAGTATCCGGGTTTATTTTGCGAGGCATTTTTCTAGGGACCCAAGAAGAAATTAACTGGTTGTATGGCAAAAATGGCGCGGCCAACTTTTTCCCATGTCAGTATCAAGAATTTCTGCAACCACTAAGTCAGGGTACAAGTGATAATATTATTGAAGATTACTTTCATGAGTTGCACAGCGACAACGAGTTAGCCCGTATCGCCGCGGCTAAGGCTTGGACTTTATGGGAAACAAAAATATCGGCGTTATTTGTCGACAAACATGAAATCATCGATAGTGAAGAAACCCATGGCGCGATTGCGATGGCGCACATCGAAAATCACTATTTTAAACATCACTGTTTTTTTGACGAAGGTCACCTGCTCAATTCCATTGATAAAATCAGCCACATTCCTGCGTTTATTATTCATGGCCGTTACGATATGGTATGTCAAATTAAGCATGCCTGGTTACTGAATGAAGCATGGGAGAATGCGCAATTGCAAATTATCCCTAAAGCGGGTCATAGTGGCTTTGAACCGGGCATTGCCGATGCCATTTGTCGCGCCGCGGATCAAATGGTCGATTTTATTATCGATAATGACAATAAAAATTAATGCTGTTGTAATATAGTGTCCCCAAAATACCTTAAAGAAATTTATAAGTGAAGAAGTTGCAGTAATGAAAGCGTTATTACAAAGAGTCACGCACGCCTGTGTAAGCATTGATGGCAAAATTAACGGTGAAATAGACAAAGGCTTAATGGTCTTGGTTGCCGTAGAGCATGAAGATACCGAAGCCAAAGCCAAGAGGTTGGCAGAGCGTGTAGCCGGATACCGAATGTTTAGTGATGAAAACGGTAAAATGAATTTAAATGTCGGTCAGATCGGGGGCGATATTTTAGTGGTTTCACAGTTTACCCTAGCAGCAGATACCAACAGCGGCATGCGCCCAAGTTTTTTACAATCGGCTAAGCCTGAATTGGGTAAACACCTTTATGAATATTTTTGTGCGCAATTACGCTTAAAAGGTTTTCAAGTACCGACAGGGGTATTTGCCGCCGATATGCAAGTTTCACTTACCAATGACGGTCCCGTTACCTTCGCATTGCAGGTCTAAGTCACGCCATGCAACATTCTCAATATACGATTTGCACACCAAACACAGCCGAGCAAATGGCAGCCTATTTACAACTTCGCTATCAGGTATTACGTGCTCCTTGGGGGCAAGAAAAAGGTTCAGAAGTGGATGCATTGGAAGGACAAAGCATCCATCGCATGATCTGTGATGAAAGTGGTGAGGTAGTGGCCGTTGGTCGTGTACATAAAGTCGATATGGAAAATGCTCAAATTCGCTATATGGCGGTAGCCGATTGCGCGCAAGGGCAAGGTTTAGGATCTTTAATGCTGCAAGTATTAGAGCAAGCGGCCATAGAACGGGGCGTTAAGGCAATACAACTTAATGCTCGAGAGGTGGCGCTTAAGTTCTACCAACACAATGGCTATCAGTTGCAAAAACAGGTGCATACTCTGTATGGTGACATTGTTCATTTTCTTATGGACAAGACATTGTCTGTGAATAACAATCATCCACACCAGCAAGCATACTCGGATTGGAAAGAGCACGTTACTGAGCTTAAAAATACTTGGCATCAAACCATTCCCGCGGCAAAAGCACAGCAAATAACGCCGGTCTATTATGACCAAACCCAGTTTTTTGTAACGGCAGATCGCACCGCCACAAAAAATCTACATAACACCATTTTTGCTGGCAGCATTTACACGTTGGCAACATTAACCGGGTGGGGTTGGGTGTATATGCTATTAAAGCAGCATAATCTTAAAGCCGATATTGTATTGGGCAAGGCCGATATAAAATACACGAAACCGTTAACGGGTGAGCCTGTTGCGTATACAAAAGCGGAATTTACATCGGGCGATATTGCCCTAATCAATTCTGCCAAGACGGCAAAAATTAGTATTAAAGTACACGTGTGTGATGGTGACAGCACCGCCGCAGTATTTAATGGCGTATTCTTCGCAAAGCCCTAAATTATCTTAATAAAACATAAGAGACATATGACAAAAATTGAAGTAAGACAACGTAAAATTGGCATCATTGGCGCGGGTTGGTTAGGCCAGCCCTTAGCACAAGCCTTAACCAAGGAAGGCGCAGAGGTATTGGTTACTCGAAGAGATCCCGACGCGGTAGCAAACTTAAATGCCCAAGGCTTAAAAGCGCTACAATTAAGTTTGCCATGCACTGCTGAGGATTTTCCGAGTAAATTATTAAAACGCGACTGCTTGATCATTAGCATCCCACCTGGACTGCGTCATGGTGAAACGGACTATCAGCAAAAACTTGAGCAATTAGTTTCCTTTGTTCAATCGCCACAAAGCGAAGTAAAGCAGCTTATCCTTATCAGTTCGACCGCCGTGTATAATGGCTTAAATGGGGTGGTAACCGAACGCAGTAAATTAAACTTACAAGGCAATAAAGTTGAAGCATTGGCCGCCGCCGAGCAGGTTATTTTAAACAGCCCAAACACCAATAATATCGTTCTACGGCTCGGTGGATTGATGGGGTATAACCGTCAACCGGGGCGATTTTTCACAAAGGATTCATTAATCCCTAATCCGGATTCGGTCATTAACTTCATTCATCAAGATGATGTTATTGGCCTATTAAACTGCATCTTGCAATACCATTGTGGTAAAGCCCGAGCTGGTAAGCATATTTATAATGGTGTGACTCCGCATCACCCAAGCCGCCGAGACTTTTATCAACTGGCCATGAAAGCACTAGGCCAAGATCAGGCAACCTTTGCCCAGCAACAAGAAACCGAAAAAGACGGTATTTGCGGCAAACAAGTTGATAGCGTTTTTGTTGATAAATTCGGGTATAATTTCAAGCATCATGATTTATTGGATTGGTTAATTAATGACAAAGACTAGTGCGAAAAGCACGGGTAAAAACAATCGCTTTTTATTAACTAAAAAGCAATTTGTTTTAATTTTTACGGTACTTTGGTTGCACATCAATATACTTGATATGTTTCTGGTTACTCGCCGTGGTGCCAGAATATTGTGGCAAGAAAGCCTGCAACTCGATACCCAACTTATTCACTTTATCTTGGCGGCACTCGCGACAGCATGTTTTTACTATTTTAGTTTTATTGCCCAAAAAGTCAGTGATGCTAAAGCCGCGACAACACCTATCGACATACCAAAAGATAACGGAAAATAATTAAGTTAATCCCTATGAATTCAACCGTACATAATTACCAAACATGTTATACCTTAAACAAAGAACATTATCGGGAATGCTTTGAAGAGTCTGCCAGTTTAACGCCAAAAACTTGGCGTCGGTTTATTAAAGCTGGGGCATTAATGCTGTTAGGTTTTTTCTTCTATGCTACCCAACTCGACCGAATGAGTAATCATTTAGGGCAATTCTTTTTTATTCTTGCCTTTGTTGACGTATTAAGTGTGCTTTACGCACGAGCTTGGTGGGTTACAAGGCAAATGCTGAGTAAAGCCTCTGGCAGCGAGGTAAAAATCGACTTGGATGAGCAGGGCATTGCTATTGATTCGTTTTATGTAAAACAGCAGTTTTTATGGCAGGAAATTCAGTCTTTTGCCGAAACCGAAAAAGGCCTTGTGTTGCGGTTACAACAAGCCGGCCAGTATTATTTATCCAGAGCACACTTTAGTGAAGAAGCGTGGCAATTTATGTTAACTAAGTTAGCTGAAAAATAATTCACCCATAAGCCCATTCCGTGTTGCTTGCTCAGGCAACGCTCCCTAGTTCAAACGCCCTCGATATTGAATTCAGTCATTTCGAGGGCTTTTTATTACCTTTAATACTGTTTATGGATCATTTACTTGCTAAAATAAGAACATCTTTCTTAACGAATAAATAAATATGGCAATCAATTGGTTCCCCGGGCATATGCACAAAGCCCAAAAAGAAATTAAAGAAATTATCAATCAAATCGATGTGGTGATTGAGGTCTGTGATTCGCGTTTACCGTTTAGCAGTGAAAACCCAATGATCACCGGTATTCGTGGTGATAAGCCATTGATCAAAATATTGAATAAAAGTGATTTGGCCGATCCCCAGCTTACCAAAGTATGGATTGATTACCTGCAATCTCAGCACAATGTAAAAGCTATCGCTTTAACGACCGAAGAACCAGCAGGGGCGAAAAACATTGCCGGACTCATTAAAAAGTTGGTACCGCATAAAAATGAAGAAGGCAAACAAATTAATGCCATGATCATGGGCATTCCTAATGTGGGTAAGTCGACATTAATCAACACCTTAGTCGGTAAAACCAAAGCCAAAGTCGGTAATGAGCCGGCGGTAACCAAAGCCCAGCAGCGCATTCGCCTTGAAGAAGGAGTGTACTTGTACGACACACCAGGCATGTTGTGGCCAAAAATCGCTAACGAAAACAGTGGCTATCGTTTGGCGGTTTCTGGTGGCATTAAAGATACCGCTTTTGATCATGAAGACATTGCCTTCTTTGCCGCAGAATATTTATTAACCGCTTATCCTGAGCTATTAAAAGAGCGCTATGGTTTAGATGAATTACCGGAGCAAGAAGTTGAATTTCTTGAAGAACTTGGCCGTAAACGCGGTTGTGTTAAAGCCGGTGGTCATGTCGATTTTCACAAAGCCTCTGAAATTCTTATCAATGAAATCCGTGATAAAACTTTAGGGAACATCACCTTTGAAACACCTGAAATGGTGGAAAAAGAAAATGTTTACTTTGAAGAGCTAGAAGCGAAACGAATAGCCGAGCGCGAGGCCCGCAAAGAAGCGCGTGGTCGTGGTCGTAAAAACAAACCGAAGAAGAAAAAAAGTGGTCGTAATAAATAAGGAGCCCGTATGTCTGAACAATTTGAACTCCATAGCGATTTACAGCGCGATGGCATTTTAATCGCCGATTTGCCGTTATGCCGTCTACTCCTGTGCAACGATAGTCAGTACCCATGGTTTATCATGGTGCCAAGACGCATGGGGGTTAAAGATTTATACCAACTTGATTGGCCTGATCAACAACAGTTTTTAAATGAGTCCAGTGCGGTATCAGAAATTTTAATGCAGTACTTCAATGGCGATAAGATGAATGTTGCGGCGTTAGGCAATGTTACGCCGCAATTGCATATTCATCATATTGTGCGCTTTGAAGGGGATCCGGTATGGCCAAAACCGATTTGGGGCCAATTACCTCTAAAGCCTTATACGGAAGACGCATTAGCGGAGATTAAAAACAACCTTTCGCCGATGCTTGCAAAGGTATTTGCCCAATAAGTGAGTTAAGCCGCTCTGTTTCTTGGAGCTAATTGACTTCTAGTGCAACAACCTGTTCAAATAGGTTGGTGTTTACTGGGGTGGGGATGTGATGTTTCTCCCCCAGTTTTGCAACATAGCCATTAATATAGCCGATTTCGGTTTTACGTTGATGCAAAATATCCTGCCGCATCGATGAGCTGTTGCGCTGAGTATTGTTAATAACGGCGTAAACGATGTCGCTTAATGCCGCCTTATCTAACGTTATTCCTTCACATGTTGCCACCTGAATTAACTCATCCAATACTTGGTTTATGTATTGCCTATATTGGCTTTTTGCCAGTTCGCCATTATTCACATTGTAAATGGCGGTAAGCGGATTGATGACGCAGTTAACGGCTAATTTATTCCATTGCAGTTGTTGTATTTGCTCGCTACATTCTAGATTCGGAATTGACCCTTGCAGGTTCGAAAAAATATCTTGCCCTAAAGTTAAATCTTCGCTCACAAAGCTGCCAATTTGGGTTGTTCCCTGGCCAGTATGAAGAATATGAAAGGGCGCTAGTTTTTTGCTAGCCTGCGTCGTTAGCATTTGCAATATCGGGTTAGGAAGCATAGAGCTTACTTGCTCAAGAGTGCCCATACCATTGTGCATTAGCAGTAAAGGTGTTTGTGCCGGTATGGATAAACCAGAGAGTGCGCTAACCACGTCATAAGCTTTGACGGTGGTAATAATCACATCGGCTTGTGCCAGTTCTTTTTCACTGGCGACAGTTAATGGGTGCTCGGTACTAAATCCTAAAAGGTTACTAAAGCAATATGTCGATTGCGTGTTACGTTTATCTTTTAAGGTCATGCTGACGTGGTGCTGGCCAGATAATTGATGGTAAAACAATAAACCCATGGCACCTGAGCCAATAATAACAATGTTCATCGAACCAACCGTTTATGTAAAACAACCAACAGTGCGTACATTAAACAACCCAAAGCATCAGCAACAAAATCGGAAAACTGACCGCTTCGAAAAGACAGATAAGACTGGCCTATTTCGGTAAAGCCGGCGTATAAAATCAGGGTCGAAGTACTGATAACAATATCGACTTTAATTACATAGTGGACAACCCAGTTCAATAACATAAAGCCTAAAAAGTGGCCGGTTTTATCAAGGATATGATGTTTATCTAGTGCAATAAGTACGCTGTCGAGATTAAGCAACGTAGCCACCATAATAATAGTGATAATAGATAGGTAAACGGTTTTCGAATATTTGCGCACAGTAAAAAGGATTGTAGGTGTCTATCTGTAAAAGAGTAACATGAATCCATCAGTTTATGCATTATTTATGTAAAGCCATCTGGCGAATTTAACTTGGTTTTGCTACTCTATGCCCTTGCAAAGTCGTGAACCATAATCACCTCTGCACAAGCTAAAAACGTTAAATAAAAGCCAATTAAGGAATACATAATGCCTTCATTAGATATTGTTTCTGAAGTCAATTTAGAAGAAGTTCGTAATGCCACAGAAAACGCTTCTCGTGAGCTTTCTACTCGATTTGATTTTCGTGGCGTAGAAGCATCTTTTGAATTTAAAAATCCAAATGTTACCGTAAAAGCGGAAGGGGATTTTCAAGTTAAGCAAATGCTTGATATGTTGCGTGGTCAATTAGCAAAACGTCAAATTGACGCAAAGGCGATGACCGTTGGGAGCTTTGATCATTCCGGTAAAACCTTTACTCAACAGGTAAGTTTTAAGGTGGGCATTGAACAGCCAATCGCGAAAAAGTTGGTTAAGTTAATCAAAGACAGCAAAATTAAAGTGCAAGCAGCGATTCAAGGTGAAAAGCTTCGCGTTACCGGTAAGAAAAGAGATGATTTGCAAGCCGTCATGAAGTTAGTTCGTGAATCCGATATGGAGCAAACATTTCAATTTAACAACTTTAAAGATTAATTCACTGTATCAAAGTTGATATAACTCTGGAGCCGAACGACTCGGCTCTGCAAAATCAATATGATCTCTTAACACGTTTCGGCCATATCAAATCATAATAAAAATACCGATTGCCGAATGTATATCCACTGCATTAACCCTGTTGTCATCATCGACGCCTACTCAGTTGTCGGCTAAGTTGTCGGCTTAGGGAGCAGAGATTTAATGCAGTTGGATTCGTTGTCTTAAGAGATAAATTTGCTTTGTGTTAACTAGATGTTAACCTAGGGCAAATAATAAAAATAGTTGGAAGTTTATGGCTACGTCTAGAGGTGAGTTCAGCTCACGAATTGGTTTCATTTTGGCCGCTGCAGGTTCTGCAGTAGGTCTTGGCAACATTTGGGGTTTCCCCACTCAAACCGCAAGTAACGGTGGGGCAGCGTTTGTCCTAGTATATTTAGTGTTGGCATTCTGTTTGGCTTATCCAGCCTTTATGGCCGAATTACTTATCGGTCGTTATGGTCAGGCTAATGCTGTTACCTCTTTGCAAAAAATGTCGAAAAATGCTCTACAAAAGAACTTTGCTTTTATTGTGGGTTTCGGCGGCATTATTTGTGCAGCTTTAATTTTAAGTTTCTATGGCATTATTGCTGGCTGGATGATGTCCTACTCGCTTGAACCGATATTATCGGTCATCGGCATGGCTGACCAAGCGCAATGGGTGATCGGTCAATCTTTTTATGCCAACCTGCTCTTTACCACCGCCTTTATGTTTTCCACCATTTTTATCATTCGTAAAGGAGTAGAAAATGGTATTGAAAAGTGGTCTAAGCGTCTAATGCCATTAATGATTTGTTTGTTAATTGGCTTAACGATATACGTTATGACCCTAGATGGCGCAATGAAAGGGCTAGGGGTTTACTTAAACCCGGATATCAGCCGCGTGCTTGAACCTAATTTATTGGTGAGCGCCTTAGGCCAAGCGTTCTTTTCATTATCGCTTGGTACCAGTGTGATGGTTATTTATGGTTCTTACATTTCGAAGAAAGAGAACTTGGTGACCCTAGGCGCACAAGTAACCTTAATTGACGTATCGATAGCATTCCTTGCCGGTTTATTAATTATCCCGGCAATGTACGTTGCACAGGCGCAAGGTGTTGCCATTTTTGCCGCGGATGGTTCATTGATTTCTGGTCCAAGCATGGTATTTACCGTACTTCCGACATTATTCGATAGTATGGGGAGCATTGGGTTGTTTGTGGCTTTTGCTTTCTTTGTGTTAATGAGTATTGCTGCGCTTACGTCGTCAATTTCAATGCTTGAAGGTCCGGTTTCGTATGCCGTAGAGCGCCATAACGTTGAACGTAAAAAAGCGACCACCATTACGGGGATCGTTATTTTACTGATGAGCTTTGTTATTATTAGCAACCTTAGTTTTATGCTCGATTTTGTTGCCTCGTTGGCAACGCAATATGGTCAACCTATCATTGCCATGCTGTGTTGTGTATTTGTTGGCTGGATTTGGAATCGAAACGATATCTTGACTGAAATTAAACAAGGTAACAATGACGTCGAGTCGTCACTCTTTTGGAAAGTATGGCCTTGGTACACCAAGTTTGTTTGTCCATTAGCTATCGCAATGGTATTTATCCACTCGCTTTAAGGCGTTATATCATTCCTAAAAAAAGTCGCTGTAGCGACTTTTTTTGTATCTGCCTATAAATGATTTAGCGGGTATGGGTTAGCCTTTAGGCCACTTCAGATCCCATGGCTTACTTATCGCTGCAAGCTGTTTGACACAGGCCTCACTTTGATAGAGTTCGCCCTCTTGGGGCAGTAAGGTAAATTGATGTTGTTCACCTGCAAATTCAAAATTGAGTGCGTAGGCGTGCAAATAACCTCGGTCTGCTTTATCACTTGGGTTGTAAATGGCATCGCCGACAATGCTCGAGCCAATGCTTTTTAATGCCACTCGAATTTGATGGGTTTTACCCGTTAACGGTTTTACTAAGAACAGGCGGGTGCCTTGACCAAGGCTATAAGAAAAAAACTGACTAATGGCAGGGTGCTTCATGGTTCTTAATAATTTGTAACTGCTGCGTCGACTCTTTTCCATGTCCCCTTTAATCCAACCTTGCTTTTTGGTTGGTTTTTGATGGCTGATCGCCAGATAATATTTTTCAATATCATGTTCGCTAAATAACTGATTAAAGCGTTGAGTCGCTTCGCGTGTTTTAGCAAAAATAATCAACCCTGAGGTCATTTTATCTAACCGGTGCACCGGATAAAGATTGGCAAAATTACAGGTCGTTTTTATTTGGTTAAAAAAGCCCGAGTTAATATTCCCTTCATCATGAAAATTAACCCCGGCAGGTTTATTGGCAACGATGAAATGGGCGTTTTCAAATATTAAGGGCGTATTGTTCATTAAAATTAAAACCTGTTATTTCTTAAAAGCGCTGCATTTAAACATAATTTTAGTGGGTGTGCTGTGCTTTGTTATTTTGAAATCGAAAATAATGTAATAAATGTAATTGAAAATCAGCAGATTATGCCCTACATATTAACAAACCGCATCGTATTTGCTTTGGCAAACAGTTATAATGCCCAACCAAGTCAGTCATTCATGGAGCCAACTTGACTTTTTCTATTTCTGAATTCACTTCAATTTTTCGTCAGAGTGAGTACGCTCAATCACTTCACGGCATCAACCGTGGTATTGAAAGGGAAACCCTTAGAGTACAAAAAGACGGGAAGTTATCTACACAGCCTCATAATATGGCGCTGGGCTCAGCGTTAACCAACGGGTTAATTACCACCGATTACTCAGAAAGTTTATTGGAGTTTATAACCCCGGTATCGGCATCCATTGATGATTCGTTAACGCAATTAAAAGACATTCAAAAGTTTACTCTTGAGCACGTTAATGGTGATTTATTCTGGCCACTAAGTATGCCTTGTGTGGTTGAAGCTGAAGATGACATAAAACTCGCTCAATATGGCTCATCGAATGTTGGAAAAATGAAAACCGTTTATCGCCAAGGCTTGAAAAACCGTTATGGTTCACTAATGCAGGTGATTTCTGGGATCCATTTTAACTTCTCATTCCCGCAGCAATTCTTTAAAGACCTGCAACAGATTGAGCAAGACGAAGGCGACATTCAAACGTTTATCTCAGAGCGTTATTTTGCGTTGATCCGCAACTACAAAAAATTTGGTTGGCTTATTCCATACTTATTTGGCAGTTCACCGGCTATTTGCTCGTCTTTCTTACAGGGGAAAGAGCATAAGTTCCCATTTAAAAAAGCAGAATCTGGATGTTTGTATCTTGAATATGCCACCTCATTACGAATGAGTGATTTGGGCTACACCAATTCGGCCCAATCGAGTTTGAATATTTGCTATAACAACCTTGAAAGCTATGTTGCCGGGGTTAAAGAAGCCATTAATTTACCATCAGATGAGTTTGCTAAAATTGGCGTTAAAGTGGATGGGCAGTACCAACAGCTTAACAGCAATATTTTGCAAATCGAAAACGAGCTTTACGCCCCTATTCGCCCTAAGCGTGTGGCAAAATCCGGCCAAAAACCATCCGATGCCCTGCGCAGTGGTGGGGTTGAGTATGTCGAAGTGCGCGCCATGGATGTGAACCCATTTGTGTCTACCGGCATTAGTAAGCAGCAAATGCTGTTTCTTGATATTTTACTGACCTATTGTGTGCTTAAAGACAGCCCACAATTAACCAAAGAGCAGTATAAAGAGTTCAGTAATAACACCAATGACGTGGTTCTTCGTGGTCGCGATCCTAAGTTACGTTTATCGGATAACGGTACGCTACGTTCAATTTCTGATTGGGGTAAAGAGATTTTTGCTGAATTAGCCGAGCTGGCACAATTATTTGATGAGCAGCTTGCGACTACTGAGTATAGCCAGGCTGTGCAAGTGGAATTAGCCAAAATTGAAGACGTAAATAAAACACCTTCGGCCCAAATTCTCGATGAAATGTTTACTCAGAATAAAGGCATAAAAGATTGGTCATTAGCGTATAGCGAGCAGTATGCCAAAGAGTTGCAAGAGCATCAGTATCAAATCTTTACGAAAGACCACTTAAATAAGTTGGCCGAACAATCGCTAACGGAGCAGACGGCAATAGAAGCGGCGGATGAATTGGACTTTGATTCCTTTTTAAAAGCCTATTTTGAAAGCTAATAGCCATTGCTCTGCCGATAAGTTCGTTAACAGATATTATTGGTATAAACGCATCTTCAAGGTGCGTTTTTTTTAGGCAAAAAAAACGCGCTCACATATGAGCGCGATGTAACCGAAGAAAGCCGTCCAGGGAGAGAAAGCTTCCGTAAAGTAAGAGTCGAATAGAAACGTTTAGTTCAAACTATTTGCAATTTTATTTTAAATTTTTCTCTCGCTTGAAAAACTGTTAAAAGATAGGCAAAAAAAAGCGCATAACAAATGTATGCGCTAAAGAATAAAAGTCAGGGAAAAAAATATTCGTAATATAAGAGTGCTTTTTTGTAAGCAAGTTCAAAAAGAATTAATATTTTTTTCAATTTCTGGCAGACTGGCTTTAAATGGAATTAAAATCGGTGGTTTAGTACCATCGAACAACGAATATTGAATAGAAGAGTTTATGAATAACAAGAAGTTTCTACTCGCATCCTTAATGACCTTGCAATTGAGCGGGTGTGCAAGTACCCCACCTGAAAACGCCGAAAACCTTTGTGAAATCTTTCGTGAAAAGCACAGCTGGTACGAAGGGGCTAAGGATATGAATGAGCGTTGGGGTGTGCCTATTCATGTGCCTATGAGTATGATGTACCAGGAAAGTTCGTTCCGCGCTGATGCCTTGCCACCAAGAGATTATTTATTGGGGTTTATTCCATGGGGAAGGGTTAGCTCGGCTTATGGCTTTTCTCAAGCGAAAACCCTGACTTGGGACGATTACATCAGAGAAACAGACAATAGTGGCGCGGATCGTGATGATTTTGACGATGCCATCGATTTTATGGGGTGGTTTATTTATAAGACCAATAGGATCAATGGCGTGTCTAAATGGGACCCATATGCTCAGTATTTGAATTACCATGAAGGTTGGGGTGGTTATAAACGCAAATCTTACAACCAAAAGCCTTGGTTAAAGAAAGTTGCTCGTAAAGTCGAAAGTCGTGCGAAAAGCTATGGTGGCCAGTTAAAGAGCTGTCAGGAAGAGTTAGATAGCAGTTGGTTATGGCGCGTATTGTTTGGCTAAAATAGTCATCGATACAACATAAATTAATACCAAATCCATAAACCCTGTCACAAGGGGATTTGTATTAAGCGCTTTAACTCCGCTTGTAGCCCGAAGGGCTGCAAGCATGGATGCCGTAAGTCAATTTTATGAAGATATTCCTACATAGGTTTAGGTTCTTAGAACAATGCCGGAGCAATAAGTATCTTGCCAGAAAATCTTTAGGTGGCAGTCTACGTCCGGTTTGTGCCAAAGAGATGAAAGCGAAAAAGAGATTCGTCATCCCGTTGCAGAACGGGATCTCGCGTCATTAACAAGTACCTTTGTCGGATCGGATTGTGCCGGTCAGAGTTATTCACAGAACCTGAAAAAATTGCACTGTCATTGCAACAAGCTTTTTTGGTTAAAGCTCCTTCAGTATCAAATTGGCTCGAATGCGAGCTCTGTGCCAATAACGGTTTGTCGTACAGAATCTTTTTGCGTCGACTAGCATGGAACCAAAATCTTGAAAACTTGTCTTTTTGTACGCTCGGTGTACAATTACACCAATAGTGCACCAAACTAGGAGTAACAAATGGCCAGACTAAGTGTATCGCTTTCTGAACCTAATGATAATTGGCTTAAATCCCAAATTTCTGATCATAATGAGTTTACTAACAAAAGCGATTTAATTAATGACCTAATTCGTCAAGCTAGACGTTCAGAAGCCGTCAACGCAAAATTAAAACAAGCTGAAGAAAGTGGTTTTGTGGACCAAAGTAAGGACGATATGTTGGCTGAATTTAAGGCGCGTATTAACAAGTAATGTCATATAGATATAAGCTATCCGCTGACGCCAAAGAAGATTTATTTAGGATATATCAATACGGTTATAAAACATTTGGCGAAAAAAGAGCTGATGACTACTACAGTAGTTTATATGATGCTTTCGATAAAATTGTAAAAAATCCGTATATCTATCAATCAGTAGATCATGAGCGCTATGGCTATAGACGATATACCCTATTACCCGACGATATTTACTATAGGGTTAACGGTAAGATAATCGAGATCATGGCCGTAATAGGCAAACAAGATATAAATATTTGGCTTTAACTTCCGCTGGTCGCTCTAGAAGTTCTCCGTTTTTCTAGCTAATACTCTAATGATTATTAACAAGATGTACACCCTAGTAATAAAAAAAGCACTAGATTAAGTAAATAATCGAGTGCTTTAATCAGATCCACGTTAGGCAATTGGCTTGCTGAATGAAGCCTCTTTTTTATCTACATTGCCGACTTCCGCTCATTATTCCTGAAAATGTTCTGGCATAATGCGCACGGTTTTGATCATATTATCCTTAACATCAACAATCTCTACCGGATAACCGAATATACGAATACTAATGTTTGGCTCAGGAATGTCTTCTAGGTACTCCAAAATCAAGCCATTTAGGGTTTTAGGGCCATCGGTAGGGAAGGTCCACGACATTTCTTTATTAATGTCGCGCACGTTAGCCGAGCCGTCCACTAAAAAAGTACCATCAGGTTGAATGTGAACCTCATCACTTGGCGCCGGTTCCATGGTGGTGGTGAAATCACCGACAATCTCTTCCAGAATGTCTTCTAAGGTCACCAAACCTTGGATATCGCCATATTCGTCCACAACTAGGCCTAAACGCTCTTTCGCGTGTTGAAACTTAAGCAATTGCACATTTAATTGCGTACCTTCTGGGATAAAGTACATTTCACGAACGGCACGTAATAATGTTGCCTTGGTAAATTGCTTTTTCGACAGCATTTTTACCGCATCTCGCATATGCACGTAACCGACTACATCATCAATATTATCTCGGTACAAAATCACTCGGGTGTGATTGGCTTGGGTTAATTGCTTTTGGATTTTCTTCCAGTCATCGTTAATATCAATCCCTTGGATTTCACTTCGTGGGATCATAATGTCTTCAACCGTTACCTTTTCCAAATCAAGAATACTCACTAGCATGTCTTGATCTCGCTCTGGTAATAGGGCGCTGGATTCATTCACTACGGTGCGTAACTCTTCTGAACTAAGGCTGTGCTCGACGCGTTTTTCCGGGCTTATGCGTAATAATATGAGTAGGCCATTGGTTATCCAGTTTACGGCGATTACGAGTGGGTATAACACTTTAAGCAAAAAGGTCAGAATAACCGAACTTGGAAAGGCTATTTTTTCTGGATACAAGGCGGCCAGTGTTTTTGGCGTTACTTCGGCAAATATTAGGATAATAAGGGTGAGTACCAAGCCCGCATAAATAATACCAGCATCACCAAATAAACGTTCAAAAATAATGCCGGCAATTAGCGAGGCAAACACATTCACCAAGTTATTACCTATTAGGATCAAACCAATGAGTTGATCAACGCGCGACAGCAGCTTGCTAACTCGTTTGGCACCACGGTGGTCATTTTTTTCAAGATGTCTTAATCGATAGCGATTAAGTGACATCATGCCGGTTTCAGAACCCGAGAAATAGGCTGAAATTAAGATAAGTATGCCAAGAATAATAATTAACGTACTTGTTGATATAGCGTCCAAAAAAGGGTCCTATGTAGTTGAAAAAATCAATTCAGAAATATTGTATACCGAACTTCTAAGTTAACAGAAATTCTTTTACGAATTTACTACCAAAGTATGACAAGGTGAGTAAAAACGTTGATATGATCGAAAGGGTCAAAATACGCTGGCCACGCCAACCTCTTTTGTAGTGTCCCCATAACATGGTGACGTAGATGAATAAGGCAATAAAGGAAAGAACTGTTTTATGCACGTAAGCTTTTGATAAAAACTCTTCAATAAACAGTAATCCCACAACTTGTGATAAAAATAAGCACACCGTACCGGTAATTAAAATTTTAAACAATTGTCCTTCTACTTGCATTAAAGGAGGCAAGTGGCTTACTGCCATAATGTTTTTGGATTTTAATTTGTAATTAATGTAATTAACCTGAAAAGCATACAAGGTGGCAATTGCCAACACCGCATAAGCAAGTAGCGCAAGTAGGATATGGATAAATAAACCAATTTTACCTGCTTCAATAAAGATATGCTCGGTAGGTGGTACCAAGGCTATGATGGCCACTAAAATGGCGGCAAAGCCGTAACTTACCGGCATAATGAGGTTAACTTTCAACTTAAACGCTATCAGCGTGGTCGCTAAGGCGATAATAAACGCCATTAGAGAAACCATGTTCAACAAACTGACATCAACACTTTGGTTAATAAATAAGTGCTGGGTAAGTACAATCGCATGACAAGCTACGGCTAAACAGCCTACCGGTAGGAAAATTTTCGGGTTCGGGCCTTGATGATGCAAAAGTTTAGAAATAATGGAGCTTGCACCAATCAGATAACATAAAACGACAACGACAGTTAAGATGCTGACAACGTCCACTAATTTAAGTCCTTTATTTGATTATTTAAAGTAAGTATATGCATAGTATCAGAAATATTGCGTAAGTGAATTATCTAATAAATACGTTTCTAAGTGGCTTAATGGCCAAAAACGCTAATAACGAGCTACAAAACATGGCAAAGCCAGCGGGTAATAATTCATGACTGTGGCTCATTTGTTCAGAGATAGAAATGTTAAGATAGTTCAATCCAATATCAAGTCCATAACCAAAAAAGATAGCTGAAGAACTTATCCCGATTAAATATCTAACCAGTACACTGTCGCCCATTTCGTTGCGAATAACCCCTAGAGTGGAAATGTTGGTTGCCGGCCCAGCCATCATGAATACCAAGGCGGTACCTGGAGAAATGCCGGCCATAATAAAACCTGCGGCAATAGGGGTTGAAGCCGTTGCGCAAATGTACATTGGCACCGATATCGCAATCATGATCAACATCGCAATGATACCACTGCCATAACTGGCTAAAAAGTCGATGGGTAAAAAGGTGCGAACCAGGGTCGCAAATACCAAGCCGACCAAAAGCCATAACACTAAATCATCAACTAACTGAGTAAAGGCGTATTTTAAACCGCTAACGGTTTTATCGATTATTCCTGCTTTTTTTTCTACTTGCTTTGATGAACAGCAAGATATTGCTTTGGGTTGTTGTTCGGTACTGCAACAAGAGCTCGTTTTTGGCTCAGGCGTGCTAGCACAACACGATGTCTTGGGCTTTTCTTCTTTGGGCGTGCAGCATGAGCTTGCAGGTTTTGTTGGTTCTGCTTTTGTTGATGCTGGCGATTGGACAGTTTCATCTTCAGCGGTTTTCACAATAAAACCGGTAAAAATGGCAGAAATTATCGCTGCAACTGGGCGATAAATGGCCATAACCGGGCCAAGTAAGGCATAAGATACCGAAACGGAATCGACACCGGTTTCCGGAGTAGCGACTAAAAAGGACGCCGTTGCTTGTGAAGATGCCCCAGAGCGTTTTAATTGAGTAGCTACCGGGATAACCCCACACGAGCAAAGAGGCAAAGGCGCACCAATAAAGGCCGCTTTTACAATCGCGGACTTACCCTTGCCTAAGTGTTTGCTCAAAATTTGCGTTGGTACCCAAGTTTTCATCAAACCCGCGATAATTAAACCAAGCAATAACCAAGGACTTGCTTCATTAGCCAATTGAATAAAATTGCTTGCTAATTGCATTAATACGTCCATAAAAAATAACTACCTGCATGTTTTTAAATAAGTTTACCCTGCTAATAAAGTGCTTTTTCTGATCCGAATGGGTAAACGAAGCCGAATCCTTATTGTACCTCAGTTTTAATAAAATTTAATCTATTATCTCTGCGTGTATATTTTCTCAAATCAATTGGTATAATAACTGATTATTAAATCAAATTTTAGCCTTCAAACGTGCCAGAAAGTGATTGGCGGTAACCCATTTACCGAACGTTTGAAGTATGTAAAGAAGTTAGCGATGTAATTTTACAAGTCGTTAACTGTGCAGTAAGTTCTGCAATTAACTAAGGCCAGGAATTCATGTTTGAGAATCTTTCCGATCGTTTAACCCGTTCATTAAAAAATATTAGTGGTCGTGGTCGTCTTACCGAAGACAACATTAAAGACACATTGCGCGAAGTGCGCATGGCTTTATTAGAAGCCGACGTTGCATTACCCGTAATCCGTGAATTTATCGCCAACGTAAAAGAACGTGCGGTAGGTCAGGAAGTATCCAAGAGTCTTACGCCTGGGCAAATTTTCGTAAAGATTGTTCGCACCGAACTTGAAATTGCCATGGGTGAAGCCAACGAAGCGCTAGACTTAAAAGCGGCACCACCTGCCGTAATGCTTATGGCTGGTCTGCAAGGTGCGGGTAAAACCACATCACTTGCTAAACTTGCTAAGTTCTTAAAAGAACGTGAAAAGAAAAAAGTTCTTGTGGTAAGTGCCGACGTATACCGTCCTGCGGCAATTAAACAATTAGAAACACTTGCTGGTGAAGTCGGCGTTGAGTTTTTCCCAAGTGATATTTCACAAAAGCCAGTGGCGATTGCCGAAGCCGCAATCGAGCACGCTAAAAAGAAATTTTTTGATGTTGTTCTTGTTGATACCGCCGGTCGTTTACACGTAGACGGCGAGATGATGGAAGAAATCCAACAACTTCATAGCAACATTAACCCGGTAGAAACCTTATTCGTGGTTGATGCCATGACCGGTCAAGATGCAGCAAACACAGCGAAAGCCTTCAATGAAGCCTTGCCACTTACCGGTGTTATTCTTACCAAAACCGATGGTGATGCACGCGGTGGTGCGGCGTTATCCATTCGTCATATTACTGGCAAGCCAATTAAATTCTTGGGTGCGGGTGAGAAAATCGATGCCTTAGAGCCGTTTCATCCGGATCGTGTAGCGTCACGTATTTTGGGTATGGGTGATGTATTATCCCTTATCGAAGAAGTTGAGCAAAAAGTTGATAAGAAGCAAGCTGAAAAGTTAGCGAAAAAAGTGAAAAGCGGTAAAGGCTTCAGTTTAGAAGACTTCCGTGATCAGCTTGTGCAAATGAAAAGCATGGGCGGCATGATGGGCTTAATGGATAAGTTACCTGGAATGGGTAATATGTCTGAGCAAATGAAAGGCCAAATGGACGATAAACTCACCGTACGTATGGAAGCCATCATTAATTCAATGACTCCTGCTGAACGTGAACGTCCAGATATTATCAAAGGTTCGCGCAAGCGCCGTATTGCTGCTGGTTCTGGTACACAAATTCAGGACGTAAACAAATTGCTTAAGCAATTCACACAAATGCAAAAAATGATGAAAAAAATGTCAGGCAAAGGCGGCATGAAAAAAATGATGCGCTCTATGCAAGGCATGATGCCACCAGGCGGTATGGGTGGCATGGGCGGAATGGGTGGCCCTGGCGGCATGTTCCGTAAGTAGCATTAACGTTTCAATATAATTGCAAGGCAGTATTTTTAAAGTGCAGTTGTTCAAATCTCTATTTTGTTTAAAGGGAGCCGATAATAACGAAAGGTTTATTATTATCGGCGGTTTCAGTATCGCGTTAGTGATGTTTATGCAATTGGCCGCTTCGACGTCTATTGTATTAAACAGCATTATGACACTGCTATTAGTGGTTGTTTTTGCGTTAAGTAGTCTGCGTCGTCAAAAAGATGCTCAGAGCCATTTGGGTTTTGCCATTGCGGCAATTGCCTCTTTTGTCTTATTCTGCGCGGCGATGCTGGTATTAGAAAGCGGTGCACGTTATTTATCGCTTATCTGGCCAATCCTGCCGGTATTATATTTATATGCCCTACCTAGCCAAAGCAATCGAAAATACCTTTACGGCTACAACGGGCCTGTAGACTTAAGCGCTCTAGTGGCTGAGCCGATTGCACTAAGCAACCCAAGAGGCCAGCGAATTGAACCGAGTCTATTTGGTGAAGCAAGTGCCGATAGTGCCGATGAATTTGCCGCTTTTTCACCGAGTCAATCAGGAGCGGTAACCTCTGCAGAGTATGCTGATGACTCAACACACACTGTATCTGCCTTAAGTGCGTTAGCTCAACCCCTTTACCAATGGCTTTATAAGTTTGCACGCATTGCACTAATTGCCTATTTTGTTGCGGCATTAGCGGTACTGATCAGCTTAATTGTTAGCTTGCCAGAGCCAATGCCTACCGAGCCTGTAGCTGAGCAAATCGAAGAAACCCAAGATATTGCCCACGCTGCCAAAACACCGGTACGCCGAGAGCACTACTTGGAAATGCCGGATGACTTTTATTTATTTCTAGATAACTACCGTGGTTTGGTGGTTCATTGGAAGGCTGATATGACCGATAATGGTGAAATCTGGTCATTAGCAACGGCAACGGGTGATGATACCTGTTCGGTTATTGAATTTAATCGGGGTGATAAAGTGCGTACAGTAAGTGTTGTTATTGAAAACACTGGCGACTACTTCGCAAACTTCTCGCCATTAGATACGCAAGAAATTGTCAGCTTATTAGCTAAGCGCGGTAACTTCTCTTTATGCGGTTACACCTTCTCATTAAAAGGCTCACAAAAAGCATTGAATTCAAACCCTGCTTATATTGATTACGCCAATTAGTTATTAAGAACCGTTAATAAAAAGCCGATAGGTTGTAGACAACCTATCGGCTTTTTTGTATCCGAGACACGCTTAATCGACCGTGTGCGGACATTAATACACCCACAGCTTACAGCCACAGCCACAGCTTTGAAGCCTTAACGCTTTCCTTTCATAGCCTGCTTAAGGATTTGAAAATTACTGCGGGTTAAAATCTTATTCCCCAACGCGGTAAACATAGAGCCAAGTACCACTAGGAAAGCGCCCGTATAGGCAAGGCTGTTAAGTTCTTGTGCTTGAAAAAAACTCGGCCATATTTTCTCGGCTATCGATGCGAAAAATACGGTAAGTAAAGGGGTTATCGCTAATACCGAGCTCACTTTTGATGCGGGCCAATGTTCTAAAGACTCAGCAAAGGAGCCGTAGGCAATTAAGGTGTTAGCACAACAGAAAAGCAATAGTAGCAGTGATATACCATCTAAAGTGGTGATTGCACTTGGCGAAGACGCGGGTAAAAACAAAAAGCTGCTGATTAAATAAATGCAGCCCATAATTTGGTTTGAGCTTAATTGACTGAGCATTTGTTTTTGCATAATGGCGTAAATGGCCCAAGTAATGGACGCCCCAAGCATAATGATAAAGCCCATAAAAAAGTCATTTTGAGATAGTGACTGACTATGACTAAATTGCTGATTAAAAAACAGCAATAGGCCTGAAATCAAAATCACCGAGCCGAACATTTGGCCCCGACTAAAGGACTCTTTTAAAAACAACACGCTGCCAACTAACATCATAAACGGCGCCATTTGAATCAACATCTGCGCAGTTTCGGCAGGTACATAGTACAGGGCACTTAAATATAGGATGTAGTTTAACGATAAAAATAGCGCCGCCAAAAACAAGGTTTTGAGCAGCTTTTTATTCGAAAATATATGGCTTGGCAGCCTATTTTTACGATAAAGCATAAAAACAACAAAGACAGTAGCAAACAAAAAGCGGTACCAAGTAATGGTATACGAGTCCATTAACTTTAATACGCTACCCAAGGCTAATGGCAGGATCCCCCACATTATGGCGGTATTGAGGGCTAATAAGAACCCCTTGGTATTATTGGTATTTGCTGTCATTTAGTTGAATGCTCTTTAGGTCGGCGGATTTTGCCTGTTATTTACGCAAATTAACAAATTTTAAGTAATAATTACGGCTGAGGCGGCGATTTTAACAGTGAAATATGTCTTTGGCTTTATTTTTTTGATTATTTTAGCGTCAATCGTTGTTAGTACTTGCTTTTTATCCTCAAAAGCGTAAAATCTGCGAGCTTTTCTAACCCAATTGGTTAGAAAGTGTCTGGAAAATCGTTTTTAACTTAAATATAGAGGACGGTATGGTTACCATTCGTTTAGCTCGTGGCGGCGCAAAGAAGCGTCCATTTTATCAGGTGGTTGTTGCTGACAGCCGTAACTCTCGCGATGGTCGTTTCATCGAGAAAGTTGGTTTCTTCAACCCTACTGCACAAGGTCAAGCTGAAAAGCTACGTTTAGACCTTGATCGTATCAACCACTGGGTTGGTCAAGGCGCAGCATTATCTGATCGTGTAGCTAAATTAGTTAAAGACGCAACTGCGGCTTAATTAATTTAGTGAAATTGCGGGAGCAAAAGTAAAATTATGAGTAAAGAAGTCATCCTTGGAAAAATCGGTGCTGTTTACGGCATCAAAGGTTGGTTAAAGATTCATTCATTTACTGATGATCCTCAGGCAATTTTTGATTATTCCCCTTGGGTGTTAAACCTAGGTGGTAAAAAGCAATCAGTAACAGTAAGTGAGTGGCGACGTCATAGTAATGGCTTAATCGCGAAGTTTGCTGATATCAGCGATCGTAACGATGCCCAGTTAAGAACTGGAGCAGAAATTATGGTTGAGAGTGAGGCATTGCCAGATTTACCGGAAGGTGAGTTTTATTGGCGTGATCTTATCGGGATGGATGTGGTAAACGAACAAGGTTATAACTTTGGTAAAGTTACCGACATCATGGAAACCGGCTCAAATGATGTATTGGTTGTTAAAGCTAACCCTAATGATGGGTTTGGCAAAAAAGAAAGGTTAATTCCTTATATAGATGATCAAGTGATCAAAAGTGTATCGCTTGAATCAAAACAAATTAACGTGGACTGGGACCCGGGTTTCTAACTCAATGACTGACTGCAAATTAAGGATAGAGGTAATTAGCCTTTTTCCCGAAATGTTCAGCGCTATCACTGAGTCTGGGGTGACAGGCAGAGCGATTCGTAATGGCTTAATAGAGTTTAATACCATAAACCCTAGAGAGTTTACTTATGATAAGCACCGCACCGTTGATGATCGTCCTTATGGCGGTGGTCCGGGCATGCTTATGATGGTACAACCATTACGAGATGCCATTGAATCGGCCAAGAAAACGGCTGGTGAAGATGCGCATGTGATCTACTTATCACCACAGGGGCGAAAGCTTGACCAGGCGGGTGTACGTGAATTATCAACTCATAAATCTCTGATTTTAATTGCAGGGCGTTATGAGGGCATAGACGAAAGACTGATCGAGTCGCATGTCGACGAAGAATGGTCTGTCGGCGATTTTGTGTTAACCGGAGGCGAATTGCCTGCGATGACCTTAATCGACGCTGTGTCACGATTTGTTCCTGGTGTATTAGGGCACAATCAATCGGCTGAGCAGGATTCATTTTCTGACGGTTTATTGGATTGTCCGCACTATACCAGACCAGAAGTTCTGGAAGACGAATCGGTACCGAGCGTATTGCTTAGTGGTAATCACGAAAACATTCGCAAATGGCGCATGCAGCAATCATTAGAAAGAACGTGGCTTCGACGTCCAGAGTTACTAACTAACCTAGCTCTGACTGCCGAGCAGGAAGCAATGTTAACGCTAATTAAAGCGCAACATAGCGACTGTAACAAGTAGCAGTATATTCTAGGAAAAAAGGTGTATTATGAGTAATATCATTAATCAGCTCGAACAAGAGCAGATGAAAACTGACGTACCAGCGTTTGCCCCTGGTGATACTTTAGTTGTTAAAGTTAAAGTTAAAGAGGGTAATAAAGAGCGTCTTCAAGCATTTGAAGGTGTTGTAATTGCTAAGAAAAACCGCGGTTTGCATTCATCATTCACAGTTCGTAAAATCTCGAGCGGTGAAGGTGTAGAACGTGTATTCCAGACACACAGCCCAATCGTTGCTGAAATTGAAGTTAAACGTCGTGGTGATGTACGTCAAGCTAAACTTTACTACCTACGTGAACTTTCTGGTAAGAAAGCACGTATCAAGGAAAAGTTGGCTAAGTAATTTAGATTACTTACTCAAGAAAAAGGCCTGCAATGCAGGCCTTTTTTGTACCTGTAATCCGTTGCGTTGAATGAATTGAACGCAACGGACTATTGTTTAATAAATAACTTCAACATAGCGTTGCTTTGCATCCGGTTGAGCATCCGGTTGAGCATCCGGTTGAGCATCCAAATTGTGTTGATGTGTATTTCCTTCTTCGCCCAAACTCACTGGATTTAAACGGGCTTCATCAACCCCCGCATCAATTAAATAACGCCAAACTGCTAATGCTCGTCTTTTAGCAAGTAAATGATTATCTGCTTCACTACCAACAGAGTCCGTGTGTCCTTGTAAGACGATTTGACCTTGCTTAATGGTGTTTAGAATCGGCAGATGCTGGTCTAAGATTAATTGCCCCTGAGCCGTTAATTGCGCTGAATTAAATTCAAAATAAACGAAGTGATCAAGCTGGTGTGTTTGTTTCGCCGCTTTTGTTGGTGTTGTTAACACCGCAGGCTCGCTAGGGAATAAGTGGGGTTTGATCAAATTGGCGCTTTTAAAATTGGCATTGGAATGACAACCCGCAATAAGCAAACAACCGACCATTGATAAAAGAGATTTGTGCATGGATAAGCCCGAACAAAATGTTTCATTAGTATTATGGTTGCTATCATAGCGTACTTTTTTTAATAAAAATATCATTGCAATGGCTTGAATAAGCCCCATTGTTGACCGTCAATGCCCAATTTCACGAATTTACCGCATAATTATTAATTTTTTACTTGCCAGTGATGATTAAAAGCTGTTATTAATAAATTACTCAGGCGAGTTTTGTAGCCGTAGCACCTGCTATACGGCATTTCCCAAATTAAAGAAAGTACAATGAATCTTAAAAATTTACTTCTTACAATCCGATATTATCGCCATACCTATCTTTATTGGTAAGCCTTTGCTTAACCATTTTTTATACTCGTAAACCGTTTCACTCTCAAAAACTAACTCAACATCTAAACTATCAATCGGAAGTGACTATGTCAGCAGCTAACCACAATGGAAAACTAAATAATGTACACGTAAATTCAGAAGAAGTGTTAATGACACCGAATCAATTAAAAGTGCAATTACCACTATCTGAACAAGGCAGAGAATTTGTATTAAATTCTCGGGAAACAATTTCAAACATTGTCCACAAAAAAGATCACCGCTTATTGGTGATTTCAGGCCCTTGTTCGGTACATGACGTAGAAGCTGCAAAAGAATATGGTCGCAAATTAAAAGCATTACACGACAAATATAAAGATACTTTATACATTGTTATGCGAGTTTATTTTGAAAAACCACGTACTACCGTCGGTTGGAAAGGGTTGATCAACGATCCGCACATGGATAATAGCTTTGACGTTGAAGCCGGTTTATACACCGCGCGTGAATTGCTTATTTACCTAACCGAATTAGGGTTACCGCTAGCAACCGAAGCACTGGATCCTATTTCGCCGCAATACCTTGCCGAATTATTTAGTTGGTCAGCGATTGGTGCCAGAACCACCGAGTCACAAACGCACCGTGAAATGGCCAGTGGTTTATCAATGCCTATTGGATTTAAAAACGGCACGAATGGCAGCTTAGATGTGGCGATTAATGCGATGCAATCGGCGGCCTCTTCACACCGTTTTATGGGGATTAACCTAGAAGGGCAAGTTGCTTTATTAAAAACCTCTGGAAATCCAGATGGGCACGTGATTTTACGTGGTGGTAGCCAGCCAAATTACGATTCTGTGAACGTGGCTTTATGTGAGCAAAGTCTGGTTAAATCGGGCTTGGACCAAGCATTAATTGTCGATTGTTCACATGCCAACTCAAGCAAAGACCACAACCGTCAGCCATTGGTTGCTGAAAACGTATTTAACCAAATATGTGAAGGTAACAAGTCGATTATAGGTATTATGTTAGAAAGTAACTTGAATGCCGGTAACCAAAGCTCTGATTTACCAAAAGACGAATTGGCGTACGGTGTTTCAGTAACGGATGCCTGTATTGACTGGCAAGTAACTGAAGCGTTGCTGGAAAATGCCAATACTAAGTTAGTGAACGCTTTACCTGAACGAATTTAATTAGACGAAATAACATGACCACCTTTGATGAAAAATTATTGCAGTGTCGCAATGAAATCGATGAAATAGATCAGCAATTAGTTGATCTATTAGCAAAAAGACGCAAAGTCACCAGCCGAGTTGGTGAATTAAAAAGCCAGGTAGGCATGCCAATCTTTGCGCCGCAACGTGAAGTTCAGTTATTGCAAAAACTGCGCAATCAGGCAAAACAGGCCAATGTCAGTGAGCAATTAATTGAAGATATTTTTCGCCGCATTATGCGTGATTCGTATTCATCGCAAGATGAGCAAGGGTATCAATGCATCAACCCTAAGGCTGGCAAAGTCGTGGTGATTGGTGGTCATGGTCAATTAGGTCAGGTATTTGTCGATTTATTTACCCGCACCGGCTATGACGTGAGTGTCATGGGTCGAAATGATTGGGATAATGCGCAGTCATTCTTTGCTGGTGCCAGTTTGGTGATTGTCTCTGTCCCCATTAATGTGACAAAGCAAATCATTGACTCATTATCAGGTTTGCCTAATGACTGTATTTTGGCCGATATTACCAGTATTAAATCCGTGCCCTTGCAAGCCATGCTTAATGCCCACAATGGCCCCGTGGTAGGTTTGCACCCTATGTTTGGTCCAGATGTGCAAGGCTTTATTAAGCAGACCATCATTGTCTGTCATGGTCGTGGGGAAGCAAAATACCAATGGTTGCTTGACCAGTTTTCGGTATGGGGCGCCAATAACTTTGTGGTATCAGCCAAGGAACATGATGATGCAATGGCGATGGTTCAAGTTATGCGTCACTTCTCAACCGCCAGTTACGGTTACCATTTAATGGAAGAGAACGTCGATCTTAAACAGTTGTTGGCCATGAGTTCACCGATTTACCGTTTAGAATTGGCCATGGTTGGGCGCTTGTTTGCTCAAGACCCTGCCTTGTATGCGGACATTATTTTCTCAAACCCAGACAATGTGGTGATGATGAAACGCTATGCCGAGCGCTTTCTTACCTTATTATCGGCGGTTGAGAAAAACGACAAAACGGCGTTTATTAATACCTTTAATCAGGTTGCCAACTGGTTTGGTGATGATGCCCAAAATTTCTTAATCGAATCTAAATCAATGTTGGAAAAGACCAGTGAAAATAAATAATAAACGGTTAACCCAAAAAATCTCCACTCTTGTTGGTGTGCTTGCTTTGTCCTTAATCACAACGGCCTGTGCTACAACCGAGGGGCATGGGCAACGTCATGAGGCTAAGTCGGCCAGTCAAAATCCTGGTTATGCTATCGGGGAGATCAGTCAAGCACAGCTGTTAAAAGGTTACCCAGTCTTTGCTAAGCAATATCAAGGTTATGTTCCCGCTCAAGCGGAGCTTTCGGCAGCTAACAACCTGAGTGAAGATATTACCTTAAAAGTGTTTTTTGGTTCCTGGTGCCACGACAGTGAGCGCGAAGTGCCACGATTACTAAAGAGTTTTTCCAAAGCAAACCTTGATATCGAATTAATCGGCTTAGATACCCAAAAGCAAGACCCACAAGGGTTGGCGAAACAGTTTGGGGTAAAATATACACCAACCATTATTGTCTATAAGCAGGGCGTAGAAGTTGGCCGCATTATTGAAAGGCCTGAGCTAACCTTGGCCCAAGATATCGCGCGTTTCACTAATAACCTTTAAACAGTATTTACAGGCTCTATTTCAGCGCTTTTAGGGTGGTTAACACCGCTTGCCGATGCTCTTGAATGGTTTTGGTAATTAAAGCGCTGCTTTGTTGGTTTTCCCCCATCTGGTTCCAATTATCTTGCCATGTTTGCTGCAACTTATCGGCGTGCCCTTGTATTTCAGGGGTGACGGTTTTAGCCAAGTCCCGAATATACAAAACATGCCGCCAACCCTTTATGGGATCGTCCTTGTTTTCCTGTTCGCTATAATAAGCATAATCCACCAGCAACTGTAACTCAGCAAGAGACATCAATATTTGAAAGGAAGACGTCCGGACATTGCGATTATATTCGGTTGCTTCATTCCGCCAGGTGTTATAACTGAGTGAAATGATGGCAATAAAGATACTGAAAATGGCCAGAAAGTTATTTCTAAGTTGCTGTTTAAGGGTAACTTTACTCATTTATAAGTGCAGCTAAAGGCTATTTAGCATTTTGTTGCGATTTTGCCATGATGTCTTCATACATCAGCAGAGCACCTTTGGCTAAGGCGCCGTATTCTGGGTTGCGCTTTAATACATCCATCACTTGGTGTGCATCAGATAACACTTTCTGCAGGTAGCTCAAATCAGTGTCATCAAGAACACCACCGTCATCAACCTTAGCTTGAAGCTCTTTCATTCTTGGCAGGCGCTCGGTTTCAAATCGTTTAAGCAGTACGTTGATTAAGCCTTTGTCTCTTTCTTCTTGTTCCATAGTCAATCCTTTTATTAAGATGTACTAAAAGTATGGCTATTGGGGCAGGTATTTCAAATTTAAGTCGTAAATCCATCTAAAATTGCTACTTAAGCACGTTTGTTGATTCTTGTAGTCTTGGTCTAAATATCATAACGTATTCAAATATAAATGTTTAAGGCAATAAAAACTCTATGGGCACGCTAAACTTTGTTAACTTAATTCAAGCTGGCATCTGCACTGTTGGCGTGTTGGGGGCCATATTGCTATTCAAGTGTAAAAGCGCACAATACCGTGGGATCGCGTATTTATTGCTATTAACCGCGTTTGCTTCTTGCATTAATATACTTGAAGAGTCTGGCCTTAGCCGCGACATTTATTTAATCAGCCCCATCTTTATTATGCTGTTTGGTCCGGCAACCTACCTAGCCGTAAAGCAGTTTGTTGATAAGCAATTAGCAAAAAGTCAGTTGTGGCATTTATTACCTGTTCTACCCGTTGTGTTTTTTACTTCCTATATTGAAATCGTCATTGGTATTGGTACCATTTGGCGAATTGCCTACGCACTATTGACGGTCGTATTGATCCTTCAACATAAACGATTATTGGATGAACAGCGATCTGATTCGGACGACTTTTCATTAAACTGGCTGATTTGGATAATCGCCATTACGGCTTGCTTTAATTTGGTTGATTTACTGCGCCTGAACTTTCAATATGCTATTCCATATCATATTAATGTACTTGGCCAAGGGATTAATAATGCGGTGTGGTTACTTGCTGCAATGCTAATAATCATTAAGTTGCAAATTCAAGACTATACGCCATTAACTCAAAAAATGGATTCCGGCAACACGACAAGTAATACCAATAGCACAAAGAATACACCAGCAAATAAATCTGATAGGCCAGAACATGATACCGATTTTGCGTCTATTTTTATCGAGTTGGATAACTTGGTTAGCACAAAACAGTGGTACTTAAAACCGCGTCTTACCCTGCTTGATATGAATGAGCTAACCGGGTTACAAACCCGTGATATTTCCCGGGCGATTAATTTAGGGGCGCAAAAATCGTTTAATGAATACATCAATGCCTATCGAGTTGAATTTGTTTGTCAGCTTTTAAAAAATAGGACGACAAAACCGTTAATCGATGTTGCTTTAGATGCAGGGTTTAGCTCAAAAGCCGCATTTAATAAGGTGTTTAAGCAAGTTGTTGGGCTTACACCTAGTCAGTACAAACACAGCATCAAGGCTAATATATAAGTCTGTGATCATGATAATAGACACCGAAGATCAAGACTCAAGACGACCCCAAAAACCAAAGTGAGTAATGTAACCATTACTTATTAAAGGTATTTTGAGGAATTTATGATGAGAATGTATTGGCTTTTACAGGCCGTTCTATTACCCGTTCTTTTGCCCGTTCTTTTACTTAGTTTGCTGACCGGTTGCAGCGCAGCTGAAGCACAAAATAAAAAACAAGATAACAGCTTTATCTTAACCAACATCAATATCGTCGATGTTGAAAATCAGCGCATACTTCCCGCCAGAAACATTACCGTGATTGATGGCAAAATAAAAACTATTTCTAAATCGTTGGCCAAACTGGACAAGGGCTCGAATCAGCTGATTGATGGTGAGAATGGTTTTATTACACCTGGCCTAATCGATATGCATGTTCATATGTACGAGCCCGCAGCCTATGTATTAACGTTGAGTCATGGTGTAACTCATGTTCGAATTATGAATGGCATAGCCGAACAGTTAATCTGGCGTGATAACATTGAAACAGGCTTAATGTTAGGTAGCACTTCTACAGTAAGCAGTCCCATTATTTCAGGCAATGAAGACGCACTTTTACAACATGCAGTGAGTACCCGCTCCCAAGCACAGGCCGCTGTTAACCAATATTACCAACAAGGTTATGATTTAATCAAAGCCTATGGCAGTTTAAATCAAGAGTCATTGATGGCGATTGTTGAAGAGGGCAAGCGGTTAGGTATGCCCGTTGCCAAACACGGGCCTCATCCTTCGGGGAATATGACCGTTGCCGAACTTGCGGGCTTGCAGTCCTTTGAACATGTTGAAGATATTTTTCAAGGCCCCCTCGCGCATCAGTTTGATAGCAAGCGTTTACCGGCCATTTTAGCCGAGATAAAAGACACCAAAGTACCGGTGACACCAACGCTGAATATTTTTAATCAATTGACCATGCTAAGTCAGCAAAAACAGGCCTATTTGGACGGTATTCCAGAGTATTACACGCCAACAATTATCCGCTATGAATCGAAAAATAATCAGGTCGAGCGTTGGTTAGGTGCATCAACTGAGATGACTAACCATAACCAAAAGACATTACAGTTTCTAAAGGATATCACCAGAGATATGCATCACGCAGGCATCCCTTTACTGGTGGGCTCTGACTCTGGTGTGTTACTTTCGCCGCATGGTTTGGCAACGCATCAAGAAATGGCATTACTGAAAGAATCGGGTTTATCGGTTTATGAGGTGTTAGCCGCCGCCACGATTAATCCGGCCAAAGCATTAAATATGGATGAGGAAATAGGTAAAATAGCACCAGGTTTTCAAGCCGACTTTATATACACAGTTCATAACCCTATACATAATTTAAGCGCATTGATCGAGTCTGAAGCGGTGATAAAACATGGGGTTTGGTTTAGCCGAGATGAGTTAAATGACCTGCGAAATGAAGCGATTGACTCAAGAAGCTTTTGGCAAGAACTTAGGGTATTGCTCGAAGCTCTATAAGATTTTATTTAGGGGTTCTTTCTTTTATATGAGGATGTATGTTTAAAAGTTCGCATTAGCTCACTTTATAAGGAACTGTGCCTTTGCTACATTTCAATTGACTTTGTTGGCGATATTGATTGCGCAATAAACAGAAAAAGCTGAAGCACAATAATGAACTTCAGCTTTAGTTCGAGTGGTGTAGCCTTAATCAGTACAGTAGTTAAGGCCTAACTTGAGTAATTAATTAACTACTTTTGCTGTTCTTCTTGCTCTTCGTCATCACTAAAGGCGTTTTTAAAACTATCAAATAGCTCATTGGCTTTATCACCAATTTTATCCATCAAGGCATCGGATGCGGCATTTTTGTAATGTTTAACGGCGGCATCTTTTACCGACTCAAGCAATTTCTTGCTGATTTCAATCGCCAGTTTATCCGCAGGCAACCCTTCTGTGCCACCAATGCCATCAAGCTTTATGTCAGGCAATTGCACGTCCATTACTTCACCATTTACGTCTTGAAGATCCAACGTTAATTTTAATTTTTCAATGACAATGGAGTTAATCGCCACTTTGGTGGTTGGCTTTTTATCCTGTTTCTTTTGTTTTTTCTGTTGTTCTGGCGAGGTTGATGTATGCGACTCAATGGCATCAAGAATATCTTGAATGTTGTTATTGCCTTCTTTATCGAACTCAACCGCAGCCTGTGCGGCACTTACTCGAATGCTTTCAAGCACGACGGGCGAAGACGTAACGCTTTCTACATCAATATCCAAAGAGATTTCACCTAAAGATAATGCGTTTTCTTGCTGGTATTGCGCAGGGTTGGAAACGGTTAACCCATAAATACCGCCAAAGCCTTCAGTAAGCTTTAAGTCAACTTTTTCTACCGCAACGGTTTGACTCGTTAAGTGGCTACCGTGCAGCTCGATTTGTGTTTTGATAAAACCGTTCCAGTCCGCTGAGGCAAGGTACCAAAGTGCACCGCCAAATATCAGCAACAACGCGACGGCAAAAGTGGCTAATTTATTCATTAAAGATCCCTTATCGTTTGTTATTTTTTCAATAAACTAAGTATACATGGACAATGCCTCAATTTAACCTGAAAAAAATGTAACTCAGCGTATTGAAGCTGTTTTTAAGTGTTAATTGGTTTATATTTCAGCCATTAAAATGCTCATAGCACAATATGGAATCATTGAACCATGGAATCTAGCAAAACATCTCGTTTACCTCTCATCTTATTATCTCTGTGTTTAATCGCATTGTTGGTGGTTATTAACTGGCCAAGCGAAGAAGCCGGAGGAAAATACCGTGCAAGAGTCGTTACGGTTAAAACAACCCCAGCATTGGTGGCAGAATTTACCGATGAAGTTGAAGCATTAGGAACGGCAAAAGCCCGTGAGAGTGTGATAATTACCGCACAATATGCGGACGTTGTTGAAACTGTTCACTTTAATGACGGTGATAAAGTCGCGCAAGGAGATATCCTTGTTGAGTTGGTAAAAGCCGAAGAGATTGCCAAAGTAAAAGAATTAAAGGCAAATCTAGAAGAAGCAGAAGTAAAGCTTAATCGTTACAATGAGTTATTAGCCAAAAAAGTATCCTCTATATCAGAGCGTGACGACCAACGAGCGAAAACCAGTGCCTTAAGAGCGCGTTTAAATAGTGCTCAGGCGGTATTGAACAACCTGACCATACGGGCACCGTTTGCCGGTCAATTAGGTTTTCGTGAAGTGAGTGTTGGTGCATCCGTTCGTAATGGTGACACCATCACCAGCCTTGATGATATTGAAGTGATTAAGGTTGACTTTGCCATCCCTGAACGTTTCCTACCAACATTGCATATTGGTCAAAACATCGCGGCGACCAACATCGCTTACCCTGACAAATCATTTCAAGGCAAGGTAACTGGGATCTCTTCTCGTGTAGACCCAGATACTCGTACCGTGGTTATTCGTGCTGAAATTCCAAATAAAACGGCGCAATTACGTCCAGGAATGTTAATGGCCATTTCCATCGTTCGTGATGTAAGCCAAGTACTACAAATTCCAGAAAGTGGGGTGATCCCGTTTGAAGACCGTCATTTCGTCTTTGTTGTTGAAGAAGGCGTTGCCAAGCGCAAATACGTAGAGCTTGGGCGTCGTAAACCGGGTGTTGTTGAAATCGTATCTGGCCTGGCAAACGGTGAAGATGTGGTTACCGAAGGGTCATTAAAACTTCGTGATGGGGTACAGGTTAAAACCGAAACCCTAGTTGCAGATAACTCTAAGGCGGAGAGCAAGTCATGATCCTTTCCGACTTATCGGTAAAAAGACCGGTTTTCGCAACGGTTTTAAACCTACTTATTGTCACCTTTGGTATTGTCGCGTTTTTATTATTACCGCTGCGCGAATACCCTGATACTGATAAACCGGTCGTGACCATCAGTACCTCTTACCCTGGCGCTTCTGCAGCCATTGTTGAGACCAAAATAACCAAACTACTGGAAGATAAAATCAGTGGTATTGAAGGGGTGAAGAACATCACTTCGAGCTCTCGAGATGGCCGCTCAAGCATTACCATTGAGTTCAATATAGAACGTGATATTGACGGTGCGGCCAATGACGTACGCGATAAAATTTCATCTCAGCTTGGTCGTTTACCAGAGCAAGCCAATGCACCCGAGGTACGCAAAGCCAATGACGATGGTGATGTGATCGCCTGGTTTACCTTACAAAGTGAAGTGTTTAATACGCTGGAGCTTACCGATTATGCCAAACGCTATATTGTTGACCGATTTGCGGTTGTTAGTGGCGTGGCTGAAATTCATGTCGGTGGTGGCCGAACATATGCGATGCGCATCATTCTGGACCGTAATGCCATGGCCGCACGTGGCATTACAGTAAGTGATATTGAATCGACTTTACGCAGTGAGAATATTGAATTACCGGCCGGGGCAATCAAATCGGTTGACCGTAATTTTAACGTGCGCGTTGCGCGTAGCTATCAAACACCACAAGACTTTGCCAATATGGTTATTGCCCGAGGGAGTAATAACTCGCTGGTACGCCTTGGCGATGTAGCAAACGTGAAAGTGGACTCAGAAAATGATGAAACCATGTTTAAAGGGAATGGCCGTAACATGGTGGGTCTTGGGATCATTAAACAGTCTACGGCCAATACCATTGACGTTGTAAAAGCCGCTCAAGAAGAGATGGAAGAAATTAAACAAAATCTACCATCGGGTACTGAAATTGTGCCTAGTTATGATTCGAGTATCTTTATCAAGCAGTCTATTGATGAGGTATACAATACCTTAGGGATTGCCATGGTAATGGTTATTCTGGTGATATTTATTTTCTTAGGCAATATTCGAGCAACCATCATACCAGCTTGTACGGTGCCAATTGCGCTGATTGGTTCGATGATCGTGTTAAATTCATTGGGCTTTTCCATCAACTTGTTAACTCTGCTGGCGCTTGTGTTAGCCATTGGTTTAGTGGTCGATGATTCCATTGTTGTATTAGAGAACATTTACCGCCGTATCGAAAATGGTGAAAAGCCATTGCAAGCTGCCTATAACGGTGGCCGAGAAGTGGCGTTTGCCGTTGTTGCCACCACCATGGTGTTGGTTGCGGTATTTGTGCCATTGGTGTTTATTTCAGGGGATATCGGCCGTCTCTTTACCGAGTTTGCCTTAGCCATTGCCGCTGCAGTTATTTTTTCAAGTGTTACGGCTTTATCGTTAACGCCAATGATGTGTTCAAAACTGCTAAAACACCGTAAGCGCAGCTCGTCATTTGGGCAGTTTCTTGATCGCAATTTTGCCAAACTCGAAGCCAAGTATGCTTCGTCATTAAGCTCGGTTATTAAGCAACCGTTGTTTGTTGTTTTTGTTATGGCTTTAGCCTTTGCCAGTCTATATTCCATCGTCGATAAAATTCCTAGTGAATATGCGCCGAAAGAAGACCGAGGTGGCGCATTCTTAATGATGAGTGGCGCCGAAGGCTCTAGCTTTGAACGAAACAAAGCCAATATGGAAATTATTGAAGAAAAGCTATTGCGTTACTACGATGATGGCACGCTTGATCGTGTCATTGTACGTGCGCCTGGCTGGGGTGGTGTTGGTGGTGTTGCTATCATCGGTTTGCCTGATTGGGAAGAGCGTAACATGTCTACGTTTGACTTTATCAGCGAGTTTAACCGCGAATTGGCATCGGTAACCGATGTGCGCGCCTTTATTATGAGTCGTGGTGGCCTAGGCGGTCGCAGTGGCGGTGGCCGTCCTATTGGTTTTGTATTGCAAGGCAACAGTTATGAAGAGCTGGCTCGCTGGCGCGATATTGTTATGGCCAAAGCGGCGGATAACCCTAATATTGTCGGTCTTGAAAGTAACTACAAAGAAACCTATCCACAGCTGATGATCCGTATCGATCGCAAACGTGCATCTGACTTAGGGGTGAGTGTTGGTGATATCGGCCGAACGCTTGAAACCATGCTAGGTAAGCGCCGAGTAACAACCTACCTTGAAAAAGGTGAAGAATACGATGTATTGCTAGAGGGAAATGAAGATAAACATCGCTCGCCGAGTTCGATTGATAATATCTATGTTCGCTCACAATCCACCGGGCAACTGGTACCGCTTTCAAACCTTATTTCATTTGAAGAAAATGCCACTTCAGCACGCTTAAATCGTTTTAACCGACTAAGAAGTATTACCTTATCGGGTAACATCACCGGTGATTACACATTAAGTGAAGCATTGGATTTCTTAAATAATGTCGTTAAAGAAGAGCTACCGGTGGAAGCCTCCGTTGATTACAGTGGTCAATCACAGAAACTTAAAGAAACCAGCAACTCGATGTTGCTTATCTTTGGCTTAGCGATATTAATCACCTTCTTGGTTTTAGCCGCGCAATTTGAAAGCTTTATTCACCCATTTGTTATTTTGCTTACCGTGCCACTGGCATTAATTGGCGCTTTGGCTGGCCTTTATATGACGGGCTTAACCATTAACATTTACAGCCAAATCGGAATTGTTATGCTTATTGGTTTAGCGGCGAAAAACGGTATTTTAATCGTAGAGTTTGCTAACCAGCTTCGTGATGCCGGTGAAGAGTTTACCGACGCCATCATAAAAGCTTCACAGCAGCGTTTACGCCCGATTGTGATGACAACCTTCACTACCGTGATGAGTTCGATTCCTTTGGTATTAGCCGCCGGACCTGGGGCTGAAAGTCGCATGGTATTGGGGGTGGTGATTTTTGCTGGGGTAGCAATATCCAGTATCTTCACCTTGTTTATCGTGCCAAGTGCGTATTACTGGTTATGCCGCAATACGAAATCGCCTGAATTCATTGCTAAGCAAATTGAAGCAGGGCAATTAGAAGTCGCTCAAATTGAAGGCGCTCAGATTGAAAGCGCTCAGATTGAAAGCGGTGAAGCGACTAAAGCTTAATAAAAAAATCTAAGGCAAAAAAATGGGATCACATGTGATCCCATTTTTGTATATTGTGCTGACATGAATGTCATGGAGCAATGATTATATATTTTATTCAATAGTCGCCAAAGCTAGTATGCTTTAAAGTAATCAACTTGCAGAGGAATGCGCATGGATTTCTCTTTTACTTTATGAATCTCGCTAATCACCTTGTCTTTATCCCAACCAAATTCTGCCAGCAGTAAAGCAATCACTAAACCGGTTCTGCCCGTACCACCTTTACAGTGAACGGCTAAAGTGCCTTGCTTGTTAATTACATCAACAAGTGCTTTTTTGTGCTGTTGCCAGGCCTTTTCAAAAACGTCATCAGGGGCACAATCATCTGTAATGGGTAACTGGTACCAATCGATGCCAGCGTCTTTACAAACGTCAGGTAAAGCTTGAACATCATTGGCGGCTATTTCTTTATCAAAAAATAACGTCACCACCGCTTGCGCACCGGCTTGTTTTAAGGTGGCAATCGAATCGGTTAGTGATTCATCTTTTGTTCCCGGACAAGGGGTAAATAATAACTTAGCACCGTTTTCAACAGATAATGTTTGATATGGATGTTTTTCCATGTGTTGGCTCCTTAAGCAGATGGTTTAAACCAATGTTGTGTACGATTTACAATGGCAACAAGTGATAGCATAACGGGTACTTCAACCAAAACACCAACAACCGTTGCAAGGGCAGCGCCTGAATGTAAGCCAAATAATGAGATGGCCACAGCTACCGCTAATTCGAAAAAGTTTGAGGTACCAATTAAACACGCCGGTCCTGCAATATTATGCGGCAGTTTCATCCATTTTGCTGCAATATAGGCAATCACAAAGATGCCGTAGGTTTGGATCATTAATGGGATGGCAATTAATACAATGGTTTTTGGATCGTCAATAATGGTATTTGCTTGAAAGCCAAACAACAACACAACTGTCGCTAATAATCCAACGATAGACCATGGTTTCAGGGTTGCTAAAAAGTTACCAATAGAGTCGCCATCATGCTTATTATTTAGCGCCCTGCGGGTAATAATGCCGGCAATTAATGGCAGCAATACGTAAAGTACCACAGAGATAAGCAGAGTTTCCCATGGCACTTGAATATCGCTTACCCCTAATAAAAAGGCCGTAATGGGTGCGAAGGCAAATACCATGATCACATCGTTAACCGATACCTGAACTAAGGTGTAATTTGGGTCGCCTTTGGTTAACTGCGACCAAACAAACACCATGGCTGTGCAAGGTGCTACACCTAAAAGGATCATACCGGCAATGTATTCTTGTGCCGATTGTGCAGACACCATGTCGGCAAAAAATACATTAAAGAATAACCAACCAAGGGCAGCCATAGTAAAGGGCTTTATTAACCAGTTAACGACGATGGTTAGCACCAAACCTTTCGGATTTTTACCTACATCTTTTACTGCAGAAAAATCGATTTGTACCATCATTGGGTAAATCATTACCCAGATAAATACCGCCACAACAATGTTTACATGAGCCACTTCTAGCCCCGCAATAAGTTGGAATACATCCGGTTGCCATAAGCCAAGGACAACCCCTGCAATAATACTTAGTCCTACCCAAACGGATAAATAACGCTCAAAAATACCCATAACAGGCTCCAATTAAATAAAAAAGATAATAGCTTACTGACAGAATCGACTTTTACTTGGTCTATCTGCCATTTGCGTTAGTCGAGCCACTTGCTCGATAACTTGGTTGATATTGTTTTCGGCCGTTTCAGCCAAAACCGATTTAGCCCATTGCGGTAATTGTGGGTTTACCCGATAAAATACCCATTGCCCATGCTTTCGATCGGATAAGATGCCGGCCTTTTTTAACACGGCTAAATTACGAGATACTTTTGGCTGACTGTCTTCTTGTAAGGCGGTCATTAATTCGCACACACATAACTCACCAAAGTAAATCATTAACATTAAGCTGTTTAAGCGGATGTCATCGGTCAGCCCTTTGAAAAACACGGTCGGCTCAAACTTTGGTATTTGATTGTCAAGCAAAGCCTCAGTGCTAATTTGATTGTCGATATCTAAAAGCATTTTTAGGCGAGTATAAATGGCTAAAAAGACTTTATCGAAAATCAGAGGATCATTGGCATTTGTCTCGGCCTTTGGATCGATAAAGCTCCATGATATTTGATTAAGTGCCTTAAGTTTATTGGCGCCGGAGTATTCAAGGCAGACACGATCTGCGTCATCACACAAGGTGATCACATAATCGAAAGACTGATTAATTACCTCATCGAAATGCGTAGAGCAGAGCATGCTGTCATCAATGGAGAATTTCTTTAAAGTGGCATGAGTACGCGGGTCTATCGGAACGATTTGCGTACCGGCACTCACGACATTGTGGCTATCACCAGCAATATGGCGCAAAATTGCTTCAGCCATTTGCGAGCGTGCCGAGTTACCGGTACATAAAAATAAAATGCTTTTTGTCGACATTATAAATACACCATAGCCAAATAATATGTGTAATAGTGTATATATGATTTTTTGTATGTAAAGTAAGTTTTTGTTACACACAAAAAATTGGGGTCAGATGAACATAAACAATTGGGGTCAGATGAACATTTCCAACTTGTGATTGGAAATGTTCATCTGACCCCAATTTATATCTGCCCCAATTATTTATTATTCGATTTCGCTGGCAGGTACTTTGGTTGGTTTGATTTGCTCGCTAGCGTAGCATCCTAATACTTTGATAAAACGCGTGTTGTCGTTTAGTTTCGATAAGCATTCTTGCATCGCTGATGACTTTAAATTCGCCTCAACATCAATATAGAACATTTCTTCCCAAGGGCGTCCTTGGATCGGTCTTGATTCCAACTTGGTCATATTAATGCCAAACTCTTTTAGGATGATCAAACAATCCACCAAGGCACCTGGCTCTTGACTGGTGGCTAAAATTAATGTGGTTTTGGCTGGGATTTGTACGGCTACATCTACCGGCTTGCGGGCAACCAAAATAAAGCGGCTGTGATTTTCCTGTTGGTTGGCAATGGATTTTTTAAGTGGCATTAACCCGTATAGCTTACCGCCTTCTTCGCTACCAATCACACCTATGTTTGCTTGTTGTAATGCTTGTGCTTTTAACATCGCCTGAGCGCTGCTGTCACAATATTCAATGCGAATATTGTCTTGCTTGTTTAGAAAATTACTGCATTGCTGTACCGGCTGCGCATGCGCGTAAATGGTATCAATATCGCTTAACGTTGAGTTACTCGCCGTTAGTAAGCAGTGATCGATAGGTTGAGATAATTCGCCAACAATCGATAAATTGGTATGTTGCAGTAAGTCATACACTTCGTTGATACTGCCCGAGCTGGTATTTTCAATCGGTAACATGCCGTAGTCGACGTTACCCGATTCAACTTGTTGCAAAATATCTTCAAAGGTGTCACATCCGCATTCAATGATTTCTTCCGCGCGACGCGAGAAATAACGGTAACTGGCAAGGTGACTGTATGAGCCTTTATCGCCTAAAAATGCCACACTCACCGTTGGGGTTTTTAAATTTGGGTTTTTTAGTTGCTGCAAAAAGGCTTGCTGGTTTAGTACCGAGTCTTCAATGATGGTTTGAAAAATGCTTGTTACGTAATGCGCATCAAGGCCTTGGTCTTTACCAAGTTGAATTAAGCGAACCAATAATTCCTGTTCACGTTGTTGGTCACGTACCGGGCGCACTTGATGGGCTTTGCTTTTGGCGACGTTCAACGTTAATGAACGACGCTTAGCAAACAGGCTTAATAGCTCTTGATCTAAATTAGTGATTTGTTCGCGGATTACATTTAAATCTAAACTGTCAGTCACGGTATGTCCCTTTTGGCAAAAAAAAACCTCCAAGTGGAGGTTTTTCGTGGCTTTTAAATACGAAAAATCTCCAGCATCAGCCGGTAAAGAAAGTAAATTTAAAAGCGTTAATAAATATGTTCATGCTTTTAATGTATTCGGGCGCTTAAAAACTGTCAACAGATAATTACGGATATGGTAAAATTCCTGCCATATTTGAAAATCAGTCGCATTAGAATACACAAAGCAGGGTTAAAACATGGCATCTTTGCAGGATCAATTATTAAAAGCCGGCCTAACCACCAAACAAAAGGCACGTCAGGCGAACAGTGATAAACGCAGAAAGAACAAACAAAAGCGCAGTGGTGTAAAAGTTGAAGCATCACTACAAGAACAAGTGAAAGAAGACTTAGCCAAAACACAGGCCGAAAAAGCAGCTAAAGACAAAGCGTTAAATGAACAGAAACAGCAAGAGCTAGCGCAAAAAGAATTGCAGTTACGCATTAAGCAAATCTTAACGCACCATAGCTTAAAAGGCATTGATGGTGAAATTGCCTACAACTACACGGCTGAGGGCAAAATTAAAAAGCTTATGGTTGATGCTGTTACCCAAAAGGCGTTAATTAATGGCCGCTTAGCGATTTGTTCGCAAAACGAGAATACCTATTTAGTAACCACGGAAACCGCGGAAAAAATCGCTACTTTGGATGAAAGCGTTATCGTATTAAATAACGATACGGTTGAAACCGATGAAGTAGAAGAAGACGATCCGTATGCAGAGTACCAAATTCCAGATGATTTAATGTGGTAAACCTTTAATCATATTAACAACATAATTTAAATAACATATTTCAGGGAGTCACAATGGCTTTATTACGTTTTATTATTGGCCGTTTCATTTTATTGTTTAACTTTATCTTTAGTCCAAAATCGGTAAAAAGAGCGAGTGATGCGCAACAAAAGCTAAATGAGCAAACCGCAAATTTCAGCTTGTACCAATTAAACGCTTGCCCGTTCTGCGTTAAGGTTCGTCGTGCGGTAAAGCGTCAAAACTTGTCGATTGAATTACGCGACATTAAGCAAGAAAGCAATTTACAAGCTCTGGTTGTGCAAGGTGGTAAACGCACCGTGCCATGTTTGCGTATCGACAATGAAGATGGCAGCGCAAAGTGGTTGTATGAATCAAAAGATATTATTCAATATTTGGACAACGTGGCCAACGCAGCGTAAACCCAGCTGAGCATAAGTCTTTATTTTAAAAGCACCTAATTGGCAACATTAGGTGCTTTTTTACGTTTAGGCGGCTTATATTTTACTGTTTAGGTTACAACAAACTCGGCTTGGTAAAGTAGCTTTTCAAATAATCGAGCAGCAAGCGCAATTTTTTTGACTCAGCATTGCCCGGCGGAAAAACGCCGTAAAGGTTAATGTCTTGCATTTGATAATCATCAAGCACCGAAAGTAGGGTGCCATTTTGAATTTTTGGGTTCGCATCATAAATAGGGATCCGTGCTAAACCATGACCACCTTCAACAAAAGCCGTTCTTGCTGCGGCATTATTGGTTTTTATGGTGCCTTTCATTTCGATACTAAAAGAGCGACTGCCTTTGGATAATTGCAGAGTGCTTGAGGTGAGTTTATACAATACCCATTGATGGCTATCGAGATCGGTGGGGTGTTTAGGTATGCCATACTTTTTAAAGTAGGAAGGAGCGCCACATAAACAGGTTTTTAATGTCGACAGCTTTGTTGCTTGCAGACCTGAATTGGGCAAAGGCGCGCCTCTAATGGCTAAATCGATGCCTTCTTTCATGATATTGACCACCTCATCGGTGAGCATGACATCCAGCTCTATTTTTGGGTATTTACTTCGAAATTCATTCAATGCCGGTACGATGGTTTGCAGGCCAACATTGACCGGGCAAGTAATTTTTAGCAAGCCAACGGGTTTATGTTTTAAGTTTTCGATTTGATGATAGGCAGCCGATGCCTGTTCGGCAATTATTCGGCAGTGTTGATAATATTCGCTGCCTGCTTCGGTGAGTGAAATCGTTCGGGTAGAGCGATTGAGCAGCTTTATATCTAGGTGCTCTTCTAGTTTCTTTATATGGTAGCTCACTACGGCGCGCGATATACCAATGTGTTTTGCAGCACCACTTAAGCTCCCTTGCTCGATAACCTGAGCGAAAACGACCATACTTTTTAATTGTTCAAAAGAAATATCCAACACTAACCCTTTACCTTGAAAACACTGCAACACATGATTGTATCATTTGTTGAAACAATGATGTCTATTTATTCTGCATTGTTTGATTGGGTTTCGCTATGTAACATGACCTTAAAGAAACATCATTGACGAATATAGAAATAAGAAGGTTGAAATGACGGCTAAGAAAATTTTGATGGTATTAACATCACATGACAAACTGGGCGATACGGGTGAGAAAACAGGCTTTTGGGTAGAGGAATTTGCTGCGCCATATTATGCATTTAAAGATGCGGGCATCGAAGTTACCTTAGCTTCCCCTCTTGGCGGACAGCCACCGATTGACCCGAAAAGTGAACTGGAAGACTTTCAAACCCCTGCAACCGCACGTTTCGATGCTGATGTTGAGGTAAAAGAACTTATCGGCAATACCCTTGTGTTATCACAACTTAATGCTGATGACTTTGATGCGGTGTTCTTTCCTGGAGGGCATGGACCGTTATGGGATTTAACTGAAAATAACGACGCGATTGAATTGATTGAGCGTTTTTTGTCGAGCAATAAACCGGTTGCTACGGTATGTCATGCAACTGCAGCTTTATTGAATGTAAAAGACGCTGATGGTGAATATGCCATCAAAGGAAAAGCGGTTTCGGGTTTTACCAACACCGAAGAAGATGCGGTTCAGTTAACCGATATTGTGCCATTTTTACTGGAAGATGAGTTAATAAAGCGAGGCGGTGATTATCAAAAAGTTGAAGACTGGCATGCGTTTGCCGTACAAGATGGTTTACTTATTTCAGGGCAAAATCCAGCCAGCTCTGAGTTGGTTGCACAAAAGCTTGTTAATCTGTTAGGAATGTAAATATGAACCAGACACAACACATAAATCGCCAAATCGTCTTAGCTTCTCGCCCATTTGGGGCACCAACAGATGAAAACTTTGCATTGTTAGAAACGGGTATTCCCAAGCCTGGGCAAGGTGAAGTGTTATTACGCACCATATATCTTTCTTTAGACCCGTATATGCGCGGGCGTATGAATGACGCAAAATCGTATGCCGATCCTGTGGCAATAAATGAGGTTATGGTCGGTGGTAGCGTTTGCCGTATTGAAGAATCCAATAACCCAAACTATCAACAAGGTGACTTGGTTGTGGCGTTTGGTGGCTGGCAAGATTACAGTATTTCTGACGGCGTTGGTTTGCTTAAATTAGATCCTAATATGACCAATCCGTCATATGCATTAGGTGTGCTCGGCATGCCGGGCTTAACCGCATACATGGGGTTATTAGACATAGGCCAACCAAAAGCTGGCGAAACCGTCGTTGTTGCGGCTGCCACTGGCGCAGTGGGTAGTCTGGTTGGGCAAATTGCCAAACTAAAAGGCTGTAAGGTGGTTGGTATCGCTGGTGGTAGCGAAAAGTGTCAATATGCGCTTGATACATTAGGTTTTGATGCCTGTTTAGATCATTACAGTGACGATTTGGCCGCGCAATTGGCTAACGCATGTCCAAAAGGCATTGATGTCTACTTTGAAAATGTTGGTGGTAAAGTCTTTGATGCCGTATTGCCACTTATCAATCCGAGCGCTCGTATTCCGTTATGTGGGTTAATTTCGCAATACAATGCCACCGAATTACCAGAAGGCCCAGATAGAATGTCGGCACTGATGGGCGCTTTATTGGTTAAGCGCGTAAAAATGCAGGGGTTTATTGTGTTTGATGACTACGGACATCGATACAATGAATTTAGTGAGGCGATGCTAACGTGGCTTGTTGATGGCAAGATTCACTACAAAGAGCACTTGGTCGATGGTTTAGGAAACGCGGTCCCGTCATTTATCGGACTGCTTGAAGGCAAGAACTTTGGTAAGTTGGTGGTACGTGTTGGGCCAGATAGTTTAAACTAAATCGTCCTTCCCAGTATTGGTTTTTCGATTGTTTAAAAGCCACTGTATTTTTACAATACAGTGGCTTTCTTGGGTAAATTTCTGTTTATTAGAAATTTTTTAGTCGCAACCTCTATCTTATTACGTATAACAAATATCGCATGCGCAACTTAAATGAAGCATGCTATGTTAAAAATAGGTAAATAAGACAAAGGGTTGAGTTATGTTAATCAGAGTGCCAAAGCAAAGTACATTAAGCGAAAATAATGTGACCGACGAAGCCGTGTATCGCGAACGTCGCAGTGTTTTGAAACAACTTGGTTATGTTGGCGCGTCCTCTTTATTGGCATCAACTGTTCCTTTGTCATTTGCAGCGCAAGCCAAAAGCACTACCTTTCAAACCCGCCCTTTAGATTTCAGTACCTCTAATCGCGCCTCGATTACAGAAAAGCTAACCCCAGAAAGCAAAGTCATTAGCCATAATAATTTTTATGAGTTTGGCGCGCAAAAGCATGAGCCAGTTGAAAATGCCCAAAACTTTCAAGTAAACCCTTGGCAGTTAACCATTTCTGGCGAAGTTGAAAAGCCTTTTACCTTGGATTACGAGCAATTATTTAATCAATACAATCTCGAAGAACGAATCTATCGATTACGTTGTGTTGAGGCCTGGTCTATGGTGATCCCGTGGTTGGGCTTTCAGCTGAGTGAGGTAATTAAGCAAGCAAAACCCACTTCAAAGGCCAAGTTTGTTGCCTTTGAAACGCTACACGATCCGGATCAAATGCCTGGCCAGAAAAATCGATTTTTAGGTGGTGGCATCAAATACCCTTATGTAGAAGGTCTGCGAATTGATGAGGCAATGAATCCATTATCGATCCTCTCGGTAGGCTTATATGGTAAAACACTACCAGCCCAAAATGGGGCGCCTATACGCTTAGTCGTGCCTTGGAAATATGGCTTTAAGAGCATTAAATCCATTGTGAGCATTAAATTGGTTGAACGCATGCCGCCGACTACGTGGAATATTTTAGCGCCGCAAGAATACGGTTTTTATGCCAATGTAAACCCTGAGGTAGATCATCCTAGATGGTCGCAAGCAAGTGAGCGCCGTCTAACATCGGGTGGCTTGTTTTCTCGTAACCGCATTAAAACCCAAATGTTTAATGGCTATGCCGAAGAGGTTGCCGATATGTATAAAGGCATGAACTTAAGGAAAAACTACTAGCATGCAGCTCTTTCGCCAGAATAAGACGATATTGCTAAAAACCGTTATTCATTGTCTTTGCTTATCAATCTGCTCTTATATGTATTGGATGGCGATAGGGGATAACTTGGGCAGCGATCCGGTTAAAGAAATCATCCACTTTACCGGAATGAGCACCCTGAATGTGTTGTTACTGACTTTATTGGTAAGCCCAACGGCAAAGCTTTTAAAACAACCTTGGTTAATGCAGGTAAGGCGTTTACTTGGTTTATATGCGTTCTTTTTTGCTTTATTGCATGTATTAAACTTTTTGTTTTTTGAGCTGCAGTTTGATTTTAGTTTGTTTGTTGATGAAATCATCGACCGACCTTATATTACGCTGGGCATGGCGGCCTTTGTCATTATTACCTTACTTGCGATAACTTCGCTTAATTCAATCAAACGCCGTATGGGGAAGTCGTGGCAGACATTACATAATTACGTGTATTTGCTGGTTTTACTGGTTTGTATTCACTTTTATTGGTCGGTTAAATCGGACATAACTGAGCCTGTAATATACTTTTTGCTGTTATTTATGTTGCTTTACCATCGTAAAACAAAATTTAAGCGTTGGCTTAAACGTTAACAGCTCGGTATTAGTGCTAAGCCCTTTGTAATAGTGCTAAAATGGGGTAAAGTCGCACCGGTTAAAAATCAGTAGAATCATTTTTATGTCAATGTCACCATTTGAATCACACCTCGTTGTAACCGATAGCCGTCATTCGGCTGCCGAGCTTTTGGCTTTTGAAACCAAGCTTTCTGTTGGCGCACTCAAGCAAGCCATGCAAAAGGGCTGTGTTTGGCATACTCGAAAAAAGCATACGCAACGGTTAAGACGTAATAAAAAAGCCTTGCACGCCGGTGATGAATTGCACTTGTATTACAATGAAGATGTATTACAGGCTACCACCGATGACGCGGTTTTAATGGCCGATGAGCAGCAATTTAGTGTGTGGTATAAACCGTATGGCATGTTATGTCAGGGCTCTAAATGGAGTGATCACACCACCATAAATCGTTTTGCACAAACAACTTTAACGCCGCAAAGACCGGCATTTATTGTGCATCGTCTCGACAGAGCAACGACAGGTCTAATGGTTCTTGCCCATAGCAAGACGGCGGCTCGAGAGTTAAGTGCGGCTTTTGAGAAAAGACAAACTCGTAAAACCTATCAAGCCATTGTACATGGCGATTTATCTTCACTATCAGAGCCATTAACCATTAATACAGAGGTTAACAATAAGTCTGCTATTAGCCATGTAACATGCCTGGAATTTAATGCCGAATTGCAGTTATCTAAGATTGAAATTGCCATAGAAACGGGTCGCAAACATCAAATTCGAATCCATATGGCGAGCATGCAACACCCTATAGTGGGTGATCGCTTGCATGGTAATACTGAGCTCGATGCACGACTGCAAGCAAAGCAAGATAGACTATGCGACTTACAACTTCAGGCTGTTACATTAAGCTTTCCTGATCATCGCACTGGCAATCAACTGAGCTATCAATTGCCAGAATCTTTTCGATTAACGTTTTAGCTGCAGGGCATTAAAAATTCACGACATTGCCATTGCCCAGTTTCTCAATGCGCTGTTGCTCAATGCGCTGTTTCTCTATATGGGTTAAAGCATTTTGCAAATCATTAATAATGTCTTGTGGGTGTTCAAGGCCTATTGAAATGCGAATTAAGGTATCGCTTATGCCCGCATCTAAGCGCTCTTCTTGCGTATAAGGGGAGTGCGTCATTGAGGCCGGGTGTTGAATTAACGACTCCGCATCGCCCAAACTCACTGCAATGTTGAACAGTTTCACCTGATTGATAAAATCCATTCCCGTTTGTAAATTACCATCGATTTCAAAGGCAATAATGCCGCCAGCGCCTAGCATTTGTTTGCCTATAAATGGGTGACCACTATGATCTTTAAGACCTGGGTAATAGACTTGTTTTACGTTATCGTGAGCTTGAAGAAATTCAGCCACTAACTGCGCGTTACTGCAATGTCTTTGCATTCTAATTGGTAAGGTTTTTAAGCCCCGAATAATAAGCCATGCATCAAATGGGCTAATGGTCGCGCCAATATCCTTTAGTACGGTAAGTTTTATTTGTTCTATCATTTCTGCCTTACCACACACGATACCGGCAACGACATCCCCATGTCCGTTTAAGTACTTGGTCGCGCTGTGCACAACGATATCAATGCCAAACTCACCGGGGCGTTGCAAGATTGGTGTAAGGAAAGTGTTATCAACAATGCTCACTAATTGATGTGCTTTCGCTATTTCACTCACCATGGCCAAGTCAATTACCACCAAGTTTGGGTTGATCGGCGTTTCTAAAAAAATCACTTTGGTATTGGGCTGTAGCGCGTCTTCAATGTTTTGCCGTTTTTGGCAATCAACAAAACTCACTTCAATGCCAAATCGAGTCAACTGATGCGCTATTAAGGCATAACTGCAGCCATAAAGAGCTTTTGAGGCAATAAGGTGATCGCCTGCTGATAAATTTGCTAATAACGCTGCCGATACGGCCCCCATGCCAGTGGCCGTTGCTGCCGCATCTTCCATTCCTTCTAACGCGGCTAAGCGTTGTTCTAATTGACGAGTTGTTGGGTTGCCTAAGCGGGTGTAGATATAGCCTTGTTCTTCACCGGCAAAACGAGCAGCCCCTTGCTGCGCATCATCAAATATGAAGGTGGAGGTTTGATAAAGTGGGGTTGAAAGAGAGCCAAACTGATCGTCGTTTATTCGACCAGCATGGATTGCTAAAGTATCTAAGTGTTTATTTTTCATCTGTTTTCCTGCTAATTTCGGTTTATTATTATTTTTAAATGACTTTAACTATAAAAAGCAATAATCGTTCCATTTAGGTGATCTCTATATTTTTCAATTGGTTATGGGTGTTTGCTGATGGTGTGGAAATTTTCGTGTCATATTTTTATTACGCAACGACGACTAACCGTTCCGCTTTGCCAATATATTGCTTTAAATAGAGGGGTTTACTCTGTGTAATAATTTGGTTACGCTGTAATAATAGTGTTACATTCAGGGCTTTAAGGGACATGCGCATACAAATAGCGTCACAAGACAGAGTCGGCATCACCCAAGAGATACTGTCGATTTTTGCTCAGCAAGGCTGGGACTTGCTTGCGATGGAAGTCAGCAAGGGATTCACTTATGTGCATTTAAAAGACAATCGTGTGCGATTAGAGCAGATCTCGGCGCAATTACTTAGCGTTGATGGGGTTAAGTCGATAGCTCAAGTCGAGTTATTACCTGGTGAGCGCAAGTCGCAGCAGTTACATGTATTGCTGGCTAAGATCCCAGAGCCCATTATAGATATTGACAGCAAAGGCCAAATATTAATGGCCAATGTAGCAGCCGGGCAGGCTTTAGCCGTTGAGGTTAGCAAGTTAATCGGCAAGCCCATTAACGAGTATATCAACTTACCGATAAGCGACTACTTTAAAGAGCAGGTAACGCCACAAGAGGTTCGATTTGCTCAGCAGCAGTACTTTGCCGATATCACGGTTGTTAAAGCCGAGGATGAGTTGAGTGGGGCTGTTTTGGTACTACGCAGTTTAACGAGTGTGGGCCGTCACTTATCGCACCTACAAAAAGGTCATTTCAATCAATTTGCCGGTATTATTGCCAATTCTGCCAATATGCAGGACGTCATTTCCCAAGCAAACCGCTTTGCGCAATTGGACTTGCCTGTTTTAATCGCAGGAGAAACTGGTACTGGTAAAGAGTTGTTTGCCAAAGCCATTCACGATAATGGGCCGCGTGCTAATAAGCCATTTTTGGCGGTAAACTGTGCGGCATTGCCAGAACATTTACTCGAGTCTGAATTGTTTGGTTACGCGTCAGGGGCTTTTACCGGGGCGCGTAATTCGGGAAAGCCTGGTTTATTTGAATTGGCCGATGGCGGCACCGTATTTCTTGATGAAATTGCCGAGATCCCGTCCTATTTGCAAGCAAAGTTATTACGTTTTCTACAAGACTTTCAATTACGTCGGCTAGGCAGTGTCACGGAGAAAAAAGTCGATGTGCGCATCATCAGTGCCACTCATCAGGATCTGTTGCAGCGCATTGAAAAACAGGATTTTCGCGATGATTTATATTATCGTCTTAATGTCCTTAGCCTCTCAATACCGCCACTAAGGGAGAGGCGCCAAGACATCCCTTTGTTGGTCGAATATTTTTTAAAAGATGCGCGCAAGCAAGTAAATCAGCCGGATATTTCATTATCCGATTTAGCGTTACACAAAGTGTGTCAATATGACTGGCCGGGTAATGTCAGGCAATTACAAAACAGCTTGTTTAAAGTCGCCGCTTTGGCTACATCGCCGACGATCAGTGAGCGGGAAGTAATCTTACATCCCGAGGTGAAACCGCAACACAAGGTTGATGAGCAGGTGATTGATTGGCAGCAAGCACAACAACAATTCGAACGAAACTTACTTAATAAGCTTTACCCGTTATATCCATCAACTCGAAAGCTTGCCGAACGTTTAAAGGTATCGCACAATAAAATCGCCATGAAGCTTCGTGAATATCAAATTAAGCGTTAATGAATGCGCTTTAAGATAAAGCTTGTGCCATAACACAATAAGGATTTTAGCAATGCAACTCGTTTTAGAATTTTTGCCCTTTGCCATTTTAATGGCTGTGACCGGGCTATTTGCCGGTATTCTTGCCGGCTTACTGGGCATTGGTGGCGGTATCGTTATTGTCCCTGTCTTAGAGTTTGCCTTGGGTTTTTATGGCGTCGATGCCAATATTCGTATGCAAGTTGCGGTGGCCACGTCACTGGCTTGTATTATATTAACCTCACTATCATCCGCAAAATCGCATCACGCACAGGGTGGATTGAATCTTGACGTTATCCGCTTCTGGAGCCCTTTTATCTTCGCAGGGGCATTACTGGGCGCCACCTTTGCCAGTAACGTTGATGGCCTTTGGCTAAGGATCATTTTTGCCATTGTTGCGCTGCTGGTTAGTTTTAAGATGTTTTTTAACGTTCGTGAGAAAGTCTTATGCGATGATGTTCCGACCACTAAATTATCTACTCCAGTGCCGTTTTCCATTGGCTTTTTATCCAGTGCAATGGGGATTGGCGGCGGCACGTTTTGTGTGCCCATTTTAACCATGATGAATCAACCCATTCATAAAACATTGGGCAATGCCGCATTTTTCGGTTTTGTTATCAGTGTGCCGGCGGTTATTGGCTACATCTTAATGGGGTATGAACAAACCAATTTACCCATTGGCAGTGTTGGTTTTGTCAATTTGCTGGGGTTTGCCTTGATTTCACCTTTTAGCGTTTTAGCCGCTCCCCTAGGTGTTAAGTTAGCCCATAAGCTTTCCGATAAAAGCTTAACTCGATTTTTTGGTGGCTTTTTATTTGTCGTCGCCATTCGAATGTTTTATGCCGCCTTTGCGCAATAGAGAAAAGTAAATGAATACAGTATTACTCAATAATAAACGCATCACCCCATCAAAAGTTGTCTGTATTGGCCGCAATTATGTCGAGCATATTAAAGAGCTTGGCAATGACATACCGGATGATATGGTGGTATTTATAAAGCCTAACTCAGCTATCTCAGAGTCGTTAATTGCCTTTCATCAAGAGCCTTTACATTATGAAGCTGAGCTTTGTTTTATGGTCCTTGATGGCAAGTTTTCCGCCGTTGCCATCGGGCTGGATTTAACCAAACGGCAATTACAGTCCCAACTTAAACACAAAGGCTTACCTTGGGAGCGAGCCAAAGCATTTAATGGCTCTGCGGTATTCTCTAAGTTTGTTGCTATCAATGCCATAGAAGATAGCTTATCGCTTCGATTAACCATTGATGATGAGTTGAAACAACAAGGCGATATTTCGTTGATGATGTATAAGCCGGACGAAATTTTAGCGCAGTTATCAACCTTTTTAACACTAGAAGATGGCGATATTGTTATGACGGGCACACCAAAAGGCGTTGGCGTGATTCAGGCCGGGCAAATATTTTGTGGACAAGTGAGCTCTCCTGAAGGCGTTTTGATTTCTCAAAATTGGACGGTAATAAGTATTTAACGCGAATCTATTATTTATTTTTACCTTGATTTAAAATAAATTTTTTGTTTTTACACTTCATTACAAGTTGTTTATTTCTTGTGCAAAGTCCGCAATGCGAATATTATCCATTATTAAAATAATTCAAAAATGGATAATACGAATGGCTACTTTATTAACCAGACTATTGACTGTCTTTTTCTTTCTTTTCATGCCTTTAGGCTTCACTGCTGTTTTTGATGTACCCCTAGAAGCTTACGGTAAACTGCCGAGCAAGAGTAAAATGGCGATTTCTCCTAGTACAGATAAACTGGCGTATCGTGATACATCAACAGGTACCGATTATGTGGTGATCCTTGATCTTAACCAGGGCAAAATGATTGATCGTATTAATGTCACTCAGGTTAAGCCAAATTACCTTTACTTTTTAAATGAAAATACGCTGATATTAGTGGTTACCGATACGGGGAAATCAGCGGCATTTACTAATGAGTTTACCCATAGTGTTGCCTACGCATATAACCTTAACAACAAAGCCCTCCATCAATTGCTTATCCCTGGTGAAGGAGTGTTTATTGGACAGCGTAACTTAGGTCGGATTATAGGCACCACCGAAGATAAAAAATCTGCTCTTATGCCTGCTTATGAAGACTTTAAAGTCCACAATATGCCAATCCAACAAGATACTTCACCTTATAACCTTTATCGAGTGTCTTTAGAGAAGTACAAAAAACCAAGAGTCTATCGTCGTGGCACCATAGACACCATTGACTATTTTATTGATTCTCAAGGTCAGGTGTTGGCAAGAGAGCGGTTTAACAACCGTAAAAACCTGCATTTAATCGAAGCCGATGTCGATGGCGATTGGGTAGAAATTTTCCGCGATGAAACGGATATGCGTAACTACGACTTTGTTGGGGTAACGCCAGATATGAAAAGCTTGGTATTTTTAGCTCAGGATGAAGAGCATGGGCGACAAGCGTATTTTACGATGAACCTGACGGATGGCAAGATCTCAGATCCCTTATTTAGCCATAAGGATAAGGACGTTGAGTATGTGCTAAAAGATAATCAGGGTATTGTGCATGGGGTACGTTATTCTGGCTTTACGCCAAGTTATGATTTCTTTGATAAGAAGTTAAGTGGGCGCTTGAAGGGGATAGCAAAGGCGATGCCAAATAACCATTTTTATATTACTGATTACACACCAGACTGGAAAACAATGGTTTTTTACATGGATGGGGAACAAAGCTCAGGTGATTATGTGATGTATAAAAAGGGGGGGCTTAGTATTTTGTCTGCCGCTCGACCGGATGTGCCACCAACGGCCGTGCATCCTGTAAAGGCTTATAACTACACCGCGGAAGATGGTTTAACCATTCCGTCTTTAATTACATTGCCACAGGGTATCGAAGCGAAGAATTTGCCGGCAATCATGTACCCGCATGGCGGACCTGCTGCCTATGATTCTATGGGGTTTGATTGGTTTACTCAGCATTTTGCCAACCAGGGCTACGTGGTTATTCAGCCGCAATTTAGAGGCTCTGAAGGTTTTGGTCCAGAGCACCTTTTAGCCGGTTATGGAGAATGGGGCCAAAAGATGCAATCTGATTTGACCGATGCGGTTACTGATTTAGCTAATAAAGGTATTATAGATAGAAATAAGGTATGTATTGTTGGTAGCAGTTATGGTGGTTACGCCGCTTTTGCTGGCGCCACCTTAACCCCTGATGTATACAAATGTTCGGTGGCCATAAATGGGGTTTCCGATGTCGAGATGTTTCTTGATAAGAAACGTCATAATTATGGTAGCCGACACTGGGTGGTTGCTTATTGGAATAACATTACTTCCAAAAATGCCGCCAGTAAAGACCACATAAAACAGATTTCACCAATAAACCATGTCGACAAGGTGAAAATACCAATGCTGGTCATTCACGGTGAAAAAGATAGGGTCGTTCCTGTTGAGCAATCGATAGATATGGTGGATGCGTTAGAAGATGCTGATAAAGACGTTATTTATATAGAGCTTGAGGGCGGGGATCATCATTGGAGTGATGCCGAAAATAGAATGCATGCCCTAAAAGAAATCGATAAGTTTATAAAGCAGCATATTTAATAAGGTTAATTACGCTCTGTTCGGCAATAAGTTGATCCCAGATATCGCTGTTGCGATTGATGGGATGGCGTCAATCTCAGGCCATCTCATACCACTTTAGGCCACAAAAGAGGTGCACAAAGGCTCACGAATGAGCCTAACCGCCAATAAACTTCACTTTAAAACCGTTCTTTTCAAGGACGGTTTTAATCACATCGCGCTTATCGCCTTGAATTTCAATCACTTCATCAACAACGGTACCGCCGGTACCACAGGTTTGTTTTAACTTTTTCGCTAATACTTTTAATTCTTTTGGGCCTATGCCTAAACCGGAAATGGTGACAACGCCTTTGCCTTTACGGCCTTTGGTTTCTCGGCGAACTTTAGCAAAGCCATCGGATGGGGTAATGGTTGGCTCAGCTTTTTCTTCTTTGATGCGACCACCGTCAGTTGAATAAACTAGGTTGGCTAATTGATCTTGTAGAGATGACATAATAACGACTCATAGGTAAAACAATGGCTTTATTATAAGGAATTATGGGCAATAAAAAAACCAGTCCGAAGACTGGCTTTTAAAAACTGGGTTAGTTGTCGTAAAACTTATAACGCAGATTCAAGTTCTGGTAGTGCGTCAAATAAATCCGCGACCAAACCGTAGTCAGCAACTTGGAAGATAGGCGCTTCTGGATCTTTGTTGATAGCGACAATGATCTTCGAGTCTTTCATACCCGCCAAATGTTGAATGGCACCAGAGATACCAACCGCAATATATAGGTCAGGAGCAACTATCTTACCTGTTTGACCAACCTGCATGTCATTAGGAACGAAACCTGCGTCAACTGCAGCACGAGATGCACCAATTGCAGCGCCAAGTTTGTCAGCAATACCCTCTAATAACTGAAAGTTATCACCGTTTTGCATACCACGGCCACCAGAAATCACAACGCCAGCTGCGCCAAGCTCTGGACGCTCAGATACGGTTAGCTCAGCACCAACGTAAGAAGAAGTACCGGCATCGGTTACGCTTTCTAAGGCAACCACTTCAGCGCTACCTGTTGTTTCAACGGCATCAAAGCCAGTTGAGCGAACCGTAATCACTTTCTTTTCATCTAATGATTGAACCGTGGCAATTGCATTACCCGCGTAAATTGGACGAACAAAAGTATCAGCACTTTCTACAGCAATAATGTCAGACACTTGCGCAACATCTAGAAGGGCTGCTACGCGTGGCATAAAGTTTTTACCGGTCGTTGAAGCCGATGCTAGGATGTGCGAGTAATCGCCTGCTAGTTCAGTAACAAGTAGCGAAACGTTTTCGGCTAATTGATGCTCAAATGCGGCATTGTCGGCAACAAATACTTTGCTAACACCAGCAGCTTTTGCCGCTTCTTCAGCAGCAACGCCACAGTTAAGGCCTGCTACAAGTACGTGGATATCACCACCTATAGCCGCCGCAGCCGCTACGGTTTTTAATGTTTCAGCCTTAAGGCTTTGATTGTCATGTTCTGCAATAACTAAAATAGACATTAGATCACCTTCGCTTCATTTTTTAATTTTTCTACTAATTCTTCAATTGACTCTACAACAATACCGGCTTGACGCTCGGCTGGTGGAGTCACTTTTACTAAAGTAGAACGAGGGCTTAAGTCGATACCAAAATCGGCTGCAGATTTGACATCCAATGGCTTACGCTTGGCTTTCATGATGTTTGGTAAAGATGCGTAGCGTGGTTCATTTAAACGAAGATCAGTCGTTACGATAGCTGGTAAGTTAAGCGCAACGGTTTGTAAACCACCGTCAACTTCACGGGTTACGTGCAGTTGCTCACCTTCTACTTTAACAACAGAAGCAAATGTACCTTGTGGCATACCCGTTAGAGCGCCAAGCATTTGACCAGTCTGGTTGTTATCTGTATCGATAGCTTGCTTGCCTAACAAAACAATTTGTGGTTGTTCTTCTTCGACAACTTTTTGCAGAAGTTTGGCCACATTCAATGAGTCAAGATTTTGGTCGGTATCGATTTGGATGGCGCGATCAGCACCTAAGGCAAGAGCGGTACGTAATTGCTCCTGACAAGATTTATCGCCAATGGATACGGCAATCACTTCCGTAGCAACACCACTTTCTTTTAATCGTACGGCTTCTTCAACGGCTATTTCACAAAATGGGTTGATGGCCATTTTGACGTTAGTTAGATCGACATCGGAGTGATCAGGCTTAACACGCACTTTAACGTTGTAGTCAATTACACGTTTAATTGGAACAAGTACTTTCATAGTTTCCCCTAAATATATACTGCGTCAAATACTAGGTTAATTTGACATCCTTCTAATTTTCGAGTAAAAATCAAACGGGTGTTTTAACTAAGTGTTTAAAACTTTAATTTGAAGTTAATACTCGATTAAATATTATTATCAACGAAAGGTTACTCATTAGGCGTTCATAAATCAATAACAAAAAAGTACCATTCGTTGAAAATTATGCTAATTGGCCGCTAATCAATGCAAATGTCCTGATAAGCCAATAAAAATGTCCTAAATTAACATTGTGTTAGGGTAGAATTAATAATCAAATAGACAAAAAAGGGCAATATCAACCAGTTGATATACAAAAAAGCCCATAAAAAAAAATTTAAAGTTAAGGGGAATGTCGTGGAACGCGAATCTATGGAATTTGATGTGGTCATCGTAGGTGCTGGGCCATCTGGATTATCAACCGCATGTAAATTAATGCAACTGGCACAAGAGAACGATCAGGAATTGATGGTTTGTGTTGTAGAAAAAGGCTCTGAAGTTGGAGCACATATTTTATCGGGTGCGGTACTAGAACCTCGCGCGTTAAACGAATTATTCCCAGACTGGAAAGAGCGCGGTGCGCCGTTAAATACCGCAGTTACTGGTGATGATATTTATTTTTTAAACAATCAAGAAAAAGGCATCAAGTTACCAAATTATGCGGTACCTAAAACCATGCATAATGACGGTAATTACATTGTTTCTATGGGCAATGTTTGTCGTTGGTTAGCAGAGCAAGCTGAAGGTTTGGGGGTTGAAATCTTTCCAGGTTTTCCTGCTCAAGACGTGATCTATGAAGATGGTCAGGTAAAAGGTGTTATTACCGGTGATATGGGGCTGGATGAGCAAGGCAATCAAAAAGATTCTTACATGCCAGGCATGGAACTTCGTGCTAAGTACACGGTATTTGCCGAAGGTTGTCGTGGCCATTTAGGTAAAGAGCTGATCAGCAAATTCAACCTTGATGCCGATAAATCGCCTCAGCATTATGGTATTGGCTTTAAAGAAATCTGGGACATTGACCCAGAGAAACATCAAGAAGGTTTGGTTGTGCATTCGGCTGGTTGGCCATTAGAGGGTGATACCACCGGCGGTGGTTACTTGTACCACGCTGAAAACAATCAGGTGTTTGTTGGTTTAATTATTGATTTAAACTACAGCAACCCACACCTTAGCCCGTTTGATGAATTCCAACGCATGAAGCATCACCCGAAAATTGCGCAATACCTTGAAGGTGGTAAGCGCGTATCTTATGGTGCTCGAGCTATTGCCAAAGGTGGCTATAACTCATTACCCAAAATGACGATGCCGGGCGGTGTTATGGTGGGCTGTGATTCTGGTACCATTAACTTTGCCAAAATCAAAGGTAACCACACCGCAATGAAGAGTGGCTTGTTGGCTGCTGAAACCATTTTTGCGGCATTAAAAACAGGCGATGAAGGTGGTAAAGATCTTGTTGAGTTTGCAACGGCTTTTGAAAATTCTTGGTTATATGAAGAGTTATACAATACCCGTAACTTTGGCCCAGCAATGCATAAACTTGGTACACTGTTTGGCGGTGCTTATAATACCGTTGACCAAAATTGGTTTGGCGGCAAATTACCATTCAACTTTAAAGATGAAAGCTTAGATCACGATCAGTTGAAGCTAGCTAAAGATGCAGTGCAAATTAGTTATCCGAAACCGGATGGCAAACTAAGTTTTGATAAATTAAGTTCGGTATTTTTATCCAATACCAATCATGAAGAAGATCAACCTTGTCATCTGAAATTAGCAGACAGCTCGATTCCAATCACCGTCAACCTTGAAAAATTTGCCGAGCCAGCACAGCGCTACTGTCCGGCCGGGGTTTATGAAGTAGAAGAAACAGAAGAAGGCGATAAGAAGTTTGTGATTAATTCACAAAACTGTATCCACTGTAAAACCTGTGACATTAAAGACCCAAGCCAGAACATCACTTGGGTAACACCAGAGGGCACCGGTGGTCCAAATTACCCAAATATGTAACACATAATTAGGTAGATAAAAAAGCGGATAGCAATCATAGCTAGCCGATTAACTATCGTAGATCTGATTAAAGCACTAGATTATTTACCTAATCTAGTGCTTTTTTTATTACTAGGTTTTCTAGCTAATACTCATTGGAGTATTAGCTAGAAAATTGGAGAACTTCCGTTTAGAGCGAGAAGCGGATTCAGCTAAATAAAAAAATGCGTCATGCTGACGAAGGTCAGTATCTCCCCGAATTAAGCTGAGATCTATATAATGAGCGATCTTCGGACCTAGGCGAACTTTTAAGCATACAACGTCATCTCGGAAAATTTATATAAGGGAGCCTAAGCGAGCGTATATTTATTTGTCCAGGACCTCTTTGAGCGAACTGTGCCTTTATCGATTCAGCCCTTTAATACATTGGCTATTCGATAAATTTTATTGTTTCTATGCACATTTTTAATTTAGGAGGTTGCGGCCAACAACATGCCGCAATGACGGTGCTCTCATCCTGCGGTCACATGGAGGTGAAAGAGCAGGGCTGCTTAAGGGGGGGCATATCCTACGTTCACATACAATTTGATAAGACGGTGCCATTAAACGCAGTAACACTAAATCGTCTTCCCATCAATCGCGACAGCGATATGTGGGATCTTTTGCAGCCCAACTGAGGCTATATAACAATCACCTCAAAATGAATACCAAGCAAAGTTTGTAACATGATGATTTGTAAAGGTTGTTACAAGTTAGTGGACGCTATTTGTGAGGGGATTCATTTTTTTGTTCGATTAGTTCAAAAAGCCTAATTTTAGTTGTTACATTTAGTTACGGGTGTTTACTGGTAAGTTACAGTTGTTCTGGTATAACAACATAGCTCATTTTTCTAGAGTAGTAATGATGAATACACAAGAAATGGATCGAATGAACGATCTCGCTACAAAAATTATCGAAGGAGTGATAAGACCGGAAGAAGAACAGGAATTCGTTCAGTTATATAATTTGCATATGGAATCGCGAAACGAGTCAGATAAACAAGTCGCTTAATGACTTTGTAACACGCTGAATAATGCGATAAAACCGCGAAATGGCGCTCAGCTACCAACCATTATTTATCTGCTCACTGAGCAGCATTTTTAAAAGTCCTAAATGCTGCCACATAGGGTTGTAGATTAAGCACGCTAACGGCTTAATTAAATTGTATGAACAGTTTAACTCAGCGGATCCCATAGTGAGTGGGATAGGTACTAAATAAGCGTTATTTCGCGGTTTTTCTTTATTTTTGACACCGGTTAAGGGTTTAAATTATAAACCTGCCAGTCATCATTATCTTTTTCAAAACACACACGGTCGTGTAAACGATTGGCGCGCCCTTGCCAAAACTCAATGTAATGAGGCACAACACGATACCCCCCCCAAAACTCTGGAAGTGGTATTTCTTGACCCGCAAATTTTTCTTTGTACTGTGCTTCTTTCTGCTTTAATTCGTCGGTTGAGGTCAGCCTATGGCTCTGCTTTGAAGCCCAAGCACCTATTTGCGAACCCCGGTTGCGAGAGTGAAAGTAACGTTCTGACTGTTCAAAACTTACTTTCTCAACAACGCCTTCAATACGCACCTGACGTTGTAATACGCCCCAGTGGAATAGTAGGGCTACTTTGCCATTGTTGGCTAACTCTGCGCTTTTACGGCTACCGTAATTGGTATAAAACACAAAGCCTTGCTCATCAAACTCTTTTAATAACACCATGCGGGAAGACGGTTGCCCGTGCTCATCAACGGTACTAACGGACATTGACTCAGCCAGCAAAATACCCGACTGGTTGGCATCGTTAAACCAGTCTTCAAACAGTTGAAATGGTGAGGTGTCCTGCTTAATTTCTGGCAGCGGTAAGGCAACGCCTTGACCAAAGGTAAAAAGGCAGCGTAATTTTTCAAACAATGTCATAAAACAGTAACTCGAATGGCAAATGGACAAATTGTAGCAGCTTATAATTTGCTTAGAAACTCTTGCTAAATCAAAACATTGATCTGGTCGATATTTTGAATAGCTGTGAGTGCTTAGTGCCACGAATAAGGCTACATTAGCATTGACCAAAAGACTGTTTCAGTTTGAGATAGATCCTAGGGCATGGTGCAATGATCATTAAACCAATGGCGAGTTGAGATGAAGTTGAAAAATAGAGCACACCATAAATGCGACACTCGGTAACAGCAAAACTTGAGACGTCACCCCTACAACAATCTTTTTAGGGACTTTCTTGATCATCTTTAAATCGGTAACTGACATCGCTAGGTCCATACAAACATCAGGGTAATCGAAATGAAAAAAATCAAAATTTCGAGAATGTTAAAAAGGTTCATATACTCAAGCCTATTTCCAACGTGGCTTAGTTGTTTTAATTCAATGTTTTCAAAGCATAGATCTTTAGCGCTACGGTTTTAATCAATTTAAAGCCGGTAAAGCAATTTAAAAAACGATAAAACTACAGCTTACACTTGTGTTGATGTCTTGTGCTCCGATAACGGTTGTCGGTGTTTTTTACTCAACTGGTTCAACAATTTTATTTTTACCGGCGCTACCTTTATAGCCGCGAAACTCTATACTTACATTTACATACAACAAAATAGCAAATAAACACCTTTGTTTTTCAAAATAGTAATGTAAATCAACGGCTTTTTTATTATGCTAAATAGAATGTGCGACAAAACATCAAGATAATAAAAGGTTCTCAAATGAAATTAATTAAATCGAATCTGCTGACCGTGCCGTTAATGCTCATGGTTGGGTTGGGTGGCTGTACGATTACTAATCAAAGCGCCAACCAAGCCATTCTTTCCACCCCGGAAGCGGTTCGTTCTGCAGATCCTGATTATGGGGCTGTAACCTATATAAGAACGGTTGAAGGCATTGAAGAGCATCAATTAGGTAATGGTCTAAAGGTGCTGTTAATGGAAGATGCTGCTCAACCTAAAACCTTGGTCAATATTACCTATCGGGTCGGCTCTGTGCATGAAAATTATGGCGAAACCGGTATGGCGCATTTGCTTGAACATATGCTTTTTAAGGGCTCAACCAATTATCAAAACATTGATGTGGAATTTAAAAAGCGTGGCATGGCAACCAACGCATCCACTTGGTTAGACCGAACCAACTATTTTGAAGTGTTTGATGCGAATGAAGAAACATTGGCGTGGGCACTTGGCATGGAAGCGGATCGCATGATGAATGCCACATTTACAGAAGCGCAGTTAAAAAGTGAAATGACCGTGGTTCGCAATGAAATGGAGCGCAATGAGAACTCGCCAACACGTATGTTACTAAGCCGCATGAACTCCCTTGCGTACTTGTGGCATAACTATGGTAATTCAACCATAGGCGCGCGCTCCGATGTTGAGAACTTTCCATTCCCAAGGTTAAGAGAGTTTTATCAGAAACACTACCGCCCAGACAATGCCGTGTTAACCATAGCAGGGCGTTTTGATAAACAAAAAGTCTTGCAACTTATCGAACAGACTTTTGCTGAAGTTGAAAAGCCAAGAGCCCCAATGCAAGCGTTATATACGCAAGAGCCAACGCAAGATGGCGAACGTATTGTAAATCTGCGCCGCACCGGTGACATTCCGTATGTTGGTTTGTCTTACCATATCCCATCGGGGTTGCACCCGGACGCCGCTGCATTTAGTTTATTGCAAGAAATCTTAGGTGACTACACGCGTGGCCGATTGCAAAAACAATTGGTTGAAGCTGGTTATGCCACCGCAGCCAGTAACTTCTCGTTTATGCTAAAAGACTCCTCGGCGTTTTTCTTTATTGCCCAAGGTGACAAAGACACCAACCTTGAAGATATGGAAACGCAATTAATTGCGATTGCGGAAAACATCAAAGACAACCCAATCAGTGAAGAAGATTTACGGTTAGCGAAATTAAAGCTAGCGAAAAAATCTGAGCAAGCCATGCGCAATGTTACAGGCGTTGGCATGGAGCTGTCCGAATACATTGCCAAAGGCGACTACCGTCATACCTTTTATTTTAGAGATGTGATTGCCAACACAACCGTCGAGCAGGTACAGCAAGCGGCTGAAAAATACTTGGTGCGTAGTAACCGCACTTTAGGTCGATTTATTCCAACCCCAGATCCTGTTCGTGCCGAAATTCCACCGGCGCCAGACTTAACCGAAACCTTAAAAGACTACAAAGGCAAAGCGGTGCTCGCTAAAGGTGAAGTGTTTGATAACAATGTTGCCAACATCAAACAACGCCTGGCTCAATTTCAATGGCCACAAGGTACACGAGTGAATGTTTACCCGAAGAAAATTCGTGGTGAAGAGGTGATCATAACCATGAACCTACCGGCGGGTAACCCTACCAATCTGGCTGGTAAAACCGTTGCCATCGATTTTGTCGGTAGCTTAATTAAATTGGGGAACGAGCACTATTCAAAAGAGCAAATTGCCACCAAGCTCGATGAGTTAAAAGCTTCGATAAGTTTTGGCAGCTCAATTAATGGCAGTAATGTAAAAATTACTACCGATAAAACCCACCTTACGCAAACCCTGGCGTTTTTTGGTGAGCTTATTGCGGCGCCGACATTTCCACAAAAAGAATTGGAAGTGATAAAGCGTTCGGCGATTAGCGACATTGAAGGCCAACGCAAAGACCCAAGTTCAATTGCCTCAGAAAGCTATCAAAAAGCATTGTATGATTACCCCCAAGACCACCCAAAAGCCTATATGTCGATTGATCAGCAAATCAAAGCCATTAAGCAAGTTGATCGCCAAACCATTGCCGACTTATACCAGTCTCACTTTAACGTGAATCATGGTCATATTACGGTGGTAGGTGATGTTGAGCCCCAACAAATGTCGGAGCAATTAAAAGCCATTATGGCCTCGTATGTAAACAATACACAGTATCAATACATGCCGCGTCAGTTAAAGATGCAACAAGGCCTTATGGACTCGACTAATACGCCTGATAAAGCCAATGCGCAGTTGTATATTATCAACCCGCTTGAAATGAATGTGAAAAACCCAGATTACCTGGCGCTGTATATTGCCAATAAAATCTTTGGTGGTGATGCCTTTACTTCAAGAATAGGTGCCCGTATCCGAGTAAAAGAAGGGTACAGTTATTCGGTAGGTGCTGGCGTGCAAGCAAACGTCAAGGATCATCAGGGGTTATTCTACACCGTAGCCATTTCTGCACCAGAAAATATGGACAAGGTACTCGTTGCATTCCAAGAGGAAGTCGATAAAGTGGCCAACGAAGGCTTTAAACAAGAAGAATTGGAAACCGCGGTAAAAGGCTACTTAAGTGATCGTACCCGTTCATGGGCAAGCGATCATGCCATTGCGAATGTGATTAATAGTGCCAGTGTAAATAACATGGATTTAGACTTTTATCAGCAGCAATTAGATGCGGTGCAAGCGCTGACATTAGAAGAGGTGAATGCCGCTTTTAATAAGTACATTGCCAGCATGAAGTTTAATGTCTTTAAAGCCGGTGATTTTGAAAAGTAGCCTTTAATGCATCAGCTATAATTTAAGAGCAAAAATTCACGCACAAAAAATCGAGGCCATGCCTCGATTTTTTTTGTGGGATTGGTATTAATGTTACAGCTCGATTAACCCATCAATACGTTCAATGCCAAGCCCTGGCGCTTCAGATAATTTAATTGCTGATTTATCAAAAGAAGCCCCTCCTACAACGGGGTCGTATTGGCCAAGCGCCGGACCATCTAAATCTATTTTGCTTATCGAATGAGACTTTGCTACGGCTAAATGAGCCGCGGCTGCAACACCAATGCTGCCCTCTAGCATACAGCCAATCATACATGGCGTATCTAGGCTTGCGGCAATATCAGCTATTTTTATGGCATTGGAAATACCGCCGGTTTTCATGAGCTTAATATTGATAATATCAACGACGTTGCCATGAATGAGCTCGACAACCTGTTTAACATTAAAGGCACTCTCGTCGGCCATTATCGGGGTACAAACGCGGTCTGATATGTACTTAAGTCCCGAAAAATCATCGGCTTTTACAGGTTGTTCAATCAGCTCAAGGTGAATGTTTTGTGCTTCAAATTGACGCGTTGCATAGACCGTTTGTTTTGCGGTCCAGCCCTGGTTAACATCTAGGCGTAATTGCGCTTTACCTTTTGTTAGCGCGTGCAGCTGGATGACGCGCTCAATGTCCTGCTCAATGTCTTTGCCGATTTTAATTTTTAAAATATCAAAACCATCGGCCAGAGCTCGGTTGGCATCACTGATCATTTTGTCAATATGATCAACACTAATAGTCACATCCGTTGATAAACTTGGCGTACCGCCACCAAGCAGTTTATATAACGGTGCGTTATGCAATTTACCCCATAAATCGTAAACAGCAATTTCAAGTGCCGCTTTGGCGCTGTAATTGCCAATCATGGCCGATTGAATGGTTTGGGTAATTTGGCTAATGTTGGCAACATCCATCCCGAGTAAGTTGGGCTTAAATAGGTCGTCTATCGCCGCCATAATCGAGCCGTGCGTATCGCCGGTTATCACCGGCGTTGCTGGCGCTGAGCCATAACCAATCGAGCCGCAGTCCGTTTCGATTATGACCACTAAATCATTAATGCAATCTACTGTTCTTAGCGCCGTTTTAAAGGGCGTAATAAGCGGCACGGATAACTTGCCAAATCGAATGTTTGTTATTTTCATGGGGTTCCTTTTGGTTACTGGCTACCGAATTCTTTTCATATTATAAATTCGGTCTACGTAGCTACGGTTTTCTGACAGCATTAAATCCAATAAAGGCGTTACCGATACACCATTTAAAGTGCCTTTATACAGTTGGTTATCGCCATTAATATAACCTAAACCTTTTACGTCGTGGATCACGTATGGTTTGCCATTGTCCTCACCTAAATACATCATAACATGTCCTGGGATGTAAATAAGATCACCAATTTTAAGTTGTTGTATTGCTGCTATTTTCTCTTCTTTGCTGGTGTTTTTATCAAAATTGATGTTTTCACCGTAGACACCTTTGCCTTGCTGTGCGGAGTTTCTTGGCATTAACAGCCCAAATGTTTTGTAAATTTCCCCAACAAAGCCTGTACAGTCACGGCTATTATAGCTGTGGCCCCAACCGTAGCGTTCGCCTAAAAACTTAAACCCCTGATTAATCAAGTTCTGTTCGGTAAATGGCAGGTAGCCAATACGGGTATCTTGATTATAAGCGATAAGGGCGTGTTTAAATGCAAGCTCACCTTGCTCGTTTTTGGTCGGTAAAATGACAACATGGGAGGCATATGGATTTTGCCCATACACTTGGGTTAAGGTATCTTTGTGCTTAACGAGCGGCAGTTTTACACCCATATCAAGTTGCACTTCAGAAATATCTGCGTGCTCCGGTACATAGCTGGTAAAGACTTTATCACCGGTGATAACCAAAGGGGCCGCAGACTGAGTTTGCAATGCGTAATCCAGCACTTCTTGTTTTTCCCCAAGGGCAATGTCTTTTTTCTGCACCCAGGCAAGATAGTTATAAGATTGTACTAAATACCATTGTCCATCTGCGCTTTCATGTACCACGGCCAGAGCATCCACAGGGAATACCCCGGTTTCTTGAAAGCGATCTAAGTCTGCATCCATACCCGAGTTAAGAACTTTATCCATGGTTGGAAACGTTCGCAAGCTCGTACGCTTGACAACAAGTGCCCAACGCACGGGGTTGCTTGCTTTAATGGCATCTAAGTTAATGTTTTTAAGGTAGTGAGCATAGTCTTTAGCGCCTAATTTTCGCCCATCAACATAAAACCTGTCCCATTTGGGGACGGAGCTAACGTGCTTAACGTAGTTCTTTAATTGCTCTGCGTTAAGTTGGTCGGGAACACTGAATACATCGACAACATGGGGATTGTTAGCGAGCATCGATTGATTAAACTGGTTAATTTGGGCAGCGCTAAGTAACTGTTTTGGCGTGGCTTGCTGCTGCCAATAGCTCACTTGTAAATGTTGGTCAGCAATACCTATCACATCAGAAGCTTTTGCCTGGCCAATCGACAATGACAACATAGAGGTTCCTATTAAAGAGCATAAGGTTAGGGCGAGTTTTGTATTCTTGCTGATTAAATTATTTTTATTAATCATAAGCAATCTATTCCTAAAGTTGTATTTTAATACGTTGTTGTTTCAATACTGACAAAGGTGAATAAATTATTCAATGGTTTGTTGGTTTGTGGTGGTTTTTTATTTTTATTGGGTGCTGTTGGTTTGAGTTGTAGAGCCAGGGTTCCGGTTTCCATGTTATCAACTGTATCGTGAGGGCATCGGTGCCTGGCACGTTACGGGCAGATATTTATGTAACAGCAACCGTCCATTGGACTGGCGCAGCAAGGATTGCAAGGAGTGCGTAGCTTCACAAAAAGTAGGTACAAAAAACAGGACTCAAAGGGGCCCGCTTTTCATGATGGATACCATATTTTGATCATAAAAAAAGGGCTGAAAAGAATGTCTTTCAGCCCTTATTGGTTTTAGCAAACGTGTCGATTAACTCGCGCTTTCCATGGTCATTAATGACGCATTTCCGCCCGCTGCTGTGGTGTCGATGGTGATGGTTTTTTCTGTCACTAATCGATTAAACAAGGTTTTGTGCGTTTGCGCGGTAATTAATGGCAATATAGCGCCTTTTCGTGCGGCAAGGTACTGATTCACCATCTGCTTTAAGGCACTTGTTGACTCAATAACGGCACCCGCTAAATGCACATTTTCCATAACACTTGGTAGGTGATTAAGCGAGATAGCTTGGAAGATACCACTTACCAGTCCAAGATCCTTTAATAGTGTTTCAAATGCATGGGCTTCGTCAAGGTGTTCATCGCAAACCAAGGCAACAACATTGTTGCCTGTGGCTAATGCCGAAACGATAGACACTAACCAAAACTCAAAGCTGGTGTCTTTATCGCGAATACAGGCAAGTACACCGCGCGTTTCAAGATAAAGCTTGTTCGACTCACCTGTAGGTCCTGGGAGTGTGATTGGGTTGGTCATCTCTTTTTCAATTAAGGTTAATTGCTTACGAGCTGATGCCAGTACGTCTTCAAGAGAATCTTGCTGAACCGCTAGGTTTTGCTTGGCTATTTGTGCTAATAGCTGACGGGCGATGGAAACACGAACATGCACCGGCGTATCACGCCACTTTAATTCATCGTTTTTAGCCGTTTGCAAATTAGCACTGATTTTCCAAGCCGAGTTGGCGTATTCAGCAAATTTTGCATCCAACAGGGCCGCTTCTTCGCTTGTTAATTGCTTATCGACGTTGCTTGTTGCTTCTTTAACAAGACGCGTTAAATACAGAGGGCCACCTGCTTTAGGGCCGGTACCTGATAAACCACGGCCACCAAATGGTTGCACACCAACAACGGCACCAATCATATTGCGGTTAACGTAAACATTACCGGCACGTGAACGTTCGGCCAAGTATTTGCTTTTTTCTTCGATACGGGTATGAATACCCATGGTTAAACCAAAACCTGTGCCATTGATTTGCTCAATTACGTTTTCGATATCGGCGGCTTTAAAACGAATAACATGCACACATGGACCAAATACTTCTTTTTGCAGTACCGATAAATCACTGATCTCATATAGTTTTGGGGTAAAGAAATAATGACCTTTATCGCCCATTTCTGGCATGGCACATTCATAATGCAATTTGGCTTTGTCTTTTAAGTAGGTTGCATGTGCATTCAATGCGTTTAATGCTTTTTCATCGATAACCGGACCCACATCGGTGCTAAGCAGTGCTGGATCACCAACATGCAACTCGGCCATGGCACCTTTGATCATGCTGATCACTTTATCAGCCACATCTTCTTGCACAAACAATACTCGAAGCGCTGAACAGCGCTGACCGGCACTTTGAAAACCAGAAGCGATAACATCATCGACAACCTGCTCCGGTAAAGCCGTAGAGTCAACGATCATACAGTTTTGGCCACCTGTTTCAGCAATAAGTGGTACCGGCTCGCCAGTTCGTTCGGCCAGTTTTTGCGAAATCCAAGTCCCAGTTTCCGTTGAACCAGTAAACATAATCGCTTGAATACGTTCATCAGGGACAATGTGAGCACCGACTTGACTGCCTCGAGCAATAACCGGAACAACAACCCCTTCAGGTAAGCCACATTCATGCATTAATTCAATGGTGCGCAAAGCTATTAAACTGGTTTGTTCCGCTGGTTTAGCAATAACGGTGTTACCCGTTACGATTGCCGCCGCTACCTGACCTAAAAAGATGGCTAATGGGAAATTCCACGGGCTGATACAAAGCACAACACCACGCGATTGCAGCGTTGAGTCGGTTAACATTTCGTTGGCACGCGCTGCGTAATAGCGACAAAAATCTACCGCTTCACGAACTTCGGCAACACCATCAACAGGGATTTTACCTGCTTCTTTTATACAGAGTGCTATCAGTTCATCACGATTAGCTTCTAAGGCATCGGCCACTTTGTTAAGCAGTTCTGCACGAATGTTTACATCTACTTTTGACCAGTCGGCAAACGCATCATTGGCTTTCGCCAAGATGAGTTGCATGTCGTCGCTGTTGGCATGCTGTAAGTAACCAATCACTTCGTTGTGATTAGCCGGGTTTGTTACCGGCATTGCACCGTCAATGGCTTTTGACTGTGACGCTTGTTCAAACCAGTTATTTAGGTTGCTGCGCATCTCGGTGATTTCATCGATGGTGGTTAAGTCGATGCCTTTTGAGTTGGCACGTTCATCACCATAAATTTCAATTGATTGTGGAATTTGCGCGTTATATTTGTTTTGCCAGCTTTGCACTTGCTCAACTGGGTCAATAAGTAACGACTCTACCGGAATGTTCTCATCAACAATGTTATTAACGAATGAGCTGTTGGCACCATTTTCCAATAAGCGACGTACAAGGTAAGCGAGTAAGTCCGCGTGCTCACCAACTGGGGCGTATACTCGACAAGGTACTTTCTCATTGGTAACCACCTGATCATAAAGTGATTCACCCATACCGTGTAATCGTTGGAATTCAAAACCAGAATAGTCATTGGTCATTTCTAAGATGGTGGCAACGGTGTAGGCATTGTGCGTTGCAAATTGTGGGTAAATACTGTCACGATAAGCTAATAATTTTTGCGCACAGGCATGGTACGAAACATCCGTAGATGGTTTTTGTGAGAATACCGGAAAGTCATGGTAGCCTTCCACTTGAGCTTCTTTAATTTCGCTGTCCCAGTAAGCGCCTTTTACCAAACGCACCATCATTTGGCGACCTGCTGCTACCGTTTGCTCACGGATCCAGTCAATAACGAAATAAGCACGCTTTAAGTAGGCTTGTACGGCCATACCAAAACCATCCCAACCATCAAGGTCTTTGTCGGCAAATACGGCGCCAATAACATCAAGTGAAATGTCCAACCGATCCGCTTCTTCGGCATCAACCGTAAAGCCAATATTATGGGCCTTTGCTGCCATGGCTAATTGCTTAAGGCGAGGTACTAATTCTTCAATAACACGGTCGCGGTGAGTAAACTCATAACGAGGGTGAATAGCGGATAATTTAATTGAAATGCCTGGGCTTTTTTGTGGGCCACGACCTTTAGCCGCTTTACCGATCACTTCAATGGCTGCTAAGTAACTATTAAAGTAACGGTCTGCATCTGCCATGGTACGGGCACCTTCACCTAACATGTCGTAGGAGTAGGTGTAACCTTTTGCTTCGGTTTTTACCGCTCGATTTACGGCGGCATCAACGGTTTTACCCATAACAAACTGGGTACCCATGATTTGCATGGCAAAGCGTACGGCTTTACGAATCACCGGCTCACCTAGACGGCCAACGGTTTTCTTTAATAAACCAAATTGTTCTTTTTTATTTTCGTCTGAGTAATTTACTAGCTTGCCAGTAAACAGCAATCCCCATGATGACGCGTTAACAAAAATCGAATCACTGTTGCCAATATGTGAGCTCCAGTCGCCTTCGGCTAGTTTGTCACGAATAAGGTTATCTGCGGTTAATTTATCCGGTACACGCAATAATGCTTCGGCCAGACACATTAAGACCACACCTTCTTCGGTGGATAAGGCAAATTCATTTAATAGGGCATCAACGCCGCCTTTACCTTCTTGGTCTTTACGGATTTGTACCACCAGTTGGCGGGCTCTTTCCCAAGCTCTTGAGCGAGCATTGGCTCCGATTTCAGCGTGAGGTAGCAAATGTTCAAGGATGGCGTTTTCATCGCATCGATAATGGTTTCTAATTTGTTGGCGAATAGGGTCTTCGGTGACCAGATTTCCGTTAAAAAGCATGTTTTCTACCTTTATTAAATTTATATATTTTGTAACGGCATTTTAGATAAATAACAGCAGTATGTGCTGATGAATTTTGTTTTAAAACCATGTAATATGCGGGAGATTTAATTAAAAACCCTATTTTATACTGACTTGCGATAACAATTATGACAAAAGAGAAAAGTTTAGATCGTATTGATTTAACAATTTTAAATATTTTGCAAACAAATGCTCGTATCTCCAATGTTGAGTTAGCGAAGCAGGTTAATTTAAGTGCTAGCCCATGTTTAGACCGAGTGAAGCGATTAGAGTCTCAGGGCTATATAAAGCGCTATGCCGCGGTATTGGATGCAGAAAAACTACATGTTGGTATGGCGGCTTTTATTCAAGTGACGTTAGATAGAACAAAAGCTGATATCTTTACCCAATTTAAGGAGAAGTTGGTTGAGATCGGCGAAGTTGCTGAGTGTCATATGGTGGCTGGTGGCTTTGATTATCTAATTAAGTTACGCGTGCGTGATATGAATAATTATCGCGATGTGCTGGGTAAAGTCGTTGAATTGCCGGGTGTTTCCCAAACCCATACGTATATGGTCATTGAAGATGTAAAAGAAGATAAGGGCATTCGCTTGATTAACGAATAGTGCTTTATTGAAGAATGTTCAATATTATCAAATAGATCCCAACGTATTAAAAATTAAGAAAAAATTTCTGTAAAGTCTAAAATTTGTGCCATAATTGCAGATGATAGTTAAATTACATTTCGGGGATATACATATGAAAAAGAATATTATCACTTTATCAGCGGCTTTATTGGCTCTAGGTTTAACCGGTTGTGCGAATACTGAAGCGCTAGAAAAAAACATTGCAGATTTAACCACTAAGGTGGACTCGTTATCAGCTAAAGTGGATTCACTTTCGAATGAAAACGCATCAATTAAAAATTCTGCTTCTTCAGCAGCCTCAGCAGCTAATGCCGCAGCTGATACTGCACAACAAGCGTTAGATGCAGCAAACAAAGCCAACGAACGTTTAGATAACGTCGTTAGCTCTTATAAGAAATAAAAGCTCTTATAAGAAATAAAAGCTCTTACAAGAAATAATAGCTCTTACAAGAAATAAAAGCTCTTCTAAGACTACGCACTGCTTCAAAACAAAAAGCTCCACTGTGAACACAGTGGAGCTTTTTTAATGAGCTAATTTGTTTCGTAAGACTAATGAGATTTAGGTAATCTAATGAGATTTAGGTAATACCACGGGAACGCCTTTAGGTTCTTCAACCAATTGTTCTAATATTTGCACATCAGTCGGATCTTCCCCAACAAATTTAACCACACTCTCTGGCAGTGGCCATAAGCTTTGTGAAACACCTGCATCAGTCGTCAGCGGGCTATGTATTTCGACGATTCGTTGATCCGGCTCGATGTAAGTCATTTTAATCGGCTGATCAATTATTTTAACTTGGGTTCCAGAGGGTGAATGTTTAAAAAGCCATTCAATGTCTTCTGGGTTCATACGTATACAGCCACCACTGGCACGCATACCAATACCAAAACGCTGATTGGTGCCGTGGATCAAAAACACACTTTGACCAATACGCATGGCATAATCGCCCAATGGGTTATTGGGACCCGCTTTGATCATACGCGGCATTTTTTTACCGTGCTTCTCAAAGTATTCATCCCGCTTGTTTTGGGTTGGAAACCAATTGGGGTTTTTACGCTTTTCGGTAATTTTACTGGTTAAGATGGGGGTCCCTTCACCGATTTTGCCAATACCTACGGGAAATACATTCACCGTTTGCTTTTTCTTATCGAAAAAATATAAGCGTAATTCAGACAGGTTAATCACAATGCCTTCATGATTGCCGTAAGGCAAAATCAGTTTGGTGGGAATTAATAATTCGGTACCTTCATCGGGTAATAATGGGTCAATGCCAGGGTTGGCTGCCATTAACGCCAAAAAGCCAACATTGTATTGTTGCGCTAATTCTTGAAACGACTCTCCACGGGTTACTTTATGGTACGTCTCTTTACCAACGAGGCGGTGCCCCTCTTTTGGTAATTGATATTCGATGGCGCTAGCCGGCATTGCCACGTTAAGCAGCACCATACACGTTATAATGGATGAGAATACTTTATACAACTTTCGTTTGCCCAAATGGATAATTTCTATAGCATTAAGTTTAACCTTCTGTAAGATTGAATACTAGTTATTCAATAGTAAAGAATTGCAACCTCAATTTTTGAGATAAACTCTTTTAGATACGACATATCTTCTCAATTTTAAAGAACAATAAGGGCTGTTGTGTGTTTGACTTAATAGAAAGAAACTTAATCGATAAGGTAAGTGCAACGGAGTGGCAAAGTCGATTAGAGCTTGCTGCCTGTTATCGCCTGGTTGCCGATATGGGGTGGGATGATTTAATTTATACTCATATTTCCTTAAAAATTCCCGACACAGAGCATTTTTTGATAAATGCCTTCGGTGTGGCCTTTGATGAAGTTACCGCTTCAAACCTTGTTAAAATCGATATTGATGGCAAGGTGCTAGATAGCGGGGAGTTCGAGATCAATCCGGCTGGATTTACTATTCATAGTGCAATACATGCCGTTCGCAACGATGCCGCTTGTGTGATGCACTTACATACCAATTCAACCATTGCGGTTGCCAGCCAGCAGCAAGGCTTATTGCCATTAAGCCAATACGCTATGTTTTCAATGGCTTCGCTTAGCTACCATGATTATGAAGGATTAGCGGTGAATCCGGATGAAAAAAAACGCTTGCAGCAAAACCTCGCCAATAATAATCATTTATTGTTACGCAACCATGGGGCATTAACTTTGGGTGAAACCGTTGGTGATGCCTTTATGCGTATGTACGACATTAATCGTGCCTGCGAAATTCAACTGATGCTTCAGGCCAGTGGCCAGGCTAGCATTTTGGTTGAGCAGCCCATTATCGATAATATTTTCAAACAGGCAAAAGTGGTACATACCGGGCAGACTGGCGGGCAAAAGTCCTGGCCAGCTATGATGCGCAAAGCGTATCGATTAGACCCAGGCTTTGCTAAGTAATGGTCGCGTCTAAGTAATTGTTGGGCTAAGTAAGCGCAAATAATATCAACAATCGACATCAAGTCGGTTAACAAAAATAATAAGGGAGAGAGCATGAAAATAACTCGAGTGGAAATTTTTGATATCGAATGCCCAAAGCGTGATGTCTGGAATCCGGTCTTTGTTCGCATTCATACCGATGAAGGCATCAGTGGCGTCGGGGAAGCCGGGTTAGCTTATGATCTTGGCCATAGCGCCGCCGCGCATATGATCAAAGAAATCAGCGAAGCCATGCTCATTGGCTTTAATCCATTTCAAACCGAGCTATTGTGGAGCCGCATGCTGCGCGAAAGCTTTTGGGGACTTGGTGGCGGTCCGGTAATTTACGCAGCAATGAGTGCCATAGACACGGCACTTTGGGATATTAAAGGCAAGGCGCTTGGTGTGCCTGTTTATCAATTGCTTGGTGGTAAAGTTAATGATGAGCTGCGCACTTACGCCAGTCAGTTGCAATTTGACTGGGACAGTGAAGTTAATCGCTTAAACGATCCGAGTGATTATGCCAAAGCGGCCGAGAAAGCCATGGCACAAGGCTATGATGCGGTAAAAGTAGACCCGATTATGTATGATGCCAAAGGGGTTACCCACTTTGACCGTACTAAGTTATTTACCAATGCCGATCTTAAACTGTTTCGTGCCCGTCTTGGTGCTATTCGTGATGCCGTCGGTGAAGATGCCGACATTATCTTTGAATGTCATAGTCTATTAGGGGCAACAACAGCCATTCAGTTAGGCGATATGGTGGAAGAGTTCCGCTGTATGTATTATGAAGAGCCGGTTAATTACCTGAACTCGGACTTACATAAAAAAGTTGCAGAAAAAGTGAATGTGCCGCTTGCTGGCGGTGAACGATTATATAATCGTTGGGGCATTAAGCCGTATATGGACGATCAATCCATTGACGTACTGCAACCGGATATTGGCTTATGTGGTGGTTTTACCGAAACCAAGAAAGTGTGTGACTATGCCGATGTTTACGATACCAGAATTCAGGCCCATGTTTGTGGTGGACCCGTGGCAACTGCAGCCTCATTACACTTAGAAACGGCTATTCCAAATTTCTTAATTCACGAGCATCACACCTACGCGATTAAAGACTGGAACAGAGAGCTGTGTATTGAAGACCCTCAACCGGTAAATGGACTCTTTAAGGTGTCAGAGGAGCCCGGCTTAGGCATTCATTTAAATGACAACGTGGTTATGCACTCACCACGTATGGAAGTAAAGTAACGTTTTACCAATCCCACTAAGTTTTGGTACTCGCTTCTTTACTTAAAAAGCATAAATTCTAAAGGCATTGTCAAAACATAACGCGGCTAACTGTTTATCTGTTAAGCCGCTTTTTTCAATATAGTCTTGCCATAGGTTTTGGTAGTTCTTGGTTAAATTGGAGACTGGAAAGTTACTGGCGAGCATGACGTTTTGCAGGCCAAATTCGCAGATCAATGTCTCTATAATGTGGCGGGTTTGATGCACTTGCCAGTGTTGCTCAGCCATTTCCCACCCCGAAGCTTTAATACAACAATTTTTATGCTTGGCTAAGTTTTTCACATTGCTTAGCCAAATGTCAGTGCCAGTGCCCTTGCCTGTGTTAATGTCATCAAGATTGGCAAAGCCAGCATGGTTAATGACAACAGTAAGCCTAGGCTGTTTTTGCAAAATATCCGATAACGCTTTTACGCCAGCACTATCATGTAGGGACAGCTGGGCTTCAAATATAAGGTTTTGCTCTGCCAAATAACCTAAGTTTGCCAGGCAGACTGGGTTGGATAACAACGTTGCCGCTTGCTCGTCAAGAATGTGCCTAATACCAACAAACGAAGAAAAGGTGGAAAGCTCAACAATGGATTGCGCAAACGACTCACTTGTTAAATCAGCAAAGGCAATGCTGCGAAAAGGGCGTTGGCAGTGTTGCTCTAGCCAGGCTATTTCTCTAGAAGGGGCAAGATTGTCATAGCCTGCTTCGATATGAATAAACCCCGACAAATTCAAGCCGTTGCTAAGCTGTAATTCCGGCTCGAAATGATTACGATAAAGCATTTCTTTGTTTGGCCAATTAGGTGGATTATTTGCCTTAAGCCAATGGTAATCACCCTCATCAAGGTTGATGAGATGTAAGTGTGGATCAATAATGTTAAAGCGGCTTGAAGTCATACGTTTAACCGGTTGTATACCCACCATCAATGACTTGCAAACTGCCGGTCATAAAGGTGGCTTTATCGCTGGCCATAAATAACGCCAATTCGGCCACTTCTTCAGGTTGCCCTAAACGGTTTAATGGTTGTAAGGCTTCTTCTTCCGCGTGAATTTCTTGTTTATTGGCACCACTGCGTGCGCAATAGGCGTCTATCGCCTTGTGATAAAGCGGTGTTTCTATGGTGCCCGGACAAATGGCGTTGGCGCGGATGTTAAACTCGGCATAATCTAAGGCGGTGGTTTTCGCCATAGAGGCCAACGCATGTTTGGACAGGTTATAAGCAAAGGAATTGCGCTTGCCAATTAAAGATTGATCGGAGGCAATATAAATTATGGCACCATGTTTTTGTTGCTGCATTTGCTCCAGTACACTTTGCGTTGCGGCAAATGCCCCTTTGACATTAATTGCAAACACCTTATCCAATAACATTTCATCGGTTTGTTCGATGTTGGCCGACACATGAATACCGGCGTTTGATATGAGTGCGTCTACCCGCTTAGTTTTACTGATAACTTGCTTTATCGCCCGTTTTACCCGTTCAACCTTACTAATATCGCAATGAATATGCTCACCAATGTCGCTGCTTTTAATATCAAGGTTAAACACCTGATAATCGGCTTTTAGAAACGCTTTTACGATGGCATAACCAATCCCCGAAGAGCCACCTGTAACGATGCATACTTTTTTCATTTTTTATCTCTTATATATTTATGGTCAAATGTTCAGTGCCTGCAGGCTTACCGTCTGCTAGGTAACTTTGTTCGTAAAAGTCGATTTGGCCTTGTTTACCCTGTTTTTCTTTCTCAAGCTGATAAAGCAAAAGGCTCGTGGCGCGAGTGCCGTATTCTTCGCCTTTAATAAAAATACTTGAGAGAAATTTTTCCAGACGTAAACCAACCCCCGTATCTGGTAATAGCTCATTTGGTGCTTGTTCAGTGTCGAGCATCATGGCTTTTAGCTCATGCATTTCAATCGGTTGATGTTTATTTACTAACTGCTCTAATTGTTGCTCTCCACGCGCCATTTTGGGCCAGACATCATCGATGGCACCATTACAAATGGCATGAAAGCCGGTTGTTAATTTATTATGGGTTTGCTGCAAAGAGTTATAACAATACAACGCATTATTGCGACTGTAGAGTAAATTAAACGGGTTGTAGTTTCTGCCATGATCTTGCAGCCATGCAAGATTTATTGGAGAGTCTTTTTGTAGTGCTAGAGTGACTAACTCACCTCTAGATTGTGCGTCCTCACGCTGATATTCCATGGTTCGAATATTGGTTAAGGCGGCAAAGTCACCCGCTTCATTAACCCCAAGCCAGGTACCACCCGCTTGCAAGTCTTTACCCGCGTAAAACTTTTGGCTCGGCCAAAAGTGCAATGCTTGAGTGGGACGCTGATGAAATTCATCGCGATTAGCGGCAATCACCCAAGGATATTTGGGGTGCTGGTTTATCGCGATAAATAATATGCACATAAGCGTTATAAAGAATGTCGAGGCGGTAGGGCAACATTAGCAAAAATTAACCCCGCGACTAACGACATAAAAATCAAAAACGTTTGCGAGCCAATTTGCTGACTTTGCAAAATTTGATTACCGGTAACAATGCTGGTTAAACCAATATATACCTTTGACCCAGGTACTAATACTACCAGGCCTTGGAGCATAACAATGGTTGCAGGAGCCTTAAGGTAGATGGCAAATAAGTTGGAGTAAATGCCAATGGCAAAAGCACCGGCAAATGCGCCTAACGCAATACCAATATATTCGGCAGCCCATATGCTCGTACCATAAGCAATAAAGCCACTTAAAATACCCCAAAAGGCATGCTTGGGGCGGGCTTTAAAGACGATCACTAGAGACACGGCAAGGATAAACACCGCTAACCATGACGTTTCATCGGCTATTGGCATGGAATGCACTATGTCCACTTTCCCCCATATTTGTTGAGCAATGGTCATGCCGAGCAAACCACCAAAGAATAATTTAAACATGCACATGCTAGCATCCATGATTTTGGCGGTACCAGACATTAAATTACGCTCAGCCAGTTCACTTAATCCGGTGGTTAAACTTAAGCCTGGTATAAAGACAATGATGCTCGATAAGATACACATGGGCACATTAATGGCGGGATCATAGAGGCTGATATAGCTGCCGATGAGCGCGGCTACAATGGCCGATAACGGTTCAAGCATATTGTTGACCCGAGAGGAATTTTCTGACCAAAGAACAATTAAGTAAACAATCAAACCCAAGAGGGTTGACCACAGTACGTCATGCCAAGAGGTTTTCATTAGCAAAGCAAACGCACCCGATGATGCGCCAAAGGCAAAAAACGTCAGAACTTTAGAATATGGTGGCGGCATATTGGCAATTTCTTCTAATCGCACAATTGCTTCATTTAAGGTTCGATCCCCTGAGGCCAATTGATCCACCAATTCATTGGTTCTCGATAATGCCCCTAAATTGATATCACCAGGTGGTACCCTAACGATGTAGTTATAATCGGTTTGATCTTCTTGATGCCAAAGCACAAAAGTAAGGGCGGTTGGGGTGATCACAAAAGACGCCGGTATCTCAAGAAACTGCGCCACATTTTTTAAATGGTTTTCTAAGCGATATGAGGTCGCACCAAACATATGTAATAATTTACCCAAGGTAATAATAAAGTGTCGCTTTTGGGTGAACTGGTCTGGTTTCAATGCGGTTTCCTATCCTGTGTGCTTAAAAGTGAAATAGAACTCTAATTTTACTCTGTTTTTTATAGAAAAGGTAACACCCTTTTTAAGAAAATTTGTTGTCAATTTGCATCTATACTACCTGCTTACAAAAATCGACATACAAAAAGAGCAAGCCAAGGCTTGCTCTTACATCACTTACTTTTGTTATTTAAGCTTATTAAGGGTTTAACATCATTTGGCGAATAATTGGCACCGGTGAACTACCATAACTTAAAAACTGATTATGGAAGTCGGTTAGGTTAAATTTATCACCTTGTTTCTCTTTAAGCTCTTCACGTAGGCTATAAATTTCAGCATAGCCAGTAAAGTAACTGGTTAATTGCACTTGTGATAAACGGGCTCGGCTCCATTTGCCACGGGCTTCAGCTTCTTCTTGGAATGCTTCGTTCATCATTAATGACAATGCGTCTTCTTCGCCCATGCCATTAACCTGAATGGAGTAATCGATAATCGAGTTCATGATCACGCGTAAATTCCACTTGTAGTACATTAGCCAAAGCTCTGGTTCAAAATCACCATAGCCTTCTTCGAGCATCATACGTTCGGTATAAACCGCCCAACCTTCGATCATGGCGCCATTACCAAAAATAGACTTAACCAATGACTTTGATTTGTTTGAATGCACTAATTGGGTGTAGTGACCCGGTACCGCTTCGTGAATGTTCAATATTTGCAGTAACCAATGGTTGTATTCGCGCAGGTAACTTTCGGCTTCTTCATCATTAAAGTTATCTAAAGGTGTTACGTTGTAGTAAGTGTTGGCTTTGGCATCATATGGACCTGGCGCATTAATCGAGGCACCTGCAAAACCACGTTGATATTCAGGCGTTTCACGCACCACTAGCGGTTTTTCCGGATCCATTTCCAGTAAGTTCTTCTCCATCACAAACTTTTCAAGCGCCGGAATTTGATCGCGAATGCTGCTAACAAATTCATCACGGGCAACGTGTTTTACACTGATATGATCAATCAGTTGCTTAATGGCGACTAACTTGTCTTCTGGCATGTTGCTGTCGGCAAAGTATTTTGGCCATAACTCATCGGCAATTTTTGCCATTTCGCCATGCACGCGGCTCTTTTCTGATTGGGCTTTGTTATACAACTCTTTGGCCGATAGGCTTGAGTAGATATCAAGTGCAAACTTCTTTTCATAAAGCTCTGCGCCAATGCGGAAGTCTTTTGCGCTGTCATCGGTTTTAATTTGCTCAAGCTTGCCTTCTAACCAACTTACATAGTCATTAATGGCAGCAACCGATTGTTCAATGCTCTGTTTAAACTCAGCTTGTTGTTCTGCCGTTAAGCCAGACTCGTCAACTGCGTTGCTAATAGCACCAGAAAATAGGCCTGCAGCACCAGCATTTTGTCGGATGGCCAACTCGGTATGCGCGAGCGTTGGGGTGGTGATATTGGCTTTCGCGGCTTCATAATAAGCCGGAATATTTTGCATGCGCTCTAAGATGGTAAGTAAGCGCTCATCTTTGCTTTTATAATCGGTATTTAAAATGACGCCAAATACACCGGCAACATTATAATTTGATGGATCCCACTGATATCCTTTATATTCTTCTTGCCAAAAAATAGCCGATTCAATCTGGTTCTGTAGAATGTAGTAATCACTGGCTTGGCTAGCGCTTAACTGTGCGACATCAAATTGCTGTAACTGCGCTAGTTTTTGTTTATTGAATGCCAGATCTGCAGCCATGTTTTCGTTATTGGGAACGGGTAGCTGGTTATCGTATTTGTAGTAACCGACATACACACCGTAGCCAGGATTTATTTGCCAGAACTCATTAATAAATTGTTCGGCAAATTGGCTGAACTGCGCACTGATTTGTTCTGCAGACGGTTTCACGGCCTCTACTTTCGCAGGCTCTACTGAGGTGGTAACTTTTTCTGATGGGGTACAAGCCGCAAGACTTGCTAAAATAGATAATCCTAATAAATGTTTTTTCATAGTGTACCCAATGTTTGCTATTTGTAATATTCATTGTTGATGGGGTATACCTTGCCTGCATGACTAAATTAATGCAAATGTTAATCGTAATTGGTGTAAAAAAGCGTTAATAAATCAAGGCTTGTGTGCATTTGTCAAAGAGCCTTGTTATCATATATAGGTAATCAATAATTGAGGAGAAACCATGAGAGTTTGTGGTGTAGAAATCAAGGGCGAAGACGCAGTCTTGTGTTTGATGAATTTAGAAAATAGTTTATACGATATTCCGCATTCGCGTGTGCCGAAAATCACCTTGCAAAAAGGCACTGACGCCGGCGCTATCCGCTACTTCCAAGCGACCTTCAAAAAATTGTTGGAAGACTATAAAGTGGATGCTGTGATCATTAAAGAGCGTCCAACCAAAGGCAAGTTTGCTGGCAGCTCTCAAGGTTTTAAAATTGAAGCGGCGATTCAATTAATTGACGATTTAGACGTTGAGCTTATTCGTGCCAACGAAATTAAAGAGCGCTTGAAAAAAGCTCAGGTAGAAATTGACTTTAGGGATACCGGTTTAAAGCAGTTTCAGCAAAATGCTTTTGAAGCCGCTTTCAGCTACTTTAATCCGCCAAGAGTTAAAAAAGAAGACTGATTTGCTATAACTCAGCCAATGAATACATGAAAAGCGATGTCATTAATCTGTATTAGTTTAATGACATCGTTTTTTTTGTTTAAAAGCTTGTCTGGTAATTTCATAAACGACAATTGTCATCGACAACCGACGTTAAATTCTGCGACGATATGTTAATATTTCGCCTAATAGCGGCCTATAAAAAAAGCTGTGTATAAAAAAACGGTGTATAAAAAAAGCGATGCATCAAAACATCGCTTTTTGTGGAGGAAATTAATTAATTGCAAATTAATTTATGTTTGCTCATTCGCCCAGCGCTGAATTTTGTCAGACAAAATCGGCATTGGTAACGCCCCGTCAATTAAAACTTGCGTATGGAACTTACGTACATCAAACTTTTCGCCTAATTGCTGCTCTGCCTTGGTACGCATTTCGCGAATAGCGCGTTGACCGACTTTATAAGATAACGCCTGTCCTGGAATGCCAATATAACGTTCAACTTCGGATGTAATATCGGTTAATGCCAATGACGAGTTATCGACCATGTATTGAATGGCTTGCTCACGCGTCCAACCAAAGGCATGTAACCCCGTATCAACCACTAAACGCATAGCGCGTAATTGCTCATCCGATAAACGGCCATACCATTGGTACGGGTCGGTGAATAAGCCCATTTCTTTACCTAAGCTTTCGGCATACAAAGCCCAGCCTTCTGCAAATACGGTATAACCACCAAATTGACGGAACTTAGGCAAACCTTGCACTTCTTGTTGAATGCTGATTTGAAAGTGATGGCCAGGTGAGGCTTCATGAATACTTAAAGTCTCTAAGGTAAACTTCGGCTGAGCTTTTAAGTTGTAGGTATTAATGTAGAAAATACCCGGTCGAGAGCCATCTGGAGAGCCACTTTGATAACTCGCACCGGCACTTGATGCGGCGCGGTAAGGCTCAACCGCTTTTACTTGATAATTGGTTTTTGGGAATACCTCAAATAGCTGTGGTAAGCGTGCATCAATTTTATGCTTAATGTCGGTATAAGCGGCGATGACTTCTTCTTCTGTTTCCCAATAAAATTGAGGGTCGGTGCGTAAAAATTCGAAAAACGCCGTTAAGTTCCCGTCAAACTTAACTTCTTGTTTCACTTTCTTCATTTCACCAAGAATGCGCGCTACTTCAGCTAAGCCAAATTCATGAATTTCTTTCGCTGATAACTCCAATGTGGTGTTGCGCTCAATTTGGTAGTCATACCAAGCTTTGCCATTGGGTAACTCAGATAAACCAACACTGGCTCTGCCATTGGGCAGGTATTCTTCTTTTATGAATTTGTGCAGTTTGGCATAGGCTGGTGTTAATGTGTCATTAATAAGCGTAATGTACTCACCTTTAATGATTGCTTTATCGCTGTCGCTGATCTCTTGGTTGTCTGCTAACTTTGCTACCGGGCCATAAAAAATACTTTGGCTGGCATCATCAACAATATGTGGTTCAAGTTGCGGGATGACTTTTTCAATCAACGCCGTTGGTAGCACATAACCATTAGCAACCCCTTCACGCATGGCCACAATAATGCTGTCCATGTACTTGGCAAACCCATGTGCTCGCTTAATAAAGTTTTGATAATCTTTGACGGTATTAAATGGCTGTGCACTTTGTCCTGAGCCTAAGCCGGCAAATGAATTATGAACGCCATACATTTGATTTAATGGCAGGTAATGCGAGTTAAATTCATACCCTTTAATGGCTAGCTTGGTTTCTCGTTTAAAAATATCGTAACTGAGTACGTCTTGACCCGATAACAGACTTCGATCAATTTGTTCTAAGGTCTTTAAATACGCTTTTTCTCGGTCTAACTGGTCTTTAATCGACGCTTTGCTGATTGGTTTTGAAAACTTATCATTGTATTCACTTAAACCAATGTAGGTTGCTGATACCGGTGAGGTCTCTAGTTTATCTTTAAAGGCTTTATCAAATAATGCATTAAGCTGTTCAGCCGCTTTCTGGGCTTTAAGTGCTTGTTTACTTTTTAAAGTTTCTGGTGCCAACTCATTAGTAGCTTTGTTTTGCTCGAGAGTCGGTCGCTGTTCCACCGGGTTGTTACAGCCCGCCAAAAGCGTAATAAGTGACAGGGCAGTTAATGTTTTTTTCATAATGTTAGAATCTGTTTTATCTATCTTATTTTTTATTGGTAATTGGTTGATTTTTAGTAATTTACTTCAACTTCGTAAGAGGTGAACTTACGGATATTAATCACTCCGCTGTCAAAATACAAATATTGTCCTTTGATACCCATTAACGTGCCGCTTACCTGAGCGGTTTTATCAAAATTAAAAGAACTGATTTTGCTTGGGTATTCTAATACTGGAAAGTCAATTTCTACGACATCTTCATCCAACTGCTCTACAGCATCTTCGCCATAGTTGAGTTTGATATCGGCTAATGCTTCGTGTATTTGCGGGATTAACTCTGCGGCTTTGCTTTTTAAATCAATAGGCTCGGCTTTACCTTTTAGCATGTTACGCCAATTGGTTTTATCGGAGATAAATTTGGCAAGGGCGATTTCAACTAGGCCAGATTGTAGGCGAGTACTCACTTTAAAGATTGGCAGCGCTTGGTTGGCCCCCTGATCTATCCAACGAGTCGGGATTTGTGTGTGACGAGTAATGCCGACTTTAACGGCCGTTGTATTGGCAAGATAAACATAATGCGGCACAAAGCAATTATCTTCACCCCATTGTGGCTCCCGGCACGTGCCTTTTTCAAAATGACAGGTTTCTGGCTTCATGATGCACATGTCGCATTTGGCCAGCTTAGTCATGCAAGGGTAGCAAAACCCTTGTGAATAACTCTTTTTGGTTTTCTTGCCACATTCCTGACAATTAATGTTGCCCGTATGGTTAAGGGTTAGGTGTTTACCAATTAGGGCATTAAGATCAATGCTGTGATCGCCAACGGGTAAATGATACGCAACTTGGCCATCGACTAATTTTGATGTCATTTTTTTTAAATGACCAGTATAGCTTTGCTCTGTATTACATTGCTCGGTATTGCTTTGTTCTGTCTTGGTTTGCTCTGTCATGGTCTGATTCTTTTCTGATGTTGGACTGCTATGCTGCCGTCTTATTTGCCGCTAGTGATTTCGTATTAGCGTTATAGGTCGAAATAGCATGTGGTTATATTTTTATTCTTGCCCGGTTATTTTTGACTTGGCCACGTTTGGTTTTACTGTCAACGCGACGACGTTGTGAGGCCTTAGTGGGTTTGGTCGCTCGACGAGCTTTCACCTGCCGCGTTACCGGTTTAATCATCTCAATGAGACGTTCAATGGCCGCTTCTCGATTCTTTTCCTGAGTTCTAAATGACTGCGACTTAATAATAATGACCCCATCTTTAGTGATGCGGCTGTCTTTTAAGGCCAGAATTAACGCTTTATATTTTTCAGGAATGCTGGCATTTTTCACATCAAATCTTAAATGAATGGCCGTTGATACTTTATTGACGTTTTGACCACCCGCACCTTGTGAGCGAATCGCGCTGAGCTCGATTTCTTGTTCGTTAATTTGCAGGCTGTTGCTAATAAATATCATAAAGAGTCTTTTGTATCGCCAGTGATTTGATTATGCTAAAGGGAATAATTCTGATAATACTGAGGCAATCGCCTTTTTACTGCAATAGATTTTCAAAAAAATGTCAAAATCCTGGTTTGTATATGTTCTTCGTTGTGCTGATAACTCCCTTTATACCGGAGTGACGGTGGATATCGACCGCCGAGTTATCGAGCACAATAGCCAAAATGGCAAAGGCGCTAAATATACGCGCAACCGACAACCCGTCGAACTCGTTTACCATGAACGTTGTGAAGACCGATCCGCCGCAGGAAAACGTGAGTGGGCAATTAAAAAATTAACCCGAGCAAAAAAACTGGTCCTGATCGGCGCGGCTTAAGGTATATCAAGTCCATTAATATCGTGTTTATTCCTTGCTTTAGTTCTTGCCCTCTTACTTAGGTGGCTAAATTGGCTATTTGTGTGGTCAATTTAACAATAAAATGGTTTTTTACATGGTTTTAACATTTGGCGTGTGTTTATAGTTCTTTATATAAAATCTTTTAAAAACAGTTGTTTGTGGAAAATTAATTAAGTTGGCACATCCCTTGTAATGTATTTGGCATGGTTAGCATTAACCAACAATTATTATATTCAGGAGATTGAAATGAACACCTTAACCAAAAAAGCAACCGTATTAACAACGTTATTAACCTCAGCAGTATTAATGACTGCGTCAGTAAAAGCTGAACAATTAGTATCATTAGAGCAAGGCGTTAACCAATTTGTTGCTCAGCAAGCACATCATGTAAGTGAAGATGTAGAGCGTATGGTGGCTCGCAATATTCAACAAAAAATTGTTCATTTCAATATGGATACGTTATATCAGTTGGATATGCTTAGCCCAAGTGTGACCATTACCGATATTGCTCATAACAGCAATGAACAGGTAGAGTCTGAAAAGCAAACCAGCCAATTTTTACCTAAGTAAGGATTACGTCATGGCGAACAATGGTCAGATACAAAAAGCAGTATATGTATCTGACCCTACTTTTTCACCCTTTTAAACCGTCGATATAAAAAGCCACTCCCTAATAAACCAAGTAAATAGGATAAGCTGCCGTGATGATCGTCGTGGTGGTGGTAGTCATCATCATAATCATCGTAGTATTCGTCATAATCGCTGCTTTCCAAGGGCAATGCATACAAGGCGTCGGTATCATCACTACTCATTGTAGCCACTATACCCGGGAAACCCGGTTCATATAAGTCAATCAACACATCATAATAATCTTCAGGGTAGTTTTCATACAAGGTGGTTAAAACTTCATAACTGTCGGTTTCACTGTTGCCATAGATGCGAAATACATCGGTCGAGTAAAAATGAAACCATGGACCACCGTCCTGACTCAGATATAAATCGGCATACACTTCGGCATGTTCTCTATCGCCATAATAGTCGGCATCAAACACCACACTAAAGCTTTGGTAAAAACCATCATAGTCATAATCATCATAAAGTGTTGCCCAGGCATCAAAAATCTCAAAGAGGGAATAATCTGCCATGGTGATAACCGAGGCCGAGTTAAGGGTGAACTCGGACGTATTTAGAGCACTCGCTTCTTGCTGGCGATTATACTCTTCACGCTTTTTTGCGTGCATTTGCTCGCGTGTTAAACCGCTAAGTGGGGCAATAAAAGGGTTTTGTTGTAATTGCTGCTTATTGCTTATTAAAACGTCGGTGCGGATTTGTTCGGATAATCCTTGCTGCTTGCCCTCGAAGGACAACGCCATTTGTTTAACTTGTTGTGAGGTCAGCGCAGTCTTTGAATGCTCACTGGCACGAACCTGATTGATACCAAAGGCCATCATCAGCATTTGGATAACTAAGAGCACAAGTAACACCATTAATGTCCAGATCAGGAGAATGGTTTTTAATGATTCTGTGTTGTTCGGTTTTAGTCCTAACATAGGGTGACCCTCCAATAATGATGTAGCCATTAAACCTCAAGCTAACTGAACAGAAACTGAACGGAAAATGAGCAGGGGGAAATGCGCTATTCAATAAAGGTTATGAGCGTGCTTTATTATTTTATTCAGTTGTTGTTAAGGAAGTTATTGTTAGGATAGAGGGAAAGAAGTTTATTTAAATGATTCAATCTTTTACACTTAATGGAAATCGTTTGAGCAATTACCTAGACCAGCATTAGGTACATTGATAGTCAATACCCAGGGAATTTTGATGAAAGCGCTAATATATATATTGTTGATGTTTGCCTTTATATGCTCACCTTTGCTTATCGCAAAAGGGACGCCAAACAATGTGCAATACAATAGCCAGAAGCTCCAATCACAAAATAATAACGTTGTTAAGAGCGCCACGCATGCCGCAAAACTTGTAAAAAAACGTTATGGCGGGAAGGTCTTAAGTTCGAAAAAATCATCAAAAGGTCGTTATAAGGTTAAGTTGTTAAAAGATGACGGACATATTATTTCTGTTTCTGTAAATGCCAAAACTGGAAAAATAAAGGGTTAGCCATTATGCGATTATTACTAGTAGAAGACGATTTGGATCTACAACAACAAATTGAGCAAAGTTTAAAAAGATCGAACTACTCGGTGGATGTTGCTAGCGATGGCGAACTCGGGTTGTTTCAGGCTAGTGAATACCCCTATGATGCCGCCATTATTGATATAGGTTTACCCAAAATTGATGGCATTAGTTTAATTCGCCAGTTACGAGAGCGACAAATCGCCTTTCCCATTTTAATTCTTACCGCTCGGGATCATTGGCAAGATAAAGTTGAAGGCCTCGATGCTGGTGCCGATGATTACCTTACCAAGCCGTTCCAAATAGAAGAGCTAATGGCGCGCATTAATGCCTTAATACGTCGTAGTGTGGGCCAAGCAAGTCCGGTGATTAGTAATGGTCCTTTGCAAATAAATACGGCTAGCATGGAAGTGAGTATGGCTAATAAGCCCGTCAGCTTAAGCTCTTCAGAATATAAACTGATTGAATATTTGTTATTGCATGTTGGGGTAGTGAAATCGAAAACCCAATTAACGGAGCATATTTATAATGAAGACTTCGATTTAGACTCAAATGTCATCGAAGTGTTTATCCGTCGCCTTAGACAAAAGTTGGACCCCGATGGTCAATACTCGATTATTGAAACCCTTAGAGGCCAAGGCTATAAATTACGTGTACTCGATAGCGAAAAATAGCCATGCCCTGGTTGTTATCTTCCTTAAACACACTTAAAGAGCGTGCTAACTCTCTGCAAATGCGCCTATTTGTGAGCGCATTGTTTATGGTGTTAATTTTATTGCCTACGGCTGGGCTCATTATTAACAGTGCGTTTTCCAACCAAATGGTCGATGCCATCGAAAGTGAGTTAAAAGCCTTTAGTTATTCTATTTTAGCGGTCAGTGAGGTGAGCGAACAGCAATTATTGTTGCCAGAGGTGTTACTGGAAAACCAATTTAATGTCAGTGAGTCTGGTTTATATGCGGCGTTTTCCCAACAAGAGTCGGTAGAAATAGACAAACAAAGCTTGAGTGAAGCGCAAGCGGTTGTCAGTCAACAGCTAGTATGGACATCGCCTTCTTTATTAGGACTCGAGTTAACCCCAGTTCTTCCTGCTCCCTTTTTGGGGGAAAGCCAATTTGGTCAAATAGTGCTTGCTGAGCGGACTCATTTTATTTTTAGTTTCTCCGTTAGTTTTGCCGACGAAAGTATCAGCTTGCCTGTCACCTTACATATATTAAAAGATAAAACCGACTTCGATTTATTGCTTTTGCAATTTAAGCATCAACTGTGGCTATGGTTAATTGCTTTAATGGTGGTGCTGCTTTTTATACAAGGCGTTTGGTTGAAGTACACTCTTAAACCTTTACGCACATTGCGCAGCGATGTTAAGGCCATAGAATCCGGCAAACAGCAATTTATCGACCATCCATACCCGGTGGAATTACAGCAACTTGCTGATCAACTGAATATTTTATTGAAAACCGAACAAAAGCAACGTAGCCGTTATCGTAATGCCCTCTCGGATTTGGCGCATAGTTTAAAGACCCCTTTAGCGGTATTACAGGGGCAAGAAGGATTAACTTCGGCAAACAAGCAGCAATTGGGGCAAATTAATCACATTATTGAACATCAACTCAAACGGGCTCAGTCTGCCGGACAAACCGCTTGGCATGTGGGCATTAAAATAGAGCCGATTGTGTCTAAGATTTTAAATAGCCTAAAAAAAATATATCACCAAAAGCAACTGCAATTTCACGTAAATATTGACCAAAAAGCCCTCTTTAAAGGGGATGAAAGTGATTTGTTTGAGCTGCTTGGGAATGTGTTAGACAACGCCTGTAAAGCCGCAAAGAAACACGTTGTTGTTTCAATACATTACCTCCAAGCAGATAAAGTCGGCATTGTTATTGAAGACGATGGGGTGGGTATATTACCCGATCAGGTTGAGTCTATTTTACAGCGCGGTACCCGCGTTGATACCTATGAGCAAGGGCATGGCATTGGTCTGGCCATTGTGCGCGACTTAGTAAAAAGTTATCAAGGGGAGCTTACCATCGAGCGTTCTAACACCTTAACCGGCGCTCAATTTACCTTAGTTTTGCCCTGTTAGTGGGCACGCGTAATCGCAAATCATTACGATTTTTTACCTAATATTTCGTTTTATTCAGCTTATGTTCATCTTCCATTCGCTATGATTAATGGGTATAAGCAGTGATCTAAAATTCCACATGCACGTTTTATGGCGTTTTACTTCTGCTCTTAATGCACTTGGTATATTCTTTCCCACTAAGCAGAGGTATGTATGAATAAGCAAATCCAAATACTCTTTATTGTTGCGGTTGCCTCTCTGTTCTCCTTTCCTGCGTCGGCCCTGACTGAAGCAAGCAGTAACACAGCTAGTACGGTAACCAACGTTAATGATGTAGCTGAGCAGGCTCCTAAAGATATTAATGATGTTGAAATCGTCTATTCACAAGGCGAGCTTGAACAATTGCTGGCGCCCATTGCCTTATACCCAGACAGCTTATTAACCCATATTCTTATTGCCTCAACGTACCCTTTAGAAATAATTGAAGCGGATAGATGGTTAAAAAACCATACCGGCCTAGATGCCGATCAGGTGGTTGAACAAGCGCAGGACAAAGACTGGGACCCAAGTGTTAAAGCGTTACTGCCTTTTGCGCAGGTCGTTAGCAAGCTAAGCGAAGAAATAAATTGGACCAAACAAATTGGTGATGCCTTTTTAGAAGCCGAAGAGCAAGTCCTTGCTAGTATACAAACATTACGGGCCCAAGCCGATGAAGCCGGTAATCTGGAAAAAATGGAAAATACCACGGTAACTCGAGTAGAGAAAACCATTGTGATTGAACCTGCAACACCAGAGGTTATTTACGTGCCTTATTACGATACACGTGTCGTTTACGGGCCTTGGTATTGGCATCATTACCCACCGGTTTATTGGGGACACCCACATCATTTACCTTATTATACTGGTGTTCATCATCACAGCCCGTTCTACTGGCACTCGGGCGTTCATGTCTCAGTAGGAATATTATTTGGTAGCTTTCATTGGCATAACCATCATGTGGTCGTTCATCACGATCATCACTATTACCGACATCATGGCGGTCATCATCGTGGCCACAATAAGCATCATAAAAAACACTCTAGCCATGGCAAAAAGCATTATGCGAATGGCCCTAAAAAGCATGTTTCTTCAGAGCGGAAGCGTTGGAAACACGAGCCGAGTCACCGCAAAGGTGTCGCTTATAGAAGCAATAAGACCGCCAAACATTACAAAAGTAATCGCTATAGTGTGCAACACAGCAAAAGACTGAGAGCCCAAGAAGACTTGCGCGCCGTTAATTACGATCGCTCAAACAGTTTTAACAACGCCTTTCGTGGCAAACAAAGTTCGTCTTTAACAAGGCAAACTGGCCTTAGAACCGATACCGGTAAAAAAAGCGTCGACACGGCGAAACGCAATAATCGTGGTGATATCAACAAACGTACCACAGCGATGCGTCAAGAAAGTTTTAAGCAAAAACTAAGCAACTCACCAGCTAATCGCAACACGTTATCCAAAACGAAACAGTACTCAAGCAATAAAAATAGCAGCAAAAACAATAAGAACAATCTAAATCGGGTAAATGCCAATACCAGTGATAAAGTCAATCGCAGCAGTGATTTAAGCCGTAATAGTGACTTTAAACGTAATAGCTCAACAGCCTATAAAAGCCAATATACAAAAACGACTAAGGCTTTAAAGCAGGGACGTACTGGGCAATTAACCACAAATTCAACCAGTAAAACGGCGAGCAATGTAAATCGTCATTCAAAATCACCAAACAAAGCCTTTAATAACGATTTATCAAAGGCATATGGCTCTGCGAAGAACAGCAAAAGAGTGAGCCCCTCTACTGTTCAAAGGCAAGCGACCCCGCAAAGGCAAGCTAATGTGCAAACAGCAAGAAACGAGCAAAGAAAAGCCCCAGCGACTGTAAATAAATCATATCGTTCAGAGGTTAGAAAAACGACTAATTATAAAAGCAGCAGCCCAGTCACAAGCAGTAAAGCTTATCGAAGTTCGTCTAAGGTAAATACAATATCTCGGTCCCAAAGTCGCAGCAGCGGCCCTAAAATGAGCGCCCCAAGGCTGAGTAATAAATCGATGAGTCGCTCGACAACAAGTCGTTCGAGAATGAGTAAGAAGTAACTGGGGTGTAAGGTTGGGGTTGGTTTTTTGTTGTTTGATTGTTAGTGGGGTGTTGTAAGGTTTGGTGTGAAAGTTAAAGTTCGACGAAAATAGATCTATTCTGTTGAATCTTATCGTGTTTTAGCTGCATTATCTAACTGGTCTGTTGAGTTAATCTTTTGAGATTTTTAGTAGCCAGACTGTTAGACTACGCAACGTAAAAATTGCAATATCAAGGAATGTGCAAATGTTTGTGAACCAGTATTTTCACGAAAATGACCAAAAAATCAGTTTTGAACGCCAACAGGCAAGTGACTTTGCTAAAGAAGTTTGTGATGACTTCAACCCTATCCACGATATAGACGCCAAGCGGTTTTGTGTTCCTGGTGACTTACTTTTCTCTATTATTCTCGCTAAGAATGGTTTGAGCCAAAACATGACCTTTAATTTTAAAGGCATGGTAACCGATGTTGTTGAATTAACATTCCCAGAGCAACAAAGCGATGTAACAGCCATTACCGACGCCAAAGATAAAGTCTATCTGGATTATAAGGCTACGGGAGAACACACAAAGTGTGACTCGTTAATCAACGCTCTAATTCGTTCATATGTTGAGTTTTCGGGACATACATTCCCACACATTTTGGGTGATCTGATGGAAAAAAATCAGGTAATGATTAATCCCGCACGCCCAATGGCGATGTACGAATGTATGGAAATTCATTTAGACCGTTTGGATTTTAGTGAAGTAAGTGTGCAATTTAATGAGCAACGCACCGAATTAACCGTAGATGGCAAACGTGGCCAAGCTAAATTAGTTTTCGATTTTATCCATAACGGTGAAGTGGTTGGTTTTGGTGTAAAGTACATGTTATTAGGCGGTTTAAAGCCTTATTGTGTTGACGAAATGAAGGTATTAATTGATAAGTTCTTTGCCTTAAAAGATAAGCATTTTGCCAGTAAAGTAGCGTAATGCAAAAAGTTCACTTGGGGGAGAGTGGAAACACTCGGTAATAAACTGCCGAAAATAATAATAATAAAGATATGAACAATCGCTACGACTAAAAACAATAAAAAGGTAGCAAACCTAAACCTCTAATTTTTTAATTAGAGGTTTTTTTTGCTTTCTGAATCGATAAAAAGGTCATCTCACCAAACTCACCAGTCATATCTGGGATCTACTATAGACACAACGAACCGAAATATTCATCTCTACATTAACGAGCTCTCATCCTAGCAACAAGTGCATCGGTTTTTCGTGCCGCAACCGATGAATACGTTTGATACTTTCTAAGCCAGCGTTTGGCAACCGGATATTCAAAGCTTAACAGGGCAAGGCCTAGTGGAATAAATAAAATGGCCGGACCCGGTAAAATGATAAAAATCAGGCCGATTAGCAAGAATACTGCCCCTACAATGGCAAAAAGCTTTTGTTTTAATGGTGTCATTTGTATCCCTTTATTCGTTTTTAAAGTGTTTACCTTTTTATTAATGAGCAAAATTGATACCAACAATTAAAAATGTTTATAAATCAGCTGCTTATATTTTAATGAGTTTTTGATGTGTGTCTGAGACACTAAGTATTAAGGAAATTGACCATCCCCTATAAGCACCGGTTGGGCGGTTACGACAAAAGCGTCTAGGCTGTAATCAAGGATAAATGAGGTGAAGGAACACCGAATGAAACAGTCAATTTTTGCCTGCTTGTTAGGCTTTCTTATCAGTTTTTATAGTGCGGCCAATACCGAGCCATCAACACCTGCCATTCAATTAGCCTCGGTATTTTCTGGCGATGTCGATATTAAAGACTATTTGGTCAGTGAAAAGCTTGATGGGGTTAGAGCTTATTGGGATGGTAAGGTATTGCGCTCAAGGCGAGGCTATGTCTTTGCCGCGCCAACTTGGTTTAGTGAAGATTTTGGTAGCCAGCCCCTTGATGGCGAATTATGGCTTGGCCGAGGCAAGTTTGAGCAAACCTTAAGTATTGTCAGCAAGCTACAAGGAGATGAGCAAAGCTGGCATAAGGTACGTTTTATGATATTTGATTTACCCGATAGTGAGTTGGTTTTTGCGCAGCGAGTTGCACAAATGCAGCGCATCGTAAAGGCGGCAAACTCACGGTATTTACAGATGATCCCACAACATACCATCGATAATCACATTCAATTGCAGGCCAAACTAACGGATGTCGTCAATGGCGGGGGCGAAGGTCTGATGCTCCATAAAAAGCGTGCTTATTATCAAGTGGGAAGAACTCAAAATATTTTGAAACTTAAGCCTCACCAAAATGATGAAGCCATTGTGCTGGCGCATTTCTCCGGCAAAGGGAAATACAGGGATAAAATGGGGGCCATACTGGTGGAAAATACACACGGAGTGCAGTTTAAAATAGGTACCGGCTTTTCGGTTAAGCAAAGAGTAAATCCGCCAGAGATTGGCTCAACGATCACCTATAAATTCTTTGGTTTAACCCAAAATGGCACGCCCAGATTTGCAAGCTTTGTTAGAGCCTATAAACCGTTGTAAGACTAGCCAGAAATTGAAATGTAAATGCCTAATTTGCGGCTAGCGAACTTGTTTATAGCTAGGGCCAGATAAGTTGTGATAGGCTTGTAGGTTAATTTGATAATTTTGGTTATGTGTATTTGGGCGTGTTATGACAGTAGATTTGTGGCTTTCATTGGTGTTTGTATGTTTGCTTGGGGCCTTATCGCCGGGGCCTAGTTTGGCTTTGATTATCCGTAATACCGTCGTTGGTGGAGTAAATACCGGTATGGCTACAGCCATCAGCCATGGTATAGGGGTTGGTTTATACGCGTTTATCGCAGCAACCGGGATAGGGTTAGTCATTGTGCAGTCACCACTTGCCTTTGATATTGTCCGATATGCCGGAGCGGCATTTTTAATTTATTTAGCGTTCAATGCATTAAAAAGTAAGGGAAGTTCTGTTGATCTTGACCCGGAACATTATCAACACTCTGGCACAAAACAAGTAAATGGTTGGCGAGATGGCTTCTTAATCGCTTTTTTAAACCCTAAGTTGGCCATTTTCTTTTTGGCTCTATTTAGTCAGTTTGTCGATGTTAATGCCAGTTGGCAACAAAATATGATAATGGTACTTACTGTGGGAGGCATAGATACCATTTGGTATTTATTGGTGGTTTTTGGTTTATCTCGAGGGCCGGTGCTGTCTAGGTTGAAACAAAACAGTGCCGTGATAGATAAAGTTACCGGTGTGGTGCTTATCTTACTTGCCGCAAGAGTGGTGATAAGTTAAGCCACACAGCAGTGAACTAAAAAGTATGGAATTAAAAAGCTCGGATCAGTCCGAGCTTTTTTGTAGGTATTTAAAGATAAGCACTTTTAAGCCCTTACCAGGCATCGCTTCTTTGTATACCTCAGGCGGTTTAACAGAGGTAATGTATTCACAATCAGGACATTCGGTTTGCACCATGTCATGGATGAACTGCTCGTCTAAATCGGGCGAGTTAAGGCACAACATAACTAAGCCTTGATCGTTCATCAGTTGCCCTAAACGTCGGATGATTTTAGGGTAGTCGCGTTTTACGTCGACACTGCCTTTTTGAAATGAAGGTGGATCGCTTATTAATAAATCGTAAGGCCCATGCTTTTTCAATCGATTATACGACTTAAATATATCCACGCCTTCAAACTTTACTTTTTGCAGGTTGTGGTTGTTTAAGCGATGGTTGTCGCGTCCCTTGGCTAATGGCGATTTACTGATATCAATATTAACAACTTGCTTGGCACCCCCTTCAATGGCGGCAATCGAAAAGCCACAGGTATAGGCAAACAGGTTTAATACGTTTTTATTGTGGCTATTTTCCTTGACCCATTTGCGGCCATTGCGCATATCAAAAAATAAACCACTGTTTTGTGCTCGACCCAATTGCAATTGATATGTTAATTGGTGCTCTACAGCTTGCAACTCGTTTACTTCCTCTCCCCATAACAATTGATAAGGGGCTTTATCTCGGCAGCGATATTGTACCTGTACGCTTTTACATGCAGGGATTTCTTGTCTTAACCTATCGGCAAGTTGCTCAAGGGCATCTAGTGGTTCTTCTTTATACAAGGTGATTAGAATAACCGGCGCAAACCAGTCCACACAAACATGTTCAAGACCAGGATAAGCGTGACCGCGACCATGGAATAAGCGGCGACATTCTTCTAGCTCTTGTGGGCTATAAGGATAAAGTTCTAATTGAGTTAGCATGCTAAAAGTAAAGACAGGAAATGATGAGGTATATTATAGAAAATTGGGGTCAGATGAAAATTAATTCCAATTATTTTCATCTGACCCCAATTAATTTTTTGGTATTACTCTTTAAAAGAATGAGTGACCAAAGTAGATTTTGGCAACCGTGTTAATAAAGATCACTAACAAGATCACCGGTACAAAAGTACCTAATGACAAATCGACATATTTTGCTAAGAACGTTTCTGAGAACGTTGGGTTACCCTGCTCAAGTTCTTTGTGCAAGTTGTGTTTTTTCCAGCGGTAACTAACGAACAAACAAAGAATTAGTCCGTTTAGCGGCAAAATGGTGTCGTAGAACATATCGTAAATCACATCAAATAGTGATTTACTGCCACCACCGTATGAGGTTAGTGACGTAAGTCCATCGACCAAACCAAACGAAAGGGTAGAAAGAACCGCTAAAATACCGCCTGTGGTTAAAACCGTACGCAGTGCTTTGCCACGAGAATTTTTCTTTTCATCAATAAAGTAAGCTACCGGAACTTCCATAATTGAAACCAGTGACGTAATGGCGGCAAAAAATACCAGTAAGAAGAATACCGAGGCAATGGCACTCGCTAGGAAGTAACCCAGGGTGGTTTGCAATGCCAAAAATATTTTCGGCAAGAACAAGAAAATCATCGACACAGAACTTGAGCTTAACTCATTCGGGTCGATTTCTGGGTTGAATGAGAAAATCGCAGGCAATACCATTAAACCGGCAATAAACGCTACCGAAGTATCTGTAATGGCAACCAGTTTAGCTGAGCCGGCAATATCGGCTTTCTTACTAATGTATGAGCCATAAGTAATTAATATACCCATACCTAAAGAGAGCGAGAAAAAGGCCTGTGCCATCGCACCATTTACAACGGATGAGTTAATCTTGCTTATATCTGGAATAAGGTAAAACTCTAAGCCAGCCATCGCATTATCGAGCGTTAAGACGAATATCACTAAGGCAATAAGCATCACAAACAACGCTGGCATCATGATTTTAGCCGCACGTTCAATACCATCTTGAACACCCAGCTTTAAAATAGCACCAACTAAAAAGGCAACCGCGGCCATCGCACCAAATAAATAGCCAGGAGAGTTTATAATTTCATTAAACCCATTTGCGCTTGCCAGATAATCAAGGTTACCTACCATGGCAGCAACCAGGTAAATAAATATCCAGATGGTTAATACGGTATAAAAAACACCTACCATAAATGGGGTGATTACCCCTAGTAAGCCAGCCAGTTTCCACTTGCTGTCATTACCACTTAATGCGCCATACGCACCAACTGGGTTTTTCTCTGTTTTACGGCCAATGGCCATTTCGGCAATCATTACCGGTAAACAGATAGCAACAACAAAAATGGCATACATTAACAAAAAGGCACCACCACCATTTTTGGCGGCACTTACCGGAAAGCCAACAATGTTACCAATACCAACGGCGGAGCCAGCCGCTGCCAATATAAAGCCTAATTTGGAGCTAAAATGCTCGCGAGGTGTATTCATAAAATTTCCTATATTTACGACGTTTTTTATAGTTTTATTTTTTTATCGTTTAGCGCAATTGCTTTTTTTGATTAAAAATTGCTTTGTTAAGACAATGTTGATTTGATGCTACCAATATTTCGAGGCAATGTCTGTATCAGTTTTAATATTACTGTGAATAAGGAGTAAGAGAGTTTTCGATTTTTCAGTAAATGTAAACAAATCATTAGCCTATGTAAGTGATTGGTCGTTTTCTGTAAAATTAGTAACGTAAATATTCGGGCGAAAGTGAAAGAGGGAATCGTAAGCGTTATTTCGTAAAAGTGACTATTCGGGCGTTGGAATATTTTGCTGATCTTGCTTTTGCTGAAAATCAGTTAATACGATTTTTAGGGCTTTAATCGCTGTTTGGTTGTCTATCGCATTTTCTTCTAATAATTGAATTAAATCGACGGCAAGTTTTATGTGATCATCGGCGTCATGCAAACTCATTTTCTTATCTCCTAATTAAGTTCTGGTTAAGCTTCATTGCGTCTAACCACGAAAAATCTATGAAAAACATACAATAAAAACCTTGGGTTACAGAATCCCTTACTCTGGTTACATTTCAGCACGAAATGTGACAGAAATGAAAATGCAATTTTTACAATATGTCTTAAACTTAAGCTTAACTTATCATAATTAAATTCTTCACTATTTCATATGTTTAAATCCATTTTCACAAGCATGTTGTTTATCGCTTTGGTCGGCTGTACAACCACACCTGAAAACAATCAGAAAATTGATAATCAATTTGGCCAGATAAATTCCAATATCACCGAATCAGAACAGCGGTTGTTACAAGCCATCGAAACCCATTGTTTGTATAGTCCAGAAAGAATTGAACAAGTTGGTGAGCAACTTGGTAGCAAGGTGGAAACGGCATTAGCAAAAGATGCTGAGCGGCAAAAGCCAGTTTTTATCCAGCAACAGCCAGTAGCATGTGAACCAGTAGAAGTCGCTGAGGGAAAAAACAGTGCAATGTTTGAAAATATGATAGTGATGGGCGAAACAGAAAAAATTTATTTGATCAAAGAGAAACTCACCTTTGAAGCGCGAGTGGATACCGGCGCGGTATCGTCATCTTTAGGGGTGTTTAACCTAACCAAATTTGAGCGTGATGGCGATAACTGGGTACGCTTTACGTTAAATAAAGATAAAGAAAGCACCAGCTATGAATACCCTGTATTGAGAATGATTAAAATTGTGCAGCGAGAAGGCAGCCCCGCGGACAATCGTCCGGTCATTGAATTGCAGTTTAAATTAGGTGAAGAAAGCTATGTTTCAAAATTCAATCTGGCCAATCGCAGTCATTTGGAATTTCAGGTGCTGATAGGTCGTGAATTCTTGCGTGATATTGCCATTGTTAATGTCAGTGAGAAGCATTTGTTAGGGGGTAAATAATCGTGGCTTCAAGAACCCCGTTTTTATTATTAATCATCACCTTAATTGTCATAGGTAGTGGCAGTATTTATTACCGTCATACCGAGATGGGGATTCCGCTAACCGCCGGTGAACAAATTGATATCTGGCAAATCGAAGCCACCGTTGAATTTTCGGCTCGCAATAATGCGGTTAATGCGACGCTAACCTTGCCTCAAGACCCACATTTTGAATTAGTTGATGAGTTTACCGCCTCCCCGGCGTACGGCGTGCAAGTGATCCGTAATGAAGAAACCGCCGAAGCCATTTGGAGTAAGCGAGAAGCCGTTGGCCGCCAAACCCTATACTATCAGGCATCTTATAAACAAAATAATAATTTGCCAGAGCAACCGGCCCCAGAAGACGAAGCCGTAGCAGATGTATTGCCTGAGCCGTATCAAACCTCGGCCAATATTTTAGCGGAATTGGCGTATGAAAAATCAGGTAATAATTCGTTTTATGTATTACAGGTATTGGACTTGCTTAATTCTAGCAATCAAAACCTAGTGTTATTGAATTCCAAATACAGCAAAACAGACATCTTTGTGCATCTTATGAAACTCATGAAAATTCATGCGTATCCGGTGAAAGGCTTGGTATTGGAAGATGGACGTCGTAATCAGCAATTATTCCCAATGGTCAAAATTTATGTCAAAGACAAGTGGCAAATTTTTAATGTAGAAGAGAATTCATTAGCGGAAGAGTTTCCTATTATTGTCTGGCAAGAAAACGCACCATCATTACTCGATCTTGAGGGGGGTATTAACTCAAAAGTGCTATTTGCCATCAGCCACCGCAGTGACAGTGCTTTGTCGGATGCCACCACAATGGCATTAAAAGATGATTATCTGGACTTAGGTTTATACAGCTTGCCGTTAGCAGAACAAAACATGTTTAAAGGCATCTTGCTGCTGCCTATTGGTGCGCTTGTGGTGGTATTTCTTCGGGTGATTATTGGCTTGAAGTGCAGTGGTACTTTTATGCCCATTCTGATTGCCACGTCATTTATTCAAACCGAGCTGGTTAACGGCCTGGTCGGTTTTATTTTAATTGTTGCCATTGGTTTATTGATTCGCTCCTATTTATCCCGACTCAACTTGTTGTTGGTATCGAGGATTTCCACTGTGGTCATCGTGGTTATAGGCATTATTGTTTTATCTACAGTATTTGCGTTTCGTTTAGGGTTGACCGAAGCGTTAACCATAACGTTCTTCCCTATGGTCATTATGGCGTGGACGATTGAACGTATGTCCATTCTTTGGGAAGAAGAGGGCGGTAAAGAAGTATTAATCCAAGGCAGTGGTAGCCTGATCGTTGCCGTTATTGCCTATTTATTGATGGATAATTTGCTTATTCGCCATTGGGTATTTAATTTCCTTGGCGTGCACTTGTTGATCATGGCGGGGATTTTGTTGATGGGGCAATATACCGGCTACCGCCTGCTTGAGCTAAAACGTTTTACGCCAATGGCCGAGGACTGATTTGATGTTTAGTTGGGCAAACCCTTTTAAGTTAAGAAGTCGTGGTGTCATGGGCATGAACCAACGCAATTTCTCCTACATTGGCCGATATAACGACCGTTCGTTATATCCGAATGTGGATGACAAGCTAAAAACCAAAACGCTGGCCATTGAAAACAATATTGCGGTTCCCGATTTGATTGGTGTTATCCGTTATCAGCACGATGTCGCAAAAGTCTTTGATCTGTTAAAAGATCATAATGGCTTTTGTATTAAGCCGGCCAAGGGCAGTGGTGGTAAAGGGATCTTGGTGATATTAAAAACTACCGAAGAAGGTTACCTAAAAGCCAGTGGCGAAATTGTGCCAAAAAATGAGATCATTCGCCATATTTCTAATATTCTTGCCGGGCTGTTTAGCCTAGGCGGAACCGATGATGTTGCCGTAATTGAAGCCTTAATTGAGTTTGACCCGATTTTTAAAGGTTTAAGTCATGAAGGCGTACCCGATATCCGCTTAATTGTTTTTCAGGGCTATCCAATGATGGCAATGCTACGTTTAGCCACGCATGCAAGTGATGGTAAAGCCAACCTTCATCAAGGGGCCGTAGGTGTGGGGATTGATATTGCTACCGGTAAGGCGAAGCGAGCGGTGCAGTATGACCGACCCATCGAATTACACCCTGATACCGGAAAGTCTTTAACCGATATTCAAATTCATGACTGGGAACGTTTATTAACCTTAAGTGCCGGTTGTTTTGAAATGTCGGGCTTGCCTTATTTGGGCGCCGATATTGTGCTAGATAAAAATAAAGGCCCATTGGTGCTTGAGTTAAATGCCCGTCCAGGTTTGGCAATACAAATAGCCAATGGTATGGGCATGCTGCCAAGGTTACAGCACATAGAATCATTAGATAGACGACATCCAAGCATTGAAAAGCGAGTTGCTTATGCACAAGAAAACTTCAACGATTAAAGGCTTTATTTACGTTGTTATCTTTGCAATTGGCGGCTTTATGTCAGCATATGCACAGCCAACTAGTAAAAACAAAGTACAGCAACCGTTGCCGTTTTCGCAAATTAAATCGCAATGTAAAGTGGCCATTGATGACTTAACAAAACTCAATGATTTTGCTTTATCGCCAAGCTTTGCACAAACCCTTAAGGATTTTGAACAACACATCATCCCAGCCAAAAATGTGCTGTTTGAAAGTTATTTGTTTGCCAATGTGTCACCCGATGAGACTGTCCGAGTGGCTGCCGAGCAATGCCAAAGTACGCTTGCCGCGCAAATTGATATCGTCTTGGCATCAAACGCGTTTGCTAAGTTGTTAAACCATGTTAAAGGCTTACCTAAAACACCATTGCAAGAACGGGTGTTCAAAAAATATCAGCAGCAACACTTGGAGTTGGCCGACAGCAATTTTTTAACTTTAAAACACCAAGCCAAACAAGCCACAACGGACTTTCGCAAAACCACCACAATAACGGCAGAGCGGTCATTTCATTTTGATAAGGCATGTGTATTGGCGCTCAGTAAAAAATACCAAAATAAATTTATTGAACACGGTGACATTAATGCAGCCATTAATGGTAAAAATTATGCGGCATTTATCAAGCGATTCAAAACCGAGGATTGTCGAAAAGCGGTATATCAGCAATATCAGGGCCGACATAAAACGCTAAATCAGGGTAATCTAATGAACATGATTTCCCTACAAAACCAGAAGGCACAAGCATTAGGCTTTGAGCATTTTGCCGACTATTCTTTGCAAAACACGTCATTTAGTACCGCAACTCAAGTTGAGCAGTTTTTAAGTGGCTTAGCAGCCCTTCAGCCACCTTCACCTGCACCTTGGAATAACCGCTATGTTGAGTTTAAATCAGCAAGCAAGAAACCCAAAAGCCAAGTCGAAAAGCATAGCCTATTACCACAACAGGCCAAACAAGGATTGTTTACCTTATTGAATGATGAATTTAATTTGCAGGTGGTAAAAGTCAATCAGAGTGTTTGGCACCCAAGCGTTGAAGTTTACCAGCTTAATCGTGAAGGACAGCTTATTGGCGACTTCTATTTGGATTTATATAGCCGTGAAGGCAAATACAAAAAGAATCGGCATCGTGCAATTAAGCGCGGAGTTACAGGCGTACAATTGCCCGCTAGCGCATTAATTTTAAATTTACCGAAAAACCAATGGCAGCAAAAACACATTAAGTCGTTTTTTCATGAATTTGGCCATTTATTGCATAACTTACTTGCTCAGCAGCCTTATCACATTGTTGCTGGCATTAGCTTAGAGAAAGATTTAATTGAAATGCCAGCCAAATGGTTTGAGTGGTTAAGTTTTTCGCCAGACATGCAGCAAAAAATGTTTAATAAAGTGTTGTTTGCCGGTGAAAAGCCAGACACTGGCACTAAATTTAAATTGCGTCTGTATCGAGCGGCGTTGGCTTTAGCGTATTTTAGTAAGGACATAAACAGCAAAAATATCGATGCCCTTAGCGATAAATTATCTCGACAATATACGGGGTACCCACACTTAGCTGGGGCCGACAGTCAATACAGTTTCAGTCATTTAGGCACTTATGGACCAAGGTATTACAACTACATATGGTCTGAAAAAGTGGCGCAAAAATTATTAATCGATTATCTCAATAATCGATTTACCGGGCAGGCATTTATGCAAGCGCTTCTCGTTCAGGGCGGCAGCGTAAGTATGGCAGATATGTTTTCCCTACTTTACCAAAAAACAATCACGATCTCTGATATTACTCAATGGGTGAATAATGAAAAGCAGCTTTAATTTTATTGCCTTTATGTTGTTGTCTTTTTCCGGGTGTTTTGCCAATCTGGCCATCGCCCAAAGTGGGGAAGAACAAGATAAACTGCAAGCCGACGTAGAACAAAAAGTCGCAATGACTATCAAACAAAATTTTGAGAGTCACTTGTTTCAATTACCACCTCGCATACAGGGACATTATGGCATTCGTCTGTTTCGAATGACCGGTGAAGAGAAGTATCTGCCATCGGCACTATATGACTATTATGTGATTGTCGACCGATTGCACCGCACCAGTTATCGGTTAAATCACCCTGGCTATGTAATGAATAAGTCCAAAGCACTAACCGATGCGATGAGTCATGGTAAACGCGGTAAAGCCCGGCGCAAGGCTTTAAAAAAACACCCTGAATTCATTTTCTATGCCGATGAGTTATTGCGCTACCTGTCGAGGATGAATGAGTTTGGTGTTGAGATCCCCCCTTTATTTATGAATAAACTCAAATCGTATGACTTTTTACCGGGCTTGACCGACAAAACTATGATCCGTGCTTGGGCGGCTCAGTTGGCCAACTATGTGTATTGGTTAAAAGAATTAGGCATTGCCGATTATCGTGATGAATACAAACATGCTTTCACAAAGGCTTACAAAGATGTTGATGATGACAGCCTGACTAACTGGCATTTTCGCAATAAATTGTATGGCTTAACGCATTTTGTGTTTGCCGCCTCTAATTATTACCAGCAATATGTCTCTGAAGAAGAGTTAGGCTGGGTATTAGATTACTTCAGAGCCAACCAATCGCGCATTTTTGAGGTGGCGAGTGCCGATATTATTGCCGAAATCGGCATTAGTTTTGAGCTAATGCAGCAAGGCGATGATCCTATGGTGGCCAAAACTAAGCAAAAATTAGTCGACGCATTTGATTGGCAAGCGGGCATGATCCCGTCGGTTTCTGGCAAAATAGATTATGCAACCGGTGAGCACCGCAATGTTTTGGCGTATATGTTATTTACCTGGCCTGAAAAGTTGCATCGAGGTCCACACTTTAAACAAATAGAATCAATGCGTAAGTACTTGCCAACGCACAGTTTTGATACGCAAGGTTAAATGATAGGTAGCAGATATGGCTAACATGATTCATGATATTTTATCTAAATGGGCTTACTTGTTGCTTGTTAGCCTAACTTTGTTGCTGATATCTGGCCGTCAGGTGCTTGCTCAGCAAGCACTGGATAAAACAGACTTAGAGGTTAAGTACCAACAAAGTGCCGCTCAAATTCGTCAGAATTACGATCAAAACTTTATTCGTCTGTCGCAATCGGCGCAAAATCATTACGCCCCTCGCATGTATCGCCTTACGGGGGAATACTATTATGCCGAGCAATCAGGCAGTGAAATTTATCAAATAACCGATCGCTTAACCTATTATCAGCAGAACCTGAAATCAAAGGACTGGCGTGAGCAACAAGCTCAGAAAATGATCGACAATTTACCTAAAACTCGACGTGGTAAACTGCGCTCAAAAGCATTTCAAGGTAGTGGCGATAAACGTTTTGCCCTGTATTTGATTTATCAAATGGCAAAATTGAATGAGTATGGTTTACAACACCCCGGTCATGATCAATTTGTTGCCTATTTGAAGCAAGTCGACCTTAATGGTTTATTAATGTCAGAATCGTTTATCCATGCGTATGCCGCGCAAGTGGCCAACTATGTGTATTGGTTAAAGTATTTGCAAATAGAGGATTGGACAGGGCAATTACAAGCGGCCTTTGCCAAAGCTTACCCAGACAGTAACGATGGTAAATTAAAGAAAAATGCCTTTAATAATAAGTTATATGGTTTAACGCATATCATTTTAGCGGACAGTAATTATTACCAAAGCTATGTTTCGGCACAAAAACATCAATGGATCTTGGATTATTTTGCTAAAAACGCAGATCGAATTGTGACAAAATCCAAAGAAGACATTCAGGCCGAAGTCGGCTTGTGCTTTTTGCTAACCAAGCAGTGGGATTCTGCGGTGCTAGCACAAATGCAAGCAACGATTCATGCGGCAATTGATCCTAAGCATGTTATGATTCCGTCGGTGAAAGGCAATACCAATTTAAGTTTGGGCGAGCATCGTAATATTCTTGCTTTTGCCTTACTAAATTGGCCAAAAGAACTGCATCAAGGACCTTTTCCATTGCAAGACAAGAAACTGAAAAAGAATTTGCCGCTAATTTACCAGCAATAGCTTTTTCAGCAAAAGCTTTATTAGAAATCATTTACACTATGAACCTGGTGCATTAGAGAATCTATTTACGAGTACATCATGAACCGCAAAAAGAAAATTAAAACGATTTTAAAAGCCAAGGCCAAAAAGGCCAACGCTAAAAACAACCCGACCAATAAGCCTAAATATATTTCGAAAGCCGAGCGAGCTAAAATGGAAGAGCAACAAGAAGATGCGGCTCAACAAGAAACCTCTTAATGGTTAATGTATTTTGTTAGGCATTTATGTTTGTTTTGATAAACTCAATAAACTCACTTTCAGGCAACGGTTTACTATAAAAGTAGCCTTGAATTAAATGGCAACCAAGCGCGTTTACAGTTGCTAATTGTAGCTTGGTTTCAACACCTTCTGCTATCACGCCTAAGGACATGTTTTTTGCCAAATCAATAATGGTTTTGGTAATGACTCTGTCCGCCGGAATGTGATTAATGTTGTCGATAAAAGATTTATCAATTTTTACAAAATCCATTTTAAAATGTTTTAAGTATGAAAGACTAGAATACCCGGTACCGAAATCATCTATCGAAAATGAAAGGCCCATTTGGCTCAACTCATTTATGTTACTCATGGTCTGTAAGTCTTGGTTAGCGAGAACACTTTCGGTTATTTCTAAATGCAGATGTTTAGCCGGAATACCATATTTATTTAATGCATTTTTAATATCCATTGCTAATTGACTATCGACAAATTGCTTCGCAGATAAATTAATTGCAACAGGCACCAGAGGTAGCCCTTGCTGTTGCCAGTTGCTCAATGTCGCACAAACTCGTTCAATCAACCATTTTCCGATTGGAATTATCATTCCTGATTCTTCCGCAATAGCAATAAACTTAGCAGGTGATACAAATCCGAGTTTCGGGTGTTGCCACCTTATTAGCGCTTCGGCTGCGACGATTGTATTATTTTCACTGTTTATTTGGGGCTGAAAAAATACAGACAATTGATTTTTGGTAATGGATTCCTCAAGGGCATTATTTATTTGATGCAATTCCTTTATTTTATCGGTTAGCCGATCATGGTAAAGCTCTACTCGGTTTCTGCCTTTTTCCTTGGCTTTATACATCGCCGATTCTGCGTTTTTGATGATAGACTCTATTGTGTCTGCTCTATCGTTAAACAGGCGTATACCAATACTTACTTTAACATTTAGCTTATATTGGTGAATGAGAAATTGTTGTTGCAAAGCATCGACAATCAACTGAGCCATTTGAAGAGCTTTTGAGTTGTCATTGATGTCTTCTAATATCACCACAAACTCATCACCTTGTATTCGGGCTAGGTAGTCCTGTGGGCGTTTTAGCGATTTTAATCGCTTACTAATGAGTTTTAATAAATGGTCGCCAAATTTATGACCCACGGAATCATTTATCCACTTAAAATGATCGACATCAATGATCAAAAGGGCAGACTCTTTGCCTTCAGAGTGAGCAGCTTCAAAACGCTTTTTAAGCTGTTTCTCGAAGTCGATTTTATTGGGAAGACCCGTTAAATGATCATTAAAAGCTAATTGTCGAATTTGTGTCGCGGTATTTTGTTTTTCAGTTACATCGGCAATGGTTAGCACCGCGCCAATGATTTCTTTACTATCTTCTTCGAACATAGGTTGGCAGTTTAGTAAAAACCAAGTGAATTTATTATGGTAAAAAACACCCATGATCACATTTTTCATTGGCCGACCTGTTTCAATGGTATACCGGGTCGGGAAGGTTTCAGGTAAAAAAGGCTTACCATTTCTACGAAACAAATTAAGGTTAACTTCGGTTGCATGCAGGCCTTCAAGTTGCTTGTCTTTTAGTCCGACAAGGCGAGATACATTTTCATTGGTGTAAGTGATCTTCTCATTTAAATCAAATACCAGAACCCCTTCAGACATGCAGCTTAAAATCGTACTTAATCTTTTTTGGGTCTGTTTTAGTTTTTCGGTATTAGCAACCTTATCGGTGATATTTATACAATTGCCAAACATAAACTCCGGCGAACCATCGCGATTAAACGTGGCATGGCCAGTATCTCTTATGTGAAGATAATGACCTGATTGATGTTGTATACGATACTCGCAAACATATTCATTTAATTCACCTTTAAGATGACGTTTTAAGGTCCTTAACACTCGCTCTGCATCGTCTGGGTGAAGTAGAGCGGTCCATTCTTCTATCGCTTGTCCATTTTTATAATACGTTTTGCCTAGGGCTCTTTTCCATTCATCGGTCGAGGATACCGAGTTTTTGGTGATATCCCACTCCCAATAAAAGCCGGCAGAGTTTTTCAAAAATAATTGATATCGCGTATTTAAATTATCAAATCGTTGTTCTATTGATTGCTCATTTGGTGAGAAAATGGCAGTAGTGAGTTCGCTAGTGTGCATGAATTTATTAATTGTTCACTTAGTCAGTTGTTAATGTGGTTGCGGATATTGGTCATGTATTCTTTTGGGGAGAAACCAATTTTAAAATGTAATTTACGTTCTATTTATGTTTTCATAGAGTAACCGATACCTACGTTGAATTTTGTTTAAAGTGTTTTTTAATATGTTACATAATGAGTTGGCTTCACCAATATTTGTAAAAATCATCGCCGCGATTGATCACATTAATGCAATGGACCCTAATAGTGAGTTAGTTGATGGTCAACGTGTTGCTAAAGAACTGATCTACGGCCAACGAATGAGCGAATGTCTTAATGCTTATTGGCCTAAAGCATCAGAGTATTTACATATTGCCGTTCGAGCTCAGCATATTAAACGTTGGCATTTAAAGCGCAGTGAGTTTGCTCAAGGCCGCGCTGGCTATTTGCAATGGCGAAAGTCGCTTGGCGTATTTCATGCACAACTTACCCATGAATTAATGCTTGAACAGGGCTATCAACAAGACGAGGCTGATAAAACCGCCGCGATAATCCGCAAAGAAAAATTAAAATCCAATCCTGACAGTCAAACGCTCGAAGATGTTGCCTGCCTAGTTTTTTTACAGCACTACTTTGCCCCTTTTGCCGCAAAACACACGGATGAAAAAGTCATTCGGATACTGCAAAAAACATGGCGGAAAATGTCCGAACAGGCACGCGGTATTGCCTTGTCATTTTCCTTGCCCAAACCATTAGCAGAGTTGGTTGAAAAAGCGTTGAGCTGAGAATAACCCGACCAATTTCCTTTGCGATACAAGTTGATAGCGAACCGTTCGTTTTATTTGGGTGTGGCAAAATTGTAATAAAAATTGCGAAATCTTGTTATTTGTCAAACTCTTTAGCCAGAAATTGAAAAATATCTAGGAAGCACGGCAGATTTTGATATAAAATTACACCAATCTAAACTACGTCAGGAAAACATCATGAAAGTCCATGAACTTACTCATCCATTGGTAAAACATAAAATCAGCTTAATGCGTCGTGCTGACATGAGCACAAAAGATTTTCGTCAGCTTGCAGCTGAAGTTGGTAGTTTAATCACTTACGAAGCGACCAAAGATTTAGAGTTGGAAGAATTTCCAATGCAGGGTTGGAATGGTGAGATCACGGGACAGCGTATTAAAGGTAAAAAAATTACCGTAGTGCCTATTTTACGTGCAGGCATTGGTATGCTCGATGGCGTACTTGAGTTAATCCCTAGCGCAAAAATTTCTGTGGTTGGTTTATACCGTGATGAAGTAACCTTAGAGCCGGTTACTTATTTTGAAAAATTGGCTTCAGATATGTCACAACGTATTGGTTTGATCATTGACCCAATGTTAGCAACGGGTGGTTCAATGAACGCAACCATCGATATTTTGAAAAAATCCGGTTGTACGGATATTCGAGCCTTAGTATTGGTTGCTGCGCCTGAAGGGATTGAAAAAATGAAAGCTGCGCACCCTGATGTAACGCTTTACACCGCCGCTATCGATAGTCATTTAAATGAGCAAGGCTATATTATTCCGGGTCTGGGTGATGCCGGTGACAAAATTTTCGGGACGAAGTAATCCCACTTAAGCATTCTAAAAACCGAGTTTATTAACTCGGTTTTTTATGGGCTACTGATTTTCAAATAGAAAATCGTAATAACTTTAAAAACAATAAAATGGAAAAACTATGACTCACACTGTTCAATCTAAAGCGCGGACGGCTTTAGCGGGCTTACAAATGTTGTTTGTCGCCTTTGGCGCATTGGTTTTGATGCCACTGATCACCGGTCTTGATCCGAGCGTTGCTCTATTTACAGCAGGTATCGGTACACTCTTCTTTCAATTTGTTACTAAGCGTCAGGTGCCAATCTTTTTAGCATCGTCTTTTGCCTTTATTGCACCAATTACGTATTCAGTACAAACTTGGGGTTTACCATCGACTATGGGGGCCTTATGTGCGGCAGGTTTCCTTTATATGGCCCTTGCAGCAATCATTCGCGTAAAAGGCTCAGGCTTTTTACACCGTATTATGCCACCGGTTGTAACCGGCCCAATTATTATGGTGATTGGCTTGGCACTTGCCCCATTAGCGGTAAACATGGCAACGGGTAAAACGGGCGATGGGGCAATTCAATTATTCCCATATACCGATGCATTATTCGTGTCTATGTCAGCATTAATTACGACATTGTTAGTGGCCACATTGGGTAAAGGCATTTTCCGTTTAATCCCTATTTTATCGGGTGTTCTGGTTGGTTATATTATGGCAGCCTTTAATGGCATGCTAGACACACAAGCGGTTGCTGAAACGGTTTGGTTTGCTGTTCCTAACTTTACCGCGCCAGAGTTTAATATTGCCGCCATCTTATTTATGTTACCAGTCGCCATTGCACCGGCAGTAGAGCACGTGGGTGATATTTTAGCTATCAGTAATGTAACCGGTAAAGATTACCTTAAAAAGCCTGGTTTACACCGTACGTTATTTGGTGACGGTATCGCCACTTCGGTTGCTTCTTTATTTGGTGGACCACCTAACACAACCTATTCAGAAGTAACGGGTGCGGTTATGCTAACCAAAATGTTTAACCCGATTGTTATGGTTTGGGCGGCCGTTTTCGCGATTGGTTTAGCGTTTGTAGCCAAGTTTGGTATTGCACTGCAAACTATTCCTGTACCAGTAATGGGCGGTATTCTTATCTTGTTATTTGGTTCAATTGCCGGTGTTGGTATGAACATCTTAGTAAAAGCCAAAGTAGATTTAGCCGAGCAACGTAACCTAGTTATCGTGTCAACAACACTTGTATTTGGTATTGGTGGAATGTCGATTGGTAACGGCGACTTTAACCTACAAGGTGTAAGTTTGTGTGGTTTGGTTGCAATCGCGTTAAACTTGCTTTTACCCCAAGTAAAAGCTGAAGAAGAAACGCTTGAGCAAGAAAAGGAAATTGTTGACGATCTAGTGCACCATAACGAATAGCTCAAAAATATTGGCTATAAGCTAAAACGAATAGTTAATTCCAAAGGAGCGTATCACGCTCCTTTTTTTTAGGTTTTGGATACGCAGGTAAAAAAATCGTTACATTTAAGAACATCTTTTGTATTGAATCATTACGCAAATCGATAGCATAGTATACGGTATCGAAAGCGTTGTCTTCTGAGTGTCTGGTAGTATGTAACGACCCAATACTACAATGCTTTAACCAATATTATTGAGGTTACTATTACAATGAAAAAATTAATTATCGGTTTAAGTGCTTTATTATTTGCGACATCATCAGTTGCTGCTTCATCTGTTATCGAAGGTGTTGTTGAAAAATCTGAAGTGATCACCACCAAAGTAGGCAGCGATGGTAGGCCTCTTTTAGGTGCCGCAGTTGGTGTGGGTGTTGGTTCTTTATTTGGTTCAGGTAGCGGTAAAGACGCAGCCCAAATTGCCGGTGGTTTAATTGGCGCAAAACGCCAAGCTAATAAAAGAAAGCAAATGCTTTACGGTTGGAGATACATCATTAAAGCAAATGATGAACTGCAAGTGGTTGATGCTTGGTGTGCACAACCAAACCAACAATGTACCGGTGTGGTTAAAGGTAAAGAAGTTTACATCATTAACGGCGAAGAAGTCGTAGTAAAGTAAGCTTAAGTTAATCATTCCTAAAAACCTATTCTAAAAGCCCTGAACAATTGTTTAGGGCTTTTTACTTTTACAGCCTATTTCTTGTCTAAAATCCGTCAAGGGTTTGCACTTCCTTAAAATGAGTTCTGCTCAGATTCTTATTACTCCCATTTTCTGGTCACCGCTGGTAGGACCGCAATTGATGCACATCAAAAAAATTTTTTTTTGCAGTTTTTTAATCAATTTGTTTGCAGCCTTTTAGTCAAAAGGCTTGGCGATTATTTTTGTAAATGTAAGGTAGTTTCACTATTATTGAATACGTATGCATAACTTTGCATTTTTGTTACAGGATTACCTATTATGATGCTGTAACTTTTTGTAATGAAACTTGGGTAACTTGTAACAATAAATACAGGTGCCCAATTACTGACTCACTGTTTAGTTGAATGCGTCATTGTCAATTGCTTAGTGAATTGGTTTTTTATTCTTTAATAATAATAAAAGGAAGCAAGCATGTCGTTATTCAAACCCAACCGTACGACGTTGGGACTTGCACTTGCTGGTGTCGTCGCACTTGGTGCGCCATATGCCGTTTTAGCCGAAGAAGCTGCTGCGCAAGAATCAATACAACAAACTCCCTCCGCTGATCAAGCTGAAGAAAAAGACATCGAAGTAATTGAGGTTACTGGTTTTCGTCGTTCTTTAATTCAGGCGATTAACTTAAAACGTTACGCAGATACCGTATCAGAGCAAATTTCTGCCGATGATTTAGGTGCCTTGCCAGACGTATCTATGGCCGATGCATTAACTCGATTACCGGGTATATCCGCGGTTCGTACGGGTGGCCAAGCCGCCGAAATTAACATTCGGGGTATGGATGGTGGCTTTGTATTCTCTACCTTAAATGGTCGAGAGCAGGTATCTACCAGTGGTAGCCGTAGTATTGAATTTGACCAATATCCATCGGAATTAATCTCACAAGCGGCTGTATATAAATCGCCTAAAGCATCACTTATTGAAGGTGGTACCGCAGGTACGGTTGAACTGAAAACAGCCAGTCCATTAAATATGGAACAGGATCACAAGTTCAATTTAAACCTACGTGGTATGCACAATGACCGTGGCTCTGAAGTGTATGGGGCTAAAGAGAATGGGCATCGATTCAGCTTTTCTTATCAAGGCAAATATCTTGAAGATACTTTAGGTGTTTCCGTTGGTTATGCCCGTTTGTATCAACCGAGTGTCGCAACCCAATTTATTGGTTTGCAGTATAATGCAACGAAAGATGTTGATTACCTTGAAAATGATACCAATGGTCCAGAAGAAAACCCAGATCATGAGTACCTTAGTGAAGGTATGGAACTTCAGCACTTAGGCGGTGAAGAGACACGTGACGGGTACATGGGGGCAATTGAATGGGCACCGAATGATACCTTTAAATTACGTGCCGATATGTTCTTATCGAAATTTGACAGTGAGTCATTTGCTCGTGGTTACCGTGTAAAATTAGGCGGTGAAACCGCTGCTGTTGGTAATCCGATTGTTGATGGTAATACGGTGATAGGTGGTACGTTTAACCGTACGTCTAATGGTTGGTCTCGGGTAGAGATTGTTAATGATGATAACCAAGACTTCGATGAAGTTGCCAGCTACGGCTTAAACCTAGAATGGCAATTGACCGATAGATTAACGGCAAGCCTTGATGTGTCTCGCTCAACCGCAGAGAGTGAATTTAGAAACGGTTTGCTTTGGGCTTTGGTTGCTGAAGATGCCAATGCCCCCGTACCTGTTGTCGACCCTAACGTCTCGATTTCTTACAAGTTAAATGGTTTAAACTTACCGGATATTGGTTTTAGTCAAGAAGCGGCATTCTCAGATATTGACCGTGTTATGGTGTCGAAATACGGTATTTACCCGTTTGAAAACGAAGACGAGTTAGATGCCTACCGCCTTGATTTATCATACGATTTAGATAACGACTGGGTATCTTCTGTGGACGTTGGGGTTCGTTACTCTGATCGCACTTACAAAAATGACCGCTCAGTATTTGAGTATGGCAGTGACAGCACGTTCTCATCATCACAGCCGCCTTTGCGCTTAACGGATGACATGACGACGGTTGTGGACTGGGAAGGTGACTTTGATTATTTCCCAAGTTACTTAGCCATTAATTTAGATAAAGCATTAAATGCCTGGTTCCCTGAAGGTGTACCTCAACCTCAACAAACGTGGGGCGCGGATGCTGATGGCAATCTTGATGAAAGTACTGCTTGGTCGGTTCTGCAAAGTGGTGAAGTGTACGAAAAAGTATTCTCAGCTTACTTAATGCTGAATCTGGACATGGAATTATTTGATATTCCGGTTACGGGTAACGTCGGCATTCGTATGGTCGATACGGATCAATCAGCAACATCACTAATTAACGTTGGTGGCGATCCTCTAGCGGGCGCACAATACATCGTTGATGAAGCGGGTCTGGTTAACGACCGCTACGCTAAAGATGTTGTTGGTGAAACGTACACGGATTACTTACCATCGTTAAACTTGAACTTCCGCTTAACGGAAAACGATCAACTTCGCTTTGCATATGCGCAAGTGTTATCTCGTCCGCCAATTAACCGCTTGGCATCGGATGTAAGTATTAATATCAATGATGATGGTGAAGTCTCTGGTTCAAGTACCAATAACCCGTACTTGCGTCCGTTCTACGCTGATCAATACGATATTTCCTATGAGCGTTACTTTGAAGATACAGACGGCGCTTTTGTTGCGGCATTATTCTACAAAGATATTGACTCATTTATTCAAACCGACTCCGATGAAAACTACAACTTCAGAGAAAATGGCTACTACGTTCCTGAAACCATCACCGATGAAGAATCCGGTGTGCCGGTTGCTGTTGACCCGGTAGGGAGTTACACCACGGCCTTTAATAATGCCGAAGGTGGTTACATTCGTGGTGTTGAATTGGCGTACACTCAAGTATTTTCCATGTTACCGGGTGTATGGTCAGGTCTAGGGGTAAACCTTGGTTATTCATTTACAGAAAGTGAAGTGGAAAATATCACCGACTTAGGTGGTGAAACGGTAGCACAATCATTACCTGGATTATCTGAAAACGTCCTTTCCGCCACGACTTTTTGGTCATATCAAGACGTAGAATTACGTTGGAGCACTCGTTACCGCGATGAATTTGTTTCAGAGCAGGTAGCCGTAAACGAACAAGTCGTTAACTTTGACAGTGAAACCGTAATGGACTTCCAAGCATCTTGGGATTACAGCGAAAACATTCGTTTCTTACTGCAAGCCAACAACTTTACAGATGAACCTACCAAGAGTTATTTCGGTAACACCAATCGTACCGGTACCATCCAGTACTTTGGTCGCGAATACTATTTTGGTATCAATTACTCGCTGTAGCAGCTGGTTGTGATGAGTTAACAGGAAATAATTATGATAATAACATCAAATAAAATTAAGCTGCTTGGGGCGATCTCAGTAGCATTTGCGTTAACCGCCTGTGGTGGTAGTGACGTGGACTCGGGTGATAACTTACTCACCTGTGAAATCCCATTAATTCCGGATTCAACGGGTACCTCATGTGTTGATCCGGTGCCAATTCAATGTCCGGCGCCAACCGTACCTGATGCATTAAATGAAGCCTGTGTGGTTGGTTACAATGAAAACTTGCCTATGCCAGCAGTGGTACCTGGTGAGCTTGAAGCGGTGCTTTACTATAACCGTGTTGCCTATGGTGCTACCAACGATCAGGGTGATGCATCTTATGATGGTTATCGCTTACATTCATGGAACAATGATGAGTGTGACTCTTACGGTCCCGATTCCATTGCGCCAAGCTGGGATAATGGTTTAGAAATTGACGGTATTGACCCAACTTATGGTGCTTACTGGATTTTAGACTTAAAAGAAGGCTACGGTGTCTGCGCCAACTTCATTATTCACGTTGGTGTGGATGATGCGGGTAAAGCGATGGGCAGTGGCGACTTTAAAATGCCATTATTGCAAGATCAGCCAGAGGGTGAGCCAGATTTCGCTAGAATGAACTTTACCTTCCACAAAGAGGTCTCCATTTTTGAATACCCAGTGGATAGTTTGGGCAAGCAAGCGGTTAAAATTAATGGCAATGCCGGTCACTGGATTGACTTAGATACGTTAGCTTGGAATATCGACCCCGCGTTAGCGCCTACGGTTAAATTGCATTACTCAAAAGATGCGGGCATTGAAGCGGACGAGAATGACGTGGTAAGTGGTACGGCTATTGAGCTTGTTGCCGTTGAGCAAACGGATGAGCAAAAAGCCATGGCACCTACCACGGCGGATTGGCCTGCGTATGCTGGTGACTGGGATGAAGATATGGCTAAGGCTGTATTGAAAGGTCAGGCGGTGTTGGTTGGCTATGATATCGACAATGTTGCGGTAGCAGCTACCGGTATTCAAACGGCTGAAGTTTTGGATGCTCTTTATACGCTAGGCGATATGGATGCCGATGAAGCGAGCCTTGGCTTAACCTATGCTGACGGCACAATTCATGCTGCGCTTTGGGCACCGACCGCGCAACAAGTTACGTTGAAAGTGTATGATGCGAGTAAAACAGAAACCGGCTCTTTTGCCATGACGGAAGACCCAGTAACGGGTGTCTGGACTTATGAGGGAGGTGAATCACTCGATCGTCAGTTCTACCGTTATGAAGTGGTGGTTTATCATCATGAAAGCCAAAAAATTGAAACCTTATTGGTTACCGACCCTTACTCGGTAAGCTTATCGACAAACGGTGAATACTCGCAGTTTGTTAATTTAAGCGATGATGACTTATTCCCTGAAGGTTGGGATATGCATGAAGCACCCGCTGCGGGTAATTATGAAGATGTGGTGATATACGAAGGTCATATTCGTGACTTTAGCGCCATGGATGAAACCGTAAGTGAAGAAAACCGTGGTAAATACCTGGCCTTTACGGAAAGTGATTCTGCTGCCGTTATGCATTTGCAAAAATTAGCGGATGCTGGTGTTACGCATTTCCATATGTTGCCAGCAAACGATATTGCCAGCATTAACGAAGACAGTGAAAAACTGGTTGATATTACCGATACGGTTGCCGACTTATGTGCACTAAACAAAGACGCTGCAGTTTGTGGTGTTGAAGATGGCAGCACGGTATTAAAAGACTTGTTTGCAAGTTACAGCCCTTACACGAATGAATCGGCAGAGCTAATGGACTCGTTACGTGGCTTTGACAGCTTTAACTGGGGATATGATCCTAAGCACTTTAATGTACCCGATGGTATTTACGCATCTGATCCTGATGGCGTTGCGCGTATTAAAGAAATGCGTAGCATGATTAAAGGGTTGCATGACACTGGGCTACGAGCCGTATTGGATGTTGTGTACAACCATACCAACTCTGCGGGTCTGTTTGATAATTCTGTCTTTGATAAAGTCGTACCAGGCTACTACCACCACCGTGATGCCGAGTCAGGTGGCATCATCCAGTCAACGTGCTGTAATAACACCGCCCTTGAAAATCGTATGATGGACAAGTTTATGGTGGACTCGTTATCTGTTTGGGCTGAGCATTATGGTTTTGATGGTTTCCGTTTTGATATTATGAGCCAAGGCTTTGTTGATCAAATGGTTGCTGCTCGCGAAGCGATTCTTGAAATTGATCCGGACACATACTTCTACGGAGAAGGTTGGCATCGCGACGATCGTGATAATGCCACCCAAGCCAATCAGTTCAATATGGCTGGTACTGAGATCTCTACCTTCAACGATCGTTTACGTGACGGTATTCGCAACGGTTATGTCTTTAGTGATACGGATGAAGTAACCGATGATCAGGACACCATTAAGTTTGGTATGGCGGGTTCACTTGCTGATTACGTGCTTAAGAACAAAAATGGTACCGATGTACAAGGTAGCAAACATAGACAGTCAATGTACGCAAAAGACCCTGCTGATGTTATCAACTATATTTCAAAACACGATAACGAAACCCTTTGGGATCAATTGCAACTTACCTTACCAAGAGACTTCTCTTTAGAAGAGCGCGTACGTGTGCAAAACGTATCGCACGCTATTGTGATGTTGTCACAAGGTGTACCATTCTTACAATTAGGTGGTGACTTCCTGCGCTCTAAATCGTTAGACCGCAATACTTACGATGCTGGCGATTGGTACAACATGGTGGATTACACCATGATGGACAACAACTTCAATAAAGGATTGCCGCTTGATAAAGGGGGTCGCACCGATGATCAACTTGTGGCTTTAGCTTCAAGTCCTTCTAACAAGCCTTCGGGTACTGAAATGATGTTTGCATCGAACGTATTTAATGAGTTTGTGCAAATACGCAAAAGCAGCCCATTATTTAGATTAACCACCTCAGAAGACATCATTAACCGTGTTGGTTTTCACAACATTGGTAAAGACCAAACCAAAGGCCTAGTCGTGATGAGCATTGATGATGGTATTGGTGTTGATGACATTGATATGAATGTCGATGCCATTGTGGTTGTTGCCAATATGGGCATGGAAGATGTTGCTCATACGGTAACCACGGCAACAGGTTTTGAATTGCACAGCATTCAACAAAGCTCTATTGATGGCGTTGTTGCTGGTGCAAGTTTTGCTGGCGGCGAAGGTGAAGGCACATTTAATGTACCAGCACAAACGGTTGCGGTATTTGTTAAACCACAAAGTGGTGCTCAAGGTGAAGGCCTTAAAGCAAATGCGACAGCCGGTGCGCCAGATGTGAAACCTTATGGTGATGCCGTACCATTAGTTCGTGGTGATATGAACGGTTGGGGCGAGAGCCTACCGATGCAATACATTGGCGATGGCATTTACCGCATCCTATTGAGCATTGATGAAGCGAAGACTTATGGCTTTAAGATTGCCACAGCAGATTGGTCAACGGTTGATTTAGGTGGTGTTGATGGGGATACCGAAGTATTACTAGATGAAGACCAACCGTTATCACGTTCAGGTCCAAACTTATCGATTACCTTTAGTAAAACCGGTACGTACTTCTTTGACTTAAATGCCAAAGACACGGATGCACCTACGTTGACAGTAAGCGACCCAGACGTATTTGGCGACACAACTGTGTTTGTTCGTGGTGACATGAATGGTTGGGGCGAAGTCGATTCGTTAGTTCATAACGGTGATGGTACGTATAAAGCGATTATCGATTTGAGCGAAGCGAAAACTTATGGTTTTAAAGTCGCAAGTGCCGATTGGTCTACCTACAACATGGGCGCAGTAGCCGGTGAAAGTGAAGTCATTGAAGGTGTTGATGAAACGCTTGTTCAAGACAGCCAAGATAACTTTGCCTTTGACGTTGTAGAAACCGGTTTATACACATTCACGGTAGATACCACAGGTGATGAAATCATTATGACGGTATTTAAAACTGAAATGTACCAAGGAACCGATATTTACCTTAAAGGGACGATCTCTAGCTGGGATGCACTGGATGAATATAAGTTAGCCTACTTAGGTGACAGTACTTATGAAGTGTCTCTTGATATAACCGCGGGTAGCTACGAGTTTAAAATTGCAGATGTTGATTGGTCAACCATTAATATCGGCGCTAACTTAGACAATAATGAAGCCACCGTTGGTATGCCTTACGGTATGCAGTTAGATGCAAACCCTGGCAATATCTTTATTGATATTGCCGAAGATGGCACTTACTTATTTACCTTACAAGGTCCAAATCGAGTAAACCCACACGTTACGGTAACCAAAATGCCTTAATGTAACAGCTTGAAATTGAGATGAACACATCTCGTCTTATTGGCTGCTGGTAACCCCAGCAGCCTTTTTTTTGAAGGGAATTTAATAGGGAGTTTTGAACTCAGGTTTTGGTTATACCAAAACCATTAAGTTTTTCCACCGCTCAGAGTTGCATCAGAGGTTCATTTACAACATAAATTTCTTTGTTATAGTCTCTCTACATCAATTAAATTTAGGGAATTAAATGGGGCTCTGATGAACTCCCAAAGGGTTATTTTTAAAGGCTTTTATGCTGCGTTATTGATTTTGACAAGGTTCCTACATGGATGTAGGGCATCAGAACAACGCAGGAGCAGTTGTCGACAATGACCATTCTCGGCAATCAAAGCCTTGCCTAAAAGCCTTTAAAATATCACTGAGTGGGCAAAAACTTAGTGGGTTTGGTATTATGTTTCTAACCTGAAGCCATTGCCAATATGGCTTTAATATCGATAGGCTTGTCATACTTAACAAAGCCTTGTTCTTTACTCATGCGGGCAAGAACCGCCATGCGGTCAGATAATTCATTACCTTCAATATCGGCGTGGCCTCTAACATGGGTAATTTTAATATCGGCTTTTAACTCGTTATAAAGAGCAAAACATTCCTTAATTATCTCAAGGTTTTTAATTTCTTCACCTTTACCACGCGTCCAGCCTTTCGCCTGCCAGCCTCTGGCCCATTTGGTAATGCAGTCGATGGAATATTTAGAATCCGATAAAATCTCGACTTTTTGATCTCGTTTGGTTAATGATTTGGCGTAGCGAAACGCATAAAGAAGACCGTTAAGCTCGGCGGTATTGTTGGTACCCATAGGTTGATATAAACCATACCAAAGCTGCTTTACTTCCTTTTTGTGATAAACCGCCATGCCGGTGCCTGATTTACCAGGGTTTGGAGAGCATGCACCATCCGTGTAGAGTTGAAATTCATACAGGCCATTATCAGCGCCTGTATTGGCCGAGCTTGCATTAGCTGAGTTTGAATGAGTCGAGCTCGCTTGGCTCACAGAGCTTGCCGGTTTATTTTTTAATGAGCGTTTCATTAACGCTTTACTGTAAGTGGATTGAAACGCCGCTTCAGCTTCGGCTTTTGAGGGAAAACCCATAAATTGGGCGTCGTTTCGGCCATCGGTTAGCGATTTTACCGTTGCCCAGTTATCAAATACGCCCGTTTTGGCGCCTTTCCAAATTACGTAATGTTTTTTACTCATGATTTTTTCTGTTTATCTAGCATGGTGGCTATTGTAGCAGTTGCCATTAAATAATGAACGGCTTATTTAGAATCGTATAATATTAGAAATAAGCCATTGAATGTATTGTTTTTGTTGAATAATCTATGCTTGAATGTAAGGCTTAACTATACTGATATTAATTACGGGTATTGATTGCCCAAATTGGATTGTAGGAACATTATGCGAACATTTCTTAAAGTTATCGGCGTTTTACTCATCGTGTTGGTGGGGGCTGCGTTACTGGTTTCCCAATTAATTTCCAAAGATAAAATTATTAGCCATATTACCGAACAGGTAGAAGAAGTCACCGGTCGGACTTTAAGCGTGGACGGTGAAGTCGGTTTGCAAATTTTTCCAACGTTAGCAATCAACCTTGAGCAAGTAAGCTTTAGTAACCATGCGCAAAGTGAGCAAGCACACATGGTATCGCTTAAGCAGCTAAGCCTTGATATCCCGTGGATAGCGGCGTTAAGTGGTGAAATTGCCATTGATAAATTTGTTATCGACTCGCCAACAATTCTGCTTGAAAAGTTCTCAGACCAGCAAAGCAATTGGCAATTATTAGGCAATAAAAGTGCAGATACTGGCTCGGTTAATCAGGAAAAATCGGGCACCGTTACGTTACCTGAGTCGTTCGACTTACAACTTGGCCAGGTGCAAATTGTCAATGGGAACTTAACGTATATTGATCACACAACGGCCAAAACCACTAAGGTTGAACAATTAAACCTAGACGTCCTATTACCTTCGCTAAAACAGCCTTTACAGCTTAACGGTCAGGTCACGTACATGAATGAAGTCATTGAACTTAATACTGAGTTGGCGACCCCGATGAAAGTCATTACCGGGGACGATTTTGACATGAGCCTTGGTGTGGTCTCCGATTTAGTAAACTTAAGTTATAAAGGCGATATTACCGAGCAAACCAAAAAAGTTAGCGGTAAGCTGACGCTAAAGGGGGACTCATTAAAGCAATTGCTGGCGTGGCAAAACATCCCTCTTGATGCAAAAGCAGAGGCGTTTAATGCCTTCAGTATTGGTGCTAACATGAGTTTTTATCAAGATGAATTGGCGTTATCCGATATTCAGGTAACCTTAGATGAACTTGATATTAAAGGACAAACGTCGGTTAAATTGGTTGAGCCTATCGACATTTCAGCCAATGTAAATTTAGGCCGACTCAATCTTAATCCTTACATTAAAGAGCAAGCGGCAAATACCTCTAACGAAAGCAAAGCAGATAAGCCGAAAGAAAAACAACCAATTGAATGGGATGACAGTCCAATTGACTTATCGGCGCTAGGCCAATTAAATGCCGATATTCGCATCCAATCAACGGCACTACTGGTAAAAGACATTAAGCTTGCTGAAAACGATTTGCAAATCACCCTGAAAGATAAAGTCGCCCACATTCAATTGCACACCTTCAAAGGTTATGCAGGGGATGGGGTTGGCAGTATCAAGGTTAATGCTCAAAATAAACCCTATAAAATCAATACCGATTTTAGCCTTAAAGGCATTAATGCTGAGCCGTTATTAACCGATGCGGTAGGCTTTGATAAATTACTGGGTAAAGGCGAGCTAGGCTGGCAATTAGCCACCACAGGAGTAAGCCAAAAGAGCTTTATTAATGCACTTAATGGCCAGTTAAACTTTAACTTTGTTGATGGGGCGGTTAAAGGCTTTAATTTAGCGGCCATTGCCCGCAGTGCAGAAAGCTTATTAAAAGGGGATTTTAGCAAGGTGAACTTAGACAAAGAATTCTCTCAATCAGAGAAAACCGACTTTGCGTCCCTTGGTGCCACGTTTAAGGTCACCGATGGGGTGGCCGAAACCGAAGACTTAGCTATGGTAAACCCATTTATTCGAGTGGCAGGCAACGGCAAGGTTGACTTGCCACAAACGAAGGTAAACATGAAAGTGAAATCAACGGTTGTGGCGTCATCACAAGGTCAACAAGCCAGTGATGACGCAGCAGGCTTTACTATTCCAATTAAGATCAAAGGCCCATTTCATGATGTTAAAGTGAAACCTGATGTCGAAAACGATACTAAGGAAAAACTAAAGGATAAATTAAAAGATAAGCTTAAAGGCCTATTTGGTTAAACAAGTGAACAAACAAGGTTTATAAAGGAGCGCGTTATGTGTGGCCGGATGGACATGACCTATGACGAGCATGTGCAAAAAATTTACTATCAATTACAGATAGCAAGGATGCTTGATGAGCCCGTTAATTCCCGCTTTGTTAGGGCGACAGATAAGGTCAGTATTGTCCGGCAAAAGCAGGGTGAGCGTTTTGTGCAGTCGGCTACTTGGTGGCTATTGCTTGAAGCCCAACAAGATGGCTTTAAGCCCTCAAGATACACCTCGTTTAATACCCGCTATGATAAATTAAATGTACCGAGATCGGCGGGGTTTCAGCCTTTTAGGCAGTCCCGGTGTATTTTAGTTGCTAAAGGCTTTGGTGAAACTGAGTTTAAGAATAAGAAACCAATACATTACCATGACTTGCAAGGTCAAGATGGTCCATTACTGTTGGGGGGCTTATGCCGGGATTGGCACCACCCACAAACAGGCCAATGGCACACCTCTTGCTCGGTTATTACGTTACCGCCCCACCCAAAACTAAAACACATTCATAGCAAGGCGATGCCGTTAATTTTACCGAAAGAGGATGGGGTAGTGAATGATTGGCTCAGCGACGCAGTAACCGATGTGGAAAGATTCTCACCGTTATTAAGGCCTCATATTCCTGAAAACCTAGTTGCGCAACAGATAGATAAGCCAAGTACATTTGTGCCAATCTCCAAGCCGCACGTTATAGATGCAGATTTATACCAATCCCACTAAGTTTTTGCCCGCTCAGTGATATTTTAAAGGCTTTTAGGTAAGGCTTTGATTGCCGAGAATGGTCGTTCTCGACAACTGCTCCTGCGTTGTTCTGATGTCCTACATCCATGTAGGAACCTTGTCAAAATCAATAACGCAGCATAAAAGCCTTTAAAACTCACCCTTTGGCAGTTCATCAGAGTCCCATTTAATGCCATAAATTTAATTGATGTAGAGTAACTATATCAAAGAAATTTATGTTGTAAATGAACCTCTGATGCAACTCTGAGCTGTGCAAAAACTTAATGGGTTTGGTATTAACAACCATTAGACTCAACAGTGACGACGTATTTGGGATTGTTTGGATTTAAGGTGGCATTGGGCTCACTATACCTAACGAAGCAACCTTCGGCTTTATCGTTTTCATGAGTGGGCTTGTAGCCTATTTTAACGGTTGAGCTATTACCTGTTGATTCACAATTGGTTGAATAGCATATTTCCCAGTCTTCATTAAAGTCGATTAAGGTTATAATATCTAATCGTTCTCTATCGTCAGCATACGCTTCTGGGTAACCATCACCTTTAACTTCGATAGTCCCCGAATCTAAAATGACCTTTTTACCATCTTCACTTAAATAGCCTGGAATTTGAGCCTTATAAAACACTAAATCGGCAGCACTTCGCATGGCACCGGCAAGCGCTTGCATGTTTGCTTTTTTGGCATCAGCCGATAAATCTATAAATTTGGGGGCTGCGCTGGCTGCAAGAATGCCAAGCATCATAATGACAAGCACGAGTTCTATTAAGGAAAAGCCGTTGTGTTTAAAACTTTTTGAATTGTGCATCTTCCCCCCGTGCGAGTTAGTGGTAATGGCCGAATTAAAAATCAGGCCATTTGAAAAGGAATATAATAACAAGATGATGGTTAAAATAATGTTACTTAACGTATCAACTTGATATTTATCAAATCGTAAAAATATAATTTAAGTTACTAATTTTATGTTGATAAAAATAATTGGAGAACGCCATGACGGCAAAGAAACGGCAAGTAAAAAAGAAGCCAGTTAATCGCAAGGCAGAGGTTAAAGTGAAAACTTGGAGAGATAATATCTTTTTTTACGCGATAGGGTTATTTGTGTTGGCAATCGTATTATTGCAAATATTCCTGTAAAGAAACGGCAAGCGGCAAGTTTTTAACACTCGCCGCTTAGCTTTAAAATGCTATTGCATTAAGGTTTCAATGGAAACCTGTGAAAAGTTGATAATCTTACCGCCAAATTCATCAGCAAATTGTTTTGCATCCTGTTCATTCGCAAAGCTTGCTAGGGTCATGCCCATGGCGCCTTTTTGACTTGAACCACTCACATACCAGGCCGTATTGGCATCGATAAAGTGCTCATCATTTGGTGTGTCCCAATGAGAGCGACTACCATGAATGGCATGGGCATTTGGAATGGTCAAAATTTTATCTGTTTTCATAACATCACAGCGAATACGGGCAACACGCGTATTGGCTTTATCGTTAATAAAAACGTATTTACCGTCATAACGACCATCGGTCATACTCATATGTGGGTGATGGGAGTCGCCCATCATTATATGTTCGCTATCACCTTTAATGCGTTTACTTTCATTGGTTAAGCCCCAACCTGTGGCACTGTCGGTGTTAAATACCGGAATACGCATTAATTCACGCATCGATGGAATGCCTAAAATACGCACTTCACCTGAGTGGCCACCACTCCAAAAACCATAGTATTCATCTAAGTCACCTGGGTGTACAAATGGGCTGTTAGCCGCTTCTGTCGCTTTGGCTTTTGCCATTTGCGAAAACATGGCTGCGGTCATAGGAGCCGCAATAGCGCCTGCACCGATTAATGCAGTTTTACCAAAAAACTTTCGTCGTTCCGAATTTTGCAATTGATTTTCTGGCTGTTCATCCGGGGTTAATTTGTTGTCTTCACTCATTGTCTTCTCCAAGGTTATTTTGGGTACTGCATTCTTTTAATTTGTTACGGCTAGTCAGTTACTGCAACAGGTATTAGGTCTTCTTGTTGTTTTCTTTTTTTACGTGCCTGCTTTTTCAAAGGCGGGCATTTTTCATCATTAAAATAAGTTACCTGACAGTCCAAGCAATAGTGGCATTCACGCATATTGATGGTGCCATCAGGGTGAATGGCTTGTATTTCACATTCTTTGGCGCAAATTTTACAAGGATCCCCACATTCTTTACGGCGTTTAAGCCAGCTAAATAAACGCATGTTATTACCCGTGGAAAGGGCGGCACCTAACGGGCACAAGTAACGGCAGAAAAATTTGCGATTAAACAGGTTGATAAACAGTAATAACAAGGCCCAGATAATAAATGGCCATTCTCTATCAAACTTTAATAAGAAGGTGGTTTTAAAGGGTTCGACTTCGGCAAATTGCTCAGCCAACGCGAGTGAGTCTAAGGACAGCCCAAACAGACCTAACAAAATAAGATACTTTAATGCCCATAAACGCTCGTGTACTGTAAATGGAGGCTCTATTTGTGGGATTTTGATATGTCTTGCAGCCACGTTTAACAGCTCTTGTAGGGCTCCAAATGGACACAACCAGCCGCAATAGACTGCTCGGCCTCATAAAATCATGGTCACGGCAGCCGCAACCCATAAAATAAAGATCACCGGATCTAATAAGAACAGATCCCATGAGAAGTCACTCATAAAGGCTTGTAAGAAGGTAAAGACATTAACCACCGAAAGCTGTCCACCTAACACCCAGCCAATATACACCACGGTGATCACCAAAAAGCCATGACGGAAGTTGTGTAAGAAGCTTGGGTATTTAACCAACACATCTTGTAAAAACAACACCAGTAAAACCACTAAAATTAAGATGACCAATATGATCACTTCTAAGTTTCGCTCTTGCCAAACTTGTTGGGCTAGGGAGAGTTCAGGCTCAGGCATAATGACCGGCGGGCGATCTACGTATTCTTCCAATGTGTGGTAACTGCCTTTAAAGCTGGTAAAGGTAGAGTCTATGGCTCCAATTTGACGGCGGATCAATAATTCAAGCTCCCAGTCAGCACCGGGGTTAAAGGCGTGATGTTCACGGATGGTAAAAATCGACATTTCCCTAAAACGAGGTGCATCTTCAAGGTAAATATCGGTAACCCGGTTATGGTCTAAGTCGCGAAAGGAAATGGCTTCATTATTTTGCAGTACTTGGATGCGGTCAAAAATGCCGCCTCGTACATAGCCTGACCCCTTAAAAGAGTAGCCGTTACCTAGCAAGATAATGGCGTGTTCACCCGGTTGTAAAGAGTCGGTTAGCCATTGATATTCCGACTCACCGAGCAGGTTTTTACCAATGCTGGGTATATTGATTTGGGCATAATATATTTCAGCAAACATATCTTGTTTTTGTTCGCTGGTTGCGGTTTCAATATTTTCTGCCTATGTGCCCATAAAGGCATCATCGATATGCTCACGGTTTAGGTATAATTTTCGTATGGCACCACTGCCGGTTAAGGTGACCCAATTAGCCTGTTTAAATACGTCAGGATAAATGGTGGACATAGGCTGAATAATGTCATCACTGGCGCTAATAATGCCCAGTGCTCTGGCGACTTTTGTTGCCGACTTCGTTATGGCGACATTCATAACCATGACCGTTACGGTAGCGCCAGATAAACCATCGATGTGGAGCATGTCACCTTGTTGGTTGCCACCGACTTTTAATCGGTCATTTACCGATAAATCTTTATATTGGGTGGTAAAGTTGTCGAGCTTGGACTCGGGAATACCCGCTAAAATAATGGGCTCATGATGCTCAATGACCCGAGCGCCGATATATTTTCCCTCGATATCAATACCGACAACCATATTTACAGGCTCACCTGAATAGGCTGGTATTTTGGCAAAGTCGTTGGTTTCAAAAGCATAACCAATGATGTTGTCATTTTCTTTAATGGTCCAAACCAAGGGCTCCCCCTGCTTTTCGCCAATATGGGTAGCCGACGGAAAAAATTGTTTAATAATAGGCATTGGATCTTTGGGGGGACTGACAAAAAGGGCATGTGCTTTGCTGACAAAAAAAAGACATACAAAGGAAAACAGCACAGCAAGCCCTTGATTTTTTGAGAAAGACAATCGCATCTGGGGACCTATACGCTAGGTTTTTTATGAACTAAGCGAATGAAAAATTTAAACTTTATGGTACTTAGGTATAGCACAAGTTGACTAACAAAGAGATATTGCCTAACAAAAAAGTAACATGTGGCGTCTGTATTAAATAAACGCTTATTAGGTGTTGTTGGGCAAATTGATTTCATTAATATTCCGCCTTCCAGTATAATAATGAGGTCTACCATTTATTTTATTTATTGAGAGCGCTATGACTGACAAGTCACTTTACGAAAACAATCCTTTGCATGGTCTAAAGCTAGACACTTTGGTTGAAGAGCTGGTAAACCATTATGGGTTTAAAATCCTGTTTGCCGCGACCAATTTAAATTGCTTTAAAACCAAGCCAAGTGTGGCGTCGGCCATTAAGTTTTTGAAAAAAACCGAGTGGGCTCGGGAAAAATTGGAAGACTTTTATTTGTATGAGTTTAAAAGTTTACCTAAGCCGCGCTTAGAAGAGTTTGATATTTCACCTAGGACCAGAATCATCCCAAGTGATCAAACACCGGGTGAGCCAAACGAACTTACGGTCGAAGAATTAGAAGAGCAAAAACAGCGACGCGTAGAAAACTACGAGCAAAAGCGCGCGAGTAAAGCCAATAAGCGCTTTGGCGGACAGCCTAAGCAAGAGCGAGATTATGACCGTAAGCCGGTAAAAAAAGACGTCCCTAGCGACCCTTGGGCTAACTTTAAAAAAAGTAACTAGCACCAATTTAACTAACACCATTTAACTAGCGGCTCGCTAAGTTACAGTGGTCTAATGAAAAAAAGCATCTTAAAGATGCTTTTTTGCGTTTCTAATAGCCTAGTTTAATTGGCCTAGTTTTAGAGGCCTAGTTTTAGAGGCCTAGTTTTAGCGTGTTGGCACTAAAAGATTGAGCGGAATGACGAGCCGCCCCTACGGCGTGATCTTCTATTACGCATGCGGCTATGCAGCTCACGTCGTTTCGCATCTAACCAGTCATCTTTGGAAATATCTTCCCCGGCACGGTTTCTTTCTCTATGTCGGTATTCACAAAATTCTGTAAAGGCATCTATTTCACTTTCCAGTTCTTTGGCAACGAGTTCGATCATGATGGCATCATCTAAAAAGCCCAGTACCGGGATATGATCAGGAACAAGATCTTCGGCTTCACTGAAATAAGCAAGTGCACTTAAGACATCTTTTCGTTCTTCTGCCGGTATTTGCCACTCACTGTCTTCAATCATGGCAATTAACGATTCTAACTTAGTGATTCGTTCGCTGACAAAGGTTGGAATGTTATCACCAACACTTTTAATCAGTTGTTTGGCATTCGCTAAAATGATGCCTTCATCTAATTTTTCAACACCGCTTTGTGCTTGACGCATTACCGTACGAAAGTGTTCTAAGTCTGAGTCTTCTAACTTAAACGTAACCTCAATTGTCATTATCGTTCTCCACTTGCTTTTTTATTAAGAGGGTGAGTTTGCTATTTTTTTAATCACTACTTTATAAACTTAACAGACAATTGTGAAATAGATACTAATTTTGAAAATTTTTTGGGGTGGAATTATATTTATAAGCAGGCTCTAAGTGATTAACTTTGTTCGTTATTTACTTAAAGCCTTAGCTTTGGGTTGTTTGTTTCGAGGTACATTTACCTTAAATGCTGCTTAATGACTTTAATAACACCAGAGTCTGTGTTGCTTGGTGCTGTGAAACGGGCATGTATTTTTACCCCTTCATGGGCGTTTTCCATGGCATAAGAGTGATAACTAGCCTGTAGCATTTCGACATCGTTAAAGTAATCACCAAAACTCATGGTTTGTTGGTGACTAAACTTTAAATGTTGCTGCAGGTAGCTGATGGCGTCACCTTTAGACGCTTTTGCGTTCATTACATCCAACCAAATTTTGGCACTCACTACGACCTTGTTTGAAGCACTGAATAATGCATTAATGCTTGGGTAAAGGTGCTCTTGAGAACCATCAAAATGACAAATAGCCACTTTAATAAATTCATCCTCAACAGCAAGTAAGTCATCGACTTGCTCACAGCGATGGTAGTATTTGCTAATTTCATCAATAGCGCATTGTGTTTTAGTTTCTATATATGCCGAGGTTTTACCGCTTAGCACAATATAGGCGCCGTCAATTTGCCTAACGTGTTTGACAATGTCAAAGACACTGCGGGTGTCCATAGAGCAGCTATAAAGCTCTTTGCCTTGGTGCATTACCAGGGTGCCATTTTCGGCAATGAACATCATCCGGTCTTCAAGTGGCTCGAAGGTTTTCATCAGGCTGTAATATTGACGACCAGAGGCCGCAGCAAAGATGATGTCGTTTTGTTCTAGTTGCTCGTAAAGAGTGAAAAATTCCGGATCTAATCGGCCTTGACCATCTAGAAGGGTGCCATCCATATCGGCGGCGATAAACTTAATGCTTTGCTCAGACATATACTGCTCTGTTTGCGACTTTAAAAGGAGAAACAGTATAAAGGTTGCTGGAATTACGCGCAATCAAGCTGATTACCAGTGTAACAATTGATATCAAATGTAGGGCAATTATTTAACCTAAAGGCGCGAATTTTACATCAATCACCCAGCAAAGGATTAAAATAAGGTGATCCCAAATGAGCCAAGGATCATCTTTAACCCTAAAAAGGAAGTTAACAAGACAACACCAATACCAAGCAAGTTGGCTAAAGGTGAATTAACATGGCCTTGTAACGACTTCTTATGATTCATTGCATAAAGCAAAAAGCTAGCAACAACGGGTAATAATAAGCCATTTGCAAATTGCGCCAATAAAATAATCTTAATGGGTTTAATGCCGGTAAGGGCAAAACAAGCGCCAATAAGCACAATGCTCAAACTGACGCCTTTAAAGGCTTTTGACTGACTGCCCCCTTTAAATTGCAATATCTCAGAGACCGCGTAACTGGTGGCAAGTGGGGCGGTTATGACACTGCTTAAACCGGCTGCAAACAGACCAATGCCTAACAAATATTTGGAAAATGAGCCAAATAAAGGCTCAAATTGATGGGCCATATCAGCGGCATTATTTACCGTAATAGAATGGGTAAACATACTGGCGGCTGCCGTTGAAACCACTAAGATTGCAATCAGTCCACCAAGACCAATTGATAAAACCGTATCGGTACGAGCAGTGCGAACATCATCAACATGTTGCCAGTGAGTTTTGGCTGCAGAGGCATGCAAAAATAGGTTGTAAGGAACAACGGTGGTTCCGATTAATGCGATAACCGTTAATAAACTCCCTTCGGGAATCGTGGGGCTAGATATGCCTTTAAATACGCTGCTAAGCTCTGGCTGAACCACGATAAAGGTGACAATAAAGCAAGCCGCCATTAATAAAACCAGGCCGATAAGGACACGTTCAATTTGTTTAAAACTGCCTTTTACCAAGATCAGAGCGCCAATTAGCGAAAGCGTAACAATGGAGAGATTAAAGGAGACGTCATTGAAAGTGAAAATGGCTTCTATGCCTAGTGCCGCGCCGGCAAGGTTACCGGCTTCATAGGCGGCATTACCGCCATACAATGCCAGAATAATCAACAGAATAAGTGGCCACTTCAGCACCGAGTGGTGCAGGGCATCAAGCAACACCTCGCCTAAGCCTTTTTTGGTAATAATGCCAAGGCGGGCCGACATATCTTGTAAAACAATGGCCGCAATCGTGGCGAATACCAGTGCCCACAAAAGCGTATAACCGAAGTTGGCACCCGCTAAAGTGCAGGCTGTAATGGTACCTGGGCCAATGAAAGCTGCCGTGACCAAAACGCCTGGGCCAAGCTTTTTAAGTTGAGAAAATTGCACGGTTTTTCCTTTTTATTATTTTTTTTAACGCAATTGATCCTATCGAATACCTAGCATAAATGCACTTACTTGATGAAAATTAACCACTTGTGCTACTTCGTATAATAAGTTTATTATGCAGAAAAATAAAAAACATTCCCCTAAAAGAGCCTTGTTATGTTGAACAAATCCATTATCGCCGCCTTGTTACCGCTTGCCATAAGTTCTTCTGTTTTAGCGACAGAGTTAACTGTTGAAGAGCTGCGTTTACCTCTTGCTAGTGAGAAAATGCCTAATGTTGTTAACCTCTTTAAAAACAACCTATCAGCTTTTACCGGTGACTGGCAAAATAGCAAAGACTTTCAAGAGGCAAAGCAACAGGTGTTAACGCATTCGCAAAAGCTTTGGCGCACGGCAAGCAAACAGTTACAAAGTGCCAGCGAGATGGACGACCGCCCTTTATACTGGGCTCGACTGCAAGCCAGTAAAGTGATGCGTTCAATCCGCCCTAAATTTGAACTATCAACCATGCAACAGCAACGCTTACTGACCTTATTTGAACAAGGGTCTAGAGGTCAGTTGGATTTGGATTATGTTACACCAACGACCAAGAAAATTTTACTCACTGGCTTTGACCCCTTTTTACTTGATCGAAACATTAATCAATCGAATCCATCCGGCATTGCCGCCTTATGGCTTGATGGCAAAGTCATAGAGTTCAATGGCATAAGCGCCGAAATAAACACCGTGATGATCCCCGTTCGCTACCAAGATTTTGATGATGGTATGATTGAGTCGGTGTTAGCGCCGTTTTATGCGCTTAATTCGGTGGATATGGTCGTTACGGTAAGCATGGGACGTGAACATTTTGATCTTGAACGTTTTCCTGGAAAACGCCGCAGTGTTACCGCGCCAGGTAACTTAAATGTGCTTTCTGGCGGTAGCCAAGCAGCGCCGATTATCTCGAAACTGAACAACCGCCCCCTTCCGGGCGAAGAGTTTGTTGAATTTAGCCTGCCGGTGTCACATATGCAAAAAGCGCAAGGGGATTATAAGGTGATTGATAATCATAAAATTACCAGTATCTTTATGAATAACCCGCCGAAAACGTTTGAGCCAGCATCATTATCTCAACTTAATGGGCATATTGCGGTAAGTGGCTCTGGTGGGGGGTATCTATCAAATGAAATTTCGTATCGGAGCATTCGTTTAAGGAATGAACTTAATTCGACCATTCCAACCGGGCATATTCATACCCCTCGCATTCAGCAATTTGAGCCAAAAACTGAAGCAAAAATTGTAGAGCAAATTCAGCGAATGTTAGAGCAGGCGTTGGTCGCAATTTAAGCGGTCACATTAAATGATTACAAACGATAGGCTGCAAGTGGTATCACACCGTTTGCAGCCTTTTATTTAGTGACATTACCATTGAGCGCAATCGCGACAAAATCACTGCCTGCGTTTTTGTTTACTGGGTTTTTCTAAGTAGTGCCAAAGAACCTCAGGGGCAGGGTTATCAAACATAGAATGGGGCACAAACTTATTCGCCTCTTTCGACCCATTATCTATTAACAAAATACGATGTAAGTTCGCGTCATCCATTCCATGACATAGGTGTCAAAAGAAATTTTAGTGTTAAGGAGAGTGTTATCTCTGTTCTTATCATGGTTGTTATTATTGATAACTCCTAAACATGTTATTTGTTTTTTGTTTGAGCAATAAAGTCTTGTGGTTGTTGATCATTAGCGTGCCTACTAGGCCTAAAATGGCAAGATGATTGGCAGCACAAAAATACAAATAATTAAAATGATAATTTGTAATGGTATACCCACTTTTGCAAAGTCAGAAAAACGATAGCCACCCGGCGCCATAACCAAAGTATTCACCGGTGATGCGACAGGAGTAGAAAAAGCCGTAGAGGCGGCAATGGCAACAATCATTGCAAAAGGATAGGGAGAAACACCTAAGTTCTGAGCAACACCAATCGCAATGGGGGCTAGCAGAACCGTGGTTGCGGTGTTGGAAATAAATTGACTCATGAGTGAGGTGACAATAAATAAAACCGTCATGACCGCAACCGGGCCCGAGTTACCAAGCCATTGACTGAGTAATTCAACCAATAAATGGGTCGCGCCGGTTTTTTCCAGAGCGATTGCCAGCGGCAGCATCCCCGCGATAAGAATTAGCGCATCCCATCGAATGGCGTTATAGGCCCAATTTGCCGTTATACAACCGGTTGCGCCCATGAGTAGTACCACCAACATAACCGCGGTTACCGCAGGTAAAATGTTTAACGTCATGAGTAGCAGCATTAACCCCATTAGACCCAAGGCAAGTGGTGCCTTATGTCGTGCCGGTGATACTTGTTCAAATTCGGTGGGCAAGGTGAGTAATAAGAACAGTCGGTTTTGATTAAGAAGTTGACGTATTTTATCCCAATCACCATCGACTAACAGCACGTCACCTGATTGTAATTGGGTTTCTAATGCACCCTGCTGAATGATGTTATCGCCTCTTTTAATGGCGATAACATTAAGGCCATGCTTGTCACGGAATTTATAATCTCTAATAGTAATCCCAGTTAGCGGTGATTCAGGCGGTAGCATAACTTCGGCAATGCCAACCACTTCTTTGAGTTTTTGTACCTGTCCACCACTCATGTGTTGATATTCAACGTGTTGGCTTTTCAGTAACGATGGACTGGGTTTGCGTTCTTCGAATAGGTATAAGGTATCATCCTCGCGGATAATGGTATCGGAAAAGCAAGGGGATAATTGCGGTTTTGCATTGGTTACACGCTCAACAGCTATGACGATAAGTCCGAAACGTTTACGGATTTTTGAGGTTGAAATACTGCTTGATACCAGTGGCGATAGTTCGCTTACTTTTAACGTGTAAAGGCGATTTTCGGTATCATAACGATGCAAAATATCGCGAATGGCCGAGCGAGCTTTGCGTTGTTGGCTCGATCTTTTTATTTTTATTTTGGCAAACACCAGCAAGGTGTAAATAACCCCAACGAGTAATATGATTGCCCCAAGCGGGGTGAAGTCAAAAAAGGCAAATGGCTCATAACCCGCTTCTTCAAGTTGATGAGAAACGATCAGGTTAGGTGGTGTTCCTATTAGGGTCATCATCCCACCAATTAAGGCGGCAATGGACATAGGCATTAATAATTTGCTGGGGCTTATCTGCAGTTTGTAAGCGAGATTAAGGGCAATGGGAATAAAGATGGCAATAGCCCCTGTAGAGCTCATAAATGCCGATAAAAACGCGACAACCAACATTAACAAAGAGGTAAGTCGGATAGGATTTGAACCACTTACTCTGGTAAGCCAGTTACCTGCAGAGAAGGCAATGCCAGTTCGAAAAATAACTTCACCGACAACAAACAGCAAAGCGATTAAAATAACAACGGGGTGTCCAAACCCACTTAAGGCTTCTTGTGGGGTCAGTAAACCGGTTAAAATAAGGGCGAAAACCACACCAAGGGCGGTCACATCTAGTCGGAAAGTTTCTCGAATGAATAAAGTGATGGTAACAACAAGAATCAGGAGCAAAAGCAAAATATCTGACGTCATAACACACATTCCAAAGAATAGGGAAATCAACTGTTTTTATATCCAACTTGAACGAGTAGGGCGAATGTTGACCCATAATAGACGGGTTGGATAATGAGTTCAGTGTACTCCTAAATTTTCAGAATAATTAACATTTTAAAGGTGTTATGCCATAGACTTGATTTTAATCAAATTTGTTAGGGGCAAGTGCACTATTGGCAATTTTTTCAGTCTCTTATGGTCATTCACAAAGGAATTGTACGAGTGCTCGGTATCCAGTGCCATGCCCTCTGGCATGGCATATGGCGAGGCCATCATGCTTAGGGGGTGCCAAATAACGCCTCTGGGATCGTTATCCAGTCCAGTAAATAAATAGATAGATAAAGTCGAAGATTTAATCGGTGCGTTCTGGTTCAACTAAAATGCTGGCTTTTAATTGCTTTTTTGGGACAAGAATGAAGTTTCCGTCTTCATCCCCGTCGGGTTCACTTCGAGGTGATTCCGGTTCAGTTCAATACCCTGCGCGTTGATTCTTTAGTGGTTATTATTCTATATTTGTGTACCAATAATATAGAGCGCTTACTTCGTTTATTATGCAACAAATAATGTTGCTATTTTCGGGTAAGACAGTATGCAATACAGTAACGAAACCTAATCGGTCGAGGTTTCGTTATTTGGCTTTTATCAGAATGAATTCTGTTTGTCTTGGCGCTAAATAGTTAACCTGACCTTGTTGATAAAAGGCATTTTCTTCAAGCATTATCATGACGTTTTTTTGCCATTCTTTTACTGGCACCGTCACGTTAAGTTCTATTGAATAAGCACTATTGTTGGCTAAATACCTTTCTCCTTCGCCTGGCACACCATGTTGTGCATCCCACTTGCCAATGGTTGTGCCGGCGCCATGGCCATGGTAGCCAATAGGGTGGCTGTATATCATGGGTTTTAAGCCAGCGAGTAAAGCTTGCTCTCTAGAACGAGACAAAATTTCGTTACCACTGCGCTTTGGCTTAAAGTTAGCGGTTAAAATATCTTGTAGTGTGTTGCCTTGTTTGAGGGCGGCTTTCAAGAAATTAGGGGCATCGGATTCATTCGCTTTTAACACGTAAGCGTGTTGTTGGATGTCGGTGTTTAGGCGTAAGTAATGGATGCCAAAGTCAACGTGTAATAAATCCCCTGAGTGGATAATTAAATTTGCATCTTCACTAACGCCCTCTTGGCTGTTTTGTCGTTGTAAGCGAATCGCCGGCTGAAACCAGGTTTGTAACCCGAGTTGGTTTACTTTGTCACGGTACCACCAAACAAGATCACCTACTGTGGTTTTACCCACTTCGATGGTGTCATTTGAAAAAGCTTGCCTAATAATACTTTTTGTTAAAGCCACCATTTGTTGCTGGATCTCAACTTCTGCTGGAATTCGTGTTTCTAACCAAGCAATGGCCAAAGGCTCGCTGCTGACGATGCGTTGTTGAAATTCTTTGGGTAAATAAGAAAGAAGTAAGTCATGCTCGCTGTCTACTAATCCATCGGCCAATGCAAATGTCTTAGACTTATTTAATGCGATACGACTCGGGTTATGCTGCTTAATCAACTCAACCAAAGCTTGCATTTGATCGGGTTGCTGCTCTTTATCCCATGCGCTGGTAAATACGGTGCCAACATTATAGCGAGCCATGGCTTGGGCTTTAATGCCTTGTTCACCTAAGTCGGTAAATACCAATACGGTTCGTCTTCTTGCTCCCATCCAAGTTGCGGGTAAAAAGGTGCTTAAAATAGGATCTTCATTGTATTCTCGTCCCATGATTATCCACATATCGATATTGGCTTTGCGCATTAAACTTGGTAGCAAGGTTTCGACTCTTTGCTGCAAAATATTATCGATGAGGTCGCTGCGTTCTCGCATAGGCAAAATCTCAACATCGTTAAGAGACTTTGCTTGCACTTGCGTGGTTGAGAAAAGGGCCATAACGATGGTTAAAAGGACAGAGAATAAACCGCGATGGATTTTTTTATTATTATTGTCAGTAGCGTTCATATGAAAGAGTGCCTAATTTTTACCTGATTTTAGTGTCTCTTTATAAGAGAAAAATATCAATAGGGGCAAGTCGCGTAAACACCTTGATATTACTTTATTAGCACTTGTTTTATTTGCACTTTTTTGAATTGATAAACTGGCAACTGTTTTTTATGAAATTGTAATTGCACTCATACAAAACTGCAGTAACACCTAATTGCACTGAAATTTAATTGTACTAATGTGTAATAAAAATGTTAAAAAATATTAAAAAAGATTGATCTTGCTAAAGTGGTTGGCCACTTTAACATGCTATGTTTCTAACCGATGCCGAATAAGGAGTCTTAAGGCTCCCATGTAATACAGGAAAGGGTGAGATGACAAATCAATTTAAAGTACCAAGAAACCACGAGCTGGATCACACAAATGAAATGGCTGAAAAGCGTCGCGACTTTTTAAGAGAGCACACCCATGCTCATTTAAAATACACTGGTGAATTTACCATTCCACCTGAAACGCTACCCGGGAATATTGAAAACTTTATTGGCATCGTACAAATGCCGGTAGGTGTTGCCGGACCTGTGCAAATAAATGGCGAGCATGCAAACGGCTTATTTTATATCCCTTTAGCAACAACCGAAGGAACACTAGTTGCCAGTTACAGTAGAGGCATGCGGGTGGTTAATGAGTGCGGAGGTGTAAAAACGACGGTTGTTGAAGGGTTTATGCAACGGGCTCCGGCATTTATTTTTGATGATGCTCGTCAGGCAAGAGACTTTGGCCAATGGGTTGATGAGCATTTTGATAAAATAAAAGCCGCCGCTGAAAGCACAACCAATATTGGTAAATTGTCGCATATTCATCAATGGTCAGAATCGCGTAATCGGTACTTAAGGTTTAACTACACAACGGGCGATGCCGCCGGGCAAAATATGGTTGGTAAAGCCACATTGGCCGCATGTGAGTGGATAAAGTCAGTGTATCCTACCCCATTAAAGTACCTATTGTCGGGCAACATGGATACCGATAAAAAGCATTCACAACTTAACATGCTGTACTCCAGAGGGAAGCGAGTTATAGCAGAAATCGTGCTTAAGAAAGAAGTTCTCGCCAACGTAATGAAAGTAGATACCCGTGTACTCGATAGAGCGACTACCTTAGCCAATACCGGTGCCCATATGGCTGGCGCAGCATATAATGGCCCACACTCGGCAAATGGCATCGCATCACTTTTTATTGCTACCGGCCAAGATGAGGCAAATGTGGTTGAATCACATGCAGGTATACTCAACCATGAACTGCTGCCTAATGGCGACTTCTATTTATCTGTTACTTTACCCTCCTTAATTGTGGCAACCTATGGTGGTGGCACCGGGTTACCTACCCAAAAAGAATGCCTAGAATTATTAGGCTGTTACGGTAAGGGGAAGGCAAATAAGTTTGCAGAAATTGTTGCTGCAACCGTTCTTGCTGGTGATATATCACTAGCGTGTGCCGTTATTGCCGGAGACTGGGTAAGCAGTCATGACAAAATGGGCAGAAATCGCGTGTAGCTCTAGTCAAATAGGGCATAAAAAACTCACTAAGAATGAGTTTTTATGCCCTTTTTCAGCAATGATTCTGTTTTTAAAACAAGCCAATATTCTTTAGCAGTACCTTTCTTTCGAAAAAATAACCCTAACTACGTGTTCGCAATAATAGGGTTTACCTGACTGGATAAAACCGATGGATGTTGTTCCATAAATGAATTACTGCCTGCGCATTAGAGTGCGGGAGTGGAGGGCTGTACACGTTGTCGTTTAAAAATTTAGGTGAGTTGTGATTTTAATGTAAATTTAACTGGTCAATTGCGTAAGTGTTTTGATAGTTTAGATTTGTATGTTCAATAATTTAATAAATTAATTTGTTAAAGCAATCATCTGTCATTTGGCTTTCGATTTCACGCCACTTTACATAGCGTATTATTCGTTGAAGGTTTCTTGTATTTAACGACTTAAGAACGACCTTTAAGGTACCTTACAATAAAATAGTCTTGGAAGGTATATCTGCATAATTTGTGGGGTATTGCTCCATGTTTCAACCGGAAATAATAATGAAAAAAATAAAAATATTGACCCTTTTTAGTGCTTTATGCGCGACAGGTTGTGCTTATAACGCTCAACAACAAGTAACCATTAACAAAAATGCTTTAATTGAAGACGTTAAGGTCCTTGCTGGCGACGAACTTCAGGGAAGGGGTAACTTTACTGATGAAATCGGTCAAGCAGCCCAATACATTTCTTCAAGGTTTGCTGAAATCGGGTTACAACCAATGGATGGCTTAGATAGCTTTAAGCAAGAGTTTGAGTTGTTTTTGATAAAGCCTACAGCACTTAACGTTAAGCTTAACGGGCAAACCATAACCTCAAATAGAACCGTTTCAGTGTCAAAGAAAACGACACTTTCTTGGGATCAAGAAACCGATCTTAAGACGGTCTATGTAAACGAAGACGCCGATTTCAGAAAGGTTTTAGGGGACTTGAACGCAGAGGGCGGAGATCATTTAGTGATTGTTGATCCAAGCCATCAAAAATCCTTTGAAGGCTTTAGAAATTATTTTGGAAAAACAAAATACCAATCAGACTTAACCGATACGGGCTCTATGGTTATGGTGCTGTCGGATGCTAACAATGTGGAGTCTTTCACTGTTGCTGCCCAAAATGACATAGAAACCAAAATCATTAGTAATGTTGTTGGTGTTTTGCCTGGAAAATCAAAAGCCAATGAAAAAGTCATTTACTCAGCTCATTACGACCATTTGGGCGTTGATGGCGAAAAAATCTTTAATGGTGCCGACGACGATGCTTCAGGTACGAGTGCGGTGATCAACCTCGCTAATTATTTTGCGCAATCTGCAAATAATGAAAGGAGTTTGGTGTTTGTTGCATTTACGGCCGAAGAAATTGGCTTAAAAGGCTCCGTTAATTTTGCTCAATTAATTGACCCTTCAACAGTTTCAGCAATGATCAACATAGAGATGATAGGTACCCCTTCTAAATTTGGCCCAGGAAAACTTTGGATAACCGGTGCGGACAAATCCAACCTACTGACCTTATTAAATGACTCACTAACTCAGGAGCAACAACTAGAAGCAAACCCTTATAAAAAGTACAACCTTTTCTATAGGTCTGATAATGCATCGTTAGCCCGACTAGGTGTTCCTGCACACAGCTTTAGCAGTACACAAATGGATCAAGCCAAGCATTATCATAAGCATACCGATGATATTGAAAACATCGATTTTGAGTCAATGTACCAGTCAGTTGTGTTGCTAAGTAAAGCAACAGAAGGCTTAGTGAAGGGCGAAGTCACACCCTCAAGAGTCGAAATAAACTCGGTGAAAAGTAAAGGTAAAATATTTTAAAGTAAACACCCAGAAGATAACCTCTGAGTACGTTTCCTTATCGTCCCGGCACATTTTGCCGGGAGCATTGAATCACATCAATCCTATAGGGTTTTAAACTTCTTTCTAAACGAAAAAAGCCCAATCTAATGATTGGGCTTGTCTCTTTTAATATGGCGGAGAGATAGGGATTTGAACCCCTCTAGAATGTGCGGCTACAAACCCTTAGGGTTTATGTTCAATAATTTTTTAAACACTAGAAAGCAAAAAACCAACCCTAAGGTTGGTTTCTTTAATATGGCGGAGAGATAGGGATTTGAACCCTCTAGAATGTGCGGCTACAAACCCTAAGGGTTTATGTTTATTAATATCTAAACAATAGAAAGCAAAAAACCAACCCTAAGGTTGGTTTCTTTAATATGGCGGAGAGATAGGGATTTGTCCCCCTCTAGAATGTGCGGCTACAAACCCTTAGGGTTTATGTTCAATAATTTTTTAAACACTAGAAAGCAAAAAACCAACCCTAAGGTTGGTTTCTTTAATATGGCGGAGAGATAGGGATTTGAACCCTAGAAGGGCTACAAACCCTTGCCGGTTTTCAAGACCGGTGCTTTCGACCACTCAGCCATCTCTCCTGAATGTGTTGCGCATAATAATGGCAAAATTGGCCAAGGTAAAGCATTAATTTACAGAAATTTTTTAAGTGCTTTTTTTATAGCCAAAAATGATGTTTTTTCGCCTCTTTCGAGTAAGCTTTCACGCCGTTTTTTCAAAACGGTACTCTGCATCTAACAAATATTAAAGGGGTAAATGAAAATCGAAGGCTAAAATGGCGTTTAAAAGCTAGGCAGTAGTTAATTGGGGCAAAATATACAGCTGAAAAAGTCATCAATTTCTATTCTTTACGGTTAATGACCAAAGCCTTTTGAAATGAAAACAGTATAATAGAGCGGCTGAATTTTTAATTGTTACAAATGCACTTCACTGCGTGGCCCAATGAAATCCATTCCACAGAAAAGAAAACTCCGCCAGTATTAGTTGACCACTACAGTGAAAACTCGAAGGTGAAATGTCTTGTCGTCAGGCTCGCAGCCAATGTTGTAGGTTAGATAGGTGTTTTTGCTTATATAAGTGTTTTTGTCGAGTTAGATTACAGTTTTTTATACTCTGCTCATGATATGTTTGAGCGGCTAAAAGATGCCTGCCATTCTTTAACTTGCTGAGTGTGGTAACTTCTTTCTAGGCAATATTGACTTAACTCAATTTAATTTTAAGTTGAGTTTTTCAATACAATTCAAAAACCGTCTTCAAATTCGATTTATGATCGAATTTGAAGACCGTATTTCAGATTATATCTAAATCAGGTAGTTACACAGATGTGTTACAGTGGCAGTTAAACATTCCTTTTTTATTCTCGAATAGTAGTTGTCTTATTTGTAAATGTTGGTTCCTTCTCAATTCGTTCCTTCTCAATTGGTTTTACATTGGGAGCAACTGGTTCTTCTGGCGAATGATTGTTACTTGTGCCTATTATCGCTAAAAGCTTCTGCGCATAATCTTTTTCCAAAATATCATTTAGCTCATCTAGAATAGTTTGTCCTTGAGTTTGCTCAGGGTTTTGTTCAATTTCAAGGTGCACTATGGTATTTTCTTCAAGCTCTTCAATATATCGGTCAAGTTTACTAGTCTCCATGCACTCTTCTAGATCCTGGCGAGTACCATTTTTACTAAAGTGTTTTTTGAGTATTTCGGGGTTAATTAGTGAACCGAGCATAAGGGCAATGTATTTAATGCCTAAATTAGCTCGGTCAGTTTTGTGGCTAAATGCACCATTTGGCTCATTGCTTTCAATTAACGTTAGCATACCAAGTAATAACCATGCCGCTTGAGATGGTGTTATTTTATCGTCCTGGACAAATTTTATTAAATTTGTAAAGTCATCAGAGTAATTCTCAAAAAAACTGTCACCTATTAATTCGGGTAAACCATTACCAAAATTTTTAAGGTAGGTTTGATGATGTTTTATAAAATCCCAGTAAGCATTGCTGTCTACAATTATTCCTTTGAGGTCTATCTTTTTTAGCCGATTGATTTTAATATCATTTATTAAAACCTCATCTATGGTATTCATTTGCTCGTTATTTATTTTTTCTTTTGCTGATTTAAATACACTTTTATAGGTAGAATCCATTACCAGTTCTTCTAGTGCATTAATAAATCCCTTAAATTCTTCAATTAAGAAATTATGACTATTTTTGTCTTGGCTTATGTTAAAATTACTAGATTTCTTTTTATCTTTATCGTTTTTAACTTTCCCACCAAAAATAGAATTAAATGATGAAGGTTTAGCTTCTTTATCGCTTGTTAGGTATGCTGCATAGCTTGTTAGGTATGCTGCGCAGGCTCGCTTAGCATTTAGTGTGGCTCTAATTAATTTAGCATTGAGATATGAAAGGTGCTTTATTTCTTCTTCTAGTTGCTTTTTTAGCTCTTTTTCCGTAGTCTTTTTTTGCAATGTTGTTGCTACGTGAGCAATTAGTATTGCAGCGAGCGCACCAGCTAAACCTACAGAAATGCCTCCTATAGCTTCAAAATAACTAGAAATATTTTGCTCTATCTTGAAAGGCGTGGTGAATTTTAAATGGTCTCCACTAGACAACTCAACTAAACCACTGATGGTTAAAGTAAATAAGATCACTCCGTAAAAAAAAGTCTTAACTGGTTTGTCCTTTGACAGTTGACCTTCCTTCCAGAAGTTTGCCCCCACTGCCCCTATCAACAGAAGGAGGGATCCAAAAAAGGGAATGAAATATTGTCTTTCGATAGCAAAAAAGCTAACTATTACAAAAATTGTGATAGGAATTAAAAACCTTTTTTGAGATGCCTTGGATTGAGAATTCATAATGGTCATTAGCCTTCAGCCTCCTCGCTTTGCTCATTCTGTGTAAACCTAGAGATTAGGACTTCAATTTGTTGTTTTAATGTTTGTTCATCTTGTTCTTTTATATCCGCATAGGTTATTAGCTTTTCTATAGAATTATCCAAATCTAAACGATGTGCTTTCGTTCTGTATTCCCAAAACTTTTCTAATGCCAGAGTTTGACCATTGTCATCTTTTATAAGTTTAGTTATGAACTCGTGAGATTCATCAATAATTCCTTGTAACATACCGAGACACATTCTAACTTGATGAAACTCAAGCTGAGTGCCTAATAATAAATCTATGCGAATGTTAAGTTCCCCATCTTTAGGATCTAGCCAAACTTTGCCATATTTTTTCTGAAAAACATGATTTAGTGCATACAAGCCTAAATTTTTAGCTATCAGATCCAAAGATTCTTGTGAATTGCCTTCTATATATTTAAATGCCGCCCAAGTATTTCGAGATTCAATTCTTAAGTCTTCACCGTCAGAAGATAATCGAATAACAATTACAACACCATCATCACCATTATTGTCCTTATATTTTTTGGTACCAAATCCTGTCTTAAGTATATGTTCTCCATCTCTTTCGTCTAAGCTATATTTATAGTCCCAATCTAATTTCTCAAACCCCTTCTTGATTACAGCCATTTTTTCTTCAGCACTGAGGGGGGCCATTTCACTTGACTCTGTCATTTCTTTTTTTGTCTTAAGGAATTCTGTAGGTGAACTGTCAGCTACTGATAACAACTCTTGTTCATATTGTTGACTATGTTCAGTTACATATTTATTTAACACATCAGTTTTTTGCATTGTTGACAAGCCAAGCTTTAAAAGATATTCACACTCGTTCAATGCAATTTGCTCATCAACACTTCTATGGATGATTTTAAATCTGCAGTCATGGTCTTCAGTATCATATTCGAAATTGCCGATTTTAAGAGCATAGTTTTGGTTCATTAACCATTCAAGTGCAACCAGTCTCTCAATGGCTGAATATTCCGTTAATTTATTAAGAGAATCGTTTGCAAAAATATAAGTTAAGCACTCTTCGCTGCTAATGATATGGAGGCTTATGTCATCGAATTCGAGATGAATAAGTTCTTTTCCTTCATCTAAATGAAAATTTAGATCATTACTCTCTAAATAGGTCTTGATTGTTTGTAGCATTGTATTCATGGTTTGCTCCTTGGTGTTATTATTTATCCGTATATTTTGAATTAATTAGTTGTGTTAACTGCTATTGTTCAGCACGCTTTATTTAGGGCACTTTTAATCAAAGTAGATATTTATCTGCTATTAAAAGTTGAAATGTAGAATCTAGTCTGAATTAATACACTCTAAAGATGGCTTTTTCAGCAACGAACCTTTGCAATTGAGAACCCAGATAGATTCCTTTTAGTAGCACATTAGTTAAAACGCTCCTCATTGTCTTTTAGCAGGTATACACCTGTTTTCGGCATCATTTTACCTATTTTGTAAGGCAAGTTGAGTTTTTCTCTGGTAGGTCGATTTCTTGGTATTTAATTAATAATTCAATATTTACCTATAGCAAAAAAAGCTGAAATGACCATTACTAATATGTTTGTTGTATCGACTAAAAATTGAGTTGGGTAGTACAACTATCTGGTCCACATCACTTGCCTGTATATCAGTCCTCACCCATAAAAAAACACAAATAAGCTATATCCTGAATTTGAAATAATGCTTCATAAATCTTAATTTATTGGTCTAATAATCATTTTCGTTCTTCACGAAATGGTGGAAATGTCTGAATCTCTCATCCTTAGAGCTGAAGTAAATGTTGAAACTTATCAGATATATATGGTGCTGTTTATTTTATATTAAACCCCAAGTAAAAATAATATTCAATCAATTCAGAGTTCTAACCTCTTACGTTGCCCATAACACAGAACTACAACTCAACAATTTTTGTTGAGTTGAACGTTGATCTGTGAATTAAAGATAGGCGAACTTAACGGAAGTTTTGAAACGGATATAGACATGAAAAGCCTATGTAATTACGGATAAATTTAAGGCAGAAAAAGGCACAAGGGCGTCTTTATTGTTTGTAAATGGTGGTCCCTCCGTGACTTGGAACGGGCTATGGAGAGCGGAATCGTGCTCTTTATTTTTGTTAGTTGATAATTTACAGCTACAAAGAAAAGACGTTCAGGGGGCTCTATTGTTTTTTAACGACTAAAATATTATGTCAAAAAGTTTAATTATCATCTAATTTTAACTCAGTTGATCTATTGCTAAGAATTTTTTGTTCGCATCGAAACTCATTTCAAATAAACCAAAAATACCATTGGCAGTAACAAACTTTCTGATGGTATTGGCCGGAAACTGAATGCGTTGATTCGTTTCTGTATAAGCGATAACACTGTTCACGTTACCTTGGTAATAGTGAAGATAATCTTCGGCAGATATGGCAAGTCGGAAACGGACTTTATGTTGAGTTGTATTATTATTCATTACGGCAATTTAACTAATTCGCTATTAAACTTCAAATTAATTTTAAGATACAAAAAAAGACGCTCAAGGGCATCTTTAGTGTTTCTAAATGGTGGCCCTCTCAAAATGAAAATAGCCATTTCAATAGGGGTTGGGTCAGCCCCCCTTTTAGGCCTTTTTTTACACCTTTGACTAGTGTAGAAAAAGGGGGGGAATGAAATTATCTACGACTTACAACTTCACAGACCGCCGTGTTAAATCTATCTCCGCAGACGTAAAAACCAGAACATATTCAGATCGTGCTTTAAGCAATTTAAAGCTTACTGTAACGGTTAATGGGACAAAGACTTGTTACGTTCGTTTTAAAGTAAACAATCAAACAATTAACTACAGAATTGGAAGCGTGGGTGCAATATAGGTTGATGATGCCCGCAGTCGAGTCGTTAACTATATCAATTTGAGATCTGTAAAAGGGCAAAATAAATCATCAGGCTTAAAGATTGACGACGTATTTGAGATCCATCGACAAAATGAATTGATCCTAAAGGAGACCATTGCCGGATGTACTCATGCCCTTGAAATATCGTACAACAAGCATCCAAAGCCGCGGATTGGATAGCTACCTTTAGAAGAGGTGACTAGCAAAGTGGCGAGAGAAATGTTCGTCGATATGGAACAACTCGGTTATTCGGTTCATAATCGTTGTTTAACCTCTGTCAAGTCTGCTTTCAATTACCTTATTGAATATGAGGACGAGTTCAACATAACAACTAATCCCTTTATGAGTATTAAGAAAATGACGGATGTTCAATGCAGCAGTTATTTAGCGCATTCTGAAGCGCAAAAGCTTTTGGCGGCACTAGACAAGGAACAAAACCAAGATGTCGCGGATATATACCGTGTAGCCTTGTTTACTAGTGCTCGTCTATCCAATATCAAAATGATGAAATGGCAAGAGGTCGATTTTTCCAGCAAACAGTGGTTAATTCCCTCAACCAATACCAAAACTAAGCAGGTTTATAACAGCCACTCCATAGTTATGTCTGTGAGTTATTGTTAGTTGACCACTACAGGCTGGGCATTAGACTCGCCCTATATATTTGCCTCAACCCGATCAAAATATGGCTATATCATTGGTGGTGATCTTATATGGGAGTCGGCAATAACCAATGCTGGTGTATATCATGAAAATCCTATTATTCGCCCCAGATCTCATGATTTAAGGCGCACCTTTACAACCTGGTAGCTTAAATCTGGAGCAGATATAAGCGTTGTTTCCAAAGCTTTGTATCATACATCACTTAAACATACATTGATTTATGCTCATACAAACGTAGAACAAGTCCATAGTTCCATAGAGAGCTTTCCACTTTTTATAATCGAATGATGACGCTTTTGAGCAGTGTTAACATGGCAACAAAAATGGATATTGTTAGATAAGAACCGACCTAATAGTTGGTCGGGGATTGTTACGTAAACGAAATAAAATTGTGACAAGATGTTGAGGTTTTTACCGGGGAGATGTTAGACTTACCAGTGCTTTATTATAAAAATTAAGTGCTTGGAAGAAATATCAACATAATAAAATGGAAAAAACAATGTTTAAGAAATCAATATTTATTGTCCCTATGCTTTTAAATTCATTCGTGCAGGCTGAAGAAATAATTGCCGATTTAGCTCAAAAGCAAGGTGCCACAGTATGCTTGTCTACAGCAAAGGAATTAGACAACTTCTTTGGTGGTGATACCAACTATGGTGCGCATGTGAGAAGTGCAACTAACAATCCAAATAATCAACCATTAGACATCACTATCGAACAAACCTTTAACGATGGGAATGTTATCGTAGATATTGATTTAGTCCCCACATCAGATGGTCAATGTACTGTTTCCTATGCAAAAAGCTGGTATAGCTCGAAAAGTTGTATGGCAACGACTCAAGAAAAATTCATGAAAGATGCGGAATATTCTGGCACATTAAATAAAGGTGTATCATATTTTCACGATGGAGACTCGATGGTGTTTTTGACAGATGCTGGGCCGGGTTGTTTGGTAGTCAAAAAAGAGTTCTTGGTTCGTCACAAAGAACAAGACAAAGCTTAACGAATTTTTATAAAAAGCTAAAACATGGGTCTGTGAGCACTCCTATAAAAAACCAAATAGGCCCTTTCAAATATTATTAAAAGACTACTTAATGTCAATGAGAAACGGGTTCAGGTCATATAAACAAATGAACTAAGTGACCCTGTAACACATTCTGTGTAACTACCTGATTTATATATAATCTTAAATACGGTCTTCAAATTCGATCATAAGTCGATTTAAGGCCGCTTTCCAATTTCTTATTGGCATCGTCCATTTCTTCGAGGCTTGGCCGATAGCCAAGTAAATAACTTTTCTGGCGACATCATCGTTTGGAAACACCTTTCGATTCTTCACCGCTTTGCGAATATCCTCAGGATAAGTGAATATCGTATTCAAGTTACCCCATTGCCGCCGCCACGATGTTGAAATTGTTGGGTACTTGTCGTCCCAGCGTTCAAAGAAGCGATCAAGTGCTTTTATTACGTGTTCTTCTGTCACGGCTTGGTAGATTTTCTTTAAATCAGCAGTGACGGCCTTTTAGTCCTTCCAGGGCACAAACTTCAATGAGTTACCTCTGCATGGTGTTCTAATGCTACATTACAGGCATTTGCTATTTTAAGACTTTCGCTAGATGAACCAATAAAAATCCACGGGTTATTTTCATTATTATTCATACTTTTATCCCTACTAAAGTTGAAATATTTTACCCCACTATTTATAAAAACCTCCTCCAACATAAGTGCTTACCTAGACAAATTAACGCATTCAACTAACACCAGATCCTAGATCGCTGAGCCTTACCACAATATTAGGCCGAACACTTCTTCTTCGACTACCACCACTGAATTCCGCACAACTAACTTTAACCCTATTATTCTACGTCGCCGGTCTTTTAATCTAAGGTCTCTGCACGCAGCACTTGCAATTTAAAACCATTAATTTAGATTTAATCTTTATCACAGGCTATGCAGCCTGATAATGACTTTATGCAGGATATCTTTGCGGACGAATGCAGGGCTTGGCAGCCTTTGTTATTAGATACAAACCAAACGGTTGTATGGTGATATTTAATTGGGGGTTATCCGTGATGGATGCCCGGCTCATAGACATCAGGCCTAAAGACTGTCCTATGGCATCAATTTTATATTGGATAAGACTATGCCCGTTCAAAACGCAATCCGCACGGAACTAGCTCTAAAACACTTCAAATACATCTCTTATGAAACCCTTGCAGCCAGCTGGCTGACCGAAGATGGTTGGGAAGTTTTCATGCCTATGGTCGATCATGACAAGAAAACTGATATTCTTGTTGCTGATGATACTAATTTCTATCGTGTTCAAGTTAAGGCTATTAATTCACATGATGAAGATATTTATGTCGAAAATAAATGTGAAGGCAAAGAAATCGATTTTGTCATTTTCTTTTCAATGCAAGGAAATTGGGGATATGTTGCCAAACCTTTCACAAGCAATCGAGCCAAATTGAATACCAAAGAGCATATTAGGTTTCACCAACACTCGGTGAACTTCAACAGAGCTTTCAAGAAGATTTAGCAAATTCCAAGTACAAAAAAAGACGCTCGAGGGCGTCTTTATTGTTTCTAAATGGTGGCCCCTCCGTGACTTGAACACGGGACCTACCGATTATGAGTCGGGTGCTCTAACCAACTGAGCTAAGGGGCCGTTTAGAAAACTTTAGCTCGCATTTAAGAGCAAAAGTGGAGGCAAGTATAAGCAGTTTTTTAAATGATGTCACCCCCAGATGTCGGCTTTTTTTGCTTTTTTTGAGACTGACTGTTCATTCGCTGATTTTATAAGCAATTATACTGGTTCTTATCGGGTTAGGCAGAGTATTAGCTAAAACCTATAGGTTAAACCAGCTGTGATTTCACCTTGTAACCAGAGTTCGCTTTGGTTGTAGAAACTGCAATTTCCGCCGGAGCAGAACAGTTCGCTCTCGCCATCAATATAGGTTAAATAGCCTCTGGCATCCATACGGAAAGTGAAACCTTCATTTATTGGTAATTTAAGCCCTAAGCCCAAGTTTGCTGAGGGTTTTATTTCACTATCAAACCTGCTTTCATCAGGTTCCATATAGGTGATTCCTAGGCCACCGCTGAGGAAAATAGGCAGGGTCCCTTCGGCGATTATAACATTGCCGCCAAGGTGAAAGTAGGTAACAGAAATGCCGGAATCGTTTAGAATTAATGATTCATCAAAATTGGCTTCAGAATGGCTCAGCAGTACTTCCCCTTGTCTTCTTGGGTCAATATCCCAAGCCAAAACCAATCCGTAGGCTGTGTCGTTATCTATGTCGATGTCATTGGGAATTTCGATCTCTTCGCTTATGTTTTGACTGCTTTTTTCTTGATCATTTTCGAAGGTGTCTGAGGTTCGTCCACCAAAGAAAATAGATAGTTCTAGATTATTTTCTTGATGGTGGTTATGGGCCATTGTGGTTTGGCATAAACCAAGCAGAAATGTGGTTAACAGCAGTTTGTTTATTTTCATTTTTTTGCCTTGCTTGTGTGAAATAAGTGAAGCAGGTGTTTTATTAGTGTAATCGTTTTTTTGGGGAGAGGGGTTATTGGTTTGTAACGGCGTAATTGTTTTAAGGGAGTCGGTTAAAGCTTCGCTTTAATTTGTTCGAATGAATTCGACCCTACGGGGGCGGGATAATTTGATATTACGGGGGTGGGATAATTTGATATTACGGGGGCGATGGCTAAGTTCGAACTTACGTATTTAGGCGACAATTAGGTTGGCCGGTTCGCGACAATTAGGTTGGCCGATTTTGGTAGGGTAATCGTTTTTTTGGGGAGAGGGGGATGGATTAGTAACAGCGTAATTTTTTTAAGGGCGTCGGTTAAAGCTCCGCTTTAATTTGTTCGAATGAATTCGACCCTACGGGGGGCGGGAGAATTCGAGATTACGGGCGGTGGGCGAAATTCGAACCTTGTGTGAAGGGTACATGCGGCGTTTGAAAACAGGTTAGGTTGGGGATTGGATTAAAGGGTGGCGTGTTGATTTTCAGAATACGTGTTATGTTTGCGAAGGCGCAAATACAAAAAAGCCTGCGCTAGGCAGGCTTTTTGAGAACTAGAGCTTAAGATTACTCTCCGTCTAGGAAACTCTTAAGTTGCTCAGAGCGAGAAGGGTGGCGAAGCTTGCGCAGTGCTTTTGCTTCGATTTGACGAATACGCTCACGTGTTACGTCAAATTGTTTACCTACTTCTTCTAATGTGTGGTCGGTATTCATATCGATACCAAAACGCATTCTAAGTACTTTCGCTTCACGGGCTGTTAAACCTGCTAATACTTCATGAGTAGCGTTCTTCAAGTTTTCTGTTGTTGCAGCATCAACTGGAAGCTCACCACTGCCATCTTCAATGAAGTCACCTAAGTGCGAATCTTCATCGTCACCGATTGGCGTTTCCATTGAGATTGGCTCTTTCGCAATCTTAAGTACTTTGCGGATTTTGTCTTCAGGCATCATCATACGTTCTGCCAATTCTTCTGGAGATGGTTCGCGGCCCATTTCTTGAAGCATTTGACGAGAGATACGGTTTAGCTTGTTGATCGTTTCAATCATGTGAACCGGGATACGAATGGTACGTGCCTGGTCTGCAATTGAACGAGTAATCGCCTGACGGATCCACCATGTAGCGTAAGTTGAGAACTTATAACCACGACGGTATTCGAACTTATCAACCGCTTTCATCAGACCGATGTTACCTTCTTGGATAAGATCCAAGAATTGTAAACCACGGTTGGTGTATTTTTTCGCGATTGAGATAACCAAACGTAAGTTGGCTTCAACCATTTCTTTTTTCGCACGGCGAGCTTTCGCTTCACCAATTGACATGCGACGGTTGATGTCTTTAATGCTTTGTACGCTAAGGTATGTTTCTTCTTCTAGACTGGTTAGCTTGTATACACAACGCTCAATGTCGAACGAAACAAGTTTCAGTTTTTCAGAATATGGGTGACCTGCAGCGATTTGATCTTCTAACCATTGTGTTTCAGTTTCATGGCCTGGGAAGATTTTGATGAAGGTAGTTTTTGGCATACCTGCACCGATCACACAGTGTTTCATGATAAGACGTTCTTGAACACGAACACGGTCCATTACGTCACGCATGTTTTTAACTAAGCGATCAAATAACTTTGGAATTAGACGGAATTCTTTAAAAACTTCGGATACTTCATCAATGGCTGCAACCGCATCTTTGTGGTTACGACCTTTTGCTTGAATTACCTTGTTTGCCGCTTCGTATTTTTCACGAAGTTTGGTGAATTTTTCACGAGCAAGTTCCGGATCTGGACCCGTATCTTCCTCTTCTTCATCTTCGTCATCAGCTGAGTCATCTTTGTCTTCATCATCTAAATCTTCTTCAGATAATTCAGAACCAACATGAGTTGCTGTTGGGGCAACGTCTTCTTCTTCAGCGTCTGGGTCTAAGAATCCAAGAATGATGTCGCTAAGGCGAGCTTCTTCGGCTTCAAAGTTATCCCATTGCTCTAATAAGTAGTTAATGGCCGGTGGGTATTCAGAAACACTTTTTTGTACTTCACGAATACCTTCTTCGATACGTTTGGCGATAACAATTTCGCCCTTACGTGTTAGAAGCTCAACCGTACCCATTTCACGCATATACATACGGACTGGATCAGTTGTTCTACCGATTTCACTTTCTACGGTTGCTAATGCTTGAGCTGCAGCTTCCGCCGCATCTTCATCAGTATTAGCTTCGCTCATCATTAATTCATCAGCATCTGGAGCATTTTCAAAAACTTGAATGCCCATGTCATTAATCATGCGGATGATGTCTTCGACCTGATCTGAATCAATAATGTCTTGTGGTAGGTGATCGTTCACCTCAGCAAAAGTTAAGTACCCTTGCTCCTTACCTTTAGTGATAAGTTCTTTAAGTCTAGATTGTGGGGCTTGATCCATTGACGAATGTCCACCTATATATGGCTATCAAAATACGAATTGTAAAGGACGCAATTATAGCAAGACGTTTATAAAATTGCCAGTTAAGTACATTTTTTAACGTAGTTAACTTTGTGAATTTAATAACGATTGTAGCTCTTTTTTTTCTTGCTGATTTAATTGGCCTAAACGTGCTTTCTGTAACAGGGATTCTAATCGGCCCTCTACAAAGGTATTGATTATTTTATCTAAAATATCAATAAATACATCTTCTGCAGCACCACCATCAATGTGATGTTGCCAAACCACCAATTTGGACAACACGTTGGCATATTCAGTTCCACGGAAACTTTCAATTATTTGCCCACTGTTTACATTTGGGTTGTTTTTGCAATGCTGCATCAATTGTTTAAATAGGTCGGAACCCGGAATAGTGATAGGGTCTAACACCGACAAATCATCCAATACGTTTACTAAATGGGGATGCTCAAGCAATAATGCAATAGCTAATCGTATTGGTGTGGCTTTTGTTTGCTGTTTTCGCGCTTGTTGTTTGGCTGGTGACTGGCTTTTATTCATTTTTGCCAGCTGTTGCTCAGAGCCTAAGCCGAATTTATTGGCGAGCTCGTTTACAATCGAATCTTTTAATGTGCTGTCGGGAAGTTTTTGCAAATAAGGTTGGAATGACTCCACCAACGCCGATTTACCTTCAAGGGAATTAACATCCACTTGCCCCAACAAGTGCTCAAATAAAAATTGCGATAAAGGTTTGGCTTTATTTAGGTATTGTTCAAATTCTTCAGAGCCTTTTTTGCGCACAAGGGTATCTGGGTCTTCACCGTCTGGTAGGAAAACAAATTTTAATGACACCCCATCACTAATTAAGGGCAGGGCATTTTCCATCGCGCGCCAGGCTGCATCACGTCCGGCTTTATCGCCATCGTAGCAACAAATAACCTCTTTTACGGTGCGGAACATGGTTTGCAATTGCTCTAAGGTTGTAGAAGTACCTAACGATGCTACCGCGTAATTAATGCCATGTTGTGCCAGAGCCACCACATCCATATAACCTTCAACAACAACCAGTCTGGTTAGGTTTTTACAATGATGACGGGCTTCATATAAGCCATACAACTCTTGACCTTTATGATAAATTCGAGTTTCAGGCGAGTTTAAATACTTCGGTGTGCCATCGCCCATGACGCGACCACCAAAACCAATCACCCGACCTCGTTTGTCTTTAATTGGGAACATAACCCGACCACGGAATCTATCGTAAGGCCTTGATTTATCGCCCTGAATGGCCATTCCTAAGTCAACAAGCTGGGTTGCCGTTTGCTTGTTGTGGGCAAAGGCATTCATCATGTCATCCCAGCTATCGGCACAATAGCCAATGCCAAATTGCTTTACGATTTCACCGGTTAAGCCGCGCGATTTTAAGTACTCAATGACTTGTTTTGAGTCGCTGTGAGTTTTTAGGTTTTTTTGGTAAAACTGGCTTATTTTCCCCAGCAGTTCATAATCGGTTTGTTTTTGTTTAAAGGCTTGTTGTTGTCGACGTTGCTCAGCGGGGCTGGCCGTAGATTGTTCTCTTTCGACCTCTAAACCGTTGTAACTGGCAAGCTCTTCGATGGCATCGACAAACTCGAGACGTTCATACTCCATCATAAAAGTAATGGCATTACCGTGCGCACCACAGCCAAAGCAATGATAAAACTGTTTATCGCGACTTACTGAAAAAGAAGGGCTTTTTTCACTGTGAAAAGGGCAACAGGCTTGGTAGTTCTTACCAGCCTTTTTTAATTTAACTTTGGAATCGACTAAATCGACGATATCAGTACGGGCTAATAAGTCATCGATAAATGTACGTGGGATCAATCCAGCCATATTGAATGAAACGGGCTCTCAAATTTATAGGAAAAATGTGTTAACGCATGGCGTAAACAAAATAAACAGTTTAATCGATTAACTATAACGTATCGGGATCTGCATTGACAGTGGATTTTTACGCATAAAAAAACCGTGCTAAAAAGCACGGTTTTCTAAATCTGGATAAACAGCTATTATGCGTTTAATGCAGCTCTTACTTGACCGCTCACCTGACCTAAGTCAGCTTTGCCTTGCATTTGAGGTTTTAAAACGCCCATAACTTTACCCATGTCAGCCATAGAGGCTGCACCGGTTTGTGAAATAGCTGCTTTAATAAGCTCGCTAATTTCATCAGCCGTTAATGCTTGTGGTAAGAACTCTTGTAAAACGTCAATTTCAGCTTGTTCATTTGCCGCTAACTCATCGCGTCCACCTTGGGTGTACATCGCAACAGATTCTTTGCGTTGTTTAATCATTTTCGTGATTAAAGCGATGATATCGTCCTCAGACATTTCTTTCTGAGTATCGATTTTAGCTTGCTTGATAGACGACAACGCCATGCGAATAACACCAAGACGTGGTTTGTCTTTAGCGCGCATGGCGAGTTTCATTTCGTCGTTGAATTGACTAAGCAATCCCATAACTTAAAGCTTAATTGCCTAAAGTCTTAGTATAAACGAACGCGACGAGCGTTTTCGCGAGATACTTTTTTAGCGTGACGCTTAACAGCAGCTGCTTTTTTACGCTTACGTTCCCAAGTTGGTTTTTCGAAAGATTCGCGACGACGAACTTCTGAAAGGATACCTGCTTTTTCACATGAACGTTTGAAACGACGTAGTGCAACGTCAAATGGTTCGTTATCTCTTACTTTAATTACTGGCATTTTGCCTCTCACCTCTAGTGAATTTTGCGACGCTTGGTAAAATTTAACCAAGCTGATTAAAATTGGTGCGGCATTTTAATCCGATCATGGCCCGTATGTAAAGTTTTAAATCAAAATATTGTGTAAAACATGTGGTGAAAAATGTTTTAGGGCGCTATGATCCGATAAAATTTAGCTTTGGACAAACAATTTATGCGAATTTTGGGTATAGAAACCTCTTGTGATGAAACCGGCATTGCCATTTATGATGAAGATAAAGGCATTATGGCGCATCGCTTATTTTCACAAATCGCCGTACACGCCGATTACGGTGGGGTCGTGCCTGAGCTTGCCTCAAGGGATCATGTTCGTAAAACCATACCTTTAATAAAAGAAGCCTTAAATGAAGCGGGTTTAACCCCAAAAGATCTTGATGGTGTGGCCTATACAGCAGGCCCTGGCCTTGTTGGGGCTTTATTAGTTGGTTGTTCAATTGGCCGTTCATTGGCTTATGGTTGGGATTTACCTGCGGTACCGGTACACCATATGGAAGGGCATTTATTGGCACCGATGCTTGAAGAAAATGTGCCAGAGTTTCCATTTGTTGCGTTACTGGTTTCCGGTGGGCATACCATGTTGGTGCGCGTAGATGGCATTGGTGAATATGAATTACTGGGCGAGTCGGTCGATGATGCCGCCGGTGAAGCCTTCGACAAAACTGCTAAATTATTAGGATTAGATTACCCAGGTGGCCCCGTATTGGCGAAGATGGCCGAAGATGGCACCCCAGGTCGTTTTAAATTTCCAAGACCAATGACAGACCGCCCAGGCTTAAACTTTAGCTTTTCTGGTTTAAAAACTGCAGCGGCAACCACCATTAAGAAAACCGATGACAGTGACCAAACCAAAGCGGATATCGCTTATGCCTTCCAAGAAGCGGTAATCGATACACTGGCCATTAAATGTCGCCGCGCATTAGAGCAATGTAAACTCAATCGATTGGTGATAGCCGGTGGCGTGAGCGCTAATGTGTCGTTACGCAATAAACTGGCGACAGTAATGAAAAAGCTAAACGGTGAAGTGTTTTACCCAAGACCCGAGTATTGTACCGATAACGGTGCCATGATAGCTTTTGCTGGCATGCAACGCTTAAAGTCTGGTGTGCACACCGACTTAACCTTTAAAGCTAACCCGCGCTGGCCTTTAGACAGCTTAGACCCGGTATAAAGCTTTACACCATATAAGAGAAACGCAGCCGTAGCTGCGTTTTTTATGTGGTTCATTTCGTGCTTGTTTAGGCTAATTAGCGTGAGAGAGCACCAATTTACGGGTGTAATCACTTTTCGGGTTGGCGAGTAATTCCGTGGTAATGCCATACTCTACAACCTTACCATCTGCAATAACCATCAGTTTGTCACTAAAATGACGAACAATGTCTACATCATGTGAGATAAGTAAATAGGCCAGTCCCATTTGCTCTTGCAGATCCAATAATAAGTTAATCATTTGTGCTCGAACCGATAAATCCAGTGAAGCCAACGCTTCATCAAGAATAACCAGTTGTGGCTTTAATATAATGGCTCTAGCCAGTGAGATCCGTTGCTTTTGTCCACCAGAGAACATATGCGGGTAAAAGTGCATATGATCAGCAAGCAATCCTACTTTTTGTAGGGTTGAGCGGATGGTTGCCGTGCGTTCATCAATATTTAAGTCGGTATTTAGCAGCAAGGGCTCTTCTAGCTGCTGTCTTATGGTTAAACTCGGGTTTAACGTATCACCGGCGTTTTGGAATATCATGCGCACATGTTGGCAACGTTGCTTAAAATTACCCGTTTGTAATAACTGACCATTTAGCATGATTTCGCCTGTCGTTGGTCTAGCCGCTCCCACCAATAATTTGGCTAAAGTTGACTTGCCTGAACCGGTTTCACCAATCACCGCCAAGGTTTCTTTCGATTCCAATTTAAAGGATATCGGTTGCAATACCTCGGTGTACTCGGTCTTAAACCAGCTGGATTTGGTTTTATAGCGCTTACTCAGGTTTTTAACTTCGATTAAACTGCTCATCGATTAATAATCCCTGCGATGCGAAAAGTGACAGCTGACTAAATGGCCTTGGAAGTTACGAATTTGCGGGGCTGTAACACAATGTTTTTGCGCGTTCGGACACCGAGGGCCTAGGCGACAGCCTATGGGTAAATGCTGCAAAACGGGTATGGTACCGGGCAGGGTTTCTAATCGTGTTTTTTTGGCCAAGTGCTTACTTAATTTCGGCGAGCTTGATAATAACGCTTTGGTGTAAGGGTGAAACGGCGTTTTAAATATTTGCTCGGTGGTGCCCGCTTCAACAAATTGCCCCGAATACATTACGGTTAATCTATCCGTCCAATGACTGATTTTTTCTAGCTCATGTGAAATGAGCAAAATAGACATGTTTTTAAGCTGGTTTAAACTCGATAACAAACGGAATATTTGCCCTTGATTGGTTGTCTCCATTGCCGCGGTAGGCTCATCGGCAATTAATAACTTGGGGCGTTTGGCTAACGCAATGGCAATCATTACACGCTGACACAAGGCGTTTGTTAACTGGTGAGGGTAACTGTTGATACAAATGCTATGTTGTTTTATCCCAACTTTATGCAGCAACTTAACCGCGGCTTGTTTGCGCTGTTTAGCGCGTTGCCAAAAGAAACCGCTAAATTCGCTGTCATCCAGTGCTTCTTCAATTTGATAGCCAATGGTGGTGGTAGGATCCAAACAACTCATCGGCTCTTGGAAAATCATGGCCACATCTTTGGTGATGATCTTTTTGCGCTCTTCTATGGGGAGACGCAGTAAATCTTGTCCCTGCCAGTGAAAGCGATCGGCACTGATTGTCCATTTATCGTCGAGAAGCCAAAATAGGGCTTGCGCAAAAATTGACTTTCCTGAACCAGACTCACCTACCAAGCCTCTAAATTCACCTTCTTTTAAGGTGAGTGAAACACGATCCACCACCAAAATTTCATCTAATGAAGTGGTTAAACGAATGCTTAAATTTTTAACATCAAGTAAATTCATTAGTTCGCCTTCTGTAATTTCAGTGAATGACGCAAACCTTCACCAACTAAGTTGGTTACCACAACGGTAAATAAAATCGTTAAACCTGGTAAGTAAGTGGTCCATGGCGCGATGTAAAATAAATCAAGAGAGTCGGCTAGCATCGCCCCCCATTCCGGCATTGGAATGGGAGCACCAAGGCCTAAGAAGCCAAGGGCGGCAATATCTAAAATGGCAGCCGATTGTGACAAGGTCATTTGGATGATGATCTTATCGATAATGTTTGGGTAAATAGAGGTAATTAATACCCGCAGCTCTGAAGCCCCATCCAGAATGGGAATAAGCACATAGCCTTTGCGCTGCTCCTCTTTTATGGCATCACGAGTAACATGCACAAATTGAGGAATGGTCACCAAAATAATGGCCCATAAAATGTTATCCAGCCCCGGGCCTAAGATAGCAATAACGATAATCGCCAATAACAAAGAAGGGATAGATAAAATAACATCTAAAAAGTGAGTCGATACACTCGACTTTACGCCGCGGGTTATGGCCGAGAAGCTGCCAATGATGATACCAATGAACATCGAAATAATAACGATAACAAAGCTTAACCCAAAGGTTAAAGACGCACCATGCAATAACCTAGACAGCATATCTCTACCAAGACTGTCTGTCCCTAACAAATGTTCTACATCGCCTTCATCAGACCAAGCGGGTGGGAATAACAGTTTGTCGCCAATTTCCAGCGCATCATGTGGGGTAATAAACTGGCCAATAATCGCCATAACAAACAAAAACAGGTAACAAATAAAAGCCAGCATCACCACGGGCGTTCGACTGAACGTTAGCCATAGCTGTTTTATGGGAGTCGGAAACTCTTCCTCTAAATAAATATTATCACGCGCCATGACGCTTATACCTTTCAATCGGGTTTAATGTGACATAAAGAATGTCCGCGAAAATGTTAATTAAGAATGTAAACGTCGCCATGGCGATGAGTCCGCCCTGAATGGCCGTATAGTCACGCTGGAAAATACTGTTTATTAGCCAACTGCCAATGCCTTGCCAGTCAAATACAACCTCGGCAATCATTACCACACTCACCAAGTGCGCAAAATGCATCCCCATTTGACGAATGATCTGCACTAAGGCGTTTCGAATACCATGATGATAAATAATCTTTACGTTGCTAAGCCCCTTTGCCCGTGCCGCTTTAATGTAGTTTGAGTCCAGAACATTGAGCATGGAGGTCCGTGATAATCGAATAAAAATTGTCATCGGGGTTACCGCAACGGTAATGGCCGGTAAAAAGATATGACGTAGGGCATCCTGAAAGGCCAACCATTTGTCATCAATATCACTAAACCAAATATCAATAAAAATGAAGCTAGTGACCTCTTTTACGTCAAATAGTAGGTTAATTTGGCCACTGGATGGGAACCAGGATAATAAAATTGAAAATATTACGATCAAAATAAGGGCTAGCCAAAATGCTGGGATTGAATAACCAATCATGGCAAACGCCAGAATGATTTTATCAATCCATTTATTGTGGAAAATAGCCGCAATAAACCCTAATGTTACGCCAAAAATCGTCGCAATAAATAAGGCCGTAACACATAACTCAATGGTTGCTGGCAAATACGTATTCATTTCATCAACAATCGGTGCATTGTTAAACATTGAGATACCCAGGTTGCCATTTACTACTTGTTTTATATAGGCGAAATATTGATGAAATACCGAATCATCCATTTTATAAAGGGCATTTAATTCTATACGTTGTTCTAGGGTTGGGTTGGTAATACCGCTTAAGTTAACAATGATATCACCGGGAAATAAATAGCTTAAACTAAAGGACACAATGCTTAACATCAGCAGTGTGAAAGAGAGTAGGTATAATCGTCTTAATGTAAAGTAAAGCATGTTATTGTTTTACAGCCTCTTTTTTTACATCTTCAAAACTTATCCCGCCAAAAGGCGTAAGAATAGAGCCACTTATTTGAGCTTGCTTGGCTTGCGAACGTTTTGAATGCGCAATGGGAAATAGTGGGATGTTTTTGGCCAGAATATGCTGAGCCTCGATGTATAAGTCCCGTCTTTTGTCGGTGTCTGTGGTCAGTAAGGCACTGCTTAGCAAATCATCAAATTCTGGATGACACCAAAAAGCCCTGTTTCGGCCAGTTTCTATTGAGTTACAACTTAATAGTGGTGAAAAGAAGTTATCTGGGTCGGGGTGATCGGCCGACCAACCAATTAACACCGATTGATGCTCTGATCTGGCGAGCCTACGCAAAAAGGTACTCCACTCATAGGTAATAATGTTGACCTCAATACCAACTTGCGCCAAATCGGCTTTGATGAGTTTAGCCATTTTCAGTGCGTTTGGGTTATAAGCACGTTGTACTGGCATTGCCCAAAGGTCAAAACTAAACCCTTCACTTAAGCCCGCGTCGTTAAGCAATGCTTTGGCTCTTTCAATATCAAATGGCAGACGAGGGATGGAGTCGGTAAACCCCCAAGAGGCTTGTGGGAGTAATGAGTCGGCTATTTCGGCCTGATCAAAATACACCGCGCTTATGATGGCCTCACGATTGATCGCATGCGCTATGGCTTTTCTGACTAGGAAGTTATCAAAGGGGGCTCGTTGGGTATTAAAAGCTAAAAACGCCACATTAAACGAGGTGACCTCTTCTAGAATCAAGTCTTCACGATTAATAATGATTTCAGGTGCAATAGGATAGGAAATTACATCACACTCATGGGTTAAAAGTTTTGTTAATCGCCCGGTGTTACTGGGGGAGATATTAAAAATCAGTTGTTCAATTTCAACTTCTTGGCGCCAATAATCATCGTGTTTGGTAAAACGTAAAACGGCGTGGTTACGAAACTCTTTGAATTTAAATGGCCCCGTACCAATCGGCGAGTTATCAAGCTCGTTTAATCGATTCGAGTCATTATAATCTAAAATTTGTTGGCCATATTCGGCAGATAAAATGACCGAGAACGGCGCTGCGAGGTTTGCTAGAAACGCGCTGTCTGGGTAATTTAATACAAAGCGAATGGTATGTTCGTCAACTTTTTCAAGGCGGTTAACAACTTGAGCAAAGTTAACCCCTTTAAAAAATGGAAATTTACCCCCCGCAGAAGCATGAAAAGGGTGGTTTTCATCCAGAATGCGATTAAAACTAAAGAGCACATCATCGGCATTCATATATCTTGTCGGGGTAAAATAATCGGTTTGGTGAAATGGCACGTCTTTGCGTAAATAAAAGGTGATGATTTTGCCGTCGGTGGTGACATGCCAAGACTTGGCTAAGGCCGGTATTTTGGAAAAATCATCATTATCAAAATCCAGCAAGCGATTATAAAGCTGTTTTGAGGTCGCATCGATTGTCGTACCCGAGGTCACTAATTGCGGGTTAAAGGTAGTAGGCGCACCTTCAGAGCAATAAATAAGGCCTTCAGTAAAAACCGACTCTTGTTTTATGTTGTCGCAGCCAGCAAGGAATAACAAGGTAAACAAACTCAACAGAGTCGTTACCAATTTGGGATTAGCTTTCATCAGATTCATTGCTTTCTAATAGGTTGTATTTCTTTAAATAACCTCTCAGTTGATGATAGGTTAATTTTAACGCTTCTGCTGTTTTCTTTTGATTAAATTGACAGCTGGCAAGGGCTTCTTTGATTAAGTCAATTTCATAGTTTTGCGACAAGTCTTTTAACGAAACCGGAAACTGGGTAGCCGACATTGTAACATTGATTGCTTTGGCTTGGCTTTCACTTTGTTGCTCTTGTTGTTGCTCAAGTTGAGCCTCATCAACGTTTGTTGCTTGTCTATCTTGTGTTTTAACCCGTTTGTTCGGCCTAAATGGTGATTCAAATGGATCAATAACCAATTCACTTACCGGTACATGCGGATTGTTGTGGCGATACACACTTCGTTCGACAACGTTTTTTAATTCACGAATGTTGCCCGGCCAGTGGTAAGCAAGCATGGTGCGTTTTACCTTTTCAGTAAAGCCACTAAAAAGTTCAAAATCTAATTCTCGCGCCATATTGATGGCGAAGTGCTCGGCAAGAATAAGAATATCTTCCATTCGCTCACGCAGGGGCGGCAAAGTTATAACATCAAATGCCAGTCGGTCGAGTAAATCGGCACGAAACTCGCCTTTATCGGCAAGTGCCGGTAAGTCTTCGTTGGTTGCGGCAATTAAGCGCACATCACTTTTAACGGTTTTGCTGCCACCGACTCGTTCAAATTCGCCGTATTCAACCACGCGCAGTAACTTTTCTTGAATTAAACCGGACGTATTGGCTAACTCATCTAAGAATAAGGTACCGCCATTGGCCCGCTCAAAACGGCCTTCATGACGTTTGTTCGCCCCCGTAAAGGCGCCGCCTTCGTGGCCAAACAGCTCACTTTCGAGTAAGTTTTCATTTAACGCAGCACAATTTAATTTTAAATAAGATTGGTCCCAGCGTTTTGATAAGTAATGAAGGCGGGCAGCGACAAGCTCTTTACCGGTACCGCGTTCACCAATAATTAATACCGGTTTGGCCAAAGGTGCTACTTGAGATATATGCTCAAGGACTTCTAAAAAACTGTTGGATTGACCGATAAGATTATCTTGTTGTTTGAAGCGGGTCATAGCTAACCTAATAGTTGGTTTTTTTCACTAATAAATAGTGTATTTCATTAGCCTGTTTGAGAGAAGTCTTTTTTATAAAATATTTTATTGTTGTTTTTCAAAGCTTTAAATGTGTATTGTAAAGTTGGCATCAATAATGAATAGTAAATACCAGTGTTAATTTACTATTTACAATTATAGGATACATGAGGACGATATTATGGGTGTATTTTCAAGATTTACAGATATCATTAATTCAAACATTAATAGCTTATTAGATAAAGCTGAAGATCCGGAAAAAATGGTTCGTCTTATCATTCAAGAGATGGAAGACACTTTAGTAGAAGTTCGTTCTACTTCAGCGAAAACGCTGGCCGATAAGAAAGATCTAACGCGTCAACAAGCCCGCTTACAAGCGGATGTTGAAAAATGGCAAGACAAAGCCGAACTGGCATTAAGTAAAGGTCGTGACGATTTAGCACGTGGTGCTTTACTTGAGAAAAACAAGTGTCAAGAAGCGGCACAATCGCTGGCCGAAGAGTTATCGCACTTTGATGAGCACATTGCTAAATTGCAAGATGAAATTAGTCAGCTGCAAGAAAAGCTTGCTGATGCTAAAGCCCGTCAAAAAGCCATTATTTTACGTGGCAAAACAGCGAGCTCTCGTCTAAAAGTTAAAAGCACGTTAGACAGCAACAAAGTGGATGACGCATTAAGCCGCTTTGATCGCTACGAGCGTAAAATTGATGATTTAGAGTCACAAGTCGATGCTTATGACCTTGGTAAAAAATCGTTATCCGATGAAATCGAAGAGCTACAAGCAAGTGATGAAATCGACAGCGAGCTAGAAGCCCTAAAAGCCAAGATGGCGGCAGGAAAAAAAGACCAAGGCGCTGAAAAATAAACGCTTATTGAAACTATACTTTTAAAAATGTAAAAGTATTATAAGTAAAAGAGTAGACGTAACGTTTAAGGAGATACTCGATGGACCCAGATATTTTAATGGCACCAATTATAATTTTTATGGTGATCGTTGCCCCAATTTGGTTGATTTTACACTACAAATCAAAGCGTCAAATTAGCCAGGGCTTATCAGAAGATGAATACCAGCAGTTAACCGAATTGTCGGAAGCTGCCGATAAAATGTCAGCTCGCATTCAAACACTTGAAGCTATTTTAGATGCTGAATCGCCGGATTGGAGAGAAAAGTAATGAGCTTTAAATCAAAAGGTGAATTGTTTCGTGACCCCGCCAAAGGGAAAATTGCTGGGGTGTGTGCCGGCCTTGCACATTATTTTGGATGGGAAGCGTGGTTAGTTCGCATTTTGGTGGTATCTGGTGTACTGCTGGGTATGGGATGGTTTGTTATTTTATACATTGCCGGTTGGTTCATTCTTGATAAAGCACCGGGTCGAGTAACCAGTAAGAAAAGCGCGAAATACGCTGAGTCGGAGAACAACGCTGAAGTTTTTGGTGAATCGATAAAAGTTAAATCACGTATTTGGCAAGAAGGTGAACCACCGAAGAAAGCCATTCGAGATATTAACCTTAAATTTAGCAAGCTAGAAAAAGAGCTTCGCGGTATGGAACGTTACGTGACTTCTGCTGAGTTCACGGTTTCAAGAGAAATCAATAAGCTTTAAGTTAAACGCTTAGCAAAAAATCAAAATCCGTGTTCTATACAGAACGCGGATTTTTTTTGCCTGTATTTTGACGAGAAGATGGTGGGTTCTACTGCGGGTATATTACGTTTAAATTAATATACCCACAGCATGCGAAAGGAGGTCCCAGATATTTCATACCCAGAGCTCGCTTGAGCTCCCTTGGGTAAGAAATTCTAGGATGACGGCGCATATTTACTAAGCAAAAGTACAATGGTGTATATTGTTTTAAGCTCGGTTGGCAAGGAATATCGCTCGTTGAGCGATTGGGCGAATAAATTGCGCCCCTACGGCGTATTCTTAAGAGGGGATTTTATGATCCCATAAAAAATAAACCCGAGCTAACATTAAACAGGCTCGCGGTAGCGTCGAATTTATTCGACGAACGACATGACCAAAACATCTGCTTTTGGAAATATATGAAAGCGTCCGAAAGTAGCAAAAGCTCTCAAATTAAAAGAACCGGCTTTAAGCCAAAAAAAACGATGGCCGAAGCCATCGTTTTATTCTTTTAAGGTTAACTTAACTTACATAGAGTAAGAAAGTGTTAGGTAACCAAAGCGACCAATGTTGTCATAAGTTGCAGAGGCTGCACCCGTACCTGTTGTACCAAACGGTAATTCTTTATCGAATACGTTATCAACACCTAATGCTAAACCTAAGCCATTTTCAAACTCGTAGCTTACTTGCAAATCGGTTGCTACGTATGATGCAAATTGCATTAAGCTGTTTGGATTAGGGTTATCTTCAAGCTCTTGAGGGGTGTATAAATCTACACGGTCAACATAGCGTGTTGATGTTGAAACTACCCATGCATCATGGCTGTAACGTAGGTTAAACGTACCTTCCCAGTCAGGCGTACCAGATACACCTTCCCACTCAGTAAAGTCTGTTTTATCTGATTGGAATGGGTATTCGGTAAATTCAATTAAATGACTCGCAATGATGTTGGTGTTAAATGAACCACCAAATGCATCAAAGTCATAAGCAAACTCAAAATCTAAGCCTTTAACATCTTGACCGGCAACGTTTAATACTCGGTTTTGGATTAAAGTGATTTCATGAGTACTCGGATCACGTGTTACTAAGTCACAGTATTGGTTATCCACGCCTGATTCATTATCGACACAACGGTCAAGAATTGTTTGTGCATCTACTGTGCTGATAGCTTCTTCCAGTTCAATGTGCCAGTAATCAATTGTTGCAGTAAACCCATCTAAATAGGCAGGTTGGTAAACCAAACCAATGGTTGTACTGGTTGATTCTTCTGGATCTAGATCTTCGTTACCACTTTGCTCGCCTGGTAGTCTTGAGCTGTCGTAGTCTGAATCAAAGTCAGTTGGGATACCAAATGAGGCACAGTTTGCACGACGTTGATCATAACCATCTGATAAATCTAAGTTTGAAGACTTACATGGATCATCTACAGAATAGAATGTTTCACTTGGTGCACCAAAAAGTTCACTAATGTTTGGCGCGCGAATCGCTTCTGATTGTGTTGCACGTAAACGTAACTCGTCATTAATTGCCCAGTCAACACCAAGCTTCCAACTCGTCGCATCACCAATTGTACTGTAATCAGCGTAACGCACAGCGGCGTCAACAACTAAGTCTTGTACTAAGAATACATCGGTAAGAACCGGAACAGAAACTTCGACGAATAGCTCTTTTACGTTAAAGTCACCTTTATCTTCACCTAGTGCATTAAAGAATGTGCCTTCTGCATTATCATCTTCAGTTGTTTCACTTTCTTCTTTACGATATTCCATACCGGCAGCGAAACCAACATCACCAGCAGGTAACTCCATCAGCATAGAGTTTGAAACAGAAGCGGTGAAAACCGTTTGTTTAATTTCACTGTTACCAATCGATGTCGTGGTAATGTAATCAATAGCTTCATCAGTAGCTGAGCCATAACGAGTGAGATCTAGTGCCGCACAACCGTTTTCGCGGGCTTCTTCATCACGACAAACAACATTACCACTTTCATCTTTAATCGAATCAATGGCATTGTAGTAATTGGCTAAAATGACATTGGCACCATTAGCGCGTTTAATGTCTGTTTTACCGTGAACTAATGAAACATCATAACCCCAATCATTTAACAGGGTTCCATCAACACCTAAAACAAATCGTGTTGTTTCGCGAGTATTATCTTCTACACGACGACCTAGGTCATCATTCATACGGTTTACAACAACTTCACCACCAGCTTGTTCAATTAAAGCCGCTGTTTCTGGGTGTAAAAAGCCATTGTCAGACTTGATTACGTTGTCAAAGTCAAAGAAGTTAAAGTAAGGCTGACCTAAACTTTGCGCTTCGACTTCGCTGTATTTGGCTTCAAAGTAAACGTTAGCGTTATCATTAAGCTCATAGTTTGTTTTGAAGTTTAAATTGTAACGATCAAACTCAGGTTGAATTTCGTTGTATTTATTTAGGTTAAAGAAGTCACAATCAGAACACGTTAGACCATCAACATTATCACCTAAATTTAATTTTCTCGGTGAACCATCATCGTTAAATGTATATGGGTCATCTAAGGTAAATATGCCGAAGGTACCTCGATCGCTAATGCCCCAGTAACCGGCATTTGGCGTGTAAATTTTATCTGGGTATCTTGGATCGTCTCGGTTATCAGCCGGTTGATTTGGATTCGCCATAGAACGATATGATGTCTTAGTCCATGGGTGGTCTAAGGCATTCAATGAAGATTGTTCAGAGAATTCTGCAGCGAATGCTATGTTACCGCGGTCGTTATCAAAGTTCGTACCGTATGAAAAACTGTATTTGGTGTTATCGTAATCCGAATGTTCAGATTCACCCGCCGTTACGGAAGCATCAAACCCTTCAACGTTTTTCTTTAATACAAAGTTAACGACACCCGTTACCGCATCGGCACCGTATACCGCAGATGCACCACCGGTAATAATTTCTACACGCTCAACCCATGCACTTGGAATCGTGTTAACGTCCACAGATGCTGAGCCCGCAACACTTGATACATGGCGCTTACCGTTTACTAGCACAAGCGTTCTGTCGCTGCCCATATTACGTAAATCAAGTAAGTTTAAGCCTGCTGTCCCAATGTAACGAGCAGAGTTAGCCATTGAGTATGTGCTACCAAGTGCAGGTAAATCATTAAGAGCATCACCAATGCTGATTGCACCTGTATTTACCAAGTCAGCACCGGAAATAACGGTTACTGGCGATGGTGCAACAGCACCTTCACGTAGGATACGAGAGCCGGTGATTTCAATTCTTTCGATGGCTTCTTCAGTGTTAACGTCTTCTGCAAATGCTAGTTGGGATGTTGAAGCCGCTAAACCAAAGAGAATGCCTCCTTTAATCGCTGAAGCTAATCTTGATTTTTTGTTGTTCATTTAAGAACCTCTTCTCTGGTTAGTATTGTAAATTGTGTTTGATAATTACATTTCGGTTACGGAATGTGTAACAATATTTGCAAATTTTGACAGTTTGTTTGAGCTTGCTCAAACTTTATGTTTTCAGTGTTTGTTTGGTGTTAAGTGCGTGTTGCTGGTGTTATTTTGTTGTGAGGTGAGTGTAGTTATAAGTTTTCAGGAAAAGGCGTTTTGTCTCTTGTTGAATAAAGATAAGAAATAAAATTTCATATCCCAATACGTTAAGGGCTATTTTGCTGATTTAATCAACGTTATTTAGGCAAAATGATATAAAAACAACTTAAGTGTGATCAAATGTAAATGGTGGCTGTTATTCAAAGCGCAATTAACATACATTATTAAGATAGAGTTCAGCGAGTATCAACGTTAAAGAAATCAAAACATGGCGCTAATTGAGAAAGATACATTTAAGAAGTTGGCTAACAAAGTAAAAAGCACGACCAAAGAGGTGTTGCATCGAGGGTTGGATCAGCACATTAATTTGGCTGTTACTGGCTTAAGTCAAAGCGGTAAAACGGCCTTTATTACCTCCTTGGTCAATCAGCTGGTTAATGAAGGCAATGGTCAGGCTTTATCGTTTTTTAAGCCCGTACATGATGGTCGCTTTATTGCCGCAAAGCGAGTTAGTCAATCCAATTTCCATATCAGCCGTTTTGATTATGATGGGGCCATAGAGCAATTATCCCTGTCCCCGCCGCAATGGCCACAAGCCACTCGTTCTATTAGTGAATTACGCTTAGCGATTCGCTATTACCCAAAAGATTCCATCTTAAAATATACCAACGAGATGGCCACGCTGTACCTTGATATAACCGATTACCCTGGTGAATGGTTACTGGATTTACCGATGCTTGATCAAACGTTTGAGCAATGGTCAACCTATATGGCCGATTTACTTAATAAACCACCAAGAGCAGAACACGCAAAGTCATTTTTACAGAAGCTAAAAGATATTGACCCGTTATCGCCCGTTGATGAATCGTTACTGGCTGAGCTGGCACAAGAATATACCGAATTGTTGCATACTTTTCGTAATGATCTCGGCTTAAGTGTTATTCAACCTGGGCGTTTTATTTTACCAGGGGAATTAGCCGGGGCTCCCATATTGCAATTTATTCCTTATCCGTTTTTGGATGTGTTGTCGGATGAAAGTTATAACAAAGCCGACCAACAGACCTTTATAGGTATGCTTAGGGCCCGATATTTGGAATATCGAGAACGCATTGTCCGTAAATTTTACCAACAACACTTCGTTAATTTTGACCGCCAAATTATTTTAGCCGATTGTTTAACGCCGTTAAATAATGGTGCAGAAACCTTTAATGACCTTGAACAGGCAATAGGCTATATATTAGAAAGCTTTGCTTATGGCAAAAGCAATTTCTTTACCCGACTGTTTTCACCGAAAATTGATAAAGTGTTGTTTGCCGCGACCAAGGCTGATCACATTACCGCCGAGCAGCATCCCGCCTTGTTGAGTTTATTAGATCAACTTGTATATAAAGCTAAGAAGTCACTCAGCTTTGATGCCCTAGAAATGAAGTCTTTGGCCATTGCATCCGTCAAAGCCACAGAGCAGGGCAAGAGTGTATATCAAGGCAAGTCAATAAATGTGTTAAAGGGCCGCCGCTTAGACACTCATCAAGTGATCACTGTCTTTCCTGGAGCTGTACCCAAGCGTTTGCCTGATGCGGATTATTTTAAAGAGCGCAGTTTCAATTACATTGCCTTTGCGCCGTTAAATCCGGTACAAGAACATGAATCGCTAGCTAATATCCGTATGGACCAAGTGCTGCAATTTTTACTTGGAGACAAAATGAAATGAGCCAAAAAGATGAAGAATTTGAACAGCAAATTTTATTTGAAGAAAGTAATGAAAGCGACACCGAAGAAGGCAACCTAGCTCAGCAAATTATTTTGCCAGATGAAGCATGGCAACCGGTTGAAGAATCCATTGAGCAACAACCCATCGTTGCCGAGGGCAAGTCGCGACCTAAATGGTTATGGCGCATTGCAGGTAGTGCTTTTTCATTTTTATGTGTGTATGAATTGGTACAGTTTTTTATCGAAGGATTTCAATCATCACCCTTTATAACTGGCATTTATGCGGTATTAATTGGCAGTGTTTGTATTATGGGCGGCTTAGCATTAGTCAATGAATTGCGCGGCCTGATGCAATTTAAAAAGCAACAAAAAACGCAGCGACGTGCTCAGCAATTATACGATCAGGAAAAAGTGTTTGATGGGCAGGCATTTTGCCAAAATATTACCAAACAGCTACCTAGTGATGTGATTACTAAACAACAACAAATGTGGTTAGAGCAAATAAATGATCAGTTTACTGAGGCCGAAGTGGTCGATTTATACGAGATCACCGTATTAAGCAAAGTTGATGAACAGGCCCTTAAGCAAATTGCCCGGTTCTCGACCGAGTCGGTTATGCTCGTTGCCATTAGTCCAGTGGCCATTGTTGATATGATGGTCCTGATGTGGCGTAACCTTAGAATGATAGATAAAATTGCCGGTTTATACGGCATTCACCTAGGTTACTGGAGTCGGATAAAATTATTAAAGCAAGTCTTTACTAACATGATATTTGCCGGCGCCAGTGAGATTGTTGCCGATGTTGGCCTAGATATGCTGGGTGTTGAAAGTTTAGGTCGAGTATCAACTCGAGCGGCACAAGGCTTGGGGGCAGGTATGCTTACCGCAAGGTTGGGGATTAACGCCATGCATTTAGCGCGCCCGCTGCCTTTTAATCAAGAGGCACCCAAATTGAGTAGGGTAAGGAAAGCGGTGATTGATGAAGTGAAAAAGTTGCTGCTCTCTAAAACCAGTAAAACGGTTATTAATAAAGTGATTCCTAAACAAAAAGAACGAGTTGAAAAATAAATGTAAATTAAAGTTTACGTAACTGTAAGTTTAAAAATCGTCAAAAATTTTTAAACCGCAACGTCTTTTCATAGTATGAAGTCTAAATAAACAACACCCGGCATAGAATAGGTGTGTGACATTATTGACTTAAAAGAGAAGACTATATGAGCAAGGCAACCAAATACATTTCTAAAAAGCCAAATGAGCAGGGCATTTATGACTGGACGGCGCAAGAGAATGACATTTGGCGAACCTTATACCAACGTCAAATCAATTGCATTAAGCAAAGTGCCTGTCCACAATTTCTCGATGGCTTAAAAAAACTGAATCTACCTGAAGATAGGATCCCACAGTTATCTGAGGTATCTGAAGTCTTACTCAAGGAAACCGGATGGCAATGCCAACAAGTGCCCGCCTTGATAGGCTTTACCGAGTTTTTCCAGCTCCTCAGTGAACGTAAATTTCCGGTGGCAACGTTTATTCGTAGTCAGCAAGAAATGGATTATTTACAAGAGCCAGATATCTTTCATGAGATCTTTGGCCATTGTCCATTATTAACCAATCCTGCCTTTGCCGATTTTACCCAAAAATATGGTGAGCTAGGTTTAAAAGCAAGCAAAGAACAGCGTACTTATTTGGCTCGGTTGTATTGGTTTACGGTCGAGTTTGGTTTACTTAAAACCGAGCAAGGTATGCATATTTATGGTGGCGGGGTGCTATCTTCTCCTGCTGAAACGCTGTATGCAATCCATGATGCGAAAGCCATCCGCAAACCACTCGATATAGTTGACGTACTTAGAACCCCATACCGGATTGATATCCTGCAACCAATTTACTTTTATATAGAGTCGCTTGACGAATTAACTCAAATCGCGGAGCAGGATTTATTGGCCTTGGTTGCCCGAGCAAAAAGTTTAGGGTTGCATAAGCCGCTATTCCCTAAAAAAGACGTCGCTTAACCACTAAAATAACGCAGCGACTAAAATAAAAATAACAAGCACAGTTGCATCGACGAATTAAAAACAATATCAAAATCAAATATAAGCAAAGAGAGCCCTATGAGTAATCAATTAAGCCAGCAACAGTGTGTTGCCTGCCACGCGGATGCACCAAAAGTAAGTGACCAAGAATTAGCCGAGTTAATTAAGGAAATCCCTGACTGGGCAGCGCCGGTAAACAACGGCATTATGATGCTAGAGCGAGTTTATAAATTTAAAAACTTCAAGTTAGCCCAGGCGTTTACCAACAAAGTTGCTGATTTAGCCGAAGCTGAGTTTCATCATCCGGCCATAACTCTAGAATGGGGCAAAGTGACTGTTGTATGGTGGACGCACGCCATAAAAGGCCTACACCGTAATGATTTTATTTGCGCGGCAAAAACCGATGCTTTACTTGACTCTTAATCCGGTTTGTAAATAGCAATTATTTAACTTTTTATTAGCGCTTTCTGTTCTTTTTAATGTAAAATAATGTTTACAGAAATAAGAATGGGAAGCGACCTAAAGTGCGTTTACAAATAAATTGTGAAGATAAAGTCGGTATAGCAGAAAAAGTCTTTGCTGTGCTGGTTGAGCAAGAGATTAATATTAAAGGCATTGATGCCAGTACTGCGTCCGGTGAAATCTTTGTTCACATTCCCAACCTAGCATTTACCACCCTGCAAACCTTTATGCCTAAGCTTCGTCTTATTGATGGGGTTATCGATGTAAAAACAACCCCTTTTATGCCATCTGAGCGAGCAAGAAATGTTCTTGATACCTTAGTAAGAACATTACCCGACCCTGTGGTTACGGTAGATATACGAGCGAATGTGTTTGGCCTTAACGATGCCGCGCTAAGTCGAATTGGCCTAACAACCGAAGAAATTGTTGGCCAGCCAGCCAGCCAGTGGTTAAAAGGCTTCAACTTTGTTAAGTATTTGGGCACCAAAGATGTGCTAGCTCAAACCCGTAAAATCAGTTTCTTTGAAGAAGACTTTGTTGCCGATATTTTACCAACGACGGTTGCAAGTGATGATCATGAAAATGAAGACGTGCTTACTGGCGCGTTAATTATCCTAAAGTCCGAGGCTCGCCTTGGTCAGCAGGTAAAAGCGTTTAAACACATTCAAGATAAAAACTTTCGCGGTATTCAACAGTCGTCTTCAGGACAACGTAAAGTGGTACGTGAGGCCAAGCGCATGGCGAATCTTGACTCCTCCATTTTGATCCTAGGTGAAACAGGTACCGGCAAAGAAGTATTTGCTAGAGCCTGCCACAATGCCAGCAAACGCAATGAAGGCGACTTTTTGGTCGTTAACTGTGCATCTTTACCTGACGATGCCATAGAGTCTGCAATGTTTGGCCGAACATTGAGTAATGGTGAGTTCCAAAGAGGCATTTTTGAACAAGCCGATGGTGGTACCTTATTTCTTGATGATGTGAGTGAAATGTCACCGATATTTCAGGCCAAGCTATTACGGGTCATTGAAGATGGCTGTTTTAGACGGGTAGACGATGATAAAGAATACAAAACAAACATTCGATTAATTAGCTCGAGCAGTAAAGACTTATTAACCGAGGTTGAAGAAGGGCGTTTTCGGGAAGATCTTTACTATCGCTTAAATGTGTTAACGCTAAATATCCCGCCCTTACGAGAAAGGCGCAAAGACATTATTCCGTTAGCAGAAACGTTTTTAGCAAAAGCCGCTAAATTAAACCATCGCCATGGGGTACATTTTGATATTAAATGTGCTGATTTTATCCTGCAATATCCGTGGCCTGGCAATGTACGCCAATTGCAAAATGTGATTTTAAAGGCCATGGCACTGCTTAATGGTGACAAAGTACGAATTGAAGATTTGAAATTACCACACTTCAGTGCGCAACAAGGCTACCTTGAAGAAGAGTTCCAAGGCACACTGGATCAGGCGGTAAAACGCTACGAAGCCAACATATTGCGTAAGTTGTATCCTGCTTACCCGAGTACCCGACAATTAGCTCAAAAACTTGGCGTTAGCCATACGGCCATTGCCAATAAACTACGTGAGTATAATATCAACAAAAAAACAGTGAAAATATAACCCTATTTTTTCATAAGTATCCTTTCTCGGTATTCGCTTTGTTATTACATTGTAAAAATAGCAATGCGGTGCCGATATTCGCCGTTTTTTATGGTCTAATTAGCCATTATCGACGTTTAATCCTACCCTAATGTGATTAAATTTATTATGCTAAACACATCCCAATGTTTATAAGGAATTTTTGTGTCAGAGTCGTTGTCTTCTATTTCTGTGAATGAAAAAAAACGTAATGAATCATCTATTGTTTACATCATTATTTTTCTCGTTGTTGCGGCAGCATTTATCTACATTTTAATTAAAGATGAAATGGTAGAACAAACCTCGCAAAATACATCCATTGATGAGTCTGAGGTGCAAATTACCGAAGTTGTACCGACTGTTGTCGATGAGCCAACAGAAGTCATAGAGCCTGAATTGGTTGTTGAAGAGCCGGTCGCTGAAGTTGTTATTGAAGAAATTGAGGTAAGATTGCCTGCTTTAGATGACAGTGATGCGCTGATCGGTGATATTGTTGCCCAGCTATCTTGGCGCAAAGAGCTATTGGATCTGCTGTTAACCGATGACTTAATTCGACGCATTGTGGTGACGGCCGATAACTTTGCCCAAGGCGAATTGGCTTATTCACATATTCCTTTAAAAGAACCGCTTGGTAAATTTCAAGCTGAACACATTACAGCGCAAGGTGAGTCTTATCGTATCAGTGATGGTAATCATATTCGCTATACGGCATTTATCGACTTATTGCATTCATTTGATCCTGAAACCCTGATCGCAAAATACGATGAAGTAAAGCCATTGTTTGAGGAAGCCTATGCCGAATTGGGGTACGTTGATAAATCGTTTGATGATGTGTTAAAGGTATGCATCGAACGTGTGCTTGATATGCCAGTACCTGCGCAATCACCCGCATTGGTTCGTCCCAATGTTATTTATCAATATCAGGATGCCGAGCTTGAGCAGCTTAGTCAGGCTGATAAGCTGTTGCTAAGGATTGGTAAAGAGAACTTATTGCAACTTAAAGCATTCGTATTAACCTTAAGTAATCAATTTAATCATATTCAATAGAGCTATTTTTTTATATGTCGTTAAATCTTCCTAAATTACCTGAAAATGTGCCTGTTGCAGGCGGTGCTTTTACCCGTTGGTTCGGTCGATTTTTACTGAGACTTTCTGGTTGGAAGTTTGTGGGTAATTTTCCTAATGAGAAAAAATTTATCTTAGCCGTGGCACCGCACACCTCGAACTGGGATTTCCTTGTTGGCCTAAGAATAAAGTTTGCCTATAACCTTAAAGTCAATTTTTTGGCTAAGAACAGTTTGTTTAAATGGCCTATTGGACCGATTTTAAAGTTTTTAGGTGGTATTCCAATTAATCGAAGCGCCCCACAAGGTTTTGTCGGTCAAATGGCTGACAATTTTACCGAAGCCGAAGAGCTTGTTGTGGTGGTAACGCCAGAAGGGACTCGTTCTAAAGTAGGGAAGTGGAAAACCGGCTTCTTACACATTGCCAAACAAGCGAACGTTCCGGTTGTTCCTATGCAACTTGATTACGCAAAAAAAGAAGTGCATTGCTTTGCTGCGCAGCATATCGATGGCGATGTTGCCGACGAGCTGATCAATATCCAGAGTTTATTTAATCCAAACAGCGCTAAGCACCCGGAAAAGTATTAATTTAAGGTTCTTAAAAAATACCAAGCCCTGTTCAGGATTATCACTGAACAGGGCTTTTTCTTATATTGGCTTTTCTTATTTCTTATAAAGGTTAGCAAAAAGTTAAAGCTGTTGAACTTTTGAGCAAGTAAGCAGTAATTAACGATTAAGCACTTGCAACTGACCAAACAATTCGCCATAATGCGCTTCGCTAACCATTGTTGTTAGCCACTATGGCGCCTCTTTTGGTCCTCTCGCAATGATACTCTGTGAACTCGGCCAGGTCCGGAAGGAAGCAACCGCAGCAGACGACTCATGTGCCGGGATGTTGGCTGAAAGAGGTGCCACCCAATTCTTCCTCAATTCTTTTCCATTGCTTCATGCACTCTTAAATTATCTTTAAGCTTTCACAATACTTTTATTGCTACCTATTTATACACGACGTTTTTCACTGAGTTCTATTTGTTTTTCAATATCAGTAATCGCTTTACGACATCGCCCTAGGCGTTGGTGTAAGGTTAGCACTTCCATTTGTAGCCTACTGCTGTCTTTGGCCTTACATTGTTTCAATTCGAGTTCTTTGTCAGTAAGCATTTGCATTAAACGCAATTCAAAGCCCCGGGTTTCATTTAATTTGGCGTAGATTTGATTCACTGGTTGCAAGATGGACTTGGTTTGCTTTTTAAATTGCTTTGTTTGTCTTTGCCCTTGTAGGCGTTTACGACGATCGAGACGGTATTCACTGTCATTATGACGTGATTGATTTGCTTTAATTGCGGTGATCAGTGAGACAATTTGCGATTCAAGTTCTTGTAATAAAGCATCGGAAAATTCATCTTGCTTGTTTTTCAACAATTTCTGTAAGTGAGTAAGACGTTGCTGCGCATATTTTACGTAATCAATATAGTCAGAGCTGACAATGGGAAATAGCTTTTCATCAAACATTGGTTCGTATTTAAGATAGTAATGTGATTTCTTTTGTTTATTAATCGCATCTATATGCTTGGCATCAACACTTAGTTGACTTAATAGTGTTGCCAGTCTGGAAATTGCATCTTGAGACATTACGGCTTCCTAAAACCAGGCGTGATAAGCTAGGTTAATGGTAATAATAAGCACCACGGTAATAAATACCGGGCGAATGAACTTAGCACCAAAGCGAATTGCTGAATGAGCGCCTATCCATGAGCCTACCAACATAAATACCCCCATTGCAATACCATAAGCAAAATGCACTTGGCCGAGAATCATGAAGGTGATGAGGGAGACAAAATTACTGATAAAGTTCATGCTTCTTGCTAAACCGCTGCTCAACAGAATATTCATCTTATATAGTGCTAATGAACTTGTCGTCCAAAATGCCCCCGTACCAGGCCCGGCCGCACCATCATAAAAACCAAGAATAAACCCCTGTAAACCTTGTTTTATGTTACTTGCTTTATTCTTTTGAGGGCTCTCAAATGAATCGCTTTTGCTGATCTTAGAAAACAGCGTGTATAAAGCGCAACATAAAATGACAATGGGTAATATTTTGTTCAACATTTCGGCATTAATCAGATTAACCACCAAGGTGCCAATAATCGCTCCAAAACAGGTGGCAACGGCAGCTACAACCCAAAAAGAGGGAGAAAACAAGCGCTTTCTATAAAAGGTATAAGAGGCGGTTAACGAACCAAAACACGCTGAAAGTTTGTTGGTGCCTAGCGCAATGTGCGGTGGTAATCCTGCCGTTAAAAGCACAGGTACCGTTAATAAGCCACCACCTCCGGCGATGGCATCGATAAAACCGGCGATAAAGCCAATACTTATTAGCGTAAGCAGTAAATTGGGGTCGCTGAAAAGCTCAATTATCATAAAGGGGAAGGTTAGCTGTGTGTTAATTAACGTTGATCATACATTACTTTGTGCGCGTTTGCTCTAGAAGTGTTTTGCTACATATATTTACGACTGCCTTGAGTGTTGGTTCGGTAACGTAAAAAGTCATAACTGACAAAGTGATTCATCGGTATTATCATGCCAACTGTCGCCTGAGTGTTCTTTTAATGAATAATTTTGTCGCATTTATGACCGAAACCTAACCCTACATTGATTTTAAGGGCCTTGAATTTTTGTTTAAATTTATAGATTTAGGCTGAAAAAGTCACTTTTTACACCCTCTGTGAAACTTTTTTGTAACAATTTTGCGGTTGTTTTTTGGCCATGTTTCCCACCAGTTTTGAATTCTATGTAAATATTTATGCAGGCCGCTTCGGCGTTTTAACTATTTTCAAGTAGTTTGGATTACCTTTGTTGGTTTTATGTTTGTATTTTGTTGCTTTGATTTTGGCTTATAAAAAACCTCCCAGAATACGTGGCGATCTAGCCATATTCCCAGTTTATTAAGACTAAGGGGTCTCATTTTTAATGGGGTCTGTCCAGGTTTGTTAAGATTTTTAATCTGTTTTATATAAATAAAGGTAATTAAAATAATGGCTTGCGCTCGATTTCAAGTCGTTTTAGTACTTAAATTCAGACCTTAAAAGAAAAGATATTTAGCTGCATTGATTTGGTGCATATTTATGCAGGTTTTGTGTTTTTTACTTTTCTTTTTAGTTGGTTAAAAGTTGCAAACATGTTCTTTTATGTTATTGACCTGTTAAACGTAATGGTTGTATGCTTAGCCTCGACAGATCAGGTCATTGGCCTAACTTATAAAACAAACAAAGCAACATAGCTTTGAACATTAACAATCGAATCACTTTAAGTGGTCCAGGGAGTAAACATGTATAGCAATAATAAACTTGCTAAAGCTGTTCGTTTAGCGATGGCTTTCGGCGCTGCCGCTACTGCTGGTGTTGCAGCTAATGCAAACGCTGCAGTTGAAGAAGCTACAGCAGCAGAAGAAGAAGTAGAGCGTATTGAAGTAACTGGTTCTCGTATCAAACGTGCAGATATGGAAACAGCAAGCCCAATCCAAATCACAAGTGCAGAAGACATCAAAGTTTCTGGTTTCACCCGTGTTGAGGATATGCTTAACACATTACCTCAAATCGAAGCTTCATCAACAGCTTTCCAAGCAAACGGCGCCTCTGGCCGTGCTGGTGTAGATATGCGTGGTTTAGGTTCTCATCGTACACTTGTACTAATCAATGGTCGTCGTATGGCACCAGGTGGTGGTTCAAGTGGTGCTGCCGATTTGAACGCAATCCCTTCTGCACTAGTTAAGCGCGTTGAAGTTATGACAGGTGGTGGTTCATCTGTATACGGTGCTGACGCAGTAGCGGGTGTTGTAAACTTTGTGATGGATGACACTTTCGAAGGTTTCAAAATTGATGTAGGTGGTTCAGGTTACCAACACGATAACGACAATAGTTACGTTCAAGAACTAATGGACGCTAAAGGTTTTGAATACGAAGACGGTAACACTGACATCGACGGTACGTCTTTTAACCTAGACGTTACTATGGGTGGTTCTTTTGACGGTGGTAAAGGTCACGCAGTTGCTTACGCTACGTACAAGAAAACCAATGAACTACGTCAAGGTGAACGTGATTACTCATCTTGTGCATTAAACAATGCAGGTACATCTTGTGGTGGTTCAGCTAACGCAATCATCCCTAACTTTGATATGTATGCAGTTAATGAAGATGGCACGACTGATTATGACCGTAATATGTGGTCATCATTGGATGAAGGCAGTAACTTTATTGATTCTCCTGGTTCAAACCGCTACAACTATGCTCCAATTAACCACTTTATGCGCCCGGACCAAAAATACACTTTGGGTACATTCGCTAAATACGCTGTGAACGATAACTTCCAACCGTACTTAGAAGCATCATTCATGCGTGATAAAACTCGTGCGCAAATCGCTGAGTCAGGTACTTTCTTTAACGAAGAGTACATCATGGATCTAAGTTCAGATCTATTCAATGATGCACAACGTCAACAACTTGCTGACGGTCTAGGTATCGATGCAGAAACGGGTCAAGCAGCAATCTACATTGGTAAGCGTAACGTTGAAGGTGGTCCTCGTGTTGACGCGCTTGAGCATGATTCATTCCGTATCGTATTAGGCTCTGAAGGTGAGATTAATGACAATTGGTCATATGATGCCAATATTCAGTACTCTAGCACGACTTCGATCAGTACTTACCAAAATGACTTCTTCGCCCCTCGTATTACCACGGCTCTAGGTGCTAATGGTGAAGAGTGTGCTGGTGACTGTATCCCTTATGAAGTATTCACTTACAATGGTGTAACTTCTGAAGCAGCTAAACCGCTAACTGGTACTGCGATTGGAACTACAGATTCAGAACGTTTAGTACTAAGTGCTTACGTTACTGGTGAATTAGGTTACTCATTACCTTCAGCGTCAACTCCAATTGCTGTTGTATTTGGTGCTGAATACCGTGATGAAGACTTCGAACGTATTTCAGATGACTTATACGAAACAGGCGCATTGCTAGGTCAAGGTGGTCCAACGAAATCTCTAGTTGGTGGTTACTTTGTTCGTGAACTTTACATGGAAGCAAGTGTTCCTTTAGTTGAAGATGCTGAATTTGCAGAATCATTACTATTAGACTTAGGCTACCGTTACTCTGACTACGATACGACTGGTGGTGAGCCAACGTACAAAGTTGCTGTTGACTGGACTCCAGTTGAAGATTGGAAAGTACGTGCAAGTTACAACCGTGCGGTACGTGCGCCAAACATTGGTGAGTTATTCGCAAACCAAAGTATTGGTCTATGGTCAGGTGAAGATCCATGTGCTGGTCCATCTCCTACTTTATCAGCTGCACAATGTGCTAGCACTGGTGTTTCAGCTTCTCAATACGGTAACGTATCAACCAGCCCAGCTGGTCAGTACAATGCTTTATTCGGTGGTAACCCAGATCTAGACCCTGAGATTGCTGATACTTACACTGTAGGTGTTGTTGGTCAAATTACTGATGAAATTGACTTCTCAATTGACTGGTGGAGCATCGAGATTGAAGATGTTATTGACAACATTCAACCTGAACTAACGATTGAGCAATGTGCGAAATCAGGTAGTGCAGTATTCTGTGACAATGTTACTCGTTCACCATCTGGCAACCTTTGGTTAGGTCAAAGCGGTTATGTTCAAGCAACAAACTTGAACTTAGCTGAACAAAAATGGGAAGGTATTGATTTAAGTGCCGCTTACAATGTAGATATTTTTGAAGGTAACTTAAGCACTACAATCATCGGTACTTACATGGATACGAAAGAAACAACGTCTATTCCAGGTGATCCTGATTCAGTTTATGACTGTGCTGGTCAAATCTCGTCTCTATGTTACCCACAACCTGATTGGAGACACGTGATGAACGTTAACTTCGATAAGGATGATTGGGGTGTTAACGTGAAATGGCGTTTCATGGGTAAAGTTGACTATGAAGGAACAACTGATACTCTAGTTGATGACGGTATTTCTAGCCAAACTTACATTGATTTAGCGGGTCACTACACGTTTAACGAACACTTAACTGCTCGTTTAGGTGTGAACAACATTCTTGATAAAGAGAAGCCAATCACTGGTAACACCCTTGATGTTGGCGCATTCTACGATGGTTTAGGTCGTTACATCCACGCAAGTGCATCAATCACTTTCTAATTGAAAGCTGATTAAGATAAGACGGTCAACTTTATAGTTGGCCGTTTTTTTTTGCGCGTTATAATTTGGGCAATAAGTAATAAATCAGTGCATAATTTACCTGCTCACTGTCTATTATAGGTAAAGAACATAAACCTATTACAAGGGATGTTCGTAAAACGCTCTAGGAACTTCAACACATGTCTTCATGGGGGGATCTTACCTACTAAGTAGGGTAATGGTATTTCAAACTTTCCTTTCTTTATATACGGTACTTAAATAAGGCTACAGAATTCCTCTGAAAAATATTGCTATCTTGAATCCCAAATTACAAACAAAACGATGGTTATCGCGTTCCTAAACGCGTCCAAGGGCCCGTTTAAATAGCTCATTCATATAGCCTTATAGTCAACCCCTTACAAACATGTCCTGAACAGGCAAAATCGTCCACTCATCATCTGTTTACAAAGTAAATAGTCTAGTAAAAAACACTGCTATTGAACTGGCTTTACCCTGGGTATTCCGTGTTTTTAATGTGTGTTTGAATGAAATATTCTTAGATTTGAGTCATCAATAACGCCTAAATGTAACAGGTGAGGTTGGTTTGCATGATGAAAATAGGCTTTTAATAAAAAAAATTTTAAATTTTTATGTTATTTGTTTGTTAAATCTGTGGTTTTGTTGCCGTTATGGAACTTACTTTCATCTCAAGGTGTTGTTTTTATTGGGTTTGGCTATTTTAGAGTGAAAGTTTTTTGGGTGTTACTGGTGTTGGTTTTGTGTTGCTTGTGTTGGTTTTGTGTTGCTCGAGTGTTTTGTGGGTGTGAGGTGGTTGTAAGTCATGTGTTTAAAGGGTTTGGTTTGTAACTTGTTGTCATCAGGGTGTTATTGACGCGTGAACAAAAAAGCCATTATTATCTTCTCAAATCCGGACTTTTACCGGATATAAAAGAAAACAAGAAATAAATCTTGAATAAATGTCACTGTTAAAAAAGTGAAGGGAGTAATAATGAATTCTAACAATCAATTAACTAAAGCAATTCGCTTAGCCTTAGTATTTGGTGCTGCAGCAACTGCTGGTGTTGCTTCAAATGCTAATGCTGTAGAAGAAGCACAAGTTGAAGAAGTCGAGCGCATCCAAGTTACCGGTTCTCGAATCAAACGTAGTGATATGGAAACAGCAAGTCCTGTTACCGTTATTGATGCTTCAGCTATCGCCGCTTCAGGTGTTACTTCAATTGATGGTATTTTACAAAGCATGACCTCTGTAGGTGGTGCTATGACAAACCCAGGTATCAACAATGGTTCTGGTGGTAATGCGAGTGTAAATTTACGTGGTTTGGGTTCTAACCGAACTCTTGTTCTTGTTAACGGTCGTCGTATGATCGCTTCCGGTACGGGCGCTGCATCAACGGTTGATTTAAACACTATTCCTGTTTCAATGATCCAACGTGTTGAAGTACTTAAGGATGGCGCTTCAGCTGTTTATGGTACGGATGCTGTTTCTGGTGTTGTTAACGTAATCTTAAAGAAAGATTATGAAGGTGCGGAATTAAATGTGCAAATAGCACAATCTGGTGAAGATGACGCAGACGAAACAAACCTAGATTTTACTATTGGTGCTTCTAACGATAAAGGTAATATCGTATTTGGCGCTCAATACACTGACCGTGGTGAAGCAAAGCAAGCCGATCGTAAGTTCTCAGAATGTCCTATCGCTGAAGGTCCTGATGGCTTATTCTGTGCTGGTTCTTCATACGCACAAGGTGGTCACATTTGGGGGGAAACTGCTGATTTAAGTGGTCGTGGTGGTACTTACCATGATTTCGTTTACTCAGGTGATAACAACGACCGTTATAACTACTCTCAAGATAGTTACTTATTCACACCTATGCACCGTTTAAACTTAACTGTTGCTGGTAACTACGAAGTAAATGATGACATCAACTTCTTTACAGAAGCAATGTACACAAAACGTTGGTCATCACAACAAATGGCTCCACAGCCAATTTGGAACTCTGAGTCATGGGTTTACGATTCATCTTGGATGAACCCGGCATTACTTGATCACGGTATCGTTGATGGTGAAGCATTAGATTACGGTCGTCGTATGGTTGAGTCTGGTACTCGTAACTTCTCACAAAATGTTGACACAGTACGTCTTGTTCTTGGCCTTGAAGGTGAGCTAGAAAACGGTTTTTACTGGGATGTTTCATACAACAAAGGTAAAAACGATTCTGTAGATAAGTTAGCAAACTTACACAACATTGGTTCAATCAATAGCGCAGTTCAGTTAGGTAACAAATTATCTGCTGAAGGTTTAGATAAAGATGCAATCCTTGCTGGTGGTGGCTTTGACCCGTTTACGCAAAGTTCTTGGGAAGGCGATAGTATTGCTCCATTCATCTACACTGAATTAAACAACGGTGGTAGCGAGATGGATATCTTTGCTGCAACTTTATCTGGTGAAGCTTTCGAATTACCTGCTGGTATCGTTGGTTTCTCGGTAGGTGTTGAGCACCGTCTTGAGTCTGCGTTTTACACGCCTGATTCATTAACAGCACAAGGTCTTGCAAATGACCCGCGTGTTGAACCAACTTCAGGTTCATTCAACGTTGATGAAGCTTATTTAGAGCTTGCTATTCCATTAGTTAGTGATGTTTTCTTAGCAGAGCACGTTGAGTTAAGCGCAGCAGTACGTTACTTTGATTACAGCACATTTGGCGATGACAATACTTGGAAGTTAGGTTTAACTTGGAAAGTAAACGATGAGTTAATGTTACGTGGTGTATCTTCAACAGCATTCCGTGCTCCAACTGTATCTGAATTATTCAGTGGTAACTCTCCATCGTTTGATCAAATCAAGCACCCTGCAACGACACAAACTCAAGCTGAAGTAACTGTTGGTGGTAACCCATTACTAACACCAGAAGAAGCTGATATCTTTACTGCTGGTGTTGTATACGAGCCAAGCTTTGTTGAAGGTTTATCTGTAACTGTAGATTACTATGATATCGAAATCACCAATGCAATTGGTGCTGTTGGTTCTAACTACATTGCTAACTTATGTTTAGATGCAAATGGTAACCCGATTAATTCTGGCACATCAGTATGTCAAGCAGCAAACATTGCGATTGATGGTACGGGTCGTATCTCATTCAACAATGGTTTACAAAACATTGGTGGCCAGGAGACTGCTGGTTACGATGTTAACTTCGCTTACAACTTTGAAGCAGCTGGTTTAGATTGGAGACTTGGTTTAGATACATCAATCCTTGATGAATTTGAAGAGTCTGATCAAGATGGTAACGTTCTAGATTACAAAGGTTTCATCACATCTGGTAGCGGTGCATATGCAGAAATTAAATCTAACTTCACGTTAAACGTTAAGTCAGATGATTGGGAACTAACATACGAAGGTCGTTACATCGATGGTATGGATTCTTACTCTTGTAAAGATGCTCCAGAAGAGTGTTACGCACCAGATGTAAGTTCAACAATTTATCATGATGTATCAGGTTCATTCCACGTGACAGACTCTGTTACGTTATCTGGTGGTGTTAATAACATCCTTGATGAAGAACCTCCTTACTTCTCAGGCAATAACGATGCTAACACAGACCCATACACATACGATGTACTAGGTCGTTACTTCTTCGTGAAAGCGGGTATTAAATTTTAATCAATTTTTTAAATTGAATTAAACACAAAAGCACTAAGTGTTCTGCACTTGGTGCTTGTTATTATGTCGCGTTTAATAATTAGGGTCAGATACACATTAGTGATATTTGTATCTGACCCTAATTAATGAGAACGAATTGCAGTAAAATATCGGCCTAGTAACCAAGGTTTGCAATAAATTTCAGTTTTGCCAACAAGGGCGATACGTTATACTGGCGTTAATTAACAAAATAATAATAAACGCTATGATCACACCGCAGATTCGTCAGGCAATTGAAGCCGCACTAAAATCACATCAAAATGGCAACTTACAGCAAGCTGAGCGACAATATAGGCAATTGATTTCACAAAAGATCTATGTGCCCGTTGTGTTTACCCAGCTAGCCTTAATTTGTACGCTGAGTCAGCGTCAAGATGAAGCCAAAAAATTAGCACAGTTTTCACTACAGCTTAAACCCGACTTTATTGACGGTTTATTGCGACTTGCCGACATACATCGTTTTGAGCGGAATTTTGGCAATGCCATTGAGTTTTATCAGCGTGCTTTGAAACAAAAGCGTGATTTAGTGATTGTCTATGCTCATATGGCGTTTTGCTTTCTTCAGTTAGGCGAATTTGTTCAGGCGCGAAAGGCGTGCTTAGCGGGTTTAACATTTGAGAAGTCTCATCTACACACTCAGCAATTGCTTGCTCAAGCGGAAATGGCATTAGGTAATATAGATGAGGCACAAGCGCTGTATCTTGAGGTGATCAAAACCCAGCCAGATCATGTTGAAACGTTATATGCCTTGGCAAATCTTAAGAAAGCAAAAGGTGACATTAATGCCGCAAAGCAGCTTTATCAGAAAATCCTTGGTTTAAAGCCTAGCTTTGCACAGGCACATTTTTTACTGTCTAAGATACACCAATATTCATCCGTTGATGACCCTCAGTTAACACAAATGCAAGCACACTTAGACACAGCGCAACCTAGTGATCAAATTCTGTATCATTTTGCGATTGCCAAGGCATTAGAAGATTGCGGTCAATATGCACACGCATTTGAGCACCTTAATAAAGGCAATGCTTTAAGGTTTTCCACCTTTAATTACGACATCCGTACTGATGAAGCCTTTATTGGTTCGATTATCAATAGTTTCAGTAAAAAGTCTATGGCCCAGGTGTTGGCGAATAAAGACTTTAAGCCCAATGAGTCGGCAAAACCTATTTTCATTGTGGGCATGCCCAGGTCTGGCACCTCGTTGGTTGAAAAAATATTGGCGAGTCACAGTGATGTTTATGGTGGTGGGGAGCTTGAGCACTTTTTTGGTTTAGGTACCCGAGGTTTTCTAACGCAAGAGACAGGCTTTCTTTATAAAGACATTAGCACTTATGAAATTAAAATGTTTAATGAGATTGCCGATGCCTATCTAGCTAAAGTGGGGGATATGGCAAGCAATGTGGCACATGTAACCGATAAGCTCCCTTTCAATATGCTCTTAATAGGGTTGATTCATTTGGTTTTTCCAAAGGCTAAGATAATATACTGCCGACGTAATGCTATTGATACTTGCCTGTCTATATATAAGCAAAACTTTACCACGGATAACTATCGATTCGCCTATAACCTGCAATCGTTAGGTCAGTTTTATAACTTGGCTGAAAAACTGATGGCGCATTGGCAGGCCATCTGCCCAGATGCGTTCGTTGATATTGAATATGAAGCCCTAATTGCCAATCCGGAGCAACAAATTAGAAAATTAGTGCAACTCTGTGAGTTGCCCTGGCAGGATGAGTGCCTACACTTTCATAAAAGCAAAGGGGTTGTGACTACGGCCAGTGCTTATCAGGTTCGTCAACCAATCTATAATTCATCGGTAGAACTATGGCGACGATACGAAAAACAACTGACACCACTGCTAAATGAGTTACAAACTTCTAAAACTAACCTACAAGTTTGACCTATACTAAACAATGCCCTTTGAATACGTATTCAAAGCGCAATTTTTGTCGTAAATTGAATATACTCGAAGGAATGCGTTTCCTCTGATGCCGTCGAGGTACGTATTTTAAGCACAGAATCTAAGAGCATTTAAGATAACACCTTGATCACAGTGATTGGGAAATTACATTCAGTCGACTCGTTCGCATTTTAAGTAGCTGTTTTTTTTGTTTTGTAATGGTTTGAATCGCATTATTTTTTAAAGTGTTCCATTTATATCAATACGAAATTTTATTATGGTTAACTGAAGGTTTCTTAGTTTTATTTAAGAAAATTACATTTGATATTAATCAACATAAACAAAGTTAATTTTGTTACTGGTCTGATCAGATTCTTTCGATTGTTAAATTAATGATCGTCTTATGATGATGTGTGAAAAAATTAGCAATAAAAAATCGCCTTGCAGGCCTCTGTTTATGGTTGATTGTAATTTTTTTGTAAAAATCAGGCCTATCTTGATTCTTTTTTAAACATTTCGGTAGAAAGGTTTAAAAAATTTGACTTTAGGCAGTCACTATTGTCTTATATAGAGCTGTATTTTTACAAAAACGGATTAAAAATACTCTTTTCTAAGTTTACCTCAGAAAATGGTGCGTTTTTTTAAACGTTTCTAGGTGTTTTTAAAAGCAACAACTTAAAGCAATGTCTTTACTTTGTGTTTAGATAAATTCAGTATCACATGTTTATAGGAAGTGTGTGGTAATAAGTTAAATAGCAATTGGTTGGGAACTATGTCCAAAATAAGCAAGAAAAGTCTCATCGCATCAGCGATCGTTGGCGCACTGGCTTTAGCGGGAAGCAATATTGCTTCTGCCACTAGCCTTAACGAACTTCAAAAGAACGAAGCTGCTACAGTTAAGTCTTCTGTGAAGTCACAAGAGAAAATCAACAAAATCTACGAGCAATCACAAGAATTACTTGCTGAGTACCGTCAAGTAGTTGATGAAACAGAGAACTTGAAAGTATACAACGATCACGTTCAACGTCTAGTTAACGACCAGCAAGCTGGTATTGACTCTCTAGATCGTCAGATTGAAACTATCGCTGAAACTAAGAAGGGTGTTGTTCCACTAATGTACAAGATGATTGATGCATTAGAGAAGTTCATCGAATTAGACGTTCCAGTTAACTTGAACGACCGTAACGAGCGTTTAGATCGTCTTAAAGACGTAATGACTCGTCAAGGTATCTCAGTAGCTGAGCAATTCCGTCTAGTACTAGAAGCATACGAAATTGAAGCCGATTACGGTTCAATGTTCTCTGCTTACCAAGGCGAATTAGACTTCGAAGGTCAAACAATTACGGTTGACTTCGTACACATGGGTCGTATCGCTTTAGTAGCTCAGTCTCTAGATCTTAAAAATGCTTGGATCTACGATCACAAAGAGCGTACATGGCACGCATTGGGTGACGAGTTCTTAAGCCCAATCACTAAGACAATCCGTATGGCGCGTAAACAAACTGCTCCTGATTTAATTAAATTACCAGTATACGCAGTGGGGGCTGGAGAATAATGAAAAAGTTTATTAAAAGCACAGCGATTTTTGCTGCTCTAACATTAACTGCTGGCATCTCTACTTCTGCTTCAGCAAACCAATTAGATGATTTATTAAAAGAAATCAAAAACGATCGTGTATCTGTTGCCAAGCTTGATAAAAAGCGTGAGCAAGAGTTCTTATCAGCGCGTGCTGACAAGCAAGCTCTTCTTAAGAAAGCTCAAGGTGACCTTGCTTCAGAGCAAGCACGTAACACTCGTTTAACTAAGCAATTTTCTGATAACGAAATCACTCTAACAAACAAAGAATCTGCACTTGAAAACGCGAAAGGCGATTTAGGTGAGATGTTTGGTGTTGTTCGTCGTGCATCTGGTAACGCATACGGCCGTATCGCTACGTCAATCGTAAGTGCTGAATTCCCAGGTCGTGAAGCTACTTTAGAAAAACTAGCTAACGCTAAAGAAATCCCAGTTCTTGCTGAACTAGAAGAACTATGGTTCTCATTACAAACTGAAATGACAGAATCAGGTAAGATTTCATCTTTCACTGCTGAAGTTACTCAGTTAAACGGTTCTAAGTCTACTGAAACTGTTACTCGTTTAGGTACTTTCAACCTAATCGCTGAACAAGGTTACTTAAACTACAACGATGAAGCGGGTCAAATCCAACCTCTAGGTAAGCAACCTGACGGTGGCATCTTAAGCCTAGTTGGTGATTACCTTGGTACTTCATCAGGTTACACAGCATTATGGATGGACCCTGCAAAAGGTCAAATCCTTAACCTAGAAACGCAAAAAGCTACTTTAGAAGATCGTTACCACCAAGGTGGAACAGTTGGTTACGTAATCACTGTTGTATTAATCATCGGTCTATTAATTGGTCTTGAGCGTATGATTTTCTTAGGTGCGATGGAAGCGAAAATTAAGAAACAACTTAAAGATCGTAGCAACCCTAAGTCAAACAACCCTCTAGGTCGTTTAATCCAAGTTTACCACGACAACCGTGACGTTGACGCTGAAACGCTTGAGTTAAAACTTGATGAAGCTATCTTACGTGAAACGCCGAAGATTGACCGTGGTGTTAACCTAATCAAAATCTTTGCCGCTGTAGCACCTCTACTAGGTCTACTAGGTACGGTTGTTGGTATGATCGGTACGTTCCAATCAATTACTCTATACGGTACTGGTGACCCTAAAATCATGGCTGGTGACATCTCTATGGCACTTGTAACAACAGCTATGGGTCTAATCTGTGCTCTACCTCTAATCCTAGTTCACTCTATCGTGGCAGGTCGTGGTAAGTCAGTATTCCACATCCTTGACGAGCAAAGCGCGGGTATCGTTGCTGAGATCGCCGAGAAGGAGAAAGCATAATGATTTTCCTGATAGAGCTTTGGGAATCTGTCAGGGATTTTATTGCGACAGGTGGCTCTGTACTATACATTGTTGCCATCGCTCTCTTCTTAATGTGGGTATTAATGATCGAGAAGTATTGGTTTCTTAGCGCTACTTACCCGAAAATGAAACGTGACATTATTGCACGTTGGGATGCGCGAGAAGATACAACTTCTTGGTATGCACACAGAATTAGAGATAATTGGATCTCTGAAACAGCTGGGATATTGGACGCCCGCATGATTACCATCAAAACATTGGTAGCTATGTGTCCACTTATCGGCCTTTTAGGCACTGTAACCGGTATGATTGCGGTATTCGAAATCATGGCGGTACAAGGTACTGGTAACCCTCGCTTAATGGCGGCGGGTATCTCGATGGCAACAATTCCGACAATGTCGGGTATGGTTGCAGCCCTGTCTGGAGTATTTTTTAGCTCGAGATTAGACGCAAAAGTAAACATGGAGAAGGCTAAGCTAGTAGATAGCTTACCTCATCACTAGAGAGATATTCTAATGGCTCGTAAAACAAGACGTGAAGAAGAAGATGCAGTAATTGATATGACACCGATGCTTGATATCGTGTTTATCATGCTTATTTTCTTCATCGTAACCACTTCATTTGTAAAAGAAGCTGGTATTGATGTGCAAAAGCCGAAAGCGGCTAATGCAAGTGCAAAACCATCAGCTAACATCTTTATCGCAGTGCGCGAAAACGGTGAGATCTGGATGGATAAACGTATGGTAGACGTAGAGCGTGTATCTGCAAACATTGAAAAATTGTTAGCAGAACAACCTACTGATATCGTAATCATTCAAGCGGATAAAGGTGCTAAACACGGCACTGTCGTTAAAGTAATGGATGCAATCAAGGATGCAGGAATCGACAAGATTTCCATTGCTGCAGCATCGGGTGGGTAATTATGCGCTTTATAGTATCAACACTATTAGGCGTTGCAGTAACCTTTGCACTGTTTGTTTTGATGGCATTCTTAATTTCAGGCGGTGCAAAACGTTATGACGATGGAGGCAACTCAGTAGTTATTGAGATTTTGTCAACGCCACCGAAGTCTAACATCCAACAACGCAAACGTGTGCCGCCACCGCCGCCACCGCCGCCTAAATCGCCACCGAAGCCTTCAGCTCCGGAGCCGGAAATGAGCAACTCGAACTCGGGTATCTCATTCAACGTTCCGTCAGTTGAGCTAAGTGGTGCATCAACTAGTCTTGATGCTCCTGGTGCAGGTTTTGGCCGTGATGGTGAAGCAACGCCGATTGTACGTATCGAACCTAAATACCCGATACAAGCTGCGCGTGATGGTAAAGAAGGTTGGGTACAACTACGCTTTACTATCGACCAAGTTGGTGGTGTTAAGGATGTAGAAGTAATTGCTGCAGAACCTAAACGTATTTTCGATAAAGAAGCTAAACGTGCGCTTCGTAAGTGGAAATACAAGCCAAAAGTTGTTGATGGTAAAGCCATTGAACAACCTGGCATGACAGTACAACTTGACTTCAAGATGAACAGCGAAGGAGGAGCACAGTAATGTTAAAAAAACTAATCACCTCTTCATTGTTAGTAGCTTTTGTGGCAACGACTACGTTGCCTGTATCTAACACAGCGTATGCTGCGGATGCAGAAAAAACACAAAAGAAAAAGAAGAAGCGTACTAAAATTGTAGGTCCTGCTGTTGGTAAGAAAGTTCAGAAAGCCTTCGAAGCTTACTCTGAAGATCGTATCGACGAAGCACTCGAAATTTTGTTAGCTATCGATGCTAGTAAAGAGTACGACAGAGCTTATGTTGACCGTTTCATTGCAAATATGTATGCAACGAAAGGTGGTGAGCATTCTAAAACGGCTTTGAAATACCTTACTAAAGCAACCGAGAAAGTTGTTCTTAACGAAAAAGAGCATTCTGATTCCATCAAGTTACTTGCAGATTTACAGATGCAAGAAAAGATGTATAAAGAAGCGCTTAAGAACTACGCTGATTGGATGAAGTTTACAGGCAAAGAAGACGCTGGTACTTACACCAAAATGGCTCAAGCTTACTACGAGCTTAAGCAATTGGATAAAATGATTGACCCTGCCAATAAAGCAATTGCTTTATACGAAAAAGCAGGTAAGCCAAATCAAAATCCATTCATTTTGAAACTGACGTCTTACTACGAACGTAAACTTTACCCTCAGTCGGTTAAAGTACTTGAAGACGTTGTTGTTCTTTTCCCTGAAAAGAAACAATGGTGGACTCAGTTAGGTATGTTCTACACTTTAGTTGAAGACTACAAAAACGCACTTTACACGCTAGAGCTAGCTTACAAGCAAGGTTTCATTGAAAAAGAATCTGAAATCAAAATGCTTGCAAACTTATACTCACAAGCGGATGTGCCTTACAAGTCTGCTAAGTTACTTGAGAAATACATTGACAGTGGTGTGGTAAAACGCACAGACCAGAACATGTACATGATGGCGAATGCCTTCCATGCTGCTCAAGAAGTGAAGACTGCTGCTAAGTACTTCGGTGAAACAGCTAAGTTATCTAATGACGCGAAACACTACCGTCGCCAAGGTATGCTTTTACAGCAATCAGAACAGTATAATGCTGCAACGGTTGCGCTACAAAAAGCAATTGACTTAGGTATTGATAACAAAGGTCGTGTATACATGACTTTAGCTGAAGCTTACTTCTACCAAAACAAGTTTAAGCAAGCGACAGTAGCTATCAAAGAAGCTCAAAAAGATCCGAAAACTCGTAAAGCAGCACGTGCTTGGGCGGGTTACATTCGCGATACTGCAGAGCGTAAGAAGAAAATCTAACTTCTTACCTTCTTTTAAAAAACCAGCTCCGGCTGGTTTTTTTATGCCTGAAATAAAGTGCTGCTTGTATTTAGTAAAAGTAAATAGCCACGGCTTCTTGCCATCCATTACCCAACGCCTTTCGTTTTACCAGATACGTTATTTAGCAAGCACCCTGACTCCCTCAATTGACAGAGTGCTTAGGCTAAAAACACGACACCTGATGTGAGCCTTAAATATTTATAAAAAAGCTCGCGGCCCTTCCTAAGGTAATAAACGCTGTATAGTTAACTATCTTTAAAATTCTCGCCTTTGTGACGTCCAGGGATGGACTAATGCAAAGGCTGCTCATGGACGAGCGTTTTACCTTTGTGACGTCCAGGGATGGACTAATGCAAAGGCTGCTCATGGATGAGTGTTTTACTTTTGTGACGTCCAGGGATGGACTAATGCAAAGGCTGCTCATGGATGAGTGTTTTACCTTTGTGACGGCCAGGGATGGACTAATGCAAAGGCTGTTCATGGATGAGTGTTTTACCTTTGTGACGTCCAGGGATGGACTAATGCAAAGGCTGTTCATGGATGAGTGTTTTACCTTTGTGACGTCCAGGGATGGACTAATGCAAAGGCTGCTCATGGATGAGTGTTTTACCTTTGTGACGGCCAGGGATGGACTAATGCAAAGGCTGCTCATGGACGAGCGTTTTACCTTTGTGACGTCCAGGGATGGACTAATGCAAAGGCTGCTCATGGACGAGCGTTTTACCTTTGTGACGTCCAGGGATGGACTAATGCAA
>CANMZP010000002.1 GCA_947502355.1 uncultured Thalassotalea sp. | reverse complement strand
GCCGCTTTCCTGAGCATGCAGGCTGATTTCAGTGTTATCAATCATACGGCCCTGGCTGTCGTTTAGGTATCCACTCAACTTAACTGACGGGACCAATTCAAAATTCTGATTAAAATCCTGCCCGACATTTACAGCTTCCAGTGTCGTAACAGCTAAATCTGAACGCTCTGCTGGAGGCACCAATGTAATATAAACATCTTGATTTGAAATAATAGCAAAACGAAATTCACCATTCTCATCTGAGCTGGAATTAGAGTTCTCACCGTAATCACTATAGTTTCTCAGGTAATACCCAATATAGTTTGAATTCTCATCATACTCCCCAACGTAATGGTCAATATTTAAAGCAACGCCCGGAACAGCCACTCCATTGCCATCAACTGTTTTACCACTAAGCCATACTAGAGGTAATTCAACATCCCTATCTGTATCAGCAATTACCTGAACATTTTGCGGAAAATAATTTATATATCCATAATCAGGCATTGGATATTCAGGTGGATGATTTCCTATCCCTTGTTCATACCACCCATTAACACTCAAGTTAATCGAAAATTTATACTCTCCCGGCGAAACCGAAAACTCATAATAGCCATGACTGTCGGTATAAACTGAATTACCTATCTTATCGCCGCTTTCCTGAGCATGCAGGCTGATTTCAGTGTTATCAATCATACGGCCCTGGCTGTCGTTTAGGTATCCACTCAGTTTGTAAGCGCTGCCCAAAAGCACAACATTGTGGTTAACATTTTCTCCAGCAATAATAATTTCTTCGGCTGGAGAAGGAGGAAAAGAGCTTCCCTTCGGCGGGGTGACGGTTAGGTAATAGGTACCATCAGTTAATAGAGGGAAATGATACAATCCTTCGATATCTGTAATGTCGGCGGTGATATTTTCAATCGTTTCTTGATTTTCATCAAGCAAGGTAACTACAGCACCTTCTAGCGGAGCTGGACCACCATACACCGTACCACTCAGGTTACCATTTGCATGTGCGAGGGATATTTGACAAACCAAAAGAAAAACAAAAAAACAAAGCTTTTCCGTCAAACTTTTAAAAAATGAAGTGCTCATTTACATTTACCTTATTACGTAATACTGGCATGTATTTGTATTAAGGGCTTTATCTATTCAGAGGGGAAATACAGCTTCATCGAGCTGATAATTTGCTCGCCATTCAAGCTATTTACATACCTTCCTTGTATAGTAAAATCCTTTTACATTAGCTCGGCATAAAAACCATAAGCTTACATAGCGAAAAAACCTATTCGCAAAACGATAAATAATGTAATCGCTAGGCTAATAATTGTTATTGTACTGTTGTAGTATAATGAGTGCCAAATCAAAGTACAACAGGTTATTTACCCCCACCCCCTCCTTTAAATTAGGCCTAAATTGGCAAAGTAATATTCTGGGTAACTCGCACACATAGGGCTGTGAACAGCACTTTTAAATTTACCTATAGATTTCAAGATCATTGCGGGCTTAAAACTTCTAAAGAACAATCGTTTTTAGACTGTTTAATGTCATATGGCACGATTTACCTTTGTAAATGATAACAAGGAATATCATGAAGAAAGAGCAAAAGTTAGCCACAAGTATGGGCGTCGTTGGGGGGATCTATTTAGAAGAAGGGTTAAACTGGATTTTAGATAGGGTTATCGACCAGGGATTGGCCTATAAAGATACTATCACCAATATTTTCACAACCCTTTAAACAAAGCGGCATTGGTTTTTGCCCTTGCAGGCTTTTGAAGTTCTGATAAATCACTAAGTAGCTATTTACCTGTCATCTGTGCCCCCCTATCCTGAAAGAGTCATCCATGCTGCACCCGACACTAAACGAGTAGTCAATACTAAATTCCTGACTAATTGGATAAACCCTCAATTAAAATTGATTTTTTGTACAAAAACAAACCAACGGTTAACCCTTTATGTAAGAGAAGTATTAACAAGAGGTTTAAATTAGTATAATTCGCTCATCTTTAATCTGAATCTCAACGTCTGCCCGTTTGTGATCATGCCCTCAAACTGAGGTAATTAACACGCCGTGTTTCTATACCTAAAGAGAGCCGACAAACGCAACAAATTATAAGAAAAGCAGTCTATAAGGAAGTAAAATGAACCGAGCAATTAACACTTTACTACTAAGTGTCATCCCTATGGTTTCTTTCGCATCGACCGATGCACAAACAAAAAATGATGCGATTGAAAATATCACCGTAGAAGGTAAAGCAACCGCCAATACGCTTCCGGTTGGTACCTTTGGCTCACCTATATCAAACCTAGAATACGATCCTCGTGTTGATTTGCAGTCTCGCAATATGGCCGAAGCTCAGGCCGACATTACCATTCGCGGCGGTATTTTTGAAAATACCGGGGTAAGGGTTGGTAGTGCGACTTTATACGACCCACAAACCGGTCACTATTCTGCAGAAATTCCAATTGCCCCTGAAATGTTAACGTCTCCGGCGATTTTAACGGGTGCAGATAATGCACTTTATGGCGTAAACAGTTCAGTCGGTAGCGTTTCATATCAGTGGAAACCAATCCAAACCGGTGGTGGTTTGTCTGTTGGTATGGGTAATAACGACTTTAATATACAACGTGTATACAGCGCTTATAAATGGCCACAAAGTGATTCAGCAAATGGCAGCTGGGGCATAGAAGGTGAATACTCTCACTCTGAAAGTGACGGTTCTATAGAGAACGGCGATCACGACTTTGAGCGTGCTTCTGGTCGTATTCAACACATTGACAGCGACTCGCAAACCGACTTATTTTTCGGTTATCAAGAAAAGTTCTTTGGTTGGCCCAACATGTATACGCCATGGAACGTTAATGAGACGGAAGACTTAAGAACCCGCTTGTTGATGGTCAATCACAGCCAGCAATACGCGACAGACAGCAGTTTTGAAGTGTCGGCGTATTATCGCAAACATAATGATCACTATGTCTATTCCAGAGAAAACCCTGAGGTGTATCAAGCCTTTCATGAGACGGAAGTTAAGTCTGTAGGATGGTCGGGCAACCACAACATCAATGATGCGATTGCCATCAAATACGCGGCGCAGTTTATGGCAGATTCTATTGAATCAACCGACCTTGAAAATAACTTCACCTCTCGCGACTACTTCAAGTTCAGTGTGGTGCCCGAGTACAATACAAAACTAAGTGATAAGCAAAGCCTGACCCTTCGTTTAGGTGCTGCATTTGACGACACCAACCGTGGTGACTCTGAAGTATCGCTTATTAGTGATGTGTCTTGGTTCACCGTGCATGCCGATAATTCCACTCGTCGTGTATATCTGTCTTACGCTGAAGCGACTCAAGTGGCCGGCTATTCAGCCATCGGTGGCAGTGACAGCGGTGGTTTATTTAGAAGTAACTACGATCTGCAACGAGAAACCAGTAAAAACCTAGAATTAGGCATGTCATTAGAAAAGCTTGATTGGCGTTTGGATTCGGCCATTTTTTACCGATGGGATAATGAACTGACCGACTGGACTTACAGCTTTGATTCAACCTCTGCACGTTCGGCCAATCAAGTAGACATTGAAACCTTGGGCCTAGAGTTTATTGCGATTAAGTCTTTTGATAGTGCAGATATCGTTGTAAGTTATACGTTCCTAGATAAATCAGAAGATTACCTAGACGATAATATCGACGCCAGCTTTTATGCATTAAACTACCCGCCACATCGAGTAACCCTTGGTGCCGTATGGTATCCGGTTGATAGTATTGAACTTCGCGTTGACAATGAGTGGCGTAAGCAAGAAGATAACGCATTAAGAAATGGCGACGATAGCGCCTTGTTTACCCACTTAACGCTAACGTATACTCCAGCTCAATTTGAAGCGATCGACGTTGTTTTTGCCGTTGATAATTTGTGGGATGAATCGTTTGAAGAAATTCCAGGTACACCTGGACGCGGCGATCAGTTTTCGGCCACCGTTAACTATAACTGGTAACGCCATCCGCTAGGGCCCATAGGCCCTAGCACTAAATCAAGACAGGCCTAACCTAGGTAAAAGCGGGCTAAACACCACATTACAGGAATCGATGTCATACATGCTGTACTTAATCATAACAACGCTAATTTGGGCATTTTCCTTTGGTCTGATTGGTAACACGCTTAAAGGTGTTGACCCTATGCAAGTCGCAGATATGCGCTTGTTACTGGCCGCACTGGCCTTTTTACCTTTTTTAAAAATTAAGCAAACCAATACCTTAGAAAAGGGGCAGCTAATAGCCCTAGGGGCCGTGCAGTACGGCGTTATGTATACATGTTATATGTTGGCATTTCGATATTTGCCATCGCATTTAGTGGCTTTATTTAGTGTGTTTACGCCATTGTACGTGGTGATTATTCACGACTTAAGCCAACGCAAGTTTAGCCCTTGGTATTTATTGGCCGCCACCTTGTCCGTGCTGGGCGCCGCGATTATCAAAGCCGATGAATTTGCGACCCAAGATATGTGGGTAGGTTTTGGTTTAATGCAAATTGCCAATCTATCTTTTGCCTTTGGGCAGGTGTATTACCGCAGTTGGAAAAACGCCAGACCCGAGGTGAACAACAGCGCCATATTCGGCTTTTTATACATAGGCGCAGTTCTATTTACAACGCTGGTTACTTTGCTTGTTTTTAATCAATCGCCAGTGCCTGTGGACGCCACACCAAAACAATGGGGTGTCCTTATTTACCTAGGCTTAATTGCATCAGGACTTGGATTTTTCTTTTGGAACAAAGGTGGAACAAAAACCACCGTGGGTGTGCTATCGGCCTTTAACAATGCCGTGGTACCTTTAGCCATGTTTGCTTCGCTGTTTGTGTTTGGTGAGGCGGTAGGCGGCACAACCGAACAGCTAGTAAGGTTAGGTGCAGGCTCCGTTGTCATACTAACGGCATTGGTGATTGGCAAACGCGCAAAAAGCAGCTAATCGCAACCTGCCTAATTGATTTTCAACAAAGCATTTTACTCAAGCCCTATAGGAAATATATAGGGCTTGTTTATTTCTGGCGCTTATATTTGTGTAGTAAGTCCAAAGGGATATGACAATAGTCCTGAGGAAAGCGTGTAAGCCTGTCTTGATGTTCATCGTCGCTTTGCACAAAGTTAACTAAGGGCAGTACTTCGACAACAATTTTATCTTTATCATCACGTGCGGCAATATAGTCACAGACTTCATCAAGGTGGTGCGCACTCTGACTGTAAACACCCGTTCGATACTTCTCCCCCACATCATCGCCCTGCTTATTTAGGCTGTAAGGGTCAATGATTTCAAAGAAACAGTCCATCAGCGCAGGTATCGTTACGGTATTGGGGCAAAACCATATTTTCACGCATTCAGCGTAACCGTCATAAGGTGTGTCAGTCGATTGAGTTGAACCATTTACTCGACCGGCGACGGTTTTCTTAACCCCTGCTAAGTGCTTTAGAAACTCTTGCACACCCCACAGGCAACCTCCGGCAAAGTAGATAACCTCTAACTCACCTTGATGGTCTGTAATGGTCTTTGCTGTTGATGAATTGCTCATAAATGGACGTTACTGTCATACAGGTTTAATGGACACTGAATCTAATCAAAAATAAACTCAGTGTCAAAGTTGGAAGTAATCAAAAACGTGTTTTACGAACGTTAATAATCAAATTTATGCTCTGAATAGAGGCTAGCAACCTGTTGCCATATCTCCCCTACTTTGCCATCACCAACCGGCTTGCCATCTAAACTTATTACTGGCGCAATCTCTTTGCTTGAGCTAGATATCCAAATTTCATCGGCTTGTCTTGCTTCTTGTATGGTTACAATGCGCTCTTGAAGTTCGAAGCTGCTGTGCGCTTTGATGATATCTAAAATTAGCTTACGGGTTATGCCCGGTAATAACTGGTTGTCTAATGGTGGGGTGATGATGACACCATCTTTGATGACAAACACGTTTGATGAGCTTGCTTCGGTTAGCTCTGCTTTTTGGTTGTAAAGTAGGGTTTCATTGCAGCCGGCTTCGTGGCCTTGTTGGTAGTGCATTACGTTACCCAATAACGCGGTTGATTTAATGTGGCAGCGTTGCCAGCGCAGATCTTCGGTTGATATTAACGCGAAGCCTTGTTTGGTGAACCTATCTGGCTTAGGTGGGGTTGGAATATCAAACGCCATAGCAAATACCGTTGGCTCTACATCCTTAGGGTACGCATGTAATCTTCTGGTGTCTGCGCCCCGGGTTACGTGCAAATAAATGCCCAGTGATTGATTACCATTTTTTTCGGCTAAGCTTTGGCAGATGTGTTGCCATTTTTGGGTGCTGTAATCTAGGTTGATGCCCACTTCGGCTAAGCCGTCTTGCATGCGCTTTATATGCGGGGTGAAACCAACCATCTTTCCGGCATACGATGGGATCACTTCATAAATACCATCGCCAAATAAAAAGCCTCGGTCTAAAGGCGATATTTTGGCGTCTTCCATTGCCATATACTGGCCATTAAGATAAACAATACTCATTCACTTATACCTTAATTATGTGATTTTTTAGCGGTTAAATCCGATTAACGATCGGATATCGGCAATTAATTGTTTGCCCTCGTGTGACGGCAAACTGTCTTCGGTTAAATGGTTTTTTCGGGTGACACCATCAACACTGCCTAAGTCTGACAAATACACTAAAATGTCATGCGGGCAGGTTTCGGTTAATAAGTCATGTTGACTGTAAATGCTCAAAAAAGCCAAAATGCCATAAACCCCCCAGTTTGATACATCGGCAATGATCAGCTCATCGCATGGGGTTGTCGAGGCAATAATATCTAGCTCGCTTAAGGCGAGGGTCAAATTTCCCATACCAATTTCATTACCGCCATCACCTATGGCGATGGTGGGGCATGTTGATGCCGTAAGGAAGTAATCAAAGCAAGCGGTGCGTGCGGTTATGTCTTCACCGCGCATATTATGGTAGCGCCCATTGTCGGCAAGACCGGGTCTTTCAATGGAAATAACCACCTCAGGCTGCAACGTGGCTAATGCTTGCTTTGCCATTGCTTCGCCATCTTCTGGGTTACCTAATGGCAAGCGAAATACATTGAATTTTTTTGACAGTTTTTCTGCGATAGGATCGCCACAAACCACAATAGGATTAGCCCCTAATATCTCTAATGCACGATACAAAATCAGCGCACCAACCGGACCATCGGTTTCAAATGTGTTTGCTACCGGAAACCCAGTTCCAATTAAGACTGTCCCCTTTACATCGGCAAGAATATTAGCCGCTCTATGGCAATAACCCACGCTCAGGTTAGGTTGCAATTGCTGCATGCCACGTAAATTGCGCGCCACCAGTAAGTCTTCAATTTGCTTGCTGAGCTCCAGTGGACAGCCGTTGAATAATGAATTCATTATCTACTCACTAAAATATGGCCAGTTGGCTATTGCGGATATCGGTCACTAGCATGCACCCAGGGCTGTGGGTAATGCAAAAGTCTGGTTTGGCTCGCTCAATGGCCACTTGTGGGGTAACACCACAGGCCCAAAATACCGGGAGTTCGTTGGGTTTTATGGTTACCGCATCACCAAAATCGGGGTTGTTTATATCGTTTATGCCAATTAAAGCCGGGTCACCAAGATGAACAGGCGCACCATGTACTTGCGGAAAACGGCTGCATATTTGAATCGCTCTAATGGCATCTTTGGCCAACATGGGTCGCATGCTTACCACCATTTCGCCTCCAAAGCGGCCAACCGACTTACTCATAATATTGGTGCGATACATGGGCACATTCTTTTGTTCGCTGATGTTGCGAATGTCTAACCCATCGGCAATGAGGGCTTCTTCAAATGAAAACGAACAGCCTAAAACAAAGGTTACAAGGTCATCACGCCACAGTGCGGTTATGTCGCTAACTTCTTGTTCAAGTTGCCCGTGTTTAAAGACTCGAAATAACGGTACATCGCGGCGAATATCAATATTTTCTCCAAGCTTCGGTAGTAAGGGATCACCCGGGGCTGAAGACATACCAATAAGCGGACATGACTTAGGGTTTAACTGACAAAATTGCAAAAATTCGCTGGCATAGCTTTGCGGCAAAATAACAATATTGCCTTGCACAAAGCCATGCACCAAGCCAGACGTATTGCCCTTATGTTGGCCTTCTCTTATTGCTTGTCGTAACTGAAATGCTTGTGTGTTTTCCATGTTATCCCTTTACACCTCCCCTTGAGGTTAGCCGCTTAATCGATAAGCTGATTGTTATTATTTTATAACTAACATAATTAAATTATTCCAAAAAAATATGCAAGCAATAAATAAAAATTGCACTTTGTAAAAAAAATCCCCGCAACCTACTAAGTTGTGAGGATTTTTAAGTAACAGACTTTACGCCTTCAACTTTTGCTAGAATTGTAATTTAGCAGAAAGTTGTAAACGACGCGGGCTGTATAAGTCGCGTGGCTTGCCAAACGTATCGCTTGATACATACGGGTCGTAGTTGTAACCCGTTTGGTTATCAAACAAGTTGAACAAGTCGGCTCTAACCGTCACCACCTGATCACTAAACACATTAAACTCATGCGTGTAGTTCAAATCAAGCTGCCAGTGACTGGTTTCACGACGGCTACCCGCGTGCTCGGCATAACGAATAGTAGAGCTTGAGTAACCGTATGCTTGGCCATCCCATGCTTCCCAAACGTCACCTTCTTGGAATAAGAAGTAGGCACCCACTCTTGAACCCCAATCTAGCTCGTAGTAACCAAACGCTTTAAATACGTGAGGCTTGTTACCCGAAAGCTTACCGTTTTTACCATCCCATAATTGACGACCTTTGCCATCTGCTAGGTTTGATGAACCAATAAACAAGTTCGCATCATTGCTGCCACTCACGTTATCTTGGTCGAAGTTACCGTAGTAGTTACTCCACACATAAGACGCATTTAAGTAAGTGCGCGCGGTTTGGTACGTTGCTTCAAAGTTAAGTTCGTAATACTTGGTGTATGATTCATCCAGTTCAGCAATAACATACGACGAACCACCAACTTCATCACGCATTTCATCTAGGTTAGGAATGTATAGGCCTTTTTCAGCAATATGCTCAGGCACACCACCAAATGGCGACTGGTATTCACCGTATAAACGTGAACCATTCCAGGTATCTTCCCAAAAGTGCTCACCTTTACGGTAACGGGCATGCGCTCGCAAGAACAGCTCTTGTGAAACCGCTTTGGTTGTACCAATGGTAAATTCGTTAATTTGACGAGGTTTTATACCGTCTTGGAAAAACTTACCTGAAGAACCACTTGCAGGTTCATTACCAATGTAATCACCTTGCTCATCAAAGAATACGTTAACCGTTTTACGGGTATTTCGAGCCCATGAAGCCGCACGTGCTAACGATGATGCTTCTGGATGATATTTAGCGTAGTTAGCAAATACCGTATCTTCTGGCGTGTAGTTCCAAGTAACACCTAAACGAGGCTGAATTAAGTCGGCCCAGTTCGTGGTATGCATTTTGTACTCATTGCCTGGGGCAAGTTCATAGCCAGAAACATTGTCTGAGTTAGCGCGTAAGCCCTGACCAAACAACTCATCTTTTGAAATTAACACACCCACATTAAAGATAAAGTCATCCCATTCAATGGTGTCGTTTATTTCAAAACTCTGCGCACGAGTTTTCGAAACAATTGGGGTAACCAGATTACCTGTCTCGTCTGAAATACTCATTTGCTGTGTTGTGGTTCGATAGTAAATAGGTGTTTCAATGTCACCTGCATTATCGACATTGGCACCACCAACAAAGCTGATGCTACCCCAGCCATTCGATAAACGACTTAGCTCTTCTTCACCTTCTGACCATTTATAGCCAAAGTGTAAGTAATGAACCGCACTGCCAATTTCTAATTCATGATCAAGTGATAACTGGAATGAGTCACGCGTGTACGTAACCTCATCAATGGTTGAACCCACACCAATGGCACCACCACCGGCTGGGTTGCCATTTTCATCAATGTAACCGTAGCGGTTAATTAGCACTTGCGCCGCATCGTTATCAAAATCAGGATTATCTTCTTGAAGATTAGGCACAATAAACAAGCCTAATTGGTCTAAATTATCTAGATCAAGGCTGCTGTTTAGCGATGGTTGCACATTAGGAATTAAGTTATCCGGACGAGAAACCGAATCCAATTCAAACTCCGAGTATTGCACTTCCAAGGTGGTAGAGTCGTTAATAATGTATGATGCATCGAAGGTGAAAATATCTTGGTCAGCATCGCTACCAACCGAAGTGCTGTCAGTGTCAAAGGCCCCAACCGATTCGCCTCTATCTTCACGGTCTGAAGTACGGTAACTGACGTTTAAGAGTAAATCGTCAATTGGCGCATACGTTAATTTACCGTAGTACTCTTCACGGGTACTTTCGTAATCTTTGGCTGAGCCGTACGCCGTTTCTTTGTTTTCTTTAGTTACTTCTGGGCGGTAGAAAGAGGTGTAGAAAAACAATTCATCTTCAATGATTGGGCCACTTAAACTTGCCGTGATCCAGTTTTTGTCTAACTCATATTTGGTGCCGTCAGCATCGTCTTTATCGGCAACCCAGTCTTTGTCTTGTACCTTGTATTCAAGGCTACCGTGAAATTCGTTGGTACCCGATTTTGAAACCGTATTAATGGCAAAACCACCCGAGCGGTTAAAGCCAATGGCTTTGGCTGCACCACGGTCCATCGATACACTTTCCACATCGTGCGTCGATGGCTCAGAAGCCAAGTTACCAAACATAGGTAAAGACACATCAACACCGTCAAATCCGTATTTGTTGTCACGACCAGAGCCACCCGCAGATGGACCTAATACAGTGTCTTCAGAATACTGAACACCTGGGATTAATTTAAGTAAATCGCGGTATTCTTGGCCAACCGGAATGGCATCGACAACATCCGAACCAATAGAGTTCGTTAGTGAAGAGTCACCCTCTTGCACAATTAGCGAGCCCACAACGGTAATGACTTCTGGATTATCAACTTTACCGCTTTGTTCAAACACCATGTTTACGTTGGCGGTTTTGTCTAAAAGAACCCGAACTTGTTGTTTTTGCACATGACCTTTAGGCGAGGTAAAGGTTAGTTCGTACACACCCGGAATTAAGAATGGTAGCTTGTAAGCACCGTTTTCGTCGGTAACAGCGGTTCGTGGTTTTGGCATATTCTCACTGGTTGCCGTAACGGTTACGCCCGCAAGCGAAACGTCACTATTAACAACCGAAATATGGCCTTTAATTGAACCACCCTGAACAGCATAAACACCACTGGCAACTGTTAAGCTAATACCAACTGCCGCCGCTAAAATCGACTTTTTAAAAAAGTTATTATTATTCATATTTTTTCCCTGAACATTAATTTAATCAATTAACTCTTATTATTTTTATTGTTCTTAAAATAACCTATCACAGCCAAAATGATTGTAAATACCGTTAAACGCATGTAAACAGCAAGTTAACGCACATTTTGGTGAATATTTAATATAAACATCATTGCTAATGGTGGGACTTAAAAAACTTCTTTTGTAACCATTTTTTGTTTGCTACATTGAGAAAAAATACAATAACAAAAGGGACTTTCAATGACCTCTAGGCGCACCTTTATAAAGGGATTGATGATGTCGGCCTTTGCGACAACCGTTTCTCCTCTAGCTCATAGCCACACTACAAAAACACACGCAATTTCAGGGGTTATTAAACCCAAACGCTTAAAAGCTGGCGATACCATTGGCTTAATCGCCCCGAGCAGCAATGTGTGGGAAGATGAAGACATTCGCTTTGCCATAGACATTTTGCAATCGTTTGGTTTTAAGGTAAAACAAGGTAAGCACTTGTTTAAGCGTCATGGCTATTTAGCCGGTGAAGACAAAGAACGCGCCGAAGACGTAAACGCGATGTTTGCCGACCAAAGTGTCGATGGCATTTATTGCCTAAGAGGTGGTTATGGCTCGCCAAGAATATTACCCGACTTAAACTACGACCTTATAAAAGCCAACCCCAAAGTGATTATTGGCTACAGCGACGTTACCGCTTTGCTTAATGCCATTTATGCAAAAACCGGTTTGCTTACATTCCATGGCCCAATCGCCAAACAAAATTTCACCGAGTACACCTTAGAAGGGTTTAAAAAGGTATTGTTTGAACCAGAAACACAGGTTGAAATTGCCAAACCACCGTTCTTTGAACCTAAAGAAGGTACCGCTGAAAAAGACAATCGCATCACTTTAATCACAAAAGGTAAAGCCCAAGGCCGACTCATTGGCGGTAACCTATCATTAATGGTAAAACTGGTTGGTACACCATTTGAACCAGATTATGAAAACAACATCCTATTTTTAGAAGATGTTGGCGAAGCCCCTTACCGCATAGACGGCATGCTAACGCACTTAAAAATTGCTGGAAAACTGGATAAGTTGGCCGGTATCGCTTTTGGTAAATGCACAAAATGCAAAGCATCAGGTAACTCATTAAGCATTGAGGAAGTATTAAAAGAACGCCTTGGCGATTTAAACATTCCAGTCATTAAAGGGTTAATGATTGGCCACATAGAAGATATGGCAACCGTGCCGGTGGGTGCTATGGCAGAGCTGGATGCCAGCAAAGAAACCTTAACGCTTATTGAAAAGGCGGTGGTTTAAAAAACGAGGGTTTAAAAAACGAGGGCTTAAAAACGATGGTTTAAACATTGGAAACCACCCATAAAAATTAAGCACAGAGGCACAATGTGATCTTCTGTGCTTATGATTAGCTCTTATATTTGTGATTAGCTCTTATATTTGACCGAACAGCCATATGGCGGGGTCAGTTTGTCTTTCACTTCTTTACCACTTAATAAGGCCGTTAAGCCGTCTTCTACATAAGGCACGGCCTTTTTGATGTCCGACTGTTTAGCCGACTTTATGCTGTCGATGCCACCGGCGTATTTTAACGTGCCGCTTGGGTCGATGATGTACATATGAGGGGTTGTTTTTGCCCCATATAACTTACCTACTTTGCCATCGGTGTCAAATAGCACATGCGTTGGCGCTGCATTTCTGCTTTTGGTTAGCTCGTCCGCTTCTTGACTGCTTACATAACCTTGCTTGCCTTCGGCCGATGAAATAATCGATAGCCACACCACATCTTGTTTGGTGTAGTTACGTTGCATGGCCGGAATGTTGTCACTTTCGTAATGCTTTTTCACGTATGGGCACAAATGATTGGTCCATTCTAATACCACATATTTGCCTTTATAATCGGCCAAGCTTACTTGCTCACCCTTGGTATTTGGCAGGCTAAATGTTGGTGCATCTTGTTCTACTTTCACTCCGGCATAGGCGTTGGCAATTAAACCAAAGGCCAATGCAAAAGTGGCCAAAATTCTACCTTTTGATTGTCGGTTGTTAATCATAGCTGAGTTCCTCTTTTGCTTTATTTAATGCGTTTATCACCATATCTGCGGTTAATATTTGCGGCAGTACGGTTTCGTATTTATTGCCAGCGTACACCACATAAAGTGGTACTCCCGAACGTTGGTATTGTTGTAAAAAATTTAAAATGCTGTCGTTTTTGTTGGTCCAATCCCCAACCAAATAATGCACATTTTGTTGGTTTAATAGCGATTGTAGGGCATCGTCATTAAAAGCAACCTGTTCGTTTACCTTACAGGTTATGCACCAGTCAGCGGTCATATTGACCAAAACTACCTGCTTACTATTTCTTAATGCTTGTAATTTCTCTTGCGAGAAAGCATCTTGGCTTTGTTTAACGGTGTTGCTGCTTTGCCCTTGCTGAGTAAACATTATATTACTGCCAGCAAGCATAAGAGCTAGCAATACCGCGACAGACGATTTACCACCCTGTAATTTACTGCTTAACCAAAACAGCATGGCAAAACCGAGTAACGCCAGCAACAGGGTAAACTGCGCCAATGCATTGGTTTGCCCAACGTACACCCACAACAACCACATTACGGTGGCCAGCATGGGGAAGATCAAAAACTGTTTAAAGGTATTCATCCACGGGCCAGGCTTGGGAATAAATGCCTTACAGCGTTGAGAAATAAAAATAAGCGTTAGTGGCAACGCAAAGCCAAGCGCTAGGGCGTTAAAGATAGCAAACGTGATGACTGGCGGACTAACCAAAGCCACCCCTAATGCGGCGGCCATAAAAGGGGCTGTACAAGGTGAAGCGACAACCACCGCTAATATACCGGTAAAAAACTGGCTACTGACGCCATTACCTGCCACTAGCGACTGCCCTATTCCGGCAAATCGAGAGCCCGATGGACCGATATCCATTAACACCAACGCGATAAACAAAAACAGGAAAGCCAAACAGGCGATCACCATGGGCTCTTGCATATGAAAGCCCCAACCAACGGCTTCTCCGCCTTGCTTAAGCATTAAAATAAGCAACGCAAATACATTAAAGCTCACTAAAACGCCTAAGGCATAGCCAAGCTTTTGCCCCACCGACATCGATTGCTGACTAATAGACAAGGCCTTAAATGACAGCACAGGTAAAACACAGGGCATAATATTTAAAATTAGGCCGCCAACAAACGCCATAATCAAAATAAGGGCAATGCTCAATTCAGGCTCTGTGCTTATATTGGTTAGCATGCCTGCGTTTAACTGCGAAGCAAGGTAGTACCCTTGCTTACCATCGGTTAGCAAAAACTGTAAATCATCATTTGCCGCAATAAAGTAATCCGATAAAGCAATTACATTGGTTGTCGACTCGCCTTCGGTTAATTGTGTTTGGTTTTGATTATGTTGAATCACATCACTGCGCAGCGGTAAGAGCTGCCAAGTGGATTGATAAGGGGCTTGATAAGCAACGGTTAAATGGCTTTCGGTAATTTCATGCTTGCCGCTAAGCTTTTCTGCATTGGGTAATTGCTGACGGGTTTGCGCAAAGAGTTCAGCATATTGAGATGGGGTTGGTTGGTCGATTTCGTTTTCGGCAACCGGCATCGTTAAGGTGAGCGTTGCCCAACCGGGAATGCAATCTTCTTTACAAACCAACCAAGATAACTCGGAGGTAATTTGCACTTGCTCGCCCGCTTGCACCGCGTTGCTTACAGTAAGGGGCAACATCAACAGATTTTGCCCTTCATAACCGTAGTTGACCAAATGCGCTACCGGTATTTGTTTGGGCACAGGCCAGAGAAATTCACCAAAGGTCAGGTCGGCATTGCTGCGCCACGTAGCGGCCGGTGGTTCGCCGGAGTCGCCGGGGTTTTGCCAATAGGTGTGCCATTCATGCTCAGGGCTCAACACGATACCAATCCAGTTGGTTTGGCCTTTTTGCAATGCGTTATGCTCGGAAACTAGGGCCACTTCAATATGGGGGCCTGTGGCCCTATTGCTTATTTGAAGGTTGCTTATTTGAAGGTTGCCTGCTTCAAGGTTGCCTATTGGGGGGATGCTTGGCTCACTTGTAGTTTGTGACAAAGCAAGGCTTGGCAAACAGCCGACAAAGCTTAGTAATATGGCCAGCACTCGTGCAAATTTCATGATAATTCTTATCTATTGTTAGTAAAAATACGCTGTTAACAGTATGTTAAAAAAGCGATGATTAAAACCAATATAAAAGAATTGTTTTCCAATGTCACATGCAAACGAAAAAGGCCAAAGAAATCATCTTTGGCCTTTCATCAAATAATAAACGAATGAGTTTAGAAGTTGGCGGTTGTCATAAACCAGAATTTCGCCGTGTCATTGCCATAATCATCGGCGTTGTAATACGCCGCTTTAAACAAGGTGTTTACTTGCTTTGTTACTTGGTAACTCGCGGTAAAGTTAACCTCATCGCCGTACTCTTCACTGTCTTCATCAGACTCGTAGTTATGATATGCGGCCGCAAGTTTTACATCCATAATTTTGGTGCTGGCTTTAAGGTAAATGTCTTCGATACCTTGCTCAGGTGTTGCTAAAAACATATCTGCAAAACCTTGGAATTTATGCGCGGTTGCCAATGGTGTTTGGAAACCCACATTGTTGTCGCTACCTAATAGCTCGTAACCACCACCTAGCGTGAAGTACTCAAATTTAAAGTTGGCATCAAATACAATATAGTCGGCTTCGTATTCGTTGGCGTTATCACCAGCATCTTCTTGGCTTGCGTAACCGGCTTTAATATCTAAGCCTGTATTCCCCACATTAAAGGCACCGTTATACGTTGCGCCATAAGTGCTGTTTGAAAGTGGGTCTGAATTATCAAACTCCATTTCATAGTAAAACGCTGTTAATGAATGGTTTTTAGTGAACGCGTATTTGGCATTGGCTAAGTAAACATCGCCGTGTAAATCAGATTTCGCGTCGTTGTCTTCACCAAAAATGCGGTTAACGTTGTAAACGTAACTTGCGTCAAGCGTTAGCTTATCCATAGGCGTCACTTTAATGCGGTAACCATCAAACGTTTGTTCGTTCTGGCGCCATGCTACACCACCAATGAAACGTTGATCATCAAGGTTAATTCGTTGACGACCGGCCGTTACATCGTAAAAGCCACCAGTGTATTTTAAGAAAGCCTGATTAATTTCAGTGCCATCTGGGTCAGCAATGGTTGGGTGATCGGTTTTACCATTGTCGGTACTGTTGAATTTGTCATTACCAATATACGTCACGTTATCAACTTCAACTTTGGCGTTAAATCCGTATACCGGTGCCGTGGTTACAGTAATGCGACTTTTTAAGGTAGAGCCTAATGAATCTTCGCCTTTTATATCGTCATCAACGCTTTCTAAACGGTAACGTAAGTTAATGTCGACATTCGAATTTTTTACCGCAGCGCTGACTTCATCTAACGCATTTGCCGATGTTGTAAAAGCCGCACTCATGGTTAGGGCAAGTGCTGTTAATTTGATAATTGTTGGTTTTATTAATTGAGACATGGAGAAACCCTCTGGCGTTATAAACTTGTTAATCTTCGGTTACTTGCAGTTTGCGTCTTTTTTAAATTAAAGCAATGCCTTAGAGCAAGATTTTGGGCATATTTGCCCGAGGTTAACAAACTCAAACATCTGGGCATTCTTTGGATTACAACAAGTAACTAAAACACTGAGTTTTCACCTAGTTAGTTAAAGCTCCTGGCAATGCGTAAAAATATATCTCTTACTCAAAAAACTTGTTTTGTGGCAATATCATGTTTCAAATACAAGGTAGGATGTTTTTACTACACTTTATAAATAGCTCGACAGGTGAGGATAACCATGATCACACTTAATAACGAACAATGCCGTGTTATTGGCGTTATGTTAGAAAAAGAAATTACCACCCCAGAACAATATCCATTATCGCTCAATGCTCTAACGACGGGCTGTAATCAAAAAAGTAATCGCGAGCCAGTCATGTCATTAACCGAATCACAAGTGCAGAACGTGGTTGATGAGCTTATTGATATGAAGTTACTAATGATTGACCAACTGGCTTCAGGCCGAGTCAGTAAATACCAACACCGGTTTTGTAATACCCAATTTGGCAGTTTGCAGTTTACTGAACAGCAAAAGGCAATTATTTGTGTGCTATTGCTGCGCGGCCCACAAACGCCGGGCGAATTACGCACCCGCAGCCAGCGCCTTGCTGATTTTGCCAACGTGCAAGAAGCAGAGCAAGCATTGGAGCAACTGCAAGATTTAAATGGTCAGGTGTTAGTGCAAAAGCTACCACGAGAGCCGGGTAAACGAGAAAGCCGTTACGTACAGCTATTTTGTGATGATATAGACATACCTGCTTTTGATGACAGCAGTGACCAGGTGGTGGCGGCGCAAAGTGGCTCTTTGGCCAATCGTGTCACTGAGCTTGAAGCCGAGGTGGCGCAGTTAAAAGAGACTGTCGAGCGCCTTGCGCAATTGCTTGATTAAAGGTTTATTGTTTCTTACGCACATTTTACGGTCAGAAAATCCCAGATAGGTATTATCTAAGGTCGCTATTGCTCCCTTATATAATACTTTCTGGGATGACGTCTTTAAGTTAAAGGCATCTCGGTGGAATAAAATCTAACCTTGCCTTAACTGCCTTTATGTCAAATACTTAAACCATACCAAGTGATTCAAATATCAGGGTAAATGGTTTGGCAATTATTGCTTATCCATTATGTTGTTTCCCCTTACTGTCATTAACCATAAAGGAAATAACATGCCAAAATCTTTTCGCATTTTGTGGCTTACTCTTATCGCTCTACCTTTTAGTAGCCACCTTTCCTATGCCGACCCGGTAACTCAACACGCCACCAGTTCAAAAGAGACCGTTGAACTTATTGATCGAAAGTTATTATTTGGCAATCCCAGTCGGTTTCAGGGGCGATTAAGCCCAAACGGCAAATACATGAGTTTTTTAGCACCACAAAATGGGGTGATGAATGTTTGGGTTGGTGAGCGTGGCGATTTTTCATCGGTAAAACCGGTCACCAAAAATACCGGCCGTGGTGTTCCTAACCATACCTGGGCATTAGACAGCGAGCACATCTTATTTTCGCAAGACAAAAATGGTGATGAAAACTGGCATTTATATTCCATCAACATTACCAATGGTAAGCAAAAAGACTTAACCCCCTTTGCAGAAATTAGTGCCCGGTTTATTGCCCAAAGCATTAAAAAACCAGGCATTGTTATGGTCGGAATAAATGACCGCGACCCCAAGTGGCATGACATTTACGAAATTGATTTAACGACGGGTAAACGCACCTTAAAGGAGCATGCCACGGGTTTAGCCGAAGTGTATATTGATAATGACCTGCAAGTTCGATTGGCTTTAAAGCCTCAACCTAGCGGTGATTACTTGGTCATGAAGCGCCTGCGAGATAGATGGGCACCGTTTTTTGAGATCCCATTTGAAGACACCCAAACCACCCATATTATTGGTTTTGATGAAAGCAATCAGGGTATATATATGCTCGACAGTCGCTATAGAAACACGTCGGCACTCGTTCATATGCAATTAAAAAACAACAACCTGAAAATTTTGGCCAGCTCTGATAAAGTCGATGTCGATAACGTCTTGTTTCATCCACAAACCCATGAGCCGATTGCCTATTCAACCGATTATATTCGCCCTATTTGGCATGCCTTAGCAGATGAGTTTAAACCGCTGGCCGAGCGGATAAATAAGGAATTAACTGGTGGCACAGATATATTAGCGCAAACCCTAGATAATCGTTACTGGACCATTTACACCGACGAAAGCGATGAGTCCCCAGTATATAAAATTCTCGATACCAAGCACGCTAAGCTCGAAGATTTATTTGTGACCCACCCGGCATTAACCGACTTACCCTTGGCTAAAATGCATGGCGTAGTCATTAAAAGTCGAGACAACTTTGATTTGGTTTCTTACCTTACCCTACCGGTGAACTCTGACAAAAACCAAGACGGTAAACCCGAATCACCGGTTCCAATGGTTATGTTGGTTCATGGTGGCCCTTGGGGACGCGATGGTTATGGCTACAGTGGCTTAAATCAATGGCTTGCTAATCGTGGTTATGCGGTTCTGCAAGTAAACTTTCGATCGTCCACTGGCTTTGGTAAAACCTTCCTTAATGCGGGCAACAAAGAGTGGGCTAAAGCCATGCACACCGACATTATTGATGCTAAGGAGTGGGCGGTTAAGCAAGGGGTAACCGGTGCTGACCAAGTGGCCATAATGGGGGGAAGTTACGGGGGTTATGCTACCTTGGTTGGTTTAACCTTTACCCCAGATGAATTTACCTGTGGGGTCGATATTGTTGGCCCTTCAAACTTACAAACCTTACTTGAGTCCATTCCACCTTATTGGGAAAGTTACAAACAAGCTTTTTACCGAGCAGTTGGCGATCCAACCACCGAATCTGGACAAAAACTTCTAAAAGAACGTTCGCCGTTATTTAAAGTGGATAACATTAGTAAACCATTGTTAATTGGCCAAGGCGCTAACGACCCAAGAGTAAAAAAAGCTGAGTCGGACCAAATTGTTACCGCCATGAAAAAGAAAGACATCCCGGTAACCTATGTATTGTATCCAGATGAAGGTCATGGCTTTCAAAAACCCGAAAACAACTTATCGTTCTTTGCCGTTGCCGAAGCGTTTTTAGGCTCGTGTAATGGTGGCCGCGTGCAACCGCAAGGCGATGCATTTACCAACAGCAGCATTCAAATACCCCATGGCATTGAATATATCCCCGGTATACGGCTTGAGTAATGACTGATTAATATTTGTATCTGACCCCAATAAATTAAAAGGCTTGGCAGAAAACACTGCCAAGCCTTTAAACAGATCAAGCTTATTGCATTAATTAAATGTCAAATCATTAAGCCCATATATAATTGAACTGTTCCAGGAAACAGCACATGGTGCTTTTAATTCAAAACTAAATTCAAACAACAATTCTTTATTTTTATTAATGCCTTGCACAATATTGCTGAGGGGTTCTTCATTCAGGCGATTAACCGCAGAGTAGTTCACCAATAAGTCACCATTTTCTACAGCCGAATCCTGATAGACGCTTGAACACACATCACTAAAAATGCCTGGATCATATTCCCAAGTAATGCTGGCCGTCATTTGGCTTTCATCAATATTATAAAAGGCTGATGGACTGGAACTTAATTGTTTACCAAGCGGTGCATCTTCAGGTTGGTTAAAACTTAACTGGCCATCATTAAATAACAGTAACTCACCATCAACAATCGATAATGCATGTTGCCCTATTGGCTTAACATCATTCGATTGCAAAGATAACGGGCGTAGTGAAGGGTAATTCACATACCAGTGCTTGCTTTCATCTCCCAAAATCCATTTGATTTCCTTAGTGTCATAATCAATTTTGACCACAAAGTTTTCGCGGCTTGATACCAGCAAACTATTATCGGTTTCATCATAAATGGCTGAATTCATGTGGAACCAGTCAATGCCATTACGAACAAAATCCAGTGGGTTCTCACCTTGCGATAATAAATAATCGACAAAGATTTCGGCAAAATCCCAGTACTTCATAACTTGCCCTTTCCCATCAACTTCCACAAGAATACTTTCCAATATACGTGTTTTAGTTGATTGGTTCTCAGCATCGAGTTCCACCAAATACCCCTGTTTGCCTTTACTCAACTCATGATGCGCAACAATATTTGTTAAACCGTTTATCGCGATAGTATGGCTTGTTACCTGACCATCAAGTCCCAAATGCAATAGTTTGTCATCAATAGCCATTACAAATTTGCCATCATCAAACAGCGATGAGTGACCATTAAATGGCATCCCAGGCTCTAATGCCATTTGCCAACGAACATTGCCATCAATATCCATGATCACAGGTCCATATGGGCCACTTCGCATAACTAGGTAGTCAAAGCTGGCTTTGTTCATGTCGGCCATTTGGTGATTGATTGTATAACTATTAAATGGCGACTCTTCTGGCTCAATAAGACTGTCGGTAGCAACTTCTGTAATTACCTCGCTGCTTGAACCATCAATATAATCGACCACAATAGCAATCTTATTGGTATTACCGCGATATAACCCGTAAACAGGTAAGGTTATATCCGATGGAGTTGTTGCTAACCTATCAATGCTATAGCTGGCTTTAATGCTTTGTGCCTTGCTATTTGGCAAAGGTAAAATTTCAAACCCTACACGTTTTACGTATTTCGAGGCCAGATTTACCTGTAATGATGTGATAAAAATGGATGGGTGATGATCAACTTCGCTGATCGCATCATTGATCAGTTCATGCTGTATCGATAAAGGCACATTGTTAACCATAACGTCAACGTGTTCAGTGACTTGTGCACCGTCACTGTCAATAACCACAACGGTAAAGCTCAACTGCTGTTTATCATCAACGCTTGGTGCGATAAAGCTAAGCACCGATCCATCTTTTGTGAGTTCAACGGTAGGACCTGCCGTTTGTTGCCAGTCAATCGAAGATATTTGACCATCTTCATCAGATGCATCAATGCTAAAAACCACCTCTGACATTTCATTAACGCTGGTCGGTGCGGCCACTAAAAGTTGCGGCAGTTTGTTAACATTAACCACCTCTAGTTGATAATTTTTGCTAACAACGGCTCCGTCATTGTCTGTTACCGTTAAAACAAAGGAAACCTGCTCATTACTGTCAACTTCAGGAGCAACAAAACTCGCCTGCGGCCTATTGCTGTCTCTCAGTTCAACAGCCACACCAGCTGATTGTGACCAGTCGTAGCTTATGATATTACCATCTGGATCAGTTGCCTCCACTTGCAACGTGGCCATCGCTAACTCATTCACCGTTTGGGGCACATTGGCCGACAGGACAGGAGATTCATTTACATCTCCCGAACCACCACCACAAGCACTTAAGAACAAGGCGGCTATCGAAAAGGAGGTTTTTTTTAACATTTGATCAAACATCATTATTGACCCTACATACGTGAATACGAAAAAGGAAGGGAGAGCCCCTTCCTTGACCATGTAGATGGTTAAACTTTACGGCGTAATACCGTAGCTATTGCAGCCATCATAATAAATAACAAGCCAGTTGAACCACCACCGCCACCAGACGAATCGTCAGTTGGCTTAGTTTTTTCAATCATATTATTTACATTAATGCTTACCATTGCTTGCGCACTTAAATCACCATTACTTACGGTTACCTGATACGTATAAGTCGTATTACTTGCCACATCTACAGGTGTAGCAAAGCTTACCTGACCACCGCTCATTGTGCTTAAATCAAGTGCTGGTCCTGCCGTTTGCTCCCATTGGTACGTTAATGCATCGTCAACAAAACTTGGCGAACTCATCAATGCCGAAAGCTCAATATTGGCGGTTCCTTCGGTTACAGATAACTGCGAATTTGATTCGCCATTTATCAATGCTTCGATAGGCTTAACAACGGTAAAACGGCTGCTTCGTATTGAGTTTTCATCACCAGAACCAAGGCGGTAATTAGCCTCTAGATTAAAGTCAGTACTGTAATGCAACTGTGTCGCACTTAAAACAAACTCAACCACAAAGCTTTCATCCTTTACTTGGTCTTCAAGCCAGATAATCCGACCATCTTCAATCATGTAATCTTTACTTGAAGACACAACATCAAAATTGTGTGGGATATCTACACTAAGACTGAACGATTCAGAAGATTCGCTTTCCACAGGAATTTCTACTGTAAAGGTCAAATCTTCACCTAGCATGGCTTCTTTTACTGATGCTGAGAATAGTGCCTCATTTTCAATCGACGTCAAGCTAAGTAAAGTTTTACCAACGTTTCGATAAAGAGTCGGTTTGGTACTCATTTCGACTAAACCATAGTATTTGTTACCTGGTTCAATGTCTTCGTAGCCAAAGTCATGTAACTCACCTTCTACCTTCACATTGACATTAAACAGTTCGTCTTTACTCATTTCTTTTGGAGCATCAATTTTAAACGATGGATCATCGGTGTATTTGATCATTGAAATTTCAAGGGTTACATCATCCGGCATATCACGTTGTGTGCCTTCGAAGTTATGGGCAAATACCCAATATGTACCGGCTTTAGGATTTTCAATATCACAATACTCTGTTGAGTCTGAATTACCACTTACACAAACCAGTGAGTAATACATTTCAGTCGCATTAGGCAGGCCATTATTGTCTTCGTCCAGACCCACATATAAATCCATATCTGGTGCTGTACTTTCATTAATTTCGGCAATTAAACGCTTAGTATAAGGAGGAACAATGATTTGCTTAGCAAAAATCGTCTCTGGGAAACGCTCTGGCAGTTTCTGTCCATCTGCAGGTCCTGCCCCTAATGGGCTACCATAGTATTTTTTCACTTTTGTCAAACCAAAACCGCGCGTCGTAAAATCGGTGGCCCCATTAGTGACAACGTCTTCAATAACTACCGTGCTATTTATGTTATTAATTTGTGCTTCTACTTTTTCAGGTGCTTTACCTGCAACAAAGTTGACTAATACTTGTAAGCGAGCCACACTCAGGTCTTCATTACCCGGTGTTAAAGTCACAAAACTATGTGTCCACTCATCTTTAAGGCCGTCAGTAACTTTAGCCGTTACGGTTACCACTTGCTCTTCACCTGCAGCCAAAGTAAAACTCGCAGGCGAAAGACTTAATTGCACTCCTTCACTGATGTATTCGAAGCTTGCTGACCAACTTGAGTCTGCCGTAGCACGAACGGTACGAGTCCATGAACATTCGGTAATACACCCCATAGACGCGATAGAGGACGTATTTAAAGTGTTTGGATTACCATCCAATTCAGGATCTGCAGCTAAGTACTCTTCTTTAGTTACATTCAGCAATAAACCCGCATTTACTGCATTCGCAATACGAATACTACCAGCACCTTGATCGAAGAAATTAGAACGTTCCTTTACACCGTCACTATCATCGTCTTTATAGGTTAAGTGATTCGCTGTCGTCATTAGAGCTGATTGAACTTCTGATGGAGTCCAGTCTGGGTGTACCGCATGAATTAGTGCTAAAGCACCAGCTACGTGCGGACTCGACATAGAAGTACCGCTCATGGTTGTATACCCGGTTTCCATTGCACCATCGGTCCACACATGCTCTTCTGAATTGGCCGCATAAATGTCAACACCCGGGCCTGCAACATCAGGAGCAAAAATATTTGGGTATGGCACATTTGGTCCACGAGAAGTAAATACCCCAGCAATATCTCCTAATGCTGGATCTGAAACCAATGTTGATTCAGTAATCGTTAAACTGTGGTCACTACCCGTTGCCAACCAATCCGTTAACAAAACGCCGTTAGCTGCGTTCAAGTGAATCGCTGGTAAAAGATGATTATCGGAATTAATTGATGTATCACCACCTTCAACATTTACAAGAATAAGCCCTCCTGCACCACCTTCTTTAACATTTAATCCTTTTCGAACACGGGCAATTTCGCCACGTTCACAGATTACAATTTCACCATTAAAAGTGCCTTCAAGAAACGGATTCAAACAAGCCGCATCACCAAAGTCGCTGGCGTGGACAACTTTGCCAGTAAACTCTGACGTAGCAGCCAGACCAGGAATATCTTCAGGGATGTAATCACCACCGGAAAAATTAGTTAAATGCTTTTCACTAAAAGCTCGGTCATGCGTGTAAGCGGCTACTGTTGTGATCCATGGCGAGTTGCCTGGAGCACCCAGAGTTTCGGCTTCAGGGCCAGCGTTACCGGCGGATGTCGCAACATGAATACCCGCTTCTCGTGCATTAAGAAATGCCAAGGCATCCATATATGCCCAAGGAGAGCGTGAACCACCGCCTACGGAGTAGTTAAGTACATTTACACCATTAGTAATGGCGTGTTCAATGGCTTCAATGGTTAATTCAGGATAACAGCCACCATCGTCACAAACCTGATAAGAAACAATATTGGCGTGCGGTGCCACACCACTGATTTGCTCAAATTCAAACTCACTCTTTTGCACTATGCTACCAATGTCGTCTTGCACCGCTAAGTACATTGGTACATTTTTAATGACGTTACCAGCCGCCGTTGAGGCAACATGACTACCATGGCCGTCAAAATCATAACCAACTTTAAGCTTGTCTTCCAAATCAACATAATTTTCATATGCGTCATCCGAAGGCATTTCGTAGCCACCGGTAATTCTCGGGTAACTGACCATACCAATCAGTTTATCATTACAAAATTTTGGATATTCCTGACAATCACCAGGCATATAGTTACCACTACCCAATGGGTTTTCATGGTCGTAACCATCGCCACCAATATCAGCAAATGACGGGTGGGAAGCATTAATACCACTATCGATGATACCGACAATTACGCCCTCACCTTTGGTTGGTATGTGGTCAGCAACACCTTCCCATACATTTTTCGCCTGAATAAACTCAGGGCCACTGTCGGTCTGCATATAATGCATGCCAACTTTATGAACATTTCTAGCAACACCTTGAACTTTCAGTTGCTTGGCTTCGTCTTCTGTTAATTCGGCCACAACCGCATTTAATATCGTTTTATATTGATGACGAACATTTAAACCACGATCTAAGACTTTATTGGCTTTGGCAATAAAGCGATTCTGACTGTGATCAAGATATTCTAGGTATTGTTTACTTACCGCTGAATGAACATTCAGAATACCTTTTTTAGTTGAATTGGTTCCACTTGTCGACTTTATACTGGTAGCAGAGTATCCCGTTAAATCGCCACGATAGGTTGCCAGTGGTGCTTCATGTAACTGGATAAAATAGAGAGAATCCTGACGGACTTTATTTGAACGAACAGCCTTTACTTTTTCTTCGCCTACTTTGGGTTGATGAATTTGTTGACCATCATCAAACTGCGCAGCTTGTGCTGAATAGGATAAGACTCCGCAGGCTATAAGTGAAAGGACAGTATTTAACGACTTCATGTTGATTCCTAATTATTATAATGAGGCAAACTTGATGTTTGCCTTTTTACGCTAACTTAAAGCAGGTGGCTTGCACCACCTGCTGTTTAAGCTACTTTCGACGACGTAACAATGACATACCCGCTAATGCAAGCAAGAAGCCACCGAAACTACCACCAGAACTTGAAGTGGTATTATCTTCAACCATGATTTCAAAGCTGGTTGATGTTTCGTTTACACCATCTGATGCCGTAACGGTTACCATATGAGAACCTTCAACATCCGTTGAACCGGTGATCATACCATTTGCATACGACATACCCGCTGGCAAGCCTGCAACTGAGTAAGTAAGGCTGTCACCTTCAATATCTCTAAACATTTTGGCTACGTCTATTGATACTTCAGTACTACCATTATTGGCAATTGGTGCCTGAACAGTTGTTGGTGTTTGTGACTCATCAACTTCAGGAGCTATATCATTTGTATTGGTTATCATTACTTTAACCTCAACTGATTTAGACGATACTCGACCAGATTGAGCTTGAACAAGTACGGTAAGTTCCTGAACATTTTCGTAATCCAATGCATCAGGGTTAACAACGTATAGCTCTTGAGTTTCCTGGTTCACATCAAACGGAGTACCTGGTAACGCATTCATAATCGAGAGAGTAAATGGTATGTAAAGTGACTCTGTTGTTGAGAATAGACCTGACGTATCAAGTTCAATCTTACCCACAACGGTATTGACTTCAGCACCTTCCATTACGCTGAACATTTGACCTTCACGCACAGTTGCTGCTGAAGAGCCATCTTCATCAACATAGCCAACAGGTGAAACCACTGAGAAGTCATCATTGGTACTAAGTACCATAAATTCTGGTGGCTCTAGACCTAAAACATCCGCAGTAAGTGCCGCAATAGTCACTTCTTCACCTGGTTGTAGCGTGATTTCGTTATCTAACATCGCCGTTTCAATTGGGTTGTCATCAGACGTTTTGCTAAATCCCACCTTAACGGTATGATCAATATCACTAATTTCACAAATTGGGGTTGAAGGACCAATACCGATACTTGACTCGGTACAAACCTCAACGTCACTCACAAAGTAACCACCTCTAACAGGGTTGAACTGAACGATTGGATCACCTTTATCGGTTAAAACATCACGGTCAGTTTCGATATGGAAACCAAGGTTTTGATCAAACCATTGTTCTAATTCATTCACACCTGGAATACCACGTTCGGTGTTTTCAACCATTTGCAATAAACGGTTTCCATCCTGGTCAAGTGCGTAACCTTCGCTATCCCATAAACCGGTACTGGTTGTACAGTAGGTTGGTCCATAAGCTTCGAAATAACCATTCTCAATGAACCATTCTAATGAATACAGATCACATTGGGCTTTTTCACCAATTGGGTTACCAAATTCATCCAGAGCAGCGACCATTGCGGGTAATGAGTCATCATCTGGCGCATCACTGATCTCATGGTGCGCTAACTCACCTAAACAAACTTCAGATACCACATTTTTACCATTGTTTGAAAACTTAACCGGTAAAATCGATTTTTTACGACGAGCATCTGGGTTGGTTCGATCATATTCCATTTCGTAGTCAATGTAGAACGTGGCTGGTTTACCATTTTCGTCAATATCGACATAGGGTTGGCCAATTAACGACATTTCACCACCCGAAACCATTGACGCCCAATACGGTGTAATGGCTTCGTCAAAACCCAATTCCTTTACGACATCTTCGGAAAAGATGTCGTAATAAAATAATGGCGTACCCATTTTATCAGACCAGTTCGCCATGGTATCTTGAGCTGGTTGCCAAAAATTAACCGCAATAGATAACTTTTTCCCCCCCATATCACAACGAGCATCTTGTAAAACGTTTGCTCCTACAGCCTTGATTTTATGGCCAAAAGTGTGATTTTTATATTTTGGTGGATTGTCAAATGACTTAACTACTGGGTAAGCAACAAACGTTGTCGGTGTGTTAGAGTCATTAACAAAGCTGGTGACCAATGATTTGTACTCTGGCGATTTATCATCATCATGTGGATAAAAAGATCTTGCCCATTCCATGCCAACCCATTCAGTGCGACCAAGGTCATGGTTCCAGCCTAAAGAGTAAGGATACTCTACGGTATGACCCGCTTTAACAATGTCAGTACCAGGACGAGCCTGAACCATCCAGCCCATATTTAGATCCGGATTGCCTGCAGAAGAAAAGGTAAAGTAACCGTTTAACTCTGTTGCCTTGAAGTTTTCATCGGTGAATTTTTCAGAATCAGTTAATGGCCACTCCGGTAATTTTGTGCCATCAATCATCATCTCAACAGAAATCGTTACTGAGCTTTTCGCAGGCACAGATACTGACGATGGGTGCATAATAGAAAGCGCTTGTTGAGCATCTTTTTCACCATTGGCGTTATAGCTTAACTCGTATGTTTGTGCTGCATCTGAGAAATTACGTAACGTAATATTTTTAATTAATTTTTTGCTTTCCATAACCTCATGAAAACCAAATTGAACGTATGGCTGGTGGTTATCAGTATTCCAAGCAATAACAGGCGATGCCAGTGCATTATCAATGTTTTCAACACCATGACCGATATGGATAAGTTCAGCCTGTTCTAATACCTCACCTGTTGTATAGTCCATTTCTTTAATATTGTGATCAGCGGTATTAGCTAAAAGCGCTTTCAACTCAATGGATCCAAATTCAGGGTTAGCTGCTTTTAACACGGCAACGGCTGCTGCAATACGTGCCGAAGCCACGTTAGCATCACTACGAGTGCCAACTTTGGCTGAGCTTTGATTTTCTTTTGACATCATCGCTACGGGAACATCTGTTCCTAAACTCATAAGTTCAGGTTTTAAGTCGAAGCTACCACGCACAGGCCCCTTAGGAGAGAATTTTGCAGGAACAACCGTACCATCATCAGCAACAGTCGTAGAACCGACCGTGATAGCCGCAGGAGCAGAACCTTCCCATGAAATCCAATTACGGATATTGGTTTCGGTTTCTTCACCCCATGAGTTCTGATGACCGCCGTAACCGGCATTAGTTACTATGGTTAGTCCTAGGGCTGAAGCGCGTTGGATAGCATCTTGAATCTTAGAGGCTGATGAACCAGATTGCTCAAATTGGTGATAGAATGCTGCTGCACCTGCTGAGTCTAGTAATAACACATCAAGGTGATCACTGATGTCACCATCTTGGTTTGGATCAAGTGCATGTTCAATAGACTGATTAATTCTTTCAAAGTCTGGGAAACGAAGATTAACCTCTCCATTTTCTTCTTCTTTAATCATAAAGACTTTATAAGCGTGTATTTCTGCGCCTGGTGCTAACTGGTGAACAATACTAGCAAGCTCAGTTCCTAAGCCTGTCGGCCAAACGTAACCATTAGAAAATTCCACCTCAATGTTTGATTCGATTGGGTTACCGTCATTACCCCAGTTTTCACTGTAAAAATCCCAGCCCCCCGCAACAACGTTCGTTGGGAATCCATCATAACCAAGAATGGCATCTGCAGATTCATCTTCATCTGTGTTTGGATCATCTTCTACTGCTGGCACTGTTGGACCAACCGTATTCGCTTCCCATGCATCAAGGTAAGAACCTTTAACTGGAGGCGTTTCACCGTTATGTACACCGTATACGCCACTTCCGCCAAATACTTCTAGCGTATAATCAATACCTGTAGATACGATACCAATAGATACGCCCGCGCCCGCTGTTGCGGATCCAGTGTATGGTTGCATGTATGACACTACTTCTGAATTTTGTTCTGTGTCCGCCATCATGTTTACAACAAGGTCGGCATTAACAGGTTTCTTCTTAACGCGTATACTCTTTCCTGTAGCGCTTACTGCTTGTACTGCACGCAACAGTTTTACCTGTTCAACCAACTGCGGATCTAGCTTGATGGTCATAGTGTTAGTTAATAAGCGTGTGTTCGCCATTAATTCAGCAGTCGGGTCGATAGCTAAAATCTGATTAAAAATAACATCTTGATGTTCTTTAAGCAGGCTTAGCTCTGGTCGATAGTCAGAACGGTTGTCATTACCATTCCATAGTGCTGGTTGAGATTTCAATTGCAAAACGAAATGACCATGGTCATTTGCGGAAGTCGCATAGGCAGCTTTGGTATCTGACATTGATTGTGCATTTGTTGCGCCTGCTGCCAATGCAGAGCCAACACACAAAGCAATCATACTTTTCGAGTATTTCATTTATTAACTTTCCTAATTAATTGTTTTTATAAGCCCTGACCCTGAGTGTAATTATTATGTAAAGAAGTCAGCACTAAATCTCTTATATATGACCCAAATCAACTGCACAACCAGACGAACATCCAATGTTTGTCGAATTAACATCACAAACCCATCAAAAAAACATCAAATAAACATCAAACCCTTTAAATACAATAGTTTCAGAGCGCGCCACAGGCTAAAAAACAACCACAAAAACACCATGAAACTGAAGGGAAAACGAATGAATCTGGCATAAAAAATAGCGTTAACTGAATAATTATCTACAGCGAGGTAGTTGAACAAGCGTACAAAATAGATGAATTATGAGACAATGGGCCAATTATTTACCGTATGGCAACCACTGTGCAAGAAAGATATATAGTGAAAGTAAGTGAGGTGAGGATGTAATGAATAGAGAGCAATATTGCCTTTAGTTAATGTAGTGGCCTACTGGACCAATCCCACTAGGCTGTTAATCACTCAACGAAAATATACTGGCTTTAATATTACTCTAGGGAAAGCGCAATAATGTCCGCTTCGTTTGTTATCTTAAGGGTTGAGATAAAACTGTTTTTTGTCGCAGGAGAGAAACCAAAGGCTCGTTTAATACTATTGGCCGGATAACGAACCAGAATCGTCTCTTCACCGTCAAGGTGTTTAATGATTTGATCTTCATTGTTGGTTCTACTCAAAAGATACAAAGCACCGTCTTGCCAATAAAATGAGCCAAAATCAAAAGCAGAAAGTTTATCGGTTAATTTCGTTTGCTCAGCCGAGTTCAAGTCAACGTGCCAAATCCCAGATTCATTAAGTTTAGAAACCAATAACGACCCGCTTTCGGGTTCAACCCCAAAATGCTCATTAGAAAATGTTAACTGCACGACACTTTGCTCAGCAATATTTAATTTAAATATGCCTGTGCCAGCGGTACTCGTTGCATGGAAATAAATCGATTTTCCGTCTAGTGACCAACTTAAATTATCTGCAAATAGCCCTGCCGTATCAATTTCAGTAAAATCAGTCGACCCAAATTCACTGATGTAAAGAGTCCGACTTTTTCCCGTTGATGTGCTGAGACTTACCGCATATTTAGAGCCATCAGGTGAAATGCTTGGGACAATGGCATGACCCATTTGCTGCGTTAAATTAACGCTTTTAGCCCGGTTATTTTTCCATACCGCCCAAAAGTCGGTGCGATTTGATAAAAATAAAATATCACTGGTAAGGGCGTTATAGCGGCCATACATATCTCTAGATGAAGAGGAGATTCGGCGGAGAATCTTACCCGATTGCATTGAAATCTCAGCGATATACTCTTTAGAGATATGTTCTGAAATCAACATTTCGTTATTTGCCATGTTCAAGGCAATCGAACTTGGCAAACCGGTATTAGAAATAATACTGCGCTGCTCACTCGTTAAGGCAATACGTTCAATGATATATTGACTACCTTGCAAATAATTGACGTACAACTGGTTGTTACGTTTGTCCCAATCTAAATCTAGGATGCTTACCTTATCAGGAACGACAGCCTTTACATCGTTATTGCTATCTTTTAGCAAGACCGAGACATGACTTGTCGAGAATTCCCGAATAAATGCCAACGTTAAATTATCGCCAAGCATGTGTGGCGCATAATCTGTCTGCCCCTTTTCAGGGAAGGTATATTGTTGAACTTGCTTTGTTGCAAAGTCATACAGGAATAAAGCAACCCGACCATCAATCTTTTTCGCGTAGATAAGTGCCTCATCATGATTTTGAGACCAGGTAATGACACGACGATAAGGCTGGTAATAACAACCATCATCAATCTTAATGTCTTGGTTGGTTATTAAATGTTTAACCCTAACCTCACACTGCTTTTCAGAATTCACCCGTATATAGGCTAAGGAATCATCACTGTTTGACCAAGCAGGTGAGCTTTCAATGTCTGTTGTCATGGTCAATAAATTTAATGGTGCCGATTCATCCATTAAATCACGAACGTAAAGGCCAACCGGTTTATTTTCTTTTAACCATTGGAACGCCAAAAAGCGGCCACTATTTGAGGGGGTTGGATATTCTTCAATGCCTTCAAAATTGGTAATACTTGCTCGTTTTGAGACATGAATAATCGGTGAACCATTTTTTTGTCCTGTTTCGACATCGGGTTTTGGCGAGGTATTGCCGACAAAAAACCAATAAGCGAGCACTAAAATCACAGTGTTCAGAATGGCAGCAGCAACAAAAAGATATTGTCGAGATTTAGCCTTTGGCTTTTCTTCATCCGCTTGCGCATCTAGTTTAACGGGTAACTCATCAACAATAGGCTCAGCACTTAACAGTAGTTGATAACCAACTTTAGGTAAGGTCAAAAAGATATCACCTTCAACCCCCAGTTCTTTGAACTTTTTGCGAAGCGCCCATACGGCATTGGTAAAGCCTCGTTTACCCACAGCAACATTGTTCAGCCAAATAATTTCGATGGCTTGCTCACTGCTAACAATATTGTCTTGGTTGGTTAAGAATAGATTGAGTAATTCAAAAACCTTCGCAGAAAGCTTACTGTGGAGGTCACCATTTTGTAGACTCATTTTTTGGCGATCGAGTATACAGGGGCCAATTCGATAATGCGTGTTATTCATAAGGGCTGCTTTTAGATATTTTGGCAGGTGCTGCTGTTCTGTATTAGATAGGATTCGCTAACATCTAAAGTATCCAAATTGTATGCATAAATCAATGTTATCTGCATTTAATAACCGTAATTACGGACAATATTGTCGATTAATTCCACAAGCAGCCGGGAATTTACCATTTTAGAGAGAATAATCGATAAAACGGATTTTTCATGAGGTAGACAGGTCGTAATTCACTAGACGATTTTATTGTGGAAAACTAGTATTATCTCAGTTAATAAATTCAGGTACAAAAACACAATGAAGTTAAAGAACCAAGTAAGCCCAAAACTTAGCGTCATCGCCTCGGTATTGGCGCTCGCGCTAGGTGGTTGTTCAGAAGGCGGACACACCAATCAAGCTCCGGTTAAAACTGATACCCAGAAAGTAGCAGAAACGAGCTACAACCTTTCTAAAACGGCGCGTATCCTACTAACCAGTGAAGCGGGCGATAAAGTGGCAACCAAAGACAACGTTGCGTTTGTTAATGGTAAAGGCACGGGTAGCAAAATCGTTATTAACCCGGCCGTAGTAAAACAAACCATGGTAGGTGTTGGTTCTTCATTTACCGAGTCTTCAGCATTTGTATTGGCACACCTTGAAAAAGAGCAACGCCAAAAAATTATGCAAGATGTGTATTCAGATCAGGGCGCAAACTTCTCGGTAGCCCGTACTCATATTGGCGCAACCGATTTTGCCGTAAAAGGTTTGTACTCATACGTAGAAACCAAAGGTGATGCCAAACTAGAAACATTCGACATTAGCGAAGACAGCGCCGGTTTCAGCAAAGCTGAGTTCCCGAACATCGTTGATGAAAGCTATGACTTACTGCCGATGATCCAAGAAGCCGTCGCGATTAAAGAAGCGCAACAAGACAAAGACCTGCAAATTGTGGCTTCTGCTTGGACTGCTCCAGATTGGATGAAAGACATTGAAACCTACTACATTAAAGGCACGCCAGAAAACAACTTTAATGGCACCGGTGGTAGTTTAAAACCTGAATACGTTGGCCCATATGCCGATTACCTAATTAAATACCTTGATGCGTATGAAGCAGAAGGCGTAGACATTTGGGCGTTAACCCCGGTTAACGAACCACACGGTAACAATGGCCAATGGGAAAGCATGCACTTTACCCCAGAAACCCAACGCGATTTTATTGCACAGCACTTAGGTCCAAAACTTAAAGGCAGTAAGCACAACGACGTAAACATTTTAATTTACGACCAAAACCGTGATGGATTAGACCACTGGACAGATACCATCTTAGGTGATGAAGAAGCGAGCCCATATGTATATGGAACGGCTGTTCACTGGTATGAAAGTACTGAAAAAGTTTACGAAGCGGCATTACAGAAAACACATGAGAAATACCCGGATTTTGCCATTTTAAATACCGAAGCGACCATTGATGATTTAGGTAAACCAGCACCCGAAGGGATTGCCGATCCGGCAAACTTTACCGAAGAAAACTGGTTTGGCAATGATGAATTTTGGTGGAACAAAACCGCGACCGACTGGGCATACTCCGCTGAGTGGGCACCAAATGCAGAAGATCACCCAATTTATACACCAGTTCATCGTTATGCACGTAATATCATTGTGAGCTTTAACCACTGGATGAACGGTTGGATTGACTGGAACATTGTATTGGATCAGGACGGTGGCCCGAACCACGTAGGTAACTTCTGTGGTGCACCAATTATGATTGATACCAATAGCAAAGAAGTGTACTACACACCTGTGTTCCACGTATTGTCACAATTTAGTCAAACCATTCGCCCAGGCGATAAAGCCGTACAGGCAACACGTGTACTCGATGGTTTAGGTGATGATGACATTCACGCAAGTGCCACCATTAATGCCGACAACTTATTAAGTGTGCAATTACTAAATACAACCAAGCAACCAATTACCTACAGCTTGGAAATTGGTAACCAGCATGCCAAAGTTGAAATTATGGCCAATGCGGTACAAACCGTACAAGTACAGTTATAAACCTTCTTGAACCTGTTCAGTGTTAACTCAATCCCCGAGCACTGAACGCCCCTTTTAAAGGTGAATGTTAGTTAACTTAAGTTCTCCCCAGTTCAGTTAGCTAATATTCACTTTTTTTCTTTCTCTCTTTTTCTTTTTTCCATGCCCGTCTACGCAATTGTGATACTTTTGTGAAACCTTTTGCACCGCTCTGATCTATACTGGCGTTAGTTAAAAGCCATTAAAATATAAGAGTTTCTATGAAAAAAGCTTGCCTGTGTATCAGTGTTATTTCTTCCTTTAACCTACTTTTGGGCTGTGGAGGATCTGGAGGTGGTGGCTCATCTTCCAGTGTGAATAGTGTTCCCGCCCCTGTTGAACCTCAAGTTTTTGTCGGTCAGTTTGTTGATGCAAACGTGGCGGGGCTCAATTACCAAACACCGACCCAATCAGGGCAAACAAACAGTCAAGGTGAGTTTAACTACCAACTGGATGAAATGGTAAGTTTTAGCATTGGTGGCATTGCTTTACCGGATGTAAGCGGACAAAGCATTATTACGCCATTAGATGTGTTCGCCAGTGACACCTTAGATAACCAAAAGGTAATTAACTTAACCCGCTTTTTGCAGTCTCTAGATAGCGATGGCTACGCTGAAAATGGCATAGAGATAAACGCAGAAGTTCATCAAACGTTAGCCAATGCCACACTAGACTTTTCCAACAGATCTTTTGACACTCAGGCCAATGAATTATTAAATCAAATTAATGGCTACTACATTAATTTGGTGAGTGAAGAACAAGCCATAATGCACCTTCAAATGACCTTAGAACAACTTGGTCAGGTAACCGCCAACACCTGTGGCAATAGTCACCCACTCGTTGGCTATAGTGCCTACTTTGAAGGCTATTTCCATGAAGTTGCTGGCAAAGTCACCGTAATAAACGATTGTACCATTGAAATTAGCGAGTTTTACTACGACGGTTTAGGACCTGATGTGTACATTTATGCTGGTACCAATCATGAATACGATAAGGACAGTGCGTTTGCCATCAGTCGTAAAATTAATGGCCCACCTTTTGAAAACGCAATACTGACTTTACGCTTACCTACGGGCAAAACATTAGATGACTTTAATAGCCTAAGCGTATGGTGTGTGGCCGCCTCTGCCGACTTTGGTAGCGTGAGCTTAGACCCGTAGCCTAATCAGCAAACATCACTAGCTTGCTACAAAATGCCAACCGCACTTAGTAACCACGGTAACAGAAATGCCGTGGTGAACGTCGCAAGTGCCATTGCCAAACCGGCAAAAGCCCCCATTTCATGGCTCAACTGAAACGCTCTAGCCGAACCTATACCATGTGACGTCAGCCCTAATGCAATGCCTTTTACTGCATCATCTTTCAGGTTTAGCAAACTAAATACTTTTGTCCCAATTAAAGCACCGATAAGACCTGTTGCCACAGTGAGTGCTGCCGTTAAGGAAGGAATGCCGCCCAATATTTCGGAAATCCCCATCGCAACTGGCGCGGTCACCGATTTTGGAGCCAAAGACATTTGCGTACTAAAACTTGCGCCCAAATAAACCGATAAACCAACCGCACTAAGACCACTGATAACAACAGAGGAAAATAACGTGATAACAATGGGCAACCAAAGCTGTTTAATTCTTGGTAACTGCTGATATAAAGGGATTGCCAAAGCAACGGTTGCAGGCCCCAATAAAAAGTGAATAATGCCCCCGCCAGCAAAATATTGCTCATAGCTTGTACCCGTTATAACGAGCACCGTTATAATGGTGATTACGCTAACAACCACTGGATTTAACAACGGATGATAGCGACTCTTGGCAAATAGACTCATCGCCAAACAGTAAATACCCAACGTAAGCGCTAACCCGGTGATCGGCGAGGTTTGCAAATATGCAAAAATGGCGGAAAGCTTATCTTGCTCTGGCATGCTATTTATCCCTCTTTAACCGAGTGCTGCATACGTTCATAATAAAACCTGTAGAGAACAGCATTAAAATGGTGGTTAAGATAAGCGTAACGATAATGGCCAACCACTCATTAACAAGCAATTGGTAATGCAGCATGATTCCAACGCCCGCGGGGACAAACAATAGGGATAGGTGACTTAAAATCGGTGTTACCGCCGCCGAGATGTGGGTATCGACTCGGCCACGAATAAGTAAGCCGATAAAAAGTAATATCATGCCCGCTACCGGTCCAGAAACAGGCAATTGAAATACAATCACCAATATTTCGCCGATAATTTGAAATATAAGCAATACCGTAAAGCCGATGATAAAGTCCATTAGTGTCCTTAACGAGCCGTTTTTTATGAATTTTTTTATCTTGTTATATTTTAAACAGTTGTTAACAATATACCTAGCATAAAATAGAACTGATGAATTTAAATGATATTAAGCCAAGAAAACATGCACAACTTTTCGCCTTCGTGTGAACGTAATAAGCTACATATTGCCGAGCAAATTGGGCTGACCTTTGCCAACCCCAGCAATATATTGGAAATAGGCAGTTACTCGGCTCAGCATGCACTGTATTTTTGCAAACAAATGCCGCACCTAAACTGGCAACCAAGTGACACCTCAAAATATATTGATGGACTTGCCAAAAATCTACAGCGTTTCGCTACGAACAATATTAAGCCCCCCTTAACCTTAGATGTCGCGCTGCCCAATAGTTGGCCGACGCAATGTTTTGATGGCATTTTTACTGCCAACACCTTACACATTATGGGCATAGAACACGTTGAATTGTTTTTTAAACAATTAAGTCCGTGCTTAAAACCACAAGGTAAGTTTTGCGTCTATGGTCCTTTTAAATATAACGGCCAATATACCAGTGACAGTAATGAAGAATTTAACCAGTGGCTAATAGACAGGGATCCCCTGAGCGCCATTCGAGATTTTGAGCAAGTAAACCAGTGGGCAGAGCACAATGGCCTGTCATTAGTATCTGATACCAACATGCCCGCTAACAACCAATTTATCATCTGGCAAAAACAAGGCTAACCCAATGTTTGCAAATACCCCAAAACCTCCCTATTACGCGGTTATTTTTACTTCCACGCTCGCAGAGAACACCAAAGGTTACGAACAAACCGCCGACCAAATATTGCAACTTGCGCAAAAACAACCTGGTTTTCTGGGGTTCGAGTCGGCTCGCGATAAGATTGGTATTTCGGTTTCTTATTGGCAAACCTTAGAGGACATAAAGCAATGGAAGGCACAATCAGAGCACCAAGTTGCCCAACAAAAAGGCAAGCGTATTTGGTATCAGGATTATCACATTCGCATTTGTAAAGTTGAGGCCGACTACACAAAGCAGGGTTAATGCCAAACTCATTAAGTTTTTGCACACAGTGGGGAAAACTTAGTGGGATTGATTTAACATAACCGTAACGTTTGGCTTTAAACATTACTAGACAATTCAAGCGATGTAGCTCATTTTAGCCGCAAAGTTACACTTAGTTTAGAGTTTGTTGTTATTTGGTCAAATTACCAACAAACTCACACCAAGCGTTACACTTAGGTAACGGATTTATTTTTTGGGAGGCGTATAATTAACTTATTAAATGAGTTTCTCATTTATTTTCTCTCCCTGAGATATCCCTTTAACCCCAAATCTTTTTGGGGTTTTTTTTTGCCTTATTTTTTTCACCGTTCAACGCATCCCCAACGATTATAAATTCTATTCTTTATTCATTAATGCTAACGTAATTATAAATAACAAAAACTTAACATCTGATATAAGAAGCTATGCAAGAAAATCATCATAATAAAATTGCGCTGTTTGTCTTTTTAGTTAGCCTGGTAGCGGCACTCTTTGTGCGTCAAAACGTGCAACCAACCTGGATAGAACAAGCTTACCTGTACGATACCTACGTTAATCAATTTGACGAGTATGCCTACAAATATAAAGGGGCCGAAATTACCATTACGGAAGTTGTCCCTTATGATGATTCGCCTTTAAATCAAGCCAACTTAAATAATCAGAAACCGGATCTAGATCAGCAATGGATAGTTACCCCTGATAATGAATTAAAATTGCTTAAGCCTGCTTTTCACTTTGGCTTTTGGTCATTACTGCCCGCCTTCCTTACCATTGCGATATGCTTGCTCACCCGAGAACCCTTAACCGCTTTGTTTTCCGGCATTGTGGTGGGTGCGGTGATCCTTGGCCAATACGATTTAACCGATGCGGTGATCATTCCCAACTTGGCCAAAGAAGGCACCGCGGCCATTTTGCTGCTTTATTTGTGGCTATTGGGTGGCTTGTTAGGAATATGGACCAAAACCGGTGCGGCTCAGGCGTTTGCCAATTACATGACCGAGCACTTTGTTAAAGGACCTCGTTCGGCCAAACTGGTTACCTGGATGCTCGGCATCTTGTTTTTCCAAGGTGGGACCATGAGTACGGTGCTGGTAGGAACAACGGTTCGGCCTTTTGCTGACAAAGCCAAGGTCAGCCATGAAGAAATGAGTTACATTGTCGACTCAACGGCCTCTCCGATTGCCGCGGTTATCGCTTTTAACGCCTGGCCAGCCTATATTCAGGCGTTAATTTTTGTCCCTGGGGTATCGTTTTTAGCCACTGAATCGGATCGAATTGCCTTTTTCTTTTCCAGTATTCCGTTTAGTTTTTATGGCATTTTGGCCGTCATTGGTACGCTACTGCTCAGCTTGAACATCACCATGTTTTCAGGTCGTCGAATTCGCGAAGCTCAACATAGAGCGGCAACCACAGGCCAATTAGATAAGCCGGGGGCAAAACCATTAAGCCGACAAGAAATGCATGTGAGTGAGGTGCCAGAGGGTTATCGTTCGCATGTACTTGAATTTTTTATCCCCATCATGACCCTGATATTTATTGCGGTGGCATCATTTATTTATTTTGGCTCGCCAAAGATCAACTGGGCTTTTGGTATTGCTTTACTGATGTCTGGGGTAATAGCCCTGGCAAAAGGTATGCGCTTACATGATTTAATTGAAGGCTTTGGTAATGGTCTAAAAAATGTGGTGTTTGCCTCGGTAATTCTAATGTTGGCAATCATCATAGGTACTCTAAGTAAACAAATTGGCGGTGGCCTGTATTTGGTGTCTTTATTGGGGGATCATTTGGTTTATTGGATGCTACCGGTCACCTTGTTATTGCTAACCATTATTATTGCCTTTTCTACCGGCACTAGCTGGGGTACTTACGCCATCGCTTTTCCGTTGGCGATGCCTTTAGCTTGGGCTATTGCGCAGTCACAAGGGCTTGCCAATCCAGAGCTGTATATGATGATTTGTTTTGCGACGGTATTAAATGGCAGCGTGTTTGGCGATCAGTGTTCGCCAATTTCAGACACCACAATTTTAAGCTCCATGACCACCGGCTGTGACATGATGGATCACGTCAAATCGCAAATTGTGCCTGCGTCAATTGCCGCCAGCTTTGCCGCGATATTGTGGACCTTACTGGTGTATTATTTTGCCTAAGCGTGTATGTTAACTTGGGTTTAGGTGCGAGCTAAAGATTGGAATTTAATGCGGCTAAAAGAGTCAACATAGTGCTTATTTATTTGCTTTATTTGGTCTAACTCAACCGCTTGAAAGCGGACGCTATCACCCTGTTTAAGTTGCGCCAGTTTGGCGCCATCCACTTTTAAGATACTGCCTAATTTAGGGTAGCCGCCTATGGTTTGTCGATCATTTAACATAACAATGGGTAACCCATCCGGCGGTAACTGAATTGCGCCGTAACTGATGCCTTCAGAAAACATACTTTGTGCTTCAATGGCCAGCGGCTCACCTTCTAATCGATACGCCATCCTGTCAGCTAGGCGTCCAACACAATAAGACTGCGTAAAAAATCGGTTCAGCTGCGCTTGATGAAACGCGGCTTGTTGGTAACCCAGTAAGACCCTCAGGACAACCTCGTTTTCATATTTTGGTTGATGTTCTGCGGCTAATTTCAAGTTGGGCAAGGGCTTATCCATGGCTTTAAAGGGTAAACAATCCCCTTTTTGCAAAGCTTGACCGTTTAATCCACCTATCCCTTCACGGCACACGGTTGCGTTACTGCCAAACGCTTGGGCAATCGCAAAACCGCCATGCACCGCCACATAACTGCGCATGCCTTGCTGAGCAAAGCCTAAACGAATGTCATCGCCCGCGGCAATATCAATGCTTTGCCATAACGGTTGTACTATGCCATTTACGTGCAATGACACTTGGGCTCCGGTTACGGCAATTTTTGTAGCGCATTGGGCTTTAAGGTGCAAACCACCCACAGTAACTTCAATGGCACTGGTGTTATCGGGGTTGCGGCACAAACGATTGGCAATAATAAACGCCCATGGATCCATAGCACCACCTTGGGTAATGCCCATGTGCTGGTAGCCGAACCGGCCCAAGTCTTCAATTAAGCTGTGGATACCCGGTTTAACAACCGTAAACCCGGTTTGCTTGTGATTACTCATGCAACTGCCCACCTAATGCCAAAAATTCATCGCGGCTAATGGCTTTAAATTTTACTTTATCGCCCACTTGCAGTGGCATTATGTCTGGTATTTTGCCTTGGCTGTTAGGAGCGTTGCTGTTAGGGGTATAGTTAAACATTGGAATCGGACACAAGCCGATAATGTTCCATCCCCCTGGTGAGGTATTGGGGTACACGGCGGTTTGTTGGTCAGCAATACCTATGGCCCCTTTAGGCACTCGTTGCCTTGGAGAGTTTAAACGCGGCATTGCGATGCGTTCATCAACATGCCCCATGTAGGCAAAACCTGGAGCAAAGCCAATCGCATAAACCCGGTATTCCAGTTGCTGATGCAGGGCAACCACCTGCTCAATGCTAAGCTTGGATTTGTCGCTAATTCGCTTGAGATCCCAGCCCACATCAACCCCATAATAAGCGGGTAATTCCACTAACTTAACGGCCACATTGCGATAGTCTGGCAAGGCATTTAACGACACCTCTAACTGACCGATTAATTGCTTATGGCCAATTTTATGCTCATCAAAGGCAATAAATAACGAGGTGTAAGAGGGAATAAGCTCAATAATAAGGTCGGCAAAATGCGCCTTAATATAGGCAACGCTGCTTTTGATTTTCGAGGCAACCTGATCTGATGGCTTATCAGCAAAATAGATAATTAGCGCGTTTTCACCGGCGACAACAAACTTCATTAGCTTATTTGCGCTCTTATGGCAGTGAGCATTTCGATAGCTTGGGGATTATCACCATGCACACAAAGAGAGTCTGGATGTAAGGCAATTAGCTTACCGGAATGGGTAGTGACCTGACCCGTTTTGAGCAGTTGTTCCACTTGCTTTAGCGTTTGTTGCTGATTAAGCACCGCGTCAGGGTGAGCACGAGGCATTAAGCTGCCGTCATCCATATAACACCTATCGGCAAACGCCTCTGCCCATAAGGTTAGCCCCAATGTTTGGGCTTGCTCTCGATGCTGTTCTATTTGGTTAGTGGCCTGGATCATTAACGATAAGGGCTGATGGTAATCACTGACCGCCCGCATGATCACGTGTAAAATAGCAGGGTCCTTCATCATGTCGTTATAAAGCGCGCCATGCGGCTTTACATACGCCACGCGTGTGCCCAACGTTTGTGCCATACCATCGAGTGCGGCCATCTGATAATGCATCAGGGCATACAGCTCGTCGTCGCTGCATTTCATTGAACGACGACCAAAACCCGATAAATCTGGATACGCAGGGTGCGCGCCAATCATCACATTATGTTGTTGGGCGAGTTTAAGGGTGCGGTACATAACTTGCGGATCGCCAGCATGGTAACCACACGCAATATTCGCCTGATCCAATAGCGGCATCGCTTGTTCGTCTAAACCTAATGTCCAACGCCCAAAGCTTTCCCCCAAGTCACAATTTAATTTCATCTCGCCCCCAATACCCGGTTTGCTACTAATCGGTGGTTATTGCTCTAATACCGCCTCGTAGATTAATGCCATTATGCTGCCATAATTGCCAGATTCAAACATTTTTCCTTTAAATTTAGCCCCTTGTGGTGTTTCTTCGATTTTTGTGTGGCGCGCATTGGTAAACATAGCAATGGCCAAATCATGTTGTGGGTCAATCACGGTTACGGTGCCTGTCCAGCCAGTGTGCCCATAAGCAGAGGCACTTGCATAAGGACCAAAATGCCATTTTAAGTCGCCATGATAAGCACGACGCCAGCCTAAACCAAAGGTACCATCGCCAAAGTCAGGCTTAGTAAATTGTTCTAATGTTTTGCTATCAAATAGCGCTACGTTGCCATAGCCACCGCCGTTTAAAAGCGATTGCATTAACACGGAAAAGTCCGATGTTGTAGAAAACAAACCCGCATGACCGGCAACGCCATTGAACGAATGGAAGGCTTTTTCGTCATGCACTTCACCTTGCAAAACGTAGGTTCTTACGTTTTCAAAATCAACGCGACCGTCCCGGGTGGTGCCAAAGATTTCAGTGGCTGCAAAGTCTGCTTTGCTGTGCCCTTTTAACATTGGGTTAAACTTGGTGTCGTGCAATTGCAGCTGAGCGTATATGTCTTGCTCAACATAATCATCCAATGCTTTGCCGCTTAATCGCTCAATAAGCATACCTAACAACATATAATCGGTGTCACTGTATGAGCGTTTTGCTTTGCGGCCCCATGAAAATGGCACTTGGTCTAAAATAAGTTGCTCGGTGCGGGCTTTATCTTGCGAGAAGAACTGCTCACCTAAGTTGTTATCTCGGGTAAAAAAGCGCACTTGTGGGCTGTAGCCCGCCTGATGAGTCATAAAGTCGCTTACTAAGCGGGTTTCTCGGTTTTGCCCATGGTAATCCGGCAGGTAATGACTCATTGGTTGATTCACATCGAGCTTACCTTCACTGACCAACTTCATGATCGCAAAGTTGGTGGCAAACATTTTAGTATTCGAGGCAATATCGAAAATGGTGTCGCGTGTCATTGGCTCTGGTTTAGCAAGCAACTCGCCGCCATCGGCAAATTTTCTCGCCGAACCATAAGCGCTATGTTTGACTATTTTGCCGTCTTTTAACACCACCAATACTGCGCCTGGAAAGCCATTGGCAACATCAGATTCGATTAACTTATCAACGTCGGCAAAGTTATAACGGTTTGACTGCGTTTGTTTGGCTAACGTTGGGTAAGGAATGGTAATGTGAACAAACGCCCCTTCGGGCATGACGTTTTCTACACGTAAGGTATTTACACCGGTTTTGGTACGACGTGATAAGCTGTACTGATACGATTTACCCGGCTGTAACTGCTTGGCAATATTAATTTTTTGACCATTAATAAACACATCGGCACTGATGGCATCAATGCTTTCAATCACAATCTCGCCTTGGCCTTTATACGCTTTAAATAAGGCGCGATCGTTAACAAACTCTCTGGTGCTGCGCTCAGTATCAGGAAATTGACGGTCAACCTGACCACGTTTTGGCTTAATAGGTTCGCTTACTAAGCTCGCTTTTAATTGCTGTTCATAGGCTGTTACCAATCGCTTACTGTGCTCTGGAAAATACTTATCAACTAAGGCAAACAATACCGCTGCGGTTTTACGGTCGCTATTGCCCGTTACTTGCCACGGTAAAAAGTGCGCCTGAAAGGCCTGCGTTACCCGACGTGTTTGAATATCAACAATGCCTGTTTCTTTTATCCCATAGCCATAGCTAGCCAACGCTTGCTGAATAAGGCCTGTTTGCGGTGTTTGTTGTTCAAACAACTGCCAGTAACGTTCCACTGCTTCTGCATCATACCAAGCACCTATGCCTTGTTTGTATAATTCAAACCAAGGAAATCTTGGGCCTGGCTCGCTTATCATGGTAGCGGCAATATCGCTGTGGCCTAAAATTTGGGTTGGTTTGATGTTTGGGTTTCTCGCCAGAACATCTTTGGTTAGGGCGATAAGGAGTTCAATTTGCTCCGGTGCAAAGTCAGGGTAAAGGCAAATTTGTTGCTGACTTGGCTCTGCCTGTTTGCATTGTGGTTGGTTAATCATATCGACGGCAATTGATAGCTCATCTAAATGATGAAAGCCCTGCCAATAGCTTTTCTCACTGACACGCGCAATTTGCTGTTCGTTAACCAATTGGATAATTTTCATCTCTTGGTCAAGATTTTCGCCGATAAGGTAATGGGCTCGATTGTTCGGTGCCTGAGCATCTTCAAGGTTGCTATTATGATGAAAGATTAAAAATTGAATACGCTGTTCACCATCCTCCTTGCTAAGGTTTTCGATAGGTAAATTGGCACAACTTATCAAGGTGATAATTGAGATAAAGGCAATAATGGATCGGGAAATAGTAGTCATAACAAGCTTTATATTTTTTTTATATTAATGAGTATTACTGTTTTAAGACGATAAGCAAAACACGCCGCAAAAATAAATTATCACAAAACGAAAAATTTAAAAGAAATATTTATTCAGAAGTAAATGTTCTTTATAAAAAGTTACCTTAACGCATTTAAACAGAGAAAACCGTCAAACACCGACTTTCGGCTCATAAAACCGTCTATTTTTATGATTTTCGCTACAATTGTTTATCGAATTTAACCGAATACCCCTAACAGTCATAAAAAATTTTGTTACAATGGCTTTACACGGCAAGTAAAAAAACAAGAAACTGCTCTTGAGTAAATTCCCAGAAGCTTAAAGGGTTTACCTAAAACTAATCCCTCTTTCGAGTCATTACGTATTTATTTTTGCTGTGCATGCTTTTGGCGAATAATTACTCGCTAAACAGTGGTATTTTATCGCTAATTAGTGGTATAAAAACAATAGGCTTTTAGGAAAAGAAGTACAGGTATGTCTACGTTCGTAAAATTAAAATCACTTAAAGAGTCATTTTCGACCAGTGAAGAAAAACTTGCTAATTTTATCTTGAATTCATCGAATGCAATCCGTGAACTTTCGTCACAAGAGCTTGCCAATGTGGTGGGTGTAAGTCAGTCTAGCGTGGTTAAATTTACCCAAAAATTGGGCTACAAAGGCTACCCAGCCTTTAAACTGGCGATTATTGATTCGGTAAACAACGAAAATAACAATGCCCCGTTGCATGGTAATATCACCTTAAATACCGAGTTGCCTCAAGTAGCAGATATTTTATTGAACAATAAAATGTCGGTGCTCAACGAAACCAATTCATTAAATGATGACACCTCTTTAGCTGCGGCAATAGACGCCATCTTAACCAGCAAGCGCATTTTAATTTGTGGTATTGGTGGTTCAGCATTGGTTGGTAAAGATTTTGCGTACAAACTGCAAAAGCTTGGATTTATTGCCTTTGCCGATTCGGATCCGCATGCGCAGTTAGCCCACGTAGCGACTTTTGGTAAAAACGACTTGGTGTTTTCCATAAGTGAATCGGGGGCAACCCGTGAAGTGGTTGAAGTGACCGATCAGGCTAAAGCGAATGGCTGTAATGTGATCACCTTAACCAAATACGCGCAAAACCCGGTTTCTAAAGGTGCTGACACAAACCTGTATTCCATTGCGGAAAGTGAAGAAGTACGCTTGTCTTCTATTTTGGCCAGAACCTCACAAGAGTTTGTTATCGACATTTTATTTATTGGCTTAACGCAAGCCTCTAAATCAGGTCGTAAACAATTGAAAGTCACCAATTCTATTGTGAATAACTACCGCAACCCATAGACGACGTTATCTCACAAAAAAATCTCCGACGGGTTATTGTTAACCTATCGGAGATTTTTTTATGCTTTGCTAAAGCGCTTTGCTATAACAACCCGCTCTATAAAAACCCACTCTATAAGGATATTAGACCATAAACCACGTAAGCAATGATGGTCAGCGACCCGCCAAACAAGGCATAAGGCAGTTGGGTTTTAACGTGCTCTAATAAATCACACCCCGATGCCAGTGCCGATACGGCCGTGGTATCGGATATGGGTGAACAGTGATCACCAAACACACCGCCTCCTAATATTGCTGCAATTATCAACGATGGTGGTAAGCCAAGAGCTTGAATTAGCGGTACCCCAATTGGGATCAAAATGGCAAAGGTTCCCCAAGACGTTCCGGTTGAAAACGCGATGATCGCACCGGCAATAAACATCATAGGGGCAATCATAAAGACAGGTAAAGAATCACCCACCATTTGCGCAATAAACACACCCGTACCAAGAACCTTTAAGCTAGCGCCTAAAGTAAGCGATAATAAAACAATGCTCACCAGTGGCAATAACTCGGCCATACCGTCAAAACCGATTTTAACCAATTGCTGGTGCTGGAAACGTCCTGAGTTAAGCATCATGCCATAAGCCACTAAACAGGCACAAACCGTTGCATACAGCACCGATTTTGAGCCACTGCCATCGGCTAATACGCCATTACCCGTCCAAAACATAAACGCTATCATGCCACCGACTAAGGTAATTAATGGCACCAACATAAAGCGTGCTTTGGTTGGTTTAAACTCATGTTTATGGGCAATTTCTTCAACCGCACTGACTTCAGATTTTGCTAATGGGCCATGCAAGTTGCCGGTAAAGGCGGTATACCAAACCATACACAAAGCAATAATAGGATAGAAGTTAAGAGCCACTGTACCCCATAACACTTCGGCAGCACTGACTTCAAATTCATAGTTGCTTAACAAACCAAGGACAAACGCCCCCCAGCCATTTAGTAACACCAAGATACAAATTGGCGCCGCACTGCTGTCGATAATAAACGCCAGTTTGGCACGACTCATCTTGTATTTATCGAATAAGCCACGTGAAATAATACCCGCGGTTAATACCGACAAGTTGGATTCGATAAAAATCGCCATGCCGGTAAAGTTTGCCATAAACGCGACTTGGCGCTTATTTTTACCAATCCCTTTACCAATGATGTATTCCACCATTGCCGTAACACCGCCAGAGTGGCGCATAAATGCCAACACGGCACCTATCATTAAACTAAACACCAACACTCGAGTGTTACCACCGGAGCCAAACACTTCTACGATACGCTCAAACGTACCGATAATGCCGGTAAATAAAAAGCCAATACCCATTTCAGTAAGCAAAACTTCAGCCGAAAATATGGCCAATAAAAGGGCCAAAATAACTTCTTTTTTCCAAAGAACCACGGCCAATGCAACAAAGGGAGGTAATACCGTATACCAATCCATAAAAAACCTTTTTTTAATTATTATAATTACTTGAACATACAGACAAAACAGAATAGATTATTCAAAGAACAATAAAGCAACAGAAACTTTTATTTGAAATTACGATTTTAAGTAAAACGTTTAAACATCATTGCATTGTCTAATAACAACATATTATAGAGCGAACCCTTGCTATGCAATTTTTCAATCATCATATTCAAACGATTCTGGCAAAAATTCCTAAACATCGACTGCTTTCGTTGGATGTGTTTCGGGGATTAACCATTACCGCCATGGTTTTAGTGAACAATCCTGGCAGTTGGGGTCATATTTACGCCCCGCTAAAACATGCCAGCTGGCATGGTTGGACACCGACCGATCTTATTTTTCCGTTTTTTGTCTTTATTGTTGGTGTGTCCATTAGCTTGTCCATTGAGGTACAAAAGAAAAAGGGGCTGGGAAATTTTGAGATAATCAAATCATCGGCAATCAGAACCGTTAAGCTGATTTTATTGGGCTGGTTTTTGGCTTTATTCTATTATAATTTTCGCAGTGCCGATTTTAGCTGGGTTAATGATAAGCTCATGTCCATGCGCATTATGGGCGTGTTACAACGCATCGGCATTGTTTACTTGATTTGTGTGTTTATTTATTTGTATTTCAAACCACGCCTGCAAATGATTTTGGCGTTAGCAGCCTTGCTTGGTTACACCTTAATGATGACTTTTATTCCTTATAGCGACGCTTCTGGCAATGTGTACCAGGGATTATGGCAACACGGCAACAGCCTGAGTGCTTGGTTTGATCAATTAGTTATTGGTACAAACCACTTGTATTATAAAAAATCGGTGCCGTTTAGTTTCGACCCAGAAGGCATATTATCTACCATACCAGCGATTGCCACTTGCCTTTCGGGTATTTTAACCGGGGTGTTTCTGCGCCATGCCAAACAACAAGGAATCACATTAACCAAGCAGGTAACCTATATTGCCATTGCTGGGGTTGTTTTATTGGTGGCGGCTGAAATGTTAAGAATATGGATCCCTGTTAATAAAGCTTTATGGAGTCCAAGTTATGTGTTTTTGTCTTCTGGCTACGCCTGTTTAGTCTTAGCCGCCTGCATGTTATTAATTGATGTTAAAGGCTATCGAAATTGGACCGCACCTTTTGTGGTCTTTGGCGCTAACTCAATTGCATTCTTTATGTTTTCAGGCGTGTTGGCGCGGATATTCAGCATGATCCCCGTTGCGGGCACCACCTTAAAAGGCTGGATGTATCAAGACGTTTATGTACCCGCTTTTGGTCATTTAAATGGCTCACTTGCGTTTGCGATTATGTTCCTATGCATTTCTTATGTGGTCATGTATGGCATGTACCGCAGAAATATCATTTGGAAGGTTTAAGCAAATTTATTGATTTTTCCCATTAATGAACGCATGACAGCAAGCGTAAAGGGCTGTTTCATTCCTATGTCGCTGTTTTTAAGAATAGGTGTGTGGTTAAGTTTTAACACACATTGCATTCGATGAGGGAGCCCGGATATTTTTAGAGATATATCACAAAGGAAATCCGTTCTTTGCCATCCTTGGCATTTCGGCATTCGACGAGCCTAAGGCGAGTTCCGGTATCTCCCTTATTGAGTCGCGACTTAAACTAACTAAAACTCCTGCTGATAAGCAAACAAGCCCTGGCTACCACCAGTGTGAATAAATAAAATATTTTGCCCTTGGGCAAATTCGCCTTGTTCGCATAAATCGATTAACCCGGCCATGGCTTTACCGGTATAAACCGGATCCAATAATATACCTTCCAACGCCGCCACTCGTTTTATCGCCTCTCGGGTTTGCTCGGTTGTAATACCGTAACCTGCCCCATAATAATTGCCATTCGCATGAACATGTCCAATTCCAAGATCTCTGTCCAAATCCAACAAAGCCAAGGTTTGCTGTAATAGAGGCTCAACAATGTGTTGTTGCTCAGCGCCACTGCGGCTCACACAAATACCCAATACCGGGGTGGTCTGCTTTTGCGCAATGAATCCCGCCAATAAACCTGCTTGCGTACCTCCACTACCGGTCGCCACAACAATATGGTCTAACGATAAGTCCTGCTGCTGAGTTTGTTGCACAATTTCTCGGGCACATTCTACGTACCCTAAGCTGCCTAATTCGTTAGAGCCGCCCATGGGAATAAAGTAAGGTTTTTTGCCCTGTTTATTTAATTTATTAAGCAGCTGCTCAACACACTCATCCATAGTGCTGCCCTCGGGCACCAAATGTGTATTGGCATGACATAAGCGGTTAATTAACGCGTTACCATTTTGGTAGTAGTCTTGTTTTGGTGTGCCCTCAACATCCTCAAGCACCAACTCACAGCCCATCGAAAATTTGGCCGCTGCCGCGGCGGTTTGTCTGGCGTGATTGGATTGAATGCCGCCAATAGTTACTAGGGTATCTGCCCCTAAGTTTTGTGCATCGGCAAGTAGGTATTCCAGTTTTCGGGTTTTATTACCACCACCGGCGAGCCCGGTGCAATCATCGCGTTTTACAAAAATATTTACTCCGAGCGCCGCAGATAAATTTGTTAACTTTTCTAACGGTGTCGGGGCATGGCTAATTACTACGTTGCTGATGGCCGTTAATCTGGTCATATTATTGTCCTAAGTGTGATTTGTTCTTATGAATAAGAAAGTAAAGCTTTTAGCACTTTTTTGCAAAAGCCAATTTTGCTATCGTAAAAGAAAAAAGGCGATTGCCTGCAATACAAGCCGTACAATAAGGAAATTTAATGAGCACAACCCTACTCCTGTTAAGTCAATTAATCAGTTTTTCAGCCCAGAGTGATATTCAACTGGAAGTAACCGGTGATATTAATGACGGTAAAAACTGGGTGTTTTTTGCCCCGCATGAAGACGAGCATGTAGCACATGACTTTGTTAAACGAAAAATTGACCAACATGGCGGGGCGTTTATTATCCTTCGCCAACAGGGCAATCGTGAAATTACCCTAAACGTTAACAATAAGCAGTTACGCGTCGACCCGAATCGTATTTTTACTAAGGCCGGTCGATTAAGCACCCTAAAAAAACTCAACCCCAAACATGCCAACAACCACAATTTACTGCAACAAGCCGAGCAACGGGCTAAGCAGCTGAGTGAGTTTATTATTGCGTCTATGGGCGGTGTAGATCCGGACAAAACCTGGGTAGCCATGCACAACAATACCAATGGCTACGACAATGACGGCAAAAATGGTATTGGTACCATTTCAATTGAACGCTATCAGAAAAAACTGGACGCCGGCGCTAAATACCTTATTGACGTCACCCATAGTAAGCAGGATGAAGATGATTTATTCTTTGTCACCGATCGCCAAGATTTTACCCAGATGCAGCAACACCGATGGAATGCCATTTTACAAAATCCAGCGGTTGCTCATATTGTTGATGAAGATGATGGTTCTATGTCGGTTTTTGCTGAAATGAAGGGCATTCGCTACATCAACATAGAAGCCGAAAGACACTATAAAGGTGTTGGTAAAGATCATAAGCAAGTTCAACAACAGATGATAGATTTTACCTTCTCTTTGTTCGAGCAAAAGTGAACATAATACGCTAGGGTCTGTTAGCCCGTGTTGTCTAACGTTTGTTCTTAAGTTGACTGTAATTTCAACTTGTTAACACTAAACAGCACCTAGCTCAAAGAGACTTTATTTGTGATCAGTTCGGGTCACCGCACGAGTTTCTACTATACTTGTGACAATCTATTATAATTTCTGGATTGTCCGGCCGTCTCTCCATCAAATAAGGAGGGATTATGCCCCTTAAAAACTCATTTTCAACACCACATTTATCCTATCCTAAATCGGCAATATACAGCGCCGTTATCGGCTGCTTGATTAGCGCTCAGGCCGGTGCGGTTGGCTTTATCATTAACCCAACCTCACAACTTACCGGCATGGCCAATGCTGGTAGTACCATTTATTCGAAAAGCATTGCGGTAATCAGCATTAACCCTGCCGCCATGTCGTTGATGTCTGAAAAACAACTTGGTGGTAATCTCAGTTTGGTCTTCCCAGATTGGGAAATAGATGAAGCATGGGACTGCCAAGCTGAAAATAACTGTGCCGACAGCAATGTGGCGCCCGTTTCAGTCATCCCAACCTTTGGTATAATCCGCCCAATGGATAATAACTTTACCTGGGGAATTGGCGCGGGAGCCATTGCCGGTGCCGGTTTTGATTATGGCAAGGAGTTTAAGAGTCGCACCATAGTGACCGAAAATAGCGTTCAGGTATTAGGCATTATTAATTCGATCGCTTGGCAAATGAATGAGCAATGGTCGTTTGGTGTCGGCCTTGGCATTATTTATGGTAAGTACGAGCAAGATATGAATTTACCAAGCTTAAACGCCAATGTGGGAAACGACATTACTGAAGTGTTCAATTTGGTAGGTGACGCTCTTGATTGCAGTGGGCCTCCTGCTGTCGTAGCCGCTTGTCGCGCGGCCGCCATTGCCAACTCAAACCTTGATATAGAGTCCTCGGCAGAAAATTTCCAGAGCATTGCTCATTATTTGGATGGCGGAAGCGGCACCGACGTTGAGCTAGAAGGCGATGATATTGGCGCAGAAGTCATTTTAGGGGCGACTTACCAATATTCCGATCGGCATAGTTTTGGCATGGCGTATCATTACATGTCTGATTTTACCTTTGAAGGCGATGCCAATATTTACGGAAAATTACTATCCGATGAAGCAAGACAAAAACAAGATTCGTCATTAACTTGGGATATGCCGCAACGTTTTATCATTAGTGGTGCCCACCAGATAGGTGAGAGATTGGATATTTACTGGGATTTTGAGCGGGTATTTTTTGATACGTTTGAAAGTACCGATGTGCGCATTGATGGTTACCCGGTTATTGTACTTGATAGAAATTTTAAAGATGCCAATCGCTATGCCATTGGTGGCGAATATCATTACAACGATAAATGGACCGCACAATTTGGCTTTAGTTTTGATGAGTCACCGGTTGACGATGAAGACCGTTTAGCGGATATCCCGGTGGATGAAATAAAGAAAATAGCCTTCGGCGGTCTTTATCAATATTCTCCCACACTCAGTTTGCATGGCTATATGAGCATTGAATTGTTGGGGGATGCTAAAATCGAACAATTGGCGAGTATTGATGGCCACAAAATTGGCCATTCGGTGCAAATGGAATCCGATGCCACTTTGTATGTTATCGGTGCCAGTTTCTCTTATAAATTCTAAACCGCATGCCAATGTTAGAAACACCACAGGACGAGCATAACGTTCGTCCTGTCTAGGTAGTATGTATAGATATTAGGTGTTAGGTTTAAAGCCGATGTCTACGTTAAAAAACACAGTGCTTGGCAAAATCTTTGGCTTCTTCAGCGGTCCAGTCACCTTTTGGTTTTTCTTTCATGCTTTCACACCATTCTTTACTGCCCACTGCCGGTGCACATGCCGTTAACACAAGTAATAAGCCAATGGTCGCCGTTAGTTTTTTCATCTTATCCCCCTGAACATTCATTATGACTGTGAATACTCATTGAGCATAGCAGAGCAAATAGAATTAAGGGCAAAAAAAAATCCCTGGCTTGGGAGAGACCAGGGATTTTGTTCCGGTTTTACAAAAACAAGTAAATAACGTTAAAGGCTTAGCTTATTTCGCTTGAGCAGCAGTTTTAAGAAGTTTGTTTGGAACTTCAGTTACTTGCTCAGTTGTGCTTTTAAGCATTTCAACCGTTGGTTCAACGATTTTGTTTACTGATTCAATTACTGTTTCATCGATAGCATCGCCAACTGTTGCAGCTGGGTTACCAACACGGTCAAATACTTCGTTTACACGGTCAACTGCTTTGTCGCTAGACTCGTGTAATACTTCGATTGCACGCTCTTCGATTTTGTTTGATTGCTCAAGAACAGAATCTACGATACGACCCGCTTGCTCACGACCTGAAGAAACAGCGTTGATTGCATTTTGAACAACAGTACGGTTGTACTCGATACCTTGCTTAACTACGCTTTGGCTTGTAGAAAGAACGCTATCTACAACGTCTTTGTTTGAGTTTAAAAGTTGACGACCGATTTCTGTGATTTCTTTAGTTTTTAATAAGTTCAATAACATGAGACACCTAATATTTTTATTTTAAAATTAAATGGCAACCCAAGTTGCCTTCCATGGTTAAACTATATTTTAAAAATTTAGAGCAAAATAACTAATTATAAAAAAAGCTCAAATTTCTTTAAAAATCACATTTCATTAGCTTCTTGCTAATTGGATTCGATCTCTTGTCAGGCTGTAATCTAGACCCGACATACGGGCAATGGCATCCAGCTTATCGCTGTTAATTTTGCCATCAAAAACCGCATCATCGGCCACATGCACAGCAAGCACATCGCCCAGAATAAGGTGACCGGATAATGCGTCATCGCCTAAATCAACAATTTGCTTTAATTTACACTCAAAGCTCACCACAGCATCGGCAACGCGTGGCGGTTTAACAAATGAGGATTGCGCTTTTTCAATACCTGCATAGTCAAACTCATCTTGTTCACGAGGCAAGTTGTGACAACTCTTATTCATCACCTCAAGGTGGCTCGCACTTACCGTGTTAATCACAAATTCCCCCTGCTCACGAATGTTTTTAAGGGTATCTTTTGCTTGACCATCTTGGTTATACATCGGGTTAAAACAAACAACCGGCGGGTTGGCACTGGCAACGGTAAAAAAAGAAAAAGGCGCCAAGTTTACATCACCTTCTGGTGAAATACTCGAAACCCACGCAATTGGACGCGGCAGAATACCGCCGATTAGCAATTTATAATTTTCTTGTGGGGTTAACTTTGCCGTTTCAAATTGCATTGCAGATCCTTGATGTAAAAAAATTGTTTACATCATATCAAGTCAAATACAACAAAACGAGCGAAAGAGAACAGAGTAAAAATAGGTTTTTGGAAGGCATTGTGTACAAGTAAAAAAAATCCCCAAACGATTAACACATATCGCCTAGGGATTTCAGAAGGAAGCTTTTCAGTAAGGCATTCGCCTTACAAACTTTAGATTACTTGCTTTGAGCAGCAGTCTTTAATAGTTTGTTTGGTACTTCAGTAACTTGTTCCGTTGTGGTTTTAAGCATTTCAACGGTAGGTTCTACAATTTTGTTTACTGAGGTAATTACGGTATCGTCGATAGCATCGCCAACGGTAGCAACTGGGTTACCTACACGCTCAAATACTTCGTTTACGCGGTTAGCCGTTTTGTCGCTTGAATCGTGTAAAACTTCGATTGCGCGTTCTTCGATTTTGTTTGATTGCTCAATCACTGAATCAACAATGCGGCTTGCTTGCTCGCGGCTTGCTGCAACAGCGGTAATACCGGTTTGAACCACAGAGCGGTTGTACTCAATACCTTGCTTTACAACGCTTTGGCTCGTTGACAACACAGTATCAACAACGCTTTTGTTTGAATTAATTAATTGACGACCGATAGCTGATAATTCTTTAGTGTTGATTAAATTTAATAACATGTTGTACCCGATAAAATAATTTTTTTGAATGTGGCAACCTAAATACGATAGCTTGGTTGCCTTGCTTGATTGTTACTATATTTAATAAAATTAGAGCAAAGTAACTAAATTCAATTAAATGCACAAAAAAGTAAAAAATATTATTACTTGGCTGAAGCTTTCAGTAACGTGCTTAAAGACTGCTCCAACATGGCTTGCATTTTCATTCCAGATATATGCAATGACTTTTCGCTCACCCCTGGCTCTGTGACTTGTGCCGCAATGGTAAATTCACGACCTCCTTGATAATGCGGCAAACACACATGCGCCAGCACCACGTTTTCACCATTGCCACGCGTTTCGCTTATCCCCCAACCAATTTTTTGCCAAATACGCCATTGCCCTTCGGTCGCCTTATCGAGTACCTGCTTAGGAGATAAAGTACTATTAGGGTCGAGGGTATTCGCCAATGCATGCGTAAGCATTAAACTTATCCCTTGCATCATACCGCCGACAGGCTGTTTTTTATCACTGTGATTGGTGCCATAAAATAGTTGCTGCACATCCATTGTTTGTAGGTGTGGGTGTTGCGTTAAGGGTTCACGCTCATGACTGGCTAATCTTTTTAACCACTCCGCTTCGGCTAATGTGCTCATTGGCTTATTACCGGTTAAGTCACATTGATCACAACGGTATTCTTGATAGCCCTTATCGGCACGGTTTGGTTTTGGCGCCAACATATAAGCTTGCTGGTCGTTATCAAGTGATTGCCAATAGGGCGATTTAGGTTCAAATACTTGCGTTTCATAGGCCCCGCGCATACGAATTCTGGGGTCATTTAATTTTAGCCAGCCTTGTTGAAAATAATCACTGGCGGTGTCGCGCCCCACGATATTAAGCAAATAAGTGGCAATACCGTTTGAGCTGTCTTTAGAGGCACCAAAGGGTTCGTAACTATTTATGGTGGTAAATAAGTCGACCAATGGAATACTATCAACCGTTGCATTCGCACCGACGCCTTGTTGTCTGGCCTTGGCGACAGCCATGGTAATGGCCATCATTTTTGATGAACTCCACGGCTCATACAAATCAAATTGCGAATCATTATTGGCTAAATAGCGATAGCCCAACCCTTGCTCGGTTTGTTTAAAGTCGACAAATAATACCCGACCAAGATCTTTGCTAACATCGAAAAAGCGCCAGTCACTGCTAACGCGTTCTTCCCAATTCGCGTGTTGGTAATCCACTTGCTTGGCTGTTTTATACCTTGCATCGTTCGTAACTGGCAATGGGCAACTAATGTAGGGCTGAGCAAGGTCGTCAGGCATTAATGCCGCTCCTAGCATCACGTTATCATAAAATGTTTGATGATTATCTTGCATTTCCGCTTTGCTAAATGGGTTGGCAAAACTCGGTAAGGTGGCCATGGCGAGGATAGATAATAATAGTGGTAGTCGCGTCATATTGTTTATTATTTTTATAGGTTGATTTTAAATTTAAGATAACGAAAACAGTAACAACAAAACCTTAAAATAAAAAGGGGGATGTTTATTTCAAAAAGGTTTATGGTAATGTCCTGTTACAGATTGAACCGTATTTATATGTCATACTGGCATGAGAGTAAATACTAACAGGACTTAAAAACTATGCGTTTTATGATGTCATTCATAATGATTATGTTGTCTTTCTCATCGATTGCCCAAGACAGCAAAGAGCCCGTAACCAAGCCGCAACTGCAATCACCAGAAGCGCTGGTTGCATCCTTTGAAAAAATGCATCAAGAGCTGATGCCAGTGGTTGCGGTGGCAGATATGTTTTATGGCTGTAATAAGGCAGCGGGTGGCGAAGACTATAGCTTTGAAACCTTAATAAACGACATGGATAAAGAGCAGTTGGCAACTAAGTTAACCACGTGTTTAGGCAGTGACTCACTTGCTTCAGACGAAGCCCTAGATTTTGGCATTATGGCCTGTTTTGCTGACATGGTAAGTGACATGGAAGAAGCAGAACAAACGACCCGATTAAACCAAGTACGCGAAGTGTTAAAAGAACTGCCTCGCGAACAGAGACAAAGCAATTTTACTCAGTGTGTTAATAACCAAACCCTGAAATACTTACCGCCGATGCCGCTCTCTCCTAAGTAATAAACGCCTAAGCAATAAGCGCCTAAGCAATAAGCGCCTAAGCAATATGCAAACAGGCCTAAAGCTCAGCAAACACGTTATTGTGCCGAATAGTTAAACTATTCGGCACATTTTATTTGGTTTCTGGTTTAAGTCTTACTTGCAATGGGATTTGACAGACATCTAACACTAAAGGTGGCTTTTCAAAAAAAAACGGATGGTCACGGTCACGCCTCTCGATCATCTTTAGCGCAAACTCTGCTGATGTTGTATCCTCTACCTGCAGTCTGATTTGCTCATCCTTTGGTACATCACTCATAAGTCTCATGTTGAGGATTGGGGAGTAATTTTCACTCTTAACGGCTGCCTCACCCTCAATCACTTGGGTCCGATTCAGTTTTTGCACATGATCCATGCCATACACTACACGCCCCCAAACCGTCATGATTTGGTCAAGATACCTTGGTGCTTGCCCAATGGTAATGTAAAAATCGGTTGTTGCGGTATCCGGGTTATTATCGCGAGACATGCCCACACTACCAGGGCAATGCAGTAACCAAGCCTGTTGCGTTCGTTTATTTACCGCTGCGGCAAAATCATTAATAAAGCCGGTGTGCTCAGCAAACAAATCGCCTTGTTGCATAGCAATAAAACTGCCCGCAGTTTTTAATGGTAAGCGGGCTTCTAGAGGCAAGGCGGGTTCATCTGAATTATCACCAACGCCTCCTTGTGCCACAAAGCCATCAATGACCCGATAAAAGCTTGAATCTTTATAGAAACCTTGCTTAGTTAAGCGACTAATTTGCGCCACATGTTTCGGGGCAAACGTGTCGTTAAGTTCGATAACCACTTTGCCAGTAGGCAACTCCAATAGCATGCTATTTTTTACCGGCAGGTCACGCCAGGTTGTTGCATTTGCAATCGACGTGCATAGAAACGTACTTACCAGCAACGTTGCAGCCGTAAATAATTTTTTTAAATTCATGAGTTCCTGTCTTTTTAATTTTTATTTCCACTATAGCTTGGTAAAATAGCAATAATTTGAACAAATTAAAATTATCCGATTGGGTAATCAATTCCTAGGAGATGGTGTGAATAAAAGTTTTAGTACCAATGCAATAGCCTTAATTATTGCTGTTGTTGGCTACGTTCTTCAGCTTGATGTGGTGTTTTATATTGGCTTGTTTGCCATTTCAGGCTCCATTACCAATACGCTGGCCATTCATATGCTATTTGAAAAAGTACCTGGTCTATACGGCTCGGGCGTTATTCCGGCCCGCTTTGAAGATTTTAAAGCGGGTATCCGTGACTTAATGATGAAGCAATTTTTTACCGATGAAAACATCGACAAGTTTTTGTCTGACAGCAGCGGAGCGCCGGCTTCTATTGATTTAAAACCGGTGATAGAAAAGTTGGATTTAGAGCCCTCTTTTGACAGCCTTTTAGCCACCGTTGAAGAGTCATCTTTTGGCGGCATGTTGGCCATGTTTGGCGGCAGTGAAGCATTATTGCCATTAAAAGATCAATTTATTGAAAAAATGCGAGTCTCGTTAATCGACATGAGCGAAAGCGAGAGCTTTAAAGAAGTGGTTCGCACCGAGCTAGAACAGCCTAAAATGTTAGGCAGCATACGTGAGAAAGTGGAAGACATCATTAATAAACGTCTTGATGAGCTTACCCCACAACTGGTGAAACAAATCATTGAAGACATGATCCACAAACACCTTGGTTGGCTTGTTGTTTGGGGTGGTGTGTTTGGTGGCCTTATTGGCTTGATTTCCGCCTTATTACTGTAAAGTTCTTTACCCTAATGTTCACAAAAAAAGCCCTAAGAAAGCACCATATTGGTGCTTTCTTCATTTTATTACTAAAAAGTAAAAAAAACTTATAATTTATTCAGCTTTTCTTGATCAAACGCTTAATATTTCAGCCTTTCTGATATATGCTTTCTACTCTCTCAACGAAAAGCCCTAATAAGAGGTACAAGGAACTATGTTCGGTAATTTATCAGCGCTGCCAGCCGACCCGATTCTGGGTCTATTAACCAAATACAGAAAAGATCCAAATCCGGTAAAAATCGATTTGGGTGTTGGTGTTTATAAAGATGAATCAGGTCATACGGCCATTTTAGACTGCGTTAAACGCGCAGAAAAATTCCGCTTAGATACCGAAGATACCAAAGTATACATTGGCCCAACTGGCTCAGCCGCTTTCAATGATGAAATGGGTAAACTGGTTTTTGGTGAGCACAAAATTTTAGAACAAGACCGAGTTCGTACCGTTTCAACACCAGGTGGTACGGGCGCATTGCGCGTAGCCGCCGAGTTTATTGGTCGTTGCAAGCCTGGCGCAACCATTTGGGTAAGCGATCCAACGTGGGCAAACCATGCGCAATTATTTGGGGCTGCCGGCTTAACGGTAAAAACCTACCCTTATTACGATTACGATAACAAAACCTTAAAGTTTGACGAAATGCTGGCAAGCCTAAGCCACGTACAAGCCGACGATGTCGTGCTATTACACGCCTGTTGTCATAACCCTTCGGGGATGGATTTAAACAACGAACAATGGCAAAAAATCGTCGACTTAGCTGAATATGTTGGCTTTACACCATTAATTGATATGGCATACCAAGGTTTTGGTGATGGTTTAGAAGAAGACGCCTATGGCGTGCGCTTAATGGCTGATCGCGTACAAGAAATGATTTTATGTACGTCGTGTTCGAAAAACTTCGGCCTGTACCGTGAACGTATTGGTGCTTGTACCATTATTGGTAAAGACGGCGTAACCAGCGACATTGCCAGTTCGGTTCTGCTGAATGTTGTACGTGGCATTTATTCAATGCCGCCAGCCCATGGTGCGGCAATTGTTGAAACCATTTTAGGTTCAGACGAGCTTCGTCAGCAATGGTATGAAGAACTTGCTGTTATGCGTAATCGCATTAACGGTAACCGTCAGCTCTTAGTGGATAAAATCAAAGAGCAAGGTGTTGAGCGCGATTTCAGCTTTATTGCCCGTCAAAAAGGCATGTTCTCATTCTTAGGCATTACCCCAGAGCAAGTAGAACAACTGCAAAATAAACACAGTATCTACATGGTGGGTTCAAGCCGAATCAGCATTGCAGGTATTTCAAATAGCAACGTGGACTACTTAGCAAAATCTATCGCCAGCGTTTTATAAGTTTATTCGCCGAATAACAATAAGGGACCTTTATGAACCTCATAAAGGTCTTTTTTTATGTCTCAAATTCCCGTGTCCAAAGCCCTCTTCCTGATAATTTTTTTGTTGCCTAATGAGCAAATACTCGCTAGGTTAATTTTATGTAAAATAATAAAAATGAGTAATCGATTATGGCAACTGGCAGTCACCACAGCAATGTGGATGCGCGCAACGCAGAGATAAAAATCAATATCAATGGCGAACTATTTCACCGCGATGAGGCCAAAATTTCGGTATTTGATTCCGGCTTTATATTGGGGGATGGGGTTTGGGAAGGTTTGCGTTTGCATAACGATAAACTGCCGTTTATTAATGAGCACATGAAACGCCTTTATGAAGGGGCCAAAGCTTTAGATTTAGATATTGGCATCAGTAAAGAGGCCTTAGTGCAGCGTATTTTAGAGACGTGTCAGGCCAATGACATGCATGATCATGTGCATATTCGTTTAATGGTGAGTCGCGGCGTTAAATCAACCCCATATCAAGACCCAAGAGTTACCATCACGCCTGCAACGATTGTAATAATACCTGAGTATAAAATACCAAACCCCGACACCCATAATTTAGGTCTTAACTTATACACGGTTTATGTGCGTCGCGGTTATCCGGATGTGCAAGATCCCAAACTAAACAGTCATTCTAAATTAAACTGTATTTTTGGCTGTATTCAGGCAACCAAAGCCGGTGCAGACGAAGCCTTAATGTTGGACCCGCATGGATTTGTGGCCACCTGCAATTCCACTCATTTCTTTATTGTACGTGATGGCGAAGTGTGGACCTCAACCGGTGATTATTGTCTGGCCGGGATCACCCGCAGTAATGTTATTAAGCTCTGTGAAGCCAACAACATTCCGGTAAAGCAAAAGAATTTTTCTCTGGCCGAGGTTTATGGCGCTGACGAGTCCTTTGTAACCGGTACCTTTGCTGGTGTATCCCCGGTTAAAAACATTGATGGCCGTGACATTGGCGAATATCAAGCACGACAAGGGCCAGGACCGATGGTATTGAAACTGCAAGCACTGTATTTAGAGATGATTAAGCAACAGGCATAAGACGAGTACTAGCAAGCCCAAGCATTTTTGCTGACACGTAGAAAGCGTTTATAAAAGGTAAAACAGGTATGACAAGAAAGATAGCGATGTGGTCCGGACCAAGGAACATTTCAACCGCCATGATGCGTTCATGGGAAAACAGACCCGATTGTAAAGTCATTGATGAACCTTTCTATGCCTATTATTTGGCGCAAACCAAACTGAAACATCCTATGTATGAGGACGTGCTGCAAAGCCAGCCTTTGCAATGGCAAACCGTTGTAGAACAATTAAAACAAGATGATGAACATGATTTGTTTTACCAAAAACATATGACCCATCATATGCTGCCCGACATCGACTTAAGTTGGTGTAAAGAGGTTAGCCATTGCTTTTTAATTCGAGATCCGGCCTCTGTATTGAACTCTTACGTTAAAAAAATCGCCGATGTGAGCTCCGATGATATCGGCATTGAACGTCAGTTTGAACTGTATCAGCAGCTTTGTACGCTCACTGGCCAAGAGATCCCCATCATTAATAGCGTTGATGTGCTGCGCGACCCCAAAGGCATTTTATCGCGTTTATGCCAGCGCCTCGACATTCCATTTGATGCGCATATGTTGCACTGGCCCCAAGGCCCACGCGACAGTGATGGGGTATGGGCAAAGCATTGGTATCAGAATGTCGAGTCTTCAACACAATTTTGCCAAGCTGGCTTTGAAGCGTTTAATTTACCAGAACATTTAATTGAATTGGCCGAGTACAACAACACGTTTTACCGCGAGCTGCAAAAGCAGCGCATAACAACGCCGTTAACTTTATAACCACCCTATGGGCTAAATACTTTAGGTAAAATCGGTGTTTAACGAATTTAATAACAATAAATTACCGCTTTACCTAAATAAAATTTCCAGTAGCGGTTAAATTTCAGTTAGAATACGTCGCTAATTTTCATCGAGGTTAGCAAGTTACATTCCCTTTTTTCAATGTAATGCGCTTTACTTAATCATTAAGCGTCTTGTCGAAGCCAAATTTTTGACAAGACTGCAAAGAGCAATACGGTTTAATCGGGAGTTTTCGTGACAGTTCCAGGTAATCTTTTTATTTTAGCCGCCCCTAGTGGTGCCGGTAAATCTAGCCTAATAAAAGGCTTCTTAGAACAAGCAAGTGATCGACCACAACAAGTGTCGGTATCTCATACCACTCGCGATCCGCGTCCAGGTGAAGTCGATGGCGTGCATTATCACTTTGTAAGCGTCGAAAAGTTCAAGCAGTTAATTGAGGAAAATGCCTTTTATGAATGGGCTGAAGTCTTTGGTAACTACTACGGCACCTCGGAAGCCGCTATTGACGCGCAGCTTGCTCAAGGCATTGATGTATTTTTAGACATCGACTGGCAAGGTGCTCAGCAGGTTCGTTTGAAAAAACCAAGTGTTACGACCATTTTCATTTGTCCGCCGAGTAAAGCCGAGCTCGAAAAGCGCTTAAATGACCGCGGTCAGGACAGTCAAGAAATCATTGCCGGTCGTATGGCCCGAGCAAAAGCGGAATGTTCACATTACCAAGAGTTCGACTATATTATCGTAAATGATGACTTTGCCACGGCACTGAGCGATTTAACGACGATTGTAAAAAACCAGCGCTTAAAAACCGCACAACAGGCACAATTGCACCAGCAATTATTTGCCCAATTATTAGAAGATTAGAACGATCTTCGAAGGCAATAAACGATCAAAAAGATCAAATTATGCAATTTTTTGGCATAAGATCGTTTTTGCACTAGCATAAAGTTTAAGCATTTAGTAAAATGATTGACTTATTTTTAAAAATTTATTTGTTGTTGGAGTAATTAAATGGCTCGCGTTACTGTTGAAGATGCAGTTGATAAAGTTGGAAATCGTTTTGATTTAGTATTAATTGCGGCACGTCGTGCACGTCAAATTGCTACTGGTGGTAAAGATCCTCTAGTAGAACTAGAAAATGATAAACCAACTGTTCTTGCGCTTCGCGAAATTGAACAAGATTTAATCAGCACTGACATCATGGACAATGCAGACCGTCAAGAGCAAGTTCAGCAAGAATCTGCTGAATTAGCTGCTGTTGCTGCTATCGTTGGTAATCAAGCATAACCAACGCACTGATTTAAATATCAGTTATTGATAAAGCCAATGAAGCGATTCATTGGCTTTTTTGTGCTTATTACATATCAATTTTTTTATTTTTAGTGATATCATTAATGAGTACAATATATTTAATTCTCATCTGTCACACAAAACCAATTTGGGTATAGGCTTAGGGAGCTGTCGTTGTATCTTTTTGAACCTCTAAAAAAACAAGCACAAACGTATTTACCTGCTGAAAAAATCGAGTTGTTAAAGCATGCGTATTCGGTTGCCCATCAGGCTCATGATGGACAAATGCGCTCAAGTGGCGACCCATATATCACTCACCCGGTAGCAGTAGCCCGCAACTTAGCCGATATGCACCTTGATCACGAGACCTTAATGGCGGCCTTGTTGCACGATGTGATTGAAGACACCGACTTAACCAAAGACCAGTTAGCAGAATTATTTGGTAATACGGTGGCCGAATTGGTGGAAGGGGTAAGTAAGCTAGATAAGCTGAGCTTTAACAACGTTAAAGAAGCTCAAGCCGAAAACTTCCGTAAAATGATCATGGCCATGGTACAAGATATACGGGTCATTTTAATTAAACTGGCCGACCGTACCCATAACATGCGTACCTTGGGCTCTTTACGCCCAGACAAGCGTCGACGCATTGCCCGTGAAACATTAGATATTTATGCGCCAATCGCCAACCGATTAGGTATTCATGACATTAAAAACGAATTGGAATTATTAGGCTTTGAAGCCCTTTATCCAATGCGTTCGCGCGCCTTACTTGGCGCGGTAAAGCAAGCACGCGGCAACCGTAAAGAAATCATTGCCAACATCAAAACCGAAATAGAAAGTCGCCTGGAAGAATCCGGCATTGACGCGCAAGTGCTCGGCCGCGAAAAACATCTATATTCGATTTACCGCAAAATGTTAAACAAAGAATTAATGTTTAACGAAGTCATGGACATTTATGCGTTTCGCATTGTCGTAGATGACAAGTACGACACTTGTTATCGCGCCTTAGGGGCGGTTCATAACCTATTTAAGCCCATTGAAACCCGATTTAAAGATTACATTGCCATTCCAAAAAGTAACGGCTACCAGTCATTACATACCTCATTAATTGGCCCACACGGTATCCCGGTAGAAATTCAAATCCGAACTCAGGAAATGGATCAAATGGCCGACAAAGGGGTGGCAGCACATTGGTTATACAAACAAGACAATGAAGAGTCCTCAGGCACCACCGCGCAAGTGCGTGCCCGTAAATGGATGCAATCATTACTCGAATTACAACAAAGCGCCGGTAGCTCATTTGAATTTATCGAGAACGTTAAAACCGATTTATTCCCTGAAGAAATTTATGTTTTTACCCCAGAAGGTAAAATTATTGAATTGCCTATGGGGGCGACCGCTGTCGACTTTGCCTACGCCGTGCATACCGATGTGGGTAACAGTTGTGTTGGCGCCAAAGTAGAACGTAAACCATACCCATTAAGCAGGCCATTATTATCAGGTCAGGTCATCGAAGTTATTACCTCAAATGGCGCTCGCCCTAATGCGACCTGGTTAAACTTTGTGGTCACCGCCAAAGCACGTTTGCAAATCCGTAACTACTTACGCTCAATGGAGCAAAGCGAATCACATACCCTAGGCCATCGTTTATTGATCCACGCCTTAGGTAAAACCCAACTGGACGATATTGCCCCAGAAAAAATTAAAGAAGTGGTTAGCGATACTGGCTACAACTCTCTGGAAGAGTTGATCATTAATATTGGCTTAGGTAACGCATTGAGTATTGGTATCGCCCGCCGTTTAACTGGCGAATTTAGCGGCGAGTCCGACGAGCCAACCTATGGTAAAGCGAAAATGCCAATTAAAGGCTCTGAAGGTATGTTGGTTACTTACGGTAAATGTTGTCACCCTATTCCGGGCGATGACATTGTTGCCTACATCAGTTCGGGTAAAGGCTTAATGGTGCATCAAGATGGTTGTCGTAATATCAACGGTCGTGAAAAAGAATTAGGTAAATTCTTCCCGGTTAAATGGGACAGTGACATTGATAAAGAGTTTATTGCCAGCTTGCGTGTTGAACTAATAAACCACCAAGGCGCTTTAGCCAAATTAACCTCGTTAATTTCCCAAAGTGAATCCAATATTCGCACCCTAAATACCGAAGAGAAAGAGTCGAATTTGTATATTGTGACGATTGAATTGACTTGTCGAGACCGTATTCATGTGGCAAATATCATTCGTAAAATCAAAATAATGCCTGATGTACAACGAGTAATTCGCCCGAAAAAGTAACATTAAAAATTTAAAGATAATAAAATGATTAAAGCGCTAATTTAAAGCGAGCTAGTTAAAAGAGAATTCTATGAAAACGATTATATCAACTGACGATGCACCAAGTGCAATCGGTACATACAGCCAAGCTGTTAAAGTTTCTACTACCGTATATTTATCAGGGCAAATCCCTTTAATCCCTGAAACCATGGAAGTGGTTGAAGGTGATTTTGCCGCACAAGCCGAGCAAGTATTTAAAAACCTAAGTGCGGTATGTGACGCCGCCGGTGGTTGCATTAATGACATGGTTAAAGTGAACATCTTTATGACCGACTTGGCCAATTTTGCGACGGTAAATGAGATCATGAGCAAGTACTTTAAAGAGCCTTACCCGGCACGTGCTGCGATTGGCGTTAATCAGTTACCTAAAGCTGTCGACATAGAAATTGACGGCATTATGGAAGTGCCAAGCGTTAACTAATGTTGCGTCATTTATGTAGGGTTAAATTGACTATATTAAAACCAACGCATTAGAGCCAACGCATAAGAGCCGGCGCATAAGAACCAACAAACTAAAACCAACTTAACAACTCAGAGCAAAACGCAATGACCCCAGAAAGACAGCAACGCATCCTCGATATGCTAAACAAGCGCCAAGTAGACCTAACCGTATGTATGGAAGGGGTGCACAAGCCTCATAACCTATCTGCTGTGGTAAGAACCTGTGATGCCATTGGCGTTAACGATGTGCACGCGGTTTGGAAAAATGAAACCATGCGTTTAGGTGGTGGTACAGCGTTAGGCTCACAAAACTGGGTAAACCTACATAATTACTCATCAACCAAAGATGCAATTACCCGCCTGAAAGAGCAAGGCATGCAGGTACTGGTAACCAATTTATCGGATACCGCAATCGATTTTAGAGAAGTCGATTACACTAAGCCGACCGCAATTATTTTAGGTCAGGAAAAGTTCGGCGCCTCCGATGAAGCCTTAGCAATGGCCGATCAAGACATCGTCATTCCTATGGTTGGCATGGTGCAATCATTAAACGTATCGGTTGCCTGTGCTGTTACCCTGTATGAAGCGCAACGTCAACGACAAGCGGCCGGTATGTACGACTCGCCGTCAGACTTATCGCATGAAGAGCGCAATAAAGTATTATTTGAAGGTGGGCATCCTATTTTTGCGCAAGCCTGTATTCGTAAAGGCCTACCTTACCCAGAAATTGATGACAATGGTGAAATCATTGCCAGTGATGATTGGTGGAAAAAAATGCAAATGACCAAAGAATCATGGCAAGATATTGATGAGTAAGCCCAAGTGACCAAAACTGTCACCCAATAACCGAGTAATTAAATGACCACAGCAGTACGCGAAGGATTGCATAATTTAGCCCAAACCCCAATCACAGTGTTAAAAGGGGTTGGACCGGGCATGGCCAGTAAATTTGAAAAAATTGGCATTAAAACCTTACAAGACGTACTGTTTCATTTACCGCTTCGTTATGAAGATCGCACCCGGGTGTATCGCATTTGCGATTTGATGCCCGGATTGCATACCAGCGTCATTGGTGAAGTCGTCGATAACCAAATCACCTTTGGCCGCCGCCGTATGCTGCTGGTAAAAATCAATGATGGCAGCAGCGAACTTACCTTACGCTTTTTTCATTTCTCTGCCGCCCAAAAAAACACCTTAAGCAAAGGTACTCTGCTGCGCTGTTTTGGTGAAATTCAACGAGGCCCAAAAGGCTTTGAAATTATTCACCCAGAATACAAACAAGTGGACGGCAATCAGCAAACCATTGCCACCGAAGAAACCTTAACGCCCGTTTATCCAACCACCGACGGCTTACGACAAATCAGTTTGCGTAATATCAGCGAACAAGCCTTGCAGCGCTTAGAGCGGGGGAAAATCGATGAACTGTTGCCAGAACACTTTTTTCGCGAGCCCTATAGCCTTACCGAAGCGCTGCGCATTATTCATCGCCCCCCCCCCGATGTTGCCGTCTCCTTACTAGAAGAAGGCCGTCATCCAGCACAACTTAGGTTAATCAAAGAAGAATTGCTCGCCCATAACTTAAGTATGTTGAAGTTGCGTCATTCCAGTGACAAACACCCGTCTATTCGCTTGCAAATTGATACCGATTTAGAGCAACGATTTTTAGCACAGCTGCCCTTTTCCCCAACCAATGCTCAGCATCGCGTTGTTGGGGAAATCCGTGAAGACTTGGCCAAACAATTGCCGATGATGCGACTGGTACAGGGGGATGTTGGCTCCGGTAAAACATTAGTCGCAGCCCTAGCGGCATTAACGGCTATTGGTCAGGGCTATCAGGTGGCCTTAATGGCCCCTACCGAAATATTGGCCGAGCAACATTCAATCAACTTTGCCAACTGGTTTACACCACTTGGCATTAAAGTTGGCTGGCTGGCCAGTAAAGGTAAAAGCAAAGTTAAACAGCAGACACTAAGTGATATTAGTGATGGCAGCATGCAAATGGTTATCGGCACCCACGCCCTGTTTCAAGAGCAAGTCACGTTTCACAATATGACGTTAATGATCATTGATGAGCAACACCGTTTTGGTGTGCATCAACGCCTGGAGTTGCGTGAAAAAGGGAAAATTGGCAACTGTTACCCACATCAATTGATCATGACAGCAACCCCCATTCCTAGAACCCTAGCCATGACCGCTTATGCCGATTTGGATACCTCGGTTATTGATGAATTGCCACCGGGTCGAACTCCGATCACCACCGTTGCTATTTCCGATATGCGCCGCGATGATGTGATCAACCGGGTAAAACACAACTGCCAAAATGAAGGGCGACAAGCTTATTGGGTGTGTACCCTGATTGAAGAATCGGAAGTGCTGGAATGTCAGGCCGCTGAAGATACGGCCACTTACCTGCAACAACAACTGGGTGAATTAAAGGTGGGATTGGTGCATGGCCGTATGAAGCCTGCCGAAAAGCAGGAGATTATGGATGCCTTTAAAGCCGGTGACCTTCACTTGTTGGTTGCCACCACCGTGATTGAAGTTGGGGTTGATGTACCCAATGCCAGTTTGATGATCATTGAGAATCCTGAGCGCCTTGGTCTAGCCCAATTACATCAGTTGCGTGGCCGAGTGGGTCGAGGCTCTATCGCTTCTCATTGTGTGTTGATGTATAAGAGCCCACTGTCAAAAACCGCCACCAAACGCCTTGGCGTATTGCGAGAGTCCAATGACGGCTTTTTAATTGCGCAACGCGATCTGGAAATTCGAGGACCAGGTGAATTACTGGGGACCAAACAAACCGGCTTAGCCGATTTAAAAATCGCTGACTTGGTTCGAGATGGGGAGTTTATCCCTGAAATCCAGCAACAAGCCTATTTATTATGGAAACAATCGCAAGTTAACGGCCAGGCCATCATTGACCGCTGGCTCGCCAACAAAGAAAAATACTCGAATGCCTAAAGCATTTAACGCTAAACGTTTAATGCTTAAGGGCTTATAAGATAAGGTTGAAATAAACGGTTGGCATTCACTTTGGCTTTTAACTTAGAAGCCAGCATATACAAGCCGCCAAGTTTTCTATGCACATAAAGCGCGTCGACGGGCGGGGTGTGCCATTCATCTTTTTGCAAATTCATTTTTAAACTGGCGTCTTTAATTTCGGCAGCAATTTGAGTTTCACCAAAATCAAACTCGCCAACAAAGCGCAGTGGCTCGGTTGCTACCTTAAAAATATCAATAATATGTTGTTTTTGCTTTTCGCCAACATGACCATCAAAAAATCCGATTTGCTGCGCTGCTGCAAACATTTGCTCGGTATTGGCCAATACCGCACCGCTGAGCAGGGCTTGATAACCTTGACTGATATGCCGAGGAATATCGCGACTGGCACCAAAATCAAGCAACACAATTTTATTGCAATCAACTTGAAATAAATAGTTGGCAAAATTGGGATCCGACTGCAGCAGCTTAAAATCAAACAGCTCTTGTAAAAATAACGCTATCAACTTCTCGCAGATAAAATCTCGCTGCGCCTGAGGTAAATCCACACACGCATCAATGGCCATGCCATTCATAAACGCCATGGCCAAACATCGATTGGTTGATAATTGGGGGTAGAGCTTGGGAATGATGAAATCGTCACTGTCTTGTAAGTGTCGTTGATAACGCTGTAAAAAGTCGGCTTCTTGCTGATAATCCGCTTCAATATGCAGCTGTTTCTTGGCTTCGCTAAGCAATTCATCCAAATTGATTTGCTTGGGTAGCAACTGAGATATTTTTAGTAAGGTAGCCACATTATCAACGTCACTGCCTATGCTGTCGCTGATTCCTGGGTATTGCACTTTGACCGCAAGTTTGTCGCCATTAATGGCATAGGCTTCATGTACCTGACCAATAGATGCGGCTGCAAATGGCGTTAACTCAAAGTGGCTGAACGAGTCCAACCAGTCGTTACCATAATTTTCTTTAACCACTGCAAGTAATTGTTTGTGCGGCATATGATTAGCTTCAGAGCGCAGTTTAGCTAGCAAATCTGCCAACTCCGGCGGCAAGATTTCTCCGGCGTCCATCGATAACAACTGCCCCATTTTCATTGCTGCGCCTCTTAGCTGCGACAATTTATCGGCGAGTTGATTAATGTTTTTCGGCTGTAGCATCAAATCCTTCAACGTGACGCTGTTGCCTTGAGTCAGTTGCTTAACACCATCAACAAGCATATTGGCTGCAACACCAGAGGCCAAGCTACCCAATTTGCCAAAACGAGATAACCGAGAGGTTGGAATGGATCTTTGTTTTGTTGATTTCATTAAATATGCCGCATCATCAATAGAAATATTACGTTATACCCATTGCCTTAAGTATAGTGAATCGCGTTAATCGCAACGGGTTAGAAGGTAATTACGAAAGGTGATCACCAAGAGATCACAAACCCGTTCGCTTTATGGCCAGATACTTAACCGAGTGTTGCGCTATCTCTAATAGTCCTTATTTACCTTGTCGTCATAAAAACGTACACTAGGGCGATATTTAAGACTATTCTAATCAACTGGTAATGTTGTAATGACAATCGATAAAACAGAAACGACCCATTTTGGCTATAAAACCGTAAACATTGAAGAAAAAGAATCAATGGTTGCTGGTGTATTTCATTCTGTAGCCAAGCAGTATGATGTAATGAACGACTTAATGTCATTTGGTGTTCATCGCTTATGGAAGCGTTTTACCATTGATGCGAGTGGTGTTCGACCGGGCAACAAAGTATTGGATCTGGCCGGTGGTACGGGTGATTTAACCGCTAAATTTTCAAAAATCGTTGGTCAAAGTGGTCAAGTTATTCTGGCCGATATCAATTCATCTATGCTGCAGGTTGGTCGTGACAAACTACGCGACTTAGGCATTGTTGGCAATGTTGATTATGTTCAAGCCAATGCGCAAGCTCTGCCATTTGAAGACAACAGTTTTGATGTTGTAACCATTGCCTTTGGTTTGCGCAACGTAACCGATAAAGACGAAGCCTTACGCTCAATTTATCGAGTATTAAAGCCAGGTGGGCGCTTATTGGTATTGGAATTTTCCAAGCCTGACAGTGAATTACTGAACAAAGCTTACGATTTTTACTCGTTTAATATCTTGCCAAAAATGGGCGATTTTGTAGCTCAAGATGGTGAAAGCTATCAATATTTGGCAGAATCTATTCGTATGCATCCAGACCAAGAAACTCTGAAATCGATGATGGAAACCGCAGGTTTCGAGCATGCAACGTATCACAACCTAACCGGTGGCATTGTCGCCTTGCACAAAGGCTACAAATTTTAAGCGATGAATATCGACCAAATAATGCCAAAGCAAGCCTTAACGGCGGCATTAGAAATTATCATCAATAAGGCCTTAAGCCTAGATCCGGACAGCCAAGCCAATCTTGAAGCGATTAATGGCCGTAGCCTAACGGTTAATCTGCGCGAATTTGACTTTCCACTTACCTTTATTGCCGAGCAAAAATCGATGTTGGTGGTTGCCAACAATACAAGTGAAGATTGCGTGTTAACCACATCGCTATCGACCTTAGGGAAACTGCGCCAATCCAGCTTAATCACCTCTTTAATTAAATCGGGCGAGCTGGATATTGAAGGCGATCCTAAAATTGCCCAGCAGTTTGCTCGCCTTGGTGAGCAGCTATCTATTGATTGGGAGCAGCAATTAGCACATCGCATTGGTGATGTAGGCGCTTATAAAGTGCATCAATTAGCACTTAGCATCGGCAAAAAATTGCAGTTTGCCAAACAGCAAATCAGTCAGGACGCTAGCGAGTTTTTACTGCATGAGCAACCCATGTTGGTTGCTTCACATCAACAACATGACTTTACCCTTGCGGTCACCCTTCTTGAGCAACAAACTCAAGAGTTAGACGCAAGATTAACAAACCTCATTGAACAAGCTGACCAGATAAGCCGATAAGGAATAACAGGTGCGCAGCAAACGCTTATATACCATTGTAAAAACCTTTCTAACCTATGGTCTGGATGAATTAATTCCAGGAGATAAATTACCTGTTTCGGCAAAATTGGCACGCCATAGCCTGTTTTGGCTGCGCAATAAGCATAAAGACAAACCCATTGAACAACGCTTTCGTCTGGCCATAGAATCCCTTGGGCCGGTGTTTATCAAGTTTGGGCAAATGCTCTCCACTCGACGTGATTTGCTGACGCCAGCCATGGCTGATGAAATGAGCTTATTGCAAGATAAAGTGACTGAATTTGATGGTAAACAAGCCGAACAACTCATAATACAAGCCATAGGTGAAGAGAGGTTTGCTGAGCATTTTAGTGAGTTTGAGCGTGAAGCCTTAGCCTCAGCGTCGATAGCTCAGGTACATACGGCTAAGCTACATACCGAACAAGGTGATGTACAGGATGTCGTGATAAAGGTCATTCGCCCAGGCATCGAAAAGATCATTGTGGCTGATTTAAACGTCATGCTCACATTCGCCTCTTTAGTCAGCCGTTTTTATTCCCAAGGCAAGCGTTTGCGCCCGGTTGAGGTTGTAAAAGAGTATGAAAAAACCATTATTGATGAACTGGACTTGTTGGCAGAAGCCGCTAATGCCATAAAGCTTAAGCGAAATTTCACCAACGACCACATCCTTTATGTGCCCGATGTTCACAGTGAATTTTGCACGACCAATGTCATGGTAATGGAACGTATTTACGGCATTGGTGTGGGTGAAGTTGCCCAATTAAAAGCCAACAACGTCAATATGAAGCTATTGGCAGAACGGGGCGTACAAGTATTCTTTACTCAGGTATTTCGTGACAGTTTTTTTCATGCCGACATGCACCCTGGCAATGTGTTTGTTAATGCCACCAACCCGCAAGATCCTACCTGGATTGCCATAGACTGCGGTATTGTTGGTACATTAAACAAAGAAGACAAACGATATTTAGCTGAAAATTTCGTGGCGTTTTTCAATCGTGATTATCAGAAAGTTGCCCAACTTCACGTAGACTCAGGTTGGGTACCTGCTACAACCAATGTGGATGCCTTTGAAGTCGCCATTCGCACCGTATGTGAACCTATTTTTGAAAAGCCTTTGGCTGAAATTTCCTTTGGCCATGTGTTGATTAATTTATTTAATACTGCCCGTAAGTTCAATATGGAAGTACAGCCGCAACTAGTCTTATTACAAAAGACCCTGCTTTACATTGAAGGCTTAGGCCGTCAGTTATACCCGCAACTGGACTTATGGCAAACCGCTAAACCGTTTTTAGAAGATTGGGTAAAAGAGCAAATGGGGCCTTCAGCTTTATTTAATGCGATCAAAGAAAATCTGCCGTTTTGGGGCGAAAAGCTACCCGAATTGCCGGATTTAGTTTACGACTACCTAAAAGCGGACCGTGAAAATCATCGTCGTCAACAACGGTTTTTAGAGGGTTGGCAAACTCAGCAATCGAAACAAAATAAAGGCCTGAACTTTATTGTCATTGGCGGGGTGTTTTTTATAATTTCGGCGATTATGTATGTTAATCAAGAAACGGGTGTGGCGATGAGCAGTGGTGGTCTTGGCCTACTATTTTCTCTTTTGGGATTGAGGAAGTAATACCAAATCCTCTAAGTGTTTTTATACTTACTCTTTCCGCTTGAAATAGCCCTCTACCCGTAGCGCTATGCCAGGGGTAATATTGTGGTCAAACTCTTCTGGCCACTCTAAGAAGGGCTCTACTTCAAAAAATAACCAACGACGATACGCATTCAGTCGATAGCGGTAGCTGAGTTGGTAGTTATCAACAAAAGACCCTTCATCACTATCATGTTCGCCATTTACCACAAAGCCTAAAGAGGTTGCTTGAAGACGATCAATTCGATGCAGGTAATAGACACCGGTACGCCAACGTCGACCTTGAAAAGACTCCGACCGACGCCATGAGTAATTCAGACGCAGCTGAGATTCTTCTGAAAAATCTTTTTCATACTCTAAAAATAATTTATTACCGGCGCCTTCATCCAAATAATAATAAATTGACGGCTGAAACTGAATTTTCTGGGTTTTGCCAAACTCTTTTGTAAACTTAAATCGAGCTTTAGCAAACACATCACTGCCAGAAACACCCAATCGGGTATCCAGAAAGCGCGACATTTCATCGATGTTTATCATTCGAATGGCCGCCGTAAAAGAGTCTTCATCGGCATCATTTCGAAGCGAGCGACCGTCGGTAAACTGCTTGGAGATATTTTCATCTTCAATTTCATCTGAAAAAATCAAATCGACTTTGCGTTTCAAATTAGGCAGTTTTATGCGCAACCGAAATTTTTGCGAGAACACCGCAAAATCTCGAGCCCTTGGTTCCCAGCCCAAACGAATTCGGGCCAGCGATTCCAATTGGCTTTCTTCGTACTCGTCTGTACCAAAAAAACTATCAAACCATTTTGCGCTGCCAAAAACGGAGTCACTGATGGTCTGGTGAAAACCATGCAGCCAATCATCATGTTGATTGGGGTGCACAATAATGGTTTCTAAGTCTTGTTCTTCGGTGGTGCTTTGCTCTTGGGTATTGCTCTGCGGCTCTGAAATACTTTGTTGCGACGATACTTGCTGCTTTTCGATTTCCCACTGCTGAGCAAACACCGGCGCATAGCCTAGCACAGCCCAGAAAAAAACAATTGGTGTCATAAATCGAAAAGATATTCGCAAACCGTCTAAACCCATTGAAAAGTACACACTTTATTATAGTCATTTATAAAAATTTGAATCAATTAAAACCAAAAAATTAATGACTAACCAATAAATATATAGGATATTTAACCGACAAGTTTTATACTAACCAAAACTATCTTTAAGGAAACAATTTATGGCTGGCATTAGCATTTGGCAACTAGTTATTATTTTAGTAATCATCGTATTACTATTTGGTACCAAAAAACTGAAAAATATTGGTGGTGACCTTGGTTCAGCAGTAAAAGGCTTTAAAAAAGCAGTAAGCGAAGAAGACGCTGCAAAAGAAGAAAGCAAAGAAGCTGAAAAGCTGGAACAAGCTAAAACACAAACCAAAGATACTGAAACGACAAAAGAAAAAGATCAGGCGTAATCATCTATGTTTGATATTGGCTTTTGGGAGTTAATGATTATTGCTATCATGGGCCTAGTTGTGCTTGGTCCTGAACGACTCCCTACAGCAATCCGCACCGTCCGCACTTGGATAAACAGCATAAAAAGATTCAGTAACAGTGTGCAAAGCGAATTGAAAGAAGAATTGCGCATTCACGAACTGCATAGCAACCTTAAAAAAGCAGAAGAAAAAGGCTTGAAAGACTTGTCGCCAGAACTGGAAGAATCGTTGAATAGCCTAAAGTCGGCAGCCCAAGAGGCCACTCGTCCTTACGAACAAAAATCCGCAGAGAACGACAAAAAAAGCGAAGTAAGCAATGACAAATGAAAATCCCGGCGCCTCGTCATTATTTGAGCATTTGCTTGAATTACGGAGCCGATTTTTGGCAATGATCTTAAGCATTTTGGTCATTTTTTTATGTTTGGCCTATTTTGCGCAAGATATCTACCAACTACTGGCAAAGCCGCTGCTTGAAGTGTTACCCGAAGGGGCCAGCATGATTGCAACTGACGTGGCATCACCATTTTTCGCGCCCTTTAAGTTAACGCTTGTGGTGTCGATATTTTTGTCGATGCCATTTATTTTGTATCAAATTTGGAGCTTTATTGCCCCAGGCTTATATTCCAACGAAAAGCGCTTAATAGCACCTTTATTATTTGGTAGTAGCATCCTTTTCTACATGGGCATTGCTTTTGCTTACTTTGTGGTCTTTCCACTGGCCTTCGAATTTTTCAGTAATTTTGCCCCTGAAGGGGTCACCGTTGCGACAGATATATCCAGTTATCTGGATTTTGTGCTTAAATTATTTTTTGCATTTGGATTGGCATTTGAGATCCCAATTGCCATTATTTTAATGTGTTGGACCGGCTTTACCACACCACAAAACTTACGCATAAAACGCCCGTATGTCATTGTGGGGGTATTTATTGTCGGAATGCTATTAACCCCTCCAGATGTCATTTCGCAAACCTTATTGGCCTTACCTATGTGGCTGTTGTTTGAAGTTGGCCTAATTGTCGCTTCTTTTTACACCAAGCCTGACGAGGAAGACGATAAGAGCGAGCAAGAATACGACAGTTAAGAGTTGAGAATTAAGAGTGAGAAATATGTATAAAGTAATAACAACAAGCTTATTCGTTCTTCTGCCTTTAAGTCAGAGTTTGGCAGTAACCGAGAATGACTTACGATTATGTTCGACCATTAGCAATGACAGTCAGCGCCTACAGTGCTTTGATAACCTTGTCAGCCAGTTACCGGTTTACTCTCCGGGGAGCCAAGCGAAAACCTTAGCAACAGTTCCAGCGACAGCGACTGAGCCAGTTAAAGCCGTGGTAGCGGCTACGCCTATGGAACCCGCTAAAACAGTTCCCGTAACACAAACCGCGCAAGCGGTAGTAGCGCAATCAACACCAGAAGTTAGCACTGCTGTTCAGCCACAAAGTAGCGTTCAAGTTCAGGAACAAAATCCGGCATCGGTAAAAGAGAACTTCGGTCTTGAGCATAAAAAGACCGTCCAAGAAGAACAAGTTCAAGCGGTAGAGCTAACCATTGCCAAAGCCAAAAAGAGCATCCATGGTAACTGGACTTTAACGTTTGAAAATGGCCAACAATGGCGCACCTTGTCATCCGAGAGAACCAAATTTAAAACCGGCCAACAGGTTGAAATAAAACGTGGCGTGCTTAACTCTTTTAGTGTTTCCATTGTTGGTTCGAACCGCGCGATGAAAGTAAAACGCTTAAAGTAAGGCGGACAGAACTTTGATAGACATTGGTGTTAACTTAACCAATTCACGATTTGATAAAGACCGTCTGGCGGTGATCAACAATGCATTAGCGCTTGGCGTTGATAACATGTTGGTTACCGGTACCAACCTACCAGAAAGCCAGAAAGCGCTGACGTTATGTCAGCAACACCCCAATTTATACTCTACCGCTGGTGTTCACCCACATGACGCCGACGGGGTAAGCGAAGACTATATAGCACAGCTGGCAACCTTGGCCAAAGCACCTCAAGTTAAAGCGATTGGCGAATGCGGTCTGGATTTTAATCGCAACTTTTCAACCCCTGAAAACCAACAGCGTGTATTTGCAGAGCAATTGGCGTTAGCCTCTCAATGCCAGTTACCCGTTTTTTTGCATCAACGAGATGCGTTCCCGACTTGGCAATCGATACTCACACCTTACCTTGACTCTTTAAAGGGTGGCATAAGCCATTGCTTTACTGGTGATTTAGCGCAATTAAAAGCTTGTCTGGATATGGGGTTATATATCGGAATTACCGGGTGGATATGCGATGACCGTCGCGGTCAGGAGCTCTATGATATTGCTAAATATATACCGCTCGATCGGGTTATGATTGAAACCGATGCGCCCTATTTAACGCCGCGCACCATTCGTCCACGCCCCAAAAGCAGCCGTAATGAGCCCAAATACCTGCCTTATGTGGCACAAACCTTAGCAAAAGCAATGAAGGTTGATTTGGATACACTGATTACTCAAACAAATAATAATGCCAACACGTTATTTCATTTTAAAGGTGAAAATTAATGACTAAGACCACTCAATTTGGACAATACCCAGCACGTCGTATGCGCCGCATGCGTAAAGACGATTTTTCTCGCCGTTTGATGGCAGAAAACCAGTTAACCGTTAACGATCTGATTTACCCAGTATTCGTTTTAGAGGGTGAAAACCAAAGAGAACAAATTGAGTCCATGCCTGGCGTAGAACGTAAAAGCATCGATTTGTTACTCGAAGAAGCAAAAGAGTTGGTTGAACTCGGCGTACCGGCCGTTGCTTTATTTCCGGTAACCCCATTAGACAAAAAATCTTTATTGGCCGAAGAAGCCTACAATGATGATGGTTTAGCACAACGCGCCGTACGTGCTTTAAAAGAAGCTTTTCCTGAGTTGGGTGTGATCACCGATGTCGCCCTTGACCCATTTACCACACATGGTCAGGACGGCATTATTGATGACGAAGGCTATGTATTAAATGAAGTAACCAAAGAGATTTTGGTTAAACAAGCGTTATCACATGCCCGTGCCGGTGCCGATGTTGTTGCCCCATCCGATATGATGGATGGTCGTATTGGCGCGATTCGTGAGGAGCTTGAAGCTCAAGGTTTTGTAAATACGCGTATTCTAGCTTATTCAGCCAAATACGCATCAAACTACTACGGCCCTTTCCGCGATGCCGTAGGCTCAGCAGGCAACATCAAAGGTGGCAATAAATATTCCTACCAAATGGATCCGGCCAACTCCAACGAAGCCTTACACGAAATTGCTCAGGACATTCATGAAGGTGCCGATATGGTAATGGTTAAGCCTGGCATGCCTTATTTAGACATTGTTCGCCGCGTTAAAGATAACTTTCAAGTGCCAACCTATGCATACCAGGTAAGTGGCGAATATGCGATGCATATGGCGGCTATTCAAAATGGTTGGTTAGCAGAAAAACCATGTGTTATGGAAGGTTTACTGGCTTTTAAACGCGCCGGTGCCGATGGCATATTGACGTACTTTGCTAAGCAAGTAGCCCGTTGGTTAAAAGAAGGCTAGTCTGATCATCGGCCAAAATCGACCAGCATTTTGGCAATTACACGGGGCGGTTTTACTGTTCGCCCTGTGTGCTTTGTTTGGCAAATGGATACTCGCCGATGCCACCGTGATTGTTTTTGGCCGCTGTCTCTTTGCTACCCTCTCAATCGGTTTACTTTGCCTTTATAAAAAGCACTCGCTGCGAGTGACTGGCAAACAGCTCTCTCACTTTTTGCTCAGCGGCGCCCTATTAGCGGTGCACTGGTGGAGCTTCTTCTACACCATTCAAATAAGCACCGTTACACTAGGCTTAATGACCTTTGCCTGTTTCCCGGTGTTTGTTTGCCTACTTGAACCCCTATTCAATCGATTGATATCAAAGAACAGTCAGCAACATCAATCACCACTGATATCCCTATGCCAGGCATTGCTATGTTTGATAGGCGTTATTCTAGTTGTCTATCAAGGGGACAACATTGCGGCGGCCTTTTTACCGATAATGAGCGGTTTGTTAAGCGCCTTTAGTTTTGCCTTACTGACCTTATTTAATAAGCAAGTGGTCAGAACCTTTGCGCCGTTAACGCTATCCTTCTATCAAAATCTGGTTGCCGCCGGATTATTGCTACCCATACTCAGTAGCAGCCAACACTTTGGCCATATTCAGGATTGGTTGCTTATTGCATTACTTGGTATTGTCTTTACCGCACTTGCTCATACCCTATTAATTAGCGCATTGCAGCATGTCACGGCCTTTATTGCCAGTCTAACCGTTAGCCTTGAGCCCATTTATGGCATTGCGGCAGCGGCTGTGTTATTAAATGAAGCATTAACGATGCAGGTGATTTTCGGGGCAAGTATGGTATTAGCGGTCAATGTGTGGGCAACCTTTCGCAGCAAATAATGGTGCTGCCATTAAAGGGTTATTGACCGTTTTCTGTGAGTTTATTTTAGAGGTTTGTTTCGACGTTTTCTTCGACAGCATTGATGATCAATTGAATATCTAACGGCGCTAGAAAAGCAATCTCTTGCTGCAATTCATCACAGATTAGCGGATGACGTTCTAACCAAGGTGAGGCTAAGGATAACGTTAATTGGTTATCTTGCGCGGCAAATTCAAACGCTGGAGTGGCGGAATCGGTTCGCCTTCTCGACAATAATACGGCCAGACGCAAAATCACCGCTAAACGGATCGTTTGTTGCAAACTGGTAAAGCTTTGCGCTTCGATTGCGGCCATATTGATGTCGGTTTTGTAGTTACTGACGAGTGCTATCAACAATTGTCGCTCAGCCAATGAATACCCTGCCAAGTCGGCGTTGCTCAATATGTAATGGGCATGCTTTTTATTGGCTTTGTATTCCAGTAATAAACCAATTTCATGTAATACGGCGGCTGATTGCAATAAGCCTAAGGTGTTTTGCTCAAGCTGCCAACTTTGTTGTAATTGTTCAAATGCCGCATGGGCAAACTCAGCCACTCGGTAGGCATGCAGTTCATCAATACTAAATTTTTCGATAAGGCCATTTAACGTACGCAGTCGAATGTTAACGTTGCGCATATCCGGTAACAGTTCATACAACAGGCCTTCACGGATCGCGCCGCCAGCAAGCTGCACAGAGTCGATATTAAACACCTTGAATATCGCCATTAAAATGGCTAAGCCTGGCGCAAATACCGGTTTACGTTCGGTTTCTAAACCAACAACATGTAAGTTTGATACCTGCTCACAAGCAATAAGTTGCTGTTTAATGTCTTCTAGGTTTTGCAAGGTGATATTGGCGACTTTACCTTGCGCGGTCAGTACCTCGATAACGGCTTGTAGGGTACCTGAAACCCCTAAAGCGACATCCCAACCTATGTGTTTATACTCATCGACTTGCTCATTAAGCATTAGCGTAGCAGCATCATTAGCCGCCGAAAATGCCTGCGCGGTTAATTCGCCATGGGCAAAGAAGTTGTTGTTAAAGGTCACACAACCCATGTTTAAGCTACAGACTTTCTTCGGATTAAAGCCACTGCCAACGATGAGTTCGGTACTGGCGCCGCCAATATCGATAACCAAACGTTTGTCTTGACTGGATGTGGTATGGGCAACACCTAAATAAATTTGCCGCGCTTCTTCTTCGCCAGAGATCAGTTCAATTTTATGGCCAAGAATGTGCTCGGCTATGTCGATAAATTGCTGACGGTTTTGGGCCAATCGCAACGTTGCGGTAGCGACTATTTTGATGTTTTGGGCAGGGATATCTTGCAGTTGTTCGGCGAAAAAGCTTAAACATTCCCAACCACGAGCCATCGCTTGTTGGTTGAGCATGTTATTGTCGTCAAGGCCAGAAGCCAAACGAACTTTTCGTTTTACCTTATCCACCACCTGGACGCTATTCGCAACCAGGCGGGTGATAAGCATATGGAAGGAGTTAGAACCTAAATCAATTACAGCGTAAAGCGGTAAAGCACTAGACGGCGTACTTGTTGGCATTAAACTTCCTCAACCATTATTTGCTGTGGTGCGGTCGACGATGTTGGCGTTGATTGCTATTACGCTGACCACCTTTGCCTTTATTACCATGTGGTTGATGACGACGAGGTCGTGGTTTAGGCTTAGGTAAATCGGTTAGCAACGCGGTATTGTCGTACTTACTAACGGGTAAACTGTGATCGATGTATGTTTCAATCGCAGGTAAGTTAAATACGTAATCTTCACAAGCAAAACTAATCGCATGGCCTGTTGCACCAGCACGACCGGTACGACCGATACGGTGCACGTAATCTTCACAATCGTCGGGTAAGTCGTAGTTAAATACGTGCGTAACCAGAGGAATATGCAAACCACGAGCCGCAACATCGGTAGCAACTAATACATCAAGCTCACCAGCTGTAAACTGCTCTAGGATCTTAACCCGTTTTTTCTGGATAACATCCCCAGTTAATAAACCGACTCGGATACCATCGGCTTCAAGGTGTGCATGTATGCGTTCACAAACGTGTTTGGTATTGGCGAAAACAATGGCTTTATCAGGCCATTCTTCTTCCAATAAGGTTTGTAACAGAGCCATTTTTTCATCGTTAGATGGGTAAAACAACTCTTCAGAAATACGAACATTGGTTTTTTGCTCAGGCGCTACTTCAACACTGTCCGGATCATTCATGTGCTCAAAAGCTAATTCTTTAACACGGAATGACAACGTCGCTGAAAATAGCATGCTTAAACGTTCTGTTGCCGCAGGCATGCGACGGAACATAAAGCGAATGTCTTTAATAAAGCCTAAATCGAACATTCGATCCGCTTCATCAAGAACAACCACCTCTATGTTTTGCAGGTTATAAACGCCCTGTTTTAGGTAATCAATTAAACGTCCACAAGTTCCGATAACAATATCGACACCTTTTTCTAACTCTTGACGTTGACTTTCATAACCCTCGCCCCCATATACCATTGCAAGACGTAAACCAGAGCTTTTAGCCATTTCTTTCGCGTCATTATGGATTTGAATCGCTAACTCGCGAGTCGGTGCCATAATAATTGCACGCGGTTGATTGTGCTCAGGTTTTGGTTTTTGCAGTAAGTGATGGAAGGTGGCCGCTAAGAATGCGATGGTTTTGCCTTCACCAGTTTGTGCCTGACCAGCAATATCTTTACCTTTCAATAAAATAGGTAATGATTTCGCTTGGATTTCGGTACATTGCTGAAAGCCCATATTCTCTAATCCGGCAACTACTGGCTGTGCCAGGCCAAGATCGGAGAATTTAATATCTGTTAAGTGTGTTTTTTTCATACGCGTAGAATAGCACCATAAAGACATTGTATTAAGTAATATATCGCTCGATCGGCATAAAAAGCTTTATTTGTCCTAATGATAGGCAAAAAAAGCCGGCTAATCAGCGGGATTGGGCTTTGAAACTGTGCCTAATTAATCATTTATTGGCTTTTGCTTGCAAATACGTTAAAAATCGATTAAAAAATGCAAATGATAACGGCGCTTTTGCCAACCTAACGGAGAATATAATGAGCGATAAAATTGTTCAGCTAACAGATGACAGCTTTGATGCTGACGTAATTAATGCAACAGGCCCGGTTCTTGTCGACTTTTGGGCAGAATGGTGTGGTCCTTGTAAAATGATTGCTCCAATTCTTTCGGAAGTAGCTGAAGAATATGACGGAAAAGTTACCGTTGCAAAACTAAACATTGACCAGAATGCTGGTACACCGCCAAAATACGGTATCCGTGGTATCCCAACATTACTCTTGTTTAAAGACGGTGCCGTTGCTGATACAAAAGTTGGCGCATTATCTAAAAACCAATTAAAAGAATTTTTAGACGCAAATCTATAATTTAAAAAGGCTGATAAATCATTTATTGGCCTTTTTAGTCTTTATTGACCAGTTATTGACTTATATTAAGTGCTAATTAGCTGGTCAACTTTACCTCAGTTAATTTTAATGCTAACTTAAACGTACATACCTAAATTTCTTAACCATTTCGTTCTGGCTTGTCATTCGGCATGCTCAAACATAACAACGTTAGCTAAACAAAATAAAGCACAAGACCCATCAATATGAACCTAATCGAACTAAAAGATAAATCAATTGGCGAACTAATGAAGTTGGCCGAATCAATGAAGCTTGAACATCTTGCCCGCGCTCGTAAACAAGACATTATTTTTGCCATTTTAAAAGCCCACGCTAAAAGCGGTGAAGATATCTTCGGTGGTGGTGTATTAGAAATTTTACAAGATGGTTTTGGCTTTTTACGCTCAGCCGATTCATCATATCTAGCGGGTCCTGACGATATTTACGTATCGCCTAGCCAAATCCGTCGTTTCAGTTTACGAACCGGCGATACCATTTTTGGTAAGATTCGCCCTCCAAAAGATGGCGAACGCTACTTTGCCTTATTAAAGGTGAATGAAGTTAACTTTGATAAGCCAGAAAACTCACGTAATAAGATTTTATTTGAAAACTTAACCCCAGTTCACCCGGACGGTCGTTTAACCATGGAACGTGGTAACGGCAGTACCGAAGACATTACCGCTCGTGTATTAGACTTAGCCTCACCAATTGGTAAAGGTCAACGTGGTCTTATTGTGGCACCACCAAAAGCCGGTAAAACCTTATTACTGCAAAACATTGCACAAAGTATTGCTTATAACCACCCTGAGTGTGAGTTAATGGTATTACTTATCGACGAGCGCCCAGAAGAAGTTACCGAGATGCAGCGCCTAGTAAAAGGTGAAGTAGTTGCATCAACGTTTGATGAGCCAGCTAGCCGTCACGTACAAGTTGCTGAAATGGTTATTGAAAAAGCCAAGCGTTTAACTGAGCACAAAAAAGATGTGGTTATCCTGCTTGACTCAATTACGCGCTTAGCTCGTGCTTATAACACGGTAATTCCTTCATCAGGTAAAATCCTTACCGGTGGTGTTGATGCCAATGCCCTGCACCGTCCAAAACGTTTCTTTGGTGCGGCCCGTAACATTGAAGAAGGTGGTAGCTTAACCATCATCGCAACCGCGCTTGTTGATACCGGTTCGAAAATGGATGAAGTTATCTACGAAGAATTTAAAGGTACGGGTAATATGGAATTACACCTTTCTCGTAAAATTGCTGAGAAACGTGTCTTCCCTGCGATTCACTTTAACCGCTCTGGTACGCGTCGTGAAGAGTTGCTTACTAAGCAAGACGAACTACAAAAAATGTGGATCTTACGTAAAATCGTTCATGAAATGGGTGAAATTGACGCCATGGAGTTTATGATTGATAAATTGGCGATGACCAAAACCAATAATGAATTCTTTGATTCAATGAAGCGTAAATAATCGCTTTATTAAGTTCACTGACAAAGCCAGCTTAACCGCTGGCTTTTTTGTGCATGGATAATGCATTTATTGTTTTGTACGTAAAAGCTGCACGATAACTACGGCGAGATAAAGCCCTGCAACAGGATACTGCTAGGCTAGAGCCTTATGAATGACATGCACAACGTCAAACCATTGTACAAAGTTACAATTAACACTAGCCCCATAACACATTGAAACAACCAACACATTCGTTTGCTCTATAATTAATCAATATCATTGAGCTAATATCGTTTAGCATCACAGCACTCATATTTAAATGAGTACATTACCAAATTAAGGATTCCCATGAGCTTATTTGATTTATTACGTGATAGAGAAGAACACGCTGAACAAACTGAGATGAAAGCAAGTTTAACCCATCTTATGGCGGAACGCTTCACCCCTCAAGAAGATATTACCGCTTACGAAATTGCCTTAATTACCAAACTATTCTGTGTATTATCGGTTGATGGTCATATTGAAGAAGCGCGCAATAAAATCGTTGAGTTGAAATTGGAGCGTCATTTTACTCGTCCAGAGTAATTACGATCAAAGCTGGTTAACCGACCTCCAGCCTAAAAACTACGAAAACCAGTCCAGCAATCGCTGAACTGGTTTTTTTGTCCTTTGGACATAAAATGGGCAGAATTTTTTTTAATTTTAAGCGATAATTCAACATTATCCCAAGCAATGAAGTAATCCCTTTGACAGACATTACAGGCAAACGCCTTAACAAATTTATCAGTGAATCCGGTTTTTGTTCCCGCCGTGAAGCAGACAAACTCATTGAACAAGGTGTGGTAACCATTAATGATAAGGCGCCAGAATTAGGCACCAAAGTGATGCCAGATGATATCGTTAAAGTCAGAGGCAGCATCATTAGTGCCATGCCTGAAAATAAATCTGACCGCATTTATATTGCCTATAACAAGCCGATTGGTATTACTTGCACCACCGAAAAAAACGTGCGCGGCAATATCATTGATGCCATTGGCCATAAAGAACGTATTTTTCCTATAGGTCGACTTGATAAACCCTCTGAAGGCTTAATCTTTCTAACCAGTGACGGCGACATCGTTAATAAAATTTTGCGTGCAGAAAATGCTCACGATAAAGAGTATGTCGTTACGGTAGATAAACCCATTAGCGAGCGTTTTGTTGAACGTATGTCTCGAGGCGTGCCGATCCTTGGTACCATCACCAAGCCGTGTCAGGTAAGCGTGGTCAGTAAATTTGTTTTTAAGATCATTTTAACTCAAGGTTTAAACCGTCAAATTCGCCGCATGTGCGAGTACCTTGGCTATGAGGTAAAGAAGCTTAAACGTACGCGTATTATGTCGGTATCACTTGGACAACTTAAACCTGGTCAATGGCGCAACCTGAACCACCGAGAAATGACCGAAATTAATGCCGCTGTTGCCACCTCCAAAAAGACCACTTCGGTCACCTCGTCCGAGACCAGAAGCAAACCAGCCGAGACTCGGCATAAACCGACTGACAATACCCGCTCTAATGAGAGCCCCTATGCACGTAAGCCTGCACGCACTGATAAACCAAGAAGTAAAGTCGTGCCGTCTAAACCATCAGCTACAAAGCCAGATAGAAAAAAGGTTGGTGGTACGTTGAAATTGAAACGCTAAGCATTCGATACACCAGTATAAAATGGTTGCGAAAATGCAAAGATAACTTGAATACTTTCACAAAAAAACAGCGGCTAAGCCAACCCGGTTAACTCAATTCGGATCTTTTTACGCAAAGTAAAATGAGTTGAGTAAAATATAAAACACAAGAATGCGGCCTAGAGCCGCATTTTTTTTGTCTTATTTAGTTTAAAGTTTACGCGAAGTCCAAGTAGAATAAGGGTTAAGCCAAAGGTCATCAAATAAAAAGCCTTTCTACAGCCAAATATCATATATATCTATTCTGAGACAGTGATTAACATCTTCATATTTATTTAAAACTCGGAAAATCATAGCTAAATTCAAAATTAGTACTCTATTAACTCGATTACTCACCTTTTAACAAGTAGATAATCGGATCTTGAAACCTTAACGATGCAACATTAAGAGATCCGATATTTGATATTAAGCTTTACAGCAACTAAATATTTTTGGGATTAGGTCTTAAAGCTAGCTCCCCCATGTTTAACGCCGAACCAATGCCGCAGATATTTTCGCAAACAGATCGTTTGGTGTAAGAATAATACATTGAAGATATTTGGAAATTGGAGCCTTCACCCCATTTTGTTGATCTGGTTCTCATCCTGTTTCGTCGAGACTATGACCGGTAGGAGCCAATTAAAGCGATAGCGAAAAAGAGATTCGTCACCCACGAGAAGTCGTGGATCTCAAATTGAAATGCGACCGGCCCTAGTGTGCCAATCAGAGTCATTCGAGGATTTAATTCTAAATAGACCTTTTTAGTGAAAGGGGACGTTTACTAACAACCGAATCACCACTCGTTCATTGCCCTAATTATATAGGTATGTCACCTGTACCCTGTCACCGTTGAAAAATGCGGTTTCATCTTTTTGCCAGAACTCGATTCCTTTCTCAATGGTGATAGCCAGTTTCTGAGAGTTTTCCCAATTTGCGCTGACTTGCGCCCCCTCTCTACTGAAGTAGAAAACGGAGCCTCCACCTGAAATTCTGGCACCAACAGAACTCCACACCATGCTCGCCGATGTACGGAGATATTTACCGTCGGTAAACTCTTCAGTAACTGTGAAGACTTTCTTGTTGTCAGGAGCGCTCAGCTCAATTATTTTATTCTCCCGATAATCGTGTTTTCGCCTCTTACGCCTTTTTTTAGTTTTCTTTTCAGATGATATTTCTTCGAGAAATGAATCCAGTGCGATTTTCCTCTTTTTTAAATCGTCCTTGTTAGCCCCAAGCTCTTCCCAAAGCTTTATATCACTTCCACTATTTATGATAGAAAGGACTTTTTCATACACGCTTTGTTCCAGACTCTTTGTTTCCCATTGAGCATATGCTAAGGCAAACCAGGAATTATTTGAATCTTCATAGTCTTCAAAATATTCGGAAAATGACTCCTTAACTTCTGAGCTAGCATTCTCTGGACTCGCACCATTGTTATAGAAATCAAAGAAGCCATCGTAAACATCAGCAAACGAATCACTATCTTTGACATTCACACCCCACATTCCCATTCCGATTCATCTCCAAGTTTCATTCACGTTTAAAGTAAGAGAACTACTTGTTTTTCTACTTCAGCGTAGCTTACATTTTTGAATAATCTATTTTTATCAGACTTGTTAATTAATAGTCCACCAAGAGAAAAATAGAAAGGCAAGGGAATAAACTGACAATAACTAACGTTGATGCAATTTCTATAATTATGCAAGCTATTACCTTTGGGGTGCTGATATTTTCAAGGTTGTAGGGAGGAGGTAACGACCGCTTTTGAGAAATGGTGAGAGAATACCTAGTTAAACCGTGTGTCGCCGATTCGCTCACACCAGACTGTCAGGATTAGCCGAAACTTGCAACATAAATTTGCTCCGACAGATAGGGTACCTAATTAACTGCGTTCACATCACCGCTTGAGAAACCTGTATTCACCATCATCTGGTGATTGGTATCCTTTAGGCTTCTCTTCAACAGTTCGCTTTCTATGCTTAATAATTTCGCGAGCTGGTGTAAACGCAAACACTTCTTCCATTAGGGTTGTCTTCTTAGTTAAGCCAAGTGATGTCGATGGTGTAACCCGTTCGTCACCGACCCTCACTGATGGAACGCAAAAGTTGTAATACACCCTGAATATATCTGCAAGCTTGCAGAGCCATTCTGGGTTATATCCGGCATGAGAATAATTTTTGCGACCATGAGCAGAGGTAATTGGCCGTTCTAACGCCTTAACGGTACGCCTCGCCTTCAAAAAGAATCTGTCTACACCGTACAAACCAGTTCTTGCAACGTGCTCTGACTCTTTCTGTAAGTCAATGTCGTCGCTGCTACGGGTAATTGGGGCAATGCCTGTGATGCGATGGAATATTTCATTAGGCACTCGATACCACTGCCATTGTTTGTTTTGTTGCAATCGAAATTCAGGTAAAAGACCTGATTGCCAAAACTCTTTGCGCATCGCGTGGTTGGAGTTACTTAAACCAACACTATGATAAATATTCTCAAAAGCTTTTTTATCACTTTCTAGGATTTGCTTGGGTTGATGCTGAATCAAAAAAGAGTGTATTTTTCCTTTCTCAATGTCTTGATTGAATATAGCGTGGAACGCTTGAGACATCCCCAAATCACCATCCATTGACCAAACCAATTCAGGGCAATTACTCAGTAGTTGTTGCATACCCAAAAAGTGATTGAGCATTTGATAGGTTTCATGGAAAGCGATTCCATAACCTTGATATCGCAAGATGCGCTTAAGGTTTGCGTCACGCTGGATATCTTCATTACTGACGTAAGTGTCTGGCAAGCTATACTCTGCGTACCGTCTTTCATGCCGCGGGTGCTGATTATCTTTGGTATGAGCAGAGTTTTGTCGAATTGACATAGCGTCACTCCAATAATCAAAATTTACACTACTGGCAAAAACAAATCCGCTATTATTGTCAACCGTCGCAATCCCCTTGAGAGCTGTAAGTTTGCCGTATGCCCATCATCCATCCAGGCGCTGTTGTAATATTGCCTGTCTGTTGAAAGGGATAGCGATTGGGCTGCAATGACATTTGGTAGGTTTTGCAGGTGCCATTTCTCAAACGTGAGAAATTGATTATGGAAAAAATTGATTTTGTCATAAATCGTTTTAGGTTGGACCTTACGGTAATCCTGAATGGCCTTGTAAGTGCTCTTACTCATTAGGTCTTGAAAAATTTCAATATGAGTATTGGCACGGTAATGACGCGCCTCAGGGGATTGCTTTACGGTAAATATCTTTTCACAACCTTTACACTGTATTTTTTGTGAAGGCAATCGACCATCATTTACATAATGTTCAACCGGATTAGGTTTGATGGCGGGCAGGTTATTCTCTGCAAAGGTTTTGCGATAACGTAATGCATGCCGGCCATGACCTTGTTTGACCCTTTGTGTCCCTTTCAGAGCATATTCATAGGGATGGTCTTTCATATCCTTGTTATGATTAGCGCAATCAGGCTCTGGGCAAACTATTATCTTAGTTTCTTGCCTTTGAATATCTAGATCGAATTGTTTCATTGTAGAACGATTGTTGAGCATCACCGTCGCATATCCACAAATTTTACAAGTCAGCACTGGCCTATCAATGTTACCGCTGATTTTATAATCATTAGGCAATTGTTTTTTACCGTAGCCTGTAGCCGTTCTCTTAGGGTTCTTAGGTGGCACACCATAATTACTACAAGAAGGGTTTCGGCAACAATTAAGCTGAGTAAGGTCACCAGTGATAGGATGCCGAGCTGCGCGAGGAACCAGTATGTGGCGTTCAGGTTTTTTAGTTGAACTAGATGGTTTTGGAGATTTGGAAGAAGATGGTTTTCTTTTTGCTGGTGTTGAATCCTTTTCCTTTTTTGGCGAAGGTTTTCGGTTCGGCGTATTGGATAGCTTTTCCAATTCAATATACAAAAGCGCAGCAACCTTAGCGTCTGATAAGGCTCTATGCCAGTTCAAATCGTCCGAGTTCAGCTTTTGGAGTATATTAAAGCGATTGCAGGCGTCATCAAGTTTAAAATGCCGTTTTCTGTTAAAATGCTGAGTCACTCTAACCATTAGACATTCGATATTCTCTATAGCGAGGTTATTAGGAAGCTCTATTCCTGCACGTTTGAAGTCACTCTCTAGCATCTCGCCATCAAACTGAGCATTGTAGGTAACAATCTTCGCCCCTTCGCAAAAAGCTGTTAACTCTTCCGATATTTCAGCAAACACAGGTTCGTTTAATAACTGATAATTATGGATACCATGCTTCTTGAATGCCCCATGTGTGATTTTGCGACCATCCGGGTTTACAAGAGTGTGGTATTGGCGATCTGTTAATTGACCATTTACCACCTCTACGGCAGCTATCTCGATGATCCTATCACCCTGGAGTATGGATAGACCTGTGGTCTCAGTATCAATTATGACAACTCGATTCTGCTTCACTATTTATATTCTCGTTACAAAAGAAAATATAAAAACATATTTTAGGGGGCTGTCAAAAGTTGTGGGGGAGTTTTGAAGTTGCCTCTATCTGAAGGACATATTTTAAATACCGGCTATCAACCTATTGAAATACATGACCATTTTAATTTTTAGCCAAATATTGAAGAAATCGGCCTAAAGTGAGTGAGCTAGCTAAAAGTAAATTTAACTAATTGATTTAAATAACTTTACGTAAAAAACATTATTTTTTTATATAAAAAAATGCGGCTCTAGGCCGCATTCTTGTGTTTTATATTTTACTCATTTCATTTTACTTTGCGTAAAAAGATCCGAATTGAGTTAACCGGGTTTGGCTAAGCCGCTGTTTTTTTCATTTATTAACTACTTAGTTAATTAAAACTTAGCACGAACACCTAAGGTGTAACGACGATCCGCTTCACGGTACATCCACTTGTTACCAAGCTCAGTTCTGAACTCTAATGGCTCACCCGTTAAGTTAACCGCATTACCCACAACAGTGAAGTTTTCATTAATATCCCAGCTTGCTGAGAAATCAAATTGACCACGTGCTTCACGGTAGCTGTTACCTGTGGTTGGATCATAACCTTCACCGTCTGGCGAACTGTTATTTTCGATACCGTAACCTTCAGCACCAATTGAACGGATACGCTTCTCGTTTACTGAAGCTAAGTATTCATCACGCCAGTTGTATGCAAGACGAACTTGTAGGCCTTCATATTCCCAGTATACTTGCGCATTGTAAGTATGCTCAGAAATGTTTTCCATTTGCGTACCATCTGGTTGCTCACTGTCTGCATAAGTGTAGTTGGTGCTAACACCCGTACCTGATAAAGCACCCGGTAAGAAATCAAACTGTTGTTGGTAAGCTAATTCGATACCACTGATTTCACCACTGCCACCGTTTACTTCAGTCGCGGTATTGATCCCAGTTAGGCCTTGTTGTCTTAAGCCGTCAACATACTCAAAACCGTTATCCGTACCTGGGCTTGCCGTTACGATGTCACTATTTGATTTGCCAGCTTCATCAAGAATACAAACCGATTGCCATTCTTCAACGTTTTGTTGTTCAGTGGTGTCTGAATTAGACACACAAGTATTTGATTGCTTGGTAAATGATTCAACATCTTTGTAGAAAATCGCCGCTGAGAGCAAACCACCTTGTCCAAAGTAATGCTCAATACCTAAATCGTATTGAGTCACGCGGTAAGGGTCTAGGGCTACAGAGCCTTGCGTTGCCGTTACTAATGACGTATCAACACTGTAGGCAGGGCTTAGGTCGCCAAAACCAGCACGACGCATTACTTTAGCCGCGGCAAAGCGCATCAAGGTATCTTCGTTCAAATTGTAGGTAACGTTTAAACTTGGTAAGAAGTCTGAGTAATCGTTGGTACCAGTTAAGTACTCGCCATCATCAATAATGGTTGAGTCCAAATCGGTTTCAACATAACGACCACCGACAATCGCAGTAATGTCATCAAAGTCTAATTCAAACTGAACGTATACGGCTCTTGTGTCTTCTTCAATGCGCTTATATTCACTTTCATCTACTTCAAGGTTATCAGATAAACTGCCTGTGGTAGCATAGTTTGTCCCTTGCAACATATCCTGAATTTTAAGGAAGGTCGCATCAGCATTACCTAACGCTTTACCACTGTAAACCATGTACTCTAGTAAGTCATTTTGGCCAGTAGTACCAAGTTGATCAAATGAATTGTGAGGGTTGTAGGTATCGATACTACCAGGGTACATTCCTTCAATTTCATCAATCCAGATTGAGAAGTTCTCACCTGTTTTCTCACCATTTCCATCAACATAGTAGGCTTTTTTGTAGATGTCTTTGGCAACGTAATCGGCACGGGTAAATTCATAATCACGTGAAGTAACACGAACACCGGTTTTCACTTTTGCGATCCAGTCGATATCAAATGGTTCGATGTATTCAAGATCAATACGCGCAGCGGTTTCTTCGTTTTCAATGTCATCGGTATCGTTTTGGAACGTACGTAATGCCAAGTTATCCGGGTTTAATAATACATTAGAGTCAGAGTAGGTAACGGTTGGTAAATTGCCACCGCTTTGCGAAATGTTGGCATCAACATAATATTGTGCGTCACTTGTGTAACCACCATTTTCATGCCAGATATCACGATTTACTGGACGTAAAGTAAACTCAGAATCAACGCGAGTTGTTTCGGCCTTATTGATTGACACTTCACCTGAAATGCTCATTCTATCGGTTAGCGTCCATTCGCCACCTAGCGCATGCGAGTACGTTTCTGTTTCACTAAAATCACTGATGGTTTTAGGAATAAGAATCACGTCTTCTAGGGTGTAGTTATTAAGAACACCATTGCTGTCTTGTGACGTATTTTCATTGAATACTGGGTCACCCAACACATCCAAAATTGAGTACGATTGTTGGCCACCACTTAAATCGGTACCGTTTAAGTCAAGGTAAATGTTGCCATCGCCTGATTGTGGCGCCCATTGTAAAGATAAACCGTAAGCCGTACGCTCACGTTGTTCAGTTTTTTGGTTAACGGTATTTTGGGTACGAACAATGTACTTACCTTGTGGGGTATTACCCTGATCCATTACGCCGTCACCATCAATGTCAAGATCGTGAAGTTGCTGAAGGTTAATGAATTCATCCTGACGCAATTCGCGGTCTAGGTAAGAGAACATTACGGACGCACCAAATGACCCCATTTCGTCAAAATCCCAATTTGAACCAATCGAGCTGGTGATCTTAGGCGCACCATTTTCGGTTTTATCGGCATACTCATAATCATAAGTAAAGGCTGCAAGGGTTTCACTAAGCTCTAAAGGACGAACGGTTTTCATGTTAACCGTACCACCAAGTGCACCTTCAATCATTTCAGGTGTTGGGGATTTAACTACTTCGATGGTTTTTAAGAAGCTAGATGGGAAATCATCAAGACTGATACCGCCACGGCCTTCACCTGCGGTAGAACGGCCATTTAATTCGACACGGTTATCCGAGATACCACGAATGGTCACGCTCTCACCCACACCAAAATCACTACTGATTGATACACCCGTAATACGCTGTAGGGCTTCGGCAATATTGTTGTCTGGTAATTTACCGATATCTTCAGCAACGATGGCATCGACGATACGACCATCGTAACGTTTTTGTCGGGCTGATTCGGCTAAACTGCCAGAAATACCATAAACTTCAATAACCTCTACATCTTCAGTTATTATTGCATCAACTTCTTCTACAGCAGACAGAGCAGCCGTTGACGTAAATGCGGCGGCTACGGCGAGTGCAATAGCACTGTGCTTAACGCTAGTGTCTTTAGAGTACTTGTTCATAATGATCCCTTGTTATAAATATTTTTTATTTTTATTTGTTCTCTTCAGGTGATCAGTTACAACAAAATCACTTAAAGCCAACAAATCGAAACACAATCTCGATATGACGGACTATATATAAGTTCACATTTAATAACAAATTGGTAACCACTTTGTTTTGACCAATTATCAAGCTAAAACCACTCAAAAAATAGAATGTTGATTAGCCAAAACATGAATACAAAACAACCTAGCACGGTAACAAACCATAAAAGAAGCCAGTAAAAATAGACGCTACAGAGAAGACCTTATGAAAGCAGGTGTAAAAACTTTTACAACAACTTGTAATAAAAGCGCTGCAAAAAATTATTTTTCACTATCGAGCCAAAGTTTGATCAAGCACAATATTTACGAACAAAACAAGCAATTGGTAAAAACAAAAAACCATCAAAAACCCATAAAAACAGCCCTAAAAACCCAGTATTTTGGTCATACCAATATAAATCAACAACATAAATCATAAATTACATGACGTGTGCTCAGCACATAAAGCCGACAACGCAAAATAAAACATAAGACAATGAAAATAAAGAATAAAAAACCAAAGAGAGTCAATTTATAATTTTCTCCCGCTGACAACCCATAAAATTGGTAATAACAACAAAGACACCGCAAACAGCAGATAGAACAACCAATAAGCACAAAAAAGGTAAAGACAATAGAAAAGTTCCCCTTAATATCGTTAAGCAGCGTTAAATCACCAGTATTTTCGAAAGCCCGCGGATATTTTCGCTCATAAAACAGGCGAATGCTGGCCTTAACGAGTCGTTAATAAATCCCTAGGCTCTATGAAAAGGCAATACCAATGCTTGAATTAAAAGTGGTATTAGAAAGGTTGTGATATGGCATATTAATAACACAGGCTAATCACTAAAACTGTCCCGATGGGAACACAAACCAGCTCCCCTTCCTAAAAGGTAAGCATTAAAAATATCATCCGTGTTTAAGATTTTTCTATGAGTTGGTAAGGAAAGTTTGAAATATGAATAAGTCGCTGAAAGACACAGAAATGGCTAAAACGTATCGGCGCTGTTTAAATCTCCCCCACTTGTTTCACTCAACTGGGGGAGGAATGTTAAATAGAGTGATTATGAATCGATGTTAAGCTCACCCTTTACTTTTTCAATGGTTAAGTCGCCTGAACCACTGTCGGTAATGGTAAGGCCACCCGCATTAATCACTTCAATGTCACCGGAACCATCATTAATGGTGACAACACCACTAATATTGCGCAACGACAACTCGCCCGAACCGTCATCAACATCGGTGCTACCGCCAATATCGGTTGCCCAAATTTCACCAGAGCCATCATTGATGGCTAAATCGCCACGAATGTTTGTGATCTTAAGATCACCTGAGCCATCTTCAACATCTAATGGCCCTTCAATATTTTGAACAACAATATCCCCAGAGCCATCTTCAATCTCAACCGAATTGTTGATATCGTAAACTTCAATGTCACCCGATCCATCTTCAATGCTTAGGGCTAAATGTTCAGGAACGGTCACCTGTAGATTGATTTCGGGGGAATTCCCATTCCAAAAGCCACTGGTGGAGTCGTGTTCTGCAACTAGCACCGCCTTTAAACCAACTTTTTGCAAGCTGAGTTTATAGTTGCGCTTTTCGGTCGTTTCAATGTTTGCGATAACGGAAATTTCTTCGGCTTGTGCGCTGCCCTTTATGGTCAAGTCACCAGATCCAGACTCCACAACCAATTGTTTCAGATCAGTACCATTTAACGACAGATTTTCCTGCAAGTGCACATCTGCACTTTGCGCATCCACATGTATTACACAGCCAGAAAGACTTAAAGCCATGGTTAAAAGTGTGGCTGTTTTGCTTAATTTCATAATGTTTCCCTGAGTTTTAATAGATATTATTTATAGTAGACGTTAATAAACAATTTTCGCGCCAACTTTTCAACCCATTGTAATTAATGGTTTTTTATTAATAGCATCGGTTACTGCATGCCGCGAGTTAGTCAAAACAATGAATACTTAGTAAAAGTCACTATATGGTATTTATTAGACAAATTATGAACGACACCATTCATGGCAATTGATGTAAATGGGCATACAAATACCATGTTGGCACAAATGCCAAAGAATGATCATTAATAATGTATCCCCATACAAAAAAGCTCTCAGGTAACGGTTACCTAAGAGCTTTATTTAAAACCACCTTAATATTTATGGGCGCGTATACTGTTGTGGTTTCTCAGTATCCAATGTTAAGTAACGATCACGTAAGAGTGTCTGACGAGACTCTAGCTTAACTTCTTCCCCATTTATGATCACATTTGTTGGTGCGTGGATCACTTCAAGTGGGTCGCCAGACCAAACAACAACGTCAGCTTGCATGCCTTTTTTAAGACGACCTAATTGATCATCAATGCCATAGATTTTAGCCGGTGCCGTGGTTAACGACGCCAAGCCAGCCTGCCATGACAAGCCATTGGCAACGGCATTACCCGCATGCTGTGTTGCTAAACGAATATTATGAGTATTAATACCGATAGCAATGTTCACGCCGGCTTTTTCAAGTCGAGCCGCATTAGCAAGCGTTGCCCCACTTTGCTCAAAACCGTAAGGTAGGTTCGATTCCGGATTTAAAATAACCGAGAAACCCGCTGTTGCAATCTCATTGGCAACACGCCAACCTTCAGCGGCACCAACTAAGGTTACGTTCAGCTTTTTGTAATCACTTGTCAGTTCAATGACACGGCGAATATCGCTGGCACTGTGAACGTGCACCAATAACGGCATTTTTCCACTTACCACGGGCACTAAAGCCTGCACATTCGCTTTGCTTAATTCACCATGCCACTCAGTTTGCGGTGTGAATTTAAGGTTAGCTGCAAATTTCGCTTCGTTTAATGCGTTACGGAAAGTGCCCCAAAGTTCAGCCCGTGTGCCACCGGTTTTTTCAGCACCATGGCTCGATAAATCAACCGCCATAAAGGCTTGTTTATGAGTAACAGGGGTTTGATCATCGCTTAAAGTGATAATCGCACCACGGCCTTTGTAAAGCGTTTCTGTGTATCCAAGTACCGATGCCGCACTGGTAAAGCCTTCGATACGAGTAATGTTACGTAACGTCGTATCCGGTGAAATCGCATCACTTGCATCCAATGCTGCGGTGTATTTAGCATCTTTGGTGCTTGAGTCGTTAATGCCTGCCCAAGAAGGCACTTCAACCAAACCAAGTGACGTATAGGCACCAATCAAACCTGGCGTTACCACCTTGCCTTTGGCATCAATGATACGGTAACTACCATCAAGGTTAACGCCGCCGCTTACAACGTCTGCGATTATGCCATTTTCAATAAGAACGGTGGCATTTTCCAAGGTGCCTTTTGCAGCCATGGTATGTACTGTACCGCCAGTAATTGCGATTTTTTCTGCCATTACCGTACCACTTAAGGTCATTGCGGTCACAGCAGCAATTGCTGAAAGAGTTAATTTGCTCATTTGTGGTCTCCCTGGCCAACTTGTCCTAATTCGAAATCACTGATCGCCCAACCTTCTGGGTTGGTTCTATCGAACGCTAAGCCACCATCAATAAAGACCAACTCGGCTTGTGAATATGTTGAGAATGGATCGGCAGTCCACAGTACCACATCGGCATTTTTGCCGACTTCTAAAGACCCCGTTTGTTCAAAGATACCTAGCGCTTTGGCTGGATTTGACGTTATCCAAGAGAATGCTTGTGCTTGCGTAAAATCGATGCCCGCACGTTTACCATCTGAAAAGGCTTTTGCAGCTTCTTGATTTAAGCGCTGGATACCCTGATCACTGTCGGAGTGAACAATGGCACAAGCTTGTGCTTTAGCTACCATAGGGATGTTTTCACGGATGCCATCATAAGCTTCCATCTTAAAGCCATACCAGTCAGCCCACATAGAGGCACAGATGTTATTCTCTGCCAGCTTGTCGGCAATTTTATAGCCTTCAACCGCATGTTCAAATGTGGCAATTTGATAATCAAATTCGTTCATCACATCGATCATCGTGCCCATATCATCGGCACGGTAACAATGCATATGTACCATGATTTCATCGGCTAATACGCCAGCTAGGGTTTCCAGGTTTAAGTCACGCTTAGGTGCTTGAGGGTTTTTACCCGCATCGTAATCGGCTTTGTATTTGTCCCAACTGCGTTGATATTTTTGTGCATCAGCCCAAGCTTGGCGATAACCGGCAACGTTACCCATACGCGTTGATGGACCACCTTTCTTACCATAGACACGTTTCGGGTTTTCACCACAGGCCATTTTCATGCCGTACGGTGCATCCGGAAATTTCATATCTTGAATCACCCGATTTGGCAGGTTTTTAACCGTCACACTACGACCACCAACCAAGTTGGCAGAACCCGGTAGGATGTGTAATGACGTTACGCCACCAGCAAGTGCTCTTCTAAATCCAGGATCTTGTGGCCAAATTGAGTGCTCGGCCCAAACGGCCGCAGTGACCGGTTTCGTGGCTTCGTTACCGTCTGAGTGTGAGCCCGTATCCGGCGTTGCGTATACACCCAAGTGGCTGTGCACATCAATAATACCTGGCGTTAACCATTTGCCCGTACCATCGATTACTTTCGCATTAGGGGCAGCAATATCGTTGCCAATTGCTTTGATTTTGCCATTTTCTAATAACACTGATGCATTTTCTAATTGGCCACCAATACCGTCAATCAGCATGACATTGGTGATAAGTGTCGGAACACTTGGTAATGCTTGGTAGGTACTTGGGAAAGGATTTTTATTAATTTCGACGAACGCTGCCTGTTCTTTTTTGGCTTCTTTGTCTCCACAACCCACCAAAGTGGCAGCGGCAACCAAAGTTAAACCAGTAAGCAAACCGTTACTTAGTTTTCTCTTTGTCATGATATCTCTTTATTATTTTAATACAGTCAGCATCATGCTAACAATCGATTATGTTAATGTCATGGTCACTTGTCGTAAAAAACGGGTAACCCAAAGCAATTCCAGATGATTTACCTTTAAACGCTATACAAATGCCGAAATCATTCAAATTAGCGAACTGAACAGGTATACTTCCTTTAAAATATATCACTACGTATAACTATGAAATATAACGATCTTCGGGACTTTATTGCGCAGCTGGAAAAGCTAGGGCAATTAAAACGCATTACTCAGCCTATCTCGACTGAACTTGCCATGACAGAAATAAGCGATCGTACCTTGCGTGCCAAGGGTCCAGCCTTGTTATTTGAAAATCCTGTAGGCTTCGATATGCCGGTACTAACCAACTTGTTCGGAACCCCCGAGCGCGTGGCTCTTGCCATGGGTCAAACCGATGTCGGTGCATTGCGTGATGTGGGTAAATTACTGGCTATGCTCAAAGAGCCTGAGCCACCAAAAGGGTTTAAAGACGCTTATCAAAAAATACCTATGTTTAAGCAAGTGCTTAACATGCCAGTTAAGCGACTTAAAAAGGCCCCTTGTCAGGAACTTACTTACAGTGGCGATGAAGTTGATTTAAACAAACTGCCAATTCAAAAGTGCTGGCCAGGTGATGTCGCGCCATTAATCACTTGGGGGTTAACCATTACCCGAGGCCCAGAAAAAGAGCGTCAGAATTTAGGCATTTATCGTCAGCAGTTGCTCAGTCGCAATAAAATCATTATGCGTTGGTTATCGCATCGTGGCGGGGCGCTGGATTTCCAAGATTTTAAAGAAAAGCACCCCGGCGAGAAATTCCCAGTAAGTGTTGCCCTTGGCGCCGATCCGGCAACCATCCTTGGTGCTGTTACCCCAGTACCTGATACCTTGTCTGAATATGCGTTTGCCGGTTTACTGCGAGGCAGTAAAACCGAAGTTGTGCAATGTATTAGCAACGAGTTGGAAGTGCCGGCTTCTGCCGAAATCGTTCTTGAAGGGTATATCGATCCGGAAGAATTGGCACCGGAAGGCCCTTACGGCGATCACACAGGTTATTACAACGAAGTTGATGACTTCCCTGTTTTTACCGTAACCAATGTGACAATGCGCAAAGATCCGATCTATCACAGCACCTATACCGGACGTCCACCCGATGAACCGGCCATTTTGGGTGTGGCATTAAACGAAGTGTTTGTGCCAATTATTCAAAAGCAGTTCCCTGAAATCGTAGATTTTTATTTACCACCTGAGGGTTGCTCATACCGAATGGCGATCGTTACCATTAAGAAGCAGTACCCAGGTCATGCTAAGCGCGTGATGATGGGCGTTTGGTCTTTCTTACGACAATTTATGTATACCAAGTTTGTGATAGTCTGTGATGACGACATTAACGCGCGTGACTGGCAAGATGTTATTTGGGCGATGACAACCCGCATGGATCCGGCAAGAGACACCACCATGGTTGAACATACCCCAATTGATTATCTCGATTTTGCCTCGCCGGTTTCCGGCTTAGGGTCAAAAATGGGGATGGATGCCACCAATAAATGGCCGGGCGAAACGACTCGTGAATGGGGTGAGCCCATCGTCATGACCGATGAAATCAAAACCTATGTTGATGACATTTGGGATGACCTCAATATTCTCGACGATTAAGCATTGTTTGGCAGCACACTTGAATTTCGCCAAATCGTTGCCATCTATTCAATAAAGCAACCGTTGCTGGTCACGGCCAGTACATTAAAAGAATTATAATTATGAATACCATTAGCTGTAAGGTACATAGCATCACACCGTTAACCGATACGGTGTTCCAAATTTACTTAGCGCCAGATCACCTTGTTGAATTTGCTGCCGGCCAGTATCTCAACTTTGTTATGTCTGAAGATGACAAGCGTCCTTTCTCTATTGCCTCAAGCCCTGGGAATGAACTGATTGAACTGCAAATTGGCGCCTACGCGGCCGATAGTTGGGCGATGCAGGTTATTGACCGAATTAAAGAAAGTGAAACAGTACAAATTGAAATCCCGGCAGGTAAAGCCCAACTTCGCCAAGATAGTGACCGCCCGATCATCTTATTAGCAGGCGGAACAGGGTTTTCTTATATTAAGTCGATTTTAGGTGATTTGGTTAACCGTAATGTCAGCCAACCTGTGTTGGTATACTGGGGACTGCGTGATCCAAAGGCATGTTATCAATTAGAAGAAACCCAAGCCTTGGTAGCACAACTTAAACAAGGTCAGTTTTTCCCAGTGGTTGAACAGGCCGATGCCAATTGGACTGGACGAGTTGGTAAAGTTCACGAGCCGTTAATGAAAGATATTATCAGTCTAGAGCCTTACGATATTTATATGGCAGGTCGATTTGATATGGTCGGTTTCTTGCGTAATGAATTTATCAATAAAGGGGCACTGACTGAGCATATGTATGCCGATGCCTTTGCATTTATTTAGCCACTTTATCTAAGTGAAAAGCGGCTGTTAACTCTTTGCAACAGCAAAAAATTCTTGCTGAGCAGCATCAAGTAATAACTGCTCAGCGATCTCTTTAGGCTGAGGCTTACCTAAATGGTAGCCTTGGCCCATTTGACAATTAAAAGCAACTAGGGTGTTAACGTGTCGCTGCATTGAAATACCTTCGGCCACGGTTTCCATTCCAAGATTGGCAGACATTTCAATGATGGTTTTGATTATCGCCGTGTGTTTATCATCCTCATCCATTTTACGGACAAATTCACCATCAATTTTTAGCACATCAAATGGGTACTTATACAAATAACTCAGTGATGAATAACCGGTACCAAAATCATCTAGGTACAGTTTAACCCCTAACTCTTTTAGCTTAAGCATATTCGCTAGCACCACATCATTATTCTGCAATAAGGCGCTTTCCGTTACCTCGATGGCAAGAGTATGAAGGGGTAGTTGATATTTATGTATAAGACGGGCAACCTGTTCACTCATCCGTTCTTTCAAAAAATTACTGCTCGAAACATTACAGCACACATAAATTTTTTGTGATGGAAAACGATTGCGCCAATTACTGATGATTTTTGCTGCTTTTTCCATGATTTGCAGATCTATTTTATCAATTAACCCCGTATCTTCGGCGCATTGAATAAATTTATCGGGGAACAGTAAGCCCTGGCGTGGATTTTGCCAACGAGCTAATGCTTCAAAACCAACAATGTTCTGGGTATGTAAATCAAAAATCGGCTGAAAAAACGGAATAAATTCTTGCGCATTTATGCCTTCACGAATTTCCGCTTCAAGCTTCAAGTTCTCCAGCACTTTCTGATGCATGCTGGCATCAAAAATTTCACTACACCCTTTACCTTTATACTTCGCCTGATACATTGCCGTATCAGCATCACGTAGCATTTCTTCGGCACTTGTGTAGCGGTCATGGCTATACAAAATGCCAATACTGGCACCAATATTGATTGCATGTTCATCAATATAAAACGTATTGTCCACAATGCTTACAATACGGTTAGACACTTGCCTAGCCACATTCAAATCAACAAGGTTATCGAGAATAATGGCAAATTCATCGCCCCCTAAACGAGCGATGGTGTCATCGTTGCGGATCAAATGACTTATTTTTTTGCCGACGATTTTAAGTAAATCATCACCGACATGGTGACCAAGACTGTCATTCACTTTTTTAAAGTGGTCTAGGTCGATAAACAGAACAGCAAAATTATAGTTTGAGTCTTCGCTTTTTTTGGCAAGGTTATTGGTTAAAACATCATAAAAATAGCTTCGATTATATAAGCCGGTAAGCTCATCATGGGTAGCACTATACTTTAATTGCTTCTCCATGATTTGTCGTTGTTCGATTTCTTCAATTAATTCAGCGGTTCGAATATTAACTTGCTGTTCTAATAGCTCTTGCGATTGACGTCGAACATCGGCGAGATCTTTACGATTTATTGCCGTCGAAATATGATGAGAAACAAAGCTGAGTAATTCCGAATCTTTAGCCGTAAACGCCACATTTTCCTGATAACTTTGAACAACCATGGCGCCAAAAACTTCACCACGATATATCAATGGAACACCTAGCCAAGAGCATGTTTTAACCTGCTCTTCGATACTGAGTTTCTTTGAGGTTTTATCAACGATACCATCATAAATTAAATTGATCATTTCCTGTCGATTAAGCAGGACTGGCTTTTTTTGTTCAATTAAGTATTCGGTAAAGCCTTTAAGCCCTTTATTTTGGCGACGTTCGACCAAATAGGGGTTAACTGAATCAACGTAGTAGACAAACTTTAGGCGATTTTCCTGCTTATCCAGTCGGGCAATATAGAAGTTCTCTACTGACAACAGTCGACCAATAATTTGATGTAAGCGCTCGTTAAATTGATCGATTCCTATATGCGCATTGGTCATTTCAGAGATTTCAAAAAGCACCTGCTTAACCTGTTCATTTTGTTTAATGATGGTTAATTGCTCTTCTAATTGTCGTGTGCGGTTTGCCACGGCACTTTTGAGCGCTTCTTTATTTTTAAATCGAGCAAGGGCGGTGATAACATGACTGGCGACAAATTCTAAAAATACTTTATCTTTATGCTGATAACGAACATTATTGGTATAGCTCTGAACAACCATGAGCCCAACAACATTATCGTTATCAATTAAAGGTACCCCTAACCAATCTACCCCGGCAATACCATGCAGCTTAATCAGCTTTTTTGCGCTTAAACGTTGGTCTTTTTTAGGGGTGATAAGCAAGGATTTGCCTCGAGCTAACACCAGGGCCGACAAACTCCCTTCCAGTTCGCTTATGGGAACAAGCCCGGGATTCGTGTCTTTTTTATCTTGATGAAAAACAAAGTTTAAGTTTTGCCGATTTGAATCCACTAACGCGACAAAAAAGTTTTCTGCATCCATTAGTGACGAAACAGTATTGTGTAGACGGCTATAAAAATCTTTAAGGTTTTCACATTTAAAAACCAAGTCCGTAATTTCTAATAATGCTGAATGCATGAACTCTAGTTGTTCATAATCTTGCTTTAATTGCTGGAATTGTTCAGCGTTGGTCAGCACCTTTTCTCGCCCTTTATATCTGTATTTATCTCATGAAAAACAAATTTCATTTACATGTGGCTACACATGGTTACATAAAAAAATCACTGAGACAATCGAATCCATAAGGCTTCGACTTTGTTTTACCTTATTTTCACTTTACCTCAACAAACTTAGGGGGAGGTAACGCTATTTTTTAGCCTTCAACATCATAGAGGCGCTCTTTGGATTCGCCAGCAAATCCGCAAATATTTGCCAACGCTGCTGCACATTTTTGCCACTTTTTGCTTCAACATATTGACGCACAATGTCCTGTCCTAAGTTGTAGTTAATAACATAAGCACGATAGCGCTCAAAAAAGTTGATGCGTTGCTGAGATTTTTGCTCACTGCTTAATGCGTACTTCATTAAAAATTTGACCGCCTGCTCTTTGCTGAATTCACCATCGAGATAACGCTTAGCAGCAACATTTCCGGCATAGGAGAGCTTCGCTAATGCCCTTTGTACCTGATAGTATTCTTCAACATCATCCGGGTCGAGACCGGCTAATGGAAACAGTATTTGACGCTCAAACTGCTCACGTTCATTTTGGGTATAAGCGACTTCAATGCCATAATTGGCACTGCCCTCGGCTAATAAAGATAAAGGCGAATATAAAGGATAAATGGCATACTCTACCCAGCCCTTGCCTTCAACCAGATGCTTTTCCATTAAGGTATTAAAAACATGATGTCCCGGGTAGCCTTCATGGCTTGCCAAATCGATGGCGCGCTCAATATGAATTGGGTGGTCGGTATTCATTTGAATCAAACTAAAACTATTGCCTTTATACCAGTTATAGGCACTCCATGGCTGCTTGGTTACATACTCTATGGTGAAGCTTTCAGCTTCGGGTAAATCAATATAGGACTTGGTGCGCTTTCTGGACTCATCAATGGCGGCTTTGAATACTTGATCAAGTTTATCAAGCGGGATCACAAAATCTTCATTAAAGTCGACTAAGCGAGAATTCATATTTCCCCAACCAGGCAACACATCATCCAACTCATCCAGTGCTTGTTCAAAGTCGTCTTCATCCAAGTCAGGTGATACCGCATCGTATAAGGCCATGGACTCTTCATCAAAGCTCATCGTTTTACCTTGTAAGATCTCGATAAACGCTAAAACAGAGCGACTTTGGACGTTAAGCATATCTTTACGTAACTGCTGTGCTTTAGTTGCTTGCCCGTTTTCTTCTGTTTGCCCATTTTTTTCTATTTGCTTAGTTTCTCCCTCGTTAAGCGCTTCATCTGCACGTCCTGTAAGGGCAATGTCTTCAGGTGTCAATGCATTGATATCCGCAATCAATTGCACCGCTTCGGTGTGCAGCTGCGCTAATGGGGTTTTATCGCCATCGGGTTGCCAATCAGCAGGCCCGTAATAAGCATCAATGTAATAACTTTGATGTTGGCCAACCGCTAACGCTAAACGCACATAACGCTCTGCAAGTAGATTCATAGGGGGTATTTCAGGCTCGATAATTGGCACGATAACTTGTCCATTGCTGTCTAGTTGACCAAAATAGTTCGCCAGCTGCTCTATGTCTTGTTCAGATAAGCGCTCGGCAATCGTGGCCATGATGGTTTCATTGCGCAATTTTCGTTTAAAATCGGATAATTGCTTATGTATATATTCTGCCGACTGACCGGCAATATTTGGGTAAATAGGCAGTTTTGATACGCCATTTTTACTGTGGCAAGGCGCACAGAAGTCCAATAAGGTATGCAACCTTTCTTGCTTAGCTTTTGCCGCCTGCTGCTCTGCAAATAAACGCTCTTGCTCGGCGAGCAACGCTGCTTGGGTTAATGGCTGGTTCGTTTTTTCAAGCGCGGTATTTTCGGACTCTGTTGCTCCTGCTTCTTTGTTTTTTTGCGAGTCCAGTGGATTACTTTTTTGGTCCCTGATCGACTGTTCACTCGCAGGTGTCACTTGCACTTGCGTTGGTTCAGCTGCTTGACTCGAAAATGCGCAACACAAAGATAACTGGGCGGCAGTAATTATGGATAAAATCTGTTTCATTGAAAACCGAAGATTAAGAGTGAAAAATACGAATGCCTCACTTTATCCGTATTGAGAGACTATGTCTAATGCGAGAGGTTGGAATGTAATCTGTTTGCTGTGTTTATTCGTATTGTCGAGTAGATCGCAGACACAAAAAAAGCGCAATTAAGCGCTTTTTTTATAAAATTTGAGGCGATTACTTCAAACTTGCGTAGTACGCTGACAAGTTAGCAATGTCTTCATCGCTCAGTGGCATAGCCATACCAGACATGACAGGATCTTTACGAGTACCTGATTTAAAGTCTTTAAGCTGTTTGCTTAGGTATAGTTCTTTTTGGCCAGCAAGATTAGGGTACATTGGAACAGCGGCAATACCCGCGGCGCCATGACAAGCGGCACATACAGCAGATTTTGCTTTACCAGCTTCAATATCAGCAGCAAAAGCAGGAGCTGAAAGAGCAGCTGTAGCTACTAGCGCAAGTGTTATGTTTCTCATAGTATCGACTCTCTATTATGTTTATTGATTTTTTTGATTATATTGAAATTTATACAAACTGTCTGCGTTTTTTTACATATTACTCTGAACTTTGGTGATTAAACAGGCAAACATTAAGTTTTTAAAAGCGACTTATTTTTGTTCAAGCTAATAATCTTAATATAAGATAGTTTAAATAAGAAAACCAATTGCTTGCTATGATAACCGAATAATTCAGTCCGTAAGTTTATCAGATTTGGCAAAGGAGCACATATGACCAACTCGCACCAATTTAACTTTGCCAATAGCTTTTTTCGTCAACTTCCTGAAGGTTATCAGCATATAACGGCTACGCCACTAACAAACAGCCACCTCATCGCCTACAGCAAGTGTGCCGCATCATTGCTCGACTTGCCGGATGATTACGTGCACAGTAAAGAATTTTTGCAGATCTTTTCAGGTCAAAAAATCCCCCAAGGAGGGCACCACATCGCGCAAGTGTATGCGGGTCACCAATTTGGCTATTTTGTCGAACAGCTCGGAGATGGTCGCAGCATTTTTGTGGGGGAAGCGGTCAATCATCAACAACAACGCTTCGACATTCACTTAAAAGGGGCCGGACAAACCCCGTACTCGCGCATGGGTGATGGGCGAGCGGTATTACGTTCAAGCATTCGCGAGTTTTTAGCCAGTGAGGCCATGGCAGCGCTTGATATTCCAACGACACGTGCTTTGTGCCTGATTGGCAGTGATGAACGGGTGTATCGAGAATCTGTCGAAACCGGTGCCATCATGACAAGATTAGCAAGCTCTCATATTCGCTTTGGTAACTTTGAGTACTTCTTTCATAAAAACGACAAAGAAGCCCTCAACAAACTGGCAGATTATTGCATAGAGCATCATTTTCCAGATTGTGCCAATCAGAAGCAGCCCTATTTGCAGATGTTTAAGGCCATTGTCAAAAGCACCGCCATGTTAATCGCCAAATGGCAAGCCGTGGGCTTTTGTCATGGGGTAATGAACACCGACAATATGTCCATTGTTGGTTTAACCATAGACTATGGCCCCTTTGCCTTTATGGATGACTACCAACCGGGCTTTATATGTAATCACAGCGATCATGGCGGTCGCTATGCTTACGAGCAACAACCCGGAGTAGGGCTATGGAACCTGAACGCCCTAGCCCACAGCTTTAGCAACTGGCTTAGTAAAGCGCAATTAAGCGAGGCTCTGGCGCTTTATGAACCGATTTTGGTTCAACACTATCTTGAACTAATGCGTGATAAAATGGGCTTTAGTCGCGCCACCGATGACAACCAAGTTCGTCACCTGCTCGCCACTTTCCTTAAGTTAACAAACCACGATAAAGTCGATTACACCTTAGCATTTCGTTATTTAAATCAGGTGTTTGCTAATGACAGTCAAAATCAACAATGTCAGCAATTTATCACCCTTTTTAGCCATACCGATGGCATCACCCAATGGCTTGAGCAATACCGGCAAGCATTGCAACAACAAGACGACTGCTGTATAAAGCGGCATCAAGCAATGGATTTATGCAATCCACTTTATATCTTGCGAAACTACCTTGCTCAACAAGCTATTGAGCAATCCGAACAAGGTAATCATCAGGAAATCACCAAACTACACAATATTTTAACGACCCCTTTTAACGAACAATCAGGTTGTGAACAGTACGCCAAGGCGGCACCTGACTGGGGTAAAAATTTGGAAATCACATGCAGCAGTTAATTAAGGCAACGCTCGAAAACAACAACCTGCTATTGCTCACCTTCGCAAAAGATTGGGCGCAGGAAGACATTACTCAGTTGGCTACTTCAATCTTTAGCCAACTGAGTAATGCGAATATCCTTGAGCATGTTGAAGGGGCCGATAGAGAATATTATCGCTTCGTTTTTAACAACAGTTACTTGATCCTGCACTTCGAATGCTACAGCAATGCTTGTTGGATTGAGGCCGAAGATCAACTAACAACCGATGCCATCAATTCCATTGCCACAACATTAGTGACGTCCAGCGCATAGTGTCAATAATATTGCACAATAATCACCCAGTTAATTAGCCGTTATGGTTTTATTTAGGCGCCAGATATTCTATCTTAAATACATAATAAAATAGAATATGAGCAGCGCCTTGGGACCTTTAAGTGGATTAACCGTAGTTGATTTAAGTCGGGTTTTAGCAGGCCCTTGGGCCACGCAAATGCTGGCCGACTTAGGCGCCACCGTTTGGAAAATTGAAAAGCCTAAGCAAGGCGACGATACCCGAAAGTGGGGTCCTCCTTTCGCCCAAGACAAAAACGGAAACCCAAGCGATCGCTCCGCCTACTTTATCAGTACCAATCGTGGCAAACACTCCATCACCATCGACTTTACCAAGCCCGTTGGCAGACAGCTTATTTATCAATTGATTGAGCAAGCGGACATTTTAATTGAAAACTTTAAAGTCGGCAGCTTAAGTAAATATGGGTTGGACTATGAACACGTAAAGGCCATCAAGGAGGATATTATTTATTGTTCTATTACCGGCTTTGGCCAGTCGGGTCCTAAAGCCAATTTAGCCGGCTATGATGCCATGATCCAAGCCATGTCTGGCTTAATGAGCATAACCGGGGAACAAACGACACCACCACAACCACAAAAGGTTGGGGTGGCGATAAGTGATTTACTCACCGGCATGTATGCCACAACGGGCATATTAAGCGCCCTGCATCATCGTCATACCACCGGTTTAGGCCAATACATCGATGTCGCGCTGTTAGACAGCCAAGTGGCCAGTCTAGCCAATCAAAATCTCAATTACCTGTTGGGCAAACACGTGCCTCATGCCATGGGCAATGCCCATCCCAACATTGTACCTTACCAAACCTTTGCCACCCTTGATGGCCATATTATGCTTGCCATTGGCAATGACCAACAGTTTAAGCGCTTCTGCCAGGCATTAGGGCAAAGTGAATTGGCCAGTGACCCTCGTTTTATAACCAACCAACTTAGAGTGCATAACCGACAAACATTAGTGGCACGGTTGCAAAATGCCTTCAATAAGCAGAGTCAGCAATATTGGTTAAGCCAATTGAGTGCGGTAAATGTGCCCTGCGCGCCCGTCAACACCATTGCCCAAGCCTTCGCCGACCCGCAAGTTCAACATCGTCAACTGCAATTTTCACTCGAGGACGATGAGTTAGGCCAGATTGAGCAAGTGGCAAACCCACTTAAATTTTCGACCTGTCAAATGAATTATAAAAAGCCACCACCCAAGCTGGGGGCCGATACCCTTGCGGTGTTACAACAGCAACTGCAATTAAGCCAACAACAACTAGACTATTTAAAACAACAACAAATCATATGAGTTATCTGCACCAGATAATGGACGTATTAGGGAGTTTGAATGAGCAATGAAAACGCCAGCTGGCAAGATATTTTACAGCTTAGCCAACAGCTTAACGAAGATGAGCGGATGATCCAGGCCATGGCCCACGACTTTTGCCAACAAGAGCTACAACCAGGTATTTTACAGGCTTCGAGAAACGAGCATTTTGATGCCAATATTATGCGCCAATTTGGGGAGCTTGGTTTACTCGGGGCCACCATAAACGGCTATGGTTGCTCGGGCATTTCGTATGTTGGTTATGGCCTAGTGGCTCGAGAAGTTGAGCGGGTAGACAGTGGTTATCGCTCGGCAATGAGTGTGCAATCCTCACTCGTAATGCACCCCATTAACACCTGGGGAAGCGAAGCACAGAAACAGAAATACTTACCTAAATTAGCATCGGGTGAATGGATTGGCTGCTTTGGCTTAACCGAACCGGATGCCGGTTCCGATCCTGCAGGCATGAAAACCCGTGCCAAAAAGGTCAACGGTGGTTATCAATTAATTGGCAGTAAAATGTGGATCACCAACTCGCCAATTGCCGATGTGTTTGTGGTTTGGGCCAAAAGTGAAGCGCATGATAATCAAATTTGTGGCTTTATCCTTGAAAAAGGCATGTCTGGGCTTTCTGCTCCCAAAATTGAAGGCAAGTTATCACTGAAAGCGTCAATTACTGGTGAAATTGTTATGGACAATGTGTTTGTGCCAGAAGAAAACATGTTTCCAGACGTTCGCGGCCTAAAAGGCCCATTTAGCTGCCTAAACATGGCAAGGTATGGTATTTCATGGGGCGCAATGGGCGCCGCCGAAGATTGTTGGCACCGTGCCCGTCAATACGGTCTGGATCGCCATCAATTTGGCAAACCCCTCGCGCAAACGCAATTGTTTCAAACCAAGCTTGCCAATATGCAAACCGAAATTACCTTGGGCTTGCAATCTTCCCTACGGGTTGGCCAATTGATTGACCAAAAGCAGTTTGAGCCAACTATGATCTCCTTGGTTAAGCGTAATAATTGTGGCAAGGCATTACAAATAGCCAGAGACGCACGAGATATGCATGGCGGTAATGGCATCAATGATGAATATCATGTGATGCGTCATATGATTAATCTGGAAACGGTGAATACCTATGAAGGGACGTATGATATTCATGGCTTGATACTCGGTCGAGCCCAAACCGGATTGCAGGCATTTTTTTAGCCTGCTATTGGTTACTAATGATAAAAAATAAGGGGGCATCAAATCGCCCCCTTATACTATCTTGCTCTTTCTGCTCTTATCTTGTAGCTCTCATCTTGCAGCTTGCAGCGCCCATCTTGAAGCCTCTACGCTCCTACGCCACATCTCCTTTAGCAAGCTCAGAGAAAAAAGCAACTTTCGCGGCTTCACTAATGTCAATACCGGTTACCTGCGCACGCTGCAACAATTCCCAGAAATAACGGTAAGTTGCTCGGTCATGTAGCTCGCCTTTATGCTGAATTGGACCCCAATTGTTGGCTTGCGCGGCCAATAAGATATCTTGTGCATCTTCCACTTCACCGTAATCTGGTTTCATGGCATCGACAATAGCGGTAATTTGCGTTGGATAAATGCTCCACATACGTAAAAAACCAAACTCCTGTCGGGCACGCGTGGCATCATCAATGGTTTGCTGAACGTTTTTCAGATCCAGCGTAACGTTATGACAAGGCACCACACCGTTGGCTAATGCTGCGGCAACCATTTCACTTTTGCCTCGAGCCAAAATTTTATGATCAAATTGACCAGGGCTGCGCATGCAGGCTGCAGGGATAGCACCGTAATGGCCCGATACAAAGTCCATCATGCCAAAATCAAGCACTTGTACCCAATCGGTAGCGGCAATGTCCCAAACATCTTTTAAAGCACCATGCGTTTCAATCAAGGCATGGATTGGAATTTCACGGTTTAAACCAGCCTTTTTAACCGCCAGTTTAATGTAATTAACCATATCTTTAATTTGTTCAGCATTGGTCGACTTAGGCAAGGTAATGTACGCCAATTTATCACCACATGCAGGAATAAGAATATCGACATCTTTTTGCCAATGTGGGTGCGTTGGATCGTGAATTCGAGCCCCCATCATATTAAATTCATTGCTGTCACTGGCAATTAAACGCCCCACCATTTCAGCATGCTCTTGTTCAAAACCTGCTTGCGCACCGTCTTCACAATCACAAGTGATATCAAATACAGGGCCTAATTTTTTTTGCAGTTCCTGAGCTTTTAAAATTAGTTTCTCTGAGCCAGCAAAGTGCTCACAGCTAGGGATAACAGGAAAGGGTTTTTCAGCATCAAACAATGCATCATTAGGGTGAACAAAAGCCGACATCATAGATCTCCTCAAGACAAAAAACTTACTTAGTAATTTAATTACATTTATTATAAAAGTTATGCAACCAATTAATCACATTATTAGACTAATTGACTAGTTGCATGGACATTTTCGTTGTTATCTACGACTAAATAACTAGATACAGAAGCGTAAATCCATTCTATAACTTAAAGCTAAGTAACGTAAAAAGGCCGCCAAAACTATATAAATGGTTGGCAAACCCATGCAAACTGGTGACTTATTAATACCCTAACTGCAGTCTTAACATTTTTCAAACATTTTTTAAACAATTGTTTGAAACATCAGTATTAATAATGTAATTATATATGTAAGATTTCATTGGGCGATTAATTAAGCATCAACCAAGGTCATAAAAATAATCAAGTCAGTCACAAGGGGAGAAGAAAATGAACTACCATAATGAATTTTTAGAACACGTAAACGAGGAAGATGTTCTTGGTGGTTTTTGGCCGGGTATTCAACTGTACTACCCTCCCGTCAAATATTCTCCTAAAGACGGTACATATGAAACCCTAGAAGAAGCGACAAACCGCATTCGTAGACATGCTCATAACTGTCAGGCGCATACCTTGTTATTTGACTTGGAAGATGGCTGTCGACAAAAAGAATTAAGTCGTGAGCTATTGTTAAAAGAGCTGCCTAAGTTTCCAGAGCGTAATTTCCAAATAGCCCTGCGTATCAACCCATTTCGAACCGACGAGTATGAAAAAGATCTGGAATTCATTCGCCAAGTGGCCGAGCACATTGACGTTATTGTGCTTGCCAAAGCGGGTGAAATGTATGGGGCAGCAGAAATTCGCGACTTATCCGCCTGGTTACTCGGGGTAAATCCTAAAATTGAAATTCAGCCAATCATTGAACACCCAAGAAGTTTAAAAATCGCTTCCGAATTAATGGCCTTTCCAGCGGTAAAACACGTTGTTTTTGGTATTCATGACTTCTCTAAAGCGATGGCCATTCACTTAACCCCGGAAGGTTGGATTGATGAGCTTCTAACATATTTACGTACCTTATTACTGGAGGCAAGAATTGCCGGTAAAGGGGTTATTGGTGGTGTGGAAGTACTGATTAATGACACCCCTATGCCTGAAAAATTTATCGAGCCCGGTGACGTGCGTCGCTGGCTTGACTTGCATGGCGATCACGAATCGCATGTTGTCCACAACCATGCCTTGATTGAAACCAAAATGGGCTTAACCGGCAAGCAGTTAATCCATCCTTACCATATTCACTTGTGTAAAGTGGCATTCACCCCATCGCCTGAGGTGATCAGACGCAATGTGGAAATTTTACAAGCCGCCCTTGAGGCTGATGCCCTGCTTGGCGGTGCGATCAAGTTTGATGGGGAAATGCTTGACCCACCAATGTTTGGTAAAGCACTGCAAACCCTACTTAGAGCCTATGCCCTTAAATCACTGGAAGAAAAAGACAAAGCCTTCGCCGTTAAGGTATTAAAGAAACTGCCGATTTCGGTTATCCGCGAAAACTGGCCATACGGACGTATTTAGGAGAAATATGATGATCGATTTAGCACAATTACTTACCCAAACATCGAACGGCTGGCAATGGCAGGTTCCACAGTCTTTCAATATTGCTTACGGTTGTGTTCGTCAACATGTCGAGCAAGGTAAGCAAGACAATACCGCACTGATTGTTGAAGACGATACCCTTGGCACCACAACGTTAAGCTACGGTGAGCTGGATAAACTTAGCGGTCGCTTTGTTTATTTATTAAAAGAATTGGGCCTTAATCAAGACGATCGGGTATTGATCCGACTGCCTAATGCCATTGACTATCCGGTGAGCTTTTTCGGTTGTCTTAAACAAGGAGCAATCGCCGTCCCGACTTCCACATTGCTGTCTTGTGATGAAGTCGCCTATTTGGCCAAAGATTCAGGCGCGAAAGTACTGGTAACCGCTAAATCAATGTGGCCTGAGCTAAAAGCCATTTTAAGCGAAGAAACCAACTTAACCGCTATTTTATTGTCTGGCGAAGGGGCGATGCCAGAAAATGCAGACAGCAAGGTAAAACTTATTGATTTACAAGAACATTTAACCACTTGTCCGGTGGATGATTCCATTGTTGAAAGTAAGGCCGATGATCCCGCCTATTTGGTTTACACTTCAGGTACCACAGGGTACCCGAAAGGTGTTTTGCATGCTCACCGTTCGTTAATCGGTCGCTTGCCAGCGAGCAAATTCTGGTTTGACTTTAAAGAAGGCGACCGCATTATGCATTCCGGCAAGTTCAATTGGACTTATGTGTTGGGCTCAGCCTTAATGGATCCCTTATTTCATGGTCATACGGTCATTGTGCATGAAGGCAAAAACGACGCCACCACCTGGCCAAAACTTATCAAAAAACACGACTGCAGTATTTTTATCGGGGTGCCGACAATTTACCGACAAATCATTCAAAAAACTGACTTTTGTGGCAAAGATGTTCCGTCATTAAGGCACTGCATGAGTGCTGGTGAGCATTTAAGTGATGAAATGTTGCACGCCTGGCGAGACCGTTTTGAAATGGACGTATATGAAGCCATCGGTATGTCGGAGTTTTCCTACTATATTTCACAAAACAAGCAACAACCCATTCGTCCAGGTGCCGCAGGCTTCGCCCAACCGGGGCATGATGTGGCCATTTTAAACGAACAAAACTTACCAGTAAGCCCAGGTGAGGAAGGCATGATTGCCATCCCAGAATCCGATCCAGGTCTGTTTTTACAGTACTGGCAGCTACCCGGTGAAACTCGAAAAGCCCGCCATGATGGCTACTTTTTTACCGGCGATTACGCCCGAGTTGATGAAGATGGTTATATTTGGTTTGTCGGCCGTAAAGACGACATCATTAACACCTTTGGTTACCGCGTATCACCCCACGAAATCGAGCGCGTCATTAAAACCCACCCTGATGTCGCCGACTGTGTGGCCTTAGGAGAGGAGCTTGAAAAAGACAAAGTGTTGGTTAGTGCCTGCATTATTTTAACACCCGATGCACAATGTGATGAGCAGCAAATCTTAGCGTTTGCCGCCAGCCACCTGGCCAAATACAAAGCCCCGAAAATCGTTCATTTTTACGATGATTTTCCACGCACCAAAAATGGCAAAGTACTAAGAAAACAAATGCTAAGTGATCTAGCGAATAAAAACAGCCAATCTGTAGCCCAAGGAGTATAACGATGACCTGTGACACCCAAACACATTACCGACCAAGACGCAGTGCTCTTTATGTTCCCGCGCATCAAGTAAAATACATTGAGAAATCGCGCCAACTTAATGCCGACTGCATTATTTTCGATTTGCAGGAATCAGTGCCATTAAAGCACAAAGAAATCGCCAGACAATTATTGGTAGATCAGCTGAGCGACAGCGATTTTGGCTATTCCGAGCGTATCGTTCGTGTCAATCCATTAAATTCGCCATGGGGTAAGGATGATTTATCAGCGGTGGCCAGTTTGGATGTGGATGCGATTTTATTTCCTAATATTGAAAGTGCCGAGCAATTGCATGCCGCCATTGCCGCGTTAAATAATGCCGGTGGTGAAGATAAAAAGGTGATGGTCAATATCGAGTCACCAATGGGTGTTTTACGCGCCGAAGAAATTGCCGGTGCCAGTGACCGATTAACCACCATCATTATGGGTACCAGCGATTTAGCCAATGCGTTACGCGTCAACGTTACCTTAGACAGACAAGGCTTACTCACTTATTTATCTATGTGTATTCTTGCTGCCCGCGCGCATCAAATCAATATTATTGATGGCCCGCACTTTAACTTAAAAGATGTGGAAGCCTGTGAATACAGCTGTCGTCAGGCACGAGATCTGGGCTTTGACGGTAAGGCGGTTATTCACCCGGTGCAATTGACATACACCAATGATGCGCTAACCCCAAAAGGCTCGGATGTACGCAAAGCCAAAGACATCATTGCAGCCATGGAACAAGCCAATCAGCAAGACAGAAGCGTGGCCGTGATAGAAGACCGAGTTATTGAACCTTGTCTGCAAGAATGGGCTAATCGAGTGATTTGTTTGTATAAAAAAGTGCATGAAATCGGCGAAGGTGAACTGGTAGGCCCGGAAAAATAAGGGAGTAATAACAATGACAACAAGTACCCAATTAGCAACGCCCAGTGGCTTGTTTTTTGATGATTTTCAGTTAGGGCAAATTCTGCAGCATGGGGTCCCAAGAACCATCACCGAAGCGGATGCCACCTTGTATACGGCTTTAACCGGCTCGCGCTTTGCCCTGCATTGTGCATCCACGGTGGCTCAATGCGCCGGCTTTAAGCACATGCCCATTGATAATCTGTTGTTATTTCATATTGCCTTTGGCAAAACCGTTAACGATATTTCGCTCAATGCGGTTGCAAACCTAGGGTATGCCGAAGTGTCTTTTAAACAAGCGGCATTTGCTAATGACACCATCAGTGTCAGCAGTGAAGTCATTGGTTTGAAAGAAAATTCAAATGGTAAAACCGGGGTGGTTTATGTGCACTCTATCGCCACAAACCAGCGCCAGCAAGTGGTATTAAGCTTTAAACGTTGGGTTATGGTACATAAAGCTGCAGGTAGTCAACCAAGTAATATAAGTCATGTACCGCCATTGCAAAAAATGGTTGCCAACGATCAGCAATGTATTCCAGAGCAGCTTAATTTAAGCCAGTGGCAAGACACTTTTAGCGATAACCAAATGAAGGCCAGCGACTTTGAAGTCGGTGACCGCATTTTTCATCGTGACGGTATCACCATTAACGACTCTGATCATTCATTGGCAACCCGACTTTATCAAAATAATGCTCGGGTGCATTTTGATCAACACTTAATGGATAACTCCTCACATGGAAAACGACTGGTGTATGGCGGCCATATTATCTCTTTGGCCAGAGCCCTTTCCTATAATGGTTTAGGTAATGGTATCTGGATCTCAGCCATTCATGCAGGCAGTCATTGTAACCCAAGCTTTGCCGGCGATACGATTTACAGCCTATCCAATATTATTGGCATTGAAGACGTTAAAGACAGAGATGATATAAAGCAGGTAACCATTCAAATGTTTGCTTTGAAAAATAATACCCCTGAGCACATTGAACAACTATGCTCAATTGAAAATAATCGCAAGCGTTATCATAAAGACGTTGTTTTGGATTTAACGTTTACGGTACTGATGAAAAACTAACAAATATTCTATTTAACGATTTGATGTCCGTTAGCAATGAGCACCTTTAACGGTGCCATTGCTTTGACATAACAAATCGATTTACCCTGTTTACACATAGCATACGAGTGAAAATATAAGATAAGCTGCTTCCCTATTTTATTGAGGCAATAATAACAATGAAACTAAAGCACTCATATTAATTCACACCCGCCCTAATCATGGGCAGCACAATGCCCTTCTCGGCGAATGCCACTATCGTTCAACTTAAGACATCAACCGGTGATTTTGAAGTCAACCTGTTTGATATCTACCCCTTGAAAAGGTTGAAAATTTATTGATAAATAAGACCTGTTTTTAGCAAGGCACATTTTTGTGCCTTGCATTTATACCGCCCCCATAAATAAGCAAAGAGGCCATCTTTCTTGCCCTTATCAATGTCAAATTTATACAACTTCATGTTAAATATATTTGACACCAACTCATTGTTAAACTAAATTTACATCAAGTCAAAAATATTTTACACAGCAATTTGTTTGGAGGTTCTATGTCTTATCGTGAAAAGAGTGCCTGGTTATCATTACTGATCACCGCTTATATTGTTTATTACTACCTATCGTCATTGATTGGTGCTCAGCAGGCCCAGTTGCTAAATGAAGCCTTACTAATAGATTTATTCATTGATGTGATCATCATTACCATTACTTATGAAGTGATTCTGCAAACCATTTTGGCCATTGTCGAACACAAAGAAGCCGATAAAAGCATTGATGAACGTGAGGAAACCTTTCGTTTAAGAGCCTATCGTAATGCCTACCACCTGCTCACTGCCGGGGTATTTATTGCCCTTGCTCTGTTATGGCAAAACGATTTTTTAGGCACCACTATCGGTTTTACCCAATTAAGCGCTGAGTTCAATACCTTAAACATCTTGCTGCTTGGTTTTTTAAGCGCTGAGGTGTGTTTTTATGCCAGTCAGCTGTTTTACTTTCGTAGAGGCTATTAAGCATGAGCAAGCAAATTGACAATCACATTCGTCGCTTGCGCTTTGAACATCAGGAAATGACCCAGCAGGCTTTGGCAGACCAAGTTGGGGTTTCAAGGCAAACCATAGTCGCAATCGAAAAAAATAAATACTCCCCATCGTTGGAGGTGGCATTTAAAATTGCCGATACCTTCGCACTCTCCATAGAGAAGGTGTTTGAATATAAATAATTTACAAAAGTAAAAACCGCTAGTTGAAATCATCAGCTAGCGGCTTTTTTAAGGTGGTTAGGCTCTAAAGCGATAAAGCGTTACGATTTATAACGCTCAAACCACGCAACAATATTACCGATTTTTTGAATTAAGTTACTTGGCCTTGCTGCAATGCCATGTCCGGCTTTTTTAATTTTCACCAACGCTGACTCCACTTTTTGCAAGCGCAATGCCTGATAATACTGCTCGGTTTCACTCATTGGAGTACGGTAATCCTGTTCACCGGTAAGCAGCATGGTTGGCGTTGTTACATTACCCACTAATGACAGCGGAGAATGCTTCCAAAGGTGCTCAGAATGTTCCCAAGGCATGCCTGGCATCCAATACTGACTTGCATACGCGTACATGTCGGCGGTTAAGCTAAAGCTCATCCAATTGATCACTGGCTTCGCCACTACCGCAGCTTTAAAACGATCGGTTTTACCAATTATCCACGCCGTTAATGTCCCACCACCGGAGCCACCGGTAACAAATAACTGGTCTTTGTTGATAAAGCCCTTATTAATAACGCCATCAACCACATCCATTAAATCATTATAATCTTCTGACGGATAATTATGGTGAATGGTATTGGCAAAGTCTTCACCATAAGATGTACTACCACGTGGGTTTGCCCAAACAACCACATAACCTTTGGCCGCCATCAACTGCACTTCCATAGAAAAATTAGGACCATACGCGGCATGAGGACCACCATGAATTTCCAAAATGAGCGGGTACTTCTTCGACGCATCAAAGCCAGGCGGTAACACATACCAAGCTTCAATTGCGGTTTTATCAACGGAAGACTCAACCGTAATACTCTTTACGGCTGATACTTCTTTATGGGCAAACAAGTCTTCATTTAGTTGGGTAAGCGATGTGGCTTTACCACGGCGATTTTGGACAAATAAGTCTGCCGGGCGAGTCGGGTTTGCCCCCGTATAAACTACCAGTCCATCAGGTGCTAATGTGTATTCACCCGAAGTATAAGGACGGCCTAACGATTGACCTCCTAACTTAATGTCGGTTTCGCTAAACTTTCCTTTTAAATTCACATAACCAATTTGTTGTTGACCGTGATCGGCGTAAGAAAAATATAAGCCTTTGCCGTTTTTAGCCCACTGCACATTACCAATATTGCGATCAAGACTTGGGGTTAAATCAACCCCATCGCTGCCATCGCTGTCCATTACAAATAAGTGGTAGTTTTGGCTCGCCAGTTTTTTGTCATCATAACGAAGGTAGGCAATCTTTTTTCCATTAGGGCTTAATACAGGGTTTTCATCTGGCCCTGGGCGATTGGTTAAATTGGTTACCTTGCCATCTTTGACATTGATCGCATAAATTTCAGATAAACGTGAACGCAGCTCCCAATCTTTATTTAAGTCGCCATCAACAATCAGTGTTTTGCCATCTTTACTCCAGTTGATTGGACCACCAAAATGAAAATCACCTTGGGTGACTTTACGCGGTGTGCCCCCTTCGGCTGGGACAACATAAATGTGGTTAAAGCCATCGGCTACGTAACCGCGACCATCGCCTCGGTAGTAAGTCGAGTCGATGTAAGTTGCCGTGCCTGCCCAATTAGCCCCTTTAGGTTTTTTGGGCATCTCTTTAAAAAGACCACTGCTGGCTATTGGTGTAAACATTGAAAAGGCAAGTGACTTACCATCTGGGCTCCACGAAATACTGCGCGGTGAGTGCTCTAAATTTGTTACGCGTGCCGTGTGACCACTATCAAGCCAGCGAACATATAGCTGATTGCTCCCTTCTACACCTGAGACATAAGCTAAGCGTTTACCATCAGGTGAAAAGCGTGGCATACGATAACTGTCTTTACCCGATAGCAATGGCTGATGACCGCTGCCATCAAGGTTTACCTGCCATAAATTGGTGCGGGTACTATCCGATTGGATATCTTGTGAGCGGCGCTCGTAAAGTAAATACGGTTCATTGGGATGAACTTGAGGTTTTGCTGCGTATTCCAGTTCAAACACATCGGCGTAATCAATCAGGTTATCTTGTGCCATTGCGTGTCCAGATAAAAATACCGAAGACAGTAGAGCAAGGCGAGTGGCGACATTTAAAGTAAACTTTTTCACTTTCGATCCTGTTATTGCTATTGTAAGAGAATGATAATTAACACTTTACTGTAAGCGCTTGCTTTGGTACATAAATAATCGATTAATGGAAGATTAAACAAGATAAACATGAAACTGATAATGCGCACCGAATTTGATAACTTGCGTCTAAACGACGCCCACACGTACGAAACGGACCGTAATGGTGATAAACAAGTGGTAAAAATTTACTATGGGGAGTTGCTGATCGCCAAAAAGGTGACGCATAAAAAATCAATCCGCTATTTTGGTGTGAAAAACTATAAGCAATATTTGCTAGAGGTTGATTAGAGTCACATTGTAACCAATAGGACGTTTCGCCTTCGCGACCAAGTTTGCGAATATTTTCTTATCTTGTTTTATAAAAGAAAAACCCGGCTTGCGCCGGGATATGTTGTTCTACAGACCTTATTATTATTGGTTTATTGTCATTGTTTTGCTTGGTCTTCTTTCTTCCCCGGTTTGTTCGTTATGAGAATTGCCTTGTTTAAGCAATACGCACATGTTGCTTGATTTCGCCAAAAATGGACTGACCTTTTCGGTCAAACATTTCAATGCAAATGAGATCATCGACCACCATAAACGGGGTTGTTGGCGCACCGTTATTTATGGTTTCAATCATTCTTAATTCGGCAATGCAGCTATAACCTACACCGCCCTTAGCAACAGGTTTGCCCGGACCATTGTCCAGTTTATTCGATACGGTGCCAGAGCCGATAACCGTGCCTGCACATAAGTGTCTGGTTTTGGCCGCATGGGCAATGAGTTGGCCAAAATCAAACGTCATGTCTTGACCCGCATTAGGCTTGCCAAACAATGTTTGATTGTAGGTAGAATGCAACGGTAAATGCAGCTTACCGGCTTGCCAGTATTCACCTAACGCCTGAGGTGTGACGCACACCGGGCTAAAAGCACATGCCGGTTTTGATTGCACAAAGCCAAACCCCTTGCCAAGCTCATCTGGAATTAAGCCCCGTAATGATACATCATTTACTATCATTACCAGTTTAATGTGCGTTAAGGCTTGCTCAGGGCTGACGCCCATGGGCACGTCATCGGTTATTACCGCAACTTCCCCCTCAAAGTCGATACCAAACCCTTCGCTTTGAGGCATGGTAATGGGGTCTTGCGGGGCAAGAAAACTGTCCGAGCCGCCCTGATACATTAAAGGATCGGTCCAAAAGGATTCAGGCATGGTGGCCTTTCTTGCCTTACGTACCAACTCCACATGGTTTACATAAGCACTGCCATCAAGCCATTGGTATGCGCGTGGCAATGGCGAGTGACATTGGCTTTGCTTAAATTCGACAGCGGCAATATCACCGGTTTCTAATTGTTGGTAACGAGCGTGCAATAAGGGCTCGATATACTGCCAGTCATCAAGGGCTGCTTGCAATGTCGGGGCAATATCTTCAGCGCTGACCATTAAAGTCAAACTTGAATTAACGATATGTAATGCCCCGTCACGGCCTGATTTAAGACTCGCTAGCTTCATGGTTATTCCTCACCAAACCCTTCGTTATTATGCAACCAAGCCGCATGTTGAGGTGCTTTTTTAGTTTGTGACCATTCTTCCAACATGGCTGGCGCAACACGCTTTAATTCTTTTAGCATGCTTGGTTTACCGGTATTGGCAGCCAGTTCGATGCGATGACCATTTGGGTCAAAGAAATAAATGGATTTAAAAATGGTGTGATCGGTTGGACCGAGCACATCAACACCAGCAGATTCTAATGTTTCTTTAGCGGCGAATAACTCATCCATAGAGTCCACTTCAAAGGCAATGTGTTGCACCCATAACGGGGTGTTTTCATCGCGACCCATTTTCGGCGAATTTGGGATCTCAAAAAAGGCCAATACATTGCCTTGACCGGCATCCAAAAAGACATGCATGTAAGGATCAGGCTCTTTGGTCGATGGCACTTCGTTTTCAGCTATCGCCAATTGAAATTCCATGCCCAATAGATCGCGGTAAAATTCCACCGTTTCTTTGGCATCGTTACAACGGTATGCGACGTGATGTATGCGTTTGATTGCCATGTGTTATCTACCCTAAGCTTTTTCAGTGTCGACGCTTATCACGCCACGCTCAACTTGGTCGCGTTCTATCGACTCAAACAAGGCTTTAAAGTTACCTTCGCCAAAGCCTTCATCTTCTTTGCGCTGAATAAATTCAAAGAAAACCGGCCCTAACAAGGTATCTGAGAATATTTGTAATAACAGTCTTGGCTTACCACCTTCTGTGCTGCCATCGACTAAAATACCGCGAGCTTGCAATTCATCCACTGGCTCGCCGTGCCCAGGTAAACGCTCTTCAAGCATGTCGTAGTAAGTACCTGGAGGTGCGGTCATAAACTTAATGCCTTGCGCTTTTAATTTATCCCAACACTCAATAATGTCATCACAAGCAAAAGCGATGTGCTGAATACCTTCACCATTGTAAGCCATCAAGTATTCTTCGATTTGGCCACCACCGCCGGCTTCTTCGTTTAATGGAATACGAATTTTGCCATCCGGTGCGGTCATTGCTTTTGAGGTTAAGCCAGTGTATTCGCCTTTAATATCAAAGAAACGAATTTCGCGGAAGTTGAATAACTCTTCATAGTAATTAGCCCAGTACGCCATACGGCCACGGTAAACATTGTGGGTAAGATGATCTAAAGTATGGAAACCACATCCCTCTGGGTGACGGTCAACACCCTCAATCCAGTTAAAGTCGATGTCGTATATGCTTTCGCCTTCTTTATAACGGTCGATCAGGTAGACGGTTGCACCACCAATGCCTTTTATTGCAGGTAATCTTAGTTCCATTGGGCCGGTTGCGATTTCAACAGGCTGAGCACCTTTTTCAAGCGCAGAATAGTAAGCATGTTGCGCGTCTTTTACTCGAAACGCCATACCACAAGCCGATGGACCGTGCTCTTGGGCGTAGTAATCAGCATGACTTTTTGACTCGTAGTTGGTGATAAAATTAATATCCCCTTGGCGCCATAGCTCTACGGCCTTTGATTTATGTTTGGCAACCAGCGTAAACCCCATGCTGATAAAAACAGGTTCCAAAATACCCCGTTCAAGGGCGGTAAACTCTACAAATTCAAACCCGTCTAACCCCATAGGGTTATCAAATAAATCAGCCATCTAACTCTCCATTCCTACCCTAAGTGCTACAGCACCGAGGTTTTTTATTTAGTAAAATTATTGTTATTATTAGTTTCAATTGCAACCATATTAGTTACAATTGAAACTAATATCAACATAACGGGACCCAAACATGTCTTGCGACAATGGCAGTTTATCTTTACAAACCTTTTTACCTTATCGGCTTTCCGCCCTATCAAATAGGGTGTCACAATCTTTGGCAAGCAAGTACAGCAAGCAGTTTGGCATTAGTGTTCAGGAGTGGCGTATCGTCGCGGTGTTAGGAGAAAGTAAAAGCCTTTCAGCCGTATCTATTACCAATCGAATTGCCATGGATAAAGTGGCGGTATCAAGAGCGGTAAAGAAGCTACTAAGTAAAGAATTGGTGATTAAATACGTTGCCGATGGCGATAATCGTCGCTACGACTTGCAGTTGTCAGAAAAAGGCATAGCGCTTTATCAGCAATTGGTGCCCATTGCCTTATCTTATGAGCAGAAAATTATGGCGCAACTCAGTGACAGTGAGCAACAGCAAATATTTAGTTTTCTCAATAAGCTTGATGCCATTGAGTTATAATAAAGGCGGCAATTTAAATGCCGCCTTTTATTCCACTACAAGATAATGGGTCTACACAACTCCGATATTCTCATCTCGCATATCCAGCGTGCCCTGCACTTCCGTTTCTCTGGTTTGCGCAAGCCAGTAATAAAATACCGGTAAAACAAACAAGGTAAAAATGGTACCAATGATCATTCCGGCAACCAGAATAATACCAATGCTGTTTCTTGCCTCAGCCCCAGCACCAGTTACCAAGACGAGCGGGAAGTGACCTAATACCGTGGCTGCAGTGGTCATTAAAATCGGGCGCAAGCGCGTGGTTGCCGCCTCAATAACCGCATTTAATTTATTCATGCCCTGCATTTGCATATGGTTAGCAAATTCAACGATTAAAATCCCGTTTTTGGCAATCAAACCGATCAGGGTAACCAAACCAATTTGCGAATAAATATTAATGGTGGTTAACCCCAAAAACGGCAAACTTAACGCACCCGCTAATGCCAATGGTACACAGCCCAGTAGAATAACCAGTGGATCTCGGAAACTGTTAAATTGAATCGCTAAAATCAAGAATACAATCACCAATGAAATCGCCATAACAATTAACAAACTACTGCCTTCTTTACGAATTTGTCTGGACTCACCCGCGTAATCAAGACTGTAGTTGGCCGGTAACATTTGCTCTGCCTGTTGTTCCAAGTAGGCTAGTGCCTGCTCTTTGGTTACCCCAGGTAATACACCGCCAAAAATTTTGAACGAGTTTAACTGGTTAAATGAGCTTAGCGCTCGTGGCACGGTTTTGTAGGTTAAGGTGGTAAAGTCACTGATTGGAATTAAGCTGCCATCAGCGGCTTTAACGGTTAAGTCCAATACACTTTCCGGCGTCTGACTGATGTCGTCATTTATCATCGGGATCACCCGATAAGCCTTTCCGTTATCATTAAACCGATTAACAAAGTTGCTTGAAAGGTACGTAGATAATTGCTCACTGATGTCGCTGACATTCAAGCCAAGATCCGCCAATTTCACCCTATCCAACTGTAAATCGACCTGGGGTAAGTCGATTTTCAAATCGGTATCGGCATATAAAAACATCCCGGATTGAAACGCTGAGCCCACCAATTTATCGGCAAATTCTTTCATTTGCGAATACGGTGCTGAAGACTTTATCACCAACTCAATATCGTATTGACCGGCAGTAGGCAACGGTGAGGGTTGCACTGGAAAAATATTCAACGCAGTCGAATTTGAAATAATGCCAAACACGTGCGGGATAAGCTCTTCGGTTGATGTTGAGCGTTGATCTGCTGACAATAATTCGACCCCACCAAAACCACCACCAGGGAACAATACCTGCCAGATTTGTTTCGCGCCTTCAACCGTCATTAATTGCTCTACAATGGGCGTCATATGCTCTTCACTATAAGACAGTGAAGCATCAGGTGGGCCTTGTAACACCAAGATCATGCCACTTTGATCTTCTTGCGGTGCTAGCTCTTTTGCCGATTGCATATAAAACGGTACGATAAGAGCAGAAACCACCACGGCCATCAACAACACGCTGTAACGATTCGCGAGTGTTTTGTGAAGCACTCGCCCATAAAAACGTTGCATACGCTCAAAAACATGATTCACTTTTTGGGTTACCGCGGCTTCTTTACCCCCTTCTGTCGAAACATAAGCACTCATGATAGGTGATAAGGTAATGGCCACCACACCCGAAATAAGCACGGCAATGGCCAACGTAAAAGCAAACTCTTTAAACAAAATACCGGTTAGCCCAGATAGGAATCCAATGGGCGCATACACCATGGCCAGCGTTACAGTCATCGAAATTATCGGCACCAACAATTGCCTTGAGCTCAGTAAAGCAGCATCCATTTTCGACCGACCTAATCGCATATGTCTTGCGACGTTCTCGACCACAACAATGGCATCATCTACGACCAACCCCACCGAGAGGACAATGGCTAATACGGTAAGCAAGTTAAGGGTAAAACCCATTAGTGAGATAACCGCTATTGCCCCTAAAATGGAAATTGGAATGGTAATAAGTGGCACCAATGCCGTGCGGAATGACCCCATTAACACCACAACCACAATACCCACTAACAATACCGTTTCCAGTAAGGTGGTGACGATTTCGCGCAAAGCATCGCGCATATATAACGTGCCATCAAAGGCAATATTAATGGTAAATTTACCCTGACTATTGGCATTGATTTGATCAATGACCTTATACAAGCCATCACCAATGGCTATTTCATTTATGCCGGGTAAACCCCACACTGAAATGTATACCGTATCCTGGTTATTAAATCGGGACGTAGCGCCTGCTTGCTCTGAGGCATAGACAATGTCGGCAATGTTGTGCAGATAAATGGTACCGTTCTCATCGCTTTTAACAATCAGCTGTTCAAAGTCTTCAACGGTCGACATTTGCGTGTTCGCAACCAAGTCGATTTTTTTCTTGCTGCTTTCACTATAACCCAAGGTAGAAATGCGGTTATTGCGACTTAAAGACTGATACACCTGATCAGCACTTAAGCCGAATATGTTCATTTTATCCAAATCAAGCCAGACACGCATGGCCGGTGTTCTGGCCCCTTCAATCTGGGCTTTCTGGACACCATCAATATTGCTGATCAACGGTGTGACTTGCCGACTCAGATAGTCGGTGAGTTTTTCCAAGCTCACCCCTGGCGCATCAACATTTAAATAGAATACCGCATATGGCCTGTCTGTTCTGGTTACCGTAACGGTTGGGTCTTCCGCGCCTTGTGGCAATTCGAAGCGGATTTGGCTTAACCGGGTATTTAATTCGGCTAACGCTTGCGTTGTATCTTGATTCAATTTCAACCAAGCGGTAACGGTGCTGCTCCCCGAGGTGGTATTTGAATCTACATATTCAACCCCAGGTACCGAAGCCGCGGCTTTTTCAATGGGTTCGGTAACAAAGCCTTTAACCACATCGGCTGAAGCACCGGTATAATAGGTATTAATGGACAGTGAAGCGCTTTCCATTAACGGAAATTGCAATACTGAAATTTTATTGATGGCCAGTAAACCCGCCAAACAAATAAAGATGGATAGCACAATGGAAAGTACCGGCTTTTTAACAAACACATCCATTAAATTGGGTTTGGAACTTATATGATCGTTCACGGCTTAGCCCTCATTTTTCTCATCAAGAGTAAAGGCTGTTTTTATGCCACTTCTTAACTTAAAAGCACCTTGGGTGGCCACCAAAGCATTGGCTTCAAGCCCGGATACTACAATGACTTCATCCCCCATACGATCACCAAGTAAAACCTTGGTCTGAATTGCGCGATGACCACCATCGGCTTCATTCAGCACAAACACATAATCGCCCAATTGATCTTTGACCACCGCTTGCTGGGAAATCACTAAATGCTGCTCTGGTGACGTTAATGGAAATTCAACTTTCAATAATTGGTTGGGTTTAATGGGCATGTCGCTAAGGACTAATTTAGCCCGGTATTTCGCCTGTCGAGAGGCTTGATTTAACGAGGGTGAAATGGACACAATTTCAGTCTTCGCTGAGGTTTGTGAGCTTTTATCAAAGACCATCACATGCGAGTTAAGTGGTAATTGAGGGTAAGTTTGTGGCACATTAAAATCCACCCAAATGTAATCGCTATCGGCAACTAATTCGGTGATTTGGGTATTGCTGTCAATGTATTGACCAACACTTAAGTCATGAATACCAATATGTCCGGTAAAAGGCGCTTTTATAACTTTTTTATCGATTATTGCAGCAATTCGTTCTATTTCAGCTAAAGATTTCGCCAATTGTGCATTTGCTAAATCGACTTGATCATCACTTATGCGGCCATCTTTGTGCAAAATCAAATAGCGCTCTAGGGTTTGCTTATTTAACCGACTTTCAGCTTTTGCTGACTTTAATAAGGCAGACTCTTCACGGTGATTAATTTCAAATAAGACTTTCCCAAGATCGACTTTTTGGCCCGATGTAAAGTTTACTCGGGTAATTTTACCCGCTAACTCATTGCTGATGGTCGCGTGCTGTAAGGCACTAGCCTGTCCGATTAATGCAGTGGTTTTCTGGTATGGTTTGGTTTGCACATATTGCGCTTCAATATTAATCACTTGCTCAGGCATGGCGAATCCCTGATTAGCCGAATCCTGCCAGGATTTAAAATAAAACAAACCGCCAATACCAATTATCAAAACAATGACTGTCATGATAAATACTCTACCCTTCATATATTTAACCTTAAAAATTTATAAAACTGCGGGCGATACTAAAACCTCAAGTTAACTTGAGGTCAATGATTATTTCAATTTTGTTCACTATTTTGCCCATATTATACTTTTTCAAAACGTTTGCTCGCGAAAACAAGCTTGAGTCCTGATTTTGCTATCATTACATGGTGATAAAATATTTATTGTTCCGAGATCAAAAAAGGCTCATTGATTCACACCAATGAGCCTTTTTTCTTTTAAACTAACTTAATCGTCTTCAGGTAATTCATGCGAAATACCGCTGTGACAATCTATACAGGTTTCACCGCGTTTTTCCCAACGCGCTGGATCGTGCTTTTTACGAGCGCGCTTTGGTTGTTGGCTCAAATCCCAAGTTTCAACGTTGTGACAGTTTCGGCAAAATTGAGAGTCATTTTCACGGTAAACTTCCCAAACATGTTCCGCTTGTCCACCACGTAAAGATTCAAAGTTATCCAAATTTACCGTACCCGCCAGCATATGATATACATCTTTCATGGCGGTGATTTTAACGATCATTTTCGGGATAAACTCTTTTGGCACATGACAGTCATTACACTCAGCACGAACAATACCACGTTGTTGGTTAAAGTGAGCTGATGCCTCATACTCTTCAACAATGGTGTCCATACCCACATGACAGCTATAACAAAATTCATTGGTGTTGGTTGCATGAATTACCGTGTTAAAGGCCACAGTGCCAAGTACGCCAATAAAGGCAAAAACAAATGCCCCGGTTGGTAGCCATAATAAAAACCATTTTTTAGATGGTTTCCACATTGATTTCCACTTTGATTCATCGCTCATAATATAGTCTCAACTGTTGATCGGTATTGTCCGACTTAATATGCAAATAATTTACATCTTGTTAAATGTACTATCTCTTAACACTGCTAATAATACTTTGATTTAAAGTAACATTTTAACACTAAAATACAATACAACATGTAAAGAAAATGAGAACTTTTGATTGAATTTGCATAAAAAAATACTGCAGCAACCTATGTCACTGCAGCATTAATTATAGCTAAATTACTTACTTTCGCTTAAGTAGCGTTTTTTGAACTCTTGCTGAGCTTTTTTACGCTTGCTTTTTACTTCGTGAGTTTCGTTGCCAGTAAACCATAAGTGCTCAGGTCTAGACAAAATTTCATCAAGAAGTTTCGTACCGTCGTTGAAAGCCGCTTCATTACCTTCTTCTTTTGCATGATGAAGGATTTCACGATATTGCGGGATCAGTTCAATGTAAAAACGCTCTGCCACTTCAAACATACCATGCCATTGTACGTAATCTGGTGCCATCATTGCTGCACCATGGCGAGCTCGACGGCCTTCGTGATGCCATAAGTAGAACCAGGTCCACTCAATTTCTTCATCAAATTGCTGCTCTGTAAGCAACTTGGCTTTGGTTAAAAAGCCCATTAATGATTTGCCCGGTTTAGCGAATTTTTCGTTGTAGGTAACAACCAAATTATCAAACTGCTCATAGAAGTTTTCAGTCCATTGTGAAGTATGACACGACGTACATACCTTCTTCATATCGTCACGACGGTCTTCCCAAGGTTTCACTTCTTTGCCTTGTGCGATGGCTTTCGCATCGACTTTTTCAGAAATAGCTGGGCGCAATGTCCAACTTATGCGGTCACCCACATCATGAGTAATTGGCAGTTTTTTGGTCGCCGACATATGACAGGTTGCACAGGTAGGAGCGGCGTCATAATCTTCACCAACAATCCATTTTGAATTGTCTAAATTCATTCGATCAACATTGGCGTAAAAATTAATGCCGTGTTTGGATTCTTCATATACTTCTTTTTGTGGGTGATCTGGCCCTAAATGACACTTACCACATGCTTCTGGACGACGAGCTTGCTCTAAAGAAAACTCATGTCGTTGGTGACAAGCGGTACATGAACCAATGGAGCCGTCAGGATTAATTCGGCCAATACCAGTATTTGGGAAGGTTGTCGGGTCTAAATCACCATTTTCCAGTACTTTTACTTCACTACCATGACATTGCCAACAACCACTTACGGCAACGGCCGATTGACCATTAAACGATAGTTGCCCCTCAACAACCTCCGCTAAGAAGTTGTCTAACGAGCCAAGTATTTTACCGGCATCGGCATGGTGACTGGCAGAAAACTCTTTCACCTCGTCTGGGTGACATTGTGCACAATCTTTTGGAGAAACAATAACAGAGATGTACTTATTTTTATGCTTAATGGCGTCTTTGTCGTCTTTGTCGGCGGCATGACATTCATAACAACCGACATTGGCACCATAGTGCTTCGAACGACCCCATTGCTGATGCAAGCCACGGTTTTTCTTTTCGTGACATGATGCACACTTCTTACTTTCTTCACTCAATTGGGCAAACACTTTGGTTTGCTTATATTCTGGATTAGCATGTGCCACATTGCCAAACAACATACAGGCAATGACAAAGCCAATAGCAGCTATGTATTTTTTCATGTTAGTTTCCTCACCCTCGCACCCTGCGATAATGCATAGCTAGCGAGCTACACACCTATTTAATAAGCTAAATGACGTTTCTTATTGAACGCTTATTTTATGGCTCGTAAGTAAGAATAGTACACATAATCAAATGCACACTTAAATCCCTACAAATAATAGGCTCTTTAGCTTTTATCAAAAGAATTTTAATACCTGCCTATCTCAAGAATGCGAATAACGTCATAGAAATGCAGATCTAAAACTGGGCAGAAGGTGTTTAAGTATCCTGTTCCTTTATTAGATTTAAGAACGCAGATAACTACTGTTCGATAGGCTTAGAGGTGACTATTATGCTTCTATAGAAATGATTATGAGCTGTGAAGTTCTGCCTGCCATAAGCCAACCATTTTTATTTGTTCTGCTATTTTTATTAATAGGGAGCCAATAACCAAAGAATAAAAACTCATGACAATAAATTTATCCTGTTTTAAAGCTTATGATATCCGAGGAAAGCTTGGTGAAGAATTAAATGATGATATTGCCTACCGAATCGGCAGAGCTTATGGACAAATAATTAAGCCAAAAGATGTTGTGGTTGGTGGTGATATTCGCCTGACGTCTGAAGAATTAACACAGGCGTTAAGTAATGGTCTGATGGATGCCGGAGTCAATGTAATTGATTTAGGCATGACAGGCACCGAAGAAATTTATTTTGCGACCAGTCATTTACAAGTTGATGGTGGTATAGAGGTAACGGCTAGCCATAATCCAATGGATTACAACGGCATGAAACTTATCAAAAAAGATTCTGTTCCAATCAGTGGCGACACGGGCTTATTTGACATTAAAGCGCTAGCAGAAAGCCAAGCATTTGACGATGTTGAAGTAAAAGGTAACTATACAAAACAATCAACGCTAGATGATTATGTTAGTCACTTACTGTCATATATTGAGCTTAATAACTTAACGCCAATGAAGCTAGTTGTTAACTCTGGTAATGGTGCTGCGGGTCATGTTATCGATGCTATCGAAGCCGTGTTTAAGCAAAAAAATGTGCCTATTAGCTTTATCAAAGTAAATCATGAGCCGGATGGAAACTTCCCTAATGGTATTCCTAACCCGCTATTACCTGAAAACAGACAAGATACAATTGATGCCATTGTCGAACATAACGCCGATATGGGCATTGCTTGGGATGGTGATTTCGATCGCTGTTTCTTATTCGATGAAAAAGGGCAGTTCATTGAAGGTTATTACATTGTTGGTTTACTCGCCGAAGCCTTTTTGCAAAAGAACCAGGGTGCTAGCATCATTCATGACCCTAGATTGACTTGGAATACCATTGAGATCATTGAGCAAACAGGTGGTAAGCCAGTACAGTGCAAAACTGGACACGCATTTATCAAAGAACGTATGCGTGCTGAAGATGCCATTTATGGTGGTGAAATGTCCGCACATCATTATTTCCGTGATTTCTTCTACTGTGATTCAGGCATGATCCCTTGGTTACTTGTAGCAGAACTGCTTTGTGTTAAAAACATCACACTATCGCAAACCGTTGCCGAGCGAATTACCGCGTACCCTTCGTCAGGCGAAATTAACTCAGTAATTGCAAACCCTAAAGCCGCTATCGACCGTGTGCTAGAGCATTATCAAAGCGATGCTAGCGATGTTGATAACACGGATGGCATTTCATTATCATTTGACAATAACGGTAATCCATGGCGCTTTAACTTACGCAGTTCAAATACCGAACCCGTAGTAAGATTGAATGTAGAAACTAAAGGGGATACCACCTTATTAGCCGTTAAGACAGAAGAAGTATTAGCCCTCTTAAAAGCGTAATGTATTTGCTTTATACTTAATGTCACCATAAGCAAGAAGTAGCAATCAGCTTCTTGCTTTTTCATTTCTTAAAATAAAGTGGAAACCTATGTTTAAGTTCTGCCCACAATGTAAATCTGAGCAAATCAAGACAACAAACATTCCTTTAATCGAATGCCCTGATTGCCAATTTACCTATTTTCACAACTGCGCGTCTGCGGTAGCTGGCATTATTTATTGTCATGGGGACATTTTATTTAATATTCGTGCCAAAGAACCCGCAATGGGCTGTTATGATTTACCCGGTGGCTTTGTCGATTACGATGAGAGTTTAGAGCACGCATTAACTCGGGAAGTAAAAGAAGAGTTAGATATTGAGATTAACCAGTGGAAATATTTTTGTTCTCAAGCAAACACTTATCAATACAAAGACGTTACCTACAAAACAACCGATGCCATTTTTATTGCCCAGTTATCCGAAAAACCAACCGTAAGTCTGGAACTTGAAGAAGTATCGGACATAGCCTGGGTTGCCTTAGAAGATATTGATTTAAATAAAATTGGTTTTACATCTTTGCAAGAAGCGGTTCGATTATTTTTGGTGAAGCAGCAAAAGCATTAACCTAATCCACAAATACCTGCAGAATAACCGACGAAATGACTGGCTTCATTCAATGTGTTAACTCATCTGATTGAGAACGAATTAACAATGGCGTGAAAAATAATGCTAGGGATCAATGCGATTTTTCTTGACCTAGGGAGTCATACCAACGTCTCAAGCAGGAGCCAGCGTTAGCGGATCTCGGCGCGAAGCCCCCATGCTACCTTGACTTGTTATGACGCCGTGGTTATTAGCGGATACGCTTATCTAATTCTTCCAAATCAAGCCCAGTCTCACGGTAGTAGTTCCGGCAAATCTCTAAGAGTGTAAAACCGTCTTCAAAGGCAACAAGCGTGCCCTCGGCTGGCTTGTCGAGATAAACGAGACCGCCCTCAACAACAAACATTATTATTGCTGGATCTGGAGAGTCCTCAGTGATGACTAGGGTGTGTGCTTCCCCAGCTGGTTCAAAAATGAATGTTCCGGGTTTTGCAATCCAATCGTGCTCTAGATATCTCCAGTGACCTTGAATCGTATATCCACGAACAGTGCCAACGTGATAATGAACACCAAGTGCCGCGCCAGGCAACCCCTTAAGAAGAACGCTAAAACCCCCGGTCGTCACATTGAACTGACAGGGCTGAATCCAAACATCTTCTGCGTAAGGCACCCATAGTTTCTCGTCTTCTGTATCGAGCTCGGCAATGAAGTGGTCTCGATTTCTCTGTTCTGGATTTAGGCCGTCAGTGAAATGACTAAATGTTGCTTTAGGCATATTTTTCTCCCCCTGAATTATTGTCGCTTTCTAACCGAAACTCTACGAGCACCGTTTGATCGTAGGCGTCATAACGAATGATATGGGATCCCCCACAATCGGCATCGATGTGCCGTATTGAATTATGCAAATAACTTCAATAAAAGGAGAGTCCATATGCCTTTAATTAAAGTCGTTAGCACCGATTTAGCCAAACTTATTTTTAGTCTTCACGGTTCCTGTCCAACACGGCAAGTCTAAATAAAGAAAAAAACTATTGCCCTTTAGTGTATTCATTGTAATCCAACTCTAACCGAAATTTGACCTTTGAAAAGCTTCAAGTTAATGTCTGTAGTGAGCGATAAGCGGAATAAAATATATTCATAAAAATACGCCGTTATCACAACTGTAATTTCAACAAATACGCCGTCATCCCACCGTGCTTTTGGGTGGGATCTCCCTAATTTAAAAGGATGTTTTAACGAAGCCACCTTACAACTGGAGGAGGTTCCGTGCAACAACATCACGGAATGACGGTGTGTTTTTTCTGATTATGTGCATTTTTTTATAGCGCTCTTTTCCTGATTCAGTGAATGACTCTGAAAGGGACTAAACTGCCAGATAGTAGATCCAGCAGTGTGCAAACTTTTTATCAGAACAATTTTATACTACTTGCCCAGCAGCCCAACCTGAGCTCCACGCCCACTGAAAGTTGTAGCCGCCTAGCCAACCGGTTACATCTGCAACTTCGCCAATAAAGTACATACCAGGCGCTTTTTTTGCTTCCATGGTTTTTGACGATAATTCATCCGTGTCCACGCCGCCAAGGGTAACCTCAGCGGTTCTGTATCCTTCTGTGCCATTTGGCTTTATTTGCCATTGATGGAAGTACTGATGCAATTCCTCGTATTCTTGGTGAGTTAACTGATTTAAGGGTTTATCGGGTAATTCTCCCGCTTCATACAGTTTATCTATAAGGCGTTTTGGCAGCAGTTGGCTTAACGCAGTTTTTAATGCCCTTTGTGGGCTTTGCTTACGCATTTCTTGCAGCGTGTCATTAAGGTTTTGCTCTGGTAATAAGTTTATGTTGATAAACTGTCCTGCTTTCCAGAATGAGGATATTTGCAAAATTGCCGGGCCAGATAAGCCGCGGTGGGTAAACAGTATGTTTTCTCGAAATTCAGTGCCATCTTCACTTTTCACTTCACAATCGACACTAATGCCCGACAAGCCGTCAAAGCGTTGTTTGTCTTTATCGTGCAGGGTAAAAGGTACTAAAGCAGCACAAGTTGGTAGGACGTTTAAACCAAACTGCTCAGCAATTTTATAACCAATGGGTGAAGCGCCTAATTTAGGCATGGTTAGGCCACCTGAGGCGATAACAAGTGATGCACACTGGAAGTCTTGTGCCGTCGTGGTAACAATATAGCCATGATCAGTTTTGGCGACCTTTAGCACTTCAGACTGTTGGTGAATACTTACTCCTGCCCATTCGCATTCGGTCATGAGCATATCAACGATATTATGTGCGCTGTCATCGCAAAACAATTGGCCAAGGGTTTTATGGTGATAGTCGATACCATGACGTTCAACCAAGTCAATAAAGTCATATTGGCTGTAACGGCTTAAAGCCGATTTTACAAAGTGTGGGTTTGCGCAAAGGTAATTGTTTGGTTGCGCGTTTTGATTGGTAAAGTTACAGCGTCCGCCACCGCTAATGATGATTTTTCGGCCTGGCTTTTTGCCCATATCGACAACCGCGACTTTACGGCCACGGTAACCCGCTTGCGCCGCACACATTAAACCTGCAGCACCTGCACCAATAATTAATACATCAATTTTTTGTAAAGACACGAATTTACCTTAACCAATCATTCGGATTAAAGTATTAGTATATCAAGATTGACAGAATTTACGCACGAAGGAAGTGTAACGAATGCCAATATTCGTTTAGGAAAGTGAACATCCTTGCACTAAGTGCTAGTGCAAGGAAAGTTCTTTGTTTTTATACCGTAGGCTCTGGTTCAACCGATGTAGGACCGGTCTTTGCCATTTCTGCTAAGTCTTTATCCACAAAGAACAAGGCATGGCCATCGCTGCCAACCAATTCAATTTTATCAAGGATTGATTTGAACAAGGTTTCTTCTTCATGTTGCTCAGCAACAAACCACTGTAAGAAGTTAAATGTTGAGTAATCTTGAGTGGTAAATGCGGTGTGAGCTAGCGCATTAATTTTCTCAGTGATTAGACATTCATGTTCGTAAGTTGCTTGAAATACCGCACTAAGTGATTCAAATTCATGCTCTGGCGCTTCAATTGCACCAATGATTGGCATGGCACCCGTTTCACTTACGTAGTTGAATAAACGATTCATGTGCTGCATTTCTTCAATAGCATGACTGCGTAAAAAAGCCGCTGCACCTTCAAACCCTTTATCTTCACACCAAGCACTCATTTGCAAATATAAGTTTGATGAGAAGAATTCTAAATTAATTTGCTCATTTAATTGAGCGACCATTTCTGCTTTTAACATTAGTTTGTCTCGTTATTTTAAAGTACAGCAAGGACGCTTTGGGCATCACTCACTTCAAATTTCTTAGGTGCTTCAACGAATAACTGAGTTACCACACCATTTTCTACTACCATAGCATACCGTTTAGAGCGAAGACCACCAAAACTGCCGGTTTCCATGGACAATCCCAAGGCACTGGCAAATGCTCCGTCGCCATCCCCTAACATCATGATATTATCTGCATTTTGAGCTTTACCCCAAGCCGACATAACAAAGGCATCGTTTACCGAAGTACAAATAATTTGATCAATGCCTTTATCTTTAAACTCATCATAAGCGACAACATAGCCAGGCAAATGCGCCTGCGAGCAGGTCGGTGTAAATGCCCCGGGCACCGCGAAAACAACCACACGTTTATTGGCAAAAAGCTGCTGTGCATTATGGTTAACCATTCCCGCATCGGTTAACTCCTGTAAGGAAATCGATGGGATTGTGTCGTTTATTTGAATCATATTGCGCTCTAAAGTTTAAAGTTTTATTGGCTATGTGCAACATTATAAACACAATCATTACATTTGTTCGAACCATGGTGAAAATATATTCGCAATAAACTCGCGATAGCTCTGCTAAGATAAGGCCTGATTTTTTAAAGGATGCTGTTATGACCTCTCCCTCATTACCAACCGTAGCGGTTTTTGTTGACGTACAAAATATTTATTACACTTGCCGACAGGGCTTTGGCCGAAGTTTTAATTACAATGCGCTTTGGGCATATTTAAGTAAACAGCAATCCATAGAACATGCCTTTGCCTATGCCATTGATTCCGGCAATGAAAAACAGCGCCAGTTTCAAAATATTCTTCGCGCCATTGGGTTTAATGTGAAGCTAAAACCGTATATTCAGCGCAAAGACGGTAGTGCTAAGGGTGACTGGGATGTGGGCATTACGTTAGATGCCATCGAATTTGGCAGCCAGGTAGATAAGGTTGTGCTGCTATCCGGCGATGGTGACTTTGACCTATTGGTGAATAAGTTACGTGCTAAATACAAATGTCAGGTTGAAGTTATTGGCGTTGAGCAACTAACCGCAAATTCGCTGTTGATTGCTTGTGATACCTTTACGCCGATTGATGACGACTTGTTATTGTAAGGTATTGTCCAATTAAAGTTAGGAGATAGCGGAACTCGCCTTAACGCCTTAACGCCTTAACGAATTTTCCCTTTTAAGGGCAAAAAAATCCGTTTTATCTCTATTTGCTAGATTTTTATCTTAGGAGCCGCTAAATTTTTGCTATGAAAACAATTGCCATTAACTCTTTATGATAAAAACCATCTCATCTTCTTTACTGCTTTTATGTTGTCTGCAAACGACAATGGTTCAAGCAGAAACGTACCCAAAAGTTACTCTTGATAATGACGTAATGCAGGTAGATATGTTTTTACCTGATGCAGAGAAAGGCTATTATCGCGGACCTCGCTTTGACTGGTCAGGGATCATTGAAAAGGTAACTTATAAAGGCCATACCTTTTATGGACCACTGCATGAAGAACATGACCCAACCGGCCACGATTTTGTCAGCGGACCGGCAGAAGAATTTGGCATGTATAACCCAATGGGCTACAAAGACGCCAAAGTGGGCGAGACGTTTCTCAAAGTGGGTGTGGGCTTATTGCAAAAAACCTCTAATGAGGACTACCAGTTTTACGGTAATTACCCCATTGTGCAAGCGGGCAGTTGGAAAATTGAGTCGACAGAGCGTTCGATTGAGTTTACCCAAGCTTTGCAAACCGACAATGGCTGGGGTTACCAATACAGCAAAAATGTTGAATTACTGCCGGGTAAATCACAAATGCGTATTGCCCATCAGTTAACCAATACCGGTAAAAATACCATAGAGCTGGATAATTACAGCCACAACTTTACCATTATTGATGATGTCCCTTATGGTCCAGATTACAGCGTAGAATTTCCGTTTACGTCACCAACTGACGCCCTAATTAACGAGCGCGCCTGGTATAAAGGCAACAAAATCACCTTAGACAAGCCCCTTTTAGATAACGCCTTATGGCATGTTGTGCACAAAGATGGTGGTGACAGTAGCTTAAATGGTGCCACGGTTAAAAACCATAAAACCGGTGCTTCCTTATCATTTGAAGGCGATTCTGACATCACCCATTTTATCTTTTGGGCCGTTGAACGGGCGGCATGTCCCGAGCCATTTATTGCCATAAACCTCGCACCGGGCCAGCAAAAAACGTGGCAAACCACGTATACTTTTTCAGCGCAATAAAGCGACACTAGAACCCTGTAGGCAATCTGCAAGTTTCCCCGGCTTGCAGATTGCCTCCCCTTACCTTTTCAGATTAAGATGGTATTAATCATCATCACTGAAAAGAGTAGAAAATAATGACCAGAAAACTCGCCTCGCAAATTCACTTATACCTCGCCATGTTTCTAGCCCCTATCATGTTAATGATTGCGATATCAGGTGGTTTATACCTATTTGGCTTTAAAGGGGACACCGTAAAAACCGACATAAATGTGAATCAGCCGGTGCTGTTAAATTTAGCCGATGCTAACTTAGAGCAACAAGTTAGGGACTTGCTCACCCAACACGGTCAAGACAGTGAGTTTGAATACATCAAGCAAGGTGGAAATACCCTATATACACGGCCAACATCAACGACACACTTTATGATCAACCTTAACGAGCAAGAAGTAACGCTGACCAAAGTGGAGCCGGATTTAGTAAAATCCTTAGTAGAATTGCATAAAGGGCATGGACCATTGGCCTTTAAAACGCTGCAGAAAGTAACGGCCATTGGCCTTATTGTGCTGTTAATAACAGGCGTGATTATGGCGCTATATAATCGCCGTATGAAGATGAATGCCAGCATCTCATTTACCGCAGGCTGCTTGGTATTTTTTTGGTTGGCTTTTTTATAGAAACCAAGCCAAAAGTGCTAGGTGATGGTTAGGCTTTTGGTTGTTTAATATAAACAACCAATGAAAAAAGAATGACCATCCCGCCCAATAATTGCTGAGCGCTTAGTACCTCGCCGAGCATGACCACACTTAACATCAAGGTCCATATTGGCTCGAGCAGCATAATTAAGGCGGCACGTTCACCATTAAGTGTTGCTTGCCCCACAGTCTGAATTAAGTAGCGAATGGCCGTTGCCGCCACCACAGACACAACAAACCAAAGCAGCACCTCGGCATTGGGATTAAATTCAGCAACGTCACTTACGAGCATGGATGCCAAACCACTGCAGCCAACCACAAATAACTGAATGGTTATCGAGGCGATGGGTTTTATTTTGCTCGCGATTTGCTTGTTTAACACAAAGTGAAACGATAAAAACAATGAGGCCAGCAAAAAGTAAATCTGACTTGGGTCGATGTGCCAACCGTTTTCCAACATCAACAGCATTAAGCCACATAGAGCAATAGGAAAAGCCAAAACAAACGCCTTATTTAAGCGAGTCTTAAATAACAACGTGGCTATCATGGGCGCGAAAATCATCGCCAAGCTCATGATAAATGCCCCTTCTGCAAGGGTGTCTGAAATGGATACAGCATACAACCATATTTGAATCGACAGCGCGAGCATCAAGCCAACACCTGCCGTTTTTGCCATTAATTTTAAGGGTAAACCCGCGAGTTGCTTAACGCTAAAGGGCAATAATAAAAGGCTAGCGGTTAAAAACCGTAATGCGATGAACATATCATTCGCCATACCCTGTATCACCAACTTGGAAGCAATCCAGCCAATGGCAGCAAGTATGGTAGCAGTGATCAAAATCAGTTCTGAGCGCATGGTTAAATCATTGTTTATCGAGGTAAGGTTACAAGAAAAGTATAAATTGAGGAGATAGGCGCATAAATTCGGCACTACGGGTATGTTCGTAGTGCCGTTTTCAAGCGGATTACGCTTCGTATAGTGGGTAGTCCGTTAAGCCTTCTTCACCACCACCAAATAAGGTGTTTGGATCGTGAGGGGCTAATGGGTACCCGTTTTTAATGCGCTCGGGTAAATCTGGGTTCGCCACAAATGGACGACCAAAGCCAACCATATCGGTAATGCCAGCATTAATCGCTTTACCACCTTTATCGGCATCGTATTTACCCGCATAAATTAATACGCCATCATATACTTTACGTACTTCGTCTTTAAATTCTGCTGGTGTTTCAGGGGCATCTTCCCAATCCACTTCCGCAATATGCACATAAACCACATTAAGTTTGTTAAGCAATGCTGCTGCAGCCGTATACGTTTCAACTGGCGTATCATCTACCGTACCGTTAAGTGAAGTAAATGGTGCTAAACGCACACCGACTCGGTCTTCACCAATCGCTTCGGTCATGGCCTCAACCACTTCGCCTAAAAAGCGTAAACGGTTTTCAATAGAGCCACCGTATTCATCGGTGCGGTTATTGGCTTGTGAGTCGATAAACTGGTTAATTAAGTAACCATTTGCGGCATGCAATTCAATGCCGTCAAAGCCGGCTTTAATCGCATTTAACGCAGCGCGTCGGTATTCTTCGATAACATTTTTAATATCACCTTTGTTCATTTCACGTGGCTCAACCACATCAACAAAGCCCGGCTCATTGTTACTATCAATAAATACTTTTACGTTTTGAGCTTTTAGCGCTGAAGATGAAATCGGTTGCTCGCCACCAATATTGTCTGGGTGCGTTACGCGGCCAACATGCCAAAGCTGGGCAAAAATTTTGCCATCTTTTTGATGCACCGCATCGGTTACTTTTTTCCAACCCGCAATTTGTGCTTCGCTGTAAATACCCGGTGTCCAAGCATAACCCTGACCCATAGGAGAAATTTGTGTACCTTCAGCAACGATTAAACCCGCACTGGCACGTTGTGCATAGTAGGTCGCCATCATCTCGTTAGCTAGGTTGCCCGGCTGACTTGCACGAGAGCGCGTCATTGGTGGCATAACAATACGGTTTTTAAGGGTTAGGTTGCCTAATTGGATAGGCTGAAATAATGCGTTTTTCATGAATACTGTCCTCGGAAAATTAGCTTAATTGAATTAATTCAATTTGATAGCCATTTGGATCTTTAACAAAAGCAATATGGGTCGTGCCGCCTTTTAATGGGCCTGGCTCACGGGTGATGTTGCCACCTAGTGCTTTGATTTTGTCACATGCGGTGTAAATGTCTTCAACGCCAATAGCAAGGTGGCCAAATGCCGTTCCCATTTCGTAGCTATCAGTGTCCCAGTTATAGGTTAATTCAATGGTGCTGGCATCAGGCTGGTTTTCATAACCAACAAAAACTAATGTGTAGCGGTATTCTTCGTTATCGAAGCGCTCAAGCTCTTTCATCCCCATTACTTCAGTATAAAACTTGATAGACTCATCCAAATCGGTAACACGGATCATGGTATGTAAAAATTTCATTAGTAATGCCTTTACGTTGCGATGGAGCAAAAGTGTTTTTGCTTTTTAATTTGATGGTTGCAGTGTAAAGAAAGAAATAGATTAATTGAAATTATCATTTTTTATGTTTTTAAGTACAAAACATTATTATTAACAATAAAAGCCAATAAAGATTAAAAAACCGTTAAATGTGAGTCACTTAACGGTTAATAAGTAAATGATGGGGCAAAACTATGAGGAAGATGCTTTAGGGATGCCTTGCTTAACGTACACATCGAAACGATTTTTTTTCATTTTGATACTGGTAGACGGGGTTCTGTTAGCCAAAGGTTCGGCATAACTTGGGCGTTTAACCACAACACGATACTTAGCAATGGATAAGGCTTCATCAAGTAAGGCATCGGCATCCGGGTCGCTGCCCACCAAAGATTGAAATACCCGCATTTCTTTTTTGACCGCCGCTGACTTTTGTTTATGAGGGTACATGGGATCTAGGTAGACCACATCCACGTCACCCACCTTGGCCATCGAATCTATCGACGAGGTATTGATTAATTGCATGCGCTCACCAATCCATTCGCCAAGTTCGTCGTCATGTTGCGCATTAGCCAAGCCATCAGCAAGCAAGGCGGCAACCGGTACTTGACGTTCCATCATGGTAACAATGCAGCCTAAGCTGGCCAGTACAAATGCATCACGACCTAAACCTGCCGTTGCATCTAATACCGTCGGAGTAAAGCCATGTTTTAAACCAACCGCTTTGCAAATATCTTGACCTCGTCCACCGCCAAATTTACGGCGATGCGCTACCGCACCACCAACAAAGTCAACCACAATACCGCCAAGTTTTGGTTCATCGGTTTTATGCAACTGTAAGTGTTCGTCCGTTGCTAATAAATAGAAAGGACTTTTGACTTTATTCAGGTCTTTTAACTGACCACCAAATGGCAAGTCCCATTGCTTAGCAACGGCTTCGGCCTGCATCAGGTTTTGAAAGTGCTCTGCAAAAACGATGCAGTATTGTTCAGGATCCATTAGTTTCTACTTATTTACTGTCTGCTTGTTCATTATCACCTTCAATGTGGACAAAATTATCGCCCCCACTTAAGGCCAACAAGCGACTGAGTTTGGTGAGACTGTAGCCACTTTGCTGTTGCCATTCATTAAAGCAAGCTTGAATGGTATTGAGGCTGCCTTTGGTCATAAGGCCACCATCAATTAAGTCATGGGCTCGAAAATAATGTTCAATGTCACGCGTTAATAAAAAGGTGTCTTTACCCAATGAGCGTAATGCATACGGCCCGGTATTGCCACCTAAGCGTTGACCATGCTTTTTAAGGTACGCCCACAAACCAATAATGTCTTCGCTTGGCCATTGACTAATAAACTCGGCAAAGCTGCCTTGTTCAACGTCAACATCGTAAATCATTTGCGCATTGGCTTTAATGGTTTTGACTTTATTGAAGTTACGTATGATTTTAGGATCTTGGGCTTTGCGCTCCAGCATTTCCTGCGGCATCATGAGCACTTTTTCAATATCAAAACCAAAGAAGTGCTCTTCAAAATCTGGCCACTTATTTTCGACGACTCGCCAAACAAAACCCGACTGAAACACCTTTTTTGTGAACTCGGCTAAATAGCGGTCATTGCTCAACTCGGCCAAATAAGCATCAAGATTAGCGGTGCGCCCTAGCAATAGCTCCAGGTTTTGCTCACCGCCTTTACGCTCAGCGGCGCGTTGATAAATGGTACTGATCTTTTCCACTATATATTCCTAAAAACCAAGCCTTATAAAGGGCTTGGTTTACTGCAAAGCTTAATTAACCGGTAATACCACTGTGGCGCAATAAGGCATCCACATTTGGCTCACGGCCACGGAACGCTTTGAATAACGCCATAGGCTCTTCAGAGCCACCTTTTTCAAGCACACACTCTAGGAAATCAACACCGGTTTCACGGTTAAAGATGCCCTCTTCTTCAAAGCGGGAAAACGCATCTGCCGATAACACTTCCGCCCATTTATAAGAGTAGTAACCTGCCGCATAACCACCGGCAAAAATATGGCCAAAGCTGTGTTGGAATCGGTTAAACTCAGGCGCTTTGACAACGGCGTATTTGGCTCGAACTTCATTTAAGGTTTCTTGAATGCGATCGCCTTTACTTGGGTCGTACTGGGCATGAATGGTGAAATCAAATAAACTAAATTCGAGCTGACGAAGCATTTGCATTGCCGACTGGAAGTTTTTTGCCGCCAGCATTTTATCAAGCATGGCTTGTGGTAATGGCTCGCCCGTTTCAAAGTGCGAAGACAAAAACGCCAATGCTTCAGGCTCCCAACACCAGTTTTCTAAAAACTGACTTGGTAATTCCACCGCATCCCATGGTACACCGTTAATACCGGCAACACTGCTGGCATTAATTTGAGTGAGCATATGGTGTAAACCATGACCAAACTCATGGAATAAAGTAACCACTTCATCATGGGTAAATAAGGCTGGCTTATCCCCAATTGGCTTAGTGAAGTTACAGGTTAAAAACGCAACCGGTAGCTGCACACTGTTATCGGTTAACTGACGACGGCCAACACAATCGGCCATCCAGGCACCACCACGCTTTTTCTCACGGGCGTATAAATCTAGGTAGAAACTACCTCGCAGGTTTTCATCTTTGTCGTATACGTCAAAGAAGGTTACGTCTTTATGCCATACATCCACACCTTCACGTGGCTTTATGATTAGTCCATATAAACGGTGAACCACTTCAAATAAACCGGCAATCACTTTATCTTCTGGGAAGTAAGGGCGTAAGTCTTCATCTGAAATTGAGAATTTAGCTTGTTTCAGTTTTTCACTGTAGTAAGCCAGATCCCAAGGTTGTAGGTCTTCTTGGCCAAATTCTTTTGCAGCAAACGCCGTTAACTGAGCTAGGTCTTCTTTGCCCTGCTTACCTGATTTGCTGGCCAAGTCTTCTAAAAAGCTGATCACCTGTTGTGGGTTTTCGGCCATTTTAGTGGCAAGCGATTCTTCAGCATAATTGCTAAAGCCTAATAAGTTGGCGATTTCATGACGCAATGCCAAGGTTTCGGTCATCAGTTGTGAGTTATCAAATTCACCGCCGTTAGGACCTTGCTCTGAGGCGCGGGTAACATACGCTTTATAAAGTGTTTCACGAAGTTCGGCATTATCGGCATACATCATTACGGGCAAGTAGCTTGGGATGTCTAAAGTAAATAACCAACCTTTAGCTTCTGCTGCTTCTGCCAATTGTTTGGCGCCAGCAATGGCACTTTCTGGCAGGCCTGCTAGTTCGGCTTTAACGGTAATATTTACGGTAAAGGCGCCGGTTGCATCCAACAAATTATTGCTGAACTTTGAGGCCAGCTCTGACAAACGGGTTTGAATTTCGCCATAACGTTTTTTGTCTTTGCCACTTAAGCCAATGCCCGATAATTTAAAATCGCGCAGCGCATTGCTGATGGTTTTCTTTTGTGCCGTATCCAGCTCTAAAAATATCGGGCTATCAGCAAAACTTTGATAGGCTTTAAATAAGCCCTCGTGTTGCCCTACCCAAGTACCGTACTCAGATAATAACGGCAAACATGACTCGTATGCTTCGCGTAATTCTTCACTGTTGGCCACGCTATTAAGGTGCGAAACCGGTGACCAAATACGCTCTAATTTGTCATCAACGTCATCAACAGAAGCAATTAATGAATCCCAGCTGTATGGCCCCTTTAATGCAACAACGTCTTCAATTTTTGCTTTGCACTCGTTAATCGCTCGCTCAACGGCAGGCTTAATGTGCTCTGGTTTTATTTTAGAAAACTCAGGAAGGCCAGCTTGGTTTAATAATGGATTGCTCATAATTGCTCTTTTTTGATGAATACTGCTTATAGAAATATGATCTCTTGAGCAATTATTCAAGGGCAATAAAGAACAAAGCGGCTAAAAAGCCGCTTTGTTTAACAGATAGTGAATAAACTCGGGTCAATAGACCTTATAACGTTATTTTTCAGCAACCTCGTTCATGATCACCGCACATACCGCATCACCGGTAATATTTAAAGCGGTTCGGATCATGTCAAAAATACGATCGAGGGCAAATAACAAGGGTAAACCTTCAATTGGAATACCTGCGGCAAGGAGTACCGCTACCACTAAAAATGATGGACCGGGTACGCCCGCCTGACCAATTGCACCAATGGTTGAAGTGAAAATAATAGCAACATAAGCGGCCATCGATAAATCAACATTAAACATCTGCGCGAAAAATACGGCCACTAAACCATAGTAGATGGCATTACCTGACATATTTATGGTTGCTCCGAGTGGTAAAACAAACGATGCAACGGAGTTCTTAACCCCTAATTCGTGTTCACACACATCAAGCGTTACCGGTAAGGTGGCCATTGATGAAGCGGTAGAAAGTGCCACCGCCTGTGGCTTTTTCATGGCCGAGATAAAATCGCCCATCGACACTTTTGAAAAGGTTTTTATCAGCAGTGGGTAAAACACAAAGCCGTAAATAATGATGGCAACAACAAACACCACAACCAGTTTTAATACGATGGCCAATACATCAAAACCAAAGGTCCCTACAGCATCTGCCATTAAACCAAAGACACCGATAGGCGCAATCATCATGACTTTGTTAATCATCCAAACGAAGGCATCAATGATGGTATTTAATCCTTCCAAAATCGGTGCGGCACGACCTTCTCCCACTCGGGTAATAGCAATACCAAAAAACATGCTAAACACAATAATTTGCAGGATATTGCTGCCGCTTAACGAGGCAAAAATATTGGTTGGGATCATGCTAATTAAGGTATCAAATACTCCTGGTACTTCCCCTTTGTCGGCATAAGTATTACCAAACATGCCCGAAACGGATGACGTATCAACACTTACCCCTGGTTGAAATACTTCGCCCATCACAATGGCCAATAAAACCGCAATTGCTGATGTTCCCATAAAGAACAAAATGGTACCAAAACCAACTTTACCTGCCGAAGGAGACTGACCTAGGTTCGCCGCGCCAGCAATGATTGATACGGCAACTAATGGCACAACCAGCATAGTAATTAAGCTAATAAAAATACTGCCTAACGGAGCAAACATTGCCGCTTGGTCACCCATTGCAGCACCCACTAAAGCACCAATGATCATGGCGATCACAACTTGTAAGCCGATGTTGTTGCTAAATTTCGATTTGGATTCTGACATATTCCTGCCTTTATCGGATTATATTCATCCAACAATTCTAGCATTTTTAAGGCGTTACTATTGTTTCGACTTGTAAGGCTATTCCCTTTTGGCAAAATTACCGCACCTAAAACCTTATCTACCAAAACAATCTAACCATAAGCATTTAAAATAAATGTAATTTTTTCATTGAAAAGCGTATCCTTAGCCTTCAGATACAGTACATAACGCATCATTTTTGGGATAATTGGAGAAGCAGATGAGTAAACATTTTGATTACATTGCCTTGGGCGCTGGCAGTGGTGGAATCGCATCGATTAACCGGGCAGCAATGTATGGTAAAAAGTGTGCGTTGATTGAAGCTAAAGCACTCGGCGGCACCTGTGTGAACGTTGGTTGTGTTCCCAAAAAAGTGATGTGGTATGCCGGACAAATTGCCGATGCCGTACATTATTCCAAAGACTATGGCTTTGATTTAACCGCTGGCAAGCTCAATTGGGCAAAGCTGGTAGAAAGCCGTGAAGCGTATATTTCTAGAATTCATAATTCTTACGACAACGTCCTCGCAAAAAACAACGTTGAGGTTATCAATGGATTTGGTAAGTTTGTCGGAAATAATGCCATTGAAGTTAATGGCGAAACATACACCGCAGACCATATCTTAATAGCTACCGGTGGACGTCCTACCGTTCCGACAATTCCTGGCGCAGAATATGGCATTACCTCCGATGGGTTCTTTGCCTTAAATGAACAACCTAAACGTGTTGCGGTTGTTGGTGCGGGCTATATTGCCGTTGAAATCGCCGGGGTATTAAATGCACTCGGTAGTGAAACCACCTTATTAGTACGTAAGCATAAACCACTGCGTGAGTTTGACCATTTGGTGTCTGACACCTTAGTAGAAATCATGGAACAAGAAGGGCCAAGCCTTAAAACTTACAGCATTCCTAAAGAAGTGGTTAAAAACGCAGATGACAGCTTAACGCTCCATTTAGAAAATGGTGAAAGCCTAACCGTTGATACACTGATTTGGGCCATTGGCCGTGAGCCAGCAACAGATAATATTAACCTAGAAGCGGCGGGTCTTAACACCAACGACCGCGGCTTTATTGAAACAGACAAATTCCAAAATACCGACGTTGACAACATTTACGCCGTTGGCGATAACACAGGTCGCGCCCAGTTAACCCCGGTGGCGGTTGCAGCCGGTCGTCGCTTATCAGAGCGTTTGTTTAATGGCAAAACCAATGAACACCTAGATTACAGCTTAATTCCTACGGTTGTCTTTTCACATCCAACCATTGGCACCATTGGCCTAACGGAAGCACAAGCCATTGCAGAATATGGTGAAGATGATATTCAAGTTTATCAATCACAATTTACCTCCATGTATACTGCGGTTACCCAACATCGTCAGCCATGTCGAATGAAGCTAATTTGCCAAGGTGAAAACGAGAATATTATTGGCATGCACTGTATTGGTTTAGGCAGTGATGAAATGCTACAAGGCTTTGCGGTTGCAGTAAAAATGGGCGCAACTAAAGCTGATTTTGATAACACTATTGCCATCCACCCAACAGCTGCTGAAGAGTTTGTTACCATGCGTTAAATGTCGTTTGAACAATAATAGCAAGCGCATTAAAAACTGGCCGCAGCACATTACTGTGGCCATTGCTTCCCTACCTCCATTACAACAACCCCACCACCTAAACAAAAGCATTTTAAATCAATAATTAAGCGCATTTCCTTTGTCAATTATGCACTCACATCTCTATCAATAATCTGTGCAACAAATAGCGAAATCGAACATTTCCTATTCACTTTTATAGAAGCCTATGTTTTTCATCAGAGGGGGTTTTTATCTGCTGTGTGGTTGATCAACACGTTGTTATTGGTCTTCTGAATATTATGTGGTATCAAATTACCACTTTCTAGCGGGGCGCAACACTTGTTGATCCCGTAACTGAAGATGGATTAGTGCCCCCATTGAATTACCTGGCCTTTCGAAGAAAACATTAAATACGACGGTATACTACGAAAACAGTGGTTTTGAAACCCGAGAAAGTTCACGCTATCGTAGCGACTTTTTAGGTGAAACAACCAACTTCACATTTTCTCGGGAAAACATTTTTGTGAGCAAAGAATTGATTGTTGATGCGCAGGTAGCCTACAACTTGAATGAATCACCATGGGATGAGCTTTATGGCTTATCGGTTCTATTTCAAGTAAGTAACTTAACGGATGAGCCCTTTACAACGTAACAGGACACGCCAAATCAACCAAAACAATTCAGGTTTACGGTCGTAACTATATGTTGGGTATGAACTACACGTTTTAGCGTAAAACTTAATAAATACTCTTTTGTATTTATCGAATAAAAAACACCTATTTCATATGCATGAAATAGGTGTTTTTTTATCTATTAAACTCGACTCTTTAACAAATTTCTCAAGGCGTTTAATAACCTATTGAGACAATTTATACGTCGTAGTCAAATGACTATAACAGTGCAGGAATACCTGGTAACTGACCAACAACCGCCAAAGAGATAGCACATACAATGAAAGCCGCTAATGGAATGTATAGCTTGTCCGCTTTGCTTAATGTTTTCGAACGTTCTTCGTCACCGATAAAGCCTAAGTTATCTAACAGCATGGTTAATGCCCAACCAAATACTGGGTTAACGAATGCACATGAGAACAAACAAATGCCTGCACTTTGAGAGCTTTGCGTATCGCGAACCATTTGCATACCCGCTTCAAGAAGTGGCAAGAATACACCAACGATAAGCGCAACACGTAATACCGGCTCCCACATTGCTAAATCCATTGGGTAACCAATTAATGCTGCAACAACACAAAGTAAACCGGTTAATACCGCGCCACCAGGGATTGGACGTTTCGCCATGGCCGCAGGGATCATGTAAGTTCCCCACGATGATGCTAAGTTACCACCACCTAATAACGAGCCAACCGCTTGACGTAATGAACAAACCGCCATTGTATCGTCAACGTTCATTAAAACGCCTTTGGCTTTTTTCGGGTAGTTTAACTCCTGAAATACGCGATGACCTAATAAGTCAGGTGACCACATAGCAACGGCTAAAATGGCAAATGGAATAACCGCAATGTAGTGCGACAATGATGGCCAACCTAATTGCCAACCTGTGTCTTCACCCCACCAGTAGTTAGGGTTTAAATTTGGTAGTCCTGGCTCTGTTACAAACTCAAATGGTGTACCTAATGCGTAAGCCGCAACACCCGCAATAAGTGAACACAAAGGAATTGCTAACCAGCGCATTTTCACTTTGGCAAGGTACGCGTAAACAATGACGGTTACCAAGATAACGGCAAATGAGATAACGCCCATATCGATGCTCGCTGCCCAAGCTTCTAGTTTGCCGATTTGACTGATTAAGCCAACCGCACCAAGGTAAATGAGCAAGCCACCTCGGACCCCTTCACCGGTCATATTAACCAGCTTAGAGCCACCTTTTGATAAACTTAATAAGAAACCAAAAAGCGCCACCATAATACCTAAGGCTAGTGGATGACCACCTGCAGCAGCAATGAGAGGGATTAGAGGGATCATTGGCCCGTGTGTTCCAGCCAAGTTGGTGTTCGGGTTTAGAATGGCTGAAAATAAAACCGCGAATAATACACCGGCAATCAGTAATTCAAATCGAACGTTTTCGGCAACAAACTCAGGGGATAAACCAAATTGGGCGGCAAACGCAGCAACCATGGCGGTAACCATAACCACTTTACCAATGGTTGCAGCTAGTGCAGGAACCCAATCTTCAATTTCGATGCTAAAATCTTTGCGCGGTAAGTTTAAACCCCAACGCTTAAATTTCATGATACTTAATTCGTGTTCCAGGTATTCAGCTCGCGTTTTAAACGTTGATTTGCAACGACGCTGCTCCTGGTATGTTTTGTTTTCTTGCTCTTGCATGGCGTTCTCTGTTTCTAGTATTTTAAATTTCGTCCGAACTCCATGTCTCTGTATTAAATATCCCTATAACACGTTCGTTGAGTCAATTTCAGTTTAGGTTTGCGTTATTCAATTACGCAAATGCTCTGCCACTCAAAGCAGGCAAATTGAAACACTGTTACAAACAGTGTAATCGAGTTGTGCTCGAATACTAAATATCTGTAGGAATAATCTATTGATGAAAATCAAGGGAAAGAATAATAGTTATCAATTTTGTAAGAAAGATAACGACATTTACTGGTCGGAGGTTAGAAAAACGTTAGAAAACACACAAAAATTTAATAAAGTTACGGAAAATCGCACATGTCCGGTCTGAGGAATCCATACCAAGAGACATGCCATTCCTCCTCTGTATATAAAAAAAGGATGAGGTATACTTACCTCATCCCGTTACATACTTACCCATTTGTTCTCAAGAGAACACATCGTTTGTTAACCCAATATGGATCAATTATCGGTCCATCACTGGTTATAACAATCCCACTAACTTTTGGCTTATTCAATGATGATTTTTAGCTCGTCAAGGATCTTAGGGCCATGTTCACTGTCACCTTTCATGCTCCATTTTGACGCTTCAGATGAGATTTCACGGTACACCCCTTCTCCGGTGATATCCCAGGTAGTGATGTAAACTTTGCTGCCGTGCCAGTTTTTTATGCCAAAGTCTGCCCCAGAGTATTTAAAGCTTATCTTTCTTGCGGATTTATCGACCGATGCCATTGGTGCCACACCAAACTTCTCACCTTGATGGTGTTTATCGCTGTTTACCGCCGAAAACGTAGTATTACCCCAGCCATAAACTACATGCCCTAAGTCCCAATCCCAACCTTGTGGAATGTCGGCATTAATAATGGGTAACACTTTACCACCTTGTTGATTTGGTAAGTCAAAAAACAGGCTAAAAGCAACATTGTCAAACCCATTGGCAGGGATCCATTCATCGGTGACTGCACGCATGGTTAACGTTAACTTAAGCACTTCACCACCAAGTTGCACATCAGCGGCAAGAATATCCAATTGACCCACACTTTGACTGTGCAGGGGAGGGAGGTAATTACCTGTTAAGCCAACATCATCATTTGCCGGATCGTTAAAGCTAACTTCTTGCTGTGCTTTGGTCACTAAGGTTGTAAAGGCCACGGGCTCACTGCCTAGATTAACTTCGCTCTGGTACGCAATAAGAGATACCTTGTCTTCACCTAAGTTTTCAACTTTGTAGTTGTATTGCCATTGCCCACCGGCATCGGTTGGTACTGTTATCGCCGTATCTAAGCGGCTATTTTTAACCAGCTTAATTTCACTATTTGCCACGGTTGCACTGCCAGATAAAGTAAAATCTTTAACGATTGGCTGACTATCAAATTGGTTATTAATCACTGGCGGTTGCAATGCAATTTGCATGCTGCCCTCGGCTTTTACAAGTTCAGCAATTACAATACTGCGCCCTGCAAGTTCGGTGGTCAATTTACCTGCCGGATTTAGTTGCATGCCGTCAATATCACCATACATTGCCTTTAACTCGGCAAAGCTATCGGCAACAGTCACGCCATTAACCAAAATATCGTTGCGGGAAGTATTAAACATCACTAATACGGTTCGGCCTTGATAACTTCGGGTATAGGCTAATAGTCCAGGACCATTTTTATTCGCGGCAATTTGTTTTATGTCGCCACGGGTAAAAAGTTTATCACTGGTGCGAATCTTGGCCATTTCACTGATAAAACCATATAACTCGGATGATTGGTCAAAATAGTCTTTATCGGCATTAAAGCCACCTTTAAACATTGCCTGACGAGATTCGTTCATGGCCTGCGCCGTCCCCTGATAAATGGTTGGAATACCAGGAATAGTAAAAATGGTTGCTAAAGCTTGTTTGAAGCCCTCCACGTCACCACTTGCCAAAAAACGGGACATATCATGGTTATCAATAAACGTAGGTACGGTATAAGGGTTAGGGTACATTTGCATATGCTGATCAATACGATAAGCAAGGTGATCAGTTGGAAAGCCCTGAGCAAATACGGTTTTTAATTCATGATGCAATGGAAAGGAAATGACCGAGTTTAATTCAGGCTTTTCTGCGCTACCAAAATACTTGGCCACATTGCGCTCACCTTTATTGTCATATGGCTTTGATGTATCGAAGATTTCACCAAACGCCAAAAAGTGATCGCGACCTGTTTCTTTGGCTATGGCATGAATACCATCGTCGTCGTGCATAAAGTGATGAAAAAACGCATTATCTACGTACTTAACGGTATCAATTCGAAATGCATCCACACCAACCTTCTTGATCCAGTCACCATAGGTTTGTTTCATCGCATCAATAACCACAGGGTTTTCAGTATTTAAATCCGCTAACGTGGCCAGTTGATAGGTAAATTGGTGATCAAGGTTATTATAATCGGTGATCGAAGGTGTCCAGTTATAAATATCTGCCGCAACGTGTTCCGGGTTGTTACGATCAATCATATCAAATGGTGGCTGAACGGGGGCTGGCTGCGCTGAATTTGGATCTTCAAGTAAATAAAAGTTTTTAGCGGTATCGTTAGCATCATAACCATTATGGCCGTCTTTATAATTAAAAAAGTTACCGGTGTGGTTTACCACGATATCCTGAATTAAATACATGCCACGGCGATGCAATTTATCCGACAACTCCTGATAGGTTTCAAGACTTCCTAAATGTTTATCTACCTGAGTAAAATCGGTAGCCCAATAGCCGTGATAACCACCGTAATTTGATGCGGTGCTCCACCACTGGTTCGCCACAATCGGTGTTGTCCAAACAGCTGTCACGCCAAGATTTTCAAGGTAGTCCAGTTGATTAACTACCCCTTGCAAATCACCTCCACTAAAGTGGTTTTCAAGTGCGGGATTATATTCCCCAATGCCTTGGTCATTATTGCTTGGGTCGCCATCGCTAAACCTGTCGGTCATCAAAAAGTAAATAACCTGATCTTGCCACTCTGGCGATGGCACATGTAATAACTTTTCCAACGTAACGTCTTGCGCTTTGGTAGGGCTTTTTGCTGGTTGCTCATTACAAGCCGTTAGGCCAAACAACACCGCAATCGAAGTGAATGCTAAAGGGAATTTTTTCATTGTAAAATCCTGTGTAAAGTTGCCGGCAACAACTGAAATTTTGCCACTGCCAAGGTAGTAATTATCACTTATGTCCGGCAATATTACTGACCATATCCTACAATACTACTTAAATTTTCTTAAATATGCTGAAGCCACTGAATTTAATGGCTTTTTAATATAAGAAAAAACTCAAAACTGATGTTTTACCAACCGTTTATTAGCATTATTTTTGTCTATATAAGGCATATTTGGCTTGTTCAAAGCTGACTTTACGTAATGCCGTGTGCCCATAGGCATTAACCCAGCGGAAAGCTGTCTGCAGAATATACAAGCTGGCATATCGAAAGATTCTAAGACGAGTTTTGATATTTAATTGAATTTCAATTCATATTAAGGAGCAAGGAGATCCCACATCTCGCTATTGCTCGTGATGGGATGACGCTGGTTTTGTTAATTAGCGTGAATGATCAGGTGGCGCCTGTGTTGATTGGTATGAATGATGGGGATGTCCTCTATGTTGGTTGGCGAGTCATAAATTTCAGACATAAAAAAAGGCATCAGCAGGGCAATTCTGATGCCTTTGAAACTCTTTATTGGTTTAACTTATATTAGAAGCTGTATGTTGCACCAAGCATAAGGGTTTTACCGTATTCTTGGTAATCAAGAAGCTTATCTTTGTCACCATTTTCGTACGATTTAAACGCTTCGTTGGTTAAGTTACCCGCTTGCAGCAATAAGGTTAAGCCTTCAAGGTCTGTACCTTCAGCAAAGTTATAACTGACTTGTGCATCAACGACCGTTTCTTCATCAATCATGCGGAAATTACGGTCACCACCGAAGCCTGAAACTTCACCTAAGAACTCACTACGGTAGCGGGCACTAATACGTGCTTCGAAACCTTCGTAAGTGTAGTAAAGCGTGGCGTTAACAACTTCTTCAGACAAACCTGGTAGAGGCGTAGAAGAGTTGTTTGGATCTGGTTGAATGCTTGAATCTGTTTTTGATGCGTTCATTGTTGCACCAAAGCCTTCAAGTACTTCAGAGATCATTTCACCCGTTACCGATAACGTGAATTCCACCCCTTTAATGTCACCACCTTCACCGTTTTGTGGTGTACTTGCATAACCTAAGAAGTACGTTGGGTTACACATTCTGGTATCACCATTATCACCGATACAAGTGTCTGGTAAGGTGTAGTCAGAGAAGTCATGAACAACTTGCTCGTTGTAAATGTAGGTATCCAAGTCTTTGTAGAATAAGGCAACAGCAACGTAACCTTGGGTCTCGTCAAAGTAGTACTCGTAAGCCACATCGGCAGCGTTAGCAATCCATGGCTCCAATTCAGGGTTACCACCTGACATGCTCCATGGTGAATCATCTAGTGAGGTACCGTCTTCAAATTTGTTATCGAAGCTGTACTGGCCACTGGCACGTAAGTCATCCATACGTGGACGCGCTAGCGTTCTAGCTAAACCAACACGAATAATTTGGCTTTCATCAATGTTAAAGTTCAAGTTGATGCTTGGTAAAAACTCCCAATATGTCGCGCCACCAGTTTTATCGGTAATGTTACCGTCGATATCTGAGCTTTCTGCTTGAGAATATTGATCCGTATAAACAGCTTGCACACCAAAGTTACCACTTAAAGTGTAATCACCAATGTCGGTATCAATGTCTACTTTCGTGTAAAGGGTGGTAATTTCTTCTTTTACAAACCACTCTTTTTCGGTGATATCCGGGTGGTGGTATTCTTCAACAACGTATACCCCGCTGTTGATGGCATCCATTGGATCATACACCATCATATCGCCTAATCCGTATTCGCTTAAATCCGCGTTATACGTTTCTACTGGCACGGTTTCATAACTTGCACCACTAGTAAAGCCACTGACTTTATATTCTTCACTGCCTTTGGTTTTTTCGCGCTCAATAAAGTGGCTACCAATTACAACATTAGTGAAAATATCACTATCGAGCATGCGGTTTAATTCAAACCGTGCTTGTTTGATTTCATCTTCAATTTCGGCAAATTTTTGGAAACCAACTTGTCCCCAACCCGCTGAATCCGTTAAACCAACAGAACCGCTATTTGAGTAGTCAATTTCATGGGTAAACGTAGGACCGTCACTGCCCATGGTCATGTGCATTGTATCGGTTTCAGAATCGGTACCTGCGTAGGTTTCCAAATTCATATCAACACGGTCTACTTTTGACCAAGCTAAATCAGACGTTAATTTCCAGTCGTCATTTAAAATGTATTCGGTGTTCCAGCCAAACGCATATAAATCACTGTCACGAGTATTTAAGTCGTTACGCACAACCGGTTTTACACCTGTGTAAGTCGCTTCGGTTACCACGCCATTTTCATTAACTGTTTCAGAGCCTTCAACCATTTCAGCACCAGACCAAAGGCCTAACCCTGATTCCATCATGGCAATGTTTTGATCTTCAGAGAACTCAGAATAGAATAAATCGATGGTTGATTTTAAGCGATCATTTGGCTCATATTCAAAGATGGCCATTACCGAGTCACGCTCAAGCATATTGGAGTTGTTTGATACTTTAAAGCCACCCATTTCGGTTTGGCCTTTATCATTTTCACCGTATCCCCAAGCTTCGAATCGTTCCATTTGCGTTGGTGATTTAGTATGAGCAAAACCAATTGCCACACCCAAAGTGTTATCCATAAATTGGTCAATGTAGGTCGCATTTAAACGCTCACCATCTTCATCGCCTAATGGGTTTGGGGCATCTTTGTCCGTTTGCTCTAAACGACCACCAATAACCAAAGCCTGTTCACCGTGGGCTAAAGGGCTCACCGTTTGCATGTCTACCGTACCCGATAAACCTTGACCAATTAGCGCCGCATCTGGTGTTTTATAAACAACAACACCGTTTAATAATTCCGATGGAAACTGATCGTATTCAACCGCGCGGTTATCACCCGTGGTTACTACTTCACGCCCATTAAATTGTGCACCAGAGAAGTCACCGCCCATACCACGAATTGAAATAGATTGAGCACGGCCATTCAATCGTTGTGTCGTAACCCCAGGTAATCGACCTAACGATTCAGCAATCGAGACATCGGGTAATTTACCGATGTCTTCTGCAGAAATGGCCTCTACTACTGAAGTTGAGTTCATTTTTAATGATTGTGACGCTTCAAGAGAGCGACGAATACCGCGAACTTCGATTACTTCAAGTTCTTGCGTATCTAAAGCTTGTTCTTCGGGTGCTGCATTGGCGATGGAACTAAATGGAGTTAAACCGGCACAAATAAGTGCTGCAGCAACTGCGTTTGGTTTGAATGAAGTCATTTGTTTTCCTCTGGAGTTTTTTATTTTAAAAAGACCTATCCGGTTATATTTTTGTGAATCAAATTTTTATATTTGGTCTAAACCTAGATAAATCCTTGTTGCACGCGCATCATTCACCTAATTTAAAACTCAGACAAGCTTGTGCATACGTATGTATAAGGCTGGTTAACAATTGAGAACTCGAGGGACACAAACAGCTACACATTCGCTACATATCGCTACACAATTTAGAGCGAGAAATAACGAAATGTACTAATGGACATTTTTAGACCAACAGTAAAGGTAAGCGTTTACTCCGCCTAAACACCCATTACAAAGGACATTTTAAGAAAATTGATTAGGTTACTTATTGCTCTCCTTTGTAAACCTCAATGGAAAGGGATTAATAGAAAGTAATGTTACCACCATTAACAAATTGCTGATGTTGCAAGCGAGAATCGCTTAATATTTCTCCGTTTGGTGTTTGTTTGGCACCAATCTTAAAAATATTACCTTTATTGAATGGCCGAATCCCTTAACGTTAATAAAGCCAAAATACAGAGTAAAAAATAAGGATGCCACACTAAGCCAAATAACAATAAGTGGGATTTGCGCTCCACCGAGTTCGATGCTTTAAAAGATAATACCGGTAAATAGGTCGGCAATTGGCGCCAATATGCTGTCGATACGCTGATCGATGCCTGTGCATAAGTGGGAAAAAGAATACACAGGCTAATAAATAACAGGCAATTTTTGAACGAATGCATGGTGTGGCTCAATTATTTTTCGTTTTATTGTGTTACTAGCCTATCAGAGAAAAAAGAAAAATTAATTTATTAGACAATACAATATGTTCCGCATTTTGGCTTCGTCAAAGCACAAAAAACAGCCGTAACTCAGTAAAATAAAGGGCTAGCAATCCGTTCACTTTTTAATCAGAACTAAGCCTATAAAAAATATGCAAAAAAGTTAAAAAAATGTGTTTTTTTTCGAAAAACATTCTGCTAGTATCTTTAGCGCTGGTGAAAAAAGAAACAATAAAAATTTACAAGCATGTAACAATCTTGCGGAACATTATCCACATTTGATAATCCGACAAAAAGAATAAAAAATAGCGATTACATTTTTCTTAAAACCACTATTTAAAAGCTTTTCAGAAGGTTAACACTTTCCACTATTAATTTGTGGCAGGTGGAGTCGATCTTTCTGTTAACAGAGTTATCCACAGGCGAAAAGATCAGCAATTGATCTTTTTAATGATATCAACCAACCTAATACTATTAGACTGACATGGCCAACTGTGGCATCCTTAAACCCAGAAATTTCTTACCTAAAAATCTAATTTTATGACTCAATCAGCACCTTATATTCTGGTCGACGGATCTTCGTATTTATTCCGCGCTTATTACGTACCTTATCTGCAAGCTTTATCGACCCAAGATGGTCATCCTACCGGCGCGATAACCGGTGTGTTAAACATGATCAAGAGCCTGCAAAAGGACTACCCCGGTGGCAAGATCATCGTGGTGTTTGATGCTAAAGGCAAAACCTTCCGTAATGATCTTTACCCGGAGTACAAGGCAAATCGCCCACCGATGCCAGACGATTTGCGCTGCCAAATTGCCCCGCTGCATAACATTATTGAAGCCATGGGCTTGCCTTTGTTGGTGATTAACGACGTTGAAGCCGATGACGTTATTGGCACCCTAGCCAATCAAGCAAGTGATTTAGGTCTTGAAACCGTAATTTCAACCGGTGATAAAGATATGGCTCAGTTGGTTACTGAGCACGTACGTTTAATTAACACCATGACCAATACCGTAACCGACGTAGATGGTGTTATGGAGAAATTTGGCGTACGCCCTGATCAAATCATCGATTACCTAGCCTTAATGGGCGATAAAGTCGATAACATTCCTGGCGTTGAAAAGTGTGGCCCTAAAACCGCCGTTAAATGGTTAACCCAACATGGCGATTTAAAAACCGTAATGGACAATGCCGATAGCGTAAAAGGTAAGATTGGTGAAAACCTGCGTAAAGCCCTTGAGCAATTACCGCTTTCATACGAGCTAGCCACCATTAAGCTGGATGTTGAACTGGAACAGAGCATTGACCAAATTGAAGCAAGCCCTGCCGATACCGACACCCTGCGTGAGTTATACACCAAGTTTGAATTAAAACGCTTATTGGCTGAATTAGATAAAAACAGTGGCGAAAGTAATGCTGAATCGGAAGAATCTTCACAACAAAAATCAACACCAGAAGAGCCCGCTATTGAAACAGAATACGACATCGTATTAAGCAAGGACAGCTTCAATACATGGCTAGAGAAATTGCAAAATAGCAGAACATTTGCCTTCGATACCGAAACCACTAGCGTTGATTATATGCAGGCCGAACTGGTGGGTTTATCCTTTGCCATAGAGCCAGGCAAAGCCGCTTACGTCCCTGTTGCACATGATTACGAAGGTGCACCTGAGCAATTAGACTTAGACTGGGTACTGGCACAATTAAAACCTCTGCTAGAAAGTGAAAGCGTATTAAAAATTGGCCAAAACCTTAAATACGACGCCAATGTATTAAGCCACTACGACATCAATATGCGTGGCATTGGTTTTGATACCATGCTTGAGTCTTACTGTTTTAACAGTGTCGCCACGCGTCATAATATGGATGCCCTAGCAGACAAATACCTTGGCTATAAAACCGTTCACTTTGAAGACATCGCCGGCAAAGGGGCCAAGCAATTAACCTTCAACCAAATTGATCTCGATAAAGCCGGCCATTACGCCGCTGAAGATGCTGATATTACCTTGCGCTTACATTTTAACTTATGGGCAAAATTAATGAGTTGCCCGAAGCGTAAAAAATTATTTAGAGAAGTCGAGTTACCGCTATTACCTGTGCTTGCCCGCATGGAGCAACAAGGGGTATTGGTGGATGCCGATTTATTAAATGAGCAAAGCAGTCAAATAGCCATACGTTTGGACGAGCTTGAAATGAAAGCACATGAAATTGCTGGTAAAGCCTTTAATTTAAGCTCACCAAAGCAATTACAAACCATTTTATTTGAAGAGCAACAAATTCCGGTCATCAAAAAGACCCCTAAAGGCGCTCCTTCAACAGCTGAAGACGTATTACAAGAATTGGCATTGGATTACCCACTACCAAAAATTATTATTGAGCATCGTGGTTTAAGTAAATTGAAATCAACTTACACAGACAAGTTGCCACAAATGATAAGTGATAAAACCGACCGTGTGCATACCTCGTACCATCAAGCCGTCACTGCGACGGGTCGATTATCATCAACCGATCCAAACTTACAAAACATTCCTATTCGCTCAGAAGAAGGAAAGAAAATCCGTCAGGCATTTATCGCCCCTGAGGGTTACAAAATTCTGGCTATCGATTACTCGCAAATTGAGTTAAGAATTATGGCGCATTTGTCAGCCGATAAAGGTTTATTAGATGCCTTTGCCCACGGTAAAGATATTCACCAAGCAACAGCGTCAGAGATCTTTAACTTGCCATTAGAAGACGTAACTAGCGATCATCGTCGTAGCGCTAAAGCGATTAATTTCGGTTTAATTTACGGCATGTCCGCATTTGGTTTATCAAAACAATTAGGCATTGCCCGTGGTAAAGCCCAAGATTACATGGATACCTATTTTGAGCGTTACCCTGGCGTATTAAAATATATGGAAGACACACGTGCGCTTGCCAATGAGCAAGGTTATGTTGAAACCTTATTTGGCCGTCGTTTATTCTTACCAGAAATCAAATCTCGTAATGGCGCAAGACGCAAAGCAGCAGAACGTGCAGCGATTAACGCACCAATGCAAGGCACTGCCGCAGATATCATCAAGAAAGCGATGATCGCCGTTGATAACTGGTTATTAGAAAACAACGACCCGCGCATTAAAATGACCATGCAAGTACACGATGAATTAATTTTTGAAGTGGAAGAAAGCATCCTTGAGCAAACCAAAAACAAACTGGTTGAGCTCATGGACAATGCGGTTGAACTCGACGTCCCGCTAATTTCAGAAGCGGGTTTTGGTGATAACTGGCAACAAGCGCATTAAAGCACATTAAGTTATTTATAAAACAGAAAGGCTTGCCAATTAGGTAAGCCTTTTTTCATCTCATACCAACCCCACTTGAATCGTCCTCCTAACTTACAACCAACTTGCCGCACAGTAATTTTGATCGAAAACAACAAACAATTATTAATTCAAATAAAAACAGCAACCAGGGAATAAATTATTCCAAATTCGTTTCTATTTGTAATATAGTTATTCGCACAAGTAATTATGAGAATAAAAAATGACCTTAATGCAAGTGCTAACGGCCTTTATGCCGATTTTAGCAGTGTTCCTATTTCTGGCGGTTTTACGGATCCCTGCGACCCGTTCAATGCCGATGGCGCTGGGCTTAACCACGCTAATGGCTTGGCTATTTTGGCAAGTGCCCGGCATTCATATTGCCGCATCGGTGGTTGAAGGCTGGGTAATTGCCCTAGGTATTACCATCATAGTATTTGGGGCCATCGTATTATTACGCACACTAGAAGCCAGTGGTGCGATTGATGTTATTCGTCATGGTTTTACCCAAATATCACCCGATCGCCGTATACAGGTGATTATTATTGCCTGGTTATTTGGCTCCTTTCTAGAAGGCGCATCAGGTTTTGGTACACCCGCTGCGATTGCCGCACCTTTATTGGTGGCATTAGGCTTTCCACCATTAGCGGCCGTATCTGTTGCCTTGATTGCTGATAGCTCTGCCGTATCTTTTGGTGCAGTTGGCACACCTGCGCTGGTTGGGTTAGGCAAAGGCCTTGAACAACCAACCATGGCCTTTATTCAAGACGTTGCCGTTAAAGCCATTAGCATTGATATTTGTATCGCCAGCTTTTTACCCTTGATTATGGTGACCATGTTGACCCGCTTTTTTGGAGAAAACAAAAGCTGGAAAGAAGGTTTGGCTATTTGGCCTTTAGCGTTATTAGGTGGCTTGGTGTTTACCGTACCCGCGTATTTAGTCGCGCTATTCTTAGGCCCTGAGTTCCCATCTATTTTTGGCGCCGCCATTGGTTTAATGATTATGATTGGCTGTGTAAAACGCGGTTTTCTAGTGCCCGAAAACGTTTGGGGCTTTGATGCTAACGACCATAAAACCGCCCAAGATGAGCAAGTACCAACCTTTAACATGAGCATGTTAAAAGCGTGGGCGCCTTACGTGTTGGTAGCGGCATTTTTAGTGATCACCCGGTTAGACTTCTTACCCTTCAAGTCTATGTTATTAGGTGTTTCATTTACCATTAGTGATATTTTTAGCACAGGTATTAATGCCGGTATTACCCCGCTTTACCTACCTGGAACCTTATTTGCCTTAGTGGCGTTAATAACCATTAAGTTGCAAAACATTAAAGCGGATAAAGCGGTTAAACTTTGGCAAGATGCCGGCCGTTCATTATTACCTACCGTTATTGCCTTAGGAACATCGGTGCCTATGGTGCGCATTTTTATTAACTCGGGGATTAATGACGCTAACCTAACGGCGATGCCATTAGAGCTAGCCAACTTAGCATCACAAACCTTCGCAAGTGGCTGGCCACTTGTTGCGCCTATTGTTGGTGCGTTAGGAAGCTTTATTGCTGGCTCTGCAACGTTTTCTAATATGATGTTTGCCACCTTGCAACAAAGTGCGGCACTGCAAACCGGCTATGACAGCAGCGTGATCCTAGCGCTACAAATGATTGGCGCTAACGCAGGTAATATGATTTGTGTGGTAAACGTGGTTGCTGCGGCATCGGTAGTAAGCTTAGTGGGTAAAGAAGGACAAATCATCCGCTTTACGCTAGTCCCTATGCTTTATTATGCCCTAGCCAGTGGCGCGTTTGCCCTAGTGTTTATGTTATAACGTGCTTGTTTGAAAGAGCCCGTTTTAATGAATGTGCCTTAAGCCGATTTTTTGCTGCGGCGACGTTTCTTATAGGCAGGCTTGCCTGGTGCTGTTAAACCTTGCAAGCCCTGCGGAATGTTCGCACTAGCAAACTCAATCAATTGATTAATGGTTTGCGTTAGCGGTTGCATAAAGTTTAGGTAACTGACCTTTTGTTCACTCATGTCATTTAAACTGGCTTCCCACTGGGCTGTCATATCTGGTTTTGTGGCTTGCTCGGGTAATGCCTTTATCAAGCCCCTTCCTGTTTCTGTTGCCTGAATTTTTTTACCGTTTCGTACTAAGAAACCCCGTTTAAACAGCAATTCAATAATGCCTGCACGGGTGGCTTCGGTGCCTAAGCCATCGGTGTCTTTTAAGATTTTTTTGATGTCCTTGTCGGTCACAAAACGGGCGATTCCGGTCATGGCTGCTAACAATGTGGCATCGGTAAAATGAGCCGGTGGCTGGGTATTTTTCTCCAATAACTCGCCATGGCTGCAATGCAATGTTTGACCTTTTACCAGTTTGGGTAAGGTTTGATTGCTCAGTTCGTCTTCACCTGGCTTAGTGGTCAATGATGACCGTGCCGATTTAAACAGTTGCTTCCAGCCTTGCTGTTCGATTTGCTTGGCATTGGCGGTAAATAAACCATTGGCAATATTTACGGTTACCTTGGTTTGTAAATACAAATGCGCAGGGTAAAACTGAGCCAGATATTGACGCACAATCAATTGATAAACTTGCTGCTCAGCTTTACTAAATTGACAGTTTTGAGGGTTTTTCTCGGTTGGAATGATTGCATGGTGAGCACTTACCTTGCTGTCATTCCAGGCATGGCTTTTAATGCTGGTATCGGCATTTTTTGCATGTTCGGCAAAATCAAAAGAAGTACCTGCCAACATGTTGGTAATGCTTTTTGCCTGACTAAATTGCTCTTTCGGCAAATAACGACAATCTGAACGAGGGTAAGTGATCACCTTGTGTCTTTCATAAAGCCCCTGACACACATCCAGCACCATTTTGGCATTTAAACCAAAGGCTTTGGCCGCATCTATTTGCAGTGCCGATAAGTTATATGGCAAGGGCGCATTTTGCTTTTTCTGCTTGGCATTAATGTCGCTTACAAAGGCCGGTTGATTGCTTATTCTGCCAACAACGTTTTCAGCCAAACGTTTATTAATTACCCGGCCTTCTTCGTCCATATGTGGCAAACAGGCTTCACTTGGTTGCCATTTTGCACGAAAGCCTTCATTTTGTTCAGTTTGTTCAGTTTGTTCAGTTTGTAAATGCGCTAACACCTCATAAAAAGGTTTGCTAACAAAATGTTCAATTTCAAGATCACGACGTACCACTAAACCGAGTATGGGGGTTTGTACTCTTCCTACCGACAGTACGCCCTGATAACCGGCTTTTTTACCTTGAATGGTATAAGCACGAGTCATGTTCATACCATAAAGCCAATCGGCACGAGAGCGCGCAAGAGCCGAAATAGACAGTGGCATAAACGCTTTATTCGATTGCAATTGGTTTAAGGCGCGCTTTACGGCGGGCAGGTTTAAATCGCTTATCAGTAAGCGCTGCATGCCATCACGTTTTGTGGCAGGCACCTTTAAGTAAGAAATTACCTCATCGACTAACAACTGCCCTTCTCGGTCAGGATCGCCAGCGTGTACTATGCTACTGGCCTGTTTAACCAGTTTGCGCAAAGCGGCTAATTGACTGCGGGTTTTGTATTTGGGTTTTAACTGCCATTCTTCAGGAATGATTGGTAGGTGTTCAAGTTGCCACTTCTTGTATTTTTCATCATAGGCATCGGGTTCAACCTGCTCAAGAATATGACCAATACACCAACTCACCATATCGCCATTGCTCACTTCAATATGGGTTTTATGGTTTTTATGAGGTTTTGGAAGAGCCGCCGCAATGGCGCGGCCTAAACTGGGCTTTTCGGCAATATAAAGTTTCACAAGATGTTGTTATTTGAATGCAAGAATCATTCGAGTATAACCAACAACTGTTTTTATATCCAGTACCTATTTACAGCTAAAAATTGGGGTCAGATGAAAATAAAATAAAAATTTTCATCTGACCCCAATTGATTTAGCCGTTGAATATCGCTTGTTTTACTATGCTGGGATCTACTTGAATGTTTTTTCGTTCACTTTCATTACCATTGCGGTCAATGGCAATTACTGCAACCTCTTTTAGCAGGTTGATATTAATACCACTTCCAGAGCTACCTAAGTAAGCAGATAATCGGAATGAGTTTTGTGATTTATTGAAAATTCGATAATGCCATTTGTCTTTATAGCGGTAGTAAACCAAGGTTTTAAAGACATCGTCTGGTTGTTGGTGCTGCCATTTTACAAAAACGGATGTTTTCTCTACACCGAACTCAACGCTTGGTATTTCAGGTTTAACGGGATCTAGCCAAGGTGATGCTGGCACTAATGCTTGGTGCGCAAACGCCCCTTGTTGCAATACCTGTTCAAATTCTGGGTTATCCTGAATGGCTTTAATATTCCAGAATACCATGCCAGATTGCTTACCGAGCATGGCACGGTTGATCATGATTTGGTTTACTGATTCATCAATACCCGCGTAATCTCTGGCTGCATTAACACTCATACCAGGCCAAACATGACGCCCTTCGGTGTTTTCTTCTTCCCACCAGTTAAGTAATAGTGGGTAGCTTTGTGAGAACTGATTAATTTTCCAGTACAACTGTGGTGAGAAGTAATCAACCCAACCTTCATTTAGCCATAGTTTGGCATCGGCAAAAAGTTTGTCGTATTGATCCAGACCTTGAATGGTTTCTGGTTGCTCAGGGCGCCAAATACCAAATGGGCTAATGCCTAATTGCACATGGCGTTTTTCTTTTTTAATCGACACATATAGCTTTTTAACAAAACGGTTTACCGCATCGCGTCGCCATTCGTTTTGAGTCATTTGGCCACCGTTTTTTATGTAACGCAGGTAACGTTTTGCATCCGGGAATTCTTTTCCGTTATGGTACGACGGGTAAGGATAAAAGTAGTCATCAAAGTGGATACCATCAACGTCGTAGTTACGCACAATGTCCATCACCACATCAATGGTATAGTCTATGGTGTCAGGATGCGTTGGCTCTAACCAGTACATGCCATTGTCGAGTTTAACAACCATTTCTGGGCGCTTCTTAACAACAGAGTGTTCGCTTACTTCACCGCCAACTACATGATGCGCACGGTATGGGTTAATCCATGCGTGCAGCTTGATGCCACGCTTGTGTGATTCTTTAATCCAGAAATTTAACGGGTCATAGTAAGGCTCAGGCGCTTTACCTTGTTGACCGGTTAGGTAATAAGACCATGGCTCGTAGCTGCTCTCATAAAGCGCATCGGCTTGTGGACGAACCTGCAAGATCACCGCATTCATATTATTCGCAGCAACATCATTAAGCATGTCGATGGCTTCTTGCTTTTGCTGCTCAGTGCTAAGCCCTGGCTTACTAGGCCAGTTAATATTGGCAACACTGGCGACCCAAGCGGCGCGAAATTCACGCTCCACTGATTCACGATGAATTTTACCAAAGGTTGTTTTGGCTTTATCTGGGGTGGTCCCACAGGCAGCAAGAAATAGGATAGACAACAAGACGCTTGCTTTTTTCATTATGCTCAAACCGGACAATTTGGCAGCCTCCTCAGCTCGGAAAATAGTCATTATTATTACGTTATAAGAATTTATTCTACGTAGACAAAAAAGGGTATCCCATATTTTTGCCTACGCTTAGAGAATATAAAATTTTTTATGCTATGAACAGGTAAAACTTAGAATAATTTATCTGAAAATGATTTATCGCGGTTCTCTAGGGTTTGTTTATCTTTGGTGATGACTTTTGCAGCGAATTTTTTGGTGATTGCACAAGTCTTTTTCACTTTGGAATGCTTATTGCCTTTCACATTGAAAAAACGCAGTGGAATTGCCAAACAAACGGTGTCCGTAAGATTCACATGTTCACGTATAAAACTGAACTTCTCTATTTCTTGTTAGAAAGCTGAAATTACATTCAACTTAAGAACAAACGTTCTACAACAAAGGTCAACAGACCCTAGGATCTGTTGCTTTAACTTCTTCCCTTTCTTGATGCAACCCATGAAAGGCGATTAACTCAGGATATTCAGATAACTTAAGCAAATCTCTAAACAGCACCCAGTCGAGCAAACAATACAAACAAATGCTCGGATAATGCCATTCTTTAAAACTGCCGACTTGGCATTCTTGCTGCAATGCCTTAAACACTTGATTTATCCGCTCATGTTGTAAATTGAAAAACAGCTTATCTTCATTGGTGTCAAAGCCACTGCGCCCAAGCAATAATATTGACACCAAAGAATCACTGGCGGCATCAATCATAGTAAGAATGTTTTCTTGTTCAATACTCGGTGCGGATAATTCAAATTTATCCACTAGGTAGCGATAGATCACCCTAGAGTCATAAATGCTTTTATCGTCATCAATTAAGAAGGGGACTTTTAAGGTTGGGTTTTTCTCGCGCAAGCAATCGCGACCTTCGGCAAAAATATCCATGCTGATAAATTCGATAGCAATGGAGTGGGTAAAAATGCGAGTGCGGCGCACAAACGGAGATGTGGTTGAACCGTATAATTTCATCGTTATTCCAATCTGGACTAATTAAAGATAAATATAGCAGCAGTTTGAGGTTAAGGTGCCAGTAGATTTTATTACAAAGCTGCCGCACACACATTGAGAAAAAGAGTTCCCTCCCAATGTTCGAACTGTGTATTGATAAAATAAACCCACAGCTTAGTAACAAAAAAAGCAGCATGACGAAATCGTCATACTGCTTTAGTTTTCATTTTAAACTTAGGTTTTATTACAACTTAACAGTGAAACCTGTCATAACACGACGACCGTATTCGTATGTTGTCATAGGAACGGAATCACCATTTAGGCTGCTCGCCATGTAGGACTCTTGCGTTTCATCGGTAAGGTTCATTACTTGGAACATCACTGTTACCTTATCATTGATTGCAAAACTGGTGTTTAAATCAATTTGTTGGTAATCATCTTTGTAGTAGTTCTGCCCATATGCGCTTTGGTAGTAGTAAGCTGAACGCATGTTGTAAGCAATACGACCTCTAAAACCTTCATTTTCATAGTAGAACGCTAAATTAAAAGTATCTTCTGAGTTATTTGGAAGCGCCGCTTCTACACCATTTTCTTTTTGCTCTTCGGTTTGATCCATATCGGCATCCGAGTAGGTGTAGTTAGCTTGTGCTCCAAAGCCCATACCAAAGTCTTGTTGGTAGTTGATTTCGTAACCTTGGTTAGTACCACCTTCACCATTGTATGGCGTGGTCAAGGTCGCATCCATTTCACGACCAGTTGCCGGGTCAATTACGCCATTACCTTCATCAACTAAGTAGTCGAACTTGTCGTAAGTAATGTACGTTTCGATATCCTTGAAGAAGTAAGCAAAAGACAACACTGATGAGCTGTTGAAGTACCATTCTGCAGATAAGTCAAACTGATCAGCACGGTATGGGTCTAGGTCTGGGTTACCTTGCTTACCAACACAGTTTATATCATTACAGTCATATGCTTGACGCGAACTTAAGTATTCGTAGTCAGGACGAGACATTACTTTTGCTGCCGCAAAACGTAACACTAATTCATCACTGTAATCATACTTTAAGTTTAAACTTGGTAAGAAGTCAGAGTAATCACTGCTTACGGTATTTTCAGTGATGTTTTCTGGACGCCATGATGGACCAGTTGATTCCCAAGAGGTTGAATCAAACTCGGTTTCAACATAACGAACACCAATGTTACCACGTAGATCTTCCCAATCAATATTAGCTTTCACGTAAGCGGCACTGATCTTTTCTACGATATCGTAAGCATAATCCAAGTGTTCGTATGCAGGCTTAATAAGCCCAACTTCATCTACCCATGAATCGAAAGAACCGTTATCAATAACGTACATATTATCGGTAGCGCCTTGCCCTTCCCAGTTATCAACAGTCTGACCATCGGTAAAGTCACCTAAAGTGCCCTGGTAGTTAGGGTTTGCCTTGATCAAACGCGAAGACTTTTCATGCTCACGGTACTTAATACCTGTTTTGATTGACGACAGGTATTCATTATCAAGGTAGTACAAGTAGTCTGTTTGGATGTACTTTTCAGTACCTTCGTTTAATACATCGTTAATGTGCGCGTAGTTAACTTTGTAATCTTCAGGTGAAAGTTCGCGATCAGCTGTAACAACAGGAACGTCACCGGTAAGATCGTATGTCATGGTTGCTTGGGCATCAAAATCAACAAGATTTTCAACCATTCGACCTTCAGCCTCTGAGTAGCCACCTTGTACAGTCCACTCGTAGTTATCACCTGAGTAGGTTGATTTAAGGTCAATCGATAAAGTATCACTGTCATTGGTTTGGAAACCGTAAGAGTAAAGAGCTGCACCACGGTCTTCGCTGCTTACAACATCGGCTTTAACTAGGTTACCGTGTTCATCAACTTCACCTTCTGTTGGCACAGCAATGCCACTCCAGCCACCCATACGAGTGCCGACAAACGTATTTTCCGTTGTACCAGTACGCTCAGAGTAAAGACCGGTTAAAGTTAAATCCCAGTCTTGTGTAGGACGGTATTGTAGGGTTGTAGAGATTGAATCTAATTCATATTCACTCTCGTAACGGCTTGAACCAACTTGGTATGGGTGAAATACTTCTTCACCATTTGCTAATTCAGCAGGGCGATAGTTTGAGTAAACACCGTCGCCATCACGTTGAGTGATGTTTTCTTTGTGTACGTAAGAGAAGTTAGCACCAAATGTCTCATCTTCATTTTTCCATGAAGCCAAGCCAGAAATATATGGGTTGTGTTCATCTGGGTTTTCTTGATATGCATCTTTGATTGAGAAAGCAAAGTAGTTATCACTAGTGTTTAATGGTTTACGTGTATTTACAACAACAGTACCACCAACAGACCCTTCGTCGATATCTGCTTCAGCGGATTTAAATACTTCTAAGGTATCGATCATTTCGGCTGGTAGCAACGAGTAGTTAAAACCACGAGAAGGGTTAAGTATAGAAGCACCAGTTGCAGAGGCAACACTCTGACCATTTAACAAAGTCAGGTTTAAGTGGGGTGCTGTACCACGAATACTAACTCGGTCACCTTCGCCTGATTCACGCTCGATTTGTACACCGGGGATGCGTTGCAAAGCATCAGCAACCGTTTGATCTGGAAATTGACCTACGTCTTCTGCGGAAACCGCATCAACAATCGTGTCCGAAAAACGTTTCATATTTAGGCTTTTTTGTACCGATGCACGGTAGCCTGATACTTCAATAACTTCAATGTCTTGCTTGGTAAGTGGCTTTGTTTTTGTGGCTTCTTCTGCAGCCGTTACTGATTTAGTTTCAGTCGTTTGTGCTAAGGCTGTGCCCGCCATCATCATATTGCTTAGTAGTAGCGAGCTGACTGCTAAGGACAATTTAGACTTGGTAAATGTCATGATTAGTTCCCGTTGTTGATAATATGTACTTTTGTTTTCTTGTGGAATAAATAATTACACGAGAAGGGATAACTTAGAATAGTAAATTACAACCTTTAACAAACAACAACAAAAGCAGAACAATTAGATAAATAATTTTTGCTTTTTACTGGTTCGTCAATCCTGCTAAGTTTTTTAACACAAACAACAAAGAATCTAAAAATCAACAAATTAGAAAGAATTGTGCGTTCGCACATGACGTTCATGCTGCAACCAAGTTCATCCTAAAAAGACAATATTTAGCACTTTTTGTGTAACCAAAACACAACAACAACGGTAAAACGAACGATTGGTTTAAATTAAGCCAAAGACTAACGGCATTTAGCCATAGGTTGTTTTTACCGTTTTGTGGTTAAAATTTACTCACTGTATTTTTTGGCAGATTTTGGCACAACGGCGAAAGACTCAAAATAGCTGACAACAATTGGCAACATCCACTTACACAAACCAACAAATACATCATAAATTCAAATAAAACAGCAATATAGAAATGTAAAAACGCTGTCACACCTAAACTTTGTTGTATATATGTACAAATTTCTTTACGTTCAAATCGTAAAAGGGTTTACTAGAGCGTAAAAACATCACCGTTAAACGTGCTCACTTTTAATCAACCGCATGACAAGCAACTCAATGGCAACATCAAATACAATAAATTAACATGCAGGTTTTAAGAGGGATTGATATTAAGTGGGAGAGGAAACAAAAAAGGCGATAACTCCTTTAAGAAATATCGCCTTTGGGGGAAACTAGAAATGATTAACCATGAACTTTATGACCGTGAATCCAAGTTTGACTCACCTGCATATCGTCAGAAATCACGATAAAGTCGGCTTGCGCGCCCACAGACAAGTGGCCTAGGTTATCGGCTTTAATGTATTGAGCCGGGTATAAGGCAGCCATACGTAAAGCTTCTTGTAGGTCAACATCAAGGTGCTCAACGGTTTTGTGTACCGCACCAATCATATCTAGGCAAGAGCCTGCCAACTCACCGGTTAATGCATTTAGACGATCACCGGTTCGGATCACTTTCGAGCCGAAGAACGGGAAACTATCATCGTCAGTACCTACTGGCGACATCGCATCGGTTACCAACATAATTTTGCCTTGTGGCTTGGCTTTAATCGCCAATTTGGCCGCGCCGTAATGCACATGGTGACCATCAATAATGATGCCACACCAGCTATTCTCGTCCAATAACGCTGCACCAGTTACCCCAGGCTCACGTGACTGGAATGCTGACATGGCATTAAATAAATGGGTAAAGCCGGAAGCTCCAGCAGCCAGTGCCGCATTGGTGGTTTCAAAATCGGCATTGGAGTGACCAATACAAACGCGTACGCCGGCATCAACCAGACGTTTAATGTCATCAGCAGCAACATTTTCAGCGGCTAAGGTAACGATTACCTTGCCCAGATCCTGACGGGTAAATACCGCCATTTCTTCTTCACTAATGCGGCGAATAAATTCTTCACTATGAGCGCCTTTTTTAGGTACCGACAAATGTGGCCCTTCAAAGTGAACACCCACCACACCCGGTACCTTGTCTTTTAATGACTGACTAATGGCGTCGGCTGCTTTTTGCATAACGTCGACATTATCGGTGATAAGCGTTGGTAACATGGCTGTTGTACCAAACTTAGCGTGGGCACGAGTCATTGTGGTTACACCTTCGACCGTAGGCTGAGAGTTTAACAACGCACCGCCGCCACCGTTCACTTGCACATCAACCAACCCTGGGGCAATCAAGTCTGTGATAACCAGATCTATCGCTTTATCGGTTGTGCTATCGATAGAGGTGATCTTGCCATTCTCGATGCAGATAAACACATCTTGGTGTAGGGCATGGCCATCAAAAAATTTTGCTGCTTTTATACATAGGGTTGTCATAGTTTTTTCCGTTGAGTTAAATCGCTATTGCGTTATTTTGTCGATTAAACGCCATTAATACCGCACCGATCTCTGGCGGGTTTTGCGCGTTAATAATATTGTTATTTATTTCTGCTGGTAACCAAGCCTGCAAACGCGGACCAATACCACCAATGATAGCCAATGGTGATTGGCCACTGTTCATTAATTTGTTGTAGACACGAATAAAGTAGGCACAGCCTTCTTTTATGATCTCGATACATACGCTATCGCCATTATCAGCGCCATCTAGCACATCTCGAGCCATTTGCCCGTAAAAGGTTGCGCCTTGACCGGCGACCCTTTCAATTAAATCATCAATCGATTGACATCCTAAGCGTTCAAAAACCGCTTTGGTTAATACCGTTTCTGGCACAAGCGCATCATCGGCTAACAGAACACTTTCAATCGCTTTAAAGCCTAACCAAGCTCCACTGCATTTATCCCCTTGAGGGAAACCATGGCCACCTACAATCAATGGCTTAACGCCTGCGTTAGAGTAGGCACATGATCCCGTACCAGTGATTATAATCGCACCGACACCACCATTGTGCGCACCTATACAGGCGATATCAAGGTCAGTAGCCAAATACATTTGCGCAAAAGGGTGTTGCCAATTTTCCATAATGTGGAAATATTTGCTCACATTCACCCCGGCCAAACCCACGCCGGCAATCAGTTTACTGATGTGCTCTAATGGCATGTTCGCGTCTTTAAGAGCAAGCTCGGTAGCAAGCACTATCGATTTTTGCGCATTTTCAACATGATGAAATGGGTTTGCACCACCGGCGAGTCCCTCACCAAGAATGTTTAAGTTTTCATCGGTGATAACAGCCTTACATTTGCTGCCACCACCATCGATTCCAAGAAAATATTGCTGCATAAATACTACGAATAAAATAAAAGTTAAGGATAAAAATACCACAAATGACAGCGCTGTCAATTTTAAAAATGTAATTTCTAATCATTTGTTAAAAACTTAGCCATGTCGCATTTTTACAGGCCTTATTAAGCCAGTTTTAAATGCCCTATTTCGTAAACATCAAAAAATAAGGCTTTTACCCAATAATCCGTTTTAGGTTTACTGAACCGTTAAAATTCGACCGCTTCGTTTACCATCTGCCGAGCGTGCTCTGACCTCGATTTTATCGCTATCTTGAACAGTGATTGGGTGTTTATAAGTTTGCCAACCTTGATTATTTAATCGATATTCAGTGGGTAAACCCGGAAAAATAATATTGGTCGAAAGTAAACCGTCTTTAACAATAGCCCCTACCGTTGGTATACGGTAATAAATATCGAACTTATCTAGTTTCGCCATTGCTTTTGGCATGGTATTAGCAAATGCTTGCCAATCATATTGACGTTGCTCTGCGGTATTAAACACTTTACTGTGCTGGTCTATTTTACCAATGTTTGCTTGGTACGGCGTTTCCCACTGTGCTTTATGCCAAGCCCGCTCTGCTAAAGCAATTAAACGCGGGAACACCATGTATTCCACTTGCTCATCGCTGCGCACCAGTTCACTCCACAGTTGCCCTTGAATGCCTTTAAATTTCACCCCAGGTAATAGACCATTTTTGTCATTGATGGCAAATGGGTTTTCTTCATTATTACGCCATATTTGCGCATGTACCGGCAAGTTATCTGGCATAAAGTCGAAAATTTTTCGGCTGTTCACATGACGTGACGGCCAATAGTTACCAGGCTCCTTCGGATCGGCTTCGTGTGGAACATCAAAGTAAGTGACATCTGGCGATGTAATAATAACCGGCCAGCCACGGTTGGCATGCAAATGGGCACTCTTGTAGGCACTCCAAAATTGCGGGGCCCAGTTATAGCTATATGGCATAATGTCCATATCAAGTGATTCTAGGTTTTCAAGGCCATCATTCCAGGACGCCGTTGCGATCCCTTTTTCGGTTAATATATTACTGACTTTCTGAATGAAAATACGGTTCATATCTTTAATCGAATCAATGCCATCATCTTTGGCAACCAAGTCGGCGCAAATAGGTGATTCTAACCAAGCGCCAGCGGTTTCATCGGCGCCAATGTGATACATATCGAGTGGATGGTTGGCGTCTTTATGAATTTGCTGAACTTCACTGATCACCTTTTCAACAAACGCATACGTCGAGTCCATACATACATTAATGGTGTTGTCATTATAGTACTGTACAGAGCGATATTGGGTGGTATCTTCTGGGTCCTTTAAACGAAATTGCTCAGCTTTTACCGTATCTTCCTGCGCCATGTATTTGTTGTAGCGAGCTTCCATGGCAACCACTGCCGCTCTAGCGTGGCCTGGCATATCAAACGATGGGATCACTTGAATTTGTCGAGCACTCGCCGCCTGCAAGATTTCTTTATATTGTGCAATGGTAAAATAGCCGTTTACGTCACTATTCTCATCCGGTCCACTGGCCAATACCGGTAATAAGCAATGCTGTTCGCTCAAGTCATGACAACGTTTCGCCCCCACTTCGGTAAGCTCTTCTAGGCCTGGGATCTCCAGACGCCAGCCTTCATCGTCGGCCAAATGCAAATGCAGTTTGTTAAATTTAAACGCGGCCATTTGCTCTAATAACTTTAAAATCAGTTCTTTACTATGGAAGTTTCGAGCAACATCAATGTGCATGCCACGGTATTCATACCTTGGCTCATCCGTAATGCGCACAACCGGTAAAGAATGATCGTCTAAAGACATCATGCTGGCTATGGTGCTTAGGCCATTATTTACCCCTTCCAAGTCATTGCCGTTAATAACAATGCCACGTTCATGAATGACTAATTGATAACTGCCTTTGGCCGTTTCATTATTGGCTTTTATCGATAAGCTTACAGGTAAGCCTTGTTTTGATTCCTCAACACCAAGACGCTGCAAACGCATTAGCGCAGCCGCTACACTGGCTTTTTCGATGTCTGAAAAGTCGACATTAATGCCTTTTTGCAAACGAACCGTTGCTGCCTCTTTTGCAAATTCAGCGTGTTTAACGCTTGGAATTGAGCGGTAATTTTCTCTGACATCAATACGGGTATCGCTATTGTTTTGATATAAAACAGCAGCCGTTGCCCATTGCGTGTTATCGGTAGAGCTTCTTATAAATTGCTTTTCTGTATCATCAAAGCTTTCAATAAAATCATTCGATTCTAACCCCAACATTTGCTTGGTGGATATTTTACTTGAGGGGATAACCACCGGCTTAAGATCACCTGAGACAATATAGTAATTAGGTAAAATATCACTCTCTAATACTTGCCAGTGGTTGGCGCGTAAGTTAATGATTTTTTTCTGACCTTCGCTAAAGCCAGTGAATTGCTCGGTAGGTGTTAAACGGTGTAAGTTGCCATTGATGTGTTCAATATTAAATTCGGTACTGTCTTCTGATTGGATAATCCGTAAATGGCTGAAATAAATTTGCCAGTCATAACCACTAAGCTCAACATCCGGCGTTAACGTAAGCCTTGCTTTTAAACAATGTCCGCCCGCTTTTTTCTTTGAACAGTGTTTGTCATTGCGATTATCTAAATGCTGGTAATGTAATTGCAGACCATTAGCAAACTGGGTCAATTGCTGCTGCGGGCTGTTTTTCGAAGATGAGTCTGATTTAGATGCATCACAACCACTTAATGCGATTAATGACATGGAGGCAATGGCTAATGAGATAGCTAACTTTATTTTAGAACGTGTTTTTATTGTCATGTGTCCCTCGTGTATTTAGCTCACAGCGCACAAATGACAACGCTGTCACAATGACGTTAAGGTAGTATTCATCACCACCTTAGTCAACTATTATTTAACAAATTACACAAAAATAAGAATAAATTATTTTACACTTTGGTTTTTTAATACAAACAGATAAAACATTCAAAAACAGCACGTTAAAAACACACTGAATATAAAACTATACGGGGTCAGCTGGATTTTTTGTAATCAACCAAGTCGAATCTGGTTCGCTTACGCTGTGTACCTCTAATTTGCTATGGCTTCCTCTAGACACTATCGTTGGCCGATAACGCCCTTGCCAATCGGATTATCAGCCCTTCCAATCTGGGTGATATAGACTTCTTTAAGTTAGCCGGGTTTACCGGCCTCGACGAGAAAACGAAAAAGGCCGCTAAATTAGCGGCCTTTAAACATATTATTTAATGAGTTGTTCTTGATATTTAGAACTTGGCTGTAAGACCTGTAAATACTCGGCGGCCATAATTTCTGTCACCAGAGCGTATGCTTGCATCACCAACTTTAACCGTAGATTGAAGCGCTTCATCATTTAAGTTTAAGAACTGTAATGACAAGGTCGCGTTCTCAGTGATGTCGTAAGAGAAGTTCGCATCAAGCTGACCATATGCTTCATTCCAGTACGTTAAATCACCTGTCGCTGAACCTGTGTAGTAATCACTTCGGTAGCTGTATGATAAACGTGCTGAGAAATCGGCATTTTCATAGTAACCAGTCATGTTAAAAGTATCTTTCGAGTTGTTAGGTAATTCAGTGCTTTCACCGTTTTCACCTTCCACTTCAGCTTCTTGGTAGGTGTAGTTTAACAATGCACCGAAGCCCATACCGAAATCATGCTGTACATTTAACTCGATACCTTCGTTAGTACCACCTTCACCATTGATAGGTTGTTTAATTGCAACATTTTCAAAGATCTCACCTGGATTAGCAGTATCTGGCAAGGTTTTGTACGTAGTTCTAGTTTCAATGTAACTTGAAATATCTTTATAGAAGAAGGCTACTGATAAAATAGACGCTTCCGCAAAGTAATACTCCAAAGAAAGGTCGTATTGATCAGCTTCTGTCGGGTCTAACTCAGGGTTACCTTCAATACCGCTCCATTTGCTGTAAATAGTACGAGCACTTAAGTTATCGTAATCTGGACGAGCCATTACTTTAGCAGCTGCAAAACGAACGATGAAATCATCTTGAACATTATAAGAAAGGTTAAAGCTAGGTAAGATATCTTCGTACTCACGCTTTGTTGTTACCGGCGTTAAGATCCATGAGTCTGGATTCCAGCTATAAACTTGTTGAACCAAGTTATCTTTACTGATCTGTTCTGTTTTTGCGTAGCGAACACCAATGTTACCGCGGAAATCATCGTATTCGAAGTTGGCTTGAACATAAGCATTGGTTACTTTTTCGGTCAAATCTAGGTTAAATTCGGCACGATCATATTCACGAAGCATTGGCGTTTTATCTTGCCATTGAGATAACTTGTCAAAGTCAAATTCATATAACGTGCTTGCGCCATTATGTCTGAAATCGCTAGCAACTGAACCATCTGCCATTTCAGATAGTTTAATTGTGGCAACATCAAGAGGGTGCCAAACTTTTTGATGTAAACCAGAACCTTTAAAGTGATCACTGTATTTAGCACCTACATCAATAGAGCTAATGAAATCATGGTCTAAAACAATATTGAAATCAGTTTGAAGGTACGTTTCTTCTTCTTCGTTGTGGATAGTACGATTACTCATGTACACACCAACATAATCTTCAGGTGCGATTTCAGGATCTACCCAAAAATCCATGCTATCTGAAGTTAATTTATAAGAAATGTCTGCTTGAGCTTCTGCATCTAACTGATTATCGTGAATTTTACCATCGGCTTCTGTATAGCCCAGTTGAGTCGTCCATGTTACATCATCAAATGTGTATTCAATTTTTAAATCATGAACTTTTGATTCATAACTACCCTTCTCTTTAGTTGCTCCATAACGCATTTCAGAAAAATCTTTTTTATATTCTTCTGTCGGTGCTAAAGAACCGCCATCAACGATACCACCAGAGTACGTAGGATCCTCAAGTTCAGCATACTGATTTCTTACCCAAACACCATTACGAAGACTGCTATTGTCTTTATCAACACTTGAGATCATGTTATTAAAGGTAATGTGTAAATCATCAGTTGGGGCGAACTCTAATGTTGCAGCATAAGTCGTTAAATCACTTTCAGAGTTAAAACGTGATGCACGCACATCATTTGGCATGTAATAGCCTGAATCTACATCTTTAGAGAAAGCACTATTAATACCATCACGTTGTAGACGGTTATTTTTCATTACCGCACTAACGTTAAAACCAAAATTTTCGTCTTCATTTTTCCATGAATAGAAGCCCGACATCAATGGACTGTGCTCACCACTATCTTCTTGATAAATATCTTTTACGGTTAAAACACTAGTATTTGACTCAGTTGATAAAGGACGGCGAGTTTTAACAATAACCGTTCCACCAACTGAACCTTCACTGATTTTTGCTTGTGGAGATTTATGAACTTCTAAACTGTCAACTAACTCAGCAGGAAGTAATGAATAGTTAAATCCGCGAGAGCTGCTCAAAATAGCACTTGACGCTGTTGCAGATGCTACATTTTGACCATTTAATAAGGTTAAATTTAAGTGAGGAGCCGTACCACGAATAGAAACACGATCACTCTCACCAGAAGATTTTTCTACCTGAACACCTGCAACACGCTGTAACGCATCAGCTGTAGTCTGATCTGGAAACTTACCAATGTCTTCGGCGGTTATGGCATCAACAACGGTATTTGAAAATCGTTTTGTGTTTAGGTTTTTTTGTAATGAACCTCGGAAACCTTGAACTTCAATAGTTTCAATTTGCTCACTATCAATTTTCTTTGATTTTTTCTCTTTGTCTGGCGTTTCAGCAGCAACAGCAGCAGTAGATACCATTAAACCAGCAAATAATGCGGTTTTAACAGCTTGCGATAAGGTAGAGAATTCTTTTTTCATAATTAGACCCTGTAGTAATATGGTGTTGTTTTTTAGCGTTGCCATTCTTTGTTTAACCCCGAAAGAATGGCTACGAAAAATAGCTCTTTGGCTACATTTGGTTACACCTTAATTGCATTCACACTCATTTTCAACATATTTTATTCTAAATAATTGCAATTTTAGGAATAAAATATAAAGGAATGGCTCACAACCCAATAAAAACACGTTCAATTTAATTTGTAACAATTTGTCACTAAGATTTAGAGCGAAAAATAAACCATTCGATAAAAGATAAAAAATGTTGAATAATTGTTAAATAACTCGATATAAAAGACCGGTTATTGCCGGCAAAATTAGCCTCTGAAAAAGCCAAAACAAACCACCAAGAAAATAATTTATTCCTTGATTTAAACCGCCAAAGAATTAATAATCACAAATCTATATTGTTAAAAGAAAGATCTTTGTTATGACAGCAACTTATACTTGGCTCGATTGGGGCGTATTTGCTCTTTACTTTGCCTTACTTGTTTTTATTACCTGGTTCTTTAGTAGAGAAAAAGCCAGCAATACCAATGACTACTTTCTTGGCGGCAACAACATGCCCATTTGGGTTGTTGCGGTGTCCGTCTTGGCCACCTCACAATCGGCGGCCACATTTTTAGGCGGACCTGATCAGGGCTTTCAAAATGACTTAAGCTATCTGGCCACCAATATTGGCGCCTTTATTGCGGCAGGCTTTGTAGCGGCATTTTTGATCCCTAAGTTCTACCAAAACAATGTCGCAACAGTTTACGAATTGTTGGAAAGACGCTTTGGTAGCCAATCGAAAAAGCTAGCGGGGATGATGTACCTTGTAGGTCGCGTATTTTCCAGTGGCGCTCGCCTATATATGGCGGCCTTAGCGGTGGCGATGATTTTGTTCGGCAACATTGAATCGCAAAGTGTAATTTTTGGCATTATTATCTTAAGTTTTGTTGGCTTAGGTTACTCGGTAAAAGGTGGGATTAAGGCAGTTATTTACAGCGATGCCATCCAATGTGCCATTTATATTATTGCCGCATTGTTTGTTATTTACTTTTTATTGGACGCCATCCCTGCTGACTTTAGCCAAATCGTTGATGCCCTGCAAAACCCGCATAATCGCGACGCTTCCAAATTAACGCTATTTAATACCGACTGGGATTTTAGTTCAAAAGGTGTGTACAGTATTTGGTCTTCCCTTACCGGCTTTGTGTTGTTGTATATTGCAGCCTTTGGTCTGGATCAAGATATGACGCAACGTGTGCTTACCTGTAATAACGCCAAAGAAGGCTCAAAAGCCATGCTCCTTTCAGTGGTTATGGTGATCCCTGTAATGGCCTTGTTTATCTTTATTGGTTTGCTACTTTATGTCTTTTACTTACGCCCAGACTTAATGATGACCGGATCAAGTGAGATAGTTCAGTCGTTTTCAGGTGAAAAAATCACTGTGTTTATGTCGTATATCCTGACAGAAATCCCATCTGGCGTGCGTGGTTTGGTCACCGTAGGTGTTATTGCCGCGGCACTGTCTACCTTAAACTCAGGGTTAAACTCGATGTCTTCGGTGGTTATTCAAGATATTTATCGACCGTTTTTACAAAACAAAGGCATTATTAAATCCGACAAACATTTTGTCATTGCAGGGCAAGTCGGCATGATCATCGCTGCGATGACATTAGCAAGTATGGCCCTATTATGCTTTTACTGGCAGCGCTATACCGACATGCCATTATTGGCTTTTGCCTTAAGTGTGATGGTGTTTGCCTATAGTGGTTTATTAGGGGTGTATTTTACGGTTCTATTTACCAAGCGTGGCAGTAAAAATTCCGTTTGTGCGGCATTAGCGGTTGGCTTTATTACCACCTTATTTTTCCAACCTTACGTGCTTTCTTTTATAAGCCCTGATTTAGCCAGTTTTGATTTAGGCTTTACCTGGCAGTTATGTATTGGCACAGCGGCCGCCTTCATCACCTGCTGTTTGGGTAAGGGCAAAAGCCAGTCTATGACCTAAAGACTTATTGATTAGGCCCTTAATTTTAGCAAACCTAGATATGAAAGCATCTAGGTTTTTTTTGCTAAAAGGCCTACTAGGTTGGTAAACAGCGTGTACTCATAAACGCACAAGCTGCAGTATTTCTGAGCGCTTTACTGATGAATTCTTTCTCAGTGAAAGCATATAAAAACAGGGCTAGGCATAGACGCTTTCAAAATCACTTTCATAAACTGAGGCAAAATTCGCAGCCCCCTTTAAAATAAGTCGCCTTGAAAACGCACAACAAAATAACTAATTTATTCTTAGAGACCGATAAAATAAAAACAACAAAATATTTAAACATACTGATTTTGCTAACCTTTTAGCCATACACTAGATATTTTTGAATAAAAAAATTCAAAAAAAACCGTTTCGTAATAAATTATTCCTTGATTTATAATTTAATTGAATGAATAATTACACCAACTGATGTGTGTTAATGACTTCTATTAATAGCGATTGCTGATATCGCCGAACTTAATTAAGAACCCCATTTTGTTCGACTTATGAGTAGCGAAAATAACAGAAGACTAAAAACGAAAAGCAACAGCGCAATCAGCCGTAATTGATTAATTCAGCAAGAATACAACCTTCTCAGGTAACTGTTTTCGGATAGGCAAAAATTAAGGTAAGCGATTCATCCAAATACACACTTTAATTCGATAAATTGCTAACAAATAACCCGAAAACGCAGGTAAAATTATAAAAATCAACAGTTGGAACAAGAAAATGACAATGGCAAAAGACGCGAACCTACATAAAGAAGCCACAATATTGGCACAACTTGAAACCATGGTTTCAGAAGGTCGAAATCCAGATACGTTAGATATAGATATCATCAGTACCGAACAGGTCCTGAATAAAATTAATAACGAAGATCAAAAAGTTGCTTTGGCGGTAAAAGAAGCCATTCCGGCAATTGCACAAACCGTTGATGCCATTGTTGAAGCGTTCCGAAAAGATGGTCGTCTTATTTATATCGGTGCAGGTACAAGTGGCCGTTTAGGTATTTTAGATGCGGTTGAATGCCCACCTACCTATTCGGTTCCTGATGACATGGTTATCGGCCTTATCGCAGGGGGTGATCGTGCTATCTATAAAGCGGTTGAAGGAGCAGAAGACAGCGAAGAACTTGGTGTTGAAGACCTTAAAAAAATCGAATTAACCAGTAATGATGTGGTGGTTGGTATTGCAGCAAGTGGCCGTACACCTTATGTTGCCGCAGGCCTTGAATACGCAAAAACATTAGGCTGTAAAACCGGCAGTGTGACCTGTAACCCAGGTGCTTTAATTTCTGAAATAGCCGATTACGCCATGTGCGCGGTTGTCGGCCCAGAAGCCGTTACCGGTTCGACACGAATGAAATCAGGTACCGCGCAAAAATTAATTTTAAACATGCTAACAACGGCCAGTATGGTGCGTTCAGGCAAGGTTTATCAAAACCTTATGGTTGATGTAAATGCCTCAAATGAGAAATTATACGCTCGTGCCAGCCGCATTGTGATGCAAGCAACTCAGTGTACGCATGAACAAGCTAAGACCGCCTTAGAAGCATCTGATTACAACGCCAAATTAGCCATTTTAATGATCTTAACCGGTAAAGATGCCAAAGACGGACAAGTATTACTAAGCCAAAATAAGGGCTTTTTACGTGGCTCAATTGACTAGGTTGAAATGATGATTAACTCAAAATTAAAATATGTGATCACCGCAACCGCTCTATTATTAGGTGGCTGTGCACAATCAACCACAACGGAACATTTAGCTCCCGTGGCCAGTAAATCGGCCAATAAGCAATTAAGTGTACAAATTGGTGCTGCACAACAAGAAAACTACCTGCAAATGCTTGAAGGAAAACGCGTTGGTATGGTGGTTAACCAAACTTCTATGGTAAAGGATCAGCACATTGTTGATGTTTTATTGGCCGAAGGCGTGCAAGTAAATAAAATATTCGCCCCAGAACATGGCTTTCGTGGTGATCACGACGCGGGTGCTCACGTTAACTCAAGTGTTGATGCCGCAACTGGCATAGACATTGTTTCCATTTACGGTAAAAACAAAAAGCCATCAGCTGACGTATTAGAAGACGTTGATGTATTGATTTTCGACATTCAAGATGTCGGTGTTCGCTACTACACTTACATCAGTTCAATGCATTACATGATGGAAGCAGCGGCGGAACAAGGTAAGCAGTTCATCGTTTTTGACCGCCCTAATCCAAACGGTTTTAGTGTGGATGGCCCAGTATTAGATTTAGACTTCCAATCATTTGTTGGTATGCACCAAATTCCTTTATTGCACGGTATGACCGTGGGTGAATTGGCGCAAATGATCAACGGTGAAGGTTGGTTGAAAAATGGCGTTAAAGCCGACTTAACCGTTATTCCGGTAAGTCATTATGATCGCCATATGAGCTACCCATTACCAATTAAACCAAGTCCGAATTTACCTAATGATGTATCCATTTCACTTTATGCATCGCTTGGCTTCTTTGAGGGGACACCGGTGAGTATTGGTCGAGGAACGGACTTTCCATTCCAGGTGATTGGCTTTGACAAATTTAACAACGGTGACTTTACGTTTACCCCGCGCCCAATCAAAGGCGCATCAATGAAACCTAAATTAAAAGGCAAAAAAGCGGTTGGTGTCGACTTAAGAGAGTCTTCGGTTTTAGGCTTAAACATTGATCACTTAATCCAGTGGCATAAAGTGTTTAAAGAGCATGATGAAGAGTTTTTCACTCGCGCCAAGTTCTTTGATAAGTTAGCAGGGACTGATACTTTTAGAAAACAAATTGAGTCGGGTATGTCAGGTGTGGAAATCCGCAAAAGCTGGCAAAAAGACTTAAGCAAATTTTTACAGCAACGTAAGCCATACTTAATCTACCCAAATTAAGAAGCACTTATAACTAGCTGATTTAAAAAATAATAAACAAGGACGCCTATATGGCGTCCTTTCGCATATAATTAAACCAAAAAATTTAGGTGATGTTCATGGGGCAAGCAAATTTTAATCAGTTTCAACATAAACTGAGCCATTTTTTAGAATCGAAGCAAATCATTGATTCGTATAGTAAGCGTTATGCCTTTGGTACCGACGCCAGTTTTTACCGACTGGTGCCAAAACTCATCCTGCAATTAAGCAATAAAGCGCAAGTAAAGCAAGTACTTGAATTGGCCAACCAATATGAGGTGCCGGTTACGTTTCGCGCCGCAGGTACCAGTTTATCTGGGCAAGCCATTACCGACTCGGTATTAATCCTTTTAACGAATGACTGGCAACATGCACAAATCTCCAACAACGGCGATAAAATTTGCTTACAACCGGGCATTATTGGCGCTAAAGTCAACCGTTTACTGGCTCCCTATGCCCGTAAAATCGGCCCAGATCCCGCCTCTATCGATAGCTGTAAAATAGGTGGTATTGCCGCGAATAACGCTTCTGGCATGTGCTGTGGGGTAAAGCAAAACAGTTACCATACCGTCGCGGATATGACGATAATTTTTGCCAATGGCAGTGAATTAAATACTGCTGATCCAGCAAGTTGCCAACAGTTTATAGAACAAGAGCACGTCCTGATTGCACAGTTGACCACCTTATTAGCGCAAGTACGAGGAGATAGTGACTTAGCCGAGCGAATTCGTCATAAATTTCGCCTCAAAAACACTTGCGGCTATGGCATCAATTCACTATTGGACTTTAGCGATCCCATTGACGTAATTAAACACCTACTCATCGGCTCTGAAGGTACATTGGGGTTTATTGCCGATATCACCTACCACACAGTAGAAGTACACCCTCATAAGCTAACGGGTTTCTATGTATTTGAGCAGTTAAATCAGGCCTGTGATTTGGTCAGCGAACTGGCCAAGCTCGATGTCGCAGCGGTAGAGTTACTTGATTATCGAGCCCTAAAAAGTGTCTCCGACAAGCCGATTTTATCGCCTTGCGTGCCAAGCCTAACCAGCAACTCAGCAGCGTTATTAATTGAATTACAAGCCGCCACAGAAAACGACTTAAAACAATTGCAACAGCAAACCTTAGCTTTGCTTAGCTCCCTTAATGATTCCGTTAGTTTCCAAGTTTCCTTTAGTAATGATGCAAATATCAGTAATAATTTATGGAAAATTCGCAAAGATACCTTCCCAGCTGTCGGCGCCGTTCGAGAAACCGGCACCACGGTTATTATTGAAGATGTCGCCTTTCCAATAGAAAAACTGGCCGAGGGCGTAAAAGAGTTACAGGTATTATTTGAAAAATACCACTACAACGAGGCCATTATCTTTGGCCATGCCCTAGCCGGTAACCTGCACTTTGTATTTACCCAAGCATTTGATAGTGAGACAGAAAAACAACGCTATTCAAACTTTATGGAAGATGTTGCTCAGCTTGTTGCGGTTCGTTATCAGGGCTCTTTAAAAGCCGAACATGGCACCGGCCGAAACATGGCCCCTTTTGTCGAACTTGAGTGGGGCAATAGTGCTTATCAATTGATGTCTGCCATAAAAAACACCTTTGATCCAAAAGGAATTTTAAACCCGGGTGTCATATTAAACCCAGACGACAATGTGCATTTACAAAACTTAAAAAGCTTGCCTGCAGCCGATGATATTATTGATAAATGCATTGAGTGTGGGTTTTGTGAGTCCGTTTGTCCATCAACCAACTTCACCTTTACACCAAGACAACGCATTACAATATGGCGCCGTATTAAAGAAATTAGTCAGCTATTAAAACAACGCCAGCTATCGTCTACTGAGATACAGGCTCTTAATCAGGAACAAACCCAATTACAAGAAGACTATCAATTCCTTGCTATTGATAGTTGTGCGGCTACCGGGCTGTGTGGTTTAAAGTGCCCAGTGGGGATTAATACTGGCGAATTCATTAAGTCGCTCAGAGCCGATGCCTTCAAGCAAAAACCAATGCAGCAAAAAATAAGTCAATTTGCAGCCAAGCATTTAGACAGCAGCCTAGCCATTGCCAAATTTGGATTATCCATGGTATCGCATGCCAATACGCTGCTACCAACATCGGTGGTGGAAACAACCTTTAAAGGGTTAAACAAACTCAGTGGTGAGCGCATTCCGCTTTATTACGACGCCTGGCCAAAAGGGGAGAAAGCCCTACCTAAAACCCAGCAAGGCTTTAAAGAATCAAGTAAGCCTAAAGTTATTTATATCCCAAGTTGTGCTACCCGTACTTTTGCCCAAGATAAGAATGCCAGTGACAAAAGGCCACTTGCCGATGTTGTAATGTCGATATTAGTCAAGGCAGGTTTTGAGGTGATAATTCCATCTGCTGTTGATGGTTTATGTTGTGGTTTACCGTTTGCCAGTAAAGGGGATAACCAAACGGCCAAAAGTAAAACCGAGCAATTGGTTGAGTCCATTAAACCATTAGCGCAACAAGACGACACGCCAGTGATCCTCGATGCCAGCTCGTGTGCCTTGCACGTGATACAGAGTGAGCAAAATAAGCACATACGATTTTTTGAATTATCGGATTTCCTAGCTCAATATGTGCTGCCTGAATTATCCATTACCCCACAAGATGAGCCTGTTAGCCTGCACGTAACGTGTAGCACCATCCGTAATCAGGCGGACAATCAGCTAGTGGCGATTGCTAAAGCGTGCGCAAAGGAGGTGATCATTCCAAGTGACATTAATTGTTGTGGCTTTGCCGGAGATAAAGGCTTTGTGTTGCCCGAGTTAAATGAAAACGCCTTAAAACCATTGCACGCTCAGGTAACGGGTGTGATTAAACAAGGCTTTAGTAATAATCGTACTTGTGAGATAGGGTTAACTAAGGCGACGGATGTGCCTTATCAATCGATTGTTTACTTACTTGATAAGGTGAGTTCTGCTCAACAGTAAGTGAGTAGGTTAACATGCTCACAGCAGGCGATTGGAGATCCCGGATATTTCTTATTAAAAGCTCGCTTGAGCTCCCTTTGATAAGAAATTCCGGAATGACGAAATAGTCTCTTTCTATTCCTATTACTCTAGCTTAACCCTTAAATAATATTTTATTTAGGGGCTCTTTCTTTTATATGACGGTGAACTTAAATGAAATAACGGTATAACGTCACAGAGGTTACTCATCCATGAGCAACTTCTGCATTAGGCCATCCCTAGCCATCATTTCGGCGAAGGCAGGCCCCCCATAATTGACAGTGTGGGTAAGTTAAAACCCGCTTAAAAACTACTGCCAATCCGAGTAATCGACCCACACAATTCACTGCGACTCGCTCCAGTAACATTTGGATCGTTACCCGGTAAACGGTTTAAACAACGGTAAGCTAACCAGGCAAAAGCCATCGCTTCCATATAATCGGAGCTAATGCCCACATCATCGGTACAACATACTTGCCAATCGCTTAGACCATTGGCCAGACACTGCATAATTGACGCATTGCGAGCACCGCCCCCACATACTAATAAACGACCGGCTGGTAAGGCTTTAATTGAGTCAATAATTGGCGTACAAGTTAGTTCAACCAATGTCGCCATAATATCGGCATCACTAATGGGCAGTTCAAAACCGGCCAGTTTTTCTTCCAACCAGTTTAGATTAAACAACTCACGCCCCGTACTCTTAGGCGCTGGCAAGGTAAAATAAGGTTCATCCAATAACACGTCTAGCAACGCTTTATTGCACTGACCACGGCCAGCAAATGCACCGTCTTTATCATAATGCTTACCTTGAACTTTTAATATCCAAGCATCAAGAAGCACATTGGCTGGACCGGTGTCATAACCTAATAAAGGCGCAGGATTAACAATGGAAATATTGGCAATGCCGCCCAGATTCAAAAACACCAACGCCTCATTTTGATTATTATCATTAATGAGGCTTTGATGAAATAACGGCACTAAAGGGGCGCCTTGGCCACCTAACGCCACGTCCATGCTGCGAAAATCCGATACCGTTGTAATCCCCGTATTTGCCGTTATGATGCTTGGGTTAATCAACTGCATTGAAAATGGGTACTGGCCCGTTGGCTGATGGAATACCGTTTGTCCATGACAACCAATGGCTTTAATTTGTTCAGGTTTTACCTGTATTTCCTGCAAAAACTGATTTACCGCATCACCATAAGCAATGCTTAAACGATTGGTGATTTCGCCAAGGTGTTGTAACGAGGTGTGCTGTTCTTTGCAAAGTTTTAGCACATCCTCACGCAATTGTTCATCAAAGGCATATTCCCGACCATCCACAAAGACAGTCGTCGCTTGTTGTTGACTCTGTTCTTCAGGTTCTTCCTGCCTTACAAGCGCAATATCAATGCCATCGACGCTGGTACCCGACATGATACCGATATAAAAAGATGTTGTTTTTTTCATAGTTTTTCTACCTGATGCAATGCGTTACTGCATTTAGTTGATATGAATCAATTGGAAATGCTTGCAACGATTAGGGTTTCTTTATACTCTCAATCACACAAGAAATAATTTATCACAAAATAAAGCACTATTTCAGAATAATTGTAATAATTTTTAAATCGGTGGTCGCTTATGCCCGCATTCGTAAAAATAAAAGCGCTGTTTGATACTTTATCTTTAAATGAACAAAAACTGGCCTCTCATATATTAGACAGTCCAGAAGTTATTAGAGATTTCTCATCACAGCGCCTAGCAAATGAAGCAAAGGTTAGTCAATCTAGTGTCGTTAAGTTTACCCAGAAATTGGGTTACAAAGGTTATCCTGCGTTTAAACTTGCGGTAATTGATGCCCTAAACAACGATGACTTCAATACACACCCTGATGACAAAATCACCCTCAATGATGATATTGATCAATTGGGTGAAAAACTTCATCAAAATAAAATTTCGGTACTTAACGAAACAAAAAACATTAATGAAGCCAATTCAATTGCTCAGGCAATGGCCTTATTAGATCAGGCAAATCGTATATTAATCTGTGGTTTGGGTGGTTCTGCATTAGTAGGGAAAGATTTTAGCTATAAATTACAAAAAATTGGTAAAGCCTCTATTTCGGAGCTCGATATTCACGCCCAACTGGCCAGTATTGCCAGCTACGGTGAAGATGATGTGATTTTCGTGATCAGTGAGTCGGGTACCACCCGAGAGCTAAAAGAGATTTGTAATCAGGCAACGGGCAATGGCTGCAAAATCATATCGCTAACCCAATTTGCTGAAAATCCGGTATCACTGCAAGCAGACGTAAACTTGTACTCGGTGGCCGAGAAAGACTCAATCCGTCTTTCTTCAATTTTGGCGAGAACGTCACAGCAATATGTCATTGATATGATTTTTATTGCGCTAACACAAACATCACCAGAGAAACGCCAATACCTTGAAAAGATAAATGCGATAATGGAAACCATCAAAAACTTATAGTTTTTGGTTAAATAAAAACCGACAGTAAAAAACACAGAATAATAATTGCTAAAAGCTAGCAATAACCAGAATAGTTTATTACACTGTGTTCAAGCACACATTAAGATAAGGTGAGATCAACACAATGCAAGTGATCATTTTAGATGATGAACAACACGTATCAAGTCATGCCGCTGATTGGGTACAAGAGTTAGTTAACAAAAAAAACGACGCTGTTTTAGGTTTAGCGACCGGCAGCACGCCAATTAACTTATACAAAAACTTAGTTAAGCTACACAAAGAGCAACAACTAAGCTTTAAAAACATCAGCAGCTTTAATTTGGATGAGTACTACAATATTGATCCACAAAATCCACAAAGCTACCGCAGCTTTATGAATGAAAACTTGTTTGATCATGTTGATATTGATAAAAGCAAAACACACTTGCCAACGTGCAACAAAGATCAAAACCCTCGTGCACAAGGTTTGATTTACGAGCAACAAATCAAAGACCATAACGGCATTGATTTACAAATTCTAGGTCTTGGTGCCAATGGCCATATTGGTTTTAACGAACCGACTTCAAGCTTGAGTTCTCGTACCCGCATTAAGACTTTAACGAAGCAAACGTTAATTGATAATTCACGTTTATTTAAGCCAGATGAAGAGCAACCTAAAATGGCAATGACCATGGGTATTGCCACTATTATGGAGTCTCGTTACGTATTACTTATGGCAACGGGTAAAAACAAAGCGCAAGCTGTTAAAGACATGATCACCGGTCCAGTATCAGCCATGTGCCCAGCTTCTATGCTGCAAATGCATGAAAATGTGGTTATTATTCTTGATAAAGAAGCGGCTTCTGAATTAGAAAATCAAGAGTACTTTGATTTTGCTGAGCAACAAAACACACTCATTAGTGACTTGCACGGTTTACTTCACAACTATTAAACCTGCGCATTAGTAATAATGCAGACATTAAAAAATAAAAAGCATCAGGCTGTGATCCGCGTTAGTTCATAGCGCAATCCCTCTTAGCTTGTGGCCTGATGCCTTTTCCTTCCTTTGCAGTTAATGAAACTGTAGGTAAACTCTCTCTATACTGGTCATAAACGACATTAGGCTTTGGAACTCCTATGACAAACACATCTGTAACTCTGCAAACTGAAATCGCGCAAAAAATCATGATTGATTTACGCTATTACAGCGAACAAATCACGGTTGACAATGACTCAAGGACACCGCTGACCAAGCTACCTAAAGATATTGCTAACCTGATCAGCGAAAGCAACTTGGGTGGGGTTATTTTATTTGCCGATAATCTGCAAAGTCATGAGCAAACCATTACCTTAAATCATGAGTTACAACAGGCAGCAGCGGCATCAAGTTTAGCTTCTCCCTTGTTAATTTCCATTGATCAGGAAGGGGGTCGAGTATTTCGCTCACCTCGCCACAATACCATTGCCTTTACCGGTAACATGGCCATTGGTGCAACGTATAAAACACACGGAACGCATTACGCAACCCAAAGTGCTCGAGTTATTGGCGAAGAGCTTAAGGCCTTAGGCTTCAATGTAAATCACGCCCCGACAATTGATGTAAATGCCAACCCTGAAAATCCGGTTATTAATGTGCGGGCTTTTGGTGAAGACCCAGAGATTGTGGCCAACCTTGGACAGGCACAAGTTGAAGCTTTTCAACAGCAAGGGATAGTGGGTACCATTAAACACTTCCCAGGACACGGCGATACCGCAACGGACAGCCATACCGGCCTACCTAGAGTTGACCATGATCTTGAAACGGTAATGAAAATGGACATTGCCCCATTTAAGCAAATCATCGACCATCATGCTCCAGGCATGATCATGACAGCGCACATTCAATACCCAGCACTTGATAACAGTACTTTTGTAGCCAAAAACGGTACTCATATGATTAAGCCCGCCACCATGTCGCGTGCAATGATCACCGATTTACTGCGCGATGAATTAGGTTATAACGGCGTGGTGGTAACCGATGCAATGGACATGGCTGGTATCAGTAACTTCTTTGAAGCGCATGATGGAGTTATCAATACCTTCAAAGCCGGTGTTGATATTGCCCTAATGCCAATAAAAATTCGTACCCCAAAGGATTTGGACGCCGTAAATCAATTAATAAACTCGGTCGTTGCAGCCGTAGAGTCGGGTGAACTTGACCGTAATGAAATTCATGCTTCCTTTTTACGCATACAAAAGCTTAAAACCGATTATCAATTAGAAAAGCAATTTGGCAAAGATTTACAACACGAACTTGCTCAAGCACCTTGGCGATTAAATTTACCCGAAAACAGGCTGATTGAACAAAAGTTGGCACAGGACAGCATCACATTGGTCGCACAACATAAGAAGGTGCTACCATTAAAAGCTGGACAAAACATCCATTTGATCATGCCAGATACAGCAAAGTGTGTGGCGTTAGAATCAGCTTTACACAAACAGTTAGACAAGTTAAACATCACCTACACGAGCGCCCAGCGTTTTGATAAAGCCCTCAGCTTGGCACAAATCGAAGCGGCGGACATCGTCATAGGCGCGCATATTGCGCCGCGCCAAAGTGCGGCAGAAATGGGAGGAATGGATGATTTAGCCGGGAACAGTCAAAAACTTACTGAGCTAGCGGGCCCTGAAACCATTGAGGCTTTATTGACACAGGCAAAGCAAAAAAACAAAGCCGTGGTATTTGTCAGTTTGCGTACCCCTTATGAAATAAAAGAATTTAGTAAAGTCGCCGATACCTGTCTGGCGACTTACGCCTATAACATTCATACCGATGAAGAAACTGGCGAGTTAATCAGTCCGGCATTAAGCGCCTTGGCGAAAGTTTTAAGCGGAAAACTTACAGCTAATGGCCATTTACCGGTGACAATTTAAGCAAAATTGCGCTTTTTAGCCAAAACAAATTAATAAACTTTCAAAAACAGCGAGAAAACACCATTAAAACAGCAAAACAAAGTTTTTTTCTAAAAATGCAACATTTTTTAGAGTAAAGACTTTACATTCTAGAGCGATGGCTCTAGAATAAAATTATTCCTAAGGGAATTCTTGTTGTAATAACTTTTGTTTTCTAGCTTCCCCATAAGCTTCTTACCGACTCTGCTTTTAGCGGCGTCGGTTTTTTTTCGCCTAAAGAAAATAAAACTACAATATAGAACTTTAATTTCATAAATTTCAATAAAATAGACATTTATAGGTGCGAATTAAAGTAAAAGATCAATCACCTCAAAAAAAAGTGTAATTTTATTAGAAAAAACTCTTTACTTTAAAAAATGAAACTATTAGTATGAAGTCATTCCTAAGGGAATTCTTGTTGTAATAACTTTTGTTTTCTAGCTTCCCCATAAGCTTCTTACCGACTCTGCTTTTAGCGGCGTCGGTTTTTTTTGCCTGAAATAAACCAATCTATTGCAAAGCTAACAATTCAGCACCAATCACTTTTGACGACCAAATTACAACAAAACCTGTCAAAAACCAAAAAAAGACCACAAAATGTAACTTTATTAGAAAAAGCACTTTACTTTAAAAAATGAAACGATTAATATGAAGTCATTCCTAAGGGAATCCTTGTTGTAATAACTTTTGTTTTCTAGCTTCCCCATAAGCTTCTTACCGACTCTGCTTTTAGCGGCGTCGGTTTTTTTTGCCTGAAATTTATTTACTTACAACATGCGAAGTCTAAAGCCCTTGCCTCGTCTTCCCATCAATCACGACAGCGATATGTGAAATTCAAATCAGAAGTCTAAAGCGCCGACCTCGTCATCCCATCAATCGCAACAGCGATATGTGGGATCGCCTTTGCGATATGTTAAAACGTCAATTCAGGACTGAAGCCTGCAAAGTAAGAAGGTAATGCAGGGTTGGTTAATGAAAACACTTGTCGGTTACTGAGTTTTAGCTGCTCAATAATGGCCAAATGATGTTCATTAAATAGCTGGTCAAAGCCACCATTGGCTTTTAATAAGGCCAGTCCTTTTGATACACGACGGGCTAACTCAGGACGAGCAGGGTTTACATAAAAAACGATTGGGTAGGGATAATATAGTAAGCATGTTTGGTCAATAACAACATCATAATCAGAGGCTTTCATATCCTCGCAGATCTGCAATACCTCATTAGCCCCTAGCGCGGTGTATTCAAAATCATGGCTTTGTAAAAGCGGAAATAATTCTTCAAACAAGCCTTTTTCATTCACCATAAAACCATTTGCCCGGAACAGTTGCGCGTCGACCCAAGTATTAGGAACACCAATGACTCTATGTTGTAAATCAGCCATCATTGAAATTGAGGAAAAGTGATGTGTTAAGGCTTTATTAAACAGCAGCACTCGATAGCCCAACAACCCTTTACTGATGTCTTCTTTAATGATCAGTTTTTCTTTGCCGGCAAATTTGGCGTTGCCAGCGACCGTCACTAAGATATCAGTCCCTTGATTAAACACATCCCCTTCTTGTTCCGCTAGCGGTAAGTCAATGTCATCAACGCTAAGCGCTTCATCGCCATATTCTTGTGCGGTGATAGCCAAACAACGTTGCAAAAGTGCCCGTTCATAAGATTGCCTAGCGGCAGATTTATTACCATTCCAAAACTTGATCATAGAAAGGCCTATATATAAATAGTCGATTGAAAAGATTGGCTCAAGAATAGGACTAAATAGCAAAACAGGCAATAGCAAAACCGGCATGCCAGACGTAAAAAAGGAATAACTAAATCAATAGTCATTCCCTTATGTGCATTACCTAGCGGTTACTCTTTAAAGAAGATAAACCTATGGTTGCTCTGTTATCACTTCATGAATAATTGGCGCTAAATCAGGCGCGTTATTGGTAATGGTGATATTTTTCAAGTAGCCTTGTTCGCCTACTTGAACATTATCTTCCGAATTACCATGTACGGTTGCCAGTACGTCCCCTTTAGAGACTTTTGCACCTAGTGGCAGAATATTGTCAAAGCCCACACTGTGGTCAATTTCCTGACCATTGCTTACTCGACCACCACCCATTTGCACTACCGTCATACCCAATTCGCGAGTTAGGGTTTCACCTAGGTAACCATCTGCTGGGGCAAGAATGTCTTTGCTGTGTGCCGCTTTTGGCATGTGCTTCCATGGGTTTTCAAACAAGTCATTTGGACCGCCCATAGCGGCGATCATTTTGGCAAATTTTTCTGCCGCGCTGCCATCCGCTAAACATTTCTCAATTAATGTTTCGGCACTTGCTTCATCTTTAGCAATTCCGGCATCCATTAACATGGACGTAGCTAATGTGCTCACAACTTTGTGTAAACGTGGATCACGGTTATCACCCGTTAGATAGTCTAAGGTTTCTTTGATTTCCACTGCGTTACCCGCACTTGTACCTAATACTTGGTTCATATCGGTGATGTAGGCTTTCGTTTTAACACCTGCGCCATTGGCAACGTTAACAATAGACTGGGCAAGCTCACGCGCAGCGGCGGCATTTGGCATTAAAGCACCATTACCAACTTTTACATCCATTACCAATGAATCTAAGCCAGCAGCAAGCTTCTTAGATAAGATAGATGCCGTAATTAATGGTACAGAGTCTACGGTCGCAGTGATGTCACGAATCGAATAAAGACGACGATCTGCCGGTGCTAAATCACTGGTTTGAGCAATAATCGACATGCCCACATCTTTAACAATTTCTTTAAACCTTGGGATGGTTGGGGTGACATCAAAACCGGCAATACTTTCCAGTTTATCTACCGTACCGCCCGTATGTCCCAAGCCACGGCCTGAGATCATCGGTACATAGGCACCATTAGCGGCAACAATAGCGGCGAGCATAAAGCTGACTTTATCACCAACACCACCTGTTGAATGTTTATCCACAATAGGACCATCGAGCTCTGGCCAATCCAGCTTAATGCCTGAAAGCATCATTTGCTCTGTCAAACTAACCGTTTCTTTGGTTTCCATGCCTTTGAGGATGATGGCCATTGCCATAGCACCCACTTGTGCATCGGTAAAGCTGCTATCTGTTAACCCTTTAACAAAGGCTTGAATTTGAGCAGGGGTTAGGGTTTCACCATCACGCTTAGTGCGAATGACTTCTTGAGGTAAAATCATAATGATCTCCTAAGGGAATTAACCCTATGTTAAATTTTTAGGGGTAAATGCTTGCGGAAGTAAGTCTTTAACTTGCCAGCTGAGCTCATCACCTAAGTGGTTATAAGCCGTCACATAAGCATCTTGTTCTAAAAATTCAACAATCACTTGTCGACAGGCACCACAAGGTGGGGTAATTTTTTCTTGCTCGGTATAAATAATTAAGGTTTCAAATTCTTGTTCGCCGTCACAAATAGCCGTACCAAGGCAGTTGCGCTCGGCACAATTTGTTAAACCATACGAGGCGTTTTCCATATTACAACCATTGAAAATTTTACCATTTTTACTTAACGCGGCTGCACCAACGTGAAAATTACTGTACGGCGCATAAGCATTATCGTGGGCTTGTTTGGCGGCATCGAGGAGGCGTTGTTTATTGGAATCAGTCATTTTTAGACCCTCTATGGGTATCTTCACCCAAGTTATATTCAATTTAAAATTGGCTACTATTAGCTTAGTTAAGCATCAAACAAAGCTCAAAAAAATAAGCGCTTCAAATGGGTACTTTTTTAACTGGCCAAGTGTATAAATTGATTATAGAAGTTATTAAGGAATATGATGTTACTAAGCTGATGGTTTTTTAGCACAAAATGTAACTGGGGAAGTGGCTGTATCTTATTGATTTCCTTTTGTGAACTACCCCGCGACTTCACTCCGCTGCGATCACGGGGTTTTCTCGACGGTTTTGATAAAAAAAAGTATTGACTCGACAACGAGATTTACATAAATTTAACGGGATAAGGAGTTTTTATAATAACAAAAAGGGTATCGTTTTGAACGATCTTAAAAGAACCAACAAATTATTACTTATTTTAGTTTCTATTGCCCTGTGCAGTATCGCCTTAGATTCTTTTGCAATGACTATCTAGCGCTTAAAATACAAGACTAATTACAATAAATTGGCTGGAGAATACTGATCCGTCAGAATTTTGTAATCACTGACGTGTTTTTCCTCTAATTTTAGAGTGGCCAATACCCCTTCCAAATCAATATCAAATTCACTTAATTTACGTGCCAAACTCTTCTTATTCTGTTCAAACTGTGCATCACTTAGCGTTGAATTATCAATAACAATAATTCGATTACCGTTTAAGCGGCGATTCACCAAGGTATAGAAATCCCCAAACACATGATGATAGGTCGCACTTTCATGGTGATACAAGTCACTGCTTGAGAAGGTATTAGCAACCAAAATGCCATCATCCGTAAGTAACTGCTGTGATTCTTGTAAAAATTCAGCGGTAAGCAAGTGCTCGGGGATGTACTCGCCATTAAAAGCATCAAGAATAATAAAGTCATAGCGCGGTTGCTTTTTTAAAGCCCGCTTAATAAAAATTCGCCCGTCTTTTACATGGCTTTTTACTTTATCTGTTTGCTTAAAATTAAAGTAATCGACGGCAACTTTAACCACCGCAGGGTCAATTTCAACATTATCGATTTCAATATTGGGATACATATGCAATAAGCTATTAGACAGGGTACCGCCACCTAAACCAATAATAAGCACGCGCTGTGGATCCGGCTTAAACACTAGGGTCGACATAATAAATTTGGTGTAATCGAACACCAGCTTGTATTCGTCATCGATATAAATACATGATTGATTAGACGACTGACGCTTGACCGAAAATTTTAAGCAGCGCACATTTTCTTTGTCTTCAACAAAGATATTGCGATACAAAGAACGCTCTTCTTTAATGATTTTTGCCGCTGTTGAAACGCTCACAGACAGCAGTAATATAGGCAGGACTAAACGTAGTAATTTATGCATGTTGTAAGCTCACATTACGAGATTGGGCGACCCCAAGAGCCAATATGCCAAGGACGATTAAAATACCACAAAAGCTGAGAATGATGCTGTTTACATTAAACCACATCACCAAATAAAATGACGTCGCCAAGGTTCCCAAGGCACTTCCCAGAGTCGATACAAAATAAAGTCGCCCTGCCACTTGCCCACTTTCCTCCTGGTGACTCACCAAAAGCCTAACCGAATAGGGAGAAATCATCCCCAAAATAATGGTGGGTATAAAAAACAACCCCATAGAAGCAAGCAAGGAACCATAACGACTGTCTTCTATATGTTCAAAAACCAATTCCAATAAAGGGATGGAATAATAAGCCAAAGGCAACAACGCCAAGCCTGAGAAAATAAACAGGCTGCCAAATTTATACAAAGACGGATGATGCAAAGATAACTTCCCACCAAGTAGGTAACCTAATGATAAGGCAAGCATAAAGACGGTAATAATACTGCCCCAGACATGCACACTCGAGCCAAAATACGGCGCCAGAATTCGACCAGCCAGCAACTCAATCCCCATAATGGAGAAGCCACAACTAAAGGCTAAAAAATAGATTAACAGATTGTGCTTGCCAGACTTCATTATATTTATATCCACAAAAACCAACTACCTGAAGATAATCAGGTAGTTGAAAAAACGATATAAATAACTTATCAGTTGGTGAGGTTAATGGGCAACTTATTTATTTAATTTGTTTGATGATTTGCGCTCAACCAGAGTGGCTTGGATTTGTTGCGATTTGGGTTTCTCACCGGCAATTTGGGCCAGTAAGCTATCAACCAAAAGTTGCCCTGCCAAAATGGTATCCTGCTTGGCCGTGGTTAATGGCGGGTTGGTAAAATTAGCCATTACGATGTCATCAAAACCGACTACAGCAATGTCTTCTGGTACCCGATAACCTTGCTCTTTTATCGCCCGTAATGCCCCTATAGCAAGTAAATCACTGGCCCCAAAGATGGCATCAATATCAGTATGCTTACTCAGTAATTCTTTCGCCGCGGTATAACCGGCTTCCTCAGTGAAAACGGCATCGACTTGCAGGTTTTCATTAAAAGCCATGTTTGCGTCTTTTAACGCTTGCTTAAAACCAAGGTAGCGATGCTCAAACTCAGGTGCACCACTTGAGGCAACCCCAACAAATGCAGGATTTTTACAGCCTTGCTCAACTAAATGTTGAGTTAACTGATACCCGCCATGCAGGTTGTCACAGCCTATGGTCGCCACTTCCATGTCTTTTACTTCAGCGCCCCAACGGACAAAATGGGTGTGTTGTTCGTTTAACTGGATCAGCTTTTCTTTGTAATCGAGGTAATCGCCATAGCCTAGCAAAATAATGCCATCGGCCTTGTTGGTATCGGCGTATTCTGCATGCCAGTCGCTTTCCATTTTTTGGAATGACACTAACAAGTCATAGCCTTTATTTGAGCAGGCACTGGTAATGCTGCCAAGCATTGACAAGAAGAAAGGATTGATTTGTGACGCGTTATCTTCAGAAGGATCTTCGAATAATAGAAGGGCAATCGTATAACTTTGCTGCGAACGTAAGCTTCGCGCATTTTTATCGACTTTATAATTCAGTTCTTTGGCAATCGCTTGTACTTTTAAACGCGTTTCTTTGTTTACCAAAGGACTGTTTCTCAGTGCTCTGGATACGGTGGACTGCGAAACACCGGCTCGATAAGCGATATCAAATGAAGTAGCTTTCACTATACCTGTTCAAAATTAACCCAACAATTAGCAAATATTACCCGAAGATTATTTGAATGTATAGCAATGTAATTTGATCAAGATGTAACTACCCCCTGCTTATCGAAATAAACAGAGAGTAGAAATGTCGTGAATGGACTTACGTATTATGGGTTAGGCGACGTTTTCTTCGTCCTTAACCAAGAACACGGAAGCACTGGCAATTAACATCGACACACCGGCAAGCATAATGATGTAAATCGCTTCATTGTTAAATACGCTACTTAAGATCCAGCCAGAGAATAAGCCCGAAACAATTTGTGGTGCGGCAATGGTAAAGTTGAAAATACCCATGTAAACACCGGTTTTACTTGCTGGTAATGAACCGGCTAGAATCGCATAAGGCATCGCTAAAATTGCCGCCCATGAAATACCCACACCAATCATTGGAATAAACAAGTTAACCGCGGCTTTTGGTACTTCAACACTGGTGATGTATAAATCAACCAATACGGGCTGCGGATTATCAAACGCCATAAAGCCAAAGTAACCTAGGGCACCAACAAATAGTGATAGTGAGTAAACCAGTTTACGACCAAATTTGTCGGCAAGCTTAGATAGTACAACAGAGAATATTGCCGCAAATAATGAGTAAGCCGCAAAGATAATACCTACCCAGTCACCCGCAGCGCCTTTCGCCGCTTGAATCGCAGCAGGAATTTGCCCTACCGATTCAATGTAGTGCGGGTCAAACCATTTCGCATCCACACCCCAAATGTACTGAGTGATCGCCGGCATTGAGTAAACCCACATAATAAACAGGGCAAACCATGAGAAAAACTGCACAACCGCTAATTGCTTCATGGTGGTGGGCATTGTTTTCATTAAGGCAAAGAAAGCCGAAAGCTTTGCAAACATTGATGTTTGTTGCTCTTTCGCTTGCTGTTTTGCAACTTCGTTATGATCTTCACCACGATAAGCGTAGTACTCTTCGGGTGCGTATTCTTTGGTGCGAAATACCGTCCATAACACGGTACCAAGTAACACGGTGGCACCAATATAGAATGCCCAAGTAACCGATGGCGCAACTTGTCCCGCTTCGGCCGTATTTTCTAAACCAACCACGTTGGTTAATACGAATGGTAAAATTGAACCAATCACCGCACCAATATTGATAAGGAATGATTGAATCGAGTAGCCTAGGTTACGCTGTTTGGCAGGCACCATATCCGATACCAACGAGCGGAATGGCTGAAAGCTCACATTAAAGGATGCATCCATGACGGCCAAAATCATTGCCCCAAAAAGCATGGGTGCAATAAAGGCGACAAACATCCCGGCATTTGGCATTAACACCATACCTAAGGCGGCGGCAATGGCACCAGCTAAGATGTAGGGTTTACGACGACCTACACGGTTCCAGGTACGGTCAGATGCCGAGCCCACAATCGGTTGTACGATTAACCCCATAATAGGCGCAACTAGCCAAAACAGGGATAATGAATGCAAATCAGCCCCTAAATCTGACAAGATCCGACTGACATTGGCATTTTGTAAGGCGAAACCAAATTGCACACCTAAAAAGCCAAAGCTCACATTCCATACTTGCCAAAACGACAACTGCGGTTTTTCTCTATTCATATCATTAAGCTTATTTTTAATTCTTGCTGTAAAGCCCGAAACATCATTCCGGGCTCATGTATTGTCGTGCTTAAATTACTGTAAAGTGATTAATCAATCGCTTTTAAGTAAATCGCCGCACCACCACTGGTTGCTAAAGGTAACGTTATTTTATCGCCTTTAACAAAGGTTTTTTGTTCTATGGTTAACTCGTATGGGTTGCTTACCCAGTCGGCTTTTTTACCATCACGGTAAATTTGCGCTTGGTAACGTTGACCTTCGGTTAGGAAGTCAAAATCAAGCTCAAGCTGACGCGCATTCTCATCGGTTAAAGCACCAACAAACCAGTCTTTGCTGTCACGAGCCTGACGAGCGTAGGCAACATAATCACCCACTTCACCGGCTAATGCGACTGATTTTTCCCAATCGGTTACGACATCCAAAATAAATTGGAAGGCATCTGGTTTGGCTTCGTAATTACGAGGTAAGTCGGCTGCCATTTGAATCGGGCTGTAGAATACCACATACAACGCCAGTTGCTTAGCAAGGGTTGTTTGCGGGCGGTTGCTGGTTGCATCCAAGCCATCAAAGCCCATGTCAAAAATACCAGGGGTAAAGTCCATTGGACCGGCTAACAAACGGGTAAACGGTAATAATGCCGCATGCTCTGGTGGGTTAGGTGGGTTGCCCCAAGCGTTAAACTCCTGACCACGAGCACCTTCTCGCGCTAACCAGTTCGGGTAGGTACGACGTAAGCCTGTATCTTTAATTGGCTCATGCGTGTTAATGCTAATGCCACGTTTTGCCGCTTCGGTAATGCTGTGCAAGTATTCATTAACCATGTATTGGCCATCATGCCATTCTTTGCGAACCACACCATTTTCGTCGATGCGTTTAATGTTGCCACCATCGGCCACATAACCGGTTTTAATTTGCTTAATACCGTGCTTTTTGTATAGGTCGTACGCTGCAGACATCTGATCACGATAATTACTTACGTTACCCGATGTTTCGTGGTGACCAATTAAATCAACCCCTACTTTCTTACCGTATTTACCAATCGCATCAATATCGAAGTCTGGATATGGTTCAGCAAAACGGAACACATCGCCGTTAAAGAACCAGTCGCCATCCCAGCCAATGTTCCAGCCTTCCACTAATACACCACTAAAGCCATATTTGGCGGCAAAGTCCATGTAGCGTTTGGTTTCTGACGTAGTTGCACCGTGTTTATCACCACTTCCCCAAGTGGTTTCATTGACATGCATACCCCACCAGATCCCAACGTATTTACCCGGTTCAACCCAAGATACATCGCCCAATTTGTTTGGCTCATTCAGGTTAAGGATTAAATCGGAGTTTAATAGACCAACGGCATCATCGCTAATTTGTAATGTACGCCATGGCGTTTTAAAACCAGGCTTGGTTTTTACCAAAACACCATCTGACCAAGGCGCTAAATCTGCTTTTAGCGTACCTGGACGACGTTGGTTAAGTGACATGCCCGCGTAGTCGGTAAGCGCGGCTTCATGGATGCTAATGTGCACCCCTGATTTTGATTTAAAGGTAAATGGTGTGTGCACCAATTGCGCTTCTTCAAAGGCCGTTGTGTTGTACACGTACTCGTAACGGTTCCAGCCACGTGACGGGATCCAGTAAGCGGTACTGTCCGCAAAGTCTGTCACATTGAATTCGGTTAACTCATTGGTGATGTTGATTTTTTGGCCTAAACCTTTTTGCTTAGGTACTTCGTAGCGAAAGCCGACACCATCGTCGAATACTCGCACTCTTAGTGTGTAAGTATTCACTTCATCACGATTGGCTTTCAACGTTAACGCCAGCTCTTTGTGGTTATCTACAACCACTTTACGCTCACCCCACGGTTGATCCCACGAAGTGTTTACAACACGGGTTTTGCTGTCTTTAATTTCGAAATGTTCGTCAAGGTATAGCGAGTCTTTAAATACCAGGCCCAGATTAGAATCACTGATGACTTTTTTGCCATTAAACTCAATGCTGTAACTTGGCATGGACGTATCATCGGTTACGGTAAATTTAATGTCACCATCTGGCGAGCTGACACTCACCGACTTGGCCAACGCCGAAGCGTTTGCCGTTAAACCAGCAATTAACATAATTGCGGTAATTTTATTCATAATGTTCTCCAGTTCTAATCTAAGCTTTTTATCCGTTTCTAATCGTTGTCATACGCGAATTTATAAGCGCCCGCATAGTGGCTGATATTTATGTTCTTGTTATTGAGGTAGCACAAAGACAGCCGCACTAAATTTACTTACCGTAAATTCATTATCAATGGCTTTGCTGCTACAAATTAGGGCATCGTTACAACGTGCTTGTACCGGGTGTAATTTGAATTTACCAGCATCATTAAAGGCAAATGTTTGCGCCTGTGCGCCGCTGTTAAAGAGCACTATGATTTGCTGATAATTAGGGTCTATGTCATCGCCATCGTTAATTTGCATGGCAATAAGGCCTAATTGCTGGTCCATACCTGTATTTAGGAAACGCACATTGTCATTAATGGCTTTGCCTGTGGTAAGTCGAAATAATGGCGAGCTCATACGTATTTCAATAAGCTCTAAAAAGCGTTGATGACTCGCTTCAATATGCTCAGGTTTAACCAAGTCTCGACCTTCGTTTTTGCTTAGCACTTTGCGAACAATATCCCAATTTTGCTTATCGGTTGTCGCCGCAGGAAGACCGACATTGTAGTTATTGCTCTGTTTGGCAAAATCGACTTTATTAAACCAATGTGAAAAGTCGTAGCTGTCGCGCACAAAAGACTTACTGCGTATTAATTCCGACCCCATATGAATAAACGGAATACCTTGCGCCAGCATTGGGTAAGACAAACTTAAGGTGTGCATGCGCACGCGATCTTCGGTTGTTAAGGTAAACGCATTACGGTATTGATTGTTGTCCCAAAGGGTTTGATTATCGTGTTTTGACACGTAGTTAATGGTGTCAGCCGGATCTAAGGCATAACCGGTTGGTTGATTGCCATAGGGAATATCTTTACCCCTTACGTGCTCACCTGCGGCATTTTGCAAAGGAAAGCCAGACAAGTTACCCGCTAAACCGACACGCAACTGATCCGCATTTAATAAATACTGAGCTTTGCTGTCAGCTTGGCTGCGCAACTCATTTGGTACGGTGTAAAGACCATTACCAATGCCCTGCTCTTTACGGATTTCATCGCCACTTGCCGTCATGCCACCACCTCGTACGGCATCACGTAAGCGGTCGGTAAAGGTACCAATTTCAGTACCGCTTAATTCAAGTTGACTGGCTTGCACAAATCGCTGGTTATTGGCGACTTCACCAAAATTCCAGCCTTCACCGTAAAAGTAACTGTCGGGATCGACGGCCTGCACCGCTTTACGCGCAGCAAGCATGACATCTTTTGGTTGGTGTGCCATTAAATCAAAACGGAAGCCATCGATGCCGTAATCGTCTGCCCAGATAACCAATGAATCAATCATTAATTTGGCCATCATCACTCGCTCAGTGGCGGTATTATCACAACACGTGGAACGCTCAATGGCACCGGTTAGTGGGTTAAGGCGCTGATAGTACTCAGGCACAATTTTATCGAGTACCGACTTACTTGATAAGCCCGCTTGATGGGTATGGTTGTACACCACATCCATAATCACTCTAAAGCCCATGTTGTGTAGGCTTTGCACCATTTGACGGAATTCTTTAATGCGATGATAACCTTCAGGATTTACCGCAAAACCGCCTTCTGGCACGGTGTAATGGTATGGATCATAACCCCAGTTATAATCGTCAACCAAACGCAGTTTTTCAATCACTTGCTGGGCATCGCTGCCGCTCGGATCGTAAGCGCTTAGAACCTCTAAAATGCTCTGATTTTTATCAATGGCTTGATCATGAGTAGGGCCACATAAAATGTTTTCAGGTTGCAAACCACACAACTTTTCTACGCTGTCGGTTAACGAAATGCGTTTTTCAACGTCTTCATCGAGGGTGCCAATATCAAAGGTTGGTAATAAATGGATGTTATTTAAGCCCGCTTGTTGCAGCTCTTTTAAGTGATTTATGCTCACAGAGTCGGTTTGGGTAAATGCTAGGTAACGGCCACGGCGGTTTTCATTGCTTAAACTCTGGTCATACTGGCTAAAATCACCAATATGTAATTCATAAAAAATATTGTCTTCGACATGCTCAACGGTTGGTCTTTGTTGCGTTAACCATCCCTTAGGCTGTGTTTGCTTAGATTTTAAATCAATGACTTGGGTGTACTGACTATTAACCGACAAGCTTAATGAATACGGGTCTGTGGTTATTAGCTGTTCTACTTGTTGACTTTCAGGGTGATAAATTTCAATCGCGTATTGGTAATATAGTGGTGCATTTGCTTGGTTTAGGCTTGCCGTCCACACACCTGTTGTAGGGTTTTCTTGCAACGCAAGTTGTGCCGTTTTATAAGCGCTTTTATCTTCGTTAAACAATAACACGTCAACGTGTCTGGCCGTCGGTGCCCATAAAGCAAATTCGATTGCCCCTTCTTTAAAACGAGAACCTAAAAAGTCGACGTCATCTGCATCATTTTCTGCCGAGGTATAAACATCATCAAGTACGTTACCAATTTGCACTCGGTGCGCGGCAACAATGTGTTTATCGTTTTCTACTTCAGCAATAAACAATGGGCTTTTTAATAGTCCTTTAATAGTCGCTGAAGATAATGGCTTAGCAAACGTTAGCGCGAGGGCATTCGATAAGTGTGGGAAATGTTGTTTATGATCATCACTCAAGGAGTTTTCAAGCAATGTAAATTGTTGCTGTGCCAATAAACCAGCATCACTGCTTTTGGCAACCACCAACTGGTAGCTGATATGTTTATTTGCCTTCTGATTATAAAGAACAAACTGTTCTTTGCTTAACCAATGTCCGGCGGCATCATCCAAAATTAAAAGCTGTCCAGCTAAAGCCGAAGCATCAACTCCACTTTTTGAAGATGATGGTGTGGATGACTCAGAACATGCCGCCAGTAAACCAAATAACATTAAACCCAGTAGTGAACGTACACGCATAAATAACCTTTAAACACCCGTTGAGACAAAATTCGTACTAAGAATGATATAAGCCTGACAAATTATCAATTACATACGTATTCAATAAAATCCGCTTAACTGCGCGCTAAACATTAACCATTTTGTTACAAGTTATTGATTATCTTGTCGCATCAACAGCGCGCTAGTGAATTTTTGTTTACTGAAATGCCACTTTTTACTTAAAACCTTGTTAAACCCTTGTGATGAATACGTATGCATAAAGTTCATTTTTGCAACAACTCTCTCTATCATTACCGCCGTTTAGTTACAAACACTTACAACAATTGAAAATAACCTGCTCAGGGACGACAGGTTTATAACAAAAGGATGTCATGGGGAGACAAAACATATGCTTAACTTTACACCGAACAAGTTAACACTGGCTTTATTATCAACGGGCTTGTTGTCATTAAGTTCAACGACAGCGATTGCTGCACAAGAAGTACAAGCGGTTTCTGAAGAAAATATCGAAATCATTGAAGTAACCGGTATTCGTCGCTCTTTAGCAGAATCGCAAGCGATTAAAATGACCGAAAGCTCGATTGTTGAGGCAATTTCCGCCGAAGACATTGGTAAGTTACCAGATGTTTCCGTTGCGGAATCAATTGCTCGCCTACCGGGTATCGCAGCTCAACGTAAAAACGGTCGCGCAACGGTAATTTCAGTACGTGGTCTTTCACCGGACTTCACCACGGCTACCCTTAACGGCCGTGAACAAGTAACCACTGGTGATAACCGTGGTGTTGAATTTGACCAATTCCCATCAGAACTAATGAGTGGAGTTGTTGTTTACAAGACCCCTGATGCAGGTCTTCTTGCTCAAGCTATCGGTGGTACTATCGATATGCAAACCATTCGTCCATTAAAGCACGGTAAGCAAACCATCTCGGTTGGTACTCGTTACGAGAAAAACGATCTGGGTTCATTGAATGCTGGTAGTGAAGATACAGGCCACCGCTTAAGCTTCTCTTATATTGATCAATTTGCCGATGACACCATTGGTGTTGCATTAGGTGTTGCCAACATGTCATCACCTAACCAAGAAGAGCGATGGCACTCTTGGGGTTTGGCGGACACTAGCATTGAAGGTACTCAATTTCACAACGGTGCCAAACCTTACGTTCGCTCTGCAGAATTAGAACGTACTGGTGTTATGGCCGTATTTGAATACCAGCCAAATGAGCAATTTAGTACGGCATTTGACCTGTTCTATTCAGATTTTACTGAAGAGCAAACGTTACGTGGTATCGAAATGCCATTTGGCTCATGGGACGGCACGGTAATTACTGATGCTGTTATTGATGAAAGTGGTTTTGTTGAATCAGGTACCATTTCTGGGGTTAAAGGCATTGTTCGTAATGATTACTGGGAAAGTGATTCTGAAACAACGGCAATCGGTTGGAACACTCAATATCAAGTAAATGACCGTTTATCTGTTGAAGCAGACATTTCATACTCTAAAGCTGAACGTCGTGACTTCTCTCTAGAGTCTTACGCAACCAACGTACGTGGTGATCGCAACGGCGGCCGAGACACGTTAGATTTCGTATCAGATGGTCAAACGGGTGTTAAATTCTCGCCAGGTTTAGACTACAACGACACCGATGTATTCAAGCTAGGTGCAGCTCGTAACTGGGGTGGTGGATTAGTTACCTCTTCTAACGGCTTATATAGTGATGACCAACAAGATGGTTTTATTAACGCGCCTGAAATTGAAGATGAATTAACGGCTATCAAACTTGCGGCAGAATACGAAATGGATGGTACCATCAGCTCTGTCGAAGTAGGCGTTAACTACTCAAACCGTGAAAAAAGCAAGCAACACCACGCTCGCTATTTAACACTTGCAACCACCGATCTGGTTGATATCCCTGAAGAGTTCTTAAAATCTTCGACGTCTCTTGATTTTCTGGGCATGGGAAAAATGGTATCTTATGACTCATACGCGCTGTACAAGTCGGGTATCTACCAAGATGAAATTGCTCAGTTAAGTAGTGACAATGCCAAAAACAACTGGAATGTTGAAGAAGAAGTAACCACCTTTTATGCGCAAGCAAACCTAGACGATGAACTTTTCGAACGAGGCCTAAAGGGTAACTTTGGTATACAAGTTGTTGATACAACACAATCTTCAGATGGTTATGAAGCTATCTTTAATGGTCAAGACTACGATACACGTAAAGTATCTGGTGAGCACAGCTACACTGAACTGCTACCAAGCTTGAACTTAAGTTTTGAAACATTTGAAAACCACGCGCTACGCTTTGGCGCAGCACGTACTCTAGCTCGCGTGAATATGAGCGACATGAACGTTTCCGCGGGTACAGACTACAACGCTGATTTTGCTCTATCAGATGATCTTCAACTGTCTCCTTGGTCTCGTAAAGGCGGCAACATTGAACTAGATCCTTGGTTAGCTTACCAATATGACTTAAGCTACGAGATCTACATGGATGATTTAGGTTATGTGTCATTTGCCGCATTCTACAAAGATCTTGAAAACTACATCTATACAGAAAACAAACTAGAAGAATTCTCTGATATTTCAATCACTGGCCAACAACCCGTTCTAAGAGAAGGTTATGCATCTCGCCCAGAAAACGGAGAAGGTGGTGAAATCCACGGTATCGAAGCTAGCTTTACCCTTACCGGTAGTATCATCTCTGATAGCCTATCTGGTTTTGGTATGATCATGTCTGGTTCAATCACTGACTCAGAAGTAAAAGAAACCAAAGACAGTGATCCTATCGCCCTGCCTGGCCTATCAAAGAAAGTGCTGAGCACGACCTTATACTACGAAGATCACGGATTCCAAGCTCGTGTTAGCTCTCGTTTCCGCTCTGACTTTATCGGTGAGCAAAACAACTTCCAATTCTTCCGTGAGTACATCACGGTAGATAAAGAGCTCGTTGTTGACGCACAAATGGGTTATGACTTTACCCAGTCGGGTATCAGCTCATTAGAAGGTCTTTCTGTTTTATTACAGGTTAACAACCTAACCGATGAACCATTTACTACCCGTCAAGGTGATGGGGCTATCAAAGACTACCAAGTTTATGGTCGTAACTTAATGCTAGGTATGAACTACACGTTCTAAGCTAACGTGATTGCGATGGGCCCCAAGCCATCGCAATGCTCCCCAAACCCTGTGACTTGGTTCAATTGAGGCACAGGGTTTTTTTCTTCCTTTTTTACGATACACTTATCGAATAGCTCTTCGATAATAATAAAAGTAACCGTCATGAATGAAAAAATCGAAAACATCGTTATCGTCGGTGGTGGCAGCGCCGGTTGGATGTCCGCGGCCCTACTCGCCAAATTGGTGGGTAAGCACGTTAATATACAACTTATCGAATCCGATGCCATTGGCATTGTCGGTGTGGGGGAAGCCACCATACCACCCATGGAAACCTTTAATGCGGCACTAGGCATTGATGAAAGCGAGTTTATGGCGTTTACCAAAGGTACCTTTAAGTTAGGCATTCAATTTGAAAACTGGGGCAAAGCCAATGACTGTTATATGCATGCCTTTGGTGAAATTGGCCGCGGTGTGGGTATGACCCCTTTTCACCACTATTATTTAAGAAAACAGCAACAACAAGCGGATTTAAGCTTGTGGGATTTCTCCTTAAACTATCAGGCGGCCAAGCAAAATAAATTTACCCACTTAAACAGCATTCCTAAAACCCCATTAGCGGGCATTCGCTACGCTTATCATTTTGATGCAGCGCTGTATGCGAAATTCTTACGTAACTTCAGTGAAAAACTGGGGGTGAACCGTATTGAAGGTAAAATCGTCACCACGAGCTTGCGTGCCGATGATGGTTATATTGAGTCGGTAACCCTTGAAAGTGGCCAAGTTATTGAAGGGGATTTATTTATTGATTGTTCGGGCTTTAGCGCCTTGCTCATTGAACAAGCCTTAAATACCGGCTATGACGATTGGAGTGCATACTTGCCTTGTGATCGGGCTTGGGCTGTCCCAACCGAGCGTACCGACCCTATCGTGCCTTACACACGCTCCATAGCCCATGATGCTGGCTGGCAGTGGCGCATTCCGCTGCAAAGTCGAACGGGTAATGGCATGGTGTACTGCTCAAAATTCATTTCCGACCAAGATGCTAAACAAACCTTACTGAATAACCTCGACAGTAAACCATTGGCCGAGCCAAGGCTGATCAAATTTAAAACCGGCAAACGCAAAAAGCTGTGGAATAAAAACTGCCTTGCTGTTGGCTTGTCATCGGGCTTTTTAGAGCCACTGGAGTCCACCAGCATTCATTTAATTCAATCGTCCATTGTGCGCTTAATAAAGTTCTTTCCTGACAAAGCATTTAACCAGGTCGATATCGATGAATATAACCGCCAGGCAGATATTGAATACCAGCAAATACGCGATTTCATTATTTTGCATTACCGTTTAAATCAAAAACACGACTTGCCATTTTGGCTCTACTGTCAAAAGATGGATATTCCTGAGTCTTTGCAACATAAAATGGACTTGTTTGAATCCAGTGGGCGTATTTTTAGAGAGCAAGAAGATTTGTTTAGTGAAGTGGCTTGGTTACAGGTGATGTTAGGGCAAAATTTGCAACCGCAAAGTTATCATTCTATGGCGGATCACCTAAGCAAAGAGCAACACCAGGAATTCCTATCCAACTTATCGACTGTCTTTAAGAATGTGGTGAGCAAGATGCCAATGCACAATGATTATCTCAATAAATATTGTAAGGCAGACTAGGGTCTGTTGACCTTTGCTGTATAACTTTTGTTCTTAAGTTGAATGTAATTTCTACTTATTGGCTAAAAATATAAATATTCTGTTTTGTCGTTGTTGATGTGAATCCTACGGACACCGTTTGTTTGGCAATTCTACTGCGTTTTTTCAATGTGAAAAGCAATAAGCATTCCAAAGTGAAAAAGACTTGTATCATTGACAAACAATTCGCTGCAAAAATCAACACCAAAGATAAACAGACCCTAACCTTTAAAAAAGGCTGCCAATAAAAAAACAGGTAAACTACTGATAAAGATTAAAGTTTTATCAGACTATAAGCACCTAACGGATTGAATACGTATGCAGTTTCTTGTGTCGTCGGTTAGTTAAGCGTAATTTTTAGCAAAATATTACAAAATCAGCGAGAACTCCATGTTAGCGATCCAACAAAATCTCAGTAAGCGCTTTTATATGCTGCTGAGCTTGCCCTCAACAGCGATGGGCTTTGCTTTATCCGTACAAATTTCAGCGTTAAGCTGGATTTTAACCACCCAATACGGCCTTGATATCCACGAAGTGGGTCTGGTTTGGGCGGCCGGTCCTATTGCCGGTATTTTAGGGCAAGTGATCATCGGCATTATTTCCGATAATGTCTGGTTTTGGAATGGTCGTCGTCGCCCGTTCATTTTAGTTGGCGGGGTGTTAGCCGGTCTAATGTTACTGGCGCTGCCCAATATTGGTATTGTTTCAGAATCACTGGGCATCGATGGCATCTTGGCCATTGCAATCACAATCGCATTAACCCTGGATTTATCGATTAACATCAGCTTTAATCCAACCCGTTCGATCATTGCCGATGTCACCCCAGAAGGCCCAGAGCGCACCAAAGGTTACACCTGGATGCAAACAATTTCCGGCTCATTTGGGGTACTTGCCTACGCAATCGGTGCAATTTGCGGCAACTTCGTTCTAATTTACTTTGGTGCTGCCCTCGTATTCATCTTGTCATTGATCCCTCCTTTCTTTATTACCGAACCACGTGAGTTACAAAAAAGCGACTCACCGCAAGCATCAACAGAATCGCTGACCTTTAAAGATATTATGATCAACATAAAACCACTGTGGGGTTTTATCGTTTACGATGTTTACGCAATGGGCAGACAGTTATCAGGCATTGAGATGAACAACTATTACGTTGAAGCCTTCTGTGCCCTATTAACCTTAATTTTTGTTTGGCAAACCATGGCGGCTAAAGAAGAGAATAAATCGGCACAAGAAGCCGGCTTGATTGGTTTTCGTAAAATATTGGCCGCGCACTCCTTTAGCTGGGTGGGCATCCAAACCATGTTTGTGTTCATTTTTGCTTTCTTACAAGACAAAATGCCAAACATTAACGACGATGAATTAGGGCGTATTATTTCCATCAGCTTCCTGATTTTAAGTGCCGTAGCGGCCATACTTCCAGCTGTTCTATTAGAGCCAATGGCGGCTAAAGTAGGTAGAGTAAAAGTTCACACATGGTGTATTGCCAGCATGGCCGTCGGTTACTTTGCGGTTGCTATGTTTGGTGCCAATGAGTACACCTTATATGTATTAATGGGCCTGTTAGGTGTGGGTTGGTCAGCGGTGATAAGCCTAGTGTTTGCCATTATGTCGGAAAAGATCGACCAAAACAAAATGGGCATGTACATGGGCTTGTTTAACTTGTCGGTGGTATTGCCACAGTTATTGGTTAGTTTAGGTATCGGTTTGTTTATCTCACAAACGGGTGACAAGAGCGCCATCTTTATCTTGTGTGGTATTTCATTAGCATTATCAGCAATTTGCTGGAGCCGTGTTAAAGAACACAAACAGTAGAAACGCTGAGGTTCTGTAGCCGAAGCTTTAGCTCTTACTTTAGCTTTGATACAAAATCCAAAGGGCTGCAAACACCCAAAATTGTTTATTTTGAAAGCCAATCTTCGGGTTGGCTTTTTGGTACTTAATCGTACTTATTCATATCCATAGACATAGAAATATACAACGTCTTCCCACCAATCACGACAGCGATAGGTGAGCTCTCCTGCAGGCATATCGTCGCTTATTTGAAGCCCCAAAATCACTCACATAATTTTAACAACACGTCCATTTCTACTTATAAATCACCCGTAACCCATTCATTTTGGAATAGTTGATTCAACCAAACCGAAAACACAAGAATATTATTCCAATGTGAAATAGTTCAAAAAAATGTGTCAAAAAGTTAATCCAAATCAACTTACGTAAGTAAATGTAACTTTAGTTAGCCACCTTGTTACTGAATACGTATGCATATGTATTGTCAGTTACAGTTTTCAGATTTATAAATGCACCCGTAATTAATTATCACAACAAGATATTCTTTTTAACTTGGTGAGGAAAACCAAGAATTAAAAAATTATGGAAGATACGGGGAAATATATAATGCAAAAATTTAAAAGAAACGCGTTAACAATTGCTTTACTTACCAGTGGCCTAATGTCCATGAGCTCAACCGCTATTGCAGCACAAGAAGTGCAAGCGGCTGTAGATGAAGATATTGAAGTAATCGAAATCACCGGTATTCGCCGCAGCTTGAAAGAAGCGCAAGCGATTAAAATGAGTGAAAGCTCAATTGTTGAAGCAATTTCTGCCGAAGACATTGGTAAATTACCTGATGTGTCTGTTGCTGAATCAATTGCTCGTCTACCAGGGATTGCCGCACAACGTAAAAATGGTCGTGCTACGGTAATTTCTGTGCGTGGTCTGTCACCAGACTTCACTACAGCTACCCTTAATGGTCGTGAACAAGTTACAACTGGTGATAACCGTGGTGTTGAATTTGACCAATTCCCTTCGGAACTAATGAACGGCGTTGTTGTTTACAAGACCCCTGATGCAGGCCTTCTTGCACAAGCTATCGGTGGTACTATCGATATGCAAACGATCCGCCCATTAAAGCACGGTAAGCAAACCATCTCTGTTGGTACTCGTTATGAGAAAAACGATCTAGGTTCGTTAAACGCGGGCAGTGAAGATACCGGTCACCGTGTAAGCTTCTCTTACATCGACCAATTTATGGATGATACCTTAGGTGTAGCAATTGGTATTGCTGACATGGCATCGCCAAACCAAGAAGAGCGCTGGCACTCATGGGGTATGGCTGACACCAGTATTCCAGACACAACATTCCACAATGGTGCCAAGCCTTACGTTCGCTCTGCTGAGTTAAAGCGTACTGGTGTAATGGGTGTTTTAGAATACCAACCAAATGATAAATTCAGCACCACATTAGACTTGTTCTACACAGATTTCCTTGAAGAGCAAACCCTACGTGGTATCGAAATGCCATTGGGCGCTTGGGATGGCACAGTGATCACTGACGCAGTTATCAACCCTGATACTGGTTTTGTTGAATCGGGTACTATCGAAGGTGTTAAAGGTATTGTTCGAAACGATTACTGGGAAAGTGATTCTGAAACATTGGCAATTGGTTGGAATGCCAAATACGAAGTAAACGATCGCCTGACGATTGAAGGTGATATCTCATACTCAAAAGCTGATCGTGTTGACTTCTCTCTTGAATCTTACTCAACAAACGTACGTGGTGAACGCGATGGCGGCCGTGACAATTTAAAATTTGTCTCAGATGGTCAAACAGGTGTTAAATTCACCCCTGGTTTTGACTACAGCGATGCTAACGTATTCAAATTAGGTGCTTCACGAAACTGGGGTGGCGGACTGGTTACTTCATCGAACGGCAAGTACGACGATGACCAACAAGATGGTTTTATTAACTCTCCTGAAATCGAAGATGAATTAACGGCTATCAAACTTGCTGCAGAATACGAAATGGATGGCAACATTAGCTCTGTTGAGTTTGGTGTTAACTACTCAGAGCGTGAAAAGAGCAAGGATCACAACGCTCGCTACTTAACGCTTGCAACGAAAGACCTAGTAGCTATCCCAGAAGAGTTCATGCTACCGTCAACGTCTCTTGATTTCCTTGGCATGGGCGAGATGGTGTCTTACGACCCATTAGCATTATACAAATCTGGCATTTACAAAGATGAAGTTGAGCAGGTCGGCAGTGACAATGCCAAAAACACCTGGAGCGTTGAAGAAGAGGTTCTTACTTTCTTCGCACAAGTAAACCTTGACGCAGAAATCTACAATCGCGGCTTAACCGGTAACTTTGGTTTTCAGGTTGTTGATACTACGCAGTCTTCTGATGGTTTTGAGTCAATCTTTAATGGTCAAGACTATGACACTCGTAAAGTATCTGGTGAACACAGCTATACAGAGCTTCTGCCTAGTTTGAACTTAAGCTTTGAAACGTTTGAAGACCACGCGCTTCGCGTTGGTGCGGCACGTACGCTCGCTCGAGTAAACATGAGTGACATGAACGTATCTGTTGGTACGGACTACAACTATGAAAATGCTTTAAAAACTGAATTGAAGGATTCTCCCTGGTCTCGTAAGGGTGGTAACATTGAGCTAGACCCTTGGTTAGCTTACCAATACGACTTAAGCTATGAAATCTACCTAGATGATGTAGGTTATGTATCATTTGCAGCCTTCTACAAAGATCTAGAAAACTACATCTACACTGATAGTAAAATTGAAGACTTCTCTGATGTGCCAATTTCCGGTGTACAGCCTGTTCTTCAAGAAGGTCTAGCTTATCGCCCTGAAAATGGTGAAGGTGGCGAAATCCACGGTATCGAAGCAAGCATGAGCCTAAACGGTAGCCTTATTGCAGATAGCCTGTCTGGTTTTGGTTTAATCATGTCTGGTTCAATCACTGACTCAGAAGTGAAAGAAACCAAAGACAGCGACCCACTGGCACTGCCAGGTCTGTCCAAGAAAGTACTAAGCACAACCTTGTACTACGAAGAAAATGGTTTCCAAGCACGAGTAAGCTCGCGCTTCCGCTCTGACTTCATCGGTGAGCAAAACAACTTCGCATTCTTGCGTGAGTTCATCACTGTAGATAAAGAGCTGGTTGTTGATGCTCAAGTTGGCTATGACTTTGGTGAGTCTGGTATCGCTTCATTAGACGGTCTTTCAGTTATGCTTCAAGTTAACAACCTGACTGATGAGCCATTCACTACACGTCAAGGTGACGGTGCAGTCAAAGACTACCAAGTATACGGCCGTAACATTATGTTCGGTGCAAACTACTCATTCTAGGAGTTAGTTAACCCTTCCCCCAAAAAGCCCTTTGTCTTTGCAAAGGGCTTTTTTTTACTTCCAATAAGGCTCTCCATAAGCCATTGTTATTTATAAATGTATTGATTTGTTCGGTTTTGTAAAAATTGACAATAACAGGATCGACTTACCGACTTGTTATGCTACTGTTAAGCAAGTAAACATATTTATAACAACTATAACGCATTAAGGAGAGCTCATGGGCTTCGAATTTATTGATGGCGTCCTAAAGTTTAATGGTTACCATGCCATTAGTGTCGGGATCATCGTCTTATTCATCGGTAAGCAGCTAAATCAGAAAATTAATTTTTTAAAGGAATTCAGTATTCCTGAGCCTGTTAGTGGCGGTATTCTGTTCTCAGTTTTATTCTCAATCATTTATGCTATCACCGACATTGAAATTGCCTTCGACTTAGAAGCGCGCGATGTGTTGTTGGTTTACTTTTTTACCACCATTGGGATTAATGCCAATTTATCCGACTTATTAAAAGGCGGGGTCCCCCTTGTTATTCTGTTAGTCGTCACCATCGGCTATATGATGTTGCAAAACCTGACCGGTATTACCATTGCCTCATTATTTGACTTAAACCCTGCTGTGGGAATGCTAGGTGGTTCTGTATCACTTATTGGTGGCCATGGAACGGCAATCGCTTGGGCACCTAAAATAGCTGAAGAATACGGCGTAACAAGCGCAATGGAAATCGGCATTGCCTGTGCTACCTTTGGTTTGATTTTAGCCAGTATTATGGGTGGACCAATCGCCAAGTTCTTAATCAAAAAGCATAACTTGCAACCAAATCAGCCATCTGAAAATGAAAACGAAGATGTGCAAAATTACCGCAAAGAAACGATCACCGCATACGGTTTTTTAGACGCGGTATTAGCCATTCATATAACGGCCTTTTTTGGCATCTTGTTAAATGAAGTTGTGGCTGGTTGGGGGCTTGATTTGCCCTTGTTCGTGACCTGTTTATTTGCTGGTATTATTATTACAAACTCGCTACCTAAAGGCTTTGTGCGAGTTATTTCTGGTACCAAATGGCCATCTCGTACCCCTGAAATCGCTTTAATTGCCGATATGTCGTTAGGTACTTTCTTAGCCATGTCATTAATGAGTATGCAATTGTGGGCGATGGTTGATTTGGCCGGCCCTATCTTCTCAATTTTGGCGGCGCAATTTGTTATCGCGGTATTGGTTAATATCTTTATTGTATTTAACGTCATGGGTCGTAACTACGATGCCGCGGTGATTTGTTCTGGTTTTGGTGGGATCTCTCTTGGTTCTACGCCAACAGCAATGGCAAATATGTCTGCAGTATCAACTCGTTACGGGCCTTCAACGCTAGCGTTTATCGTGGTGCCATTGGTATGTGCATTCTTTATCGATTTAGCGAACGCCTTAATGATACCTATGTTCTTAGCGAATTTTGCCGGATAATAAAGAACCTTAGAAACAAAAAGCATCAGGTAAATCTGATGCTTTTTTCGTTTTATATGTCCCGTCTTGAAACAAGTTTATACTTATTTCTTAGCACGATAAATCGCGTAACTCAGTGGTTGTAAGTTAATGGTCACCACACCGTTATCTTCCGTTTTATCTTTGCCCAATACCACAGGGCGGTAATCGTTGTGCTTAAGTTTAAACGTTTGACTTTGCTCGGTAGTGGCGGTGTTTGCCACAATCAAGTAATCAAAGTTGTCATCACTACGAGTAAAGGCGTAAAGGCCCGGTGTGGCTTGTGAATAAAGCTGAGCCTGTGTACCTTGGCGCAGGGTTTCATGGCTGAAGTAGATGTCTGCCAAGTTCGCCAACTCCTGATACAACACGTGCGTTTGATCGAAGTTATCGTCAGCGGTTGTCTTGTCGGTACCAATCAGGATGTCGTCGTTATATGAGGCCACTTTTGATGGCATCATATCCTGACGAGAGCCTTGATCGCCACCGTCACCGTTGAAACCTTGTTCATCACCGTAGTAAACCACTGGAATACCTCGCGAGAAGTACATCAAGGCGTTTGACAGGTTGATACGTGCCACTTTTTCACTGTCGCTCATTTCCGGATTTTCACGGTTAAGCAGGTAAGCAAAACGGCCCATATCATGGTTACCAGTGAAGTTTAGTAACATGCTGGCATCACTATCATGATCTTTGTAGTGCACATCATTGGCAAACAATGCATCGAGGGCATCGGTGCCCCCCTGTTCAACCAAGGTGCTGTAGATAGCAGCCTGGAAACCAAAATCCAGTACCGATTGCATGTTCCCTTCGGTGGTATATTTGCTTAGTACTTCGACTTTGGCATCGTATACTTCACCAAACATGAAAAATTGTGGAATACCTATTGATTGGGCATGTTCAACAATCGCTGGTGAGAATTCGGTCCAGAACTCAACGTTTACATGCTTAACCGTATCGATACGAAAACCATCGGGTTTAAACTCAGAAACCACACCTTTAAAGATATCAATCATGCCGACAACAACGTCTGGATTAGTGGTATCAATGTCATCCAGACCAACAAAGTCACCGTAAACGGCACTTTCACCTTCCCAGGTGCTGTCTCCCTGATTGCTGTAGTATTTCGGGTCGTTTAACCAGGCCGGAACTTTAATATCCTCTTTGCCTTTTGGAATTTGGACTGTGTATTTATCACCGGCGGCTACCTGTGCCTTACTTTTATAATCACAAAGGCCCGGGGTTTCACCTAGCCATTCATCGCCGTTTACACCATGACACTCTTCAAACTGAATGACATCGGCGGTATGGTTAACAATAATATCGAAGAACACTTTAATGTTCATTTCATGCGCGGTATCAATTAACTCAACCAAGTCGGCATTGCTACCTAAATGCGGGTCAATTTCGGTAAAGTCCAACACCCAATAGCCATGATAACCACTGCTTTGGCCATCGGCTTTGGTTTGCACGGCCTGATTACGCATAATTGGCGTTAACCACACCGAAGTAATGCCCATTTCCTGCAAATAAGGCAGCTTTTCTTTTAAACCACTTAAGTCACCACCATGGTAGTGGCCTTTGCTCGTTGCATCAAAACCACCTTGTGATTCTGCTAGCGTTTTTGAACCGTTATCATTGTCGGTATCACCATTTTGGAAACGATCCGGCAGTACGAAGTAAAATACTTCATCACGAATATCACGTTTAAGGTAGTTATCAAGTTGATCGGCAGTTTTCAAAGCTTTGCCTGGCGTAGCAGGTTGCGCAACAACCGGCTCTTGGCCTTCTGGCTTGCCTGGCTGCTCGCCACACGCACTTAAACCCAATGCCATTAAAACGGCACTGGTTAATGCTAATACGTTCGTTTTCATTTAAATTCCTTGCGGTAAAAAGAGGAAGGCAACAACTTGACTAAGTTGCTGCCCACTCAATAACTTTATTCTTTTTTTAAATTAACCTTTTGGACGTTCTTGGTTCATCACTCCTACTAGGTTTTGCATGTCGGTATGCTGCCAGAACTCGTCAAGGGTAATTGGCATACGACGACGCCAGTTTGGATGTTCATCGGTGGTACCCGGAATATTCACTTGCTCATGTAAACCCAAGGCATCTTCAAGTGGTACCAATAAAATACGGCTTGGTGCTTTTGCTAAAAAAGCTTGCACAGCACGAGATAACTCACTGTTCATTACCGCAGGTTTAGTGGCTGGAAATTCGTGATTACTTAGCACGCCTTCATACTCTAATGCCGCTAGAAGTTGCTCACGATCCGTAACACGGCCTGCTCGCTCATCAATACCCATTTGCTCATTCGGGTACAGATTTAAGTCTTGACGCCATTTTAAGTCGTTGCCTGTCCACCAACCGGCCATGGTTGATAAATCGTGTGTTGATACCGTTACCATAGATTGCTCTGGGTAAATTTCTGGGCGGAAGTATAAACCGTTTTCCCAACGCTCAAAGAACAATACTTTGTATGATAACAAGCCAGAGGCGGCCATAATGTCACCAAAGCCATCTGGTACCGTACCCAAGTCTTCACCAATGACCACACACTTATTACGACGAGATTCAAGTGCGATGATTCTGAAAATATCATCCAGTGGGAAGGTAATGTAAATACCTTGGTCTGCGGCCATTCCTGGGGCAACCCAATATTGACGCATTAAGCCCAATACGTGGTCAATACGTAAAGCACCTGCGTGACGCATGTTACTGCGTAATGCTTTTACAAGTGGCATGTAGCCTTTTTCTTGTAAAGCAACTGGATTGATCGGCGTTAAGCCCCAATCCTGACCTAACGTGTTCATAGCATCTGGTGGCGCGCCTACCGCAGCACCCGATACAAAGCTGTGTTTATCACCCCAAACTTCAGCACCACTTCCGTCACAGCCTACAGCAAGGTCCATATAAAGACCTACAGGCATGTCATTTGCTTTAGCTTCGGCCGCAGCTGCACCTAATTGGCTATCGGCGATAAACTGCAAAAATTTAAAGTAACCAATGCGCTGTGCATTGTCTTTTTTGAACTTAGCCACTTCGCTGCTGTTTGGATCTTGAAATTCAACTGGCCAAGCTTTCCACCCATAAGCATGCTCATCCAGTTTACGAAAGTGCTCGTATAGGGCATCAAATGTAGCGATTTCAAGTAAATCGGCGCCCATTTCGTCACAAAAAGCCTGATATTCTTTAAAGAAAGCCGTTTTTTTGCTGGCGTGTTTCTCAAGGAAATCTGCATATAACAACTCTAAAACTTGAAATTTCAAGTGAGCTGCGTATGGGTAGTCAATGAACTCTTTGCTGTTTACGTCTTGCAAATGGTTTTGAAACTCCGGCGATTGCACAACGGCTTGCGCTGTTTTACACGCCGCGTAGTTAGACACACCGGTTACATCGATGTATAACGTATTGAAGAAACAACGACTGGTTGGTGAATACGGACTGATGTGACCAGGGTTATCTGGGTACAAAGGGTGTAACGGGTTTAAGCCAATTGCGGTAGCACCACGTTTAGCCGACTCAGATACCAAAGACTTAAGATCGCCAAAGTCCCCCATACCCCAGCTGTTATCAGACTTTAATGAGTACAACTGCGCTGCCAGTCCCCACATGCGGTAATTGGCCGCTTCGTTAGGACTAAAACAGGTTTTAGGGGCAACAATTAAGTGACAAGTTGCACTGACGTTGTCTAAGGTCGCCGAAAGGCTATGGTAACCTTCGTCAAGCTTAGGTAAGTCAATGTTTAGTTTTACATAGTCAACGCCATCAATGGTGTGATGAGCAAACTGAGCTAAGCTGCTTAACGCTACTTGACCGGTTAATTCCTGGCCGCTTTCAAGGCTAACTTGCCATGAAAGAAATTTATCTAAATCGCGTTTGGCAACACTTAACCAAGCACGATGGCTTGGCGCTTCTGATGCAACCATTTGCATCGCAGGCAACAATGAAAGCCACGACTTATTTTCTAATTTGGTGGCGCTGGCGTTGATCACATCATCATTATCGAGGTTATAGCCCATCGCGAGTAGCAATGAATGCAACGCCTGTTGGTTTGCTTCTACTGTATTGCCAAAGCAATCAATATAGCTTGAATGAAATCCAACTTGATCGGCAAGTTTTTGAATAGGAGTCATTAGTTAATTTCCTGAGGGTTCTTGATAGCAAAAAGTATAAATTGAACAGCTTGCCCCGTTCATTGAAAGTGTGGGCTCAGACAGCAATCTATTTTTATTAGTATTTTTTATATCCGAGGTATCTAAAATACAGCGCCAATGTCCCGGTAAGTTAGGGAGTTGAAATTGGCGAGGCTGTTCTTCAGAGTTAAAAACAATCAGGATGGCATCTTCTGAGTCGTTATTATGCTCGGTATTGGCCAGTAATAATGACACGCTCTTTAATGAATGAAGATTCCAAGAATGATCATCCATTTCCTGACCGTGACAGTTGTACCAAACAATATCTTTTAAGCCAGTTTTTTCAGACTCGGTTTGACCATGTAGAAAAAATCGACGGTTAATAAGTGGGTGTTCTTTTCGAATCTTAATTAAATGAGCGACAAAATCAAACAGGCCATCCTGCTCACTTGTCCAGTCTAGCCAGGTCAGTTCATTATCCTGACAATAAGCGTTATTGTTGCCGTTTTGGGTATTATTTCGCTCATCACCGGCAAGCAACATCGGTGTCCCTTGCGCCACAAATAATGTGGTTAAGATATTACGCTTTTGACGTGCCCGAATTTCGTTAATTTCCGGGTCATCGGTTTCACCTTCGACGCCATAGTTACGACTAAAGTTGCTACCATGACCATCTCGATTTTCTTCACCGTTATCCAAGTTATGACGCTGCTCATAACTTACCGTATCGTGCAATGTAAAGCCGTCGTGAGCCGAAACAAAATTGACACTGGCAAATGAGCTGCGGCCTCGGCGACTGAATAAGTCGGCGCTGCCATGAATTCGACGAGCGAACTCAGGCGCAATGCCTTCATCTCCTTTCCAAAAACGGCGTACCGCATCTCGGAATCTATCGTTCCACTCAAACCAGTTCGTTGGGTACTGGCCAAGTTGGTAACCATCGCCACCAATATCCCAAGGCTCGGCAATTAATTTGGCGCGAGACAGGACAGGATCCTGACGTATCGCGGCAAAAAAACCAGAGTTAGCGAAAAAGCTGTCATTACCGTGATAATCTTTTCGACCTAAAGCCGAGGCAAGGTCAAAACGGAAACCGTCTATGCCCATCACTTCAACCCAGTAACGTAAGCTATCCATAACCAGTTGCAATACACGAGGGTGGCCAAGGTTAAGGGTGTTACCACAACCCGAGTAGTTCATGTAAAAGCGTTTATTTTCTGGCGATAAACGGTAGTAACTGGCGTTATCAATGCCTTTAAAGCTGTAAGTTGGACCTAAATGGTTGCCTTCGGCAGTGTGGTTATACACCACATCTAAGATCACTTCGATTCCTGCTTTATGAAAAGCCGCCACCATATGTTTAAATTCTGCCAAATCTTTGCTGTGGCAATATCTTGGTTCCGGGGCAAAAAACGCAATGGAGTTGTAACCCCAATAATTTTTCAGCCCTTTCTCTAGTGCAAATGACTCATCAAAAAAGCCCTGAACCGGTAACAGTTCAATGCTGGTTATGCCAAGGTTTTTTAAATAATCGATAACGGCAGGCTCTGCCATCCCCGCATAAGTCCCGCGTAATTCAACCGGCACATCCGGGTTTAATTGCGTAAAACCTTTAATGTGGGCTTCATAAATAACCGTACGCTCATCTTCTATATCAACGTGTTCTGTCGCCGGTGCAAGTGGGTCTACCACCACACACTTTGGCATGACATCGCTGCTGTCATGATGATCGGGAACCAAATCCTGTTTACCCGAAATCGGGTCGTAGCCAAATTGCTTACCCGAAAAAGAAAAGCTCTTATTTAATTGCTTAGCATAAGGGTCGAGTAGCAGTTTTTCCGGGTTAAAGCGGTGCCCTTGGGTTGGCTCATAAGGGCCAAACACACGGTAACCATATAAGGTTCCAGGTTTTAAATCAGGAATATAACCATGAAACACTTCATCATTATATTCGGGTAATTCAATGCGCTCGATTTCTTCTTCTGTTTCAGAATCAAAAATACATAACACAACTTTTGTTGCGTGCGCGCTAAAGAGGGCAAAGTTAACGCCTTTGCCATCATAGTTAGCCCCTAACGGAAAGTGTTTTCCCGGTAGTATGTTTCTCATATACAGTTAGCCTTGCAATTCAAATGCAATGGTAGCTAATGGCGGAATGGTCACTTCAATCGATTGATCAAACCCTTGCCACGGCGTTGGCTGTGCGGAAGCACCATTAACATTACCTACATTACTGCCGCCATAAATGGCCGCATCGGAGTTAAATACTTCCTTATGAAATCCAGCTTTAGGTGTTCCTATTCGATAATTGTGATGAACCTGCGGGGTGAAGTTACAAACCACTAATACCGGGTTTGTGCCTGGCTCACCATAACGCACGTAGCTGTAGATAGATTGCGATGCATTTTCGTAATCAATCCAAGTAAAGCCATCTTTTTCACAATCTTTTTGATGTAAAGCTGGGGTTGTTTTATATAACTGGTTCAAGTCTTTGATCAGTTTTTGCACGCCAGAGTGGTTGTTATGCTCTAGTAAGTGCCAGTCTAATGACTGTTCGAAATTCCATTCTGCGCGTTGGCCAAATTCACAGCCCATAAACAAGAGTTTCTTGCCCGGGTGCGTCCACATAAAGCCATAATAGGCGCGTAGGTTTGCAAATTGTTGCCATTCATCACCCGGCATGCGATCTAAAATAGAGCCTTTACCGTGTACCACTTCATCGTGGCTTAATGGCAGAACAAAGTTTTCATCAAACGCATAAACCAAGCCAAAGCTGATTTCGTTATGGTGATGCTGACGATGAATAGGATCACGGCCAATGTAGCCTAAGGTATCGTTCATCCAGCCCATGTTCCATTTGTAGCCAAAGCCAAGCCCGCCATGCTCTACCGGACGAGATACGCCAGGCCATGAAGTCGACTCTTCAGCTACCGAAAATGCCCCAGGGTAGTCGGCATATAGCTCGGTATTAAAGTCTTGTAGAAACTTAACTGCTTCTAGGTTTTCATTGCCGCCATGTTCGTTCGGGATCCACTCGCCGTCTTCACGACTGTAGTCAAGGTAAAGCATTGACGCTACTGCATCCACACGAACACCATCAACATGGTAGTTATCCAACCAATGAATGGCACTGGCGCGCAAGAAGTTAGCCACTTCGGTACGGCCGTAGTTGTAAATCAGGGTATTCCAATCAGGGTGGAAACCTTTACGTAAATCTTCATGTTCGTATAAAGAGGTACCGTCAAACTTTGATAAGCCATGCTCATCAACAGGGAAGTGACCAGGTACCCAGTCAATCAATAAGCCAAGGTTTGCTTGGTGACAACAATCAACGAAGTATTTAAAGTCTTCTGGGCTACCAAAGCGCGCCGTTGGTGCAAATAAACCAACAGGTTGGTAACCCCAAGAGCCGTCAAACGGGTACTCACTAATGGGCATAAGCTGTAAGTGCGTAAAGCCCATATCAAGCGCGTAAGGGATCAAACGGTCAGCAATTTGGCGATAGTTAAGGAAGTTCTCGCCATCTTTCTGCCATGAGCCTAAGTGCACTTCATAAATGGAAATTGGACTTTTATGATCATTACGCAATTGGCGTTGTTCCATCCACTTACCGTCTAGCCAGTCATGCTCTGACTCGCCGTTAACCACAGAAGCAGTTTCTGGTCGGTATTGTGATTGAATCGCATAAGGATCGGCTTTTAATGGCAATAAATTGCCATTGCTGTCTTTAACTTCAAACTTATACACACTACCTGGGCCTACCTCTTGGTAAGTGGCATCTTTGGGAATAAAGATTTCCCAAGCACCGCACTCAATACGTTTACGCATTGGATGAACTCGACCATCCCAGTTATTAAAATCACCAACAACGGCAACATGGCTGGCATTAGGTGCCCAAACGATAAACGACACACCTTCAACACCATCATGCTCAATGCAATGGGCGCCAAATTTATTGTAAGGCTTTTTATTTTTACCTTCACCAAGCAAGTGCACGTCTAACTCACCTAATACCGGTGAGAAACCAAATACATCATGGATAATAGTTTCTTGTTTACCCGTTGTTACTTTTAAACGGTAAGAAAAAAGCTTTTTACGGCGAGTTGTTTTGCTAAAAAAGCCGTCATCGTCAACTTTTTCCAACTTGGCAACCACTTTGCCCTTCTCATCCACCACTGAAACTGCATCGGCTTCCGGCAAAAAACAGTTAATGGTTAAGTAGCCTTTTTCGTTAGCTTGTAAACCTAAAAAACCATACGGGTTCGTATGGTTTGCTTGCTTGATCAATTGTATATCGTTCAACATTTGAAAATTGATTCCCTGTAATTAATTTCAAAAATTTAAAATACAACAAGCGGCAATCACAGATTGCCGCTTACTAAACCTATTGCTTATTATTTAATTGGCGTTAGCTTCCAAATATTATCAACGTAATCTTTCATTGAACGGTCGGATGTAAATTTACCCATGTTCGCTGTGTTGATAATCATCATCTTCGCCCAACGCGGCTTATCTTTGTATGCTGCGTCTAAGTCACGATTTGCACGTGAGTAGTCAGCAAAGTCAGCAAGTACGCGGTACGGATCACCACCTTCTAACAAGCTGTTAGAAATAGCAGATAATGCACCTGGTTCGCCCGGCGTGAAGTAGTCAGTTTTTAACCAATCCAAACACGCTTTGATTTCTTCATCACTGTTGTAGTAATCCCAAGGGTTGTAGCCTTTTTCAGCAAACTCTTTGATTTCATCAACGTTTTTACCAAAGATAAATACGTTTTCTTCACCTACTTCTTCAGCAATCTCAATGTTTGCACCATCAAGCGTACCTAATGTTGCCGCACCGTTAAGTGCCATCTTCATGTTACCTGTACCTGATGCTTCGAAACCTGCAGTAGAGATTTGCTCTGAAACATCGGCAGCAGGGATAATTTTCTCAGCAAGCGTTACACGGTAGTTCGGCATGAATACAACTTTGATCTTGCCTTTAATGCGTGCATCGTTATTGATTTTCTCTGCCACTTTATTGATGGCAAAAATGATTTCTTTCGCTAGGTAGTAACCAGGAGCCGCTTTAGCACCGAAGATAAATACACGTGGCGTCATATCGTAGTCTGGGAAAGCCAGTAAACGACGGTATAGCGCAAGAATGTGTAAGAAGTTTAAGTGTTGACGCTTGTACTCATGCAGACGTTTGATTTGCACGTCAAAGATGGCACTTGGGTCAACATCAATACCGGTATCTTGCTTGATAACTTTGGCTAGTTTCACTTTGTTTTCGTGCTTAACATCCATGTATTGCTTTTGGAAGTCAGCATCATCAGCAAACTTTTCTAGACCCGTTAATAAGTCTAAGTGCTTCGCCCAATCGCCTTTGATTTTGGTATCGATAAGTTTCGATAAGCCTGGGTTACACGCTTTTAACCAACGACGAGGTGTAATACCGTTTGTAACGTTCGTTAATTTACCTGGGTACAGTTGGTCAAATTCTGGGAACAAGTCACTTTTAACTAAGTCTGAGTGAACTTGTGCAACACCGTTAACTTTGTAAGACGCAACAACACATAAATGGGCCATACGAACCATTTTAGTGTGACCTTCTTCAATCAGTGATAAGCGTGCTTTCACTTCGTTGTTGCCAGGCCATAATGCCTCTACTTCTTGGTTTAAGAAGTAGTCGTTAATTGAGTAAAGGATTTCAAGGTGACGAGGTAATACGTTCTCGAACATTGAAACAGCCCACTTCTCTAAAGCTTCTGGTAATAGAGTGTGGTTGGTGTAAGCAAATACTTTACGACACATCGCAAAAGCGTCTGTCCAGCTAAAGTCGTACTCGTCAATCAAACAACGCATTAATTCAAGAATGGCGATGGTTGGGTGAGTATCGTTCAATTGCATTACCACTTGATCGCCAAACTGTGACCAGTCAGCGCCAAATTGTGATTGGTAACGGGCAATAATGTCTTTAATCGAACATGCACAGAAGAAGTATTGCTGAATAAAGCGTAACTCTTTACCGGCAGGAGTTGTATCGTTCGGGTAAAGTACACGAGAGATATCTTGTGCGTGGTTTTGTGCCGAACTTGCATCTTGGTAAGCACCTGCGTTGAACTGATCCCAGTCAAACTGTGAAGAAGCACGAGATTCCCATAAACGAAGCACGTTTACCGATTTCGAGTTGTAACCTACAACTGGTACATCCCATGGAACCCCTTTAATGATTTGACCAGCACGCCAAACTTTTTTCTCACTACCATCGGTATTGGTGATGGTTTCAACAGTACCAAACAATTTCACTCGTTGTACTAATTCAGGACGACAGATTTCCCATGGGTTGCCGTATTCACGCCACTCATCTGGCGTTTCAATTTGACGACATTGATGGAATTGTTGCTTAAACAAACCATTTTCGTAATGGATACCGTAACCGTATGCATTGAAGTCTAATGTAGCTAATGAATCAAGGAAACATGCCGCTAGACGACCTAGACCACCATTACCTAAGGCTAAATCGCTGCCTTCTTCTAAGATGTCTTCGATTTCGTAACCAAGGCTCTCAACCGCTTTTTGAGCTGTTTCAAACACACCTAAGTTATGTAAGTTGTTTGACAACATACGACCCATTAAAAACTCTAAAGATAAGTAGTTAATTGAGCGACTCTTATGTTCTTTATGGTAAAGGTTGGTTTCATTCAATTTTTCAAAGATTACTTCATTTACTGTCGCACAAACAGCGCGCATAACAGCTTTTGATTTATCTTCTACTTCGTTACCTGGCGAAGTGAAGTTTAAGTGGTGCTCAATTTTCTTTTTAAACTGGGCAACTGTTAATGGTTTCTTTACAGCAACTGCTGCTTTAGTCTTAGCTGTCATCTGAATATGATCCTCTTAGCTTTTAAGACACAATCTACGATTTAAAGTTAAGTAACTAGTATAGACCGTTTATTAGGTAGTACAGTTTGCTCGACGGCAAATATTGTATAAATTTGTTGGAAATTAGTGTGGTAAAATTACACTGCCATTGCAAATAATTACATACGTATGCACAATGATATTTCTCTGCATACGTATGTAGATCAAAGATTGTTAATTTATGTATTTTTACGAAAAAAAACAACATTTTTATATTGTTTTTTGAAATAGGCATTTTAAAAGATAGTTCAAAAATAGGAAGCGGGCGCCATGGAAAACATAAAAACAGCGGACTTCTCCAATCAAAATATCGATGAAGACCAAGTAACTATAGAGAACATTGAGTTTTCCACACTCTCTAAAAAATATGCTACCTCTCGTAGATGGCTTGGATTATTGGTTTGCTTAACGTATTCCACTTTGGTGTTATTTTTTACCAAACAGACCTGGATTGCTATCCCAAACGGCTTACTTAATGCAATCACCATATCCAGTTTCGTCATAAGTGGTGGCGGACTTTTGATAACTTTTTACTGCCATTTTGCTGATCCTTGCAAAGCTTATAACCTGCGTGAGCAGGATATTAGCTACCGCTGTGGTCTTATCTTTAGCAAGGTAATAAGCCAGCCTATCTTGCGAATTCAGCATGTAGAGCTAAAACGCGGCCCCATCGATCGCAAGCTGGGCCTAGCCAAGTTGCAAGTATTTAGTGCCGGTGGGGCATTACATACGTTTGAGATCCCCGGCCTAGAGCTGGAAAAGGCAGAGCAACTGCGTCAATTTATTCTGTCACACAAGGATTTGACCATTCATGGATAAATCTGAGCTAGAGTCTGGAGCATTGCTTGATAAGGGGTCAGAGGAAGCGACTCAAGAGCGTGAAAATAATGGCACACCATGGCAAAGAATTTCCCCCATCGCCTTAGTGTACTTTTTGTTGATGTTCTTCAAAAACATATTCTCTAATATTGTCTATTTGGCCCCGGCTATTATTCTTGGCTACGACAAAGTAACCGAGGCGCCGCAATTATGGCTGCCGATTATTTTTGGCGTTTTAGGCTTAGCGACCTTGTTCTCTATTTTAAGCTTTTACTTTTTCCAGTATCGGTTGAGTAACCAGCAAATCGAAATTCGCAGTGGGGTATTTTCCAAAACCAATATCAACCTGCCTTTCGCCCGCATCCAAAATGTCGAGCTTAACGCTCCTTGGTATTACCGACCATTTGGTTACACCAGTATGCAATTGGACACCGCAGGCTCAACTCAGAAAGAAGCGAAAGTGGTGGCCATTAAAGAAACGCTGGCGCTATCGTTAAAAAAACAAATCATTGCCAGTGCCAAACAAGCACGGCAAGTAAACGAGCTTAATGCAGCGCATCCAAATGAAAACGGCCTAAATGAAGAACGCTTAAAGGAACAAAGCGGCAATGAAGAGCCTTGGGTTGAAATTGAAGAACAAGAAGAAGTACAGCTTGATAGTCGCAATCTCGATGATCTGGTTATCCATGGCTTAACCAATAATCGGATATGGATATTTTTAGGCACGATGGCCCCGTTTATCGATAACGCAAGCGAGGGGATTGGTAACTTCTTAAGGCGCTTTGGCATTCATATCGAAGACTACCTGCTGTTTGATGGCATGTCGATGTGGCAAATGACCTGGCATGTGATCAGCATCGCGCTGTTCTTTTTGATCCCCATTACCTTATTTTCAATTATTGGCGCGATTTTAACATTCCACGACTTTACCCTGCACCGCAGTGGCGATCGCTATATTCGCCGCAGTGGCTTTTTCACCCGCAACGAAATCACCATGCGTTTGTCACGCTTGCAAATGATTGTGCAACAACAAGACTGGCTAGATAAATTTTTGGGGCGTCGTAATCTTAAGTTCGAGCAAAGCAATGCCAATATCACCCAGTCGCAGTCAGGGCAGCAAAGCAATAAAATCCTTGTTCCATCGGTAACGAAAAAAGAATGCGAGGCATTAATGCAAGATGCCTACCCGGACAACCAGCTTGATAGCATTGCTTTTAACAAAGTAAGTTGGCGTTTATTGCTGCGTAATTTACTGCTTTTTGTCACCCCAATATTAACCGCTTTATATTTTGTATTCGTTAGCAATGACTATGAAGACAGCATTCAAGTTTACGTATTGATTGCCTTTATTATTATCAGCTTAAGTTGCCTACGTTACTGGCGCTGGGGTTATGCCATTGATGAAAACTATGTGTATATTCGCAAAGGGTGTATTGGCGTTAACTACTATTGCTTTCCATTACACAAAGTACAACAAACCGTGTTTAAGCAAAGCTGGTTTTTAAAACGTAATAAGCTGTGCGCCGTGCAATTCGTGCTAGCTAGCGGCATGGTGTCCGTCCCCTACTTATCACAAACTGATGGCGTTAAACTGATTGATTTATGTTTGCGAGAAGTGGAAGAAAGCAAACGCAACTGGATGTAATGAGCTCCCTTCACCCGTAAAAATATGCCAGGGCACACTGCCCCAGCAGGCTATGGGGAAATCCTATTATGATTCCTTTACGGTTTTACCTTGCTGTAGCTTTAATAGCGGGTTAAGTGCCTTGCCAATGTTCTGAATGGCTTGAAAACCCGGTCGCTGCTTTAAGCGATTTAAATAAGCCAGGGTCTGAGGGCTGTATTCATGACTATAGCCCTGTGTTTCGCCTAAATATAAGGCGTAACCCACTGCGATATCGGCAATGGTAAAACGATTGTCACATAAAAATTCTCGATTGAGGATGTGCTGATCGAGCTTTTTCAAACGTGCCAAGTACCATTGCTTATAGTCCGAGGCCACTTGTGCACTGCGACGCTCCTCTGGCTCCAAAACACTATAACGTAATATCAAAGTCTGTGGAAAAAGTAAGGTGGCATCACTCATATACAGCCAATTTAAGTAGTCACCATATTCTGGGTGCTCAACAGAAATACGCAGTTCTTCATATTGATATTTCTCCACCAGATAGTGACAAATTGCTGTTGATTCCGTCATGTGCGTCTGGCCATCAACAAAATATGGCACCGTTCCCAAGGCATTCATTTGTTTGTAATTGGCTTGGGTAAACCGAGGAGGAAAGGTCATTTCAACCACATCGAAATCTACCCCCATTTCAGATAACGTCCATAATGCTCTTAAGGAACGAGAATCGTGACAATGCCAAAGCGTTGGTTTATCGGTAACAATCAGTCCGGCTGCATTTTTAGTTAATGTTGAATCGTTAATGATCATAAAAAACCCTATATTCCATATTGACGCGATGCCAAATCACGCATAATTTCTTCACTGCCACCACCAATGGCCTGCACCCTAACTTCGCGGTAAATACGCTCTACTTTACTGCCACGCATATAGCCAATACCACCTAAAATTTGCATCGCTTCTCGTGCGCAAAACTCAAGCGTCTGACTGCATTGCACTTTTAGCATGGCAATATCGCCAGCATCGGCTTTGTCCATATTGATTTGATAACTGCATTGTTGAATGTAGGCTTGTGTCGCATTGATTTTACGTTTCATTTCCGCCAGTTTATGACGGATAACCTGATGATCCGCAAGACGTTTGCCAAAGGTTTGTCTTTCGTTAGCCCAGTTAGCGGCTTCTTCAAGACAGACACGAGCGAATGCTTCCATATCGACCGACAGCCCCATACGCTCATGATTAAAATTGGTCATAATGGCTTTAAAGCCCTGATTTTCAGTACCAATAAGGTACTTAGCAGGAACACGAACATTGTCAAAATACAGGGTGGCGGTATCACTACACCACCAGCCTTGTTTTTTATCCAGTGAGGTGCGAGTTACGCCGGGTAAACCCGCCGGTATGACTAATAAAGAAACGCCGCTTGCCCCCTCACCACCCGTGCGCACCGCCGTTGAAAACCAATGCGCATTCATACCTCCGGTAATAAATGTTTTTGAACCATTTACCACATAGTCATCGCCATCTTTAACCGCCGTAGTTTTCAAGCGTGCAACATCAGAACCACCACTGGGCTCAGTTACAGCCAAAGAAATGCGTTTTTCTCCTGAAATAACCGCAGGACCAATCTCTTCTTTGACCTCATCTTTGGCAAAACGTAACACCGTTGGCAGACAAATATTGTGAACAATCAAGCTGGCCAACACCCCACCCACGCCAACACGGGCAATTTCTTCATGAACGATATTGTGATACCACATATCGATACCTTCACTCATGCCACCATAAGCTTCTGGGTAACCAATCGCAAAGATCCCTTGAGCTCCAGCTTTGGGCCATAAATCATCGGGTATCTTGCCTTGTTCATCCCAGTCTTGTGCAAATGGTTCAATTTCTTGCTCAACAAAGCGGCGTAATTGGGTACGCCATTGTTCATGAGACTCGGTTAAATCGCGATTTGCTAACCGCGCACTATCAAAGGTTAGGGACATAAATTGCATCTAATTGTCGTAAAGGTACAAATTAGCTTAAAGAAAGTACCGCTCCATCGATAGCGAAAAAGTGCCAAGCTTTTTATAAAATGCGCCAAATTATCGGCTAATAAGTAGAATTAATTGAGACTTTCCCGATATCGACCCGGCGTACAACCATGCCATAGCTTAAAAGCACTGGTAAAACTGCTTTGCTCTGAGTAACCAAGAAGAAAGGCCACTTCGGTCAGATTTAACTTATCGTCGGCCATAAAACGTTTGGATAATAGGGTACGAATTTCCTGCAATATTTGGCCAAAATGGCAATCTCTGTCGGTTAACCGACGCTGCAAGGTGCGCTTTGAAATATTCAATTGCTCGGCGACATCAACAATACTCACCTGTCCTTTAGGCAAGGATTTAATAATGCTCTGACGCACTTTATTTAAAAACTCGTCTTCAACTTGACCATCAAATAATTGCTTAAGCTGGCCAATAAATCGGTCGGATAAATGATATTCATATTGACACATTGGATAGTCGAGGGCTTTCCTCTCGATATAAATGCAGCTTATTGGGCAATCGAACTGCAGGTTATCGCCGAAATAGTCGACTAGCAGCTGAGTATCTGCTGGCCGAGGGTAACTTAGCTGCGCTCGCGTAATTTTGATGGGATAAATACAACATTCAGCAATAATTTGCGCCGCCATCACCAAAAAACTATCGGTAAAATATCGAGTTAAATTGGTTTTTGACAATAAAGGATGCCACTCAATACGTAGGTAATTAGCTTCACTGGTGACTTTGGCTTCGCCGGTATCTCCCGAAAAATGAGGAAAACTGGGGGCGAGCTGCAAATAATCGCGCAAGGTGGAGCAGATTGTGGTCATGTAGGTCTGCAAGTTTTGCATGTTTGCATGGGCGATTTTTCCCACCAACAAACCAATATTACCATTACCTGTTTTTGCTTCGATAAGCTCAAATAATTGATAGTATTTGCTAACACTGACTCGATTGGATGGCGATGCTAAATCCTCTGCCGTTACCCCCACCGTGTTAATCAACTCATGTCGCTTTAGCTGTAAATGTTCAGCTGCTTGCAACACGACATTGAAGGTATTGGCGTTTACTGTCCAGTTTGAGTTAAAAGCGAACATACGACTCTCAGCTTATGTTTTTTTATTTTTCTCTGTTAGTAGGTTAACCTGAAATGCCTTAAAAAAGAAGAACATCCGACTTAAGTTGACAATACGGAAATAGATAATATCCCGTATTAACAGAATATTGGTTTAAAGCAGCAACTCAGCACAAGCCCTGCTCTTTCACGTCCTTGTGATCGCAGGATAAGCACATCCCTATGCAAACCCTGCTCTTTCACGTCCTTGTGATCTCTGGATAAGCATATCCCTGTGCAAGCCCTGCTCTGTCACGTCCTTGTGATCGCAGGATAAGCACATCCCTGTGCAAAAAAAAGGGGAAGCGTTAAGCTTCCCCTAAAAACAATCGGAGTAAATTATGGAACACCCCGACTGAATAACCAGCGTCCTAAGTAACTAGCGATTAGCCGTTACAGGACAAATTTGGCAGAAAATTGTCCATACCAGGAGCTGGCATCCTTATCGTCCATATCATAGTTACCCAACTCGAAACCGAAAGATAACTGTTTGGTGTAATCTTTAAATACATTCACACCATAATGCGAGCGCTCGCGATCACTCTCGTCGGTATCGGTGTAACCGTAAAAGGCATTACTGCGAATGTCTTTATTCCAGAAGTGACGGTAAGCAACCACAACCGAAGTAGACTCTTCCACTTCACCGTTGTATACATCTGGTGCCGCCGTAACACCAACATAACGACCTAATTCACCCGTACTTACCACAAAACGGAAATCGTCTTTGCCAACCGTATTAATGCGACCCGCAACAGACACACCAACGCCAGTCTCATCACTGCCATCGTCAAAGTTTAATTGGCGGAATAAACCCGCAACCGATACGTTACCCCAATCGCCTTTTAATTGGTATTTGGCAATAAAATCCGGTAATTCATCATTGGCAGAGTCGGCATCAGGGCTGTCATCAATCATGTCATTACCAAACGTTTCCGGGTTTTCAATGGCAAACGAGAAACCGTTATGGCTATAACGAATCATCGTATTACGAACAAACGGCTGCGCCACTAATGGACCAGCAAAATCCACACTCTCAACTAATGAGCTGGTGTTCATAAACGTTGACCAGGTTTGACCAAAAACATACTTGTCGTAACTAATGGTGGCGTGACGTAGGCGCGGGTGCGATGAGTTAGAGATGATTTCATTACCACCGCCGCCATAAAAATCCATTTCAATAAAGCCCGTTACTTCACCATGCACCATTTTCATATTAAAGCGCGATTCATTGGCAAACATTTTTAGCTTTGAATTGTCGTCACTTAACACGCTACCACCACCAGTCCAAAAATCCTGGTAGGCGACGTCACCATCGACATAACGTGCATCAATCTTAATGTAACCACCAAACGTAATGCTGTCCTCTTCATTAATTTGAAAAGTGTATCCAGCATGTGCCGAGCTGGCCATAAGAGCTAAACCAGTCGCTAAAGCAAGTTTATTTCGAGTTAACATGTTTTCTCTCCTTATCGACTAATAAGCCATACTTCATTACAAGGGTTTAGACGATATTCATTTAGTAAATTTAGAATGTTATTTATTGTTACTTTCTGTAAAACCGGGAGATATTACTTTTTTCAGGTACAACTTTGCCTTGAGGCTTATCAATAAACCTCTAAATAATGACTCCAAGCGAATATCAGGGGGAGAAACTCCCCCTTAAATGGGTATTTGGCGGTACTATTCTTCTAGTGTACTTAAATCGCCTTCATCCTGACCAAGAGCACGAGCTTTTAAAACACGGCGCATGATTTTGCCGGAACGGGTTTTTGGTAAGGCTTCAACAAACTGCACATCTTCTGGTGTGGCAATTTTCCCCATTTCGGTGCCAACATGATCTTTTAGTTCGTTGATCAGTTTCTTATCACCAGCAACACCATCTCTAAGCATGACGTAGGTATGAATTGCATTACCTTTTAGTTCATGCGGTAAACCAATGGCTGCCGCTTCGGTTACGTCCGGGTGGCTCACTAAGGCACTTTCAATTTCAGCGGTACCCAAACGGTAACCACTCACTTTTAGTACTTCATCCATGCGGCCAATTACCCAGATGTAGCCATCTTCGTCTTTCTTAGCACTGTCGCCGGCAAGGTAACGCCATTGACCACCTTTTTGGCTCCAGTACAAGTCTTTATAACGTTGGTCATCTTTAAATACCGTACGTGCCATACCTGGCCAAGGGTTTTTAATAATCAGCTTACCTTCTTCGTTTGGACCCACTTCATCACCGTCATCGTTAACGATTTCCATTTCATTACCAAAGAAAGGTTTAGTGGCTGAACCCGGTTTCAAAGGAGTAATTGGTAAAGGACAGATCATGAATCCACCGGTTTCAGTTTGCCACCAAGTATCAATAATTGGACACTTATCATTGCCTATCACATGGTGGTACCAACGCCATGCTTCTGGGTTAATTGGCTCACCCACACTACCTAATAAGCGCAGACTCGATAGGTCGTGTTTCTTCGGCCAACGCTCACCAAAGCGCATCAAACCACGTATTGCGGTAGGCGACGTGTACAGGATGTTGATGCCGTAGTTTTCAATGATTTGCCACCAACGGTTTGGATAAGGGTAGTTGGGTGCACCATCGTAAAGCATGATGGTGGCACCATTAATTAATGGCCCGTAAACAATGTAACTGTGGCCCGTGATCCAGCCTGGATCGGCGGCACACCACCAGCGATCTTGCGGTTTAATATCAAACGCCATGCGATGCGTAGTAGAGGTATATACTGCATAACCACCATGGGTATGCACCATACCTTTTGGAGAGCCGGTAGTACCCGATGTATACAGAATAAATAATGGATCTTCAGCGCTGGTCTTTTCCGTTTCACATTTAGCGCCAGCAATCGGCAAGGCCAATAAGTCATGCAACCAAAAATCACGAGTTGGCTCCATTTCAACGTCTAAACCATTGTTTTTAACACAGATACAAACTTCAATACTTGGCGTGCGTTTCATGGCATCATCGGCAATTTTCTTCAAATCAATTTTCTTACCGCGACGCATACCACCATCGGCGGTAATTAATACTCGACTGTGTGCATCATCAATACGATTGGCCAATGCTTCGGTACTAAAACCACCGTAAACAACCGAGTGAATGGCACCAATTTTGGCACAAGCAAGCATGGCAAAAACAAGTTCCGGTATTTGCGGCATGTAGATGGTTACGATATCGCCTTTATCAACACCCATACTCTTTAATACATTGGCAAATTGACACACTTCACGGTTTAAGCCGTTATATGAGAAGTTACGCTTTTCACCGTTTTCACCTTCCCAGATGATCGCCATTTTATTGCGGTTGGCGTTTTCAAGGTGACGGTCAATGGCGTTATGGACGATATTGATTTCACCGCCATCAAACCATTTGTACATGGGGGCATTGGACTCGTCCAATACGGTGTCCCATTTTTTAAACCAGTTTAAGGTATCTGCTTGTTCAGCCCAAAATTCTTCACGGTTTTCAACCGAGTATTGATACAGCTTTTCGTATTCAGTAACGTTCGCTTGCTCTAAAACTTCCGGACTTGGATAAAACATTTCGCTTTTATCAGAATGAGTCATTTTACTCTCCATAATTATCTGACGGGCTTAGATTATTATTTTTAGGATGCCCTTATATTGTTGTTATCATAAAAGGTAGATTTATTTGCCGCGCTTGGCTATTAGACCTAAGTCTACATTTTATTAACTTTCTATATTTACACGGTTTTCATTTACTTTACACTCGATTGTTACCACTAAGGTCTAATATTTGAGCGTAAAAAACACACGGCTGTAGCGATTCAGAACTGCACAGCCGGTAAAGGAAGAGAAAGAGCCGTTAAACGAGCAGGTTTTTGAGGGGAGTATTCATGCCCTGTTCTGATTGCTGTAATTGCGCAAGCAGAAGCTCACCTGTGGCAATCGCATCATTTAATGCATTGTGTTCGTGATGAGCAGGCAGTTGAAACTCTTCACGCAGATTAACCAGCCTGAGCCTAGACGGATCATAAGAAGTGTCACTTAAATCAAAGCGGCGTTTTGCCACCAACAAGGTATCAATAATGGGAAACACGGGCACCATGCCATACAAATGTAAGCAAGCTTGCTGTAAGAAGGTTCTTTCAACCTGAGCATAATGGACCAACATTACCTTACCTGCTAATTGCTGCAGCAAAGCCTCAACGACAACCGCCAAGGGCTCACCAGAAGCCTGCTCGGAGTCAGTAATTTGATGAATTTTCACGTTGTCGCGATCCAAGTTCATTTGATTATTAACCAACAAATGCTGACTGTCCTTTAAGGTGATCACCCCATTGCTTAAGCTGGTAAACCCCATCGACAGAATATGATCTTTGCTTGGTTGCAAGCCGGTTGTTTCAAAATCTAACGCCAGCATATCCACGTGTTTAATGGGCGTATCAGATTCAGGAAAGGGCACCGCTAAAAAGTCTTTCAACGGACCCTTCGGGGCTTTTTCCAAAAGCCTTAAGCGCTTGGCATTTAAGCCAAACCATCGTTCAAAAAACATAGCAATCTCGCCCGGTAATGTTTAATTTAACCATAGGTTGTTTGCCTTACGCTTTGCATGCTTTTTATTACTTTAAAGGCATCCTTTAAATGCTCTCGATCCAATTGAGATAACGCATTAGGGGCCAGATAGTTATCGGTGTCATCGTCTGCTAACAGTTGATCTACCTGATGTTCAACCTTTAGCATGGTTAAAAACTCAAAAGCCGATATCAAACTCCCCGCCGCATCTTTGCTAAGTGATGGTGTGCCCGCAGCCTGTTTAAGCCGCTCTAGGGTATTTACTTCACAAATGCCTTCAGAAAGGGCATAAATTCGTGCTAAATCAACAATGGGGGCAATGCCATTATGTTTTAAATCGAGTGTTTTTTTATGCTTGCCGTTATCGATTAAGACAAAATCGCGAAAGAACCCCAGTGGCGGCCTCAACTTAACGGCATTGGCCGATAGATGGGCCAAAAACAAGGTGTTTCGTTGCGTTTTTGCCAGCACCCTTTCCCGAAGTGCTTGCAGGTATCGCTCTTCACCGTAGACGGTATTTAAATCAAAAAAGATGCTGCTATTCATTAACGCAAGCGGTTCGGGCTGATTAACCCATTTATCAAAATAGCCTTGCCATACGGCTTGCTTCTGTCGCCATTTATCGTTGCTGGCCATGACATTGCCAGGGCAATAGACATAACCACATTCAGCCAGACCATCACACACAAATTCGGCCAGTTGCTTAAACCACGGCTCATCTTTAGATTGCATGGCATCGTCAATGATAAGCGCATTGTCCTGATCAGAGTTTACGGTTTGTTCTTGTCGCGCTTGCGAGCCCGCACTTACCCAAGCAAACGGCACCGGTGCATCGCCAAACTTTTCGATGGCCATGGCGATTAATTTGCGAGTAAAGGCATTGGTAATGGCACTCATGGTTTTACCCACATTTTCAGCCGTTGTGCCCAACTTGCGCATGCTAATTTGCAATTTTGGTAATAACTTAGCAATGTTTGCCAACTCATCAACGCTGTGCGCTTTGGCGATCATCGACGACATATTTACCGCATTATGGCCTTCTTGCTTCATTAAATCGGTAATGGTGACCATGCCGGCAAGTTGGCCATTTTTACCAACCGGAAGATGATGAATGCCAGCACTGTTCATCTTAATTAAAGCGTCATAAGCTCGCGCCTTAACATCTATCATGTGCACACTTTCACTCATGATGTCTCCAACGGGTGCCGTTAATGACAACCCTTGCGCAATGCAGCGGCGACGGAAGTCTTTATCGGTAACAATACCAACCAAAGCATCATCTTTTACCACCAACAAACAGGAAAAATTCAACTCGGTCATTTTTATGGCGGCGGCCTGAATGCTCTCATCGACATCAATGGTGACGGCTGGACCGTGATAAAAATGACTAATGGCGGTATTCATTAAGGTGGAGGCAACAACCGCCTGCTCATTAATTTCGGCCACTTTTTTGGATAACCGATTGGCGGCACTGGCACTAAAAAACTCAACGATGTTTGGGAAGGATTGGCACACGGTTTTTAAGCCATCAAAGTCAATGGCATACAGCAAGGTATCTTCTTCTGCCGTCACCATCAGATCTTCGTTTTGCCCTGTGTACTGTTGCTCTGTTTGTTGTTGTTCTGTGCGTTGTTGCTCAGAGCAAAAGAGCGCACAAATATCGCCTTCGGCAAACTTACCAATAAGCTCATTATTTTTATTGGCCGATCTTAATGAGCCTTTGCGAATAACATACAAACTGGGCTTGTCTATACCCTGTGCCGGTAATTGCTCCCCTTCACGTACATAACAGATACTGATTTCCTTAATCAGTGCACTAAGGAGAGACTCCGTCAAACCATCAAATGGTGCAATCGCCTTAATAAAGTCCTTAACATCGGTGAGTTCAGTGCTCATGTTTGCTGCCTAAAAAGTTCCAATACCCATTATTTTGTAATAGATAAACGCCTGAAACACAATTAAAAACCACCGACTATAGACTAAAGTTTAATGTTTTTATTGAAAGTTCGTTGTTAAGGTTTTAAAGAACGAAAAAAATAATAACGATAAAAATTGGTTAAAAAAAACAGGAGAACATCGTGGAGAGTGAAAACAGTTACTGGGCGGAAAATTTACGCCTGATCCTCATCTGCCTTGTCATTTGGTTTGTAGTTTCATTTGGCTTTGGCTTATTGCTAGTAGAACCACTAAACGAAATTCGTTTAGGTGGATATAAATTGGGCTTTTGGTTTGCCCAGCAAGGTTCCATTTACGTATTTGTCGGTTTGATATTCTGGTACACCGCGCAAATGAATAAACTCGATAAAAAATACAAGGTAGAGGAAGAATAAAATGGATGAGTTAAAACTATATACCTACATAGCGGTATTCGGCTCATTTGCCTTATACTTTGCGATTGCCTGGTGGGCACGAGCGGGTTCAACCAGTGACTTCTATGTTGCCGGTGGTGGTGTAACGCCTATTCAAAATGGTATGGCGATTGGTGCTGACTGGATGAGTGCGGCATCGTTTATTTCAATGGCCGGTTTAATTGCCTTTTTAGGTTACGGTGGTTCGGTTTTCCTAATGGGTTGGACTGGTGGTTACGTATTGTTAGCCATGTTGCTAGCCCCCTATATGCGTAAACACGGTAAATTTACCGTGCCGGAGTTTATTAGTGACCGTTACTATTCAAAAACCGCACGTATCGTTGCCGTTATTTGTTTAATTATCGCGTCATTAACCTACATCATTGGTCAAATGAAAGGGGTTGGTGTTGCCTTCTCTCGCTTCTTAGAAGTGGATTACGGTTTAGGTTTAGGCATCGGTATGATGGTAGTTTGGGTGTATGCGGTATTAGGTGGCATGAAAGGCATTACCTATACGCAAATCGCTCAGTACTGTGTATTGATTTTTGCTTACACCATTCCAGCAATCTTTATCTCATTGCAATTAACCGGTAACCCAATTCCACAACTTGGATTGGGTAGCACGCTAGCCGATGGCAGTGGCGTTTACTTGCTTGATAAGCTCGATATGGTGGTAACCGATTTAGGGTTTAAAGAGTACACTACCGATAACATGGGTGGCACCTTAAACATGTTCGCTTACACCATGTCATTAATGATTGGTACGGCGGGTTTACCGCACGTAATCATGCGTTTCTTCACTGTTCCTTCGGTAAAAGCGGCACGTTCTTCAGCAGGTTATGCTTTAGTTTTTATCGCCTTACTTTACACCGTAGCACCAGCTGTTGGTGCCATGGCACGTCTTAACCTAATGAACACAATCGAGCCAAGTGCAGGTCAGCACATGGTTTACGAAGAGCGTCCACAGTGGTTTAAAGACTGGGAGCAAACCGGTTTACTTAAGTTTGAAGATAAAAACGGTGACGGCAAAGTACAATATGTTGCAGATGCCAAAACCAATGAAATGGTTAAAGTTGACCGCGACATCATGGTACTTGCCAATCCGGCGATTGCGAACTTGCCAAACTGGGTGATTGCCTTAGTGGCAGCCGGTGGTTTAGCGGCAGCACTTTCAACGGCAGCAGGTTTATTATTGGCCATATCCTCCTCGGTATCGCATGACTTAATGAAAGGGGTACTAACCCCAGACTTATCTGAGAAGAATGAATTACTGGCCGGTCGAATTGTCATGACCATCTCAATTTTGGTTTCCGGCTATCTGGGGCTCAATCCGCCTGGCTTTGCCGCAGGGACCGTGGCACTTGCCTTTGGTCTAGCTGCATCGAGTATTTTCCCTGCGCTTATGATGGGTATCTTCTCGAAGAAAATGAGTGGTAAAGCAGCGGTTGCCGGTATGTGTAGTGGTATTGGTATCACCATGCTGTACGTATTCCAGCACAAAGGCATTATGTTCATTCCTGGCACCTCATTTTTAGGTGGCCTTGAAGAGAACTGGTTCTTTGGTATTTCACCAAATGCCTTCGGTGCGGTCGGTGCACTTGTGAACTTTGGGGTAGCATTTGCAGTATGTAAATTAACCGGCGAAGCGCCAGCGCATATTCAGCAATTAGTTGAAAACTTTAGAATTCCGAAAGGTGCTGGTGAAGCTCACGCTCACTAATTAGGTATCTATTGTAATAAGGCTTCGTCAATATTATGCTGGCGAAGTCTTTTTTATTTTTATTAAGGTTTGGTGCAATAACATGAACAGACACACAAAAATGGCCATATTGATCGCGCCAATTTTGGCTATAGGCGGTTATATTGCTTCCGACTTCTATATGGAAGATCAGGCCCAAGAAAAACGAATTTTTACCCTATCACCCGAAAGCTCTTGTGATGTGCTCGCTAAACAATGTGTTTTGGTTTCTGGCGACTTTAAGGTCAGTGTTTATGATGAGCAAGGCAAAACCTACATCAATTCAACCTATCCATTAGATGAAGCCACCTTGTTTTTGGTCGATAGCAACGATCAATCCACAAGCTACCGTTTGCAAATGCAAGACTCACCTTATTATTGGTTTCGTGAAACCCCATTAAGAGAAAAAGTAAGCGACAAAGATCAAACCCACAAACTGCGTTTAATTGCTAAAGTAAAAGGTGGCCAATATATCAGTGAGTTCTATACACAAACCGGGATCTAGGTTAATTTAAGAGTAACTCATTAAAAAATAATAATTTAAAATTGGGATCGTCTCGATGTTTCATTCATGGCAACTGCTTACCTTAAGTGTTTTATACATTGGCTTGCTATTTGTGGTGGCGTATCTGGGGGATAAATACCGTCACAAACTGTTTGGTAATATTAAGGCGATTATTTACGCACTAACCCTTGGCGTATATTGTACGTCGTGGAGTTTCTTGGGCACGACCGCGCAAACATCGACCAATATTTTTTCTCATATTCCCATTTATCTTGGCCCCATTTTACTGTTTTTATTTGCCTGGCCATTTTTGCAGCGCATCATCAGGGTCAGTTTAAAATTAAACCTAACCTCAATCGCCGACTTACTGGCTTCCCGATTTGGCAAGTCGAATAACCTCGCCAAACTCGTCACCCTAGTCGCCCTAATAGGTACCCTGCCTTATTTAGCACTGCAAATTAAATCGATTATTTACTCCTTTGAATTATTGCAATTAGAGCACATCGTTAATGAATGGCAGTTAGGGTTAATTGTGTCCTTAATTATTGCCGCCTTTACCGTGTTATTTGGTATACGCAATATCCATGTCAATGAGTGTCACCCTGGGGTAATGTTGGCTATTGCGTTTGAATCGTTAGTCAAGGTAATGGCCTTTATTGTACTCACCGCATTGGTATGCTTTAGCTTATTCGACTCGCCAGGGGAAATTTGGCAACAAGCGAACATCGATATTAATGAACAATTAAGCTTTCCTAACATCAGCACAATGCTGGGTATGCTGGTGATTGTGATGGCTGCTTTTCTCTCTTTGCCGCGCCAATTTCAGGTGATGGTGGTTGAGGCCAGTAGCGAGCAAGACACCAAATACAGCCGACCTATTTTTATTGCTTATTTGGCCATATTTGCCCTGTTAGCGATCCCTTTAGGGCTGGCCGGACAAATTTATTTCGGCAGTAATGTGCCCGCCGACTCCTATGTGCTTTTACTGTCAAACTTGCAACCGGGTTGGGTAAGTTTATTGACTTTTTTAGGGGCATTTTCGGCGGCAAGCTCAATGATGATCATTTCATCAGTCGCACTAAGCACCATGTTAAGTAATGAAATTATTTTCCCATTTTTATTTCGGTCTAAGCACCGAAACACCGATTATCATAGCTTTAGACAAACCTTGTTAATGATCCGCAAGCTCTTGGTGCTGTCGATTATTTTACTCGGCTATGGGGCCTTTTTAATGGTGTCACCTGAACGTCTTTCGTCTTTAGGTGAAATCGCCTTTGGCGCCATTGCACAGCTAACACCGGCCTTAGTTGCGGCTTTTTATTGGCGACATGCTAGCTTAACCGGAGTGTTTACCGGGATCACAACAGGCTTTAGTTTATGGTTATTTATCAGTTTCCTACCAAACTTAGGACTATATGAATTAACGTTAGCCAGTGAGTACTTATCAAGCAATACTGGGGCAACACTGTTCTCATTAAGCTGTAATATCGTCAGTTTAATTGGTACATCATTATTAAGCCGAAAAAGCGTTCACGAACGAGTACAAGCGACCTTTTTTAACGAAGGCGACAGCCCAACGCTACCGTTTACCTCCAAGCGCCTAAGCATTGATAGCAGTGAATTGCATGTCTTATTAATGAAGTTTCTTGGCGAAGAAAAAGCACAAGAAAGCATGGATAGCTTTAAACAGCAGGCGCATGTCCAACATTTATCCTCCGGGGAATACAACCAGCAATTGGTTACCCACACTGAAAATTCTCTCGCCGCCACTATGGGCGCCTCTTCGGCCCGCATGCTGATACAGTCTGTTTTACAAGGCCGCAATGTAAACTTGACCGAGTTAGCGACCTTAATTGAAGAAGCTTCAAGTCAGCAACAATTGCTTAATTTAAACATGTTGCAAAGCGCGATAGAGCACGCCAGTGAAGGCATATCCATTATTGATAAAGATCTCAATCTTGTGGCTTGGAACAAAAAATATTTGGAAATTTTCAGTTATCCCAAAGGTATTGCCACGTTAGGCACACCGATTGAAAAATTAATTCGTTTTAATTTAAAACAAAGCTACGAGAGCAAAGCTGAAATTGAAATAGCGGTACAAAAACGCCTAGCCCATTTACGGCAACGCACCCCACACAGCTCAGAACGAAAACTCAATACCGATCAAGTTATTCGAATTGAGGGGAACCCACTGCCTAATGGCGGTTTTGTAATGATTTTCCGAGACATTACCACCTTTAGAAAAGCCGAGCGGGTACTCAAAGAACAAAATTTGGATTTGGAATCGGTGGTTAATGCCCGAACCAAAGAGCTTGAAAGAGCCAACGAACAACTTGCCATTTCAGAGCAAAAGGCGCATTTGGCCAACCAAAAGAAAAGCTTGTATTTAAAGGCGTGTAGTCACGATTTAATGCAACCACTCGAAGCCGCCCGGTTATTTACTTCGGCCCTTGCCGCTCAAAATAAATTGTCAGAAAGTCAAAGAAGACAAGTCAGTAATGTTGAACAATCCTTACGAGTGGCCAACGACATGTTGTCCAGTCTAGGCGAAATTGCCCGCATAGAAAGTGGCAATATAGAGGCAAGCGAAGAGCGTTTTTCATTGGTGGAATTTTTAACTCGATTGGAGCAAGAGTTCAGTGCTTCGGCCCGTGAAAAACACATCGACTTTTATGTTGAAAAACACCCCGTTTGGTTACACACAGATCCGCACTTACTAAGACGTATTTTGCAAAACCTACTCACAAATGCGTTCCGTTATGCGGGTGATGGCCGAGTGTCGGTAAAAGTAAAACAGCACGAGCAACATGTTGAAATAACCGTTGTTGATAACGGCCCCGGTATACCTAAAGAGCAGCAAGAACATATCTTTGAACAATTTACCCAACTAGACAATGGCAAGAACCATGAAGCCAAGGGGTTGGGACTAGGACTAAATATTACCCGCTCCTTTGCCGAAATATTAGATATCCCACTGCGCCTGCAATCAACGCTTGGGCAAGGCTGCTCCTTTAGCGTTTCCTTACCAATAGCTCAGGCAAAAGCAATGCCTAAGCCGGTGGTTAATAAGCAGGTTAATTTGCAAGGGTTATCGGTGCTTTGTATTGATAACGACCCTAAGGTACTCGCCGGTATGGTTGAATTACTTACCGCTTGGCAATGTAAAGTACACGGCGTATCTAATCAGGCTGATGCGATGGAAATCTTCGCCCGTCATGGTAATAACTTTGAAATTTTACTGGTGGATTATCAGCTAGATAACGATGAAAATGGCTTAGAAATCATTAGTGAGTTAAGAAAACAAAGCCAAAGACATATTCCAGCCATATTAATCACCGCAACCACCGAAGCCGATATAGAGCAAAAAACGGAAAAAGCCAGAGTGGGTTATATGCGCAAAATGGTAAAACCGGCGGCATTGCGCGCCATGATGAGCGCTATGCTAGCCAAGTCGATGCAAGATAATTATGGGTAAATGGATGGTATTCTTGCCCTAACAATTACGCTAAGGCACTAGATAAATGCACAAGGTTCTTAAGAACTTAATTCGTTTGAGAATTCGCCTTCCGATAGGTCCAGTTGATTTAACACAATAACCGCCTGAGTGCGGTTACGAACATTAAGCTTTCGGAAAATAGCCGTAGCGTGTGCTTTAATGGTCGCTTCTGACACACATAAATCATAAGCAATTTGCTTATTAAGCAAACCTTCGGCAAACATTAATAAGATCCGGTATTGTTGCTGAGTTAAGCTGGCAATGCGCTCAGCTACTTCTGATTTGCTATCTTCCGTGGGTGCCTGAGAAAAGCTTTCTGGCGTCCAAATTTGCCCAGCCAATACTTCATTAATGGCAGCAAATATGCTGTTTACATCGGTCGATTTAGGAATAAACCCCGATGCACCATATTCCATTGCGCGCGTAATGGTATCGCGGTCTTCATAAGCAGAAACCACCACCACCGGAATTTGCGGGTAATGTTGACGAACATGAATCAAGGTATTAAAACCATGCGCTCCAGGAATGTTTAAGTCCAATAATAATAAATCGGCATCTTGGTGGGCTTGCAGGGCTGTTTCGAGATTATCCACCGTCTCTGCCTCAATCCACTGAGTTTGTCGCATACGCTCTTTGAGCGTTTCCAGTAATGCCTGACGAAACAATGGATGATCGTCGGCAATGATGACTTTATCCGGTAAAAACATAATCTTCCTTCCCCTTATTTAATCAGTGTAATGCAAGTCCCGTTTTTTTGTTATTAGACTTTAGACTTAGTTTTGCACAACACCTTATCTTTATTATCATACTCCCTAAAATAGGCCTTGTGCAAAAAATCCTGTTAAAGCAAATAGTAATACTAACTTTGCAATCGCTAACTTTCGATAACGCAGTAAATAAAAGCCAATACAAACCAGCACAACATCAAACACAGTATGCACCGCTGAGACTAAAATAGGTTGATAGAAGGCACTAATTAAAAGCCCCACCACACACGCACTCACCCCGCTTATGGCATTCGCAACACGTGGGTTATTGGCAAGGGTTTGCCAAGCATTTTGCAATGCCAGTATCAATAGAAAGCCCGGTAAAAATATGGCCAACGTTGCGACTAAAGCGCCCACAAGAGGCTGTACGGTAACCAGCTCAGCACCTAAAAAGGTCGCCATGGTAAACATTGGCCCAGGTACAGCTTGGGCCAATGCATAACCGGTAATAAAGCGATCGGTTGCAACAAGACCTTGCAAGCTTTCCTGCAATAGAGGCAGCACGACATGCCCGCCGCCAAACACCAAACTGCCCGAATGATAAAAATTGGAAAACATATTGAGCCAGTAATAACGGTCCGATACCAAGGGCAAACTGACAAACAACAGCACAAACACAAGCAACGCTGGCACGTTAATTTTTTTCCAAGGCACCTGTAAAAGCGCCCCTTTCACATCTTGATTTGGTTTTATTAACAGTGCAATCGCCGCGCCAATAAACAATACTGAAATTTGTGAAAAAATGGTTGGCATAAAAACCAGTAACAGCGTACTAAATACCGCTAACAAGCGGGTGGTAAGACAACGGCAAAAAGCCGTAAACATGGTAAGAACGGCATCAGCGACAACCACCACAGCCAACAATTTTAACCCATAAATTAGCGCCCCAACGGTAGTGGCATATTCAACATTGGCAGAGAATATGGCTAAGGCATACATTAAAATAAAGGAAGGCAAGGTAAAACCAAGAAAAGCCAACCAAGCACCGAAATGACCAGCACGCTTATAACCAATGGCAAAGCCCATTTGACTAGAGCCAGGCCCTGGCAAAAACTGACTTAAACTCAACAAATGCGCAAACTCATTTTGTTCAAGCCAGCGTAATTGCTCAACAAACTTTTTCTGAAAATACCCGATATGCGCGGCAGGCCCGCCAAAGGAGATTAACCCAAGTTTAAAGAAACAAATAAAGACTTCGAGATATTTATTCATGGTAAATGTTTATTATTCAAGTTTTAAAATATTTTCTTTTATAATCATATAATTAATTATTTCACAGTTATCGCTCACTTCTATGAAAATTAATATGTAAAAAACCAATTTTTGTACTAATTTTTATATAAACGAACAATTCAAAGGTAAGAATATGAAAAAAATAGTACAAGTGGTAACGCTACTGTCATTTATTTGTTGTCCTGCTATTTTACAAGCAAAAGAGGAAAAGCCAAATGTTGTCCTCATGGTTGTTGATAACTTAGGTTGGGGTGAAATAGGTGCTTATGGGGGAGGCATCCTGCGTGGAGCTCCAACGCCTAGATTAGACGAATTAGCCAATGAAGGACTCCAGTTATTAAACTTTAATGTTGAACCTCAGTGTACCCCGTCACGTTCGGCGTTAATGAGTGGGCGTCATCCTATTCGTTCAGGTACTACGCGAGTGGTTTGGGGGATGCCGTTTGGTTTAGTCGGTTGGGAAGAAACAATTGCAGAGCTTGCATCCAAAGAAGGTTATGCAACAGGCATGTACGGTAAATGGCATTTAGGTGAAATAAAAGGCCGTTACCCTACCGATCAAGGCTTTGATGATTGGTATGGTATTTTAAATACCACCGATGAAGCCATGTATACATCACAAAATGGTTACGATGCCGCATTACTTCCAGCCCCTCAAATAATGAAAGCCAAAAAAGGGGGCACACCAAAGGTTGTTAAAGAATACAACTTAGAAACACGACGTACCATCGATAGTGAATTAACCGAACACGCGATTCGATTTATGAAAAAAAGCGTAAAAGCTAAAAAGCCTTTCTTTGCATACATACCATTTACGCAACCGCATCTACCACCAACAGCGCATCCAGACTTTGTTGGTAAAACCGGTAATGGCATGTGGGCAGACATGCTAGCCGAGATGGATTATCGTGCAGGCCAAGTGTTAGATGCCATTGATGATTTAAACATTAGAGATAACACCATCGTTATCTGGATGAGTGAAAACGGTCCAGAAGAAGCGCCATCATATTACGGTACCGCTGGCTTTTGGCGTGGTCATTATTTTACAACACTTGAAGGTTCGTTAAGAGCTCCATTTTTAGTGCGCTGGCCAAACAAAGTTAAAGCAGGCTCGGTAAGTAATGAAATTGTCCACATAACCGACATACTGCCAACGCTCGCCAGCGCCACTGGTTATAAAGTCCCATCAGACCGAATTATTGATGGTGTCGATCAAATGCCTTTCTTTATGGGTAAAGATTCAAAGTCTGCAAGGGAAGGGTTTCCTGCTTACAATGATACTCGCTTACAAGCCTATAAATTTAGAGATTACAAAGTTGAATTTTGGAAACAAGACAGTATGTTTGACGCACCTGTTAAGCTGAACTTTCCTAAAGTTTACGACTTAAGAAGAGATCCAAAAGAGTTGCATGGTATTTATGGCGGTTCAAACACGGGTACAGAACAGCTCACTTGGTTACTACCCGTAGTAACAAAGAAAATAATTGCTCATAAGATGACTTTCAAAAAAGAGCCTCCGATTCAAATAGGCACACCAGAGCCCTATAAGCCTAAAAAGTAAAACCTTAATTAAAATGAGTAAGGATAAATATTTTGATGACGTTAATTGAAAAACATAGCAAAAATAGACCATTAAAAGTTTGTATGTTTATCCTCGCTCTATTTGGTTGTACAAAAACTTTGGCCGCTGAAGGTGGCTATAGCAATTATATTCCTGGATTTTATGGTGATGTGGCTTTAGCGATGGCAATTAGCCCTGGTTTTACCGTAAAAAACGATATTTACTACTACACTGCCCAAAGCAGCAAAAACATTATTAACAATACATTAGCTGCCGATTTAGACATTGAAATTTTATACAACTACACCTCTTTACTTTACAAAACCGATTATAAAATTTTCGGCGCTGAATATGCTGTTATGTTAACAGCGATATATGGTGGCCCAGATCTTGAAGCCTCTATATCAAGCGCAAATCAGCAACTGATAAGCGTCAGTAAAGACAGTCGTGAAGTTGGTGATATAACCTTTTCACCAATGATTTTATATTGGAATGATGGCAATTATAATTATTCATTTGCCCAATACATTGTCGCCCCCACCGCTTCATATGATAGTGACGATCTCGCAAACTCAGGCTTAAACTATTGGACGTTTGAGAGCGACTTTGTAGCAAGTTACACCGACGCTGAATCAGGCCAAGATTACTCTGTTGTTTTTGGTTACAACTACAATACCGAGAATAAAGATACTAACTATCAAACGGGTCAGGAGTTACATATTGATGTGGTGTTAAATCAATTTTTATCTGAATCATTTGCCATTGGCGTTCAAGCCTTCCATCTGCAACAAATCAACAAAGACGACCACGATCAAAACATTCCAGGCTCTTTTAAAGCAAGAGCCACCGGCATTGGCCCATCATTAATCTGGATTCCTGAATCTTTGAACGGAAAAGCCATGCTTACCGCAAAATGGATTAAGGAAGTAGAGGCTGAAAACCGTCTCAAGGGAGAGCATATGTTTTTCACATTCGCCATGTCATTTTAAAACGTCCAGTAGAGGTGCCACACACGAACCCAACAAAGCCATTCACAACGCATTTACAATAAACCCATCAATTTAACATATTGTTACTTGAGCCTGAGCCACAATAAATTTAATCTTTATTTACATTCTGCTTACACCTGTTTTTTCAGAAAAATCTGAAGTAAAACAATAAATAAGTGCTTCTAATACACAATGGATAGAATAACAATGATTCAGACAACCGAAGTATCAAACAATCAAGTGAATAATGGTCGCCCTACTCAGCAATTTGATGCTGCCCAATTATATTTGAATGAAATTAGTTATTCGCCATTACTGAGTGCAGAAGAAGAAGCCTATTTTGCTCGTAAAGCACAACAACACTGTGCTAAATCCCGAAAAAGAATGATTGAAAGTAACTTGCGTCTTGTGGTTAATGTCGCCCGTAAATATCAGCATCGTGGTGTTGATTTATTAGACCTAATTGAAGAAGGTAACTTTGGTTTAATGAGAGCCGTTGAAAAATTTGATGCCGATAGAGGCTTTCGATTTTCAACTTATGCAACTTGGTGGATCAGACAAAATGTTGAACGCGCCATTATGAACCAATGCCGAACAATTCGCTTACCGATTCATATTGCTAAAGACCTTAATTTATATCTAAAAACGGCAAAAGAATTAGCTCAAAACCTTGCCCATGAGCCAACACCAGAAGATATTGCCAATAAATTAAATATACCGGTTGATAGAGTAAACAAAACACTCAACTCAAACTCCGGCATGTTATCGTTAGATAACACCTTTGCCCAAGACGATAGTATGTCTTTTTTAGACGTATTAGAGGCTGACAAAGATTACTCACCAGAAGAGAAGGTTGAAGCTGAAGACATCAATCACAATATCACCTTTTGGCTAAATCAAGTAACGGCGAAAGAGAAAGAAATATTGTGTCGACGATTTGGCCTTTTAGGGTATGAGCCGCAAACATTAGACGTGGTTGGTGAAGCGATTAAGTTAACGCGCGAACGGGTAAGGCAAATTCAAGTTCAAGCACTAAAAAAGCTGCGCAATATTTTAGCCATGGAAAATATTTCAATTGATGTTTTGTTTCAATAATACCTTAAAGTAAATGACGGGGCATTCGCCCTACAACTCCGCTTTTACTATAAAAACTTGGCTTATTTAAATAAGCCAAGTTTTTTTATACATGGTTAATATCGGTTAAGATTTTTTCGGTTCATCGGCACAGTGCCAGGAGAGGAATTTCCACGATTTTCCGGCTTTAACCAAGATGTCCGTGCAACGACCATGTACGGTCATTTGTTTACCTTCTTTGGTGGTGATGCCATTTGAATAATAGTAATGGGCGACGGCTGTATCACCATGCACCACAATTGCTGCCGGACTGTATTCGGCGATGTTATTGGTGGAGCCATCGGCAAATTGAAACTTATCCCAACGCTTTACCGCACTGCGACTCATTGGCATAGGTGTGCTATTTCCCCATACAATGGCATCTTCGGTTACCCAGTTATCTGTCCAGTTAACATCACGCTTTTCAATGTCTTTATATGATTTAAGAACGACATTCCATACAGCTTGTTGATTTTTATCCCAGCTATTGGCGTAACTACCCGTTGCCATTATTGCCATTAAGAAAGCGGTCATTAATTTTAATTTCATCATGTTGTCCCTAAGTTATTATCAAGTCCTAAAATACTTACTAAACAACACACTTCTTAGCAAAAGGAGTTTGCGATTATCGCCCCGTAAATATAGCACACAATTCACCAAACTTATGTTTTGCCCCTCCCCTTGATTATCCCCAGCCAGACGCTATTGCTGCTTTCTGATATGACGATTCGACACGTTGGCCATGGGCTTTTTGGGGACCGGTCGCCTTTCATGAAGTAAATGACGGATAGCAAGGATAGGATGGGAGAGTAACATTCTTGGACCACTGTAGCGCATCACGGTTTTCATCTCTTGTTTTTGCTGTGGCTTATAACAATGGACAGGGCATTTATTGCATGTTGGCTTGGCTTGTCCGTATGGGCAACGGTCTAATCGAAATTCGGCGTATGCCAGCAAGCTTGAACAGGCATGGCATAACGTATTTGCATGGCTTTGTACCTGCAGGTGATGTTTACGGCAATAGTGTTTCACCAGGTGATATACGGTTTTATATTCTGTTTTCAGTGCCCCTTGCAACAGTTCGCTTCTGACTTGCTTGTTAGCGGTCACATTTTTTCCTCACAATAAGACCTGTTTTTCTGTGCAGACAGTAATTTATCCTAGGGTCTGTTTATCTTTGGTGGTGATTTTTGCGGCGAATTGTTTGGTGATTCTATAAGTCTTTTTCACTTTGGAATGCTTATTGCCTTTCACATTGAAAAAACGCAGTAGAATTGCCAAACAAACGGTGTCCCTAGGATTCACATCAACAACGACAAAACATAATATTTATATTTTTAGCCAATAAGTAGAAATTACATTCAACTTAAGAACAAAAGTTATACAACAAAGGTCAACAGACCCTAGCAATGATAGCAAGCTTTAGCCACTTAACACACGACTTAATTATTGCAATAACGTGCAATTTTAAGCTATTATTACAAGCAATTATCAGTTTGATAAATTCTTCTTTACACGAGTACTTCGGCTTAGCTCAGTCGCAATAACTTTGGTAGTACCTAACAATAAAAAAAATATTGCCTTTCTTTGAGACTATTTTCAGGTCACCGAAAGGGCAAACAGGGAGTTAAAAATGTCTTTCTTGACGTTTATTGAAACCTACTGGACTTACCTTACCATTCCGGTGATTAGTGCCGCAGTAGGCTATGGCACAAACTGGTTAGCCGTAAAAATGATGTTTATGCCCGTCAACTTTGTGGGTTTCGGTCCGATCGGTTGGCAAGGTGTAATCCCGGCGAATGCGCCCAAAATGGGCAGTACCTTAGTGGATACCAGTGTCCGCAATACGCTCGATCAAGATGAATTACTTTCCCGTATCGATTCTGACGAATTATTTGAAGTGGTTCGTCACCGTTTAGATCCCTTAGTAGAAGATATCGTTGATGAAGCATTAGAAAAAACTCGAATTTTGGGTTTCTCCATTACGAATGTGTTTTGGAAGGCCTCACCTGCCAGTTTGAAAAACCAAGTCTATCGCGAAGTCAGAAAACAGTTACCGACGATCATTGCCGATGTTACCGAAGACATTAAAAACGACTTAGATACCTTCATTGATATTCATGAAATGGCATTAGAGCGTCTATTAATGCACAAAACTTTATTAAGCGATGTTTTTGAAAAAGTGGCTGGTAAAGAGTTTATATTTTTGCGCAATAGCGGCTTTTATTTTGGTTTCCCTCTGGGCTTACCAGTCATGGTTTTATGGTACTTTTACCCAGTTTGGTGGTTATTGCCTTTAAGTGGCATGCTGGTTGGTTACTTAACCAATTTTCTGGCCATCGAAATGCTGCAAAAGCCGGTAAAACCGAAAAAAATCCTTGGCATCACCTTTCACGGTCTTTTCCTTAAACGACAAAAAGAAGTCTCGAACAAGCTTGCTGAAGTATTTGCGACCAAGCTCATTAATGGTCAGGTGTTGTTTGAAGCAATCAACTCAAAACGCGATTCATGTGAAAAGGTCGACCAAATTATTTCTCGAGAAGTAAACCACACCATCGAAACCACGCAAGGGGTTATTAAGCCTTTAGTGTATTTTTCCGTTGGTAGTCGTGAGTACGACCTAATGCGTGAACGTGTTTGCCAGCGCGTGTTGTCTGAATCGCATAAGATTGATCCAAAAAGCTTAAACTACATTGATAAAACCATGGACATTGAAAGCACCATGGCCACACGTATGAACGATATGCCTCCGGAGGAGTTCTGGGGAATATTGCACCCTATTGTATCGGAAGATCAATGGAAGTTAATTGCGGTTGGAGCCGTATTAGGGACCATAGCCGGTACCATGCAGTGGTTATTGCTGACTTAGCCCTATTGCAATTAATTTATTAAGCGGTCAAATTTGCAAATTGCGCATGGCTCAATTGCAATAAGTCTTTGGGGGCTAATTCGATTTCCAGCCCCCGCTTTCCCGCACTAACAAACATAGTAACAAGCGACTGCGCACTGGCATCAATAAACGTTGGTAGTCGTTTTTTCTGTCCCAAAGGGCTAACCCCACCAAGAACATACCCCGTTGTGCGTTGCACTTTTTGTTTATCGGCCATCGCCGCCTTCTTTCCGCCAAAGGCCTTTGCAATCAATTTTAAACTCAAGCTTTGCTGCACTGGAATAACGGCCACCACCAATGACTTTTCATCAATATCAACCACTAGGGTTTTGAACACATATGCTGCATCCACCCCTAACATTGCAACGGCTTCATCGCCAAAAGAGCTGGCATTGGCGTCGTGCTGATATTGATGTATTTTGTGCTTAACGTTCTGCTTTTCAGCCAGTTTGATTGCTGGAGTCATTTTTATTCCATTATTTTAACCCGGCTTTTTGCAGGCCTTTTTTCAACTCGCCACTTAAATTACCCACCTGCTCAACATCAAATGCGGGGAAGCCGCTTGGGTCAATGGTTGTCGTTAGCTTATAGTCCAGAGCTTTGTCTGCATCTTTTCCTAAACCTCTAAATAAATTGAACAATTTAAACAAACTGATGCTGCCCTGCACATCGACAGCGGTTTCCCCGTAAGCCGTTAATGTTGGTATATTATTGGCAACCCCAGACAACAACTCTTCTTCAGCAATGCTGAAATTAAACGCAACGCCGTCAATATCTAGGTCTATATCATTCGGGTTGGTGATCATTAAATGCAAAACAAACCGTGGCGTCATACCGCTGCTTTTAACCGGCTCTATGCCAATAAGGCTCACCTCTGGATCTTTTAAACTGACTAAACTGGCACAAGATTGCAAAAATAAAACCAATGAGAAAACAACAAAAAATCGCATACAAAAACCCCTATTAAAAACAGCCTCTATACTATAACGCAGGTAAAATTTTTTAGCTTATTTTTTACAAATACACGTCGGTGGATTACAGTTAACATATTGATTATCTATATTTTTTAATCTTAAATTTAATCATCTCTTGAAGCGGCAGCATTTTGGAATCTAAATCAATGGCATCCATAATAAGTAAAATATTTCCCGGTCTTGTCACCCTTTTACACTATAAACCTTCTTGGCTCAAAGGCGATGTCGCTGCGGGCTTATCCGTAGCTGCCGTCGCCTTGCCTGTTGGTATTGCCTATGCCGATTTAGCCGGTGTGCCGGCCGTATTTGGCATGTACTCGGCCATTTTCCCTTTGTTTGCTTACGCCCTCTTTGGCTCATCAAGGCAATTAATGACCGGCCCCGATGCCGCCACTTGTATTATTGTTGCCGCGAGTTTGGGGCATTTGGCAGCAGGTGACCCCATTAAATATCAAATGTTGATGGTGGCGTTAACGCTTTGCACCGGTATTGTTTATGTAATTGCCGGGGTGTTCCGGCTTGGCTTTATCGCCAACTTTTTATCTTTGCCTATCTTAACCGGCTTTTTAAACGGTATTGCGCTTATTATTATTGTTGGCCAACTCAAAAAACTGTTTGGGGTGGAGGTGGATGCCAGTGGCTTTTTCCCTGAGCTGTATCAATTTTTTCAACAACTCGAACACAGTCATCTGCCCACCTTGTTGATGGGGGCGGGATTAATTTTGTGCCTGTTTATGTTCAAGAAAGTGGCACCTAAATTACCCAGTGCTTTAATAGTGGTTATTTTGGGGATCGCCCTAGTACAAAGCCTAAATTTAGACCAACAAGGTATTCATATTCTTGGCGCGGTACCTGCAGGTATGCCAAGCCTGTTTTCGTTTCCCGAATTAGCCTTTAATGAATTTAAGCAAATATTAGGCGACGCCATGGCATTAACCTTAGTGAGTTTTACCAGTGGTATTTTAACCGCCAAAAGTTTTGCCCAACGCAATAATTATGAAGTGGATGCCAACCAAGAACTTATCGGGTTTGGTGCCTGTAACCTTGCCTCTGGCATGATTCAGGGCTTCCCGGTAACCGGCGCCGACTCGCGCACCGCGGTAAATAATGCCATGGGAGGTAAAAGCCAAATGGTTGGGGTAATAGCCGGCATCGTGATGCTGTTCGTATTGTTCTTTTTAACCGAGCCGTTAGCCTTTGTCCCCATTTCGGCCTTGGCCGCAGTTATTATGGTTTCGGCCATGGGCTTGTTTGACATCAGCGCCTTAAAAGAGCTGTATAAAATGAATCGTGCAGAGTTTGCTATGTCCGTATTAACGACCTTGGGGGTACTGGTGTTTGGCGCTTTACCTGGGGTTATTATGGCGGTGTTATTGTCCTTAATATTGCTTCTTGCCGTAGCCTCTAAACCGACGAGCGGTGTACTAGGTTTTGTTGAATCATTAAAAAGCTATCATAACATTGAAGACTTTCACGACGCACAAGTGACCCCGGGTATATTGATTTATCGCTTTGAGTCGAACATTCTGTTTTTTAATGCCGATTACTTCAAGCAAGACTTGCTGACCAAAATGAAACAACAAGACGAATTAAAATGGGTCATTTTAGATGCGAGCCCGATAAATATCGTCGACACGACCGCCACCAATAAGGTCCGGGAGATTAAAGCCATTTTAGAAGAACAAGGTGTGCATTTATTTATTACCCACCAAAAACGCAATGTACAGCGCTTTTTTGAAGATGCCTGGGTAAGTGATCGCCGCACAGACCAAAATAGTTATAAATACCCAACCATAAAACAGGCCATTAAAGCCTTTAGCAAAGGCTAAAGAACTATTTTGTAAACTCATGCAGAGCCTCTAAAGCACGCTCTGCATCACTAACGGGCACAAAAATATGGTCATGGTAGTATCCGGCAACCACATTGGCACTTATTTGATAACTGGCCAGCTTGGTTGCGATGGCAGCGGTTAGCCCAACGGCTTCTAGGCTGGAATGCACCGTTAAAGTCACTTGTTTAAAGACCCCTTCAAAGTCCAGTTTTGCTTGTTCAGCCTGATGACGATCGAGAATAAGCGTGGTGGCCTCTTGTTCTTTAAACATGCCAAGAGGATTTAACGCTAAGTGTGATGCGTCAAACGCTTCAACCTTACAAAAAACAAACTCCCCAGGCTTAAGTTGTGGTGCCATTGATTGTAATAAATCGTTTAAGTTAACTATGCCACTCATCATATTCCTTAGTTGGTATTAGGCCTGCGCAGGCCTTATGAAAAATTGAACAAAGCGGATGCTTACATACAGTATGACCAGACTGGCCAAAACCAATTCGATATGAGCAAGCATTATCACTTCGTTCACTAGTGACGCATCCACGCCCCAATTCGTTAATTGATTTGCGACTTTATACAGGGCGGTTGCCCCGATGGCCATTGGGAAAGTAAAGGCCGAATACCCCGGCGAAAATGGCAAAAACAACAGTTTGGTAAACGCAATATACACAATGACCGTCATAAGCACCGCCACCCCAAATAATAACAGGACGACAAGCATGGAAGGCTCTTTAATAAACTGCAAATACCCGGCCATAGACAGACTTGCAGGGGCAGCTAATACCGCTATGGTTGGCTGAGCAGCATGCGCAATGTTGTCTTTGAAAATGAATCGATAAAACATTAACGGCAGCATGATGGCAAAACAGATTAGGCCAAAATACAAGCTGCCCAAAGCAAGATAATACAAAACGCCTGTATCAGGGCCATGATAAGACAACGCCGCAACAATAATGCCCACCGGTGGTACAAACCAACTTGGTACCATGTGCGCTAAATTAAAATCACCTTGGCGATGATAAATAAAAGTGATTAAAAATACGATATGAATGACTAACGCCAGCAACCACAGCATATGACCAATAAATTCATGGTGGTGCAATATAATGGCGTTACTGGTGAGCATGGTTGCCATAGCAAACGTTGGTGCCACACTCCCAACAACAGGGTGCTGCAGGTCTGCCAACAAGGTTTTTGGATAGAGAATAAATCGAATCGCCAAGACCAATAACAACAACCCGGCAATCAAGGCCGTTGCGGTTTGCAAAAGACCATCAAGATGTAAAACCAAATCAACAATGATGCCGATACTGGCAATACCTAGCGCCAAACCGGCTACGGGTGTCGGGAACACTTTGAGTCTTTTGGACAACACATTTAACATAAAATAGCCGTATTCTATTGCTTGGACTCTAGCAATTCGCGCAATGCCTGAGGAAGCCTACACCTTAGCTTTTCGGCCAGTGTTGCCTCATGTCGTTGCCATAAAACGCCGAGGTAAATAACCAATAACCCAATAATCGTTAAGGCAATAGGGAATAGCCAACTGTCCTGAAAAATACTGCTGGCAAGGTGCCCTAAATAACCACAGCACCCCATGGCACCAAAAATGACAAAGGCTCGCCTAACCAGCATCACCCCAATACCTATCATGGTTAGGTTAATGCTAAAGTAGATGAATTTTGCCAACTCGCTGTCGGATGATTGCGACGATAAACCGCCCCAAAAAGCCAGTACCCCAAACAAATATATCCAAAACGCATAGTCCGCCTGATAACGCGCACGAATGTCCACCCAAAAGGCCAAACCTATCATTAGCAAACCACAATACATGGAAACCAATGAGCGTAATTCCCAAGAGTAATCGCCACCCGAAATCATGGCGGCAACGTCCATCGTTAAGTACCACAATGTGACCGCAATCGGCATAAACAAGAAGGGGTATTTGTATTTATAGGCAACCAAAATACCCACCACTAAGGTGGCCAGTTCCATGTATAGCCAATGCCATTTGATCAGACGATGATACTCTCGATAAACGCTCTCATCTGGCCAAACACCCAACGCCTGTTGTAACCCATAGACCCATAAAGGGGTCAGAGCAACCACAAAGGTGGCACAAATACCGGCCGGAATCGCAAGCCCTTTGCTTTGAAAACGGTTGGTTAAGAATAAGCCCACAACCGCATACAACCCACAAATAAACACAATTCCCCAACCACCAAAGGCCTCCCAGCCAAGGTTCATAAACAAGGTCATGGCACCAATGGCAATAAGCCCTCCCAGGTAATAAAGCACATGGGTAAAATTAAATTGCGCCTGGCTAGGGTTGCTCTTTAAAAAGCTGTAAAGCTGCTCGGCCTGTTGTTTGGACAAAATCCCTTGCTCTACCGCCTGATACAGGCTGGACTTATCAATGTTCATAACGAATCCGTTTGAAAAGGTGTCCAGTCTTGGCGAAGTAAGCCATAATCGGCCTGATCGGTCCACTCATCACCAACCAGATAGTGTTGTTTATATTCCGCTTCTTTAACCATACCTAATTTTTCCATAACGCCTGATGAAGCCTGATTACGCGGATCGCATTTGGCCACCACCTTGTGTACGCCTATCTCTTCAAATAGGTAGTTAACAAGTATTTTGGCCGCTTGCGTACATAAGCCTTTTCCCGCAGCGCTTTTATGGAGTCGATAACCGATTTCGGCACGTTGGCTCTGCCAGCTTTCCATATTAAAGACAATCTCGCCAACCACCGTATCATCACCCGTTAAACACATTACCCAACCATTCCAACGACCTTCTGACAACTGCCAAGGCTTGATGACTTGCAATACAATTTCCATGACTTGTTCATCGGTTTCCGGAAGGCGAATATAGCGGCAATTTTCGGCGTCTTGACGATAGCGTTTCATTGCCAAAAAATCGGTTAAACGGCCCTGTCGCAAGTAAAAATCAGCACAAGTTATCTGAGGTGGGGTAAGCGTGGTGTCTTCTGAATATTTCATGTTTTTATTGCGTTACGTGTTATAGGAATGAATGTGGCTTTCTTGTTGTGAAGACCAATCTAAGGCATACATTACAATTGATATTCAAATACGTAATGATGCTGTCCACCTTCCATTTTAATGCTCATATCTCCAGATAAACCGCTAAGCTCATCTGTGCCAGAGTCAGGAATAACTTGCAAAACAAGGTGTTGTTCGCCTTTGCTCATTTGCCCATAATGTTGCAAAGCAAACTGCCCCCTTTTGCCCTCGAGTTCTCCTTGAACAATCTCAATGGCAACATAACCGGCAGAGCCCTCGGTGGCGGTGCGAATACTAAGCATCTCGCCTTTACTGGTGGCGTTTAATGCTCCTGAAAAGGTTTTATCAAGGGTCATTCTGCCAACAGTTAAACTTTGTGTCGATTCAACATAACTGTCTGTTGGCTTAAGTGCCACTTCAAAAGTACCGGTTATTTTCATTGTTATTATCTCTTTTGGTTGGTTTTTTTTAGCCCAGAATATGTTCACTAATGTGTTTGTTAAACTGAATCAAGTCAAACGAGCCGCTGATTTCAAACTTTACTTTGCCTAATTCGCTTAAATACAATTCAATTTCACAATCTAAATCGAGTGTGCCGGACGACTCCACCGAAAACGCCTGAATTTTACTGTAGGGCAGCGAGGTGTAATCTACTTTGGAGCCCATTATCCCTTGCACATTGGCACTAATAATACGCTTGCTGGTAAATACGACTTGATCGCGCATACTTTTAAACCCAGCAAACACCGACTCGCCATCAATTAAAAATTTATGAAAGTCTTCGCGTATGTCTTCGACATCAATGGGTTTAAGTTTAAATACGGATGAATTTTTAAAATCGAGCATGGTGTCTCCCCTTAAATAACTGAATGTAATTGTTCTTCTATTCTGCTTCGTTCATAAATTGCAGTACTTCATCGACATGTGACGGTCGAACAATGCGCCTCACCTCAATGCCGTCTTGCAACAAAATAACGGTTGGCCATAATTTTACTTTAAATGCGCGCCCTAATGGTTTGCCTTTGCCATCAAATACTTTTATGTGTGGCATATCATGGTAACCGCTTAATACCCTTTGAATCGCCGGTTCAGCGGCCTGGCAATGCTGACACCAAGGTGCGCCAAATTCGATAACGGCTTCGCCTTTTAAGGCCGACACCTCTTCAAATGACGGTGCTTGCTCACCATAGTCCGGATTAAAACCTAACGTACAACTGTCCATATAAGCCCCCTTTTTATTGCCAGCAGTTCTATTGGGCATTGCTTGCCAATATGAATGGTTGTCTGGCGTTTATCTTTATAAACCCGGTTAATTGCCAGCAGTTCTATTGGGCATTGCTTGCCAACATGAATGGTTGTCTGGCGTTTATCTTTATAAACCCGGTTAATTCACTCGCCTCACTTTACCGTTGTGAAGAATGTGACTTAACCTATTACAACACTTATTTGGTTACCTTAAATCTAGTAAATAAACGCCGGAAATAAAATAAAGATCAGAGTAAAAACAGGAAATTAAAATTTTATTTTGCCAATCAGTATGTCTTTAAACATTACCCAATCCCCCAATAGGCTGTACCAAGGGTAGGTAAAAGTAGCGGGTTTGTTCTTTTCAAAAAAGAAATGCCCCACCCAGGCAAATCCATACCCTATGACAGGGACCAGCAGTAAACTCTCCCAACGCCCCGTAACGAGTACATAAACGATTAAGGCAAGAACCAGCGCAGAGCCGAAAAAATGCAGGCGGCGGCAGATTCGGTCTTTATGCTGACTTAAATAAAAAGGATAAAAGGCTTTAAAACTGGCATAAGGTTCGCTCATCAATGAACTCCTATTATTTATTGTTCATTTACTAACCAATAATACCGAACCTCATGTCATTAACAACCACCAAGAGATAACTTATATATCAAGCAGTTAGCCAACCTATAAAAATAATGCCTCCAATTCACAACCAAGTCTGAGGCCCCTTTTATATGGAACAACCCAGAAAGACAAAAATAAACCAATTAAAATCAATAAGATAAAGCGTTACCCAAATTATCCAATGCCTAAGATCTGCCCCGTAAACTTGAAAAGCCCAACCAACATTGGGAGGCTAAAATAACAGCATAATCCAGTAATTAAATTGAGGCGTATTTCATGAAGAACGAACAAAAGCCATGTAAAGCGTTTGCTTCGGGTGAAGGTGAGAAACGGGCGTTAAACGAAACATTACGTGACGGCACGTAAAGCCTTTAAGGCATGATGATGGGATGGGATACCAGATGATTGAGCCGGTGATGGAAGAGATTGCCAATGCGGGTTTTGATACAATAAACACACCTTTTCACTTTGGCGCACCTATGTTAAGTGCTCGCTTATTTAAAGAACACCAAAGAGACTTTTTCACCATAATCGAAATTCCATTACGTAATTGGTTAGCATTTCACCACGCACCTCAACTTGCTGTGGGTTAATCACTTGAAAACCAATGTATTCAAAAAACGGCTTCGCGGTTTTGCTGACCTGAGCGTGTAGGCGGGGTAATTGTTTTTTTTGGGCAATGTTCATTAATGTGCTCATGAGTGCTTTAGCAACGCCTTTTCCCTGGAACTGGTAATGGCAAAAGAAGTGATCAATATAACCATCGCTTTGTACATCGGCGTAACCCACAATTTGCTGGCCATTGTGAGCGATAAATGGATTTATTTTGCGAATCCTCTCATGCCATTGGCTTTCATCATATTGCTCTGGTGCCCAAGCAGCTAACTGCTGCGGGCTATAGTCTTTTTTGCAAGCATTATGAATACTATTAAAAAACAGAGATCGAAGCTCATCTTCATCACCCTCTTTGAAGGCTCTAATTTGAATAAACACAGTTATCCCTGACTATCCTGTTGGCAGTTCCAACACACTTCAAATGAGGCGTCGTTGCTTTCCTGACATTGGTTACAAATCCAGTCATGACTAATCGGTCGCTTTTGCGATGAATCGACTATTTTCATCACTCGGTCATAGTCATTATCATCAATCACCCAAATTTCCGGCCAGGTATCTAATGGTGAGATTTCCCCCATCGCCCCCTGAGCAAACTCATTTTTTAGGAATACCTCGATATTTTGCGCTTCAATCAGGTTTTTTATATTATTCACTAAAAAACTGTTTTCATTGCTGTAGACCAATTTCATCTATCATCCCCCTTAGTCTCGGTGATAACTAAACAGACCGACAATTTTTTTAAATTCATTTACTTAGGCAAAACTGTTTAATTAATTGCACACCAAAAAATAATTCATTCGCTTAATTTACACAACAATCAACACCGCGGTCGGTATTAATCATCATTGTTAAAATGAACCGGAGATTGACGTGCTTTATCAACTTGCAAGGTAAACACATCTGGTCTTGAATAATGACCGGCAACATCCAAGGCCCGCTTAGAGCTTGTGGCAAGGTCAACATCAATATCAACTAGGAGATGGCCTTTCTCTTTTGTTAAAGGACCGGCAACAATTTCTCCAGTAGGAGAAACAACCAGTGAGTCTCCGGGGTTTACCCAGTCTTCATCTGCCGGATAAAGCTGATCTAAATTGGGAAAGTCTTTGGGCAAGTCACTTCGTTGCAAGGCCACACCACAAGACAATACCCAACATTTACCTTCTCTGGCGATGTGTTGCATGGTACCAGTCCAGGCATCACCACTGTCATACGTTGGCGCAATATAAATTTCAACACCTTGTGAGTAAAGGGCATACCTTGCCAAAGGCATATAGTTTTCCCAACAAATCAAGCTACCGATTCGGCCCACAGGTGTGTTACAAACATTTAAACCATACCCATCGCCAAAGCCCCACACCATTCGCTCGGGGTTTGTCGGCATAAGCTTACGATGATGATTGATGATTTGGCCATGGCTATCTATGGTTAGTGCGGTATTGTAAATGGTTGATTGACTGTTGGTATGATCTCGCTCGTTAATACCGCAAACCAAAGTTACCTTATTGTCTGCTGCGGCATTCAGTATGGGGGTTAAATCGTCAGATGACAGATCGATAGCATTATTAAGTAAACGCCTATGCAACTCTTCACATGTCCCCCAATCGCCGCCAGGCCTCAGTCGCCAAATCCAAGCGGGATACCCGGGTATAAAGGCTTCGGGAAAAACGATAAGTTGCGCCCCTTTGGCGGCAACGGAATTAATGATTTCTACCGCTTTTTCTATGGTCCGTTTTTTATCAAGAACGTAAGGCGATTCTTGAATAATGGCGACTGTTTTCATAATGGCTCACCTTTAAAAGTAATAAAGCAATTAGCCAGCTTGCTGCCCTGACCCTTTAAATTTATACCACTATTGCTTAGTTTGCTCGGTGAGCAGAGCCCGCTCTGGCGAAAAAGTCATTCATAAATCGCATTATAGCAACAACCAATAACACACAAAGGCAATAATACAAGAGACCAAAACACTCAAAATAGCCCCTTCGTATATCATGTTTTTAATATCAATCTCCCCCGTACCATAGGCAATGGCATTAGGTGCTGTTGCCACGGGCAGCATAAAGGCACAACTGGCACACATTGCCGCTGGTATCATTAATACCACAGGGTCTAACCCCATGGTTAATGCCGCAGACGCCAGTATTGGCATAAGCAATGTCGCCGTGGCCGTATTACTGGTGATTTCGGTTAAATACGTTACCACCAAACACAAACTTAATAGCATTAACAAGATAGGCAGTTCTTTAAGACCTACAATCCACTGGCCAAGCATGTCACTTAATCCAGATGCAACAAACCCTTTTGCTAAGGCAATTCCTCCGGCAAATAGAATCAGCATATCCCAAGGAATGTTTTTGGCCGTTGGCCAGTCGAGCAAGCGGCCCTTTTTACCGTCAGACACCATAAACATAACAACCACAGCAGTAAGCGCTACCGTGCTGTCGCCGGCATGGCTAATATCAAACCACTGCCCCCAGCCTCCAAACGGTTCTTGCCGAGTAATCCAAGCTAGCGTGGTTAAGCCAAACACCAATAAAGTGCGCTTTTCTTCTACCCGCCAGTTGCCCACTTCAGGCAGTGGGATTGGGTGTTTGGTTTTAATGTTTCGGGTTAACCAAAGCGCCATGATGGGGATGGAAATAAGCACCACGGGAATACCCACTTTCATCCACGAGACAAAGCTAAATTCATTGCCACTAAATTGTTCATACACGCCCATAAAAATCACGTTTGGCGGCGTACCAATCAACGTACCTACGCCACCAAGACTAGCGGAGTATGCAATGCCCAAAATAAGAGCAACTTTAAGCTTTTGGTCTTCAACATGGGTTAATATGGCCATCGCCATGGGGAGCATAATAAGCACCGTTGCGGTGTTTGAAATCCACATGCTCAATAAGCTCGATGCCAACATAAAACCCAACACCAAGCGTTTACCACTATGCACACCAACAAGATTCACCATGCCCAATGCCAGGCGACGATGTACGCCACTTTTCTCCAACGCTTTAGAAAGCATAAACGCCCCCATCAGCAATAAAATAACGTGTGAGCCCAAGGAAGAAGCAATAGATTTGTGATCAACGACATTAAATAAAGGCAACAACGAAAACGGGATCAGAGACGTTGCCGGAATGGGGATCGGCTCGGTTATCCAAAACAACACCGTAATAATGGTAATCGCAACGGTAACGCTTATGGCAAAGCTGATGCCGTTTGCCGATAAGAGGAAAAATGCCAACAGAGCTGCAACAGGAGCAATTAGCATCATTAAATGTTTGTTCATGGTATCCCTTGTGCTTTTTTTATCAGGACGATGTGAGCATTCGACAAATAAAATAACATATTTTTCACAAAGCACATTGTAAATTTAAACAAGACAAGTTTATTACGAAGATATTAACTGGGAAAAAAGAGGAATGTTAAGCTACTAATGCGTGTTTATGCCACCTTAGATAGGTACTTAATTATGGAGGCCATTGCCGATCTCCTATCATCGGGAATGCCTTGCTTTAACCAAAGGAAATGGATTTAACCAAAGGAAATGGATTTAAAGAATGGGTTTTCTACGCATACTTCTAAGCTTAACACCTGCTCCAATACCACTAAGGTTATGGACTCCCCCTGCTTGACTTTTATGCACTCGGCACGATGTTCATCAAGGCACGTGTCCTTAGCAATACCCTTTATAGTTAAACCCGATTTAAGACTCAGTTTTATGGGAAACTGATACGTACAAACAATTTCTATGTGGTCGTGTTGCTCACAAGAAATCATTCATTCAAGCTTATTTTGTCACTAACCAAATGGCATGCAATATGCCAGGGATATAGAAAAACAAACACAAAATAATATTAATCAAAAGGTCTTTCCCCACACCACTTTTTAAAAATACGGCAACCGGTGGTAAGAGAATAGCCAAAATAATAAGCACTAAGTTATTCATTAAAGATCTCCTAAGTTTTTTATAACTATAGCTCGATAGTGACATTAAGCTTTAATAATCAAATAAAAATATCGCTATAGCAAAATATGAACGAGCCCTTTTAGCTTGAGGAAAGGCAATTGACTTGCGGCACCCAAATGTAACCATGGCTTGTATCACCGTATAACTTACCAGTTACCTTAAGTTGATAAAGGGCCGCAATATACAAACACACAATGGCATCTAAGGCGTCTTCATTACTTTTTAACGCCTGCCCCTTTAGGGTAGAAATGTGCGATTGAGATACGTAGCGGCTAAGCGGCTTGCTTATTTTTAGAGGTAAAACCGGCGAATCCGCTAATTGATTAATAAAGGCCACCAATGCTCGCTGCCCAGCACGTTTTTCAGCAACCTTGCCTTTTTTATACAGCAGACGTTCTGGCAAGTTAAAGCATTCCACCATGGCGGGGTGTGGATAGCATTCAATTTGCCAAAGTGGCCCATTTAAATGCTTATAGCCATGGCGTTCGAGTTTTTTCGACAAGCTTACCGATTGCGGGTCTGGATAGAGTGACAAGTTGGTTGGATGGCAAGAAGCTTTTCGCGAGCGATAATCGATGTTTAGGTCGTTTTCACATGGGCGCTGACCAACCAGGTTATTAATGATTAAAGAGGCATCAATGGCTATTCCGGTTACGTCTTCTTGCGACTGGATAATCGACAGCAGGTTATTAACCCCTGTAACGGCAGGCTTTATGGTTTCAACGACGAGTCGCTCTTTTTCGAGTTTGCCTATAGCCACTGCGCTCGGGTTTTTATGGGTTTGCCACGCTAGGTCTATGCCGATTAACCTCACACATAAGCCCTTATTTAAATGCCTTGTTTTTTATTTCTTGCTGTCGCATGGGCATTTGGTCAATTTCGTTAAAGATGGCCTGCAAATCAAGCGACTTTTGGGTTAACTTTACACCACCGTCTTTACCAATAAGCACCACACCCGGCACATAGCGAGCATATTGCTTGCTGGTTTTAACCACAAAATCGGGTTTAATATCACCTTGATAGTTTGAGTAAACTCTATGGTCCCCAAAAACAAACCAGCTGACATCACGTTCGGCTAGTTCGTTTTTAAAATCAACAAGCTGCTGTTTTTCTTGTGCGTTAGTTGATGGCCAAATTAAAATAATTCTTTGTTGCCAATGTAAATCATCTACATACGAGAGTGTTTGTTCTGCTTCTGAGGCCGTTTCAGACGCGGGAGTGGTAACCGAAAACAACACAAAAAAAAGCGTCATGATAACGCGCATAGTATTCCTTAGGTGTGACAACCGAGAGTTAAACATATTTTCGTAAGGTCGATATCGCTGACGCTAAACCAAAATTTCCAAAACGTTTACAAGGTGGCTTAACAACAATAAAGCCCCACAGACCATTAAAGCGGTTCCAGTTGATGTGTCATTACTTGACGCGGAAATGCCTTTTGAGCTTTTGTTATCTCTTAAAATCTTGCCCCAAATAATCAGGCCAACAGCACAAACAATGACCACTAAATTTACAACGAAAGAAGACATCTAATTATACCAAACCCATTAAGTTCCATATCCGTTTTAACACCCTTTTGGGGTTGCCGCATCGTGATTCGCGCTGTTAGCTAAGGATACATTTTTACCAAGCCAAATCTTATGCTCACACTCATTTGATATTACGTTAGCTTTAATTAGCCCTTTAAGGCAACCAAATCTTGAGTGCCCTTCAACAAGGTGTAAGGTGTCCCCTTTTAAAATAACAATGGGTTTTCGCTGCCAGGTTTTATTTAACTGCCAATAATTAACAACGTCCTGTGCGTGATCGATTCTTTTCCAGTTATCGTTTTTTGCCACTCTTAGTGATTTTTTCGCACAGCGATTAACCCAATCAACAAAGTCGGGAAACACCGATAATTTCGATAACGTGTCATAGTTAACTGACACAACTTCCCATACCACTTCGTTTAAGTTTATGTCGCTATATTGCTGTTGAAACTCTTTATTGATGCCATGATCAACATAAAATTGCTCAATAACATCTTCGGGTGTATTAGGAAGCAAGGCCATCAATTCAAGCTTGTTTAGCCTGTCCAGACGATCTTTGGGTAAAGTTAATAAATCACGAAATTTCAAGCATGCTCCAGACGTACGGCTAAACGAAATATAGAAAAGCAAAAGCGCTGCAAAGCAAATCTTTGAGCCTAAATGCTAAGGGAAGGAAAATAGCCGCCTAGTTTAACTTAACTTGATCACTTTAGGGTATTTTTCGCTAGAATATTCGTGATAAATATCATCTAGGTACGATTCTAGCTCACTCTCTTTGAGATCAGATGGGATAACCACATCATAAACCCGGCACCGAATGCCGGTATCTGAGTCAATAAACAATTGCCAATGATACGATTTTTTTAACACCGACATTTTCTTACCAAACACATTAAACTGAATGTTCCCTCTCCCGATCTGTTATTAAAAATCAGTCCTGCTCTTTCTCTAAGCTCTTCAACTCCTTTGTATCAACGTTTTTTAACACGTCTTTGGCAACCTTTTCAGGATCAGTTTTATCTCCTTTCACCCGATAGCTACCGGCAATACCTTCACCCACCGAAGTGGCTTGTCGTTGCAGCTCTTTCCCTTCGGCTTCTCCTGCTAACCAACCTTTTTGATAATCCTTATCAGAGGCAAAGCGTTGCTCATCTTTTATGTAGCTTTCATAATGATTACCCGCCTCTTGTAAGCCACTGTGGCGACCATCATGAAAGCCTTGAATATACGCGTCATTGTGACCACTTTGTCGTAAAGTACTGTCACTTGTGGCGCAACCGAAAGATAAAAACGTAACAAAAATAAGGGATAAAAATATTCTCATATTGCTCTTTCAATTCAATGAATGATAAGAGTAATGATAGCTCGAATTTTTCGCACTTGATGTTTTAATGCCTTACGTGAGCTAGAAATGCTATTCGCGTCTGTTCAGTCGTAATTTATAACCTGGGAGTTCGGGTGAGTCTGGGTCAAGCAATTTCAGCGCATCAACCATGCCCGCTAACCCGGCTTTATTTGGGGCATTAAAGAAAATGATCAACCCATCGCCACTGTATGGATAATAATAGGCTAAGGAAGCCACACTCCAATTTGTACCTCGATGGCCAATAATTTTTCCTTCCGGCCAATGTGAAATGCTCCACCCCAGGCCATAACCAAGTTGGGTCGGACAAATAACATCAGAGACTTCACCACAATCAATATCATTTTGCCTAAACTGAATGCCTTGCATGGTATTTCTCTCTTTTTTAAGTTTTTGGGTTAACCCTTCGCCAGCCATCGCAGATAGTAAAAACGTGGCATAATCTTCCACCGATATCACTAAATTTGCCGCGGCAGAGTAACTGCCTTCCTTTTGACAGTAGCCATAAGGGTGACAGTAATAACCATAGAATTTGCCTTCTTTATCTAATTGTTTAGCTATACGAGGAAAGTGTTCTTTATGTACCGCAAAAAAGGCATTGTTCATACCCAAAGGTTTAAAAATCGTTTCTTGCACCAATTGTTCAAATGGGACCTCCAATTTGTTTTCGGCATATTTTGCTAAATATTCAAACCCCTCTCCTGAATAACCAAACGTGGACCCCGGCGGATGAACAAAGTTGAGCTTTTTATCTTTGCTAAAATAGCGCCAGTTCATAAAACCACTCATATGATTAAGCAACATTCTGGGGGTGAGTTTCGCAAGATTTGGGTTATCTTTCAGATCAGGGTCAATCCAGTAAGGCGCTACCGACTCATCCAACAACAGCTTCCCTTGGGCAACAAGCCTAAGGATGGTTTCTGCGGTAATTGTTTTGGTGACCGAGGCCACATCAAACAAGGTATTGGTGTTGGCGACAACACCGGGAGATTGCACGCCAAACTGGTTCTGCCAAATCACTTTTTGGTTTTTAATCACCGCAACGCCAGCGGTATTAATGTGATGCTTTTTTATTAATGCCGAAAAAGCCGTATTAAGCTCTGTTGCTCGTACACTTGAAATATGTGCTATATCGCCTTTTTTAGGGCTAGCTAAAGCTGGGGTACAAAGACTGAATAGGAAAAAGAGCTTTAGTGCAAAGAGCGACATTTGATGATGTTTTATCATAGATATTCCGCCGCATATCGACCCAACGGAAACGTTAAAACCCAAGATATTGAACAGCTACTTATGGTATACAGCCGTGGTAATAAGAGCATTTTCATAATTAGTCCTTTAAATTTTATAAAGCGAATGGAAAAAAACACCCAATAAAATATAACATACCATTAACCAAGTCCAACTACCCAATTTAAGCATCTGATATTTAAATAAATAGGCGATATAAAAACAGAATACATGGTGAATTACACAATGTATGTTAGCGAGCCTTTGCGTCCACAATGGAGAAATGATGACTTGCAATATTAAAACCGTTTCTTAAATAAAATCGATGTGCCTCAAAGCGCTGCACGCCAGAATCTAAATGAATTTGCTCACAACCCTGTTGCGCTTCATTTGGTGGGTAAGTCGAACCGATCCTTTAAATGCTCAGCTTGGACTTTTTATTCAGCTTGTTTATCCAATATATCTGGAAAACGCACTAGGCAGTTTAATTGGTTGAAAAATTGTTTTTTATCTTGTGCAGCATCAGCTAGGCCGACACCATAACCTTTTACATAAACCAACACATTAAAGACCCGGTCGGTGCCATTATCAAAAGGTTTTAATTCATTATTCAACGCTAAATTTAATTGGAAATGATTGACTGAGTATTTTAGGTGCTTCGCAAGTTTCATACATGTTATTAAATCGACCGCATTTGCATTTGTTGTAGCCGATGCAGCCGCATCCATAAATCCATGCATGCCAACACTTCCTCGTAATGCAATAACCTTAGTAACAGCCAAATAGCTGGTAATTGCCCCAAGTAAAACACCAACAATTAAGATGCTGAACTTTTTCAATATGGTCATCTTAATTTGATTTCCCAACATGCCAATAGTTATCGATTTAAAGACATTGCCACATCATTGCAAATGAGCAACCGATAGCAATGCCCCAGGTAATTGAACGTAAAATATCTAAATTAAGCAAATAAAGACCATTGTAGGCCAGCCTGAAAACAATATGAGCGATAGCAAGAAATTGAACGGTTTCATTTGTTGTATTGGTTGCGATTGCCAACAATGTTGCCAATGCAAAAATGATTAGGGATTCAAACGCATTTTGATGCGCCGCTAAAGCTCGAGCGCCAACGCCCTTCAAGTTTGCCTGCTGCTCTCTAGGGTGATTATTATCGTACCCTCCCGCTTTTTTCATGGCGACAGCTAACGGTATTTTTGCAATATATGGCAGTAACGCAGCCACAATTAAGCACCAAATTAATGTTGTCAAAATCCTACTCCTGGTTTAGAACGTTTGCTATGTAATCTCTATTGAACGGTTTGTTAGTCGATTTTTCGCGCTTTAATTGAATACACCAGTGGAACCTGCTGCCCCTTATGCAACATTTGATATCCCAAATTTGGCACAAACTCTAAACCGTCAAAGCAATTATAAGGGCTATAAGGATACTCAGAGAAAGACTCTATAGTTAACCCTGCACCGATTAAAGCGCTTATAACCTCGCTCATTGAATGCGACCAAGTCACCAAAGTTGATGTAGTACCATCGCAGTTTTCGGTATACGTGCCTTCCTCTTCAATATCTGGCTCATTATTTGGGAAGTACGAGTAGCCTGACAACAAGTCGTTAAAGGTATGAAACTCTACTAGATGAAGCTCTCCGCCAGACTTTAATGAAGCAGCGACGGTTTGTGCCCAATCCGCTAAATTGGATAACCAACACAATGCGCCGTATGAAGTAAATACAATATCAAATTGTTGGGTATTTTCACGACCAAATTGCACAACATCACTTTCAATGAAGTCGGCTTTTAACCCCAAAGTTCGCTTTAATAAATTTGCTTGTTCGATTGCCTCCACAGACAAGTCGACACCAGTAACTTCTGCCCCTAAACGAGCCCAAGACAAGGTATCTTGACCAAAATGACACTGTAGATGTAATAGAGACTTTCCTTGTACATCGCCAACTTGTTTGAGTTCGATTGGGTTTAAAGAGCATTTGCCCTTTTTGAATGACGCAACATCGTAGAACTCGGATTTAACGTGCACTTTGGTCCTCTTGTCCCACGCTTTTTTATTTATGCTCAAATAATCCATGCTATGCCTGTATCTTCATTTTATCGTCAGACGCCCGCATAAGGGTCTGATAAGGCTTGGTTAAAATTAGCGACGAAGGACTGTAAGCCATACGCTTTGCATCATTGCCATCATTCCCTTGTTAGCAGTGCATTACGCCAGCAATACTATATAAAACACATAGCCTGCCGGAATTAAAAGTAATATACCCAAAGTTAAACGCTTAACTTTTGTCAATTGAAGTTTGGGTTCAAACATGATCAAATCACTCAGCAACCAAAGAGCAGGTGCGATTGATAAGATTAATGCTTGAGAACCTGGCAGAGAGATAGTGCCAGATCTAGTGAACATGGTCATTTCACCGACAATGGCCCCAAACAAACAATAAATCAACGCCGCCGTTGGAAGTAAATAGTGTTTAATAACTCTCGTTTTTAGATCAACGTTTTCATAATCCATCGCTAAATTTTTCCTTTCTTGCTACCGCCCACTTGAGTGGGAAAATATAGCTGACTAGAATGTTGAACGGAATAAAAACAGCCAGCGGTATTTTTTCCGTTTGAAGCACTTGTTAGTTTTTACGAATCTTCAGCATGACGACACCCAGCCAAGAAAACCAAACAATTTGTGTTAAACCAAAAACGTCAGTAAGTACATCTGCCGGGTACATAGTGAGAACACCGACAATGCCAACGAAAAGCCCAAAGTAGTTAAGCGTCTTAGGAAGTTCATTACCTTTTAAAGCGGCAACACTTAGCAATAAAACCCAAAGACCTCCAACGACCTCATTACCACCACCTAAGCCTTCGACTACCGAGTAAATAGCTCGCCATACGGTCATAGCTTGCTCAGGATCTGTAGTTGACAACTCCAAGGCCGTAGCCAAACCAATATTGGCAATCATTCCACTGGCAATGACCAACCCCACCCAAACAACCCCAAACACCGAAGCGATTTGTGAGAACGTTGGCGCCGCCCTCTTCAAACGCTCATGAAGCGCCAACACCAATATCGCGAGCAAAACGCCAAATAATACATACATGATGAGGTTTACGATGGATAGGATATTTTGGTTTTCAGCGAGAAAAGCAAACTTTTGAGCAGAATCAGCATCAGCGGGAAAATTCCAGTACGCGCCAAAAAAAACGAAAGCGGACAAGTAAATGATGGCTTCTGAAAGAGCAGCAACGCCCCCTGCTTTTTGTAAATCATTCACAATATAAACCCCATGTTGATTGAATATTACGCCTTATAGTTGATGATCCCTTGTGATATACCAAAAGCATGCGCACTACTTTGCAAATAGTTTTTTAAAAAGCTCTTCTGATTTAGCTAAACCTTCATCGGTAAAACAAACTGATTTAGTTTTACCTTTAGGATCATAGATGAAACCTTTTTCAAAAAGCCTATCTGTGATTTCCCAATCTATTTGTTTCCAAGCTCTGAATTTATCGTGCAAAGTCAAATACAATAAAGCTAGAGCAGCTTCATCTATTTTATCTTCATCGATTTGCATGTTACCTCCAAACTCTGACTGCTATATAACGCTAAGCTAATTGTCACTTGAGCGATTTACCGCCACAAACAACTGAAAAAAGCGCGTAGCAAACTGCATCAGGTTGACAACCTTGTTAAGCAAATTACAGAAATCAACGCTGAAAGCCTGCAAATAAAGGAATTACTTTTGCACCAAAACCAGCGAGGACTTCGGATGCTTTTTGAGAAACGGAGCCCAGCACCAGCAACTGTGAAAGGGGCGCGGCCTCCAGGATAGGTCCTAATTTAGCACCAACGTTATCGAGGTGTAACAACAATGACTCAGAGTTCGGATAGCTTTCGACAATAATGCAGGTTTCCTCTGCACCATCTAGAAACCATTCATATCCAATAGTTGAAGGTTCATTTGACTCCACGGCTTCTGCCAGTTCTTTCGACAACTGTTTAAATAATTCAGTGTCACCTTGGCCGACATCTAGTGTCACTAACATTGTGATACGATCATTGCTCATATTTAACTCCTCGTTAGATTGAAAATCTATTTGGTTTGCCAACGCCCTATAAGGGGGTGGTTATGTTGGCTAAACTGCGTAGCAGCGGAATTTAGCTAAGCTTTAGCAGTCCTGCTTAATTGGCTTGATATACTGATTGCAATTGTTCTGTATAATTTAATACACTCTTGGGGCAGCTTTTTTTCCTGCACGCCAAACAAGGATAAAAAACATCACTAAATAAACAGGTGTTTCAACAAAGGTGTCATACGTAAGCCACTGCTCTTCGGTTAATTGAGTTGCAACACTAAAATTCAGTCCTGCCATACATAAACCAGTCAATGCTAAGCCTAGAACAAAATACCGATGTTGTATGGGTGAGTTCATATAGCGCTCAATACGGGTGCCAAAGTAACTACCTTTGTTAAACACTCCATCTACCATAAGTGCTGTTGCACTGATTACCCCCATAAATGTGCCCTTAAGCTGCACTAAATACTCACTTTGAAAGGCAATGGCAAATATTGCTGATACTAAGAGCATCATTGTTCCAAATACTGCAAACCCACCTAGTAAGTCGACTTTAATAAAGCGTTGGATAATAACGAGTGCTACTCCTAAGAACACGCCCGTAAATGCAGCTATTCTTAAGTCCCCAGTCACTTTTGCTACCACAAAAAATGCTGCTCCAATGCCTATGTCAGCGAAAATAGAAGGTTTATTTTTTTGCCATTTCTCACTTTGAAGTTTTCTTTTTTCATTTGCCGGCATTGAATTGTCATAAATACCTAAATTTTCAAGTTTTTTAGTTCCAAAGTGAATGTCTTTACCTGGGTGACTTTCGTAAATTAAGTCACTACCTACCCTAACTTCGATACCGACATTCAACCAACTAAAGTAACCAACAGAAACTATGACTTCTTTAGTTCGATTGTTTGGTTGGCTGATGGGTTGAAATTTATGCACAACCACTTTGAAATCACCATCAAATGAATGTGTGCATTTGTCTACTAGTGCTCCATTGCAAAATAGCTGCGACGTATAAGTTTTAAATGAGAAGGAGTATTTCACTTCATAATCGTTACCGTCATATTGAAAAGGTCTTTTATAAGTCCATAAACACATAGTCATCCTGATTGTTCCTATTCCTATTTAAAAATTTTTAACTTCGCTAGAAAAACACGAATGTATCTCGGGTCGCACTTCGAAAACCGTCTAAGGTAGGCTGCAATTAATAATGGCATGTGGTTTTACGTCTTTTGCAAAAGCCATAACAGCGTTAATTTTCTACTTAATCGCCTTGTTGAACCAAGCCGCTGCGCGGCAGAAACACCGTTGAATTATGCTAAACCTTTGTTGAACATTCAACTTAGG
>CANMZP010000001.1 GCA_947502355.1 uncultured Thalassotalea sp. | reverse complement strand
GGAGATACCGGAACTCGCCTTAGGCTCATCCGGTATGACGTTAATTAAGTTAATGAAGATTGACGCCAACCAACCCCGGCGTCATCCCATCATTCACGACAGTGAAGTGTGGGATCTTCTTTTAATAATACGTTGAATAACTAACTCAAGGAGATACCGGAACTCGCCTTAGGCTCATCCGGTATGACGTTAATTAAGTTAATGAAGATTGACGCCAACCAACCCCCGGCGTCATCTCATCATTCACGACAGTGAAGTGTGGGATCTTCTTTTGATATTACATTGAATAAATAACACAAGGAGATACCGGAACTCGCCTTAGGCTCATCCGGTATGACGTTATTATTTGTGACGTGCATGGATGCACTAATGCTCCCTCTGTGCAAATGGCCTTCATGGAAGAAGGATTTCTATTTGTAATTGATCATCTATCGCGATTTAATGACAAATTGGCCTTCTTTCAATACGTTATCGCTTGACAATAGACACCGATAACGCAAAAGTAAAAGGTAACGAAAATGTAAAAAATAATAAGAGAGAATTTATGCGGTATTTCCAATCTATGTCTAAAGCCAACGTATTGAGCAAAACGGTTGCAAGGTTAGGTCTTTTATCGGCCTTTATGTCTATAAGCGCGTTCAGCCAGGCGGAAGATGACGTTTTCCTAGCAGAGCTTAAAGCGGGTAAGGTGGTATCGGTTAAAAACGTATCAAACCGCACAGGCTATGATAACCAACCGCATTTCACGCCCGACTCCAATGGCCTGCTTTTTAGTGCCATGTATAAAACTGAAGAGCAGGGCGATAAAGCCCAAACCGACTTTATGTACCATGACATCAATAAAGGCGGTGTTGTTAATTTTAGCAACTCAGCGGCCAGTGAATATTCGCCAACCATTACCCCCGATGGCAAGCACGTGTCCATGATCCGGGTTGGCGACGATGGCAAGCAATTGCTATGGCAATACCCCTTTGATTTATCATCACAAAATGTCGAAAAGCAGGGCACTTCGCTTAAACCCAATGTGTTTGATGTGGGCTATCATGTCTGGATTAATCCAAAAGAGTTATTGGTGTTTATGCTAGGTGAGCCAATGACATTGCAACGATTGAATTTACAAACCGATAAATTGTCATTAGTCGATAATAATATTGGTCGCACCTTACGCAAAGTACCAAACAAAGATTTATTCAGTTATACCAAATTAGTGAATGACCGCTGGTTAGTGAAGCTTTATAACCCGATGACCAAGGGCGTGAAAAATGCCGTGTTACTGCCAAGCGATAATATGTACTACGCTTGGCATCAAGATGGGCGCTTGTTATCTGCCCAGGACAATGTGGTTAAAGTCATCAATTCCAATGTATTTGGTGATAAATGGCGTACGTTTGCCGACTTTTCTACTGATTGTAAAGGTCAAATAACGCGTATGGTTATGTCAAACAACAGTCAATATTTGGCGTTTGTTTGCCATACCGAAGATAAACAAAAATAATATGAAAAGGTGATGATAAAATCATCTTATATTAAAAGGGAACCCTATGAAAAATTTAGCCATAGCGACACCTGTGCTGTGTTTACTCCTTGGTTGTGGACAACCGTCATCAAATGAGGAAAGCAAGTCGATGCAAACCGAAACGGTAAAGGCAGACAGTCAAAGCGAGGCAATGCTAAGTGGGCCGGTCGCTAAAAAAGTACCTTACAAGCTAGAGCAGCACGGTGACACTCGTATTGATGAATATTACTGGATGCGTGATGATGCGCGCACCGACCCTGAAATTTTGGCGCATCTGCAAGCCGAAGAAGATTATGCTCAGCAACAATTGGCCCATACCAAAGCGTTACAAGACACCTTATTTGAAGAGCTAACCGGGCGATTGCAAAAAGATGAGAGCAGTGTGCCGGTTAAAATTCGCGATTTTTATTATCAAACGCGTTATTTACCGGGTAAAGAGTACCAACAGTATTTGCGTGCTGACAAAGCGGATATGGCCAACAGTGAGTTGTTGCTTGATGTTAATGAACTGGCCAAAGACAAAGAATATTATGCGCTGGGCGACTTCTCAATAAGCAATAATGACAACTTACTTGCCTATTCAGACGATAGCTTAAGCCGCCGGGTTTACACCATTCGGTTTAAAGATTTGGCCAGTGGCGAAAACTTAGCCGATGAGTTAACGGGCACCAATGGCCAGGTTATTTGGGCAAACGATAACACCACGGTGTTTTACCTTAAAAAAGACTTACAAACGCTATTGGCCTATCAGGTTTATCGACACACGTTAGGCACACCGCAAAGCGATGATGTATTGGTGTATGAAGAAAAAGATAACACCTATTACACTCAGTTAGGCAAGAGCCTTGATGATCAGTACATCGAAATTTATCACGATGCCACATTAAATAAAGGCATGTCGCTGATTGATGCCAATAAGCCTCAATCGCCTGCGGAATTTGTTTACCCTATTGAAGCGAACCATGAATATTGGGTACAACCACATGGCGATGATTTTTATATTTTATCAAATCATGAGGCGGAAAACTTTCGTGTACTAAAGGCCAATAAGAAGGATGTTAAAGATAAAAGCAAATGGCAAGAAGTGGTTGCTCATAACCCGGACGTATTTATTGCCGACATCTTAGTACTAAAAAATCACCTTATTTTAAAGCAACGTAAAAATGGCGTATTGCAGTTAAAGGTGTTCGATTTAACGAGCAAGGCCAGTAACGTGATTGGTTTTGACGACCCAGTATATCTAGCCGGCTTTACGCAAAACGTTGAGTTTGATACCAAAACCTTGCGTGTTTATTACGCCAGTATGACCACCCCAAAAACCATTTTTGATGTGGATTTAACGACCGATAATAAAACCTTACTTAAACAAGATAAAATCTTGGGTGACTTTGACGCCGCGAATTATCAGTCGGAGCGTATTATGGTTACTGCCCGAGATGGTGCCAAAATACCGGTAAGCCTGGTTTATCGTAAAGATAAATTCAAAAAAGATGGCACGAACCCTGTTCTTCAATATGCTTATGGCTCTTATGGTTCAACCATTGACCCAAGCTTTAACAGCACCATGTTAAGTGTGGTTGACCGTGGTTTTGTTTATGCCATTGCTCATATTCGTGGCAGTCAAATGCTCGGTCGCCCATGGTATGAAGATGGCAAGTTACTCAATAAAAAGAACACCTTTAATGACTTTGTTGATGTGAGCAAGGCCTTGGTTGAACAAAAGTACGCGGCAACCGATAAAGTGTTTGCCGCCGGTGGCAGCGCCGGTGGGTTATTAATGGGGGCTGTGGTTAATCAGGCGCCAGAATTATACCTAGGTATTGCCGCATTAGTGCCTTTTGTGGACGTCGTGACCACCATGTCGGACCCGAGCATTCCGTTAACCACCAACGAGTACGATGAATGGGGTAACCCGGCTGACAAAGCCTATTACGATTATATGCTGTCTTACTCACCATACGACAATGTCGAAAAGAAAGCGTATCCAAATATATTGGTCTCTACCGGACTCCACGACTCACAAGTTCAGTATTTTGAGCCGGCCAAATGGGTTGCTAAATTGCGTGATTACAAAACCGATGACAATGCTTTGTTATTCCACGTAAACATGGAAGCAGGGCATGGTGGTGCGTCGGGTCGTTATCAGCGTTATAAAGACTGGGCAATGATTTTCGCCTTTTACTTAGATTTGCTTGGTGAAAATAAGTAACTTATTGCTTTATAAAAGTTAAATAAGCGTCACAGTGAATTATTATTTTACTGTGGCGCTTATTTTTTTACCCTGTTTAAAGATAAATACAGATTCTGTTGTTAGACTTAATGTAACCATAACAACAATCTTTATCTGCTTTTAAATGTTCATATACGATTTTTACAAGACGGTTATTTTGCCCAATGCAAAGTTGGTCATGTTTATCACCTTACTATGCTGTGCCTTTTTTGCGCTGCACATCAGCAATTTTAGGCTAGACGCATCAAGTGAAACATTGGTATTAGAAAATGATCAAAGCTTGCAGTTTTATCGACAAATAAAGCAGCAGTATGGCTCAGACGACTTTTTAATTGTCACCGTTACCCCGAACGATGAGTTATTTTCTCCACAATCCATAAGCCAATTAACCTCGCTAGCCGATACCTTAGTTGCCATTGATGGCATTAACAGCGTTACCAGTATTTTAAATGTGCCGTTGGTAAACAGTCCGCCGATCACGTTAACCGACTTACAAGCACAAGTTCCAACCCTACTAAGCGAAACCACCGATAAGCAACTCGCCATGCAAGAGTTAAGCGCAAGCGCTTTATACCGAAACTTATTAATAAGTGCGGATGCCAAATCGGTGGCCTTGTTACTCACGGTAGAAGCCCCAAAAAGGCAAGCGATACAAGCGATACAAGCGATAGAAACGATACAACCAGCACAAAAGAGGACAGCCGAGTTAAACACATTAAGCAAAGCCGAATTAGCCAAAAGCCGCCAACAAAATCAAGCCACATTAATTAAAAATGTACGACAGGTTTTATCGCAATACGACGCTTTTGCGCAAATTCATTTAGGTGGTTTGCCCATGATCACCGCCGACTCTATTGCCTTTATTAAGCACGACTTTAATACCTTTGGCATCGTGGTGTTGATGTTTATTATTGTCACATTAATCGTTGCCTTTAAACGTCTGCACTGGGTTTTGTTACCGCTAAGCATCTGTGTGATTACGGGCGCAGTAATGGTGGGTTTTTTAGGGTATGCCGACTGGCCGGTTACCGTGGTTTCTTCCAATTTTATTGCGTTAATGCTCATATTAACCTTGTCTTTATTGATCCACTTAATTGTGCGCTACCAAGAGTCGCACGCGCAAACCCCCAATGCCAGCCAACTTGAGTTGGTCTATTCCACCATTAAAGAAAAATTGATCCCTTGTTTTTTTACCACCTTAACCACCGTGGTGGCTTTTGGATCGCTCACGGTGAGTGACATTAAGCCGGTTATTGAGTTTGGTTGGATGATGAGCATTGGTGTTTCCGTGGCGTTTGTGTTGGTGTTAGTCCTGTTTCCGGTGTTTGTTATGCAATTAAAGCGTGGCAAGGTAGTAAACCAACAAAACGCCATTAAACGTTTTATGCTCTGGCTTGCCAATAGTATCGTTAACAATCAGTATCGAATTTTACTCGCCTTTGCGCTTATTGCTTTGCTTAGCGTGTTTGGCTTGAACCGCTTAAGTGTGGAAAACCGTTTTATTGATTACTTTAAAGAGTCAACGCAAATATATAAAGGCATGATACTCATTGACTCTAAGTTTGGCGGAACTACCCCGCTTGATGTGATCATTGATGCGCCGTCCGTGCAAGAAAGCGATATCGATGTGGTCATGACAGACAAGGCGCTAGACCAAACCATCGGCAATGGAGAAGGCGACGGCGAAAGTGCTATGGAAAGCGATGATGAGGATTTGTTTGCCGAATTAGGTCTAGACGATGAAGACCTTTCTGGTTTTGACGAAGTAAAACCGCCCAGTCAATTAACCGGGCACTGGTTTAACATTTCAAAACTTGAACAAATCAGGCAAATTCACCAACACTTAGATAGCATTCCACAAACCGGCAAAGTGTTGTCTTTGGTCTCGGGTTTGTCGCTTATAAATCAGGTGGAGCCCGATTCCTTAACCGATGACTTTACATTAGAAATCATCTATTCAAAATTGCCGACAAGCGTACAAGAGGTTATTTTATCGCCATACTTATCAACCGACGGTCAGCAGTTACGGTTTAGCTTGCGGGTATTTGAAAGTGATAAAACCCTTAAACGCAGTGCGCTGTTAAGCCAAATCAAGCAAGACTTGGTGACTAAATTCAACTTAAATCCAGAGCAAATTAAGTTTACAGGCATGCTCGTGCTATACAACAACATGCTTAAAAGCTTATTTGATTCGCAAATCAAAACTTTGGGCATTGTGTTTTTCTGTATTTTACTGATGTTTTTGGTTATGTATCGCAACCTCACGTTAGCCATTATTACCTTAACACCGAATGTCGTGTCGGCCTTATTGGTATTGGGCATTATGGGGTGGGCTAACGTGCCATTAGACATGATGACCATCACCATTGCGGCAATATGTGTCGGCATCGCGGTGGATAATTCCATCCATTACATTCACCGTTTCAAGTTGGAATTTAACCAAAGCCAAGACTATAAACAGTCATTAATCAACAGTCATGAAAGCATTGGCCGCGCAATGTTTTATACCACCTTAACCATCACCCTTGGTTTTTCTATATTGGCCTTTTCAAACTTTGTTCCATCCATATATTTTGGTTTATTAACGGGGTTTGCCATGACGGTGGCGTTTATCTCTAATTTAACGCTATTGCCGTTGTTGGTATTGAAATTAAAACCTTTAGGGGAAGGGGGCTAAAAGAGCTGAATTATGTGTGATAAAGCCATGTAGTAATTTGAATGCGTGTGAATTGTTTTATGGGTTCTCGCTCAAGGAGGAGAGACGAATTTTTTCAGGTTAATTCTTTTATTTTGCCGTTTGTCTCGTTCAACTGATTTTCCTAGCCCTTAAAACTAAAAAAGCGCAAATATAAATTTGCGCTTTATCGAGGTTCACATTATGTGAGTGTTGGGGTTATGCCCCGGAAACCAACTCAGATTGAGGTACTTCGTACTTGTTATTACGGTTGGCTTTTACTACACCTTTACGATGCTGTAATGCGGCTTCCATTTTTTTCACTGAGTTTCCAATCGCCACATATAAATCATCGTCATGAGCCGATACGGCTACTTGCTGATTTTCATAATTGGTTACAACTTCAATTTTCTGGACGTTCTTATCTACAGTTAAAATAGCCTCAAGTGACATTAAACTTGGAAAGTGATTAGCAACTTTTTTAAATTTGCTGTTAATAACTTCAGTAATCGCTTCTGTTACTTCGATGTGATGACCTGAAATATTTATTTTCATATACGTCTCCTAAATTGTCTCTTCAATATAAGAATGGTACTAACTGAGACGAGTTACAAGCGTTTTTTACAACTTTATGACGTAAATGTTGATGTTAATCAAATACCTCTGATTTATCAGTGGTTTAGGTCGATGAATATTTTTCTTTCATTTGCTCAAAACTTAAGCAAATGGCGGTTTTGAGTGTTTTTTCATCAATGTCAGCAAGCTTATTTATGTAAAGGCAGGATTTACCTGTTTTATGCTTACCAAGGTGCTGTAAGGTATTTTGTAAATGCTCAAAACCGGCCATTAAGTAAATCACCATATTTTGTTTGCGCATGGCAAAGCCCGTCATAAAAAAATCACCTTCTCGACCACTATCGTATTGATAATGGTATTGACCAAATCCAATCATTGAACCACCCCAGATAACCGGGGGTAAGTCGGTGATCTCAGTGAACAAATTTAACAGATAAAGGGCATCTTGCTGGCGACGCTCGGGGGTAAGTGTATTGATATAGGCAAGAACATCAGAGTCCGTTGCTTGTGTTTTGTTTTGCTTATTCACATGAAAACTGAGGTTGAGGGATGATGTTATGAGTATAGCATCGTGAAAGAATAGACGGTTTTACAGATTGAAAATTTTTTGGTTTGCTGTTTGAGGCAATGTATTTGCTAGACATTTCCTGATAAATCATAAAAAAGGGCATAAAAAAGCTTCAAGTGAGCAGTGTAAACTGATCATCTTGAAGCTATTCGCTGTTTTACATGGCGCTTATATTAAGCTTGGCTTTTTAGGTACTCTTCGTAATTACCTGCAAAGTCAACGTAACCACCGTCTTTTAACTCAATAATTCGGGTGGCCAATGACGAAACAAACTCACGGTCATGCGATACGAATACCACTGTGCCTTCGTATTTTTCAATCGCCATGTTTAATGATTCAATCGATTCCATATCCATGTGGTTGGTTGGCTCATCGAGTACCAAAATGTTTGGCTTTTGCATCATCATTTTACCAAATAGCATGCGACCTTGCTCACCACCCGATAGGACCTTAACTGACTTTTTAATGTCGTCAGATGAGAACAACAAGCGGCCTAAATAACCACGGATCACTTGCTCATCGTCACCTTCTCGGCGCCATTGGCTCATCCAGTCAAATAGGTTCATGTCTTCGGCAAAATCATTTGCATGGTCTTGCGCGTAGTAGGCGATTTTTGCGTTTTCAGACCAGTTAGCGAAGCCGGTATCAGGCTCGATTTCAGCCATTAACGTACGTAAGAACGTGGTTTTACCAATACCGTTTTCACCGATAATGGCAATTTTTTCACCCACTTCGGCCATTAAGTTAATGTCCTTTAATACGTGGTTTTCACCAAAACTTACGTTTAGGTTTTCAATTTCAATTGAGTTTCTGAACAATTTCTTTTCTTGTTCAAAACGAATAAACGGGTTTACACGGCTTGAGGCTTTAACTTCGTCTAATTGAATCTTATCAATTTGCTTCGCACGTGAAGTCGCTTGTTTGGCTTTAGAAGCGTTCGCAGAGAAACGACGAACGAAATCTTGTAGCTCGGTAATTTGCGCTTTCTTCTTGGCGTTATCGGCCATTAGGCGGGCACGGGCTTGTGTCGCTGCTAACATGTACTCATCGTAGTTACCAGCATATACACGCAGTTCACCGTAATCTAAATCGGCCATGTGCGTACACACACTGTTTAAGAAGTGACGGTCATGCGAGATGATGATCATGGTTGAGTTACGCTCGTTAAGAATGTCTTCTAACCATTGGATTGTGTGAATGTCCAAGTTGTTGGTAGGCTCATCCAGTAATAAAATATCTGGATCAGAAAACAGCGCTTGGGCTAGTAATACACGCAATTTCCAACCTGGGGCAATATTGCTCATAGGACCAAAATGTTGATCTACAGGAATACCAAGTCCCATTAGAAGTTCACCTGCACGAGATTCGGCTGTATAGCCATCCATTTCGGCAAACTCAACTTCTAAGTCGGCGACTTTCATGCCATCTTCTTCACTCATTTCAGCTAAAGAGTAAATACGATCACGCTCTTCTTTTACTGCCCATAGTTCGGTATGACCCATAATAACCGTATCGATGACAGAGTATTCTTCGAAGGCAAATTGATCCTGACGTAGTTTACCTACACGCTCATTCACATCAACAGAAACATTACCGGCACTCGGCTCTAAATCGCCACCCATGATTTTCATAAAGGTGGATTTACCACAACCGTTGGCACCAATTAAACCGTAGCGGTTACCGCCACCAAATTTAACGGAGATGTTTTCAAATAGAGGTTTTGCACCAAATTGCATGGTGATGTTTGCTGTAGTGATCAAGTCGATTTTCCTAAGCCATAAAAATTGTGCGCATTATACGGCAAAGCAAGCACTTACGGTACTCTGTTTTGTTGTGTAAATGTTAATTGTGTAATTTATCTTCAATTAATTAAAAAATATTGGGGTCAGAGTAAAATTTAAATGTGTATCTACCCCCCCAATTATTGGAGTGACTTTAATGTTTGGTTAAGGTTGTTTTAAAAATTTTTGAAATAAGTGTGTTTTTTCTGCAAAAAAATGAGAATTGACGGTAAGATGTTGACCTGTATATAAGAATATTAAGCTTTTTCAGGTAAAACGTATGACCGTTAATCAAATCCAAAATCATTTTGTTCGTTTACTTTTCTGTTTTGTATTGTGCTGTTTTGGTATCAATTCGGGTGTAGCTCAAGAACAACAAAGCTCGGTAGAAAATGAGTCAAAGACGGCAACCATTGAAAAAATCATTGCCAATTTAAATACTGAAATAAGCGAATTGAGCAAAAATTTGCCAACCGTTAGCGGCGAAGAGCATGATGCCATACAGCTAAGGCTTTATCATAAGAATGAAGCGTTAAGGGACAATATTAGTAAAGCGATTGACGGTGAGCTGCTGGATCCCAGCACCTTGAGCACCATGGTAAAAAATCAACTCAAATATACCAACAGTGCAATTATCTATATAGCCAAAAAAGTAAATACGAATGTAAAAAACATTGATAAAGCGGCATTAGAAGACAAATTAGGGATGCTTGCGAGTTACCGTGAGCTGCAAGAATTTCTTGATTTAATGTATCAGTGGAGTTGGCAAAACGAACACTGGTTAATGCAAATGGGCATTGAACCGGCGTTGAGTAGAACAAAACTTGCTGAAAAATTTGTGAATCGTATGAATGTACTGTCGGCTTCGGTCGAGTATTTTGATCAACAAAAACACAGTGTGCAGTTACAACTATCACAAAGCCCTGAGTCAGAAAAAGCCGCCTTGCAAATCAAACAATTGGTTGTAAAGCAGCGTCTTGAAATTGCCATCGACAGTTTAAGTGCTTTATCCAAAATAGCCGAAAAGATGGGTGTAGAAACAGCCAGTTACCGACAGCTTATTTTTGAAACCACCGGTAATATCACGGTCGATATCCTAGATGCGGATGTGCTTTGGGCTATTGCACTTCAGGCTGGAGAAAGTGCCCTTAAATGGTTAGGTAATAGTGCGCCTCAGTTTTTCTTTCAAATATTCCTGCTTATTTTGGTGTTGTTGGTGGCCAATGCTTTAGCCAAACTTACCCGAAAAATTGTAAGCAGAACCGTGACCACCAAGAACTTGAATTTGTCGCAGTTAATGCAGGACTTCTTTGTTTCCATGTCGGGTAAAATGGTTTGGGTTATTGGTATTTTAATTGGTTTAGCTCAAATTGGTTTGGATTTAGCGCCGGTGCTAACCGGTTTTGGTATTGCAGGTATTATTATTGGTTTGGCACTACAAGACAGTCTTTCAAACCTAGCCGCGGGTATGATGCTGCTGATCTACCGTCCGTTTGATGTAGGCGATTTTGTGCACGCCGGTGGAGTAGATGGCAAGGTGTGTCATATGAGTTTGGTAAATACCACCATTCGCACTTTCGATAACCAAATCATTATTGTGCCAAATAATAAAATTTGGGGCGATGTGATTAAAAATGTCACGCATGAGCGCACTCGCCGCGTGGATATGGTGTTTGGCATTGGTTACGGCGATGATTTATTAAAGGCTGAGAAAGTCCTTAACGACATTATTGCCCAACACGAAAAAATCTTAGAAACCCCAGAGCCGAATATTAAAGTACATACCTTAAATACCTCCTCCGTTGATTTTATCGTTCGCCCATGGGTACAAACCGAGGATTACTGGGATGTGTATTGGGATATAACCAAAGAAGTGAAGTTGCGGTTTGATAAAGAAGGTATCAGCATTCCATTCCCGCAACAGGACGTGCATTTGCATATGACAAAACAGCCACGCTCAGAATTAGAAGAAGGGCAAGCCTAAAGCAAGTTGCCTAATAATTGGGGTCAGATGATAATTTAGCTAAATTTTCATCTGACCCCAATTTTTTGAGCGCGGTTTGTTTATTTGCGTTTTTTAAATTGGTCGTCACTAAAGCGGGTTAAACCTTTTTGGGCTTTGCTACCCTGTTTGCTTTTCGCCCAACCGCCACGTTTTTGTCCTGGTGAGGTTTTATGACCGTGTGAGTTATTCTTGCCTCTGCCTTTATTATTGACTAGGTTTTGCTCGCCACGTGTTTCATTTGGTACTAGGCATTTAGGGCCACTACCTATGAGCTTTCTTGCGAGTCCCATTTTCTTTAATGCTTCTCGGATCATCGGCCAGTTTGCTGGATCGTGATAGCGCAAAATGGCTTTGTGTAAACGACGCTGACGACCACCTTTGGCAACGGGGATTGAATCACTGTCTTTGGTTACCTTAGAGAGTGAGTTAATTTCGGTATGGTATACCGCGGTTGCGTTCGCTAATGGCGATGGGTAGAAGTTTTGTACCTGATCTAACTTAAAGTTGTTGTCTTTTAACCAACAAGCTAGGTTTACCATGTCTTCGTCGGTTGTGCCCGGATGCGCCGAGATAAAATACGGAATAAGGTATTGTTTCTTGCCCGCCGCTTTTGAGTAGTGGTCGAACATTTCTTTGAATTTGTAGTATGAGCCCATGCCCGGCTTCATCATTTGGGCAAGTGGGGCTTCTTCGGTGTGCTCTGGGGCAATTTTTAAGTACCCGCCAACGTGGTGTGAAGCAAGCTCTTTTACATAATCTGGGTCTTCAATGGCCAAATCGTAACGTACCCCTGAGGCAATAAGCACTTTTTTAATGCCATCAACACTGCGGGCTTTTTTGTATAACTCGGTCGTCGGCGATTGGTCGGTATCCATATGGCCACAAATGTCTGGCCATACACACGAAGCGCGTCGACACGTGGCTTCGGCTTTCGGGCTTTTACAGCGCAATTGGTACATATTGGCCGTTGGACCACCAAGGTCGGAAATGACACCGGTAAAGTTTGGTACTTTATCTTTAATGTCTTCAATTTCATCAATAATCGACTGTTGTGAGCGCGATTGAATAATGCGACCTTCGTGCTCTGTAATCGAACAAAATGAGCAACCGCCGAAACAGCCTCGCATAATGTTAATTGAGGTTTTGATCATGTCGTATGCTGGAATTTTAGCATCGCCATAACTTGGGTGCGGTACGCGGGCATAAGGCAAACCAAACACGCCATCCATTTCTTCTTGGTTTAACGGTAGGGCAGGAGGATTTAACCAAATAATGCGATCGCCATGGCTTTGTACCAAGGCCTTGGCACTGCCTGGATTTACTTCACTGTGGAAAATGCGCGAGGCATGTGCATACAACACTTTGTTTTGGCTGACTTGTTCAAAGCTCGGCAATTTGACGTAGGTTTTTTCCCACGGTTTGTACTTTTTGCTCCAGGCTTTGTTTTGAAAATCGCTGATATCAATGGGCACCGCTTCTTTGGTTACATCGGTAGCACTGTCGTTTTCGTCTTCGGTGCTACAACCTTGCTGTGGAATTTCCTGATACGGGCTGATGATGGGGTCAACCTTGCCCGGTTTATCGACACTGCGCGAGTCAACACCACGCCAACCTTCAAGCGGGTGCTTGCGAATAAGCGCAGTACCACGCACATCGGTAATGGTGTCTACCGATTCACCACGGGCAATGCGATGGGCGACTTCAACTAACGGTCGTTCGGCATTACCATAAATTAAAATGTCGCCTTTGGCATCGAATAATACGCTGCGACGGACTTTATCTGACCAATAATCATAATGGGCAATGCGGCGCAAACTTGCTTCAATACCACCAAGGACAACCGGTACGTCTTTAAAGGCTTCTTTACAGCGTTGTGAATACACTAAAACCGCACGATCTGGGCGTTTACCACCTTCGTTATTTGGCGTGTAAGCATCGTCATGACGCATACGACGCTCGGCGGTATAACGGTTGATCATTGAGTCCATGTTTCCGGCGGTTACGCCAAAGAACAGGTTAGGCTTGCCTAACGTCATAAAGTCGTCTTTGCTGTGCCAGTCAGGTTGGGCAATCATACCAACGCGAAAGCCTTGTGCTTCAAGCATGCGACCAATAATGGCCATACCAAACGAAGGGTGATCGACGTAGGCATCACCGGTTACCAAAATGATGTCGCAACTGTCCCAGCCAAGCTCGTCCATTTCTTCTCGAGACATTGGAAAAAATGGCGCACTGCCATAGCATTCTGCCCAGTATTTTGGGTAATCAAACAGTTCGGTTTTTGGTAATGGGATCATAGGCCTTTTTGCCAGTAAAGTGGTTATGAGAAAATCAGTGGCGGATTATAGCAAATCTACCAGCAAAAATACTTTTAAATTTGTGTGTTTTTTGTTCGTTAGTCATGCTTTCGCTTGTTTATGTTAAAGATTGTTCAGGTTTTGAACAGCATAAATTATGTATGAAAGAGGTTTTTTTGTCGTTTTGATTTTGTTTCATCTCGGTTTTTCGCTGTTTTACCTCAGAATCGTTTTTTTAAGCGTTTTAAGCATTGCCACCTAGTGTAAAATTTTGCTTAAATACAGCATCCCCAAAAATCAATGGAACATAAAAATATCATGAAATATCCATTCTTAATTGCATCAGCTAGTGTCATGCTAAGCGCCTGTGCGGCGACCGACATTGAGCAAAGCACAGCCAAGAAAGATTCGTTAACGCCAGCGGTTAAAGGCGCGGCCGTTGTATCGCCAAACAAAGACCATGTGATCACCATGGAAAAAATCATGTCCGATCCGGATTGGATCGCCCGCTCACCATCGAGCTGGTACTGGGGTGATGACAACCAAACGATTTTTTACAAGCAAAAGCAGTTAGGTAATCCATTAAAAGATTTATACCGTAAGTCGGTAAATGTTGACGGTAACGGCAAGCAAGTAATGTTTGCTGACATGCACATCGCGGCCGATAGCAATGCACTTGTAAACCGTGCGGGTACGCATGAAGTGTACACCTTTGAAGGCAATGTGTTTGTTAAAGACGTGGCAAGCCAAAGAGTGAGTCAACTAACCCACACAAGTGCGGTTGAAAGCCAACCTATCTTTTTAAACAATGGCAACGTTGCTTATCGCAGCGGTGATGCGTTTTTCGAATTTGACTTAATCAACGGCCAAATCCGTGAACTTGCTACCCTTAAAATGGCTAAAAAGCCAGGCAGTCAGAAAAAACAGCAAACCTATATTTCTAAAGAGCAACACAAGTTAATTGATTATGTTGCCCTACAAAAACGTAACGGCGAGCTAAAAAGCAAACAAAATCAGCAGTTAAAGAAAGAAAACAGCAGCATTGCAGATGCGGTTTTCTACTTTGGTGAAGGTAAGCGAGTTGTACAGGCTCAACTTTCTCCAGATGCCAGCAAAATGGTGGTAAGCGTAAGCAAGAAAGAGTCTTGGAGTGGTAAAGGCGATATTATGCCGAACTACATTACGAGTGAAGCCACCATCGACCCACAAAAAGTGCGTCGTCGTGTTTCCGATAATCGTGAGTACAGCGAAGAGATTTTCTTACTGGATCTAGAAACCAATACGCAGCACCCATTATCGTTCTCATCGCTGCCAGGTTTCGATGAAGACGTTTTAGCCAGCGTTCGCGAAGAAAACTACGCACGCGAAGGTAAAGATTACAAAAGCAAAAAATCGCCTCGTAACATTCACCTTATGAGTTGGTCGCAAAGCATTAAATGGCACAACGACTCAAGTCAGGTTGCGATTATGATGGAAGCATGGGATAACAAAGACCGTTGGATTGCGACTGTCGATTTCGATAAAAAAGCGTTTGTTAACCAACACCGTTTACATGACGATGCGTGGATAAACTGGGGCTTTAACGACTTTGGTTGGTTAAACAACAGCCAAACGCTTTACTATACATCAGAAGAGAGCGGTTACGGCCACTTATACGTAAAACCGCTTGGTGGCAAAGCCAAAGCACTTACTCAAGGTAACTTTGAAGTAAGCCAGTTGACGCTTAGTCGTGACGATTCTGCCTTTTATTTCCAAGCGAATAAAAAGCACCCTGGCATTTACGAGATCTACAAAGTGGGTGTTGATAATGCCAAAGTTGAAGCCTTAACAAACTTAGGCGGCATGAACTCATACGCCTTATCGCCAGATGAAAGCAAGTTGTTGATTGAACACTCAACCACAACGATGCCACCAGAGCTTTACGTTAAGGATGCCAACCTTGATGCAACAGCCGTGCGTTTAACGCACACGGTAACAGAAGAATTTTTATCGATGCCGTTTGTTGCCCCAAGTATTGTTGAAGTACCATCGAGCCACACCAAACAAGGGATTTTCTCTCGTGTTTACCAAGGAGAATCAGCAAACACGGCTGAAAAAGGCAAAGCGGTAATGTTTGTTCACGGTGCAGGTTACTTACAAAACTCACACTTAGGTTGGTCGGGTTACTTCCGTGAATTCATGTTCCACTCGTTATTGGTTCAAGAAGGTTACACCGTCATTGACATGGATTACCGTGCATCAAAAGGTTACGGCCGCGACTGGCGCACTGCGATTTACCGTCAAATGGGTACGCCAGAGCTTGAAGACATGCTTGACGGCGTAGACTGGTTAGTCGATAACGCAAACGTTGATCGTGAGCGCGTAGGTGTTTACGGTGGTTCATACGGTGGTTTCATGACGCTTATGGCACTATTTAAAGAGCCAGATGTATTCCAATCAGGCTCAGCATTACGCTTAGTTGCAGACTGGACATCATACAACCACGGTTACACAGCAAACATCTTAAACACGCCAGGTGATGATGCCATTGCTTACGAGCGCAGTTCACCAATTTACTTTGCACAAGGCCTGAAAAAGCCATTATTAATTAACGCCCCAATGGTTGATGACAACGTATTCTTCCAAGACAGTGTTCGATTGGTACAGCGTTTAATCGAACTTGAAAAAGAAGATTTTGAAACGGCCATCTACCCAGTAGAGCCACACGGCTTTGTACAACCAAGCAGCTGGTTAAACGAATACCGCAGAATCTTCAAATTGTTTGAAGAAACACTATAATCGCTCCTTAAATAGCGACTTTATAAAAACGGCCATAACGAAATTTATGGCCGTTTTTGATCGCAACACAAAATGCTTCGAACAATTCCATGCAGGTTTGAATTCATTCAAACACACTCTGCAGAGACAATCTCAATCGGCTAAATGAATCCGATACTTCACTTCCTACCATTTATTATCCTCTAGTTAAAACGTGAAATTTCAGGCAAAAAAAAGCCACCTAGGAGGTAGGTGGCAAAAATATATTCAGGGAAGAAAACTATGAAAAGTTAACTGTGTTCAGAATAGCTTTTACAATAAGGTAATGCCGTTAATAAAATGTAAAACACTGCAAAAGGTTGTTGTTGAAAAAATGTTAAATAAAGCCCGTGTCGATTACCCTCCCAGGCCGATGTTGGTGTGATAGGGTTACTTAAAAACGGGAAAATCGATAACTTATTCTGAAAAATGTATAAGTTTTGGCTGACTCTGTTTTGTAAAATGAAGCCACCTGAAATTAACCCGTATGAATGAGGGAAAATGAAAAAGTATCTGAGTATCGTTACAATAAGCTTGCTAAGTGTGTTGGCTCTGGGCTGCTCGAATACCGACAAGCGTATTGCCTCCATGCATAACTCAGCGGCGTATTACAACTATCTCAATGACGATTTTGATAACTACCTACTCGCGACTCAACAGTGGCTGGCGAACAATCGATCATTTATTTCAAACAACCATCAGCAAGAATTGGTCATGAACATGCCTTTTACTGCCGGCAATGCAACAGCTGAAAAAGCCATTTTATTGGTTCACGGCCTGGGTGACTCACCGTTTAGCTTTGCTGATATTGCAACGAGTTTGGCCAAACAGGGCTTTTATGTGCAAGTGTTATTGCTGCCAGGGCACGGCAGTGATCCGGGGCATATGCAAGGCGTTGAATACGAAGACTGGCAACGTATCGTCGATCACTACGCTTCGTTATTAAAAGCCAATCATCAGCAAGTTTGGTTAGGCGGTTTCTCAACGGGAGGTAATTTGGTATCCATTCACGCCATGGAAAATGGCGATGTATCAGGGTTGTTGTTATTTTCACCGGGATTTAAAACCCTTACCCCCGTATTAGAAAAATTTACCCCGTTGGTGGCCTTATTTACCGATGGCTGGACAGCCGTAGAAGATAATCTGGCCAAATATAACTCGGCGCCAATTGCCAGCGCATTGGCTTATTCAAAAAGTGCCGCGGTATTTCGCGACAAAATTGCCCAAACCCAAATCAGCATTCCAACCTTAATGGTGGTAAGTGAAGCGGACAGCATTATTGATGCCAAAGCACTCAATGGCTATTTTAAGGATAAATTTACTCACCCACAAAGCCATTTGATATGGTACGGTGATGAAAAACAGGTGGCCGATAATAAGCGTGCCCAAGCTTATTCAATGCAGCGGGATGATTTACGGGTAAGTACCGCATCGCATATGAGTATTTTGTTTGCGCCAGAAAATCATTACTATGGTCAACATGGGCAGAAGCGAATCTGTGAAAACAGCTTTAATAAAACCCATACCAATGCCTGTAACGCCGGTGAGCCGGTTTGGTTTTCAGCCTGGGGATATACGCAAAAACACAAAGTACATGCCCGGTTAACGTGGAACCCGTACTTTAACGAGCTGCTGCTCAAATACTGCAGCCGTTTTTATGATCGCCAGTTTATTACCCGCAGCAATTTAAACAATGCGCAACTAGAGCGCTTTAACCAATTTTTACAGGGCTATTATCAAACCGACAGGCCGCAAGAAGCGGGTATTCCTACGGTGCAATATTGTGGGCAAGAGCTTGGTGTGTCGCCGTACTATTTAAGTGATTTATTGAAAAAAGAAACCGGTAAAAACGCCCTTGAGCACATTCACCTATTTTTAATTGAACGCGCCAAAACCCAGCTTTGTCACAGTAAATTAAGCATTACCCAAATTGCTTATGATTTGGGATTTGAATATCCACAACATTTTTCCAAGTTGTTTAAAGCCAAAACGGGCCTCAGCCCAAGAACGTATCGCAGCAACGCTTAACTTTTAAAAGGAAACAAATTAATGAAAGTCGTCATTACCGGTGCATCCGGCATGGTAGGCCAAGGCGTGCTTAAAGAATGCCTTAAATCAGATGCGATCAGCGAAGTGGTGGTGCTGGTACGCCACCCCCTAAATGAACATTCAAAAAAGCTGGTACAAGTTATTATCAATGACTTTAGCAACGAAACACAGCTAAAGCAGCTTGAAAACCTACATCATATGGATGCCTGTTTCTATTGCCTTGGTGTTTCAGCGGGAGGCTTGAATGAGCAGGAGTACAAAGACCTTACCCATGACATCACCATGAACATTGCCAAACAACTGCAACCGAACAACCCAAACCTGACCTTTATCTATGTTTCGGGCGCAGGTGCCGACTCATCCGAGCAAGGACGAATGATGTGGGCGAGGGTAAAAGGCAAAACAGAAAATGATTTACAAAAGCAGGGGTTCAAACAAGCATTGGCATTTAGACCGGGTCTTATTCAACCACTCGATGGCATTAAATCCAGAACCAAAGCCTACAGAATCACCTACGCTTTAATGAGCTGGATATTCCCAATATTAAAACGAATTGCCCCAAAGAGTTATGTAACCACTCGGCAAATCGGTAAGGCGATGATAAACGTCACAAAAAATGGATATGATAAAAACATTGTAGAAGTAGAGGATATCCTTAACTTGGCTTCATAACCCATCAAAATAGCATCCCGCAGTTGCTGCGGGGTGTATCATCAAAAACACATTCTATAAAAATTACCCTTTGCACCGGCCAAAATTATTGATAACGTTAAAGCATCGCTCATTTAATGAATAATAATTATGACGTACTTAAATGAATCTTCTCCAGACAAAACGCATGAACTTTTAGCCGATCTAACCCTAGGGCAAAAACAACGATTGGCCTACATCGACTTTTTGTTAATGTTCAAAGGTCAGCTTAACCGCCACGACTTAACCGAAAAGTTCGAACAAGGCATGGCAAGCGCGAATAAAGACATCAACCTCTATATCGACATGGCACCCGATAACTTAACGTTTGATGCCGTGCAGAGGTGCTACTTCCAAACCAACAAATTCAAGCCAGTATTTAATTACGACACCAATAAAACGCTGGCCAAATTAAGTAATCAAATTACCGACGGCTTTGCTGGCGTCGTTGAAACCGCATTCCCGGTAGAAGCGCCATTGCAATTGAATGTTCCGGATATTCATATTGTGGCCAAACTGGTTCAAGCCATCATCCATCAAAAAGCCATATCCATTATCTACACCTCATTAACCTCAGGCTCTAAAGCAAGAGAAGTGGTGCCACACACCATCGTAGATAACGGCTTAAGATGGCATGTAAGGGCATTCGACAGACAATCTAACTCGTTCAGAGACTTTGTTATTACCCGAATATCAAAAGCCACCATCAAACCCGAAATGGTGGAAGAATACGAAAAACAAATCGAAGACAACCAATGGCAACGCACCATGGAATTACACATTGTCCCGCACCCTGAAAACGTAAATTTCAGAGAAGCCATCGAACTAGACTACGGCATGGACAGAGGCGTATTGGCCATTCAAACCCGAGCGGCATTAGCGGGCTACCTATTAAGACGGTGGAATATTGATTGCACCGAAAATGCCACCTTAAAAGGCGGCGAGTACCAACTTTGGCTTAGAAATCGTCAAACTTTATTTGGCGCTGAAAACTTGGCGATTGCGCCTGGGTATAATCACCAAGAGCCAGTATTTAATTTATAAGATAAACGACATAGTTTCATAAAAATCAACACATAGAGAATATAATCAATGGCTCATATAGGAAGGAATGATCCATGCCCATGCGGCAGCGGAAAAAAATACAAAAAATGTTGTTATTTATTAGATGGGCCAACCCCGACCAGCCCGATTGATCAAGACTTTGTTGATGAACTAAACATCGATAGTGCCGAGATACTTGAAGCGCTACAACAGCGAGCCGATGAATTAATGGCGCAACAAAATAGTCGTGGACTTGAAGAGTTTCACGGCTTATCACCGCACCAAATGCATGACGTTTTATCATCGCCGCTCGATAATTGTGCATTCCAATTAATGCCACAATTTACGCTACAGAGCGAGCAAGTAAATGCATTGTTCCTTGCGAATGCGTTAATCGATTTTATCGGTGACGGAGTAAAAGCAACCGCGAAAGGCAACTTGCCAAGAGCGTTTTGCCAAGAGCTTTATCAAACATACAACAGTCGTTTTAAACCCGATAAGTTCACCTTTAAGGTGAACAAAGAAGAAGACTTTCTTGATTTAAATGTGGTTCGCATACTGATGGAAATGGGCAAATTTATTCGCAAATACAAAGGCAGGTTTGTATTAACCAATAAATTAAAAGATCTCATCAAGCAAAGCCCAAATGAACAGGCATTAAACACCATTTTGTTTGAAGAGCTGTTCGACAATTACTGCCAACAATTTAACTGGGCCTATAGCAGCTACGATGAAGCGTATAAATTTATCCAACAAAGCGTCGGGTTTAGTTTGTATATGCTTGCCAAATACGGCAACGTATGGCGAGATCAGCAGTGGTACAGTAAACAATTTATCCAAGCATTTCCGGCAATATTATTGGAAATTGGCGATGATTATCTACCTGCCGAGGTACTCGTCGATAATGCTTATCAAAACTGGGTATTTAGGCATTTTGCCAACTTTTTTGGCCTAATTGAAACGAAAACGATTCCAAGTGAAGGGTACAGTGAAGATATTCAGCTAAAAACCACTGATTTGTGCAAACAGTTGGTTGCTCTTTATTAGTCTATTTAGCGCAGTACGTTTTAAATAGGGAATGATTGAACTAAAGCGGCAAACCTTATTTGGCGCTGAAAACTTGGCGATTGCGCCTGGGTATTCAAAACAATCGATAAATTTTTCTTAAAAATAGAATGTCTCAACAAAGGATGAGCTAATGCATAAATCGATAGCAAAAGCGGAAATTAAAGGGATTTTTAGAAAAGCCTCAACAAGATTGGATGAGTTAAATGACAAGTTGCTCGGTGACTCTGCAAATAAAACCAAGAAGAGGTTAATTAACTTTAATCGTGACGTGATTTCTACGTATGGTGATTTATTACTTTTTGATAATAAAATTAATCAGAGATTAAGTTGGCACTTTGTTTCAGAGTTGGTTGCAATTAATCCTGATATGATTAGAGTTGAAGGTGTAGGGGATCTTTGCCAAATTGTGATAGAAATCCTTAATACAAAGTCACTGGCACGAAAAAGTCAGGGCTATCAATATTTAGAATCCAATTTCTTTTTGCATGAGCATTTTCTAATAAGATTTCTTCAAAGAACAAATATTGAAAAATTATCGAATATTGGTGATTTTATTACTGATTTCATCGTTTGGCTCTCTAATAATAATTATTCATTCGATAGATTTGGAGAAACAGTTCACTTAGTTTTTAAAAACTATGTGATTGTATGCACTATTCGAGCAAGTGAAAGACAGTTTATTTTTAAAACCTGCCTGCTAGTTGAAAAATTTACAGTTAATCAAATAGAAAAGTATAAACGAGCTTATGAATACATAAATTCGAAAAACGTCGAAATGGTTTTATTTATCGAAGAAAATAATGAGTTTGTACCAATAAACACTTATTTGAATATAAAATTAAGCGACTATCACCTGGAAGAAACTAATTATTTTTCAAGAACAATAAATTTATAAAGGGTTTTCATGAACTTAGATAAAGCTATAAATCAAATAATTGAAGTATTCGGTGAACATATCCGAAAAACCAAAAAAGTAATAGCATGGCAATTGCGAAGTGATTTAGAAATGGTCGTTCAAACAGATGCCCCACAGAACGAAGAGCATATGATTATTTGGCTTCCTTATTATTTTAAGACAGACTTAATACCAACAAATTATATTGAATATGAAGCAGAGCAAGGGCGGCATAGTAATACATATCCATCAGTTGGTTTAGAGCGTGGAAAGCCTGCTTTAAAACTGATTGTTGATTCTGATAAGGTTTTAGATGAGACATTAACTTTTATTAGAGAATCAGAAAAACAATAATGACTTCAAGGCAAATTCCTGTAGTTGTTAAGCTTCAAATATTATGTGCTTTGAATTTATCTTTTATCAATATACCCAAATAAATACCAACTACGATTCCAAATATGGCTAAAGCACCAGCGGGAGACAATGATGGTAAGGCTAATAAAAGCTGAGAATCATTCCCGCCCTTTGCTATTGATGCTCCTATTCCCATAAATATTCCAGCAATTAAATGGAAGGCAATTTGTCTAAAATTTGTTGGTAAAAACTCGAAACGTTTAGTTCGCCAAGCTGCTATAAACATGCCGAACATTAGACCTATGATTAATAGAAAACGATCATTTGATGGCCAGTCGCCATTCACATTGCCTAAGGCCACATCGCTCAATGATTGCAGTAATCCGCTTGGCGGCCATTTAGGCTCATAGATAAATACAAGCCCTGCTAAAATACCAATGCCAAACATACTGAACCACAATTTTTTTCGCTCAACCTTGCTAAATAATACCCAAATTAGAAATATAAAGGACAATGCAATTAAAATGGAATAGTGAACCGTAGAAGAAAGGACAAAGGGCTCGGTGTGTAAAGGTAGATAAACCATATCAAGCAAAACCCAACCAATAAGCCAGCCTAAAATGGTTGCGATCATTTTAACATCACCGCGACATAGCTTACTTATGGTTGATACCCCACAGCCTTGATTAAAGGCTGTACCAATACCAAATATTAACCCACCAACAAGAAAACTTAAGTGAAGGTTTGAAGATTTAAAAGGCACTTGAATATCAAACAACAACGCAAAGCCCGCCGGTAACCAAATAAAAACACCACTAAGTAAAATAGCAATTAAAAACTCTGGTTTACCAGACTTCAATTCATTTACACCTCTAACCATGCACAAGCCAATGGATTGGGCTAAGTAACCCAAAACGATAAGAAAAACAATTGAGAGGTAGAACACTAAAAGCACTCATTTTAAGAATAAATCATGATCTAATTAGTGTAGTGCAAATTAAAAAGTAATGGTTTGAAAGCGCTATTAAGGATAATATATTGAAATCTAATTTCTAATCTTATATCGAGCTATGCTTTACTTAGATACCGCCGCTTCATATCCTCTTTTACCCGAAGTAAAAACAGCCCTTAACCAAGCATTTGATGAATGTTTTGCAAATCCATCTTCTAATCATTCATTAGGAGTAAATGCCGATAAGAGTATTCAGAAAATAAGAGAACAGCTTGCGGACGAAATAGGTGCGTTACCTAGTGAGATAATCTTTACGAGCGGGGCAACAGAATCTAATAATATAGCTCTTAAAAGTATCGTTTTAGGTGATGTGCAGTTTAAAGATAAAAAGCATATTATTACGAGTGAAATAGAACATAAGTGTATTTTAAACATCTGTTCTTACTTAGACTCTATAGGTTATGAAGTTACGTATTTAAAGCCAGATGAAAATGGTGTTATCTCTTCAGAAGCCGTTAAAAATTGCATTACTGAGGGTACTGCTCTTGTTTCAATTATGCATGTAAATAATGAATTAGGTACCATCAATCCAATTGATGAAATAGGAGAAGTTTGCTTTGAAAATGGCGTTCTATTTCATAGTGATGCAGCACAAAGTTTCGGAAAATTGAAGATTGATGTAGATGATATGAATATTGATTTATTATCTATTTCAGCACATAAGATTGCGGGCCCAAAAGGAATTGGGGCTATCTACATTCGTGATCAAAGACAGAAAAATTTGCAACCGGTGATTCATGGTGCAGGACAGGAAGAAGGCTTAAGAGGAGGTACGGTTGCGGCCCCTTTAATTTTAGGATTCGGTTCTGCGATAACTCATTTTCCACAAAAATATAAATCGTTTGCAAAATGCGGAATTAAAACACACTTGATAAAGGAGCTTGAAGCTAGAAATGTTCCTTTCATCGTTAATGGGGGGCAAGCTTTAGAAAGTTGTATTTCTATCACTCTGCCAAAAGTAAACGTGAGCGATTTATTGCAAGGTTACCGTGAGGGTATCTGTTTATCTCAAGGTTCAGCATGTTCTTCTAAGGAAATAAAAGCATCTCATGTGTTAACTTCGATAGGACTCAGTCGGGAGATGGCTGATCAAACTTTCAGGATCAGTTTTCCTTTAGACATCTCATTAGATGATGTTAGGTCTATTGCTTCTATGATTGATAAATGCCAATTGAATTAATTACAATGCCTTTAGCCCTTGAATTATAAGCTCTTTTGAACTAATCGTTATTATTACCTTAAAAAAGATTCGGGTAATGTAATTTGACTAGGTACAGATGCGATTTTTGTAATAAAACTTTTGTATATTCACCAAGGGCATTTCTAGGAAATATGCTAGATGATGGCCGATGTCATTCTCATTCGGCCATAACTACTATATGCGAAAAGTGTAATGCAACTGAAAGAATGGGATCTTTCGAAATAAATGAAGACCCCAAGAACACTTATTTAAGGTAGGCGTCTATTTGTAACAAGTTACACAAGCACCACCACCTTCCACTTCGTCATATGCTTCATCCATAACTTCAGTTTCTATATTAACAAAATTAATCTGTAACTGATTTTGGCGGCGTTTTGCCTTTTTGATAAAACGAGCCATGCGCTTTTCATGATTAGCCTCAATTTGTTCTATGCGCTCTTTATCTTCAAGTGTAGAGAGTGGGGTATCTTTACCTAACCAATAGAATGTACCATCAGGACGTTTTTCTTCAGCTGTTTTTTCGTAGCCCTTCGCTTCGTCAAAAGCGGCAGGATAGATTTGTTTAAGCCTTACCCATTCGATTTTCTGCTGATAAAAACAGAAAGTACATCCACTTCTTGATCGCCAACCGTAGTAACCAGGTTTGCCCACATCCATTGCTTCAACAATTTTGCGATAAAGCTCAACCGTTAGATTCGCACTTTTGTAGGTTGAATTGGATATATTTAAAATCTCTGTTTCAAAATGATTGATGATTTCTTTTTCAGAGGGCTCAACAGGCATATTGCTTTGTGGATCGATAAACAATTTTCGATAATTAATTACTTCTTCCGTATCAGCTAAAAGATCAGCGCCTTGTAAAATATCAAAAATATCTTTTTTGTTGAGACCGTCTTCTCTAAATGGCATACGGATTTTTAGGTACTCTTCATTATTTGAGTTTGTTAAAAATCCTGTTCGAGCCGGCTCGTCAGCTCGGATACCAACATAGGAAATAACCTCATCATAGCCTTCTTCTTTACGCTTTTTTTCTATCCACATTTCAAATGGGACAAGCTTCATCTGAATTGTACACCAACGAGCTTGTGGCGAAGGAAGGTAATTCTTATGCTTTGCTAGGTGATAATCAAAGTCTTTCTTCTTCCTGTTAGATGAGAAAACTTCCTCGTAAGGATCAATTATTTCCTTTCCTAAATACCCTTCAAGTCGATTAACAAAGTCAATTACTTCAGGCAGTTCTTTACCCGTATCAGTAAAATAATACTGAATATCTAGCTCTGGGTAATTGTCTCGCATGTACATCGCAAGAGCGGCACTATCTTTACCACCAGATAGTCCTAGTACATGAAGTGTTTTTTTATCAGACATTTTCAATCCTCTTGGTGGTTATTCTGATTTTGTCATCTCATCTAACAATGTCATTAAAATAGCTCTTTTTTCGTGTTCTTTTAATGAAGAAATAGAAGTCTTTACATTTGAAATTTCATTTTCAAAGTCTGTCGTCACATCTTTGAAGTTAATTCCTTTAAATAATGCTTGGTAGTTTGCTAGTTTAAAGCGCTCTATCATACCAATAAGTTCGGCTTTAGCCTTGTTAATCGCATTATCGTCCCAATTACGCTCGGCTTTTCCTGAAAGTAGGGAAATAATATTCGAAGCCCAATTATCATTGCTAGCAAACTCACTTAGTCTTTGCGCAAATGTTTGTAATTTAGCGTCAGTAGAAAACGTCGAAACATTGGTACATTGAGTGAGTAGAGATCTGTCGCTTGGAAGGTACTTAGTAACTTCATGTTTAAACGCTCGCACCATTTCTTGATGAGCACGAGTCAATTCATTTAAGACGGTTCTTAAATCATCAGCTTTGATTTCAATAATTGATTTATTCGGGAATAAAGCGCTCAACTTACTAAATAAGTAATCATTAGGATCTGAAGCCGATTTAGAATGCAAAATAAAGTCTTTAGCGGATTTCGATAACGACTTAGTATTTCGAGTCCAAGTTGATAAGTTACCAAACAATGTAATGTATCCTTGTGCAACCGCTAGCGGAGTAGGCTCGCCTTTAAAGTTTGGTAATGCTTCTGCAAGCTGGTTTAAGTAAACGGTCTTCTCTTTATCAACTTTTACCAGCTGTACACCAACAAAAGACGGCTTTTGCATTAATTTTAAAGCAAACTCTTCATCTGGAGCTGTGATAAACATTTGCTCATTAGTAGCATCGTTTTTATCAAAAAAAGCAAAGTCTTTTAGGTGAGTCATTACAAACGCTAAAATCCAGATGGATCTAATGCCTTTAGGGACCCCATATGGTTTTTGCGACCAAAGAGTATCAATATCACTTAACCAAACAATGTCGCCACGCTTAGCAATTAATTCGTTAGCAGTTTCAAATAGGGCGCTTAAATTCGCATCTGTAGGGTCGCAGAATTCAAATCCATTTTCTGTTTCTTTATGTAGCTCTTTGTTTTTCAGGCAAGAAAAATATAAACCTTTTTCAGCAGGGAAACTGCTCTCAGGGAAATCTAAATTTTCTTCATCGTAATCTTCAGCCATAGCAACTAGCAGTTTCTTAATTGCTGAGTTGGCACTACCCGATGGTTTAGAACGGTTAACTAGTTCGTTTTTTATGACGGGAGCTTTATTAAATACTGTATCTGCAATTAGCGATGCGATGGTAGTTAATGCTTTACTCTCAAGATCAAGGTTTTTATAAGACCATTTAGCGGTTTTAAATGCCTTTTCAGTCGCTTCATAAATTGCTTGTTGGGCTAATTCAATACGGTGATTTATTTCATTCTTAGCAAAAAAGTCGTGATTGAACTCTTTGTGATCTTTAAGTACTTTGTTCAAGGCAATCAGTTCTATTGATTGAGCCTTCAAAATTGAAAATTGACTTTGATCACCTAATACAATGTGATCATTATTTTCAGCATTTTCCCTCGCTCTAATATATAGAAACTCATCTACAGGTAGAACAAACCATAAAAATGTATTACCACTAACGGGATTAGAGTCAATATTTTCTAACTCAGAAATATTATGTTTACCAACTATTTTGGTCTGTGCCCAGCGCATAGTTCCTGTTTTATGGTAATGTGCTGTTGCTAAAATATTATTCGCCTGAGCTATTTGCGAAGTCCAATCAACACCATTTTTGATCTCATCAATTGTATCAGAGATCAATTGGTTAATATCAATATCGCTGCCTTGGAAAACAAATAGGGCATCATGCTTTTGGCGGTAAATGATTACCGTCCATTCTTCAAGCTCTTTTATTGCAGTTGCAACCTCTTTTTTAGCGAAACCACGAGAAGTGAAGTAGTTAACCAATAATTCTCGCTTAGCAAATAGTTGATGCTGGAAACCAAATAAAGTCAGCAAGGCAATGGTTTTAGTGATCTTGCTATGAAGATCAGAACCTTTTTGCTCAGCGCGATAAATTGCATCCTGGCCTTCTAACCATACTTTACTATCAGAACTAGCAAGAATGATGTGGTTCAGGTTGTGTTGGAGGTAATCCCAAAATGACTCAGGGTGAAAAAGTTCTAGCTTTTGAGTGTCAAGATCTAGCTTTTCAGGATAAAACTCTTCCAAAAATTGCTTAAAACCCATTTTTTCGTTTGAGGCTAAAAATCCAAATAAGCTCCGCTCGTTTTGAGAGAAGCTTCTTTTTGAGATTGGCCCCAATAATAAGCTCACGATTGGATCAAGAGGTAGGGAATTTAATAGCGGCTTATCACGATTAGATTGCGATGGGAAATAGCTTAAAACTGAAGATACTAGAGGGGTATACTCTGCAGCGAGTTTTTGATTCATTTCATCTGATTTAGCAATTGAATCACCAATCAAGACCAGGGATTCATCAATTGAAGGAATGTAGCCCATGTCGCGATAGCGGCCTTGAACCTTAGCCCAATCTTTTTGGGCTGAAGCATTCATAGCTTTTGAGTATTCACTAAATGCCTGGTGTAGGAAACCGATTAATATCGCCGGAGTTTTAGACTTTTGAATTACATCAGCTAAGTTTTGGAAAAAGTATAAGTCTTTATTTTCACGAGATTGGAAATCTAATGCTTTGCCCATCTCATCTAATAAAATCAGAATACCATCTGTTTTCGAAGCCTTCTCTAAAGCTGAAGCAATGCGAGTTAGACATTCATCATCATTGAGCTTGAAAATCTCACTTTCAATATATTCTTCACCAAGTGTGTTTAAAATTGAACATGTGATGGTTGCGGAAGGTACATTCAAACCACAAACGTGCTTTACAATTTTCCAACCTTTTTTCACATTAAAGCTTTTGGCAAAGTCGTCATTTCCCGTGCTTTCTAGGAGTTTCGAATTAGCGTATGTGCGGACACTCTTTTTATCTGATAATAATTGAGTTAGGTATAATGCAACAGTGGATTTACCTGTACCGTAAGGGCCGGTAATGGTAAAACAACGTTGTTCACTTTTTGAGAAGTCACGACTGATTGTATCTATGACATTTAGAGCCGTACCGTGAAGGATAAAACTATCGACAAATTCTTTATAATTGAAAGCTTCGTTGTCTAGTCGAGTTGAACTTTTGTACTTTTGGCTGATATCGATCAGAGAAGTCATTTTATTCAACTCCATAGTATTTATCTAAAATTGAAATAGGGTTTTTAATTAGTTTTGCAGGGCAGGATATTTGTCGTAATCCTCTAGAGTCGACCCAAGTTAATTCCCCGTTAGTCGCTAATTGTGCATCATCAAGCTTTTGACCAAGACCATGCTCTGATAATCGGAATATTCGACCAGGAGAGTACGGGTTACTAAGAAGAGAGTCAAAGCCAATCGTAAAATGCTCTGTTTCTAAATTAACCTCTTCTAAATCAATGGTTAAGTTCATGAATCTCGCTACAGCATAGGTGAATATTTCAATGGGCAAATCTTGTTGATCGCGCAGCGGACTTGTGTAAAAGCCATTGCCGTTATCGTTAATTAGATTCAACTCAGCTAAAGGTGAAGAAAAGTGATCTTCGTCTAACTTTGCAACTTTTGAAGAAGCTGCTTTTCTTTTTCTACAATAAGTATGCAGAAAGCAATCAATGTCTTTTTTAAGGGTTTTATCGGTTATAGCTTCGCTTTGACAAATACTTTGTGCATCTTCAACAAAATCGAATAAAAACTTCTCCTTCTCGAAGTTTTGTACATTTGAAAGGTTGAAAAAATATCTGTATGACGTTAAATATTGATCATCAAAGTTAAGTAAAAAGTGAATTAGCCAAATAGATCCTTTCTGTTCCAGATAAGGGTCGTTTCCTTGATGCTTTTTAAAGTCAGCAAAGATATAATTTCCAAGTTTAGTAACATGAGGCTCTTGATTAACTTTATCGAAAATTACACCCGTACAATCGGCCCAATATCGGATAGCGTTTACCATATTTTTACCAACGCCGAGTTCAATTACGGCTTTTTCAACATCTTCTGTTTTAGATGTTTTCAAAAAGTGGCCTGAATTCATATGGTTAACAGCTTTATATAGCCATCCATATCGCATAGGGAATGTATCGTGACCTGAAAATTTAGCTTTCATGCTTGCGGAGCTCCTGGAGAAATTGTCCAAGAGGAATGATATCGAGTTTTACTTCTTCTATAAAGAAAAATTTTGTAATAAAAATGATTATATATCTGAATAAGATGCTTGGTTCGTGGGTTGTGGCTATCTTCATAAATAACAAGGGGTTACGGTTGTGTGCGCGGCTTATGCTGTTATGTGTAACAGTATATAGACTTTGTATCTGTTACTGTTATAGTAAGAATTAACTAAGTATGTAATAAACAATATTTTAAAACTCAATTTTTAATTTGTTTTTATACAAGGAAGGGAAATGCAATTAGTTCAAAACGATTTTATAGATTACCTAAATTCTTTAAATAACTTATCTGCCTCAGGTAGCAATGCCCTCGCAGAGTCTCAAGCTTTAAATAAATTTTTCCCAGAGATATATGAGCCTTTTCCAATCGTCGATTCCATAATCGATCTTCTTAATATCAATAATAATGTTGTCATTTTAACAGGTCATGCGGGAGATGGTAAATCTACTGTAGCACTGGACGTTTATAAAAGGCTAAAAGGTATTTCACCTGAGGGAGTAATAGATAAGGCACTAAATGAAATTGAAAAAATACCAGAGTTAGGCATTGGTATTATTAAAGATATGAGTGAATTGAGCCTTCAGGAAAGAGAAAAATACTTAACTATGGCTTTTGAGGATGATAGTAACAGTTGGTTAATAGTTAGTAATACAGGGCCTCTTTTGAAAAGTCTTGAAAACTTTTCAGAAAAATACGGTGTTGACATAGAGAGCGATCTTTTAAAAATTTTAAATACACCTATAGAAAATAAGATTAATGACAAACATAAAATAAACAGTTTCAATAAGAATTTATATATTTCTAATTTGACTAAGTTAGATAATGTAGATGTGTCTACTAGAATATTCCAAAAATTAATTAATCATAGCGGTTGGAATGGTTGTACTAATTGTAGTATTAAAAATAAATGCCCAATCAGGCAGAATAACTTAGTAATAAAAGACAGATTATCAGTAATTACTAACAGGCTTAGATATTTATATCTAATTATTTCTTATTATGAAAGTCGATTAACCCTAAGACAAATTTTAGCACAACTTTCATTTTCAATAACTGGTGGAACAAGCTGTAATAAATATAAGTTTTTAGAAAGCCTTGATCAAGTGGAAGATCAGAACATCATTACTTCAGAGCTAGGTAAAGTGCTCTTTAGTGAGCTGTTTTTTGGTTATTCGGACAGAGAAAACCTAGTAATGGCTGAAGATATTCAGGCGATAAAAATGACTAAGAAGATGGACTTTGGAGGTCCTATTGATCCGGTATCTGAGAGGAAAATTCAAAGTGATAGTATTTTTGGTTGGGCAAAGGTACCGGAAGAGTTGATAAGTTTGACGAAAGTTTGGCAACACTCAGCAGGTGGCCATGATAATATTTTAGTCAGAAATTCTTTAAGACGACTTTGCTTTATTTTTGGTGAAAATTATGGAGATGAGAAGTCTGAAAGATCTTTTTTGTCTACATTTTTAAAATCTACCACAATTATCGATTTCGAAAATTGGATGACAAGCGGCCAATTAAACTTCTCTAGTAGAGAAAAAAGACGTTTCAAAGAATCTTGTATGAAAGTGTTTCTTGAGTTTTTTACAGGATTTAGTGCGAACCAGTTTAAAGATCAAGATAAAGTCTTCATTACTATGAAACGACCTGATAATAGGATTGTACAGCCAACACAAATTATCATTGAGTCAATCCCATTTAAACGATTCGATATAAAATATAACGATATTTTAAGAGTACCTGAAATTCACTTTGATAAAGGGGTTGTCATTCTCCCTCTTAGCTTGCCTTTGTTAGACCATATTCAATTAATTTCCAGTGGTGAAATAGGAAATGATCTTTCACCTATACATAAAGGCAAATTTGATTGGTTTTGCTCTGAATTATTACGAGCAACAAGCGATGAACGGAGAGATATTGAGGAGGTTGAATTACTGAGATCAAGTATCGATGGGGAAGTAAAAGTACATAAATTTATTCTTGATACTGAGGATAATAAGTTGGAGTTAGAGTAAATGGACGAAATTAATTTAGATATTATTAACAGGAAATATCCAAGTATTAAAGAAAAGGATGATAGTAAAACAAAAAATACAGCCATTGAACTGTATGGCAGAAGGTATTACAAGGATCAAACATCCATCGAGTACCTTGCTGAGTTTTTGCTAGTTTTTATTTCGCATAAGGGGTCTTCAGATGAAAGTGAAAATAGTAATAATGTTTTTACTTTCAATTTACCTTCCGATCAATTTCCCCTTTATTGGCCTAAAGATCATGTAACTTTAAAATTATTTACTTTTTTTCCAACATCAAAACTTGATACCCGTCATCCTGTTCATCAAAATTCTTATAAAAAAGCCTTAAATGAACTAAAAAAAAATATTATTGGAGATGATGAGGAAAAAGAAGAAACAATTAAGCTATTACAAAGCTTATTTTCTGGTTTTGTTGGTGTGGCCCAAAATAGAACATGGGTAACTCAAAACTATCTTCCAGCGACATCTTCTTTGATTTCGAGAGAGGTTATGTGGGAGCATACAAATGCTTTAAAAAGTGAGTTAAGCAATTGGGATGAGAGTAAACGTTTTTTTGCTAATGATCGCCATAATTTTATGGCCAGAGGTGGAGAGTTATTATTTCTACAACTATCAAATCTATTCTCTACAAAAGAAGATATTAAGTCCGCAGTAATTAAACATAGCCCTGTTTCATATCATCATCTTAAAGCTGAAGAATTAAATTGTTTACAGACAGAAATAGAAGAAGGGTTAACCTCAATTTTAAAGAATTCTTTTGAACAGGTTAATAATTTAGTTCAATTTATTGAAGGCTCTATGTCTAATTATCAGCTAGAGAATAAAAAAGCTACCTTAGGATGGGTACCATCAGTAAGTGCAAATGAAGCATTTTTGTTTGCCATTGAAATAAAGAACATTTTAAATTCTGTCTTAAGCGAATTAGAAAAAATAGAGTTGCTTCAGCTATTATGTTCGATCCATGTACTTAGAAGTCTATGTTTTCAATCTAGTCGATTGCTTTATCCGAGTAAAAAACTAGAAGGATTTATAGGGAATTATGTTTGGATTGTATCTGATAAAAATGCAAAGCCTAAAAATAGTGTTAGAAAATTAGCTTCTTCTTCTCTTAACAACGTCCAAAATACTTTATACCGAGCGTTAAGAGTTTTAAATGATAATACTCCTGGAGAAGATTCTTTTTCACAATCGGATCAACATGGCTTTGCTATTTTTAAGAAAATAGCAAAGGAAATCGACATGGTTATTCCTAAAAAGGGAGCCGGCGAAAGGTTTGTTTTAACTCCTTTGATGCTGCGCCTTCTAGTTTCCTGTGTGTTGAAAGCTGGTGAACGTGTTACGTTAGATAAATTTTATGTCCGAGTCTTAGCACATTTTGGTATTGCTTTAGGCCCTAAGCAACTTGCAACTTCTATAAAATGGATTGGGGAAGGTAAGGAAATAGATGATTTTTCAATAACAGCTGATACGTCTTGGGTTGAGGAACAATTGAAACAGGGTGGTTATTTAGAAGAACTATCGGATGCTGTATCTATTGTTTTAAATCCAAGTAAAAAGGAATTCTAAAATGAACTTGTACATCAATACAATTTTCAATTATTTAATCGATGAAATGAGTTTTTCAAGTAGTAGCTTGAAGGAAGCCCGGTTTATTATTCAAAGTTTGCCACCAGAAGAAACTTTTCTCTTATTCAATATGTTGGAGTCTAATGCACTTAAAGTTTTAAAGCATACGAATTTTAAGACTTACCTAAAAGTTGCTTCAGGTTTGTGGGATGAATGGAAAAATTTACACTCTGATAATTATTTACTTGAATTAAAAGATAAATATTCAGAAGGTGCTTTATCCGAAAGCGGTAATTGGATAGATTTCGAAGATAAGCTTACTTGGTATAGGAATAGAACAACAGCTGATGAGGACGTTGACTTTTTGAGTACCATTTTAGTAGGACTGAATCATGCTACGGATCAAGGGGGATTATCCGATTTTCACATAGTTGATGAAAATAAGCTTTGGAATTCAATGGAAAAAAGTTTTGCTAGTTGGATTGTCGAAATATGTGACGTTAAAGGAATAGATATTAATGATAATGAACTTGAAGAATTAGATGAATTATTTTTAAAATTGTTTGAAATTAGACCTTTACAATTGTCTAAGTTATCACAGTTTTTAATTTCAATAACTAACAATAAAGACTTTTATTCTTTTAGTGAATTACAGGATGAGGTTTATTTGAATTTACCTTTCTGGGGTATCCCTTTAATTCACTTAGCTGGGCAGAGTGCCAAAGGTAAAGATAAATTTAAGTTTTTAAAAAATGCAGAAGCATTCATTTCTCATCAAAGATATAAAACAAAGGCGAACCAAAATAAAGATTGGAAAAAAATTGAAACTTATTTTAATGATGAGTTCATCCCGACAAACTGTAAAGACATAGAATGTAACTTTGATGACTATAAAGAGCATTTAAATAAATTTATTTTTAAAGGCGCATTAGAATCCAAACGGTTTTTAATGGAATATGACATACTCCCTTTACTAAAAGTACTTGATCAGAAAGAAAGTAAAGCTTCTTCGAGTAAAAATAAGGTTAAACAGTTTAACGGCACTTCATTTGAAGCATTTTTAAGTGCAACGATGGATTCTATTGATAAGTATCTTTCAAAACATAATAAAGAAGACTTGTACATCAATAAGTTAAAAATTTCGATAGGATTAATTAGATTTGAACATGATTTAATTTCAGATGAGTTAGGTAAGCAAGATAAAAATGAAGCCGCTAGGCAGCTTCTTCTTGGGTGCCTTGGAGGTATAGAACAATATTTTGACGACATAGATTTACGCTTACCTCAGGATCTAGAGCAGTTAATGGCTCCGTATGATACCTGGGATAACCAAGTTGAATTTGAATTTAATAATAATTTTGATTCCTTACAAGTTTCAACCAGTAGAAAAAATCCAAATCTTCAATTTTTAATTAAATTGGAGTGTGGGGATAATATAGCTGAAAATCTATATAGATTAAATCTAAAGGAAACATCTCCAGAAAGAGTTTTATTTGAAGCATCCAAGCATGTATTACATAAGTGTCAATTGTTACCAGAATCAAAAGTTCTTCCCGCTTTTAAAGTTTCCGATGTTGCTATGTCGGCACTTTATTACTCTGCAGATGAAGACGAAGCGAATCGATTGGTTACTCATTGTATAGCAGATCTTGAAATATTTAACCTAATTGAAGACGTTGAATCTTTGCAATTAGATATAAAATTAAAAATGGAATTGAATAATTTAGTAGATAACTTTTTAGGATGGCTTACTGAATATATACATAAAGGATTCTATACAGCAGCAAAATCTAAATTATTGGGAGTTTTAAATTCATATGTCAAATTGAGTAAATTAACACTAGATAACACTTTATTAGGAAGTGAACTTTTATTACAACGTTTATATAAAGCATTTTTTATAATAAGCGAAGAAATAAAGATTAATGATACCTTTCTCCCTTCTGCACTAGCTTGGGGACTTTCTCCATGTGTACTTGAAATATTTAATGCCCATCATAGATATTTGATTGATGGATTCCCTGAGGTGTTTAAAAATAGAATCAAATTTGATACTAAGGGGGAAATGAATAGGTTAATAGAATTAAGTAAATTACATCGTCCATTAGCTGCATTAGTTACTGACCAAAAAAGTAATTTATCATCTGAAATTAAATCATTTGGTTTATTACACTACCTAGGGACCCCTCCTAAAAACTCAAAAACGTTAGCTGTTCAAACTATGTTACGTGAAACGGACATCGAAGGTGAGGATAATATTCAGGAAATAATTAAGAGCTGTCCTGAAAGAAGAGTGGTCTGTAGAGTTCTTGAGGATTACAAAAATCTTAACCCACATGCCTCTGATGGCATGAATATTTTAGCTGTAAATATCAATGAATTACAGACCATTCTATCCGGTATAGATATGTTTTTAAGCCAGTATTTAATTTCTAACTCAAATAATTGGCCAGCCTTTGTAATAAACTTAACAGTATATTCTACAACTTCATCACCGCTTGCCGTAGAAACAAAACTTAAGAACTGGAGAGAATATACAACAGCTTTATATGGTGAAAAAAATAGAAATGTAAAGTTAAACATTTCTCATAAATTTACTAAGTTTGACAAACTAAAAGAAACTATTAGGAATGAAGAAAAGTTTTTCGATGTAACTTTTTTATTTCATTTTTTAAAAGAAGGATTAGTGGGTAAAGAGGATTCTGCAGTTCCATTTGAGTATGATTTTAGTGCTTGCTCATTTTTTCCTATTTGTGAATATCCAAGACCTATAAAGCAGGGAGCGATGGAGCATAGACAAACCTTAATTAGTAACCGTCAACTTAGAGTACAAACAAAACATTCTGATATGTCTGCAAGATTGAGGTTTAATACTTCTAATGAACAGGAATATTTGATTTATGGTGAAGTTAACTATGGACCTTGGAAAGAGATAATAAAATTATTACATGAAAAGTGTTTTTGGTTAGCGTGTGTGGACCCCTTTATAGATAAGGAACTTCTAAATTCTTCAAATGATGAAGTTCGGAACATTGTAGGGTTTACTTCAGGGTTAGGTTCATACGGCGAGTTAAACTTAACCATTTCAACAGAGAAAGATACTCTTGATGAGTTATCTAGGCATGTTACTCAACAACTTAATAGGCTTTTACCCTTAGAGGCACTTTCTAGGATATCTAAAGTTGCTAGTAGAATAGTTGATGAGTCGGAAAAAGTTGTTGGTTTATCTTCTATTAGAGCTGCAACTGGAAATGGCGAAAAAATTAGAGAGGTTGTAGGATTTGCAGCAATTAATAAAGTACTGAAGAAAAATAACTTTATTTTAGAGCAACTATTACCTTTAGACTCCTTTCAACATTGGTTCACAGATAGCACTTTTACTTTAAGACCTGATCTGTTACAGATCAGTTTGCAGATCAAGGAAGATGGTAGACCAATTATCTTTGCTAATTTAGTAGAGTGTAAATTGGCGGGCAAAAATATAAATCATGTATCGAAAGCCCTTGATCAAATTCAAGAAGGAATTTATCAACTAACAAACTTATTTGCACCTAAGAATGAAAATCAGAACAATCAAAACTATGACCGAAAATTTTGGTGGGGGCAATTACATAGAGCATTGGCAACTAGAGCGGTAATTAATTTATCGGAAGATAATTGGAAAAAACTTGATAGAGCACTTGAATCTATAATTGAAGGGGTATACGAGATTAGGTGGAATGGGACTATTTTCACATTTTGGACTGATAGCGATGATAGTTTTACTGGAAAATCTGAAGACAAATACATTCAGACAGATTTATTAAGTGACTCTTTTAACGTTGAAACAGGTTTTGGTATACAGCATTACGAATTTGGAAGAGATGATATCATTGCTCTTTTTGAAGCTGATACTAAAGAGGTTATTAATTTAATCGATTTACCTTCAATTAACCATAAAGGAAATTTAGTTAAGAAAGATTTAACTAATTTGGCAGAAGAAACATTAGTCGATATTGAGCCTGTAGAGGCTGATGTGCCATCTAAGGCCAATGAGCCGGTTAAGGCCGATGAGCCAGTTAAGGCCGATGAGCCAGTTAAGGCCGATGAGCCAGTTAAGGCCGATGAGCCAGTTAAGGCCGATGAGCCATTAAGAGCTAGTAAACAAAAAGAAACAACCATAAAAAGAGAATATAAATCTTCATTTTCAATTCCACAAAAGGTATTACTTGGTACTCGTAAAAATGGGGCTGAAGTATATTGGCATTTTGGTCACTCTCAATTACCGAACCGACATTTATTAATATTTGGTACCTCCGGTTCTGGTAAAACATATGGAATTCAATGTTTTTTAGCCGAGTTAGCTTCTCAAAATGTTAATTCAATAATAGTTGATTACACAGATGGTTTTTTGCCCAATCAAGTTGAACCATTATTTAAAGAAAAGGCTAAATTAAAAAACCATTTTGTTGTTACTGAAAAGCTACCTCTAAATCCATTTAGAAAGCAAATACAAATAATAGATCCTTCGATTCCCCCCATTGAAGAGACTGCTTTTCAAGTCGCAACAAGAATTGAAAGCATTTTTTCTAGTATATTTCAACTTGGTGATCAGCAAAAGGCAAGTTTAATAAGAGTGTTGCAAGATGGACTAGAAAGAAGTGAAGAGTTTAGTTTAGAAGATGTAGTTGTTCAGTTAAAGGAAGATAGTCAATACGGAGAAACATTAGCTAGTAAGTTAGAGCCATTGATCAATTCGAAACCTTTCTCTAAAACTGCAGAACAAGCATGGGAGAAAATGCTTATGACGAATTCTGAATTTGTCCATGTAATGCAGCTCAAAGGCTTAGCTAGAGAGATTCAAAAAATGGTTACTGAGTTTTCACTTTGGGATCTATGGGATTATGCCCAATCAACAGGTAGTAAAAATAGACCTATCCCTGTTGTTCTAGATGAAATTCAAAACCTTGATCATAGTAGTGACTCCCCAATTGACAAGATGTTAAGGGAAGGACGCAAGTTTGGTTTATCAATGATTCTAGCTACACAAACTACAAGTCAATTCAATCAAGAGCAAAGAGATAGACTATTTCAAGCAGGTCACAAATTGTTTTTCAAACCAGCATCAACAGAAGTGGATAAATTTGCTCATATATTGGCTCAAGCAACAGATGCTTCTAAACAAGAATGGACAACAAGGTTAAGTAAACTTGAAAAGGGTCAATGCTGGTCATTGGGACCTGTGGTTAAATCAGATGGTAGTTTTAAAGAAGAAGCTGTATTGCTTTCAGTTACATCATTTGAAGAGAGAAGTTTCCGATGAGAGTTAGAAAAATATGTTAAAAGAGTTGTCTATAAATTTTCCTGAAACATTTGTTATTGAGTTCAACCTTATCTCCGCTCTATTGAAGGCTATTAGTAAACATGGGGAACTAATAGGTACCAAAGAAGAAGTAAGTTTGCTAACAGGTATACCTACAGGTAAATCTTCAGGGAAGGTCGCACCAATGATTAAATACGCCTTTGCCATTGGTTTGGTTGATTATGAATACAGAAATTCGCAATGGACATTGAAGTTAACCAAGCTTGGCGAGGTTGTTTATGAGGAAGATCTTGGGTTTATTGAACCAATTACAATTTTGATCTCCCACTTGATGTTTTGTCGAAGAGTTAATTTAGAAGCTATACCTTTAGGAATTGTAGACCCATGGTTTCAACTTTTTGCTAATAGCCATATTTGTTTAGGTCAATCTTTTGATTCATCAGAAATGAAAAAGTTTATCTTTGGTAATCAGGAAATCAAACCATCCTTTAATAAGTTTGCAAGCATCTTGATAAGAACCTATACAAATCCTGATAGTAAATTTTATGGTTTAAATCTTCTCAAGTTTGATGGGGATAAATTGAAAAGAGGGCAAGCTCCTCGAGTCAGAGAATATTATCCTGCTTATTCTGTTTTCATGTTCCTCGCTTGGGATTGTTACCTCAAAGATACCAAACAAATTGAACTAGATCGTTTTTTGGATGAAATTGGCTTTTTCAGTCTTCTTAATTGGTCTAAAGCACAATCATTAGATTGGATAAATTGGATGGAAAGCAAAAAATTTGTTCAAGTTGATAGGCAAACCGGAACGGCATTAGCCTTAAGAACGGCAAGTACAGACATTATAATTGATGCACTTTATAGTGAAGTGGTATAGGGAAATATATGAAAATTAAAGACATAGTATCGTTTCACGACGACAGATTTTTTGATGGTGCTGTGCAGTTAAGCTGGGCTCTAAGAAGAAGAGAAAAAGCAAAATTAGCTTCTGAATCATTTGTCTTTCATGGTCCCAAGTACCATGGAGCTGAAGTTAGCAAGAAAGATAGTTTAAATAGAGATTATCAATTAAAAGATACTGCAAACTTCACTTTAGATTTATTAAATTCTATCGAGAAAGGTATAAATGGGGTTGAGGTAAATCCATACTGGTTAATTGTTGCAGGGTATGGATCTGGTAAATCACATCTTGCCTTAACTCTATCCGAAATGTTATCTAATCCGAATTCAGAAACATCTAAGAACATTTTGAAGCACATCTCTGATGCTGATACTGGTATTGGTGCTGAAGTTGAAGGGAAAATTTCATCATTAGATAAACCGGTATTAATTTTGCCCTTGGATGGTATGTCGGGTTTTCACTTAGGAAATGCACTAAATAAGGCCGTTTTTGATCAATTAAAGCATCTAAATATAGATACTGACCCTATCAGTTCTTTAAGTCCCCGATTTAAGATTGCTGAAGATTTTGTGGAGCGAAATTATGAGGTGCGTAAAGATAATTTTTCAGAAAAGTTTCCCTCATTATCTAAACAAGATATCTGTTCTAAATTGAGGGAAAATGATGAAGATATATACTTTTTAGTTGATGAAATTTTCACTATAGCAAATGGTAATGCTATTCCTGTTGAGGGTAATGAATCTTCACAAGATTTAATTGATCTTTTAGCTAATTATTATTGTGGCTCTGAGGGGCCGTTTTCTAATGTCATTATATTATTTGACGAGTTTGGCCGGTATTTAGAGTATGCTGGAGATAAGCCGCATCTTGCTGGAGATTCATCATTACAGCAAATATTTCAGGGAATCCAGGATAACAACGAAAAAATTAAGTTTTTAGGCTTTATACAGTATGAATTAAAAGAATATTTAAAGCGATTTAGTGGCCCTGGATTGAGGCAGTTACAACGATATATTACCCGCTTTGAAGCTTCTGAGAAATTATACCTTTCAACTAACCTAGAAACAATTTTCGCTCATATGGTTGAAAAGGATACAATTGAGTTTGAAAAACTTTGGCTAGATGAGTCTTATAAAAATAAAGTTGAAAAAACATACAATTTAATGGCCCAATCAATAAAGGCTTTTAATGAATTTCCTGTTTGGTCGGAAAATGAACAGTTTGAGCAAGTGATTTTCAAAGGTTGCTGGCCTTTGCACCCCTTGGCTGTTTGGTTTTTGAGTCGTCAAAAAGACATTGTTCAATCTAGATCCGCTCTTTCTTTCATCAAAGAATCGATTAATGATAATAATGAAGTGAATATTGATTCAGAAAAACCGTATTTATCGCAAATAAGCGTTGCTGAAATTGTTTTAAAAAATATGCTGCCAGAGCTTATTTCAGCAGAAAGAGATACTGGTGGGGTTATTGCCGAAACTGTGCAGACGCTTTTAGAAAAATTTGATTCATATATTACCGACGACAGTAAGTTGACATTAATCGCTATCGCGATATTAGAAAAACTTAAACTTGGTAAGAAACAACAATTCATAATTGATGAGTTACTATCTGAATCGACAGTTCTATCAATAGATAAAGTAAAAAATTCCTTAGATCATTTAGCCGAATTAGGAGCTTTAGAGTGGAACTCTGATCTTGGGAAATATGAGCTATTAACCGATGGTGCAAGTCGAGCTCAATTTCAGCATTGGTTAAGACTCCAAAAGTCTCAAGTAACTTATGATGATGTTTTAAAGTTGTTTTTGAAAAAAGCTAATGTTGAATTATCTTTAAAAAACATTGATACAAATTTTGGGCTAGAAAATGACATAAAATCAACCGAGTGGCATTTCGAAGCTAGTTATGCAAATTCTTTAAATATTAAGCAAGTAATTAAAAACTCCTTTACAGATTGGAAATCATCATCTTTGCCGAAAGAGGCTAAAGGTAGAGTTATATATTTATACATTAAGAATGAAAATATTTCTGAAGTAGATCTTCTTATTCAAGAAGTATTTGCTGAAGAATTGAGGAAGTTAAAAGTCAAAAAGGCACCAATCTGGATTGTTGGTATTCATGATGAACAAGCACTTATAGCTGAAAAGCTGATTCATTTGCACGTTATGCAAGATACAGTAAATCCCGTCGATGAAGAAAAATATCGAAGGTTTATTTCTAGTGAAATTGAAACGAGTAAAGATATGCTCAGGGAGCAATCAATAGTTTCTCAGAAAAAACAAAAATATTGGGTTGCTGGTTTTACTGAGTTGTTAAGTGGGCGGAGTAAAGTTGTCGCTCAGAGAATTTTTCAGAATATTTATAATAGAGTAATTCCATTCAATTTTGATGGTTTTACTTCCACAACAGGAAGAGGACCAAAGCTTAATTCCGATATAGCAAGAGCTTTAATAGCAAGACAATTCAATGGTACATGGATACAGTCACAAGTAACGGATATTAGAAACCGTTGTAACAGTGTTTTAATGCATAGCTGGCAAACTATTGATACTCAGGGAAAGGTAATTTCACCTCGAAATAAGCCAGTTAGAGAGGTATTAGACAGGATTGTTGATATTCATAAAAGCAACTCTAATCAAAATCTATTAACTACCTATCAATCTTTAATTCTTCCTCCATATGGTTTGAATGCGTCTTCTGCAAGCTTGATAATTGGGGTTTTTCTGGGGTTAGAAACTCTGCAAAGGCGTTTAGAGTTTTCTGGTGAATATATATCCTCAGTTGACTGGTTATCTGAAGTTTATAAAGGAAACGTTCGAAATTTCTTCAATGAAGATGCGTTGAAAAAAACAACAATAAAGTTTTTACCTAAAAATGCTGAATCAAGGTGGCGTGAGTTATTAGACAAATGGGATTTCGAACGAAACTATTCTAAGAAAATAAACTACTATAAAGAAGCTAAGGTGTTGTGGAGTGATAGCCCTATACCTGAAGTCTTAGAACCGGCTTATAATTTGTTAAGTAGTAAGACTTTAGAGATACAAAATGAAATAAAACGCGTCGAAGATGACATAGATAAATTAGGTAAACTAGTTGAAAAAGTCGAAAGAAACTTAGATATAAAAAGTGCAATTCTAGCCGGTAGAAAAACTCTTAAGTTGAAAGCTGAAATTGAGAATATAGAGATTTGGCCGGAGCAATATTTAAATGATTGCAATAACTATATTAATGAAGTTCGAACTTTCATCGCTCCAGATTTAAATAATTGGATTAAAAGGCAGAATTGTACCGATGTAACTCAAATTTCTGATTTTAGAGGAAAGACGCAAACTTTAGCTCAAGCCCTAAAAGATTTAGATTTTAAGAATGAATCTGACTTATTAGAAAGGCAAATAACGAGTACCATAAACCGAGTTGAGTTATTATCACAATTTAATCGAATTTTATCAGAATCGAGAGAATACCCTTTAATACCTGAAGCGACTAGGTCAACTACCGTTAGGAGGCTTAGAGATGATATTGATAAAGGTGATAATTTGATAAAAATGATTTCATCTGCAGATAAAGTTCTAAATTCAGATGAAATTAACGCCATTATCGGAGCAATAAAAGAAAAACAAGAAAAGTTTCGCTTAGCAATTAAACAAAAGCAAAATGAAATGAGTGTTCTTTTTGAGGCTCCGCAGTCATTTTTAGAATTAAACACAATGCTCAATAAAGCAGAGCATTTAAGCAAAATTTTCGTAGGGACTCCTGATGAGGTAGAAATACAGGATATTATTTTTATATTAATTCAAATGAGGACTGATATTAATGCATGGCAAGTTAATGATTTACCAAAAGAAAGAGCTGAAGAGGTTTTATCTGATACATTAGTCTCTAATGTAAAAAGTCTTGAGGTTGACATTGAAGCGGAAGATATGGAACCGCCATGGAGTATTCTGGATATTTATACAAACATTTCTAATCAATTACTTTCTGAGATAAAAAGAAAATCTAACGATTGGATAAACATTTACCTCAAAAGCTTAGACGGATTGACTCTTTCTGAACTCCTTGCGCTTAAAAATGAACTTACTAACCCTCCTTCTTTTTTAAGTATCAGTGATAAGGAAAAGTTAAATTCATATTTAGATATGTTGGATAAATCAATTCAATATATTGAAGCTGAAAACCTAAAAGTTAAAGTTGAACATTGGATTAGCCCTTATCTTTCTATCAACATTAATTCTGAAATGAATAAACAAGATATTCAATCAATATTAAAGGAAATAAAAGAGCCTCCTTATAAATTGAGTTCTGAAGATCGTGAAAAGTTGAATGCTGTTGAAAATAAGTTGTTATCAATTTTAGATGAAATAAATACCGATGAATTGATGGCAAGGATAAAAAAATTGCCTAAGGTTAAACTGAAAGAAATTTATAAATTTATTGCATCCTTAATTTCATGAAATTAATTAACCAATAAATTCTGTTTTTCCTAATAACAAGGGGCGATTATTTTCGTTGATATAATCGAAAAAATCGACCTCTTGTTCAGCCATTCTAATTTTTATTCATTCAACTAGGCAAGGTTGCTCCTTGCCTTCAAAATCATCATATCCTAGCAGTGTTACTTTGCATGAATGTCATCGACAATGTAAAAATGACCCACTATCGATAATTTAAAATTGACCGGTAATCCCACCTGAGATAATTGCCGCTACTCTTTAAGTTTTGAAAAGAAGTCGGTGTATTTTAAATGATAACTCAGGAGATACTAGTGGATATTCACGTTTTACACCGTCAAGGCAACAGCATAAGGCAGATAGCGAAAGAACCAATCTTGATAAAAATCAAAATCAAAATCAAAATCAAAATCAAAATCAAAATGAAAGTGAATTAGAATATTATGAACGATTACTAACTTCTAGATTTGAAAAAATTAATGATTCTTTGATAGTACATTTGAATAGCTTAATTTAATTATTGGAGCTAAATTAAAATATAATTGACTTTATTAATTAGAGTAGGTCGATTTTTTTCATCAATATAATCAAAAAAATCGACTTCTTGTTCAGCCATTCTGATTTTTATCCTTTCAACAAGGCAAGGTTCATCCTTGTTATCAAAGTCATCATAGCCTAGCAATGTTACTTTCCCCGAAGTTATGTGTATTTTGATGAGTTGAATATCATCAAGTTCACCGTATAGCTGTAGTGCAGATAATACGTAAACTCTCAGGAGCGGAGATAAGCTATCTAGATATTGCTTGTGAATTGTCAGGGCGTGTGGCTCTTCATTTTCATAGGTTAATTGAGAGGCTGGTAGGTCTTTATTTGCTTTTATACTTTCTGCTTTAATTTCATCTATGTTGGCAATGTTAAACAGCAACTCTTTGGCTTGTTCAATGGCGATTTTATGGGTTGAGAAAAAGGCTTTTATATCACGTTTTATATCGTCGGCAAGGTTGGTGTAGGCTTTTCTTTTTTGGAATAAGCCTATAGCAAAATAGATGAGTAAATCTTCTTGTCGCATTTTCGCTGCAGCTTGAAATTCTTCTTCTCCAAACCAGTCTATTACCAGTTTGAATGCCTTTTTTTGTGATCCTATAATTTCTTTTAATTTGTCACTCTCTTTGAATTCGTCAACAGCAGGAATTCTTCCGTAAGCTAAACAACATAACCAAAAGGATTCCAAAAGCTCTTTATGCTGGGTAAATAGCATTCTTGCTTGCTCTTCGCTCACAGGCTCTGGGGCTGTTTTTTGCTGCCACGTATAGTTTCGTTTGTGGCGAGTTTGTAGAAATTGTTGTTCGAGCGATTTGTCTTTAAATACGTAATAAATTCCAGGAGAAATGGCTATCGCCTCTTCATCAATAATACGTTCTATATAGGCTTTGAGCTCTCCTTGGGTAAAGTATTTCTGAAAGGTGTTTCTCGAGGTGATTACCCCATCTTTATACGGTGTAAATTGAGCAATATAACTTTCATTGGCAAGCATTGCTGATACGACGAGTAATTTATCCGTTAGCTCCCAAGCACCTAATACGGCATCAATACGTTCATCTGGATCTTCAATAACATTGATGACAAAACCTATATTAACCACATCAGAGCTGATTTTATCGGAATCGGGCCTAAAATTTGGATCCCAGCCTAATGCATCTATGCCGTGTGCTTCTAGCTCTCTTAAGTCATCACCTCTACCACAGCCATAATCAAAAATAGAGTAATCGCCAGTTAAAAAGCCATGTTTTGCTAAGGTTTTCATTGGGGCTGAAAGCTCGTGGCGAACAATGGCCGTTTTGTGCCTGTCGATATTGTCCGGTGAAGGGGCATGCTGAGATAGGGCAGAGCTCCTAAATAACCGACCATCTACTAGTTCATAACCGTGTTTCGCAGTGAGTCTTTCCCAGGAGTCTTTAAAACCGATCATTCTAGAGTTTTCATAAAGGCCAATGGTTTCACCTTCTTGGGTGATCATTAAAAATTCTTCAAATTTGGGATGATTTTCGGGAATTAAGGTTTCTTTTCGGTGAAGTATAGGCGGGTTATCTCGATGCTCGTATTTGGTAATACGGTGCGATAATTTTACTAAATCAACCGTCACACTTTGCTTAAGGGCCGGGTAAGCATCTTGGAAAAAATCTGGGTAATGTAACAGCGATAATCGAAAATCATTTTTAAAGAGTTTTATAAGATTCCATTCATCATCTTCAATCTTTAAGGCTTTGGCAACTATTTCAATAAATTTAACTAAGGGGGCAGGGGCCTGGGCAAAATACTCTCTGTGAAAGTAAATTGCATCAGGTAATTTTTTTCCGATTTGAGTTTCTTTAACCAGTTGTTTAAATTGTTCTGCATTCATACATTTTTATAATTCATTGGCTAGTTTTATTATGTCGGCATCATAAGCTCGTTTGGTTGGATGTCGATTACCTGATTCTGCTCTTTTTAGCACCTGTAAATGCTTTAATGGTGCTTCATTCCAGCTTATATGAATTGGTCGGTCTTTGCCATAAAAGTAAAGCCGGTCAAACTCGATGTTATCACAGATGTATTGAACAACTTCGTGCATTCTATTTTCATAACCTTCAACATAAATATCGCATGCCGCACCACCTCTTTTGCAAATATAATTTCCTCTAAGGTTTTGTTCATAGCTTGCGTGTTGATCTATTGCGATTGCGGTATCTGCCTTTGAATGTTTTTGCACGTAGCGTGTTAATGCGTAGTTGGTAAAACCATAAGTCACTTTGACTGGGGCCAGTTGCTGCTCTAGCGGTGCTAGGATCTCTGATACTAAGTTGTTAAGGGCACACTTTGATGCAGGGTTGTTTGGCTCGTTAGATTGCTTGAATTCGTGTCTTGTTAAATGCCAGTTGATCAGTTGATTATATAATTTGTCGGTCATGGTCTTTTTCGTTGATAAGGTAGAAATAAGCTCTCCCTTCTTTTTTAAAGGTGAGTTTGCCGGTTGCTCTTAAGTGCATTAACTCACAGCCGCTAATTTTTAACGCTTTTTGAGTTTCTTTGCTGGTTAGCCATTGTTCTTTATTGGGCATTTGAGACATTTTAAAAGTAGTGAAATTTATTATGTTAATTTTAGCCAATAATTGCTATAAAAATACTTAACCAGTTCAATGTGTTCGTAAAGGGATTTAAATGGAACAACAAGCCAATATTGCCTTATTCATCGATGCAGATAATGCACCTGCCGCAAAAATTGATGTCATCCTTACTGAGATTGCCAAATATGGCAAAGTGAACATTCGCAAAGCGTATGGAAATTGGAAGAGCCAATGTTTAAAGCCTTGGGAAGATGTTCTACTCGAAAATGCGATACAGCCCATTCAGCAATTCGATTTAACTAAAGGCAAGAATGCAACAGACATAGCTATGGTTATTGATGTGATGGATGTGTTGTACTCTAAGAATATTGATACTTTTTGTATCGTTTCTTCTGATTGTGATTTTATGCCTTTGGTTACTCGTATTTTGGCTGATGGAAAATTAGTGCTCGGTTTTGGTGAGCGAAAAGCACCTGATGCGTTTGTCCGTGCCTGTTCTAAATTCTTATATCTAGATAAAGTTGAAAATGAAGAAGCTGTAACAGAGCCGGTTTTAAAACCTGTGAAGAACATTAAATCAGATACCAAATTGATGAACTTATTACGTGGTGCCATTGATGCAGTAGAAAATGATGATGGCTGGGCTCAGTTAGCTAGAATTGGCTCACATATTAGCAACCACACTTCCTTCGATTGTCGAAATTATGGTTTTAAGAAAATGCTGGATTTGTTTCAGGCAATCGACCTATTTGACATCAAAAAAACAAATGGCTCCTCATATTGGGTTAGGGATAAAAAGAAGGCAAAATTGCTGAAGGCTGGCTAGTTGATAAACGGAATGCTTGTATTATAACTAACTTATTATTTGAAGTTTTTTACTATTAAATGGTTAGAATGGAATCTTAAGAACAACAATAACAAGTCAACGTTTACTTGTAATGAAAACACTCTGCTTAGATTAGGTAATGTCTCACTAAGCCAATGGATAGGATCACCTTGAGCATATTGTTGTGCCATTTCTCGAATACCTGTCGATGGTTCAATAGCAACGACACTTAGTGTCAACGGTAATGAAAATTAACTCAATCCTTATACAGATTAAATATCACGTTCACTCACATTGAGAATGAATCTATGGAACATCTTACTAGTAATCACTCCGTTAGCAAAGTCACCATGCTAGTTGGCCCACCATGTGTTGGTAAGAGCCACTATGTAAAGTCTTTACAATATAATTGCTTGATCTCATCCGATCGTATTGTTGAGCAGCTTTGTGTTAAATATGGGATGCAATACCATGAGTTTTTTGCGGAGCCTTCGAGTAGTTCGATTAAAAAAGAACATAGGCAATGCTTTGACACAGCCATAAGCCAATCTAAGTACTTTAGCCATGTCGTTTGGGACCTCACCAATTTGACCTGTTTAAATCGTAAAAACGTGATGTCTCATTACCCTAAAGCCATATTTGACGCGGTTGTTTTTGAATTTAAAGGCTATGAAGAAACCCTTCTGCAAATTAATAAACAGCGATATAAGCAAGTCGGCAAGTTCATTGCTGAGTCTGTTATGGAGAATATGTTTACGGCTTTTGAGGAGGTTACGGTTGAGGAAGGTTTTGCCAACATTATTAAGGTTGATATTAATGACTTTATTTTGGCGCAAAGCCATAAAAGGCGTTAACTTTTGCTGATTAATCTCGGTGCTAATTTTACTGAGATATATAAATTAAATCATACCCCGCGGGGTAAATACCTTTATTGCGGCGGTAAACCTTTATTATTCAGGCACTTTTAATCGGTCAGGATTTATTTGTTTGCGAACGCTTATAGCGAAGACATCTTTTCTTTGTTAATGGCGTAATTACGCCTAAATAGCCAACTATAATTAAAGTGATTTCCTTTCCCATGGAGGTTTGTATGACCATTTCAACACGACTTAGTGAGTATTTAAACAAACGCAACATTTCCTTTGACAGCATAGAGCATCCACACAGTACCAGCTCAATCAGCAGTGCCGCCTTTGCTCAGGTGCCAATTGATCATATGGCAAAAGCGGTGATTTTAACCGACCACGAAGATCGCCGGTTAATGGCAATTATTCCTGCCGATAGAAAAGTAAATTTAGCGACGTTGAACGAAAAAATGTTTGCCAGTTTTCGCTTAGCTAAAGAGCAACAAGTGTATCAATTATTTAATGATTGTGAGCATGGTGCTATACCGCCAATTGCTGAAGCGTTTAATATGCGGGCTGTATGCGACATGCGCTTAGATAAACTCGATGCGGTGTACCTAGAAGCCGGTGATCATCAACATTTGCTGCGCATTTCCCATCAGGATTTCGAAAAAATAGTCGATAAGTGTCAGCATTTAAATATCAGTAAAGACATTCTTCACTAAGGTATTGGCAGAGTCGGTTTGATTTTGTTAAGTAAGGCTTAGCGATTGCAGGTTTATCGAAGGTCAATTTCATGCTGCTTAAAGCATGCTAGGTTAATGACACCCAAAAATATGTGGTGTCGTTAGAGCCACTTTTGAAAAAGAAAAAGTAAATGAGCGAAAAACAAAAAATGCTTGCCGGCCAGATGTATGATCCAAGTGCGCCAGAGCTAACTGAATTACGCGTAAAAACCAGGCTAGCAACAGAGCAATTTAACCGCACGAGTATTACCGAGTTAGACAAGCGTAGCCAAATTCTTAAAGGCTTATTTGGCTCTACCGGTAACGAAATTTATGTCGAGCCGACGTTTAATTGCGATTATGGTGAGAACATTCATGTTGGTGAAAACTTTTATGCCAACTATGGCTGTGTCATTTTAGATGTGGCCGAGGTGCGCATTGGTAAAAATTGCTTTATCGCCCCACAAGTTGGCATTTATACCGCAACGCATCCCATTGACCCTATTGAGCGCATTAGCGGTTTGGAATATGCCAAGCCCATCACCATTGGTGATAATTGCTGGATAGGGGGGCATGCAACCATAAACCCTGGGGTGACTTTAGGTGACAATGTGGTGGTGGCTTCGGGCGCCGTTGTAACCAAAAGCTTTGGTGATAATGTGGTTATAGGCGGCAACCCAGCTAAGGTACTTAAACAAATTCCTAACGTTAAGAGCTAGGCTGAAAGTAAAGACAAAAAGGAACCTTGTGAATCTATTTAAACATATTCCAGAAGATTTAAGTGATGAAATATTTGAAGACATTGTTTGCAGTGAACATGTACGAATTGAACGGATAATTTCTCATGGCCATACTTCTCCTGAGCAAACAGCGACTGACAAAGCTTGGTACGACCAAGACGAGCATGAATGGGTGGTTGTGCTTTCTGGATTTGGCGAGCTTGAGTTTGAAGATGGCCGTTTGATTCGTTTAGAAAAGGGCGATTACTTGAATATTCCCGCGCATTGTAAACACCGTGTGAGTGCTACGGCTGCGAATGAACCTACGATTTGGCTGGCGGTATTTTATAAATAGGTGAGGGCCTTTTTCGGCTTGTTTTTGTCTTTGGAGATCCCACACTTTGCTACGCAAATGTGGGATGACGCGAAATCGCAAATGTGGGGTGACACGAAATCGCAAATGTGGGGTGATACGAAATCGCAAATGTGGGGTGACATGAGATCGCAAATAAGGGATAAATTAGCGGCTATGGCCGGTTTTTATTACCTTAACGCTGACAACCCAATACAGTAATCCACCTATTGCCCCCCACATATGTGCATCTATGGCGACTTTGGCGTTAATTAAGGACTGAACGTCGGCACTGGCACCAAACACTTGTTCGTGGATAACTTTTACAAATACACCAATTAACAACAGGTATCCTGATTTCCAGCCTTTTTGAATATCTTTTATAGCGCCCCACACAAACACGCCGTGTAAAACCCCCGACAGTCCAACATAGCGCTGCATTTCTGGGGTAAATAAATACATGCCGATTGAACAAATTAAGGCACAACTTATTAATAACCCCAAAACAGGTTTATGGTTGTAATGATCGCCATGCAATGCCCATAACATCACCAAACCCGCCAAATTAAGCAGAAGATGATTCAAATTGGTATGAGCCAAATGCCCCGTAAGAATGCGCCATAATTCACCGTTTGCTATTTGGCTGCGGTCGTAAATTAAGGTGTTCTCGATGGCTCCGGGCAGAAAATAAATAATCACGGCCAAAACTAGGGTGATTAACGGCACAATGACGGCATTGGCACTTAACGGTAAAGACAACTTCAACATGGGCGTTTATAATACGTGTAATTTTTAGAGCCGGAACTCAAGTTTAATTGTTATGAGCCGACAGTATTGCACAAGGTGTGAGCGACCGCTAGTCACCTGTATTTGTAATTTAACATGCCGTATCGAAAATCATGTACAGGTGTGGTTTTTACAGCACCCCAGTGAACAAAAACAAGCCAAGGGCAGTGCCATGTTGGCCAATTTGAGCTTACAGCAGAGCAAAATTCTTATTGCTGAAGACTTTAGTGCACATGAAGAGCTGCAACACGTGATTGATGATCCCAATATTAATGTGCTGCTGCTTTATCCAGATGATAGCGCAAAAGTTGCCGAGCCACTTGTTGATAGTGAAGCAAAAAAGACCATCGTATTGATCCTAGATGGCACCTGGAAGAAAGCCTACAAGATGTATCAGCTGTCGAAAAACCTACACGGGCTTGAAAAAATCACTTTGCCTGGGGAGATCACCAGTCAATATCGCATCCGTAAACATCATAAGGCCACCGACTTATCGTCACTTGAAGCTTGTGCTCATGCGCTGATGATGTTAGAAAATAATCAACACCGGTATCAACCACTGTTACACAGTTTTGCTCAGTTTAATGATTTTGTGCAAAACTTAGCAAACCGCCATCAAGCTAATAAACAACAATAATAAGGATTTATTTGTGAATATTTTCGCTCGCGCTTCTTTAACAAGAGGGCCATTGTCAGCCTTAAGCATGCTCGTTTTATGTATTGGCCTAAGTGCTTGCATGAACGAGCCAGGGCAAACCGCCACGCAACCCAGAGAAGATAGAGAGCCAGAAGCGGCAACAGGCTTACAACAAAGTAAGAAGGCTGTCGCGCAAAAGTACATGGTGGCCAGTGCCAACCCATACGCCAGTGAGGCCGGTTTTAGAGTGTTAGAGCAAGGTGGTAGCGCCATTGATGCCGCCATTGCGGTGCAGTTAACCCTAACCTTGGTTGAGCCACAATCTTCTGGAATTGGTGGTGGGGCGTTTATTCTTCACTATCATAATGCCTTGGGCAAAATAACAACCTTTGACGGTCGTGAAACCGCGCCAATGGACGCCACCCAAGACCTATTTCTTGATGACAATAATAAACCTGTACGTTGGATAGACGCCGTTGTTGGTGGGCGAAGTGTTGGTGTGCCGGGTGTACTAAAAGCACTAGAAGATGCCCATAAAAAATACGGCAAATTACCTTGGTCAACACTGTTTGATTATCCTGTTTCATTAGCCGAAGACGGCTTTGTCGTGTCTCCACGCATGGCCAAATTGGTTAAGATGGGCTTTAACCCAGGGGTTAAAAAACTGGCCAATGCCAGTAACTACTTTTACCCGAATGGGCAGGCATTAACCGCAGGTACGGTATTAAAGAACCCACAATTAGCTAAAACCTACAAAGCCATTGCCGCTCAAGGCAGTGATGTGTTTTATAAAGGTTGGATAGCCGAAAAAATTGTGGCCGCTGTTAAAGGCTCAGCCATTGCCCCTGGCGTGTTGTCATTAACCGATATGGCCAACTATCAGGCCAATGAAGTTGCACCGGTTTGTGCGCCTTATCAAGAATATAAAATATGCGGCATGGCACCCCCAAGCTCAGGTGGTGTGGCGGTGATCCAAATTTTAAAACAACTTGAACAGCATAACATGAGCCAATATGCGCCAACATCTGCTACGGCGTTGCACTTGTTTGCGCAAAGCTCACGATTAGCCTTTGCCGACCGTGCCAAATACATGGCAGACCCAGCCTTTGTCGATGTGCCCGTCATGGCATTAATCGATTCCAACTATACTGAGCAACGTGGTCAGTTAATTTCTTTAACCAACGATATGGGCAAAGCCACGGCGGGTAAAGTAGGGCAACTGGCCCGAGCTAATGATGACGCAATTGAAATGCCTTCAACCTCGCAAATTTCCATTGTTGATGGTCAAGGTAATGCCATCTCAATGACCACGAGTGTGGAAATGGCCTTTGGCTCGGCGGTATTTGTGGAAGGCTTTTTATTAAATAATCAGCTAACCGACTTTGCCTTGTCGCCAAGCAAGCATGGTTTGCCGGTTGCTAATCGTTTAGAGCCCGGTAAACGCCCGCGCAGCTCGATGGCACCTATGATGGTGTTTAATAAAGACGGCTCGCTTCGATTAGTGGTTGGCAGCCCTGGAGGCAGTCGCATTATTAACTATGTAGCGCAAACCATGATGGGGGTACTTGACTGGGAGTTGGACATTCAAGAGGCCATTAATTTACCGCGTTTAACAAATCGCAATGATAGCACCACTCTTGAGAAGGGAACCGAGATAGCCATTCATAAAGCCACCTTAGAAGCCATGGGGCATAAGGTGTCGGTTCGTGACTTAAACAGTGGCATTCAAGGCATTGAAGTATTCAACGATAAATTGGTTGGTGGTGCAGACCCCCGTCGTGAAGGTAAGGCCATCGGCAAATAGCTTATTGGGGTCAGATGAAAATTTAAAAATGTTCATCTGACCCCAATTTTTGGTTTTATTACTGACTTATGATGACTCTATTGCGACCACTGTTTTTGGCTTTATACAAGGCCTTATCCGTTGCTTCGAAGGTTTTGGCAATGTCTTGGTTTAAGGTGCCGACACCAAAGCTGCAGGTGATATTGCGTTGTGCAAGCGTTTGCTGTTCAATACCCTTGCGCAGTTTATCTGCGATAAGACTGGCAATTTCTAATTGTGTATTGGTACATACCAAAATAAACTCTTCCCCCCCCCAACGCATTAAATAGTCTTTACTTCGAGTATTTGCTTTAATGTAGTTGGCCAATGCGACCAATACCTCATCCCCAACGGCGTGCCCATAGGTGTCATTTACCTGTTTGAAATGATCTATATCGAACATAATAAGAGCGCAAGGTTGGTTTTTTGCTTGCAAATTTTTGATGGCTTCATCAAAAATGTCTCGAATGCCAGCTCGGTTAAATGTGTGAGTTAAGGGATCAATTTTTGCCATGCTTTCGAATTTATCTTTTTCGATGGCTAAAAAGTTATTGAGCTTGGCGAGCTCTCGAGTCTTGGTTTTGCTCAAATGCAGCCGCTTGTTTAAGGTGACTAACCTGTAGGTCAAATATGTAAAGAAAAAGGCTAGCCAAACAATAAGCACGCTCAAATAAAGCGGTTCTTTTCTGATCCATTTACCTTTAAAGGTGATGTTTTTCACTTTAATGGTTTCTTGTCGTTCGACCGTATTATCACCACTGGATATTTGAATGTCGGTTACATTACTGATATCGGCTTCTCTAACGTGGGTTTTAAGCTCCGGAAATTTAAATAACCACCATGAAGGCAGTGAAAAACTGGTTAATTTTAACGAGTAGGTTTGCATGTTAGAACTTGGGTATATGGTGGCCGAATTTGCACGACGCATCTCGGTTGTTATAGCATTATCGTCAAGGTTTAAAAGGTAGATAATTACCGTGTCTTCAGCATCTGATTCTAAAGCGATATCAATATTTAGGGTGTCGTAGCCAGATAAATCGACACCTTGCTTATGATCAATTAGCGGTTGTATAAAACCACAAAAGGCAAACGTGTTTGCGGACTTTTTTAAATTGCAATCCAGCACAAAGGTGTTATCAACTAGGTTTAAATGGCCGCGGGAAACACCATCGTTAATGTCATCATTCCAATTTTTAGCTGGGGCAAGTAGTTCAGGGGATAACGAGTAAGTTTTCGTCATGCCAAAGTGTTGCCATATCACCACAGAAAGAGAGACTACGGATAAAAGGATTAAGGCTTGTTCAACCCGTGTTATTTTTTTTATAAGTTGTTGTAGCATTATTTATACTTAAACGAGTTTGGTAAAATTGGTACTAGTGTACGATTAAGGCTACGAGTATAGAGAAAAATAAGCCAATAACATACTAAAAAATAATCATTTTAAGTATGCTACCGGCCAATTAATAGGACAGATTTGATATGGGTTAAAGAATTCGCTTTTACTGGTTTAATTCTGCTTCGGTAAATTCATCGGCAAACAGTGGGCTACTTAGGTAACGCTCTGCTGAACTGGCCAAAATAACAACAATATTTTTATCGGCATTTTCAGGTTTTTCTGCCAAACGTTTAGCGGCTATCACGGCAGCGCCAGAAGAGATCCCCGCTAAAATGCCTTCTTCTTTCATTAAGCGGTGCGCCATCGCCATGGCATCGTCGTTAGAAACACGTTCTACGCCATCAACCAAGTCCAAATCTAGGTTACCCGGAATAAAGCCCGCACCAATGCCTTGAATTTTATGAGGACCAGGGGTAAGTTCATCTCCGGCAAGCGCTTGACCAATAACTGGCGAGTCCTCTGGTTCAACTGCAATAGATTGTATTTGTTTGCCAAGGTTGTTTTTAAAATAACGAGAAACACCCGTAATGGTACCGCCGGTACCTACACCTGCAACAAAAATATCAATATTGCCATTGAGGGCCGCGTTAATTTCTGGACCTGTGGTTTTTTCATGAATTTCAGGATTTGCCGGGTTATCGAACTGACCTAAAATTAAGTTTTTCTCTGGCGCTTGTGCTTTAATTTCTTCTGCTTTGGCGATAGCCCCTTTCATACCTAAGGCACCTTCGGTTAAGACCAGCTCTGCGCCAAGGGCTTTTAATAGCTTACGACGCTCCAGACTCATGGTGTTAGGCATGGTTAAAATTAACTTGTAACCTTTTGCTGCAGCAACAAACGCTAGGGCAATACCCGTGTTACCACTGGTTGGTTCTACTATGGTAATGTCTTTGGTTAACGAACCATCTTTCTCTGCTGCCCAAATCATATTGGCACCGATTCGACACTTTACGCTAAAGCTTGGGTTTCTGGCTTCAATTTTTGCATACACATTACCTGAAGTAACGCTGTTTAGTTTGACTAGCGGTGTGTTTCCAATCGAGTCTGGGTTGTTTTGATAGATGTTAGTCATTGTTAATCCTTTGAAATGTGCATAAATCACGTTAAAGTAAATTATAGGTATATAGATAAAGGTTACAGGTTTTTTGTTTAATCAGAAGTATTAAGACGTTATAACTAATAACCATTTGTTTTAATAATCTTAGTACAAAATGGAATAAATGAATTTTGCACTAATTCTGTAGCATACTGATGTTTAAAAATATTCATTCTCGGGAACACTATGACAGCATTTAAAGGTACTCAAAATTATATCGCCAGTGACGATTTACAATTAGCGGTAAATGCGGCTATTGCATTGGAAAAGCCGCTTTTAATTAAAGGCGAGCCTGGTACAGGAAAAACCATGTTAGCCGAAGAGTTGGCAAAAGCCTTAGATACAGAGCTTATTCAGTGGCATATAAAATCCACTACGCGCGCTCAGCAAGGTTTATATGAATACGATGCGGTATCCCGCTTGCGTGATAGTCAGCTAGGCAATGAAAAAGTTAAAGATATTGGCAATTACATCGTTAAAGGGAAATTGTGGGAGGCCTTTAGCCGAGACAAACGCCCAGTGTTATTGATTGATGAAATCGATAAAGCCGATATCGAATTCCCAAATGACCTATTATTAGAGCTTGATAAGATGGAGTTCTATGTGTACGAAACACAGGAGAAAGTTGTTGCAAAGCAGCGTCCTATCGTGATCATCACCTCCAACAACGAAAAAGAATTACCCGATGCCTTTTTGCGAAGATGTTTTTTTCACTACATTAAATTTCCAGATAGCGAAGAAATGCAATCCATCGTAGATGTGCATTTTAAAGACTTAAAACAAGAGCTGCTCGATGAAGCGTTGGCGGTGTTTTTTAATTTACGAGACGTTCCGGCATTAAAGAAAAAACCATCAACGTCGGAGCTTATTGACTGGTTAAAATTATTACTGGCCGAAGACATCAGCGAAGAAGTCTTGCACGAAACCAATGTAAATAAAACCATTCCGCCGTTGCATGGTGCACTATTAAAGAATGAGCAAGATGTGCATTTGTTTGAAAAACTGGCATTTTTATCTCGTCGTGAGCGTTAAGAAAGCGGAGTAATATTGATGCTTATTGAGTTTTTCTTCAAGCTAAAAGAATACAAAGTGCCTTGCAGCCTACGCGAGCTACTCGACTTGCTTGGGGCGCTAGAAAAGCGGGTGGTGTTTTGCTCTATCAATGATTTTTATGTGTTGTCTCGGGTCATTATGGTGAAAGATGAAAGTCATTTTGACCGTTTTGACCGTGCCTTTGCCGACTTTTTCGAAGGGGTTGAATCACTGGATTTGGACTTATCGAATATCCCGAAAGAATGGCTAGAAAAGGGACTCGAAAAACACCTGACCCAAGAGGAAAAGCAACAGTTAGCCAAAATGGATCTTGATGAACTCATGGAGACGTTAAAAAAACGCCTTGAAGAACAAAAAGACAAACACCAAGGTGGTAACAAGTGGATTGGTACTGGTGGCACCTCGCCGTTTGGCGCCTATGGTTATAATCCTGGCGGTGTTCGTATTGGTCAAAAAGAAAGTCGCAATCAATCCGCGGCTAAAGTATGGGATAAGCGCGAATACCAAAACCTTGATGCGAATCGAGAAATTGGCACTCGTAATATTAAGGTTGCCCTTAGAAAGTTACGCCAATTTGCACGCACCGGTGCCCAAGAGGTGCTGGATATGGATAACACCATCAAAGCCACGGCTAAAAATGCCGGCTACCTCGATTTAAAAATGCAGCCCGAGCGTCATAACGCGATTAAAGTACTTATGTTTTTTGATGTGGGTGGCTCAATGGATGCCCACATACGAGTGTGTGAAGAATTATTTTCAGCCGTACATACCGAGTTTAAGCATTTAGAGTTTTTCTATTTCCACAATTGTTTGTACGACAAGGTGTGGATGGACAATCATAGACGTCATCAGCAAACAACCGATATTTGGGATATTCTGCACCGTTTTGCCAAAGACTATAAAATCATCTTTGTTGGCGATGCGACGATGGGCCCCTTTGAGATAACGTACCCGGGCGGCGCGGTTGAACATTGGAACGAAGAGCCTGGAGAAGCCTGGATGCGCCGAGTGCTCGATCATTTCGATAATTGCATTTGGTTAAATCCACAACCAGAACAACATTGGCACTGGCATCAGTCGATAGGCATTATGCGCGATGTCATGGAAAAACGGATGTTTCCATTAACACTTGCTGGCCTGTCCGATGGCATTAAAAATTTACTTTAACAAATGAAAATAGGGTCGTTTCATTGAAACAGTTATTTAGCAAATCACGAAAAAAGCTTACCTTTGATGAAACCCAAGAGGTCATTACCCCTTTTGCCTTTAAATTGGACACCAACCTATTTGGCGATGCCATTGCCAGCCCTTATAAACGGGCTATAGCGATAGCCGTTGATATGCTGATTATTGCCATGTTAAGTAGCGCAGGCGGTGAGCTATTAGCCATAGCTTTAGCCATCTTTTTATTCCGCTCAACCGGTAAAACCTCAGGAAAACCACAACTTAAAGCCAATGGTAAGGTAAGGGGACGAAAACGCCGGTTGTTTTTCCGAATTACAGGCACATTCATTTTTTTAGTGGTGTTACTGCAAACATTGGCGCCAATGGTTAACAAAATGCTTTTAGAGGATACGAGCAATCAAAATAACCCTGTGCCGGGGATTAATGATGAGCTGACGATTGAAAAAGAGTTAAGCGTCGAACAATCACTGCAAATCGCCGCCATCACCATTAAAATATTATCCGAGTTAAAAGAAAAAAACTGTCAGGACTTACCGTGTTACTCGGTCGTATTCCAAGAGATCCCAAAGCAGGCTATTGCACTTGATATAACGAACGAGCAAGCGCAAAAACTGTTTGCCCAAATAAGTCAGGAAGTGCCTTTAGATGCCGCTGAGCAAGAGCAATTAAAGCAATCATTGCAGGCTGAGTATCAAACGTTAATTACCAGTAAACAGGAAAAACGCTTGAACGAAAGTCGCTTGAATGATGAAAGCACAAATGATAAAAACCTGAGTAAAACTGCAGCTGAGCTAGCACAGCTTTCATCGCCACAGCCGCCTGTTAACGCAGAGCCTAAAGTTGATGCTTCTAAAGCCGAGTCGTTAACCGAACCTGAACAGGCGAATGAGGCAAAAGGGCCTTCAAGCAAGCCTACTGAAGATCGACCCGTATATTCCTTTTTACAATACATTAAAGGGATTATTGACGATTTAGGATTGAGCTTTGGTTGGGCCGCTTTGTACTTTACCGCCTTTACGGCGCGCTGGGGGGGGCAAACACCGGGTAAACGCTTAATGAATATTCGGGTAAAACAACTCGATGGTACGCCGCTTTCGGTATGGGACAGTTTTGGTCGCTATGGTGGTTATGGTGCGGGCTTTGCCACGGGGTTATTAGGCTTTATGCAAGTTTTCTGGGATCCGAATCGACAGGCCATTCACGATAAAATATCCGCAACGGTGGTCACCGACGATAAAAAAGTGGTTGATGCACAAATTATTGCCCTAGCACGAAAACGGATTGAAGAATTTAACGACAAACACCACCCCATTGTGGAAAATGGCCAAAGCGATTGCAGCTCAGTGATTGAACATTAAATTGTACGGCATTAAATTGGGGTCAGGTACACATTAATTTGTACGACATTAAATTGGGGTCAGGTACACATTACTTTTTTATTTGTATCTGACCCTAATTATTTATTTTTTACGTTCGAGCCGTTAGGTAGCTAGAGTAATCAGGAATCGATTTCGGGTAGCTTGTATCAAACAATGATGAGTTAATCAAAAAATCAGCCGTTGAGTGATTACACGCCACTGGAATATTCCAAACCGCCGCTAGGCGCAATAAGGCTTTTACATCTGGATCATGAGGCTGTGCTTCTAATGGATCCCAGAAGAAGATCATCATATCTATTTTACGCTCAGCAATCAGGCCACCAATTTGTTGGTCGCCACCTAATGGACCGCTGATCAACGCATTTACATCAAGTCCGGCTTCTTTTTTTAAGATAGTCCCGGTTGTACCCGTTGCATAGAGTGTATGCTGACTTAGTTTGTCACTGTGTTTTTTACACCAAGACATTAACGCCGGTTTCATATTGTCGTGAGCAACTAGGGAAATGTTCTTCTTTTCGGGTGAGGTAACTGTTTTATATTCCATTTTTACTTCTTATTTGATAGATAATTAATTTATTCTAACCTAAATGATAAAAAAATCACCTAGCTAGCGCTTAAAGCAGGAGATTGCTTGTTTTGCATCAAATTAGTTGATTTACAATCCTCGATGGCTTGCTTAGCCGCCTTTTTGAGGTGCTGTTTTATATGTTTGAGTGCCGGCTTTAAAGCGATGCCTTTATGCTGACAAAAAAGTGCTAAAGCATATAACGTCTCATGTTCAGATAAGCCCGGTAGACGATTTAAATTGGCATTATTACAACTGCCGCAACCGCCTTTAAATTGATAGGCCGTATTGGCCATGATCACCCCAAACCCCATAAAACAAGCTAAAAAATCAATGGCTTGTTTTACATATTCTTGTCCACCAGGTGGTAACACTTTAACTTGTTGGATTAAAATGGTGGCCAAATTTTGCGCCGTAGTAGCAATAAAATCCTGTGGTTGGTTAACTTGCCCTGGGTGGTAACTTACCAGTATTTCAGCACTGCCTTTTCCACTGTAGTCAGCACATGCAATTTGGGTGTTGTCGCCGCGTAGGCCATTTTCAAAACTCAGTTGGGCAACGTTATTGGGTTTGTAATATTGTGGCTCCACAAATTTAATTGGCCAGTTCTGTAAACCCGCATAATTAAGGGTGTTGTTGAACATATTATCGGCCATTTCATGGATACTGGCTACGCGGCCTTGATAAAAGTTGTTATCCGGCAAAATTAACTGACTTTGATTTTGCATATAAGCACCGTCAAAGTGCTCCGTAGCCCAGATAAAGCAATCCTCTAGCCATTGTCTACTGGCTTCGTCGAGCAGAGGTTCGGTTTTTGAAAAAAGAAAAGAGAACATCACGTTTCTACCATTTGTTGTCGTTTTTAAATAGGTCGACTTTACACGTTTTAAGTGTATTAAGCTAATGGCATTTTGAGGCTTACAAAGGCAAAAATCCATACCATTAGCAAACTTATTAGCTCATATTTTTTGATATTATGTCCAGCACAATGCTTTATCGCACCTTTCTAAACTTAAACCTTACTATGACAAACACTTAGGTAAATTGTAGGTAAATGAGTGGACCAATGGTCGTCGTTACTACATGGGCATTAACTGGACGTTCTAAAGTAAATTACGTTAGCTAATCAACATTTAAAAAATGAAAACGCCTGATCTATGGATCAGGCGTTTTCATTTTAGCTTCTATAAAAACTCATCCTACAAAGTCGCTCTCACTTTCTTATTTTCGCGCGCTAAATTAAGTCACTTTGAATTAGTGTGTGAATGGTTTAGACTGCCTTTTTACTTAGTTTGCAATACCAATCCTCATTGATATAAACGGTTTGCACAGGAACGTGTCGCTAAATAATTTAGGAATATAATGCGCTTTATTCATACCTCTGACTGGCATATTGGCCGGTTATTTCAAAACATTTCTTTGCTTGAAGACCAAGTGTATGTGTTAAATCAATTGCTCGAATACGCCAAGGTGCATAACATTGATGCGCTGCTTATTAGTGGTGATATATATGACCGGGCCATTCCTCCGGCAGATGCCGTGCAAGCGCTTGATGAGTTTTTTAGTCGATTAGAAGCACAGTTGTCGATTCCGGTTATCCTCATTAGTGGTAACCATGACAGCGGGCCACGTTTATCTTTTGGTGCCAAACGGATGCAACAAAGTGGATTGCACATACAGACCCAAATAAAAGACATTACCGTACCTGTGATCATAAAAAATGATGAACAAGACGTCGCGGTATATGGTATTCCTTACCATGATCCGGTGCAGGTGCGCGAAGCGTTTTGTGATGATGAAAACGCTGCTAGCCTTAAAACCTACGATCAGGCGCACACCTATTTAGCAGAGAAGATCCTTGCCCATAAACAAGCACATCATCAACATATTCCAGCCGTTTTACTAAGCCATTGTTTTATTGACGGGGCCAGCGAGTCTGACTCTGAAAGACCCTTATCCATTGGCGGTGCTGACCGCGTGTCGTGGCAGCCTTTGGTTGATTTTAATTATGTGGCGTTAGGGCATTTGCATGGCCCACAGTTTAAGGGTGAGAAAACCATTCGCTACAGTGGCAGTTTATTGAAATATTCGTTCTCGGAATATAAGCAAAAAAAAGCCGTCACCTTAGTGGATATCGACAAGGACGGCAAAGTAAGTACGGAGCAGTTGCCATTAAAACCTAAGCATGACTTGCGTATTATTGAAGGCACTATGGAAGCGCTTTTAGACAATGCGCTAAACGATGACGCGAAAGACGATTATATTCTGGTGCGTCTAACGGACAAGCAAGTGATATTAGATCCCATGGGCCGACTGAGAAAGTATTACCCAAACATATTACAACTCGAACGAAGTCCGTGTGCTTTAGGTGATGATATGAGCTTGGATGTGCCCGATTTTGGCCAAAGTAAAGCCCAGCAGGACGAGCAACAAGTGTTTAAAGATTTTTTTGAGCAAGTAATGAGTCACGAGTTAAATGAAGCGCAACAACACGTGCTAGCGCAAACCATTACCCAGGCCAAAACCCTAATTGAGGGCAAATAATGCAGTTACATACCCTTGAAATGCAAGCCTTTGGGCCATTTGCGCAAACCGCAGAGATTGATTTTGAACAGCTAGGTGACAGCCCGTTATTTTTAATTGATGGACCAACGGGGGCCGGTAAATCATCCATATTGCACGCCATTTGTTATGCCTTATATGGTGAAACAACCGACTCAGCCCGCAAAGAGATTGGCTTGCGTTGTGATCATGCCAAAGATGAGTTATTAACTCAGGTAAGCTTAACGTTTTCCATTGGCAAACAAAAATACCGAATTGAACGCATTCCAACCCAACAGCGTAAGCAAAAGCGCGGTGAAGGCTTTACCGAGCAAAAATCGCAAGCGCATTTGCTCAAGATAGACGAAGATGGCAGTGAGCAAACCTTGGTTGCCAAAAAGAAAACCGAGGCGGATGAGCGTATTAAACAAATCATCGGTTTAAGCGCTGAGCAATTTCGCCAGGTTATGGTCTTACCGCAAGGCAAGTTTCGTGAATTATTACTGGCCAAATCCGATGAGCGACAAGCCATTTTTTCAACCTTGTTTCAAACCGAAATATACAAACACATTGAGCAAATCCTCAAAGATAAAGCGGCCAGCATCGAGCGAGAATACAAACGTTTTGAAGAGCGCATACATGAATCGCTCAGCGAAGTGCAGGTGGCGGATGTTGAGCAATTACAAGCAAAAATAAACAGCGAAGCTCAGCAAGGGGAATTACTTAGTCAGCAAAAACAATTAGCCGAAACCGTTAAACAACAAGCGCATAATGAGTTACAAGCGGCCAGCAAATTGGCCGAATTATTTAGTCAACAAACGCAAAAACAGCAGCAATTAACCGCCCATCACGAACAGCGTAAAACGATAGCACAAATGCAAGAGCAGTTGCATGATGCCCAAAAGGCAGCAAAAATTGATAATGTGTATCAAACCTTGCAGCAACTACAAAGCGATGTTGATAAACAAAAACACAGTCAGCAGCAAGTTACTACGCTATGTGAACAACAACAGAAAAAAGTGGTTGAAGACAATAAAGCATATACCAAAGCTGAGCAGCAATATCAGCAGCGTGATGCTGTGCTTGCCGAGCTGGAGCAGCTAAAAGTTTACGCAAGTCGTTGGCAAACGTTGCAGCAACACAGCAGTCACCTAAAACAGTGCCAGCAAAACGTAGAACAAGCCAATCAGCAAATTGAGCAGTTAACCAAGCAACATGAAGAGTTAGTCACTCGCAGTCAAAAAGGCGAGGTTTATGTTAACGAACTGGAACAACAAATTGCCCAAATAGCGACCATTCAACTGAGCATTAATCAGCAAGGTCAACGCGTTGATTTGCTCACTGGGCTACAGCAGCATACCACTGAGCAACAAAACCTTGAGCAGCAATGTCAACAGACCCAACAAACCCAGCTCACTTGCCAACAAGCGTATTTACAAGCAGAGCAATCGGCCAATCATTTAGAGCAACAGTGGGTGGCTAATCAGGCAGCCGTTTTAGCCACAACCTTACAAGATCAACAACCTTGTCCGGTTTGCGGCTCAAGCCAACACCCAATGCCCGCGCATCAACAAGCTGACCATACCTTGGTTAACAAAGAGCAAATAGAGCAGGCCAGAGCAAACCAGCAAAGCAAACAACAAGAATTGCATAAGCAAAATACCTTATTGGCTAAGCTGCAACAGTCGTTGCAACTTAGCCAGCAACAGGGGCAGCAATTAACACAGCAACTCGGTGACGATGGCCATTTAGATTTAGCCACAGAGCAACAACAATTAGCCAATTTGCAAGCACAGTTAACGCAATTAAACGCACTGCAAGCCAAACTGCAACCGGCTAAAGATAAATTAGCCAGTATGCAAGCTAAGATCACGCCTGTAGAGGCTCAGATAGCTCAGGTTCAACAGAATTTACCGCACATAACAGAGCAGGCGATTATTGCTCAAACAGAACAACAAAACCTACTGCAAGGAATTGAAGAGGCTTATCGTGTACCGGGTAAAATTGAGCAAGGGCTCAATGAAAAACAACAACAATTGAGCCAATTAGAGCAGCAGTGGCAAAGCGCGCAGCAAGTTAGATCACAAAGCGAAACACAGTTGACCGCATTAAGCAGTCAGCGTGAAGAGATCAGCAAATCTTTGCAGCAGTTAACCACTCGTTTAGATGCGCAGCTACAAGGATGGCAAAGTGCACTTGAACAATCCGGGTTTGCCTCACAAGACGCCTTCGCCAACTCGCGATTGAATGTGGAAGAGCACCAGCGTTTGGCGAAACAGCTCGAAGATTATAACCGAAAAGGTACCGAGCTAAATTCGCAATTAAGCTTGTTAGCTGATCAATTAGAGGCCAAGTCGCCGCCAGATGTAACCACACAACAAGACAAAACCAGCAAAGCTGATGAACAAGCATTACAGGCACAGAAAGCCTGGAGTGATCAACAAGTGACTTTGGCCAAATTAACAGGGGTCGCCGAAAAGGTAACCCAGTTAGAAACTGAGCAAGGCACGAATAAGGCACAGTACGAGGTCGTTGGCACAATGGCAAAAGCAGCTGCTGGACGAGGTAATGTTCGGGTATCGCTAGAGCGTTTTGTCTTAGCGGATTTACTCGACCGAGTATTAACCATTGCCAGTAAGCGTTTGCACATTATGAGTAAAGGCCAGTACCAATTGGTTCGACAAAACGAAGATCAGCAAAAGCGTAATGTGACGGCCGGTCTGGATTTAGCCATTAACGACGCTTATACCGGCAAAACCCGTCCTGTGGCAACTTTATCGGGCGGTGAGTCATTTTTGGCGTCGCTGTCTTTAGCCTTGGGCTTAAGTGATGTCGTGCAGCAGCAAAGTGGTGGCATTAAGCTCGATACGTTGTTTATTGATGAAGGATTTGGCAGCTTAGACCAAGAGTCTTTACAACTTGCAATACAAACCTTGATTGATTTACAACAATCAGGGCGCAGTATTGGTATCATCTCACATGTATCCGAACTGAAAGAGCAAATGGCCTTAAGAATCAACGTGACCTCAACAAACCATGGTAGTCATGTTCAAACCATTTGCGACTATTAATAACTAAGGTATTTTTGTAGAAATAATGACGATGAGATCAGATTTAAACCTAGCGCACAACATTACCGTGCTCGATTTTGAAACCACCGGCTTATCGCCCGATAATGGCGACCGAGCCATTGAAATTGGTGCGGTAAAATTACGAGAAGGTGTGGTGGTAGATAGCTTTCAAAAATTAATGAACCCGGGCAAACGAGTGAATTCGTTTATTGAGCAATATACGGGCATTACCAACCGCATGTTAAGTACCGCAGCGCCTTGTAATGAAGTTATGGATGAATTTGCCGACTTTATGGGCGATGATAATTTATTGGCCCATAATGCGTCGTTTGATAAAAAGTTTCTTGATGCCGAATTACGCCACATAAACCGTGATTATACCGGTGAGTTTGCGTGTTCATTACTGGTCTCTCGTCGTGTCTTTCAACAAGCGCCAAACCATAGATTATCGACCTTGGTAGAGTACAAACACCTAAGCGAAGAAGGGCAGTTTCACCGAGCGTTATTTGATGCACAAATGACCGGAAAATTATGGAACAGCATTTTGGATCACTTAAATGCACAATATCAATTATCCAACCTAACATTGCCCGTGATACAAAAACTGGCAAAGACACCAAAAGCGAAAATAGATAGCTTCCTGAGAACCTTGTAAATAATTGGGGGTAATAATTGGGGTCAGATGAAAATTTTAATTTCAGATATTTAAAATTTTCATCTGACCCCAATTTTATGATCCAATTTTATGTGCTTATCGGCCTCGCACGAAGATAGCGATCACCGCAAAGACCGTTAACACGATTGGGTAGAATGTTGTGCTAACAATGGTGATTGGGCTTAGTGAGAATAATGAACCCAGAAGTAACGCTTGGGCGCCCCATGGGATCAGACCTTGTACGATACAGGCTGAAATATCCACTAAACTTGCTGCATGCGGCGCCGAGATTTTATGCTTTTGCGCCATGTCTTTGTTTAAGTCACCGGTAATAAGGATGGCTACGGTGTTATTTGCCACACCTAGATTGGTTAATGCGGTGGTAAAAAAGATGGCAAATTGAGCGGCAATATCGCTGTTTTTGGCTTTGGATAACAGCTTTTCAATGCCGTTTTGAATCGCGATTAATCCACCTTGTTGGCGAGTCACTTCACTTAAACCACCTATGAGTAGTGATAAAATAAAGATCTCTTGCATCCCCACAAAGCCTTCACCGATGTTTTTCGATACCGATAAAATGGTGTGTTCGCCTGCTAGCATGCCACTGCCACCCGCTAATAAAACACCTAGGGTTAATACCACAAATACGTTAACGCCGGTAACCGCTAAGATTAAAATCACAAAATATGGCAGGGCCATTAATGGGTTTTCAGGGAAGCTAGATTGAATATCTCCTGGGTTGTTAAACCAAGCTAGGAAAATGATGGTAACAATGGCAGCAGGTAATGATACCTTAATATTTTTCTTAAACTTGTCCTTCATACGACAGCCTTGCGTGCGGGTTGCGGCAATGGTGGTGTCGGAAATGATGGATAAGTTATCACCAAAAATCGCACCACTAAATACTGCTCCAGCCATAATTGCAGGGGCAATCAGCGCTGTTTCGCCTATCCCTAAAGCAACAGGAGCAACCGCAGCAATGGTGCCCATAGAGGTTCCCATAGCGGTCGCGATTAATGCACTGATAATAAAAATCCCAGGTAATAAAAACCAAGAAGGAATAACGGCTAAACCAATATTAACCACGGCATCAACGCCACCGGTTGATTTTGCAACCACGCTAAAGGCACCCGCCAGCAAATAAATTAAGCACATGGTAATGATGTTGGCATGGCCCGAGCCCGCGATAAAGGTTTCGATGGTTTGGTTAACCTTATCTTTCGATAATATTACCGCCAGCAATATCGCCGGTAAAATGGCAATGTGTGCCGGTAATTGGTAAAAGGCAAAGTCCACACCTTGCAAGGTAAAGTAGCTACCAACGCCAACAAAAATGGCGATAAAGAATAAAATCGGTAGCAAGGCTAACGGACGCGCGGCTTGCTTAGTTACTGTTTGGTTTGGCATGGTTATGTCGTATCAGGTTTAATTTATGGGCAATTGTGGCGCATGATACTGGATAAATCGAATTTGTCAATTTAGACGTCTAAACATCCGGACTTTTAATGTTATCAGGTGTAACTTCGAAAGTGATGGTTAGACGTCTCGTTTGTCGACGCGATTATTTAAAAATTAAGCGATTTAATTCATCAAGGGAATGGACAATAGCTTGAGGTTGATATTGCGCTAACATTTGCGCATCGCCAACCCCGTGGGTAATGCCAATGCTGTCTACTTTGGCGTTTTGAGCCATTAATAAATCAAAGTGGCTGTCACCAACCATTAAGGCATCACAGGGGTTTACGTTTAATTCATCGAGAATTTGCAGCAACATATCTGGGTTGGGCTTTGAAATCGCTTCATCCCCGCAGCGAGTGGTGTGAAATAAATGATCAACATTGGAAAGGGCGAAAATATCATTAAAACCTTCACGTGCTTTACCGGTGGCAACGGCGATGAGTTTATTGGCTTCACGCAAGTTAGTTAAAAATGTTGAGCAGCCATCATACATAGGCGCTGGGGTGGTATTGCCATGTTTATAGTGATGCTTGTATGTTTCAACAAACGCATCGATTTGGTGCTGAGTTACATCGCCAAATAATTGCTGCGCAGCTTTGGTTAAACTCATGCCGATGATGTTTTTTACTGCTTGATCGCTGGGGATGGCAAGTTGTGATAATTGTGCCGCACCTTGCAGGGTATGGACGATTTTGTTGATGGAATCCATCAAGGTACCGTCCCAATCGAAAATGTATAATTTATAGCGGTCCATAAAAGCTCTCAAAGTGAGTAAATCTGCGGCAAAAATAGCAATGTTATTGACCAATTACCAGTAATTTCTTTCCGACGGCTAGGTTAAGGTTTACAGCTCTGCACAGCCATTCTACTATAGGGGATTGGAAATCAATTTGGCCTTTTTATCACGACTTCTTTAAAGTCTTGCTTCTTCATCTTTTTCGGCTGATTTCTACTCAAATTATAAATAGAAAGGATTAAACATCGAGTTATGTCTGGTTTAAAACGGATCATCCTGATCGACACGCACTTACCGGGGTTGGTAGAACTAACCGTAGATGGTCACACCAATATCTGTGGCACAAATGCCTCCGGTAAAACCACCTTGCAACGTCTGGTACCGGTATTTTTTGGCGAGTCACCCAACAAAGTGGTACCGGCAACCCGGGATAATTTCCAAACCTGGTATTTACCGCGTGAGTCGAGTTTTATTATTTTTGAATATCAACGCTTAGACGGGCAAATGTGTATGGCGGTATTGACTTCATCCAGCTCGGGTGTGGTGTATCGTTTTGTTGAAAAAGGGTTTGTTAAAACCGACTTTATTGCCGAAGACCTCAATGGCAGTCGCTCTATCTTAATTCAAGAAATCATGCGCAATATGCGTCGCGCTCAGGTAGTGGTGTCAAAAGCCCTTAATACCAAAGAGTATCGTGCGATTATTCAAAATGACCGACCAGTACTGGCATTAAGTAGCCATAAACGTGAATTATTATCCTTCGCCCGGTTGTTTAGCATTTGTGAGCAACATGCCCGGTTGCGCCACATTGAAAAGTTAATCAAAGCGGTACACTCCAAAGAAGGCAAAATGGAAACCATCAAGGCGATGATTGCCGCCATATTGGAAGAAGATGGGGTAGCCACTCCGTCGAATAAACTCTCTAAAAAGCAAGTTGAAGACTGGATCAAAGAGTGTTTGTTAATTAAAGAGTTTAAGCAATTGATGCCGCAATACGAGGTGCTGCAAAAGGTTAATGGTCAACTTACCCAAACCGAAAACCGATTAAGTCAGCTTAAAACGCTTATTGCTACCGATTTATTAGAACTTGCCGAGTCCATTGATAAAGCCGACTCGGATCTTAAAGTGTATAAAGATCAGTTAAGCAATAAAACTCGAGATTTTGAACAGCTTCGAGATGAATTAAACCGCGATGTGTCTGCATTTAAGGGCGAGGTCGATAATGCCGAGCAACACCTTGAACATATTGAAAATGAATTCGCTATCTGGCAAGACAAAGACATTGAAACGCATAAAGAAAACCTAGATAAACTCGATGGTTATAAATCGCAGTTAGGCTCATTAAGTGAGCAACATAAATTGCTGACCGAAGAGCATCAAGATATTGAAGCGGCGTACAATAAACGCGTGGCGGATATTGAAAAGAAAAAATCAAAAGAACTAGAGCAGCTTAATAAACATAAAGATGACGTTGGTCTTAAACTGCGAAACACCTTGCAGGAAGAGCAAAAAAGTTTGCGTAAATTGCAAGTCGACCAAGACCAGCGTCGATTGCAAATTAATCAGGACTTTGATCGCCAAATTAACCAACAAAGCATGCAGCTTGAACGCGTTAAAACCGAGATAGAATTAAGCGGCCCCTTGCCACAAGAACAACAGGCCATGGCGGTAATTGAAGCGTCTCTTGAACAGGCTCAGCAAGAAGAAGATGGCGTGCGCTTTGATTTATCAAAGCTGCAAAAAGACTTGCAACAGGCCAAATATGAGCAAATGGGGGCCAATGAATTATTGAATAAAACCCGCTCAAAAACCCAAGCCTGTCAGCAACGTGTCGATGCCGTGCATGCGCTAATGTACCCTGGTGACAACACCCTGTTGGACTTTTTACGTAAAGAGCACCCAACATGGCAAAAAGCGTTAGGGAAAGTGATTAACCCTGAGCTTCTTACCCGTACCGATTTAGCCCCCTCTATGCTAAATGCACAGCTAGGCGACACGGATCCTCAAGCCTTAGAAAGCTTATACGGTGTGTTGCTTGATACTGAGGTCATAAATGATAGCGATATTTTGCAATCGCAAACCCAGCTTAATCAACAATTTGACGTTGCCAATCAGGATTTAACCGCCGCCCAAAACACCCAACAAGATGCTGAAGCGGCGCTTGTTGGCTGTACCGACAAAGTGAAGCAATTGGAAGTGCAATTTGCCGATGTAAATTCGCAATGCACCTTTAAACAAGAAAAACGCCAACGCATTCAAGACGAACGTGGTCAGTTAAAGCAAGAGCATAAACAAGCGCTTGCGCAGCGTAAGAAAAATCAATCGGGTGCACTCGATGGCTTAAAGGCGGCGTTAAATAAACTGCAACTAAACAAACAAGATGCATTGGAAGGTGATGATGAACAACGTCATCAGGAAAAAATGGATCATGAAATGCACTGGCAGCAGGTAGTTGGTGATGTTGAGCAGCAATTAACCTCACTTGAACAGCAAATTAGTGATGCTAACGCTCAGCATAAGCAAGCGATGAAAGACTGTAAAGCTTGGTATAAAAATGAGCTAGCCAGTCGCGAAGTGGACGTTGATCAAATTGCCCGCTTAAAACACGAAATTAGCGAGTTGAAAGAGCTGATTGACACCACCAATCAATTTCGTGATGAAGTGAAAGATTACAGCCGTTGGTATGAGCTGGTTTTTACTCAGCAAAAGGCGAAATACCTAGCGCAATTATCGAAAGCGAATGAGCAAAAGTCTCGCTCGGAGCGCTTATTAAGCGAGAAAACATCGCTCTTTAAAAACGACAAGCGTCAACTGCAAAAACAAATTCAATCCTTGGATGCGGCGCTTAAGCGCCAGCACGAATTAGCCAATGGCTTAAATGCCCTTAAAGGCAAATTTGCGACGCTAACCTTGCCAAGAGTTGAGGTGATGAATGAGCAAAGCTCGATGGCAGGACGGTTAACGGAAGCACGTGAGTTGTTGGAAAAGCAGCGTAAATACGTTGATGACATCGCTGGGCATGTAAATCATTTCGATAATTTGATTGGGCAAAAGTCGGGGATCAGTTTAACCGAAGCCTGGGAGCATGCAAGACGAGATTGTTTTACGGTGAATGAGCAAGGCATTGAAACCTTGAATCACCGTAAAATGCTTAACGAGCTTGATACATTATTAACCGTTATGGTGCCTCAGCATGAGCAAGGTGTGCGTAACAATGGCTTAAACTTTGGTAAAGACATTTCCCAATATTACAAAATCTTGCTGGATATCGACAAGCGCATCGTGACGCAATCAAAACGCATCAGCAAACAGGTCGATCAGGAATTATTCCTTGATGGCGTGTCGGATTCGTCGGTTAAAATTCGCTCCAAAATCAGCGAATTTGATTTCTGGCCAAAGCTTATCCGCTTTAATCAGTTATACCAAGATTGGTACCAAAACGAGCAAGCCATTTTACCCGATGAAGAATACACGCAAACCATGCGTGAGGTACAAGAAGTCTTGGGTCGGGCAACTATGACGGGCGGTATTGCCCAGTTACTGGATATTGAATTGCACCTTAAAGAAGGCAACAGTGACTTATTTATCCGTACCGACCGACAATTAAATGAGTCGTCGAGTCACGGTATGGCGTACCTTATTTTATGTAAATTCTTATTGGCTTTTACCCGCTTATTACGTGGGGATTCTCAAGTCGTGGTGCATTGGCCAATTGATGAAATTGGTACCTTGGCCAATAAAAACGTGAAAAAAATCTTTGATGCTTGTCATGCCAATAATATTTGGGTGGTCGGTGCATTCCCTAACCCGGAATCGGATGTACTGCAATTTTTTGAAAACCGTTACTTGATTGACAAAGATGCCAAAAAGCAAAAACTGCGTAAAGTATTGCCGAAAATCAACCCCATTAGTGAGCGTTTAAAGCAGCGCCAGGCAAGTGAAATGCACACGCCTAAGCAAGAGCAGGAGAGCCAATTATGATCAGTTTACAAGGCCAAGTATTGGAAACATTGTTAAGCGGTGGTTTTATTTGTGCAACCTCGAATGAGTTGGCGTTTAACTTTCTGCAAAACGATGACAATTATCAATCGGTAGAGCAGCAACTTAATTTAATGAATCGCACCATTGCCAAAGCGTGTGAGGGGGAAGTGCTGTTTTGTGCTTATCAGGTTATTGATGAGGGTGAACGACGCGTCGTGAGTCAGCAGTTTCGTGAAATTGCCGGTTCGTTATTGCCACTGGTTGAATGGTTAGTGCTGGTGCAGGAGACCAAGGGGGATAATGCGCCACTGTCGCAAGGCAGCGTTATACGGTTAAATGAAATTCAATCGGTCATTGAAGACACCCCCGCGTTTTGTGAGCAGCTGGCTAAAATTGCCCGCTATCCACTGTTTAACTCCACCAGTTCGGCGGTGGATGCGCAATTAAAACTGATTTTTAAACGTTTGGTAGAACAAGAGTACTTGTTAAGGCCGAACCCTGATACCCAGATTTATTTGGTAACAGGCAAAATCGATTACCTTTTTGAAGTCATCCGCTTTATAGATGACACCGAAAACCTGCATCTGGCTGAGCAGGCACAAAGCGCCATAGAGCAGGGAGACTTGCTGTGAGCCAACCGTTACACACCAGCGGGGTTAAGTTTTTAAAGGTTTTGGCCAAGCATGCCGATTTAATTATGACCGCCTATTTGTCGGGTCGAATTAATGAATTGGACTTTGACTCAAAAACCCTGGAAAAGTTAATTGAACACGGTATTTTATGGCGACCAGAGCCGGGTGAAGACTTACGCCTGCGCAGCTCAGTAAGGACCTTGCTTGAGCAAAATCTGCGAGATGAACGCAACCGTCAATTAGACGCCAATGTGGGCAGCAAGCTGGCCACCATTAAAACCATCACCTCGCATTATAAAGAGGCTTTGCATCACCATAATTACGCCGAATCTGAGGTGTATATGGAAGATTTAACCGAGCACGTTTATGGCTTGGTTGATAGCATGAAGTCTAACGTGCGAAATTTATGGCGACGCATTCATAATGAGTTTGGTTACGTAGGCTCCATTCACGCTAAAATTCGCGAGAACGAGTTAGCCCAAACGCAATTAACCGAAATGCGTCAACAACTGGAAATGTTCCACTTTGACGAGTTAGCGCAATTAGCCGGCAGTGCGCGTGAGCTGCGTCGTTTATTGGTGGTGCATTTACAGCGCAGCCACAGTGAAATTAGCCAAGAATTAAGTTTAGCGCAATCCAAACTCATCGACTTACTGGGTAAGTTCAGAGAATACTTAGATCGCTCACAGATGCTCAAAGGCTTTATTTTACATCACCAACAGTACCCAGATTATCAGGTAAATGATTACAGCCAGTTGCATAATGTACCCGCGCTATTTAAGCAGAGTAAAGCAATATTAAAACCGGCGGCCATTGATGTAAACAACGCTGAGCATGAGCAACTACTCGGCCAGATGGTAAGCCAAATCAAACAAATTCGTCATCAAAAATCTGAGAAAAGCGATCCGCGTAAAGCGCAAAGTTTTTCGCTTGATGACATCGAGCAAGTTGATATTATCAGCAATGAAATTAAGCAGGCGGTTGATGATTATTTCTGTCAAATTATTGACACGGGTACCATTGAATCGGCGTTGGAGTTTCAACAGAAACAGCAGCTCGATATTGACTCCGAAGTATGGATTTATTCGGTCATTAACGGCTTTTACAGTTTAACGTTAGAAGAACAAGATTTCTTTGAAGTGCAAACCCATGGGCATGTGCATCATGAATTTAATGGTAACTACATTATTGAAGATGTCTCGCTTGGTTTAAGGTAAACAATGGGATGAAACTCTCGGCGCTCATCATTAAATCGGTTAATAACCTGCTAAGCTCGAATCAAGGCAAGGTTAAGTTGGACTCGAGCCTTGGCAGGTTTTTACTCGATTATCAGGATTTAGCTCGTGTCGATGAGATCTCCGGGCATATGTTCTTCAACGCCAGTCAAAAACACCAATTACAAACCCAGTTATACCAAGATCATGGTAAAGCAATTTGGGGCGTTGATGTCACCAATAAAAGTCGATTGGATGTGGCAAAAATTCATGCCAATGAAAAACTTGCTGGCGTTGGCCCCGATGCACAATTTGTGTTAATAAAAAGTCGTTCTGGCAATCTGAGTGAGCTTTTAAGTTCGGGTATGCAAACAGTTTTGCCCCTTGGTACATCGCTTAGGTGTTCGTTATCTGAGCTGCTAATCAAAAACATTGAATGCTTGATTGTGGTTGAAAACCTCGCCGCCTTTGATGCGATTCATACGGCCATGTTACCCGAGCAACTTAACAGCGCGTTATTTGTGTATCGAGGCCATGATAGGTTAGCTAAAGGGTGTCAAAGCCTGCTAAACCTTGTCCATGAGCAAAGCCCCAATACGCCCTTAATTGCTTTTTGTGATTATGATCCCGACGGTTTAAAAATCGCCTTAACATTGCCGCATGTAAGCCAGTTCATTTATCCCGAACTGAATTCGCAGCAAGGGGGAGAATTAAACACGGTAGAAGATTATTTACATCAGTCGTCGGCGATGCATTATTTGCAAAAGCATCATAATCAACCGGGTTGTGTAATAGCGAGTCATATTAGTAAGCTGCGCGCTGATAAATTGTCTATCAAGCAAGAGCATATGTTGGCCCATAAGCTACCGTTAATGTTAAGCGAGGTATTTTAACCGTATCCTATTACAAAATAGATAAGCTATTGATTGAATTTGATAAATTAAACTGGCTGCGTATACTTAATAATGCTCGCGCAACGTACTTTGTCAAAGAAGGATAATAAGATGGCTTATCATTCCCCGCTTTCCAGCTTTTTAAATCATTGTAAAACAACACCCAATCGTCCTTTTTTGCATCAACCCATTGATCAACAATGGCACACATTTACGTTTGCTGATGTCGAATCTCAAGCCCGACGCATCGCCCAAGGTCTTGTCCAACAAGGCTATGAAAAAGGCGACCGAATTGGCATATTATCAAAAAACTGTGCGCATTGGTTTATTGCCGATTTGGCCATTATGATGGCCGGCATGATCAGTGTGCCAATTTATGCGACAGCCGGTCAAAAAACCATTGCTTATGTTATTGAACATGCAAAATTAAAAGCAATTTTCGTTGGGAAATTAGACTCTTTGGTTGCTGCTGAAAAGGCCATTCCTGAACATGTATTGCGCATTGCCTTTCCATATCCCACGGTATCAGCACCTGAAAACTGGATGTTTTGGCAAGATTTTTATTCGCCTATAGAGGAAATACATCATGCTGAGTTAGAGGATTGTTTAACCATTGTTTATACATCGGGCACAACCGGTAACCCCAAAGGTGTGGTGTTAACCCATAAAAATTTGGCCGCGGCATCGCGTCACACAGCACATGTGCTCAATGTAACCAATAGCGACCGCTATATATCGTACTTACCGTTAGCACATATTACCGAGCGCTCTTTGGTGGAATGTGTCGCCTATGATCGTGGCAATCAGATTTATTTTGTCGAAAGCCTAGATACCTTTATTACCGATTTAAAATACGCTGCACCGACCTTGTTTTTGTCGGTACCTCGTCTTTGGGCCAAGTTTCAGGCTCAGGTGCTTATTAGAATGCCAGATAAACGCTTGAATTTTTTATTGGGCATCCCGGTTATTGGCAAGCTTGTTGCCAAAACCATTCGAAAAAAATTGGGCTTACATCATGCCCGAGCCTGGGCGAGCGGGACCGCGCCTATTTCGGACTCGTTATTAAAGTGGTATCAAAAAATTGGCATAAACATTACCGAAGGGTGGGGGATGAGTGAAACCTCCGGTCTGTCTTGTTGTAATTTCCCATTTAAAGACGAATACCTAGGCACCATTGGGGTGCCGTTAAACTGTGTTGATATGAAACTTTCAGCAGATAAAGAAATCCTTATTCGTGGCGATGCTTTGTTTAAAGAATATTACTTACAACCCGATGTCACTGAAAAATCCTTTGTAAATGGATGGTTTAGAACCGGCGATTGTGCTGAATACACCAGTGACGGTGCGTATAAAATTGTTGGTCGGGTTAAAGAGCAGTTTAAAACGGCTAAGGGTAAATACGTTGCTCCTGTGCCAATAGAAAGCATGCTGGGGCGTAATTCTTACATCGAGCAAGTGTGTGTTATGGGCAGTGGTATGAAACAACCCATCGCCTTGGTGGTGCTTGGTGAGGGTAATGACATTCACCATAATGAAATTCATGCCAGTTTGCAGCATACCCTAATTGAAGTGAACAGCGAACTAGAGTCGCATCAACGCCTTGATTATCTTTATATTTGTAAAGAGCCTTGGTCAATTGAAAATGAGCTGCTAACACCCACAATGAAGCTTAAACGTAATTTAATAGAAAAAGTATACACCGATAAATTGCCAACTTCGGTGAGAAACTTAGTGGTTGTGGAGGATTAACCTAAAGGCCGTTAAGGCTTTAGCAACAGAGCTTTCAGTGAAAATATCGCCTACTATTTATACGTTGTGTATAGTCGGCGATATTTTGTTTAATCGGGTGCTTTAACCACATTTCGCTTTCTCCCATATAAAGTCAATTTCTCATTGTATATACTCGAATTTTACATTAATGTATCGCTTCTTTAGTAACTCATTAGTAAGGGAATAAGTCGTCAATGAGTGTTCGATTAAAGCTTATCATGTTTTTAAGCCTGTTGTTTATTGTTTCAATAGGCAATTTGTACCTAACCTTTAAATTAGAAGTGAATGGGGAAGACAAATTAAAGTGGGTGATCCACACCCATGAAGTGATTCACAATACCGAAAAGTTAACCAATGCCTTAAAAGATGCGGAAACCGGTCAGCGAGGATATTTGTTAACGCAATCACCTGCTTATCTTGAACCATATTATTCGGGAATTAAAGTGTCTGAAGCGTTGTTAAAGCAACTGTTGCATCAAACGTTAGATAACCCCAAACAGCAAGCTAACCTGAAAGATTTAGCCGTCCTCATCCAAGATAAACTTAACGCTCTAAATAAGACGGTGACCCTTACCGAGCAGAATAAACTTGAAGAAGCGATGCTTTTTGTTAATAGCAATCAAGGCAAAGTGTTCATGGACAATATTCGCGCTAAGTTGGATCAGTTTGTCGCACAAGAGCATCTGTTATTAGAAGTTCGTAATGGTGAGTTCAAGTCTTATCGAGCCCAAATTACCACCTTAATTTCAGTGGGGATTGTATCTATGGTGTTTCTCGCCATTCTGACCTTTATGTTTTTACGTAAAAACCTGTTTTCGCCGCTAAATATGCTGCTCGCTTGTACACATAAGATGGAAAATGGTGAAAAGCTCAATGTTAATGATGTGGTTGAAAAAGATGAATTGGGTAGCTTGTTATCTGCTTTTTTCCAGATGAATGAAAAAGTTCATAATAAGACTCAAGACCTTAATTATAAAGCCAATCATGATGAATTAACGGGCTTGAAAAATCGCAGTACTTTGTATGCTGAACTTGAATCTGCTATTGAGCAAGATGATAAACAAGGTTTAAAAACATCGGTGTTTTTTCTCGATTTAGATAATTTCAAGCAGCTTAATGACACTTTAGGGCATGATGTTGGCGATATGATTTTAAAAGAGACCGCTAAGCGATTAAAAAACTGTATTCGCCAAACCGATTCAGTATTTCGCCTTGGTGGAGATGAATTCTTATTGATTATGCGCAATATTGATGATGAAAATCACGTTCATAGTGTAGCTAATGATTTACTAAATCGCTTTAAAGCTCCGATGCAAATTGCTGGACACAATATTGAAATTTACCCAAGTGTCGGTATCGCCATAGCGCCAAATGATACCAACGACAGTGAACAGATCATTAAGTATTCTGATATTGCAATGTATAAATCTAAGCGTGATCGTAAGGTGAATTACCGAATGTTCGATAAGAACATGCTTAAAACAGGGTAAAGTAAGCACATTATATTTGGCGAAGATCCCACATATCGCTGTCGGGATCTCCTTTCGCATGCTGTGGATAGCGCAAAATTTTTTTGGGATTCATTCTTAAGGACAAAAAATGGGAACCAATTGGTTCCCATTTTTCATTTAATGATTTGCCGCTTCTTACACGTTAAAGCGGAAGTGCACTACATCGCCATCTTGTACTTTGTAGTCTTTACCTTCTAAGCGCCATTTACCGGCTTCTTTAGCACCTGATTCACCGTTAAACTGAACGAAATCATCAAAAGCAACCACTTCAGCGCGGATAAAGCCTTTTTCAAAGTCAGTATGGATAACACCAGCTGCCTGTGGTGCGGTTGCGTTAATTTTAACGGTCCAAGCACGCACTTCTTTAACACCCGCAGTAAAGTAGGTTTGTAGGTTTAATAAACCGTAACCTGAGTTAATTACACGGTTTAAACCAGGCTCTTCAATGCCTAGGTCTTCCATGAATTCAACGCGGTCTTCTTCGTCCATTTCGGACAGCTCGCCTTCAATCTCAGCACAAACAGCAACCACTACTGCGCCTTCTTTTTCAGCAATTTCACGAACCTGGTCAAGGTATGGATTGTCTTCAAAACCATCATCATTTACGTTGGCAATGTACATGGTTGGCTTAATCGTTAAGAAGTTAAGGTAGCTAACCGCGGCAATTTCTTCTTTGCTTAGCTCCAGTGAGCGGATCATCTCACCTTCTTCAACGTGCTTTAAAATCTTTTCAAGTACCGGGATTTCAAATTTGGCATCTTTATCGCCACCTTTGGCACGCTTGGCTTGACGGTGGATAGCACGCTCAGCGGTGTCCATATCAGCAAGAGCTAGTTCGGTATTGATCACGTCAATATCGTCCGCAGGGTTTACATTACCGGCAACGTGTACGATGTTTTCGTTTTCAAAACAACGAACAACATGGCCAATGGCATCCGTTTCACGGATGTTTGCCAGGAATTTGTTACCTAAACCTTCACCTTTTGATGCACCAGCAACAAGACCGGCAATATCAACGAATTCCATCGTTGTCGCCAGTACGCGCTCTGGTTGTACGATTTCAGCCAGCTTGTCTAAGCGAGGATCTGGAACCGGCACCACACCAGTGTTTGGCTCGATGGTACAAAACGGAAAGTTAGCGGCTTCAATGCCGGCTTTGGTAAGTGCATTAAATAGGGTCGATTTACCAACGTTAGGTAAACCAACGATGCCACATTTAAATCCCATGGTATATTCCTGTAATTGAGTGAGTGTCTAAGTTAGCTAGCTTTAAATGAGTGTAGTCTGTTTTGCGCTTTTTTAAGACCGTCTTTTTCCCAGATCTCAAAACAACGGGCACCCTCGTCAATGGCTTGTTCTAACAAACTTTGCTCATTGGCGGGTGCTTTGCCCAAAACAAAGCCAGTAACTCTGTCTCGATGACCCGGATGACCAATGCCAATCCTAAGTCGATAAAAATTCTTGTTATTCGCCATGCAAGAGATGATATCTCTTAAGCCATTATGACCACCGTGACCGCCGCCTAATTTGATTTTACAAACACCTGGATCTAAATCGAGTTCGTCATGTGCGACGAGAATGTTTTCAACCGGGATACGAAAAAAGTTTGCGAGAGGGGCAACAGCTTTGCCGCTGCGATTCATAAAGGTAGTGGGAATAAGTAAATGTACAACATTTGCGCCAATTAAGCCTTTACCGTATAAGCCATTGTATTTCTTATCCGGTGACATGGAAATGTTGTATTGTCTTGCCAGTTCTTCAACGAACCAGACGCCAGCGTTATGGCGTGTTTTGGTGTATTCGGGGCCTGGATTACCCAGGCCCACAACCAATTGAATATTAGTCGTCAAGGAGATTCCTCAGCGATTATTCTTCAGTGGCTTCTTCTTCTGATGCTTCAGCGTCTGAACCGCCTTTAGGCGCTTGAGCTGAAACTACAGCGATGTCGTGGCCTTCACCTTTAGACAACTCAACTGAAGTTACGCCTTTAGGAAGAGCGATTTCAGATAAGTGAATTGAGTGACCAGCAGTTAACGCAGCAACGTCAACTTCGATGAACTCAGGTAAGTCAGCTGGTAAACAAGCAACTTCGATTTCGTTAGCAGTGTGAAGTAAGTTTGCACCAGTTTTTGCTACTACTTCTTCGTTGATGAAGTGTAGAGGAACTGAAGTGAATAATTCTTTCTTAGCGTCAACACGTAGGAAATCCATGTGCATTACTTGCTCTTTGAAAGGGTGACGTTGCATGTCTTTGATTACAACTTCAACCGCTTCACCACCGATGTTAAGAGTTAACACGTGAGAGTAGAAAGCTTCTTCTTGCTGTGCACGCCAAACTTTGTTGTGTGCTAACGTGATAGATACTGGTTCTTGGTTTGCACCGTATACGATTGCTGGAACTTTGTTCGCGTGACGTAGGCGGCGGCTCGCACCTTTACCAATGTCTGAACGAACTTCAGCATCTAATGTGAATAAATCCATAATGATTTCTCTTTTTTAAATAAATGAAATATTAATTATTTTTCGCGACCAAAAAATAATCTCTAATGCTTGCTTTAAAAATAAAAACAAGCGGCCTTTTTTGCGCTTCACCGCCATAACAAAAAGGGGGCTTAGTCAAAAGGCGCGAAATAATAACATCTTTATGGATGTTAACAAACAAAAAGTGCGCATAAATGCGCACTTTTTTTGTGTTTTGTTGTAAATTTTAGTTTTTGCCCTCTTTAATGGGGGCAAAATTAAATTTACTCTTCAAACATTGCTGAAATCGATTCTTCGTTACTTACACGACGAATGGCTTCAGATAACATGCCTGATAAGCTTAACTGACGTACTTTATCAAGTGCCGCCATTTCTGGGTCTAATGGGATAGAATCGGTAACAACCATTTCATCAATTACTGAGTTTTTGATGTTTTCTACCGCATTACCAGATAAAACTGGGTGCGTTGCGTAGGCAAATACACGACGAGCGCCGTGCTCTTTAAGTGCTGCCGCGGCTTTACATAATGTACCGCCGGTATCAATCATATCGTCAACGATAATACAGTCGCGACCATCTACGTCGCCAATAATGTGCATAACTTGAGATACGTTAGCTTTTGGACGACGTTTGTCGATGATGGCTAAATCGGTATCGTTAAGCAATTTGGCAACGGCACGTGCACGTACAACACCACCAATATCAGGAGAAACAACAACCGGATGCTCTAGGTTTTTGTGTTCCATGTCTTCTAATAAGATAGGCGTACCAAATACGTTATCAACAGGTACATCGAAGAAACCTTGGATTTGCTCAGCATGAAGGTCTACCGTTAAAACACGGTCGACACCAACGCTTGAAAGGAAATCGGCTACCACTTTGGCGGTAATAGGAACACGAGCACTGCGTACACGGCGATCTTGACGGGCGTAACCAAAGTAAGGCATTACCGCGGTAATACGACCTGCAGATGCACGACGTAACGCGTCAACCATTACGATTAGTTCCATAAGATTGTTATTAGTAGGGGCACAAGTAGATTGGATGATAAAAACATCCGCACCACGAACGTTTTCTGTAATTTCAACGCTGATCTCACCATCGCTGAAGCTGCCTACTTTCGCATCACCAAGGCTCATATATAAGCGGTCAGCGATTTTCTTAGCCAGTTCAGGGGTGGCGTTACCCGCAAAAATTTTCATATCAGGCACTGTCTGTTCCTTTGAAACTTAGACATTATTTATTCATACATTAAAAGTCGAGTTTTAATGCGCTTGTGGGCTAATTCTAAGATTAGCAACTGAAAAACTAATTTCAGTGTCACAAGTACAAACCAATAACTTATGTTATTTGCTTGCCTTATTTTGCTCACTCACCTGATGAAGTTCATCAATAATCGGTGATTGAACCAGTCCTTTTGCAACAAAGGAGTTAACTCCTTGTGGCAACTTGGATTGCACGTCCCGGGCAGACTTTTCATCAGCAAATGTTGAAAAGATGCAGGCACCGGTACCCGTTAACCTAGACGGTGCGTATTCTAGCAACCAATTCATAAGCTTGGCAACCTCGGGATAGAGTTTAATAACAAGCTTTTCACAATCATTATGACATTGGTCAATGTTAAGGTTCTTTTGTTGAACTTTTGTGGTATTTCTTGGCAAGTCTTTATGGGTAAATATTGCTGCCGTCGAAATAGAACAATTTGGTATGCTAACTAAAAACCATGGGCAATCAATGTCGATAGGGGTGAGTTTCTCACCCACACCTTCGGCAAAGGCATTAAAACCCCGGATAAATACCGGCACATCGGCACCGAGCTTGATGCCGATGTCAGCAAGTGTGTCCAGACTTAAATTGAGTTGCCATAGCGAATTTAAAGCCAGTAGGGTGGTTGCTGCATTCGAAGAACCGCCACCAAGGCCGCCGCCCATGGGTAATTGTTTATCGATTTTGATTTGTGCGCCAAACTGACATTGACTGTGTTGTTGCAGGGCCTTGGCCGCTTTCACAATTAAGTTACTGTCGTGACTTACCCCAGTAATTGGGGTTAGTAATTCAATCTCTGGATTGGCCGTAACACGAAATGCCATGGAATCACCAAAGTCGAGAAATTGAAAAACGGTTTGTAATAAATGATAGCCGTCACTACGTTGCCCAGTAATATGCAAAAATCGGTTGATTTTGGCAACACTGGAAAAGCTTACAAAAGCGGAGGGTAAATCGGTGTTCACTGCATCAGTTCCCATGAATGAATGGCTACTTTAATGGTTAGCTGGTTATGTTTAAGGGTCATTTTATTGGCAAGCATTACGGAGTCTACTTGCATATATTCGGAGTATTGTATCTGCCACTGCTGATTATTTAAATAGGTATCTAACGACTTAGGGAGTTGGTTTTGACTATCGTAGGTAATTTGATCAAGTGGTGTGGCTTTTAGTCCTTTGAGCCAAGCTTTCATGGCACTTACCGGCATGATTAAGCCCGTCGCCTTGGTTAGCAACTGCTCAAGGTTCTCATCTTGCCAGGTGTTGCCATCGGATTTTAAGGTATATAAGCCATTTTCTTGTTCAATCGATAATACATTAATACCAAGAAACGTGGTGAGCTTTAACAATAAGCCTGCATCGGTTTGTTGCCAGAATAAATTGGCACTTTGTTTTTCTTTACCGTTTAAAAAAGCGACTTTACCTTTAATTTGCCATTGATTAATGCCATTTAAATAAATACTTCGGCTATTTTTATCTTGATACGTTACCGGCCCTTTAGGCGCTGTTGCACAGCCGCTTAACGTAAGGAAACTACAGAGTAGGACGAGTTGTATTAATTTGGTCATTGAAACGTTAAATTTATAAGTTTTTTGAAGTTATATTGGAACACGGACAGGTTTGACTTTCAATCATAGCAGTAATTTCGTAAAATTATTTTATAATTACCTTTGGTTAACGGAAATTTACGCCTATTAATGGGAAATTTCTCTTAAAACCAATCATTTAAACTTATAATAAAGGCCTCATTTTTAATTTATGTCTATTTTCGCTGTCGGCATTAATCATAAAACGGCTTCTGTGTCCGTTAGAGAGAAGGTGGCTTTCACACCCGACAATCTCGCACTGGCTTTACAGGAGCTTAGAGAAGATGTGGCTTGTAAAGAGGCTGCGATCTTATCAACGTGTAATCGCACCGAGCTGTATTTTGTAAAAGATAAACCACTTGATGAAGTTCAACAGCATATTACTCGTTGGTTAGAAAAATTTCATCAGGTTCCAGCCAGTTTAATTGAGCCGACTTTATATTGGCACCACGACCAACAAGCGGTAAATCATATGATGCGTGTTGCCTGTGGCTTGGACTCATTAATTCTGGGTGAACCACAAGTTTTAGGGCAAATGAAGCAGGCCTACAGCCAAGCCAAAGCCGCCGGCAGCATGGAAATGGTGATGGAACGCTTGTTTCAACGTACTTTTGGCGTTGCAAAACAGGTACGTACCGATACCGAAATAGGCGCTAGCGCCGTATCTGTGGCTTTTGCTGCCGTAAATCTGGCCAAGCATATCTTCAATAAGATTGAAAAAAGTAAGGTCTTATTGATTGGGGCCGGTGAAACCATTGAGTTGGTTGCCAAGCACCTGCATAACAACAAGGTGAGTAATATTACCGTTGCTAACCGTACGGTGGCTCGCGCCGAAGTGATGGCAAAAGAAGTTGGCGCTAAGGTGATCACCTTGGCACAAATTCCTGAGCATATTTGCGATGCGGATATTGTGATCAGTTCGACTGGTTCAACGTTACCCATTATTGGTAAAGGCATGGTAGAAACTGCTCTGCAAAGTCGTCGTCATCGCCCAATTTTTATGGTGGATATTGCCGTACCAAGAGATATCGAAGCGCAGGTTGGCGACCTCGAAGATGTCTTCTTGTATACCGTAGATGATTTACAAAACATTATTGCCCAGAATTTAGAAAACCGTCGTAAAGCGGCTGCGCAAGCTGAAAAAATTGTCGGCAGCCAAACCGACGATTTTATGAGTTGGTTACGAGGCTTAAATACTCAGGATGCGGTTATCGCTTATCGCAAGCAATGCATGAGTAAACGCGATGATTTATTGTTAAAAGCCAAGCAGCAGCTAGCCAACAATAAAGACCCTGAAGCGGTACTTGCTGAAATGGCAATCAAATTAACAAACAATCTGATGCATGCTCCTACGCGCGCGCTGCAGTCTGCAGCACAAGGTGGCGAGCTTGATAAAATCATTTACCTACATGACGTATTTGATTTAGACAAATCAAATAAATAACACACAACTTTAGTGAAACCTATTAAATGAATGAATCCGTATATCAAAAACTGGAAGTGCTTGTTGAACGCTTTGAAGAGGTACAACATTTACTATCTGATCCCGATACCATCGCTGATCAGGAGAAATTCCGTGCACTTTCGAAAGAATTTTCTCAGCTTGAAGAAGTAACGAAAGTCTTTAACGAATACAAAACAGCTGAAGATGACTTTGCTTTAGCGCAAGACATGCTTAAGGATGAAGATCCTGACATGCGTGAAATGGCGCAAGAAGAATTTAAAGAAGCCAAAACAACCATTGAAACCCTAACGCAAGACCTACAAATCTTATTGTTGCCTAAAGATCCAAACGATGACAATAACTGTTTCGTTGAAATTCGTGCCGGTGCTGGTGGCGATGAAGCGGCGATTTTTGCCGGTGATTTATACCGCATGTACAGCCGTTACTGTGAAAAACAGGGCTGGAAAACCGAAATTCTGAATATGAATGAATCGGAGCAAGGCGGTTATAAAGAAATCATCATTAAGATTAATGGTGAAGGCGTATACGGACAAATGAAATTTGAAAGTGGCGGTCACCGCGTTCAACGTGTACCAGAAACCGAATCTCAAGGCCGTGTTCATACTTCAGCTTGTACGGTTGTGGTTATGCCGGAAATTCCAGAGTCACAAGCGATTGAAATTAACAAAGCCGATTTAAAAGTCGATACTTTCCGCGCCTCGGGTGCTGGTGGTCAGCACGTTAACAAAACCGATTCTGCAATTCGTATTACCCACATTCCAACGGGCGTGGTAGTAGAGTGTCAAGACCAACGTTCACAGCATAAAAACCGTGCACAAGCGATGTCCGTATTGCAAGCTCGCTTACAGCAAGCTGAAGATGAAAAGCGCCGCAGTGAAGAAGAGTCTTCTCGTCGTAGCTTGGTCGCAAGTGGTGATCGCTCTGAGCGTATCCGTACCTACAACTACCCGCAAGGGCGTATGACGGATCACCGAATCAACCTTACTCTTTACCGCTTAAATGAAGTGATTGAAGGTAACCTGCAACTTGTTATGGATCCAATCCTGCAAGAAAACCAGGCCGACTTGTTAGCGGCATTGGCTGAGCAAAACTAATTGCCGGCCACCACAAAAATGCCAGACTTACAAACCGTAAAGCAGTTTTTGGAACACACCAAAAGCTGCTTTTTGGCGTTTGAAGACGTCTATGATGCTAAAGTTGATGCGCAAGTATTGCTGTGTGCGGTACTGGATAAAGACATTACCTTTTTATTAACTTGGCCTGATTCGATATTAACTGAGCCGCAAAAAAGCTTACTGCTTTCGTTTATCGAACGTCGCTGTCATGGTGAACCGGTGGCTTATATCATTGGCAAGCGTGAGTTTTGGTCATTGGATTTTTTAGTTGCTCCATGTACGTTAATTCCTAGGCCAGATACTGAAATATTGGTGGAGAATGTACTCGACCGTCACCAAGATAAACCGCAATTGCGTTTGCTTGATTTAGGCACCGGAACCGGGGCAATAGCGTTAGCGTTAGCCAACGAAAATAGCAAATGGCAAGTCGAAGCGGTCGACTTTAACGAGCAAGCCGTGGTGCTAGCCCAAACCAATCAAAAACAGCTTAACATTGAAAATGCTACGATTTATCAAAGTGACTGGTTTAAGCAAGTCAGTTTGGATAAGCCATTTGACGTGATTGTCTCTAATCCGCCTTATATTGATGCTAATGATAAGCATTTAAAGGAAGGCGATGTGCGTTTTGAACCATTATCAGCATTGGTCGCAGAAGATAAAGGCTTGGCCGATATACGTCATATTATTGATAACGCTCGCACTTATTTGTCAGCAAACGGTGAGTTGTATTTGGAGCATGGTTTTGAGCAGCATCAAGGGGTGCAACAAATTCTGTTAGAATTTGGCTACGCTGATATTCAAACCTTTAATGACTATGGTGGCAATCCTAGGATCACCATGGGGGTTTTTAAGCGCTAAAAAGTTGATCTTAATGTTAAATGGCGCAACGTATCCTATAATTAACGTTGCGGCGTAATCAAATCTAAGGAGATCAATTATGAAATACCTAGCTATCCTTTCCGCTTTTTTATTCACCGGCTGCATGAGCACCAATGCCGATATTGACCCAAATCATGTTGCCCGTCATGAAGGCGGAGTTATTGTTGTCACGGCGGCCTCAGGCGCAAAGACATGTTTGAAAAACAAACAAAGCTATTCTTTGTATGGTCAAAAATCCACTATGTTAAATACCAATCGATACAATCAATGTTAAACGGTTGGGATTGGGATCTTTTAGCCTAATTGGCTTTTTAAAACAGAAAGCGTAGGCAGATATAAAAGCCTCTACCAAATATAGTCTTATTTAGTAGAGGCCTGAATTATTGTGTATAAGTTATAGTGTATAAGCTATTGTGTGATTTACTACACTGGCTTTAAACACAGACGTTAAACGCAAAAGCCTTACAGGTTATAACCTGCTTCATCATGTTCAACCAAGTCCAGACCGGTGATCTCTTGCTCGTCTGAAACTCGCAGTCCGCCGGTCATTAACCCGACTAGCTTTAATAAGATGAAAGTGACAATTGCAGTGTAAACAATGGTCGCAACGATGCCGATTAACTGAACGGATACCTGTTCTGCCATTGTCGAAATGCCATCAGCGAAACCGAAACCACTAAACACACCTAATGAAGTAGCAGAAAACACACCTGCTAGAAACGTACCTAAAATACCGCCAACACCATGCACTGGAAATACGTCTAAGGAATCATCAATGTGTAACTTTTGCTTTATATACACCGTACAGTAAAAACACACCACACCCGCAGAAAGACCAATAATTAAGGCGCCACCTGGGCCGACAAAACCCGATGCTGGCGTAATGGTACCAAGGCCCGCAACCATACCCGTTACCGCACCCAATACACTGGCTTTACCAAATTTTTTCCATTCAATTGCTGCCCAAGTTAACGCACCTGTGGCGGCTGAAATATGTGTTACTAACATGGCCATTGCCGCATCGCCATTGGCCGCTAGTGCACTACCACCGTTAAAGCCGAACCAGCCAACCCACAGTAAACCGGCACCGGTTACGGTCATGGTTAAATTGTGAGGTAACATTGGGGTTTTAGGGAATCCTCTGCGAGGACCTAATACTAAGGCGGCTACTAACGCGGCAACACCTGCGGTAATGTGTACAACCGTACCACCGGCAAAGTCATATAATCCCATTGCGCCTAACCAGCCGCCACCCCATACCCAGTGGGTAACAGGTGAGTACACGGCAAGTAACCATAATGCAGAAAATATTAATACCGCAGAAAATTTCATTCGCTCGGCAAAAGCACCGATAATAAGGGCAGGGGTGATGACGGCAAAGGTCATTTGGAACAACATAAATAAGCTTTCAGGAATATCACCCGACAAAGACTCTTTTGTGACACCGGCCATCATAACTTTTGAAAAGTCACCAATGTAAGCATTGCCTTCGCCAAATGCCAAACTATAACCAACAATAAGCCATAAAATGGATGAGACGCCCGCAATGGCAAAACATTGCATTAAGATCGATAAAATGTTTTTGCTGCGTACTAAACCACCGTAAAAAAGGGCTAAACCTGGCAAGGTCATTAGCAACACCAGTGCCGTTGAGGTTAAAATCCATGCAGTATTGGCGCTATTTAAGCCACCATCATCGGCAAAGGCTCCGAATGACGTGGTAAGTGCTAGCACAAGGAGCACTTTGATTGCTTTTATCATGATTACTTTCCTAAGAATTAAATTGCTGCTGGGCCTGTTTCACCAGTTCGAATACGCACGATTTCTTCAATATTAGTAACAAAAATTTTGCCGTCGCCAATTTTTCCTGCTCGTGCTGATTGAATAATTGCTTCAATAACTCGTTCAACCTGATCGTCAGTAATGGCTACTTCCAGTTTGATCTTCGGTAAAAAATCGACTTGATATTCAGCGCCACGGTAGAGTTCGGTATGGCCCTTTTGGCGACCAAACCCGCGTACTTCACTAATGGTTAAGCCTTCAACGCCGACTTCACTGAGTGCTTCGCGCACTTCATCAAATTTAAAGGGTTTTATAATTGCGGTGACTAGTTTCATATTTACTGCTCTTTTTTGTATAATTATGCAGCATCTAATTTAACGTAATTACTCAGTATTTAACAAGTTATTAATATAAATTAATTGGTTATCGTTTATGATAATTGAATGTGAGAGTGTGCTTGTTTGCCCTGTTTAGGGAGCATTGTTCTTAATTAGAGGGGCAATTGGGGGGATGCAATTAGCTTGATCTAACGGTATTAGGAAGGTAATAAAAAGCCTCTACATAAATAGGGTTATGCAGAGGCGTGACATGTTATTTTTGTTGGGCGTTTAAACGTTCGCCGTTGGTGCCAATGCTGTCGTCTGACATCAGGTATAAGTACACGGGCATAATGTCATCACTTTCGGGTAAAAGAGATTTATCTTCTGCCGGATACGCTGTGGCGCGCATTTTTGTTTTCGTGGCCCCTGGGTTTACCGCATTGGTTCGCAAGCTACTGCCTTCGTATTCATCAGCAATCACCTGCATCATGCCTTCGGTGGCAAACTTTGAAACGCTGTACGGCCCCCAAAATGCACGACCTTTATTACCAACCCCTGACGTGGTAAAAATCAACGAAGCCGATTTAGATTTAATCAATTCTGGGATCAAGGCTTGGGTTAATTGCAAATGAGAATTGACATTCACTTGCATCACATCATCCCAAATTTGCTGACTAATTTGAGTAAACGGGGTTAATTCCCCAAGCATTGACGCATTTAACAATGCCCCATCCAAACCACCAAGTTGCTCAACAATGGTTGATACCATATCTTGATAATTTTTTGCTGTGGCGCCTTTTAAATCTAATGGGATAATCGCTGGCTCAGGGTAACCTGCATTGACGATTTCGTCATAAACTTGTTCCAATTTGCTTACGGTTTTGCCGAGTAAGACAACGGTTGCGCCATATTTTGCGTAGTGCAGCGCCGCACTCTTACCGATGCCGTCGCCCGCACCGGTTACTAAAATCGTTTTTTGCGCAAGGCAATCAGGTTTCGCTTGGTAATTAAACATAGAGATTATTATTGCTTATTAAAGTTGTTATCTATTGTACCCATAGGGGGCCTTGGTTTCGAGTAGCAAAAACAAAAAAATTCAGGGTAAATGTAAAATAAATGTAGAAGATGCTGCCAAGTTGCGTTAATTTATTGTTACTGTAATCTAACTGGTCTAATAAGTTAGGTTACAACTAATAATACAAACATATAAAAATAATTAAATTGAACTTGTCAGTCTGTCTTGCAAGTTCTGTAACGAAAGCCTTATGGGGATAATAATGAAAAAACTCATACTCAGTACGGCCGTAGTCAGTGCCTTGAGCTTGACCGGTTGTGATACCGATACCGATGAAAATTTACAGACGTTAGACCCGTCTGAAGCATTAAAGCCACCAGCATCAAGTGTTATATTCGATCCGACTACTGGCGATTTATCTTACCCAACTGATTTACTGTTTATCGGTACACAGGACGGAACGTTAAACTTCCCTGCGTCGGTTATTGCTGATCCGGAAGATTTTTCCGATCCATTTGTGGCCGCCAATACACTCGACGGTTGGTCGACACATCAACCATTTAAAATTCGCTTTGCTATGGCGCCCGGAGCAAGTATTGATCCTGTCTCATTACAAAACCCAGAAGCGGTGGCTATTTTTGCTGCTGAAATGGGGGCAAGTCAGACCGATGCCGAGTGTAGTGCGGTGCCTGCAGGGGTTGGCTGTAAACCAGGAGATAGATTAGTCTTTGGTCAAGACTTTGTTACCCAAGCTGATGGCGGCAATTTGATTATTGTTCCTTTAAAACCATTACAGCCTAAAACCACTTATATTATTGCATTAACTTCAACTATTTTAGATACCTACGGCGCTGCAGTTACTGGCTCAGATGCATATGGTTTGGTTAGTATCGATGTTAACGATGCTCCTCTGCCAGATCCTGATCAATATGGTTTACAGGTTGTGATAAACAGCTTTGAAACCTTGGCAGAAAGTGTGGGTGTTGAGCGAGATGATATTATCTACACCATGGCAATGACCACTCAGTCTACCGATGACAGTTTGCAAGTGACCAAAAAATTACTTGCCGCTTCATTAACACCTGATGCGTTGTTTGCTACGCCGATGGTAAGCGTTCAAGATTCTGGTTTAAGCGTTGCGGACGTGTTGATTTCACAGGGCTTTATTGATCCTGCTGACCCACAACTTGTTGGCTTATATTCAAGTGCTAACTATCATGTTGGCACTGTAACAATCCCAAATTATTTGGGAGTACCATCTCTTGAAAACCCAACAGCACCTATCAATACACCTTGGAAGGCAATGTGTGATTCAGGGTTCATGTTAGCATTTGCCGGGGAATTGCCAGCCGAGCCGCAATCTGAAAGTGATGCGGTGTGTATGAGTTTTGGTTTACGCGATCTTGGTATCGATACCGAAAGAAATATCACCAAATTTAATCCAGTTCCTAAATTAACTGAGATGCAAGCGGTTGAAGTTCAGATGACGACACCAGATTTGGCCGTTGCCAACACTGTTCGCGTATCAATGGGTATGCCTGAAATGAGTCAACCTGAAAATGGCTGGCCCGTTGTTATGATGCAACATGGTATAACAACGCAAAAAGAAGTGATGCTCGCCTTAACCGGGGTGTTATCAATTAATGGTTTTGCAACCGCTGCCATAGATCATCCTCTTCATGCTTCTCGGGGATATGACTTGGATATGGATGGTGTTAACGATATTGATGCTGTTACAAATCCATTTGCTTACATTAATATCGGTGCTTTATTAAATGGAAGAGATAATTTCAAACAAAGTCCTGCGGATTTGATGGCTTTTAGATTAGGTCTTAACTTTACTCAAGGCGCTGATATTGATCCTAGCCAAGTACACTATATAGGTCACTCTTTAGGGGCGATGACTGGCGTCACTTTTTTGGCATTAACCAATACCGGACTTGATCCTATGATTGATCCACTTTTTGCGGTCAAAAATGCTTCACTAGCCAGCCCTGCTGGAGGAATCGTTAACTTTGGTATGGCATCGCCTTCTTTTGGTCCATTGATAAAATTCAACCTTGCTAATGCTACCTCGGCTGAGTTTCAAGCATATGTTAAAGCGAATATAGGGGATGTTGAGCCAACACCGGATCAAATGAGCTCACTTTGGACTTCATTTGAAGAAATGTATGGTAGCGAACCGTTTGAGGCTGCTTTCTCTGAGTTTACTTTTGCTGCTCAAAGTATCATTGACTCGGCTGATATGCTTAATTATGCAGAAGCATTAAAACAAACCAATACGCCTATTCATGCTATAGAAATAGTAGGTAATGGAATGGATAATCTAGAAGATCAGGTGATTCCTGTATTGGTTCCACCTCTATCTGGCTCCACACCATTAATGAATTTGTTAGGATTAGAGCAAGTCTCTGAAACCAAACAAGGGGTAGATGGTTCAGTTTCTGGGGTTGTTCGCTTTGTGAATGGTCATCACGGGAGCTTACTGGATCCTGGTAGCACATCATCATCTCCTGATGTTGAAAAATCGGCTAGAGTTACCGCTGAAATCCAAACTCAAATTGCAACATATCTAGCAACACAAGCTGGGGTCATTGCCGTAAATGATCCGGAAGTTGTCTTAAAATAGTTCAAACCATTTGGTTGAAGTAAGAAAAGGAGGCTTAGCCTCCTTTTTTACCGTCTGAATAATTGTTTCAACGTTTTTTTCATGTAAAAATGAGATAGTTAAACTAATTTAGATAAGGTCAGGAGAACCGATTTGGAATTTTTGTATGAGTATGGCTTGTTTTTTGCCAAAGTATTTACCTTTGTAATAGCCATCGTTGTCGTTTTCGCCACAGCAGCTGGCGCTGCCCACAAACAAAAGCATAAAAAAGGCGAATTGGATATTAATGATTTATCTGAGCAATATGCCGATGTCGAACACCATATGATTGAGCATTTGTTGGATAAAGATGAATTAAAAAAACATGAAAAAGAATTAAAGAAAAAAGCCAAAGAAGAAGAGAAAGCAAATAAAGGCAAAGATAAGCCCGTGAAAGAGCGCTTGTTTGTTATCGATTTTAAAGGCTCTATTGATGCTAAAGAAGTCGACAGCTTGCGTGAAGAAGTGTCGGCGGTTTTATCGGTTGCCAAGCCAGAAGATGAAGTATTGGTTCGCCTAGAAAGTGGCGGTGGTATGGTACACGGCTATGGTTTAGCTTCATCGCAATTAGACCGTATTCGTCAGCAAGGTATTCCATTAACCGTATCGGTTGATAAAGTGGCCGCGTCCGGTGGTTACATGATGGCGTGTGTTGGCGATAAAATTTTAGCCGCACCGTTCGCTATTATTGGCTCTATCGGGGTGATTGCTCAAATTCCAAACTTCAATAAACTGCTTAAGAAAACCGATATTGAGTTTGAACAGTTAACCGCTGGCGAATACAAGCGTACGCTAACCATGTTTGGTGAGAATACGGATAAAGCCCGTGAAAAATTTGTTGAAGAGCTTGAAGAAACTCATGAGTTATTTAAGACTTTTGTTAATGAGCACCGCCCATCGCTTGATATTGCTAAAGTGGCTACGGGAGAACATTGGTTTGGTATTAAAGCCAAAGAATTGGGGTTAATTGATAACATTCAAACCAGCGATGATTACTTGCAACAACAAGCAAAAGACAAGCTGGTTATTTCGGTTAAATACTCATTGAAAAAAGGCCTGGCCGATAAAATTTCAAAAGCGGCTTCGTTGTCGATTGAAAAAACGGTAGGCAAGTTGATGCAAAACAACCGCATTTTTCCAAGCTAATAGGACTGGGTAAATTATGCAACAAGACTTTTGGCTAAATTGCTGGCAAAAAGAGCGGATTGGTTTTCATCAAGATGAGCTGCAGCCGTTTTTATTGGAATATTTTCCAAAGATGGCTGACAGCCCCATTGGCCCTGTCTTTGTCCCTTTGTGTGGTAAAACATCGGATTTATTGTATTTTTCGAAGCAGTTAAAAACGCAGGTTGTTGGTAGCGAGTTAAGTGAAATTGCTTGTGAGGATTTTTTTAAAGAGAATCACTTAACGGTGCATACCGAAAAGCAGGGCGATTTCATTTGCCATCAAACCGATAACCTGTCGATTTTGCAAGGTGACTTCTTTGCATTAAATCCTGAGACGTTACCTAAGTTTGACTGGATATATGACCGCGCAGCCATCATTGCTTTACCGCTTGAAATGCGCCGCCAATACGCCCAAAAATTAAAAACATTTTTTAGTGACCATACCCGCTTATTTTTAATTACCTTGGAATTTGACCAAAATGAGATGCCTGGGCCGCCATTTAGCGTCGCTCAAGCGGATTTAGAGACCCTGTTCTCTGAGTTTAAAATTGAAAAGGTTGCTGAGCGAGATTTAACCGGTAAAAAGTTTGCCCGCATTCAGTTGGATGTCGGTAATCTGTCGGAATGCTTGTACATCATTAGCAAACCATAACGTCCATTAATTGGGGTCAGATGAACATTTAAATTTAATTTTCATCTGACCCCAATTTTATGTTCTGATGTTTAAAATTGATATTTGTTGGCTTTCGCTAGCAGTTTTTTGGCATCAATTTTTTCAGTGACGCAAGCGCGAATATCACTCTTTTTAAAGCTGATAACCTGATCTTTGGTGCGGTTGTTGCTTTTATCTCCTGCGCCTTTTAATACAAAACTCACTTGTTCGCTTTTTGGCAAGGCTTTTAAGCCATTGCCATAATCACACAATACTTGGCTTAATTTTGTTTGCAGCTCACCGTAATATGCTTTCTTTTCCAATGCTCTTTCTTTACGTTGCTCAGCAACTTTTTCCTTGCGTTCTTTGGCTTTAAGTTGGAGCTTTTCTTTCTTTTTCGCTACCTCTTGTTTTTGTTTTTCGATGTCTTTCATATCTTTTTCAAGCTTTGATTTGTTCTCACTGCCTTGCGCTTTTTGATAGGCTAAATCTCGCTTGCTACGCTCAAGATCCCTTAACTGGTACGCCAATTCTCGCTCTTCTTCTCTAAGTTTATGATATTCTTCTGACTCGACACGGGCATGCTCATGGACGATCTCCATTTCAATTTCAGCTTGTTCGAGCGCTTCTTCAATGACGATTTCAAAATCTTCACCAAATAATGCTTCACCATCAAAGCCTTCCGGGGGCAGTGGGGCCACGGGTGCCGCGACTGGGGTGACTCCATATGGGGTGTTAATGGAATACACATGGCGATTGGATGTGGTTACTCTAAATACCGCCCCTTGTCCATCAAAGTAGTAATTTTCGATGGAACGAATGGAAGGGCTGTGACCTTGGTCATTGCTTTTGCTGTTGGACTTAATGATGTCGGCAAAAATATCCATTTGCTTATGCAATTGATTAAAATCCGTTGCCTGAGCGCTTACCATCACTGAGCCTGACAATAATAAAGCTAAAGCCATTTTTGTTACATTTACATTCATTTTTGCGTTCGTCATTATCTTCTCCTGGCGCATAAGGTTATTTATTACTGCTTGAAATTGGTGTAAAGCTGTTGTTTAAGCTTTGGGTGTCGAGCTGAAGTTGTAATTTTTGAAAGTGGATTTTTTGATCGATAGCGTCATCTTGTCGCTGTTCATTAACGTATTGAATAAAATTGGAAATATCTTCCTGTCTTTCTTTTCGAGTCGATGCCAGTAAGTAAGTGACTAGCTCGAGATTATTGGTTTGTTGGCTATCTTTTAAATCGTTTTTTAAGCTGGCTAGCGTTAACGCTTGCTCTGCGGCAAATAGCTGTAATCGTTGATCGACTTGCTGTTGAAGCTGTTTTGTGGTTAACGCTTCGTGTTGCATCCTCTGCTGACTTTGCCCAAAACGTACCATAAAGCCTTCTTGTTGCATGGAAAATTCAACGTTAAATACCACGAGCATGACCGCAAACAGCGAACAGCATAACGACGCCAGGGGTAAACCTGACCATTGCCACCAAGGTGTTTTATCATGGCTAAAAATTGAATTTGGATCCCAGTTGGGCGCAGGTGCTTGCTCATGACAATACACTTGTTGCTCAATAAGTTTTGCCGTGTTTAAACGATTTTGCAACTCGGGTGAGTTGGCGATAAGTTGTTCAAATTCAGCTTGTTGCTGTTCGTTAAGTTGATTGTCCAACCAGAGTTGAAATAACTGCTCTTGTCTAGACATATTCGATCTCCAGTTTCAGTTTGAGTTTATCCAATGCGCGGTACAGCTTTGACTTGACGGTATTAACAGGCAAGCCTAATTGCCCAGAAATCTCGGCAAAGGTAAAGTGCTGGAAAAATTTAAGTTCAACAATAGCCCGTTCATTTACTGGCAATGTTTGCATGGCTTGCATCAGGGTGGATGCTTGTTGATCGTGGTTAAAATGGTATTCAGGGCAACTGTCTTTATGCTCTGCGACTTGCATGGGTTCATCGTCAAGAGAGCCGATGTCTTTCTTGCGACGATAGTATTCAATGCAGCGGTAATGGGCGATTTTAAATAACCAGGTTTTAAATTGGCTTCTGCCTTGGAAACTGGCTAAATTTCGAAATACACTCATAAAAATGTCCTGCATTAAATCAAATGCATCGGCTCGATGAGACACCATGCGTAAGGCATAGTTGTATACATCCTGTTCATGGCGTTTTACTAACTGACACCACGCCCGACGTTTACCGGTCAATGCATTTTTTATTAATGTTTCATCACTGCGTTCAAACAAATTAGTCACCGAGTTTTTATTTATTTTCAGCACGTTGTTGTGCATTGTTCTTATAGTCGGGGGAAGTTCTAAAAAAGTTTCGAATAATGTAAATTATTTTATGTGTATTATTAAGACACAAAAAAAGGGTTATGTTTTACCATAACCCTTTTTCAATATTTTTGTCTAACGACATAAAGTCAAATTAACTTACTCTTTCATATGATGGAAGTCGATTTCGTCACTGGTATCGTCATCGGTCGCATTAAAGGTTTTTTCATCAAGTTGGCCTTCAAATTTAGCGATGATCAACGTGGTCATCGAATCACCTGTTACATTAACCGCGGTACGTACCATATCCAATAGACGGTCCACACCAATGATTAAGCCGATACCTTCTACTGGTAATCCTACTTGCGCTAATACCATGGCGAGCATGATTAAACCCACACCTGGGACACCAGCGGTACCAACCGATGCTAATGTCGCGGTAACAATAACCATAATAAAGTCGGTAATGGTTAAGTCGACATTAAATACCTGAGCAATGAATACGGTAGCAACACCTTGCATAATCGCTGTACCATCCATGTTAATCGTTGCCCCTAAAGGCACCGTAAAGGAGGCAATTGAGTTATTGGCGCCTAGCTTTTTAGTGACCGTATTCAAGGTTGATGGAATGGTTGCATTACTGCTTGCGGTACTGAATGCAAATAAAGCTGTGGTGCGCATTTTTTTAAGGAATGTGATAGGGCTTAAGCGAGTAAAGCCTTTAAGCATTATTGGGAACGTACCAAAGGCATGAATCATTAGTACGGCTAATACTAATAAGAAGTACTTAAGCAAACTAATGATTTTGCTAAATTCCAGTTCGGTAAATAGGGTAGTCATTAAACAGAATACACCGTATGGCGCCAGGTTCATGAGTATAACCACCAAACGCATGATCACTTCATTAAAGTCTTCAAATACCTTGGCAACGCGCTCACCTGCAGGGCCTGCTAATGCAACGGCTAAACCAAATAATAAAGAAAAAACAATTACTTGCAGCATGTTGCCTTCAACAAACGCATTAAATGGGTTGGTTGGGAACATGTTAATAATCACTTGGGTAAGTGATGGTGCTTCTTTCGCGCCATAGGTGACTTCCGCGGTCATATTAACGCCTTCACCCGGCATTACTAGTGTTGCTGCAATAATGGCTAGCGTAATGGCAATTGCTGTCGATAGTAGATAAAGGCCTACGGCACGGCCACCAATGCGGCCAAGTTTTGAGGTGTCATTTAATGAACAGGTACCGCAGACAAGCGATACAAACACTAAGGGGACAACTAACATTTTCAAACTGGAAACAAATATTTTGCCACCAATTTCAAAAATGCCATCGACAAAAAAGCCACGAACAGAGAAGTCAAAAAGGTAGAGCGGGATGATTAAGTCGCCATCTTTTGGCAGCATCCATTGAAAAATGGTACCCAATAGGATCCCGGCAAACATGCCTATTACGATCTTACTGGTCAAACCTTCGGTCATATGTTTATTCATAATTTATCTTTCTAATTCAAATTTAGCCAATGATAGCAGTTACTTAGATGTATATAAATATTGATATTGTGTTTAAATTGCTGTAATTGCGCGCAATTACTTGTCCAATCAAAGTATAGATAACAAAATGATTTAAGAAAGCGTAATTTTTTGTTGTCAATAAGTGACTTTTTGAGAAAATTTAAGTTAAGATGAATTTAATAACAATAACATCATGGAGAGCGCTTCAATGAAGCAGATTCAACGTTTTTTTTATGTCCTAACCTTATTATTTCTTACCGCTTGTGGCAGCGGTGACTCAATAGGGGGCGGCGAAAACCCAGGCGATGGAAATACGCCAACCGATCCTATACTTTCTGTCAGTGTCTCAATTGACAAGACAAATATCGATGCCGATAACCCCGCTGAAATTAGCGTAACAGTTACCAAAGATGGTTCGCCACTATCTGGTGAAGTTGTCAGTTTTAGCAGTAATTTAGGTGTGTTCACTATTGAGTCTTCCACGGCGCTTACCGATGGTGACGGCATTGCGCGCATTGGTCTTATGGCTGGTACCGTTGAGGGTGCAGGCACGGTAACGGCCTCCATTGGCAGTGGAGAGTCTGGGACAGTAAGCTTTTACACCGCTGGTGATGCACAAGAGGTTGGTCCTGAACCGGATACGTTTATTGTTGAATTGAGCCTTAGCACTACGGATGTTTCTCGGTTAACGCCAGCGACGGTAACTGCCACAGTAACCAGTGCAGGCGAAGTGGTCGCAGGCGAAGTTGTTACGTTTGAAAGCTCTCTAGGAAATTTAACCCCGGAAATCGGTACGGCTTTAACCAATGATGAAGGCATTGCTATTGTTATGTTATCGGCTGGTGATAAAGAAGGTGCCGGGACCATTTCGGCGTCTCTTTCAAATGGCTCAACCGATAGTTTGGGCTTTTATACTGCCGGTGATGAAGTCACTGAAGGCACACCTATTACGGTCGAAATCGCTTTGGTTTCCAGTGATCCAGAGCAAGAAACTTCGGTTATTAATGCCACCACCCCAGGTAAACTTGTTGCTACCGTTACGGGAATTGATTCACCGGTTATCGTAACCTTTGCCTCGGACATTGGTGAAATTCCTATTCCTACGGCCATTACCGATGAAAACAACCAAGCTATGGTTGATATTTATGCGGGGACTTTATTGGGCGCGGGCACCGCAACTGCATCTTTGCAAGGTGGCGAATCGGCGCAGCAATTATTAGTGGTTGGGGCAACGGATCTTATGATGGGTAGCTTTAATAATGCCAATGAATTTGAAGACGGTGTAGCCGCGCTTTCTTTAGCTACGGTTTCTGCCGGAGGCACGACGGTAGTTTCGGTTGAAATTGTTGATGAAAAAGGTGATTTATATACTTTACCAGTGGATGTGGACTTTAGCTCAAATTGTACCGTTTCTGGCACCGCAACACTAAGTTCGCCGATTACCTCTTCAAACGGTAAGGCGAGCAGTACGTATCTTGCTAAAGGTTGTATTGATGAAGACCCGATCACGGTATCTGCAAATGCGGGTGGGATTAATTTAACCGCCAATGCAACTGTTACTGTTTTAGCGGCAAGTGCTGGCAGTATCGAGTTTGTTAGTGCAACGCCTGAAAACATATCCTTGCAAGGGATTGGTGGCCAAGAAAGTGCAACCGTTGTGTTTCGTGTTCTAGATACCAATGGCGATCCAGTGAGTAACGCCATGGTTAATTTTGCCTTAAATACAACGGCAGGTGGTATTGAATTAGAACCAGCATCAGCAACATCCGATATTGATGGCTTAGTGCAAACCGTGATTAATTCAGGCACAGTTGCCACACCTGTTCGTGTAACGGCGAGCCTTGATAGCGTAACGCCGGTGATTTCTTCTCAATCGAGTTTATTGGTGATATCTACCGGTATACCAGACCAAGACAGTTTTTCTTTATCCGCTGAAACCGTGAACCCTGAAGCTTGGGATATTGATGGTCAAAAAGTTGCAGTGACGGCTCGTTTAGCCGATGCGTTTAATAACCCGGTACCAGATGGAACGGCTGTTTCTTTTACAACAGAAGGCGGCAGCATAGAGTCATCGTGTTTAACATCTGGTGGTGCCTGTTCGGTGATCTGGACATCTCAGCAACCTCGACCTGATTACGATGGTCGTGCGAGCATATTGGCCTTTGCAATTGGTGAAGAATCTTTCCCTGATTTAAATGGTAATGGTCGATTTGATAGCGATGAACATGATGAGTTTCTAGCAAACAAAGATGTGAGTGGTGATGATTATGACTTACCAGAGGCATTTGTCGATCACAATGAAGACGGTATGTATGATGTTACGGCTGTTAATGCCGAAAATGAAGAGTTCTATGACTTTGTCGACCCTAATGGTTTAGGCGATGGGGTACAATTCTCCTATGATGATGAAGATGGCCTATACAATGGCGTGCTGTGTAACCGTGACGTAAATGGTGACTTGGTTGCCGGATGTTCTGAACAGACGTCAATGCATGTGCGTGGTCAATTAGTGATTGTTATGAGTGGCAGCGGTGCTAATTTTACCACCATGTCGACTGTAGACTTCCCATACGATGCTGGCACAGAATTTGACGACACGCTAGAGATTGAAGGTGAGAGTGTTGGTTTTGCTTCGGTTTACATTGCCGATCTTCACGACCAACCTATGCCTAAAGGTTCTGTTATCGAATTTGAAGCAACAGCAGGTAGTGTAGTTGGACCAAATAGTTTTACTTGGAATAATGATAATAGAAACAGTGGCACGACCTTTAGTGTTTCTATTGAAGGTGAAGGTGAACCAACGACGGGGAATTTGATCGTCACGGTAACAACACCTTCTGGAGCCATTAGTACCTATAATGCAATTTCGATTAATATCACCGCACCAGCACCTGTTGTTCCATAACACATTTGCTGTTTAATAAAAAAACCTCTTCGGAGGTTTTTTTTTGCGATTAATTTAGGCGTTGCATTCATTTTGTTTAATTAATAGTCGAATGAAGCACTTATTTGCATAAATTAAATATTTTTCTTTAAATTGCGCTTTAAAATTTATTATGATGCGCCCAATATAAAAGGGTAAATGCCATTTTAAAGGGACTCTTTTGATGAATAGAAACCTCTTATTGTGAAAATTATTGCTTGTCACTGGCAAAAATTACATATATACCTAATAGCAATTGTTAAAATTTAATTGGGCGGAATAAGTTATTCTTCGCCGTACAAGTTCAGACTGAAATTAAGCCTGAAAAACAGGAACGTATATTTATATGGCAAAATCTCTGGTAATTGTCGAGTCTCCAGCAAAGGCTAAAACAATTAACAAATATCTCGGCAAAGACTACATTGTAAAATCCAGTGTCGGTCATGTTCGTGATCTCCCTACAAGTGCTACAGGTAAGAAAGCACCAACTAAGTCACCGGCTGAAGTGCGTAAAATGACGCCTGCTCAAAAAGAGAAATATAAAGCCAAACGTGACAAAGTTGCTCTATTTAATCGCATGGGCATTAACCCCGAAAAAAACTGGGAAGCAACTTATGCGGTATTGCCGGGTAAAGAAAAAGTCGTCAATGAACTGAAAACCTTGGCCGAAAAAGCCGATAAGGTTTATCTCGCAACCGATTTGGATCGCGAGGGAGAAGCGATAGCCTGGCATTTAAAAGAAATTATTGGTGGTGATGACGACCGTTTTAAACGCGTTGTTTTTAACGAAATTACCCAAACGGCAATTCAACAAGCGTTTGAACAACCGTCTGAACTGAACATGAATGGCGTTAACGCGCAGCAAGCCCGTCGCTTTTTAGATAGAGTGGTTGGTTTTATGGTAAGCCCTCTGTTGTGGAAAAAAGTCGCTCGTGGGCTTTCTGCGGGCCGCGTGCAGTCCGTTGCCGTAAAATTAGTGGTTGAGCGTGAAAGAGAAATTAAGGCATTTGTGCCACAAGAGTACTGGGAAATTTCAGCCCTGACCGAAACGCAGGATAACACCGAGTTAAACCTTGATGTGACACATCAAGCAGGTAAAGCATTTAAGCCGACCAATGAAACCCAGGCCATGGCCGCGGTGAGTGCGCTAAAAGAAGCTGATTATGTGGTTTCAAAGCGTGAAGATAAACCGTCTAAAAGTACACCTTCGGCACCATTTATTACCTCAACCCTGCAGCAGGCTGCAAGTACACGATTAGGTTTTGGTGTTAAGCGAACCATGGGGCTTGCTCAGCGTTTGTATGAAGCCGGTCACATTACCTATATGCGTACCGACTCAACCAACTTGAGTAAAGAAGCGGTTGATAGCTGTCGAGAGTACATTAAAGGTAACTTTGGTGATAATTACCTGCATGCAGAGCCAAAAGTTTACGGTGCTAAAGCCAATGCTCAAGAGGCGCATGAGGCGATCCGTCCATCGGATGTCAAAGTAGAAGCGGCCTTTTTGGATAAAATGGAAGCAGATGCTCGTAAGCTCTATGATTTGATTTGGCGTCAATTTGTTGCCTGTCAAATGACGGCAGCCCGTTACGATGTAACAACGTTAACCATTAGCGCGGGTGAATTTGACTTAAAAGCCAAAGGTCGAGTCATGCGCTTTGACGGTTGGACTAAAGTGCATAGTCGCAGTGCCAACAAAACGGGTAGTGAAAAAGATACGCATTTGCCAGACTTAGCGGTTGGTGAAAAAGTGACCTTACAAGAACTTGACCCAGCACAGCACTTTACTAAGCCGATTGCGCGTTTTGGTGAAGCATCCTTGGTAAAAGAGTTAGAAAAACGTTCTATTGGTCGTCCTTCAACGTATGCTTCGATTATTTCAACCATCCAGGACCGTGGTTATGTACGTCTGGAAGGGAAGCGCTTTTATGCTGAAAAAATGGGCGAAATCGTTACCGACAGTTTATCGGGCAGTTTCAAAAACCTAATGAACTATGACTTTACCGCTAACATGGAAATGAGTCTTGATGATATCGCCGAAGACAAAGCCTTCTGGAAAGATATCTTAACCGAGTTCTACAAAAACTTTACTGGCCAGCTGCAGCTTGCTGATAAAGCAATGGACGAGGGCGGCATGCAACAAAACTTGCCAGTCGTTACCGATATTGAATGTCCAAGTTGTGGTCGTGAAATGGGCATTCGCACCGCATCAACGGGTGTCTTCTTAGGATGTTCGGGTTACAGCTTGCCGCCTAAAGAGCGTTGTACGCAAACCATGAATCTTACCCCAGGTGAAGAAGCGGTGAGTGTTGGTACTGAAGATGCCGAAACTGAAGCGTTAATGGCAATGCGTCGTTGTGACAAGTGTGGCACAGCAATGGATAGCTACTTAATTGATGAAACTCGTAAGTTGCATGTGTGTGGTAACAACCCGGTGTGTGATGGCTACCAGCTTGAAAAGGGCGAGTTTAAAATTAAAGGTTACGATGGCCCGGTATTGGAATGTGACCGTTGTGGCTCGGATATGGAGCTTAAAAACGGTCGTTTTGGTAAGTACTTCGATTGTACGAACGATGAGTGTAAGAACACTCGTAAGTTACTGGCGAACGGTGAAGCTGCGCCACCAAAAGAAGATCCGGTTGATTTACCAGAGCTTAAGTGTGAAAAATCTGACGCGTTCTTTAAACTTCGCGATGGCGCAGCAGGTATTTTCTTAGCAGCTAGTACGTTCCCTAAATCAAGAGAAACTCGTGCACCGAAAGTGGCCGAGTTACATCGATTCAGAGATAGAATTTCACCGAAGTTTTATTATTTGGCCGATGCACCGCAAAAAGACCCTGAGGGTAATGAAGCGGTCGTTCGCTACTCACGTAAAACCAAAGAGCAATACGTGATGACCGAAGTAGAAGGCAAAGCGACAGGCTGGGTTGCTAAGTATATTGATGACAAATGGGTAGAAGAGCAAACCAAGAAAAAAGCAGCCAAGAAACCGGCGGCTAAAAAGCCCGCAGCCAAAAAAGCCGCGCCTAAAAAGGCTGCCGCTAAAAAGTCTTAAGTACGAGTATTGACACAAAATAAACTAAGCCGTTTATTACTTTTTAAAAACGCCATAAGAGTTCCTCTATGGCGTTTTTTTTATCAATAGATTCGTATGGGTAAAATAGTTTTACTAAAAAAGAATATTTACTCTAGAAATATAATGATGTTTGTTATATATTTTAGTTATAACAAACTCGGATTATATAACATATGAAGCTACAACAACTACGCTACATTGTTGAGGTATTAAATAATAATCTCAATGTCTCTTCTACCGCTGAAAGTTTATTTACCTCACAACCGGGGATCAGTAAGCAAGTGCGCATGCTTGAAGATGAACTGGGGGTGCAAATTTTTGGCCGCTCAGGAAAGCATTTAACGCATGTCACGCAGGCTGGCATGGACATCATTCGTATTTCTGCAGATATTTTGTCAAAAGTTGAGGGGATCAAATCGGTTGCCCGTGAATACACCTTGCCAGATGAAGGCCGATTGCGGGTTGCCACAACCCATACGCAAGCGCGTTATGCCTTACCGGACGTTATTAAAGGCTTCGTTAAGAAATACGATAAAGTTTCTCTACATATGTATCAAGGTACGCCAACCCAAATCAGTGATGCAGCAGCTAAAGGCGAAGCCGATTTTGCGATTGCCACCGAATCACTGCATTTATATAACGACTTAATTATGTTGCCGTGTTATCACTGGAATCGCAGCATCATTGTGACCAAAGACCATCCGTTGGCAAAATTAAAGAAATTAACCATCGAAGATGTGGCCGCGCATCAGTTGGTTACTTATGTGTTTGGCTTTACGGGTCGCTCGGTATTGGATAAAGCCTTTCAGGCCGCCAATTTGCAACCCAAGATTGTATTTACCGCAACCGATGCTGATGTTATTAAAACCTACGTACGCTTAGGGGTTGGTATTGGTGTTGTGGCCACAATGGCCATTGATCCTGAGCAGGACAAGGATTTGGTCGTGCTCGATGCCAGTCATTTATTTGAGCAAAGCACGACGAAAATTGGCTTTCGACGTGGCGCATTTTTACGTGGTTATATGTTTGATTTTATTGAACGCTTTGCTCCTCATTTAAATCGCGATGTGGTGACCAAAGCCATGCTGCTTAAGAGCAATGAAGAAATTGAAGCGATGCTGAGTAATGTCGAGTTGCCGGTGAAATAATACCTCGCTGTCATTGCTATAACGGGTATTACAAAGACAAAAAAGCCTTAAAGCAAGCATGCTTTAAGGCTTTTTGCGTTTATGATGTGCTCTTTAACACTCGATAATATTAACCGCTAAACCGCCACGTGAGGTTTCTTTGTATTTGGTTTTCATGTCATTACCGGTTTCCCACATGGTTTTAATCACCTTATCTAAGGAAACCTTTTGCGTACCGGTACCGCGCATGGCCAGTCTTGAGGCATTAATGGCTTTCACTGATCCCATGGCATTACGCTCAATACAAGGGACTTGAACCAAACCGCCAACGGGATCACAAGTGAGGCCAAGGTTGTGTTCCATGCCAATTTCAGCCGCATTTTCAACTTGCTTTGGATCGCCGCCAAGAATTTCGGTAAGGGCACCTGCGGCCATTGAACAAGCAACACCAACTTCGCCTTGACAACCTACCTCAGCACCCGAAATCGAGGCATTTGTTTTGTATAAAATGCCAATGGCTGCTGCGGTTAATAAATAGCGAATGCAGTCATCGTTACTAACCGGTTTTACAAATTTATCGTAGTAACACAATACCGCTGGCAAGATCCCTGCAGCACCGTTCGTAGGGGCAGTAACCACTTGTGAACCGGCGGCATTTTCTTCGTTTACGGCAAGGGCGAATAAGTTAACCCAATCCATGGCTTGCAATGGGTCGGCATTTTTTTCGGTATTAAGTAAACGGTATAGGGTAGGCGCACGGCGAACCACTTTTAAGCCACCGGGTAACATGCCTTCGGTTTTAATACCGCGTTCAACACAGGCGTACATGGTTTCCCATATTTTGACCAATTCCATGCGGATGTACGCTTCATCGTTGAGGCATTTCTCATTGGCCATCATCACCGAGCTAATGCTTAATCCCGTTTCTTTGCAAATGGCAAGCAGTTCATCGGCGGTGGAAAAACGATAAGGTCGCTTTATGTTGCTGTGCAAAGATAGCGCTTTGTCTTTTTCTTTTTCAAAATCACAATCTTCAACCACAAAGCCCCCACCAATGGAGTAGTAGGTTTTCTCTAACAACAATTTGTCGTTTTGATAGGCATAAATGGTCATCGCATTTGAATGACCTGGCAATGTTTTACGGCGATGATAAACAATGGCATTGTCTTTGGGAAACGCGATGTGCTGTTCTTGATTCAGGTGAATGCTTTGTTTATTAACCGTGTTTTCTAATAACGTATCAATAATGCCCACATCAATGGATTCAGGCGCTTCACCATGCAAGCCGAGTATTACTGCTTTACCAGTGCCATGGCCAATGCCCGTTTGCCCAAGCGAGCCAAATAGTTCAACCTTAATTCGGTCTACCTGAGTAAACATGTTATTTTCTTTTAAAGAGTCAATAAAACGATTAGCAGCCCGCATCGGCCCCACAGTATGGGAGCTTGATGGACCAATACCAATCGAAAACATATCAAAAACACTGATCATAATAAAACCTGAATAATTGAGCGGTTGTTTCCGCTTCTTTGAAATAATGTTCGGATTTTAACGCATTTGTTAAATTAATGACAATAACTGACGTGGTTTATTTTACATGGAGAACCAAGTCTTTGAGGATCGCGGCGGTTGCGCCCCAAATGTTATAGGATAAATATGGCATAAAATGGACTGTATGGTTAATGCCACGTTGTTTGACTTGGATATTATAATGATTGTTTTCATTTAAAAAGTGCTGCAAGGGTACGGTAAATACTTCGGCCACTTCATTATGATCCGGGGTAAACACATAGTCCTTGGGAATAAGGCCGATGATCGGGGTAATTTCATAACCCGAAATGGTTGGGTAGCGGGTTAATTGCCCGACAATTTCCACATCTTCTCGGAGCAGGCCAATTTCTTCTTCACTTTCTCTTAATGCCGTATTAATCAAGGTGCCATCAGAGGGCTCGACTTTTCCACCGGGGAAACTCACTTGTCCTGGGTGATGTTTTAAATGCGCAGCGCGTTTGGTTAGCACCACATGCAAATCGTTTTGGTCGGCATAAATAGGGATCAAAACGCTGGCATCGCGCAAAGTCCCGTTACTTTTTAGTAATGGATTTGCGGCCAGAGGGTTGGCATCGAGGTTGTTATAACTAAAGCGTTGGATAAACTGCTGTTGATTCATGCCTAACTGCGACGACCTAAAAATATGCATTGATTAAAATAATCATTGCATATTTTTTAGACCATTAGTAGAGGTTGACGGCTTTTAAGAGGAAAGAGTTGGTAATATCTTATGCACTTTATCGAAGGTTTCCTGATATTCACTATCGGCCTTGGAATCGCTTACAATGCCACCCCCTGCCCAGCAATGAAGGCGTTGGTTTTCACTAATTAGGGTACGTATGGTAATGCTCGAGTCCATATTACCGTTGGCGCTTATGTAGCCAATGGAGCCACAATATACGCTGCGACGATGGGGTTCGAGCTCTTCAATAATTTCCATGGCTCTTATTTTCGGTGCACCGGTGATCGAGCCACCAGGAAAAGCGCCTCTTAGCAGATCGGTTGCCTGGTAATGATTATCCAATGTGCCTTCAACCGTACTGACTAGGTGATGAACGGCAGGGAAACTTTCAATGGCAAATAAAGACGGCACGACGACCGAGCCTGGTCGACAGACTTTGGCGATATCATTGCGCAGCAAATCGACAATCATTAAGTTTTCAGCACGATCTTTGCTCGATGTTTGCAGCAGCTGAGCCTGCTCTTTATCGAGCTCGGCTATTTGGCTGCGAGGGCGAGTGCCTTTGATGGGCTTAGTTTGCACTTTTTGTTGGGTTAACTGCAAAAATCGCTCTGGTGATACGCTTAAAACACAACCTTCATCGAATCGCATAAAGGCTGAAAATGGCGCTTTGTTGCTCTCTCTTAACTTAAGATACGCCTGATATTCTTCCCCTTCATACTGGGCGGTAAAGCGTTGCGCCAAATTGATTTGGTAACAGTCTCCGCTTAATAAATACTGTTGAATTTGATTAAATTTCTCAACATATTGAGGCTTGGACATGTTTGCTTGCCAATCCTGAGTTAACCTAAAATCTTGGCTTTGCGGCGCTTTTCTCAATAACTTTTGTTTTATGATGTCAACCAAGGTATCCAGGTTGTCATCAAAACTCACTAGGGTATATTGTTTGCTTTTTCGGTCAAAGATTAATGATTGCCGATAAATGCCCACGGCCATATCTGGTAAGTTTATGTCTTTTTTGGCTTGCTCAGGTAGTGATTCAACATACCGACCTAAATCATAGCTAAAATAGCCGATAGCGCCACCAATAAACGGCAAGTCTTGGTTGTGTGGAACACAAGTCCCAAAGGTTTGCTTTATCAATGAATCGATTAATGCAAAAGGGTCTTGGTCGTTGGTATCATGTGTTTTTTCCGCAATGAAATGAACGTGGTTTTTACCCTGTGCGGTTTTAATCGTTATCTCGGGAGAAAACACCATAATATCAAAGCGACTGTCAATATGATCCCCATCAGATGAGTCGAGCCAGAATGCCCAGTTATCATTGGCCCAAATCGCAAACACCTGCTCTGGTGTGTAGGCAGATAAAAAGTCGAGGCACATAGTTTGATAAGGTGCTGTGGTGGCGTCATTTATGTTCACAGGAGCTCTTTCTTAGTCGATGTCGTTAAGGGCGGCTATTGTAGTAAAAAACTCATCCTAAGGTCTAGTTTTAAAAGATTGCTTCGCATGCTATAACTTTACCAAATTGTTAATATATTTGAACAAAGATCTTATCAGGCAGGTTGTTGTTAAACCGTGGCTCAGGTAATATATTGGCATAAAATAAATGATTAAATATAAAAATAACTTAGGGACGTATTATGACGGTTATAAAGCAGCAAGACTTCATCGACAGTATTGAAGATTCTTTGCAATACATTTCTTACTATCACCCGATTGATTTTATTCAAGCTTTGGAAAAAGCCTACAATAAAGAACAAAGTCAGGCGGCGAAAGATGCCATCGCGCAAATACTCATTAATTCACGCATGTCTGCTGAAGGTCATCGCCCAATTTGTCAGGATACGGGTATTGTTACCTGTTTTGTGAAAGTTGGCATGGAAGTCAAATGGGATAAGGTCGACATGACCGTCCAACAAATGGTGGATGAAGGTACTCGTCGTGCTTATAACAATCCTGATAACCCATTGCGTGCCTCTATTGTTGCGGACCCAATAGGAAAACGAATAAACACCAAAGATAATACCCCGGCGGTTGTCCACCTTGACTTGGTTGCTGGCGATAAAATTGAAGTGATGATCGCGGCCAAAGGCGGCGGCTCAGAAAATAAAACCAAAATGGCGATGTTAAACCCAAGTGATTCGATTGCCGATTGGGTGGTTAAAACCTTACCAACCATGGGGGCGGGTTGGTGTCCACCGGGCATGCTTGGTATAGGTGTTGGTGGTACGGCCGAGAAAGCGGGTGTTTTAGCCAAAGAAAGCTTGATGGAGCCGGTTGATATACAAGAATTAATTGACCGCGGCCCGCAAAACGCAGAAGAAGAGCTGCGATTGGAAATTTTTGAGCGTGTAAATAAATTAGGCATTGGCGCGCAAGGTTTAGGTGGTTTAACCACGGTTGTTGATGTAAAAATCAATGCCGTACCAACGCATGCCGCATCAAAGCCTGTGGTTATGATCCCAAATTGTGCGGCAACCCGTCATGCCCACTTTTATTTAGATGGCTCGGGTCCTGCTGATTTAACGCCACCAAGCATTGATGAATGGCCAGAAGTCACCTGGGAAGTTGGCGAGAATGTTCGTCGTGTTAATGTCAATGAATTAGTGAAAGCCGATGTGAGCGATTGGAAAACCGGTGAAACGGTCTTATTATCGGGTAAAATCTTAACTGGGCGTGATGCGGCTCATAAGAAAATCCAACAGCTATTAGAATCGGGTGAAGGACTTCCTGATGGGGTCGATTTTAAAGATAAGTTTATCTATTACGTGGGTCCAGTCGATGCCGTTGGTGATGAAGTTGTTGGCCCTGCGGGTCCTACAACCGCAACGCGGATGGATAAATTTACGGAAATGATGTTAGCCGAAACAGGCTTACTTGGCACTATCGGTAAAGCCGAACGTGGTTCTGCAACGGTTGAAATCATTAAAAACCATAAATCGGTTTACCTAATGGCCGTTGGTGGTGCAGCCTACCTAGTGTCTAAAGCGATTAAGCATGCCCGCGTAGTTGCTTTTGAAGAGCTGGGTATGGAAGCCATTTACGAATTTGACGTCGTTGATATGCCGGTAACGGTTGCCGTTGACAGTACGGGTGAATCGGCGCATGTAACGGGGCCGGCGATTTGGAAAGCCAGAATTGAAGATTTGGATGCGGCATTGAAAGCCTAGGCCAACCTTCTATACTGATACCAAAATATAACAAACGCCCATCTGGGCGTTTGTTATTATGTGAGATTGAATAAATCTAATAATTTAGAAGAGTAAAACATGAAAAGTAACTATTTAAAAGTTGCCGCCTTAATGGCAATGCCGGTTGTATTTTCGGCGAATGCTGATGTACTGACGGTGGACAAACTCAATAGCCTGCATCAGTTACACGATGTCAGCATTTCCCCAAATGGCAGCCAGTTATTATACGGCGTTAAAAAAGGCCAGGAAAAGGGCACAAACCATCTTTACGTTAAAGAGGTGAAATCCGGCAAAGTAAGCCAATTAACCAGCGCTAAAACTAGCGAGTACAACGCGGTTTGGAGCAATGACAGTAAAGGCGTTTACTTTTTATCAGGTCGCTCTGGCTCAAGCCAAATTTGGTACTTGCCAACCACAGGTGGTGAAGCACGCCAGTTAACCAACTTCCCACTTGATGTGCAAAGCTTTAAATTATCAGCTGATGAAAGCCAAGTGGCTTTATCGTTTAATGTACTGCCAGGTTGTAAAGACTTTGCATGTACCCTTGATGCCAAAGAAAAGAAGGCCAAACAAAAACATAATACCCGTGCATACGATCAATTAATGGTACGTCACTGGGATGTGTGGTTGGATGAATTTAACTCGCACTTATTTGTTGCCGATTTAAGCAAAGACAAGGTCAGCGTTGAAGCAACCGATTTAATTGCCGACTGGCAAACGGATTTTGCTGGCATGGGGCAGGTATCGTTTAGCCCAGACGGTAAAAACTTAGCGTTTTCGGCAAAACTACCGGGTAAAGATCAGTCTTGGCAAACAAACTGGGATATATTCGAAGTGGAGTTGTCATCGGGTAAAATCAGTAACTTAACCGAAGACAATAAAGCGTGGGATGCAATGCCGGTTTATTCTTCTGATGGTCGCTACCTTGCCTATAAAGCCATGACGACACCGGTATACGAGTCGGGTAAATTTAATCTAATGCTCAAAGATTTACGCACCGGTGATGTAAAAAGTGTGGCGCCTTTGTGGGACCGCTCGATTTCAAGTTTGCAGTTTGGTAGTGAAAACCGTAGCGTTATTGCCACCGCTCAAGATGTTGGTCAAAAGAGTATTTTTGAAATCAATCTGCAATTTGGTGATGTAAACTCTATTTACAACGACGGAACGGTTAGTAGCGTATCGATTGCGGGTGAAGACCTGTACTTCACCCGCCATACGTTAGCAGGCCCTGCCGATATCTTTACCATTGGCCGAGACGGTTATGGTTTAACGCAGTTAACCGAGTTAAACAAAGACAATATGGCCAACATCACCTTAGGTGACTTTGAACAATTTAACTTTAAAGGCTGGAACAACGAAACCGTACATGGTTACTGGGTAAAACCGGCGAACTTTAAAGAAGGTGAAAAATACCCAATTGCTTTTCTTGTTCACGGTGGACCGCAGGGCAGCTTTGGTAACATGTTCCATTACCGCTGGAATGCGCAATTATGGGCGGCAAAAGGCTATGGCGTCGTTATGGTCGACTTCCATGGTTCTACCGGTTACGGTCAGGACTTTACTGACTCAATCTCTCATGACTGGGGTGGTAAGCCTTTAGAAGACTTACAAAAAGGCTTGAGCCATATCACTGAAAAGCAAAGCTGGTTAGATGGCGAAAACGCTTGTGCGTTAGGCGCTTCTTACGGTGGCTACATGATGAACTGGATCATGGGTAATTGGAGTGATGGCTTTAACTGTATCGTAAACCACGCCGGTTTGTTTGATATGAAGAGCTTTTACAACGTGACTGAAGAGCTTTGGTTCCCCGAGCACGACTTTGGTGGTCCTTACTGGGAAAACATCGAAGAGTACAGCAAGTTTGACCCGTCACGTTTTGTTGATAACTGGAAAACGCCAATGTTAGTGATCCAAGGTGAACTCGATTATCGCGTGCCTTACGGTCAAAGTTTAGGGGCTTTTACCACCCTACAACGCAAAGGCATTGACTCTCGCTTGGTGATGTTCCCTGATGAAGATCATCATATCCGTAACCCGGATAACCTGAAAGAATGGTACCGCGAGGTATTTGCCTGGATGGAAAAATACACGAAATAGTGTGAACAACCATTAATCATAAAGGAGCCCGTCAAACGGCTCCTTTTTTTGTGCGTGGTGTTGGTGGTATGGCGTCTAAGGAGTAATGGTTATGCGAACTGTGAATGATCGCTTATATCTAAAGGGAATACTAAATTCGATTTGTTGATTTAAAAAGTTATAAGAAATAAGGTAAATTAGCCCTTATTTGCCAGAGCTTGCTGGCTCTTTTTATTTCGCAGGTCCTATGTCTATTTTTGTTGTTCTTAACCTTTTGGCGTTTGCCACAGGGCTATTTTGTCTTTATCGTGTCCAAAGCAAAGGTGCTAGTTTATCTAAATCGGTATTGATGGGGTTGCTATTTGGCAGCGTTTTCGGTTTGTTGATGCAGTTTATTTATGGCGCTGGTCATAGTGCGATAAGCACAACCCTTGCCTGGCTTCATGTGGTGGGTGGCGGTTACGTTAACTTATTAAAAATGATTGTTATCCCATTGGTGTTCATTTCGATGATTGCTGCGGTGGTTAAACTGGAAAGCAAGCAGGGCAGTTTGGGGAAAATTGCCGGTTTAAATATTTCTATCTTACTGTTTACGACCGCGATTTCAGCGTTGATTGGCATTTTGGTGGCCAATGCCTTTGGGTTGAATGCTGAAACGATATTGTCCGGTTTTAGTGCGGGCTTAAATGAAGGCATAAATGAAGGCATAAATGAAGGCCTAATTGAAGGTAGCAGGGAAGCGGCACAAATTGAGGTTCTAAACAGCAAGCAGCAACGTGTTGACGGATTAAGCATTCCACAATTATTGGTTAGCTTTATTCCGGTTAATCCGTTTGCCGATTTGGCCGGGCTGCGCTCAACGTCGGTCATCTCGGTGGTGATTTTCTCTATGCTTGTTGGTATTGCTGCTCGTAAAGTGATTCAGGAAGTGAGTGAATTAGAAGCTGCGATCATTAAAGCGGTTGATGTGCTGCAACGCATCATTATGCGTTTGGTTAAGATGATCATGGCACTAACGCCTTACGGTATTGCTGCCTTAATGGCTAAAGTGGTGGCAAGTTCGAGCGCCGGTGATATTTTAAACTTACTGAGCTTTGTGGTTGCCTCTTATGCGGCGATTGCGTTAATGTTTTTGGTTCACGGTTTGCTGGTATCACTCGTTGGTATGCCAATGAAAGACTATTTTAAACGCATTTGGCCAGTTTTAACCTTCGCCTTTAGCTCGCGTAGCTCGGCGGCAACCATCCCATTAAATGTTGATACCCAAGTGCGCAAGCTTAATGTGCCACCAGCCATTGCCAATTTGGCCGCAACGTTTGGTGCGACGATTGGGCAAAATGGGTGTGCCGGTATTTATCCGGCCATGTTAGCGGTAATGGTGGCTCCTTCTGTTGGTATCAACCCGATGGATATGAGTTTTATTTTGTCCTTGATAGGGATGGTAGTGATCAGTTCGTTTGGCATTGCGGGCGTAGGTGGTGGGGCAACGTTTGCTGCCTTAATTGTCTTACCGGCAATGGGCTTACCGGTCACCATTGTTGCCTTGCTTATCTCTATTGAGCCTTTAATTGATATGGCTCGGACCGCATTAAATGTGTCAGGTGCGATGACCGCAGGCACGGTTAGCAGTCGATTGTTAGGCAAGAGTAAGACAGAAGAGGTTACGCTTAAGTCCCAAAACCAAAACCAAAACCAAACACTAACCGCTTAGCCTAAAAAAGGCCCTATATAAAAATATAGGGCCTGTATCAGGTTTTACTTTTGCGCTTTAAGCTTATTGCTTAATTCTTGGCGCTAACCTCTTGCCGCAATATGCGCTACAAAGATTTAATGCCCATGTTATATAGGGTAAAGCCAAAGATGTCTGCGTATTGCTCGATGGTTTTCGAAACGGGTGTACCAGCACCGTGACCCGCATTGGTCTCGATACGGATCATTACCGGTGAAACACCTGCTTGTTTATCTTGCAGCTCAGCAGCAAATTTAAACGAGTGCGCTGGTACAACGCGATCATCGTGATCGCCTGTTGTTACCAAGGTTGCTGGGTAGCTTACGCCTTTTTTAACGTTGTGGACTGGTGAGTAACCTAACAAGTAATCAAACATCTCTTTCGATTGCTCAGCCGTACCATAGTCGTATGCCCAACCTGCACCTGCGGTAAAGGTGTGGTAACGTAACATGTCTAAAACACCCACTGCTGGTAGGGCAACTTTCATTAGATCGGGTCGCTGGGTCATTACCGCGCCAACCAATAAACCACCATTTGAGCCACCACGAACGGCAAGGTAATCGTTTGAGGTGTATTGCTCTTCGATTAAGTATTCGCCTGCCGCAATAAAGTCATCAAAGACGTTTTGCTTTTTCATTTGAATACCGGCATTGTGCCATTTCTTACCGTATTCACCACCACCGCGTAGGTTGGCAACGGCATAAACACCACCTTGTTCCATCCATACCGCATTGGTGACTGAAAAACGCGGTGTCAGGCTGATATTAAAACCACCGTAACCGTATAAAATAGTAGGGTTTTTACCGTCTAATTCAAGGCCTTTTTTGTGGCTGATGATCATCGGTACTTTGGTGCCATCTTTTGAGGTATAGAACACTTGTTTTGACACATAATCGGCTGAATCAAATTTAACCCCCGATTTGTTGTATACCGAAGACTCGCCGGATTTGGTATCAAAGCTGTAGATGGTTGAGGCGGTAATATAGTTATTGAAAGAATAGTAAAGCGTTGTTTCGTCTTTACCACCTTCAATGCTGCTAGCCGTACCAACTCCAGGAAGTTCAATGTTACGGATAAATTCACCGGTAATATCAAACTGTTTGATTTGTGATGTTGCATCCACCATATATTTGGCGAAGAAGAAATCATTACCGTAGGTTGGTGTTAAAACATGCTCACCCTCTGGAATAATGTTTACCCAGTTTTCTGGTGCTGGCTCATTAACATCGACAGCAACAAGGCGTTGATTTGGGGCATCTAGGTTGGTAACAAAGTAGATAATGTCGCCTTCACCATGCAGCATGTAGGTGTCAGAATTTGTGTGATCCAATACCGTTACTAATGGTGCATCTGGGTGAACTAAGTCTTTGATGAATAGGTCATTACCTGATGTTGATTTCGCACCGGTGATCACTAAGTAGCGACCATTTTTGCTTACTTCACCAGACACGTAACGACGTTTTTGTTGTTCTGTGCCACCAAAAACAAGCGTGTCCATGCTTTGTGGTTCACCTAACTTATGGTAGTACAGCTTGTGTTGGTCGGTTTTAGCCGATAACTCACTGCCTTTGGGTTTATCGTAACTTGAGTAGTAAAACCCTTCGTTTTCCAACCACGACAAATCAGAAAATTTAATGTCCACCAAAGGCGCTTCTAATTGCTGTTTGGTTTCTACATCAATAATGATCACTTTACGCCAGTCACTACCACCTTCCGATATTTGGTACGCGGCTAATTTGCCATTTTTAGAAAAGGTTATGCCGGCAAGCGAGGTTGTGCCATCGTCACTGAACGTATTTGGATCTAAAAAGACTTCGGCTTTTTGTCCTGGCTTTTGCTGGAAAAGCACGTATTGGTTTTGCAGACCATCATTTTTGTAAAAGTAGGTGTATTCGCCTTCTTTAAATGGGGCTGAGGTTTTTTCGTAATTCCATAGTGTCGTTAAGCGTTCTTTTAATTTTTGACGGTATGGAATGTCGTTAAGGTAATCAAACGTGACCTTGTTTTGAGCTTTCACCCAGTTACCTGTATCAACGCTTAGATCGTCTTCTAACCAGCGGTATGGGTCACTAATTTGGGTATCAAAATAGGTATCTACCACGTCACCTTTTTCGGTGGCTGGATAGATGAGTGTTTGTTTGCTTTGCGCCGTGTCCGCAACTTGCGTGCTGTCAATTGATGGTTCTGACTGACAACCAGCCAATACAGTCGTCAATAATGACGCCGATAGTAATAGGTGTGTTTTTTTCATATTTGTTCTTTTCGTTATTAATCCCGTCCATAGAATAGTGTTTTGCAAAGCGAAAGTCCATGCCCGTTATTACCCATAAGCCTTTGCATTTATTCGGATTAAATGATTTAATAACTGTAAATACATCCAGTAAAATAATGATAGAGTGATTATGCCTATTACCCTTAATAACCTTCTTTTGATCTTTGTATTCGTCATTCTTGTGTTGCTCGTGATTCTGGTTAGCAAATTATTTTCACAACTCAAGCTGTTGTTAAACCAGCAAAGCGAGCAAGAGCGACGTAATGTCATGCTTGAAGAACGTCTGAACCAATGGCAAAAAAGTCAGCATAATCAAATTGAAATGCAAAGCAAATTAGCCGCGGGGATGCAGCAAACCATAGGACATTTGCGCCTGGCCTTACAGGAGCAGTTAAACAGCCACAAAGAGCAATTTAATAAAAACCAAATTGTTGCCATAAATCAATTGGTTGAGCATTTAAATCAGTCAACCAAATTAAGCCGTGAAGAATTAACCAATGCCTTGAAAAATAATGCCGAGGTATTGGCTAAGAGGATGAATGAGCTTACCGAAAATACCGATAAGCGTTTGCAGGATATTTCGGCCAGTGTCGAAAAACGCTTAACCGATGGTTTTGAAAAAACCACCAAAACCTTTAACGATATTGTTAAGCGGTTAGCGCTAATTGATGATGCTCAGAAGAAAATTACCGAGCTGTCCACTAATGTCGTCAGTCTGCAAGAAGTCTTGGCCGATAAACGCTCTCGTGGGGCGTTTGGCGAAGTGCAACTGAATGCGTTAATTCGAAATGTGTTACCGGAAAAGCACTTTTCTATTCAGCACACCTTATCTAATGGCAAAATTGCCGACTGTGTATTGTTTTTGCCTAAACCGACCGGAAACGTGGTGGTGGACTCGAAATTTCCATTAGAAAGCTACAAAAGGATGATGGATGTTAATGTCGGGGATACTGAACGTACTCTAGCGCAGCGTCAGTTTAAACTGGACATTAAAAAGCACATTAATGACATCAGTGAGAAATACCTGATAGACAATGAAACCTCCGATGGGGCGGTGATGTTTATTCCGGCTGAAGCCATTTTCGCCGAGATCCATGCCCATTATCCAGACTTAGTGGAAGAGGCGTATAAAAAGCGTGTATGGCTGTCATCACCAACCACATTAATGGCCATCTTAACGACCGCTCGTTCGGTATTGAAAGATGAAGCTACGCGTAAACAAGTGCATGTTATTCAAGAACACCTTTCTTACCTTGGTGCCGACTTTGCGCGTTTTAAAACGCGCTTTAGTAATTTGGCTAAGCATATCGATCAGGCCGCGAGTGACGTAAAACAAATTCACACTTCGGCCGATAAAATTTCCAATCGATTTGAAAAGATTGAACAAGTGGAGTTGCACAATGAAGAAAGGGCACTAGCAGCCCCCGAAGTATAACTAACGTGAACACACTGGGGATATACTGCCCGTGATATTTGAACTACTTTTCCTTTTTGGCGCCGGCTTTTTGGGTGGGATCCTCAACTCGATTGCCGGCGGAGGCAGTTTTATTACCTTTCCGGCATTGCTTGCTGTTGGGGTAGCGCCAATTAGCGCAAATGCAACCAATACTTTTGCCTCATGTGCGGGTTACCTTAGTGGGGCTTATGCACTTAAAGATGAGCTACGAGCTTATAAAAAAGAGCTAACAAAGTTAATTCTAACAAGCTTTATCGGTGGCGCCTTAGGGGCATGGTTATTGCTAAAAACGCCTGAGTCATTATTTCGTGAAACCATCCCTTGGTTGTTATTATTGGCGACGCTTCTGTTTATCTTTGGCGCGAAGATAAATCGTATGTTAAAGCAATCTGCTGTTCATCTTAAGCATGCTTCGCTGTTTGCTGGTGTGCTGTTGGTTTTCATATTATTAAGTATTTGTGTGTATGGTGGTTTTTTCAATGCAGGGCTTGGTATTGTAGTACTCAGTTATCTTGCTTTGTCTGGGCACAGCAACATCAACGCAATGAATGCGATGAAGCTCCTCATTTCTTCTACTGTGTCAATCATCGCGGTCATTTTGTTTATTTTTGATGGGGTGATTGCATGGCAAGAGGGGGGAGCTGTGCTTATTGGAACCTTGCTTGGTGGCTATTTAGCCGCTCATATTTCTAAACAATTACCGCAACAATATATAAGGAGCGTGGTGATCATAGTGAGTTGCTGCATTACCGTGTACTTCTTTATAGATACCTATTCAATTTAACCCCTCGGCTGCCAGATACTAGCATTTACTGAGCGGTACTAAGACTTTATGGGTTGCTATAAAACGGCAAGATATTTTCGATGATGTATTGGACTGGTTCACGTTAATTGATGGACGGGGTCATCATGAAACTAAAGAAAGTCTATTAAAAGTCATTACAGGCATTGCTTGATAATTTAATCAAATGGGGTGATCAGTGCCTGATCACCCGCGAAGCTATGATTTCTATCGTGGTTTATCGAGGTTTATAGTGCCAAGACCACACTAATAAAGACTAAGCTGAGTAAAATTGGGCATACGTATCGTAAGTAGTTTGCCCATAAACGCAGGGCAGGCTTGGCGTCTACATAAGCGTGATCCGCTAACTGATTACCGCGCTTCCAAATCCAGCCAATCACCAAAAAGTAAAATAGCCCCATAATAGGCAGTTGGAACGTATTTACCCAGGTAATGACTGCGCCAAATAGCGTGTCAAAATTAAAGACTAGAGTTAAGGATGCGGCTAATACAACCAATGAAACTAAGGTAGTCGCTTGGTTTCTTGGCAAATTCTTATCTTCAACCAAAAAGGCTACCGGTACTTCGGTAATTGACATGGTTGAGGTTAATGCTGCCAAGCTCATAAAGGCAAAAAAGGTAAGGGCAACATACTGACCAATATCACCCATCGACTCAAACAAGGTTGGCAAAATAGAGAAGATTAACCCGGGCCCGCCCATGAGCTCGCCATTAACAAAAACTTGTTGGCCAAGTTGTTGGGCTACATAAAGGGTTGGGATGATCAATAAGCCTGCTGCAAAGGCAATAAAGGTATCTAAGGCGGTAACGCTTAAAGCCAGTCGGCCAATATTGATATCTTTTGGCATATACGAGCCATAAACCATCATGCCACCAATACCGATGGATAATGAGAAAAATGCTTGTCCCATGGCCGAGATAATCAACTTAGGATCTTGTACCTTGTCAAAATTTGGGGTCAGATACACTTTTAAGCCTTCTTCTGCGCCAGGTTGCTGCAAAATATAAGCAATTAAACAAATCAGCAGAATAAACAATAATGGCATCAATCGGGAAGACCAGCGTTCAATCCCTTTTTGCACACCTTGGCGAATAATCAGACCCGTTAATAGAATAAAGAACGGCGTAAACAACAAATCTCGTTCAAAACTGGATTGCAACAGCCAATGGGCGGTATCTGTCATACCGATAAAGGTAAATAAAGGGGCTAGGGCATGCGATAGCATCCAACCTGCGACAATCATATAAAAGCTCAGCAATAAAATAGAGCCGAGTAAACCAAATAAACCGGCCCAACGACCAAACTGACTTGAAAAGCCAGAGCAAGCCTCTGCTAGAGATTCAACCGAATTTTTCTGGTGACGGTTACCAATATACATTTCGGTATACAGAGCCGGTAAACCAACCAATAAGGTCATGATCAAATATACAAAAACGAATGCGCCACCACCATTATTGGCGGCCTGGGTTGGAAAGCCCCAAATATTGCCTAGTCCAATCGCACTACCGGCGGCGGCGAGTATAAAACCGATCCTCGATTGGAAGGTATCTCTTGTTAATCCCATAAAATTGCTGAAGTCTCAGTGTAAACGTCAAAGGCATAAGCTTACCTATTTCTAAAATGATTTAGCAAGCGAATTTGTTGAATATTGGTAATATTCTTATAAAAGCTGTATTGCTTTGTATCCTGTATGGGACGCAGGATCAGAAAATTGCCCGACAACAACATAATTGGTATAAGATACGCCTAATACGTATCGAATTTAGAGTTTTTAAGATGTTGCAGTTTAAAATTATTCCCGTAACCCCATTTCAGCAAAATGCCACACTTGTATGGTGTGATGAAACCATGCAAGGGGCGATTATCGACCCGGGTGGAGAAAGCGAAAAGTTAATTCAGTGCGCGAAGGATGCTGGCGTGACCTTAACCAAGTTACTGTTAACCCATGCCCATTTAGATCACGCTGGGGCGACACAAGAAATTGCCGATAAGCTAAGCATTGGTATTGAAGGCCCGCACAAAGAAGATCAATTTTGGATTGATTTATTTCCACAGCAAATCATGCAATTTGGCTTTAGTGATTGTAAGGCATTTACCACCGACCGCTGGCTTGAACAAGGTGATAAAGTGCAAGTGGGCAATGAAGAATTTGAAGTGTTCTTCTGTCCTGGCCATACCCCTGGCCATGTGGTGTTTTTTCATCGCCAGTCAAAATTGGCGCAAGTGGGGGATGTGTTGTTTAAAGGCTCGATTGGCCGTACTGATTTTCCAAAAGGTAACCAAATCCAGTTGGTAAAATCGATTAAAAATAACTTATGGCCATTAGGCGATGATGTACGCTTTATTCCGGGACACGGGCCTATGAGCACCTTTGGTGAAGAGCGAGCGACGAACCCTTATGTACGAGATCTTGCTCGCTAGTTGTGAACTAATGCAAAAGCTTCAAGCAGGTTTAACCTGCTTGAAATTATTTTTACAAGTAGGTTTGCAAAAACGTTAGGTATTTATTGGATGCGGCAATGCGGTTGGCTTTTTTACTAAAACCATGGCCTTCATCATCAAACACTAAGTAATCGACATGGGTGCCATTTTTACGGATGGCAGCCACCATATCATCACTTTCAATTTGTAATACCCTTGGATCGTTTTTACCTTGTACCACAAGGACGGGCTTGCTGACCTGATCGCCAAAAAATACCGGTGAAATACGGTGTAATCGCTCTTTGTCGGTGCTTGGATCGCCTAGCTCGTCATAAAGGGACTTTCTAAAAGCTTCCCAATAAGGTGGTATGCTTTCTAACGTGCGTACCCAGTTGGTTACCCCAAATATATTTACCCCAACTTCAAACTCTTTCGTAAAGGCCATCGCAGCCATGGTTAAGTAACCGCCGTAACTGCCGCCAATAACACCAATTTTATCTTTGTCTACCCAGTCCAACGACTGCAAATAGTATTTGTTATGCACCACGTCTTGCAAATCATCTTCGCCATGTTTTTTATCATCTAAATGAAAAAATGTTTTGCCATAACCGCTGGAGCCTCGGTTGTTAATTTTAAACACCGCGTAGCCATTATTGACTAAGTGTTGAATGGTGGCTGAATAGCCCTTTCGACTTTGCCCGCCGGGACCTCCATGGATCCAAATTAACGCTGGAACCTTGCTATGTTCAGCTTGCTTAGGTTTGTATAAAATACCCGGAATGTCCAAGCCATCAAAGCTCTTAAATCGGATAACGTCGCCAGCAACAAGATTTTCTTCTAAAATATCTGGATTACCGGTATTGGTAAGACGTTTTACTTCGCTGCTACCGACTTTATGCACATACAAGTTAGAAGGGGAGGTGTCTGAGTTGATGTAAAACACTAATTGACTGGAGTCAGCGGAAAAATTAACGCTGCTTAAATCACCATCTGGCAAAGTAGGGAGGGCTAAAGAATCATTAGTTTTTAAATCTTTTATAGACAATTTGGTCTGTGCATCGGCATTCACCCCGGTAACTTGATAACGACCATCTTTAGAAAAGTAGGTGAAGCTCACATCCCAGTCATCGGCATAATTGACGGTTTTGGTTTTGGAGGCAATATCGAATGCCCAGGCTTGGCTGAATTCTCCAAATTCATTGGTCGAGTAGATTAACTGTTTACTGTCGCGGGTAAAAGTATAGGCGCTGTGCTCTATATCACCTTCGTGCTCAGTGATTAAATCGGTGTTCCCCTTCGTTAAATCCGCTAGAAATAAGTCAGAGTCGGCATTGGAATGACTTTTACTTAACGCAATGTATTGGCCATCTGGGCTAATGGACTCTACCGAATACCCGGTGTCATTTTGATAAACCAGTTCTCGTGCATAATCGCTTACTTTATAGCGGTAAACATCAAAATACTTCGCATCTCTTTCATTGGTTGACACATAAAAGTGCATGTTATCTTCATGCCAACCTGCAAAGTAGGCTTTTAAGTTATCACCCGGGGTTAAGTCTTTAACTTCACCAGTTAATTCCCGCACATATAAGTGGTCTAGCTCATCGCCACCTTTGTCGGCCTGATACAAAATTCGGTCATCATTTGGAAACCAGCTTTGCACGTAAATCGAATCAACCGTTGAGTTGGTTAATTGCGTTGCAGGCGAGCCATCGAGTGGCATTTTGTAGGCGTTGAATATACCCGTTTCATCATTGCTAATTAATACGGCCGTCGCATCATGGTTGATGGATGAGCCAAAAACCGTTGTGGTTTTATAAAACTCTTCGGCGCTATAAGTTTGAAAGCTTGATTTGGATTTTTCACTTTTTGCGTTTTCGGATTGTTCAGCTTGGCTTTGTTCAGCTTGGCTAGGCACTGCCGCAGTTTTATTATCTGCCCCGGGTGTGGGTTCAGAACATCCCATTAAAAGCAGTCCGCAAAGACTTGCGGCGATATAGGTGTTGAATTTTAACATATTGAAATTCCATTCATTATTATTATTTATAAATGAGTTCTTTTGTTTTTTGTTCGATAAAATTATAGTGCAAAAATTAGAATTTGAATGTTTCAATACAAAGAAAATACGCAGCATTTGTAATTATACCAAATGCTGCTCAGTGAGCCGATAATTAATCGCCTTGGTATGGTATTAGCGTGTCGCCATTTTGCGACGCATGAAGGCAATTTGTTGGGCTAATGGTAAATCTTTCGGGCACATATCATCACAACCTAATAAGGTCATACAACCAAATACACCATCTTCACTGCCAATAAGCTGATAAAAGTCTTTAGCGCTGCGTTCATCTCTTGGGTCAAGCTCAAAACGGGCTATCTGATTTATCCCCACCGCGCCAATGAAATTATCATTCATTTGCGCGGTGGCACAGGCCGCAACACAGCAACCGCACTCAATACAGCGCTCTAACTCGTATATGTCGCGTGCTTTTTGTGGATCCATCTTTTCTTCAACTTGGCTTAAATCAATCTCTGCAAGGTGTTGATTATGGATCCAAGTTTCAAGGCGTTCGCTCATGCCTTGCATCCATTGTCCTGTATCGACGCTTAAATCCGCTATTAGAGCAAAGCCCGGTAAAGGGTGCAGGTTAATCACATCGGGTAAATCCTTGGTTAAGGTACGGCAAGTCAAGCTAGGTTTGCCATTGACTAACATGGCGCAGCTTCCGCAAATGCCCGCCCGGCAAACATAATCAAATGCTAGGGATGGATCCTGATTTTCTCGAATATCATTTAACGCGATAAACAATGTCATGGTATCTGTTTCAGCCAATTGATAGTGCTGCATTCTCGGCGTTGAACTTGGATCGCTCGGATTATGCCTGAAAATATTAAAGGTTAAGGTTCTGGCTGACGTTGTTGGAATAATTTGTTGTTTATTTACTGTCTTCATTTTTATCAGCCTACTTTTGTTGTTTAAACTTAACTCGGTCATTTTTTGCCTGAAACTCTTCCGGCAGTAAATGTAAATAAGGCATAAGCTGCTGCTGTTTTTCAAACCGGTCCAAGCCATCATTTTGTAAAACCGCATCCACTTGAGCTTGTCGTTTGGCGGTGTCTGCATGATCAAGGTGATCTTTAGCGCCATAACCACGCCACCCAGGGGGCAGCTCCATTTTCATTATGTCGAGCGCTTCGTAGTGTAAATCGGGTTGCTGTTGTGCTTCATTTGGCCAGGTGGCCAGGGTTCTGGATAGCCAGTCTTCATCGTTTCGGTTAGGGAAGTCTTCACGGAAATGCGCGCCACGACTTTCTTCGCGTTGTAATGCCCCTTTCGTGGTACATAAGGCGAGTTTTAACATCATTTGCACTCGATAAGCTGTGGTCAACTCAGGGTTTGTTCCTGGTGCCTTACTTTGTACTTTTATACGTTTACTGCGTTGGTAAAGCGTCGTTAATTTCGCTAATGCATCGGTTAGGGTGTCTTTATGGCGGAAAATACCGACATCAGACGACATGATTTCTTGCATTTCTTTCATAATGGCGAATGCACTTTCATGATGCTCAGGGTTATAAAAACTGTTGAGTCGACTTGCCGTAGCATCATAAAATTTTTGCGCTGTGCCGGTGGAGATATTAATATCAGCGGCATCACTGTGTAAAAATTCGGCCATTTTTTCACCGACAATCATGCCTGCAACAACGGTTTCGGCCACCGAATTACCGCCAAGGCGATTAAACCCATGCATATCCCAACAGGCCGCTTCACCAGCTGCAAATAAACCACTAAGCGTTGATGACTGACCATCCGGTGTGGTTCTTATGCCACCCATAGAATAGTGCTGGGCAGGGCGGACAGGGATCAATTCTTTTACCGGGTCAATGCCTAAGAAATACTGACAAATTTCTTTGACTTCTCTTAAGCTGGTATTAATGTGTTCTTCGCCAAGTAAGCGAATATCGAGCCATAGGTGGTCGCCATAGCGCGATTTAACCCCTTTGCCTTTGCGAATATGAACTTCCATCCAACGCGCAACAACATCACGGGATGCCAGCTCTTTTTTATCTGGTTCGTAATCGGGCATAAATCGATGTAAATCAGCATCAAGTAATAAGCCACCATCGCCGCGACAGCCTTCTGTAACAAGAATGCCTGCTGGAAAAATGGCGGTCGGGTGAAATTGGATTGCTTCCATATTGCCAAGTTCAGCTACCCCGGTTTCAAGTGCGATGGCCGCGCCAATCCCTTCATTGATTATCGCATTGGTTGAGGTTCGATAAATTCGCCCAAACCCACCGGTTGCAATGCAAGTTGCTTTGCTAATGTAGCTGACAAGCTCTCCGCTTTTAAGATCTCTAACAATGGCGCCAATGCAGCGATTGTGTTCATGAATAAGACATATGGCCTCCATACGCTGATGTATGGTGATTTTTTCCGCCAGGGCCTGATTGCTGACACTATAAAGCATTGAGTGACCTGTACCATCGGAAACATAACAAGTACGCCACTTTTTGGTGCCACCAAAGTTACGCGCGGTAATTAAACCATGGTGTGAGTCTGGTTCGTTAAGCACCACATTTTTACCATCAATAACCACTTCGTGTTCACCGGCTTCAACGCGGTTCCACGGAACACCCCAGCTGGCCAATTCACGAATGGCTTTTGGCGCGGTATTAACAAACATACGGGCTACTTGTTGGTCGGCCCCCCAATCACTGCCTTTAATGGTATCGGCAAAGTGCACATCTTCGTTGTCACCATCGCCTTTTACGCTATGCGCTAAACTGGCTTGCATACCACCTTGTGCGGCAGCTGAATGTGAACGTTTTGGAGGCACCAAACTTAAAATGATGACATCAAATCCTTGACGTTTAATGCCGATTGCGGTTCGCAAGCCCGCTAGGCCGCCACCAATTACCAAGGCATCTGTATAAATTGTTTTCATTTTTGTATCCTTTGCCTATTAGCGATATTGCGTTGATTGTTGATGAGTCGGCAAGTAGCGCTCGCCCACATTATCTTGGTGGAGAAAACCGATTTGCATATAAGCGCCTAAGGTAAGTAAACCAAGGACAATAAAGAATATCGATAACCCCCATTTAATGCGTTTTAATACCCGCCTGCGATCTCGACTAATATAGTTTGCAAACACACCCCATTTAATGGCCAGTCGATAAATGCCTATGCCGGCGTGAAGCTCAACAGCAAAAAGTAAAAGCAAATACAAAGGCCACACTCTTTCACTCCATACCCGATCGCTCGACGCATAAGGGCCAATATCGGCAGGGTGCACGAGCATTTGATATAAATGAATGGTGGCTAGAAAAAATAACATGAAGCCGGTGTTCACCTGAATAAACCAAAGCCAGGTATCGGGGTGTTTAATGCGCTTCATGTGTTGCATTAAGGTGCGGTGGTCTTGATAAGAGTTTGGAAATTTCCGTAATGCCAGTGCAGCATGGACAACAAGCAAAAGAATAATGAAAAGGGCAACCATACTGACCAATATGGGATAGGGTTTGCCAAAGATAGGCACCCCTTCAAACATTTTGGAGACCCAATACATGGCATCTTTAGAAATGAGTATAGAAGACACCATAAACATGTGTCCCCACATAAAGAGCACCAGGATTAACCCCGTGACTCCTTGAATAACATCAAGCCTTGCTGGCCATTTATTGTCTTTATTATTCATAAGCTATTCTCGAAAAAATCTAATGCTATGAATAATATAGAGGAATATGTAACTAAAGTTGAAACATTTTATTGTCTATTTCATCTTGGTTTGATGTTAATCAGTATGTTTTCTTATTAGGGGGAGGTTTTCACCTTTACCGTGTTGTTTTTGTCGCGACTTTTGCGTATTAACGCATCACTGGCCATGGACGTTGTCGCCTTGGCAAGTCGGTCGTATAACACCACATTCACGGTGGCGGCTAAATTCATACAGCCTATGGTAGGTATGTAGGTAACAAAGTCTGCCGCATCAATGACGCGTTGCTCTATGGTGCCATCTTCTGGGCCAAAGATATAAAACGCATTTTCAGGGTGTTGAAAGTCGGGCAGTGGGGTCGCGCCTTCAACAAGGTCAACGCATACAATTTTTGCCTCTTGTGGCACACTGTCTAATAAATCTTGAGTTTGTGTAAGTGGAATATTGGCCAAAGCATTTTTAGTGTCGGTATGGTATTTGGCTGCATGGGCATAGCGATTACCGCTAAAAAAGACAGCGTCTACCTGATAGCAACCTGAGGCGCGCATGATAGAGCCTACATTGGTAGGGCTTTTGGGGTTTGTTAAACCTAGGGTGGCTTTCGTGGTCATGTATCACTCTTTAGACGATCGGTTTGAAGCGGTATATTACTACCGAAGGCAGAGCTAGGCCAAAACTAATTGCCATTAAAATAAATAACATGGTTAAGCCATTTTCCAGCAAGGACGCCATAAGCTCTGGACTGTAGCCCAGTTGATAAATAGAAAATAAACTGATCATCGCTTGAAAGGCATACGTACCAGGTATCATTGGGATGATAGAGGCAACGGTAAAAACAGGGCGGGGTACTAAATACTTACGTGACCAGTAAACCCCAATTAGGCCAACCAAGGCGGCTGCTAAAAAACTGGCCGGAACAATGGTGGTGCCAGATAGTAATAAAAGGGTGCGAAAGCTGTGCGCTAATGCGCCCCCTATGGCGCATAAGAACAGCAGTCGTTGGGGCACATTAAAAATGAGTGAGAAGCCCACCGCAGCAATGGCCGAGAAAAACGCATCATCGAGCAAAGTAATCAACAATTCCATGTTATAACCAACCCTCTATACCAGTGACCATCAAGGCTAACGCAATGCCCATCGCGACACAAAAACTCAGCAACGTGGCCATAAACCATCGCGACATACCAATACCAATATGACCCTTTACAAAATCTGATACGGCATTTATAAGCGGGAATCCGGGTACAAGTAACAGCACCGAAGCGGCCATCACTAAATGGGGTTCATTGCCAATATGATATCGAACCGCCAGACTGGCAATGAGTGTGGCAAGAAATGCCGTTAAACTAAAGGTAAGTAAGACCGAATGGTGACGTTTTGCCATCTCTTGGCGAAACGCCATGGCAACCGACGAGCTGAGCATAGTCATCAAGAATACTTGCCAGTCACCGCCTAATAAATGACTGAAACTGGCACAGGCCATGCCCACCATTAAGATAACCAGCCAACGATTGTATTTTTGTGGCTCTATGGCTTCAAGTAATTGGCTAACATTTTGGTGGCTCAGTGGCTGTTGCTCGGCTTTTAGTATGAGTCGTTGAATTTCACAGACAACATGCATGTTTATACCACGATCATAAACACGACGAGTGGTGGTTTTACAACGTCCCTTATATAGGGAGGTAATTATTACCGCATTGCCGGTTAAAGCCACTTCAACGCTATCAAGCCCTAAGGCAATGCCCATGCGCGTGGTTGTTTGCTCAACCAATTTACTTTCGGCGCCATGTTGCATTAAGCGCATGGCCAGTAATACCAGAACCCGTAGGATATCGGTTTGATCGGTTTTTGATAAAACGATTGGTGCGGGAGAATGTGCAGTTTGGTTATCGGCAGATGATAATAACTTATCCATAACAACAACTTAAAAAATGAAGATGGGCTAATTATATAAGAGAATTGACCAGACTAACAATCTGAATACAAAATTATAACAATTATAAGGTGGTAACCTTGGTTTGCGGTATTGTGGCTATGTTTTTGGCAAAAAAAAGAGCAGTGACACTGCTCTTAGCAAAACTGATTTAATCAGCGTATTATTACAAGCCATACCAAGTTTATTTAACGACTCGTCACGACAAGGACGATTACCTCATCAGATTTTGATTGTTTAGCAATATCAATGATGCGTACATCCTTGTCATGGATCCTGTGTTTCTTTGAGGCGCGTTTATTTAAATAATTAAAGGTTTTATCCGCGTTATAGTTTGCGGTAAATTCCAACATGTTTTGGCCATTACAGGTTACTGCATTAAGCGCCAATTTAACCTGTGCACTTTGGTCAAAACTTTGAACGCCTATCCCCCGAATATACCGCTTAGTGGCCATCAAGTTATTACTTACAGCGGCTACACAAAGTTTGGTTGTTACTGATTTGTCACCAGCGATAAACTGGTAATCGGCCGATATTGCATTTGGTGTAATGAAACTTGTCGCCAAAACAACCACACCAGCTTTTAAAATAGTTAACTTATTCATTTGAAACTCCTGTTTTCCATGTCAGACCTAATACAGCGGTTAACAGGAAATTAATGCTTAGCTATTGCCTGTGCCACGTTAAAATATTAGTGGAGTTTGCGTGCGTATTTACCTTGAAAGTATGACTTATTACTAATTTATTAAGTGTCTGATTAAATTGGTTTTAATGTCGATTGAAGAGGTTTTCATCATGTTTTTATTATATCGTTCTGATAATTATCAACTAAAAGTAGGCCATAAATGGCATTCGCTTGGTATTGTAGAAAAACATGAAAGTTGGTGTGAAAGTTTTTAATTCTTATTTCATTAGAGTTAAAGCTCTGTTAATATGTGCGCCGTTGATTAACCAGTAATTAACAAAAACTATAAAAGCAAATCAATAAAAGCAAAATAATAATCGCAAAATAATAATCGCAAAACTGACTTATGGGGAGAACAACATGTTAGAGAAATTACAATTAGATATCTGTTTGAAGGATTTCAATTTACACTGCGAGCAAACAACAGGGACAGCCATATCGGAAAAAATTCTTACCAACAAATCAATGTTTCATGAGTACCTTTCACGTATTACACAACAGTTTGATTTTAAGGCGGACGTTAAAATGGATACGCTTAAGGTTGAAGATGTATTATTGCTAAATAATTCGGGTGTGGCTAAAATTGGTTTTGCATGGGATGCTTTTCATGACTTTGAAGACATTGAAAAATCAAACCAGCTTTTTGAAAGATTGCCATTTACCATTGAAGGTACTAAAGCTATTTTCAATTTAGAGATGCCACAAATGCATCTTGTTCATGAAATTTAATCTTATACCTCAGTATTAACGCTTAAATTCAGTCTCTGACTTAACACCTAGCGTTAACTATAGGGAAAACAGTTTCAAAAGCACTGAGTGGCTACCATTCGGTGCTTTTTGTTGAATAGCGTTCCATTTTTACATACTGATTTAATAACGCATGCATTTTCAAATATTCGAGATATTCTTCAGTGGTATTAACCTTTGACTGCAGCTTTAGGGTTAATTGCACCAGTCTTTGATAATTTATTTTTTCCATCATCTTAGCGTCCTATTGGGTGAACGTGTTGAAACAGGCTGTATAAATTTTCAAACTCGGCATCTTCAGCCGCCGTTGATTTACCATCAATTAATTTGCTTGCCAGTTCATTCAATCGGGTTGTTAAATCTTTGTCAGTCATAATTCGGTCCTTATCAACTTTGTCCTATTATTTTTAGCACTTTGGATAAAAATTAACCGTTAATGGGATGTAAAAGAAATTGCTAAAATGTGTTGTCTAGCACGTTTTAAAGGTCTTGTCTTTCGCTGTAAGCGATTGATAAGTATATGGTTTGATGAGGGCTTTAGACGCTAATAAAGCGTGTTGTGATGATTGAATATATGGAGGTCTTTGCATAAAAAAAGACCCAGAAGCGGGATTGACAGATCATGCTAGTGGGTCCAGGGAGAAATGTAGTCTAGGTTTAATTATGGATGATATTCTTAAAATTGCCTGATTTTAACTAAGCCTTTTACGGTTATTTTTTTACAAAGGGTATGTTTGTTTATTTGCCTAAATAATTAGCAGATAAATCAGCAGCCTCTTGACTATTTTTAGCTTAACTGTCATTTTAAACATATGTTTGACTAACCGTTGTTGATCTTTGTTGACGCGCTATTGTTTGCCCCTTGATAGTTTGGAACAAAACTAAGTTGTCGAGGAAAACAATCAGTCATTAAACGAAAGTAATGCAGCAGAGGTCAACAGAGCCTAGCTCATGTCCACTTACTGATAATAATAAAAATGATGGGAATATTTTGCTTACCAAAACCAAAATCTTAAATGCTGCTGAAATATTGTTTGCCGAGCATGGCTTTAATGGGACGTCGCTTCGAGAAATTACTCAACAAGCAGAAGTCAATCTGGCCGCCGTAAATTATCATTTTGGCTCGAAGAAAGAACTCATTAAGGCCTTAATGAAACGTTATCTGGATGAGTTTTCACCTCGTTTAGAACGATCGCTTGCCAAGGTGACCAAACAAAATGAACAACCTAGCTTAGAGCAAGTCTTTACCGCGTTTTTAAATCCTTTGCTGCATCTAAATAAATTTAAAGAAAATGGCACCAATATCTTTTTGCAATTATTAGGGCGAAGCTATTCGGATAGCCAGGGTTTCTTACGTTGGTTTATTACCAGTAATTACCCTGGCATCATTGATAATTTTACCGCGGCCGTTCATCAGGCCTACCCTGAATTATCCACGGAAGAAATGTTTTGGCGATTGCATTTTACCATGAGTACCGCGGTATTTACGATGTCATCAACGGATGCGTTAATTGATATTGCCCAAAATGACTTTAATGAAAAGGTCAATGTCGAAGGGGTGATCCGCCGAATCATCCCTTATGTTGCTGCTGGGGTTGGTGCCCCGGTTCAACGCTAAATTAGCAACGCTAAATAAGCAACGTTAAATAAGCAACGTTAAATAAGCAACGTTAAATAAGCAAGGCTAAAAAGCAACACAACAAATGGGGGAGGCACAACCTAACCCCATTTCGATTCCTTTCCTATTTTAATACCAATTAGGGCTTTAACCATTGTGATTGCTGAGCTTTGTTTGCCAGCAGAATTAAGTAAATCGCAAATAAAACGATCATAGCCGGCATGATGGCACCGCCGGGACCAAATACCTCCCAAGAGTTACCAATAAAGTAAGCATGAAACATTTGTACGATGACGCCAATCAAAGACATGATAAGCAGTGCTTTGGCCATGGGTTTCTTTAGCAGTAAAGCGGCTGAACCTAATGTGCCTGAAAATACCGCAATGGCAAAAGCAAGCTTGGCCCAAAAGGGCATGTCGTTATAGGCTTGTTGTTGGTCTAATGGGAGTTGATTAAGGGCTTCGGTATTCATTACCGGGCCGGTAGTAAAGGCCATAACGCCTAATAAGTTCCAGATTATGGCGACAATACATACGATTATAAACCATTTTGGGGCTGTGTTATTTGCGGGCATATTTGCTTCTCTGTTATTTGAACCACAAATAACAGAGAAAGCTAGAGATCTATTATTTGGGGGTCGGTTTGCTTATTAAACTAATAATACGAGAAGAAAAAATTATTGCAAATACAAGCAAGTAAGCCCCAAAAACGACAATCATCCACTGCGGCATAGAATAACCTAAAAATGACCAGGCGATTTCACCACAATCTCCCGTTGCTTCAAAGATGCCTGGGATCCACTCATGCAGTGGTAACCAACTTGGGAAATTTGGAATGTAATCACAGGTGTAAAATAATGACCCCGCATTGGCTTGCATTTCAACATGCTCAAGGGCTAACTCTAAACCACGATAGCTACCATAGCCCCAAAGACCAAAGGCGGTAACTCGGGTAATAAAGAACTTGTTCCCTAATGCCCCTATAATGCCTGCAAATAGCATAGCCGATATAGCAACCCGTTGGTAAATACACATAATGCAGGGTTCAAGTTTCATACCGTATTGAAAGTACAATGCGGTAAATTCAAAGCATAAAGCACTCAAAGCTAATAGCCACCATGACAGTGGATTAAAGATCATTGAATTTAAATTTTTTATCATTATTCATTGCTCAACAATTTTACGTTTAAAATGAAAAAAGCGCCGGTAGACGCTTTTTTTTATGGGTCTGTATTTAGTGCCCGCTAGGCGCCATGCTTTCTGTTCCCGTATGATGACTTATGATATGCCATTCATAGAAATTTGTGGTTTGCTCGACCAAAAATCCAGAAGAAATGGTGAGTAAGCCAACAATGGTTAAAACGATGGTGTAAGGTAACGCCATGTATACCATACGGCCGTATGATAAACGAATTAACGGTGCTAAAGCCGATGTTAATAAGAATAAGAAAGCGGCTTGACCATTCGGTGTGGCAACCGATGGTAAGTTTGTACCAGTGTTGATAGCAACCGCTAGCATATCAAATTGATCGCGCGTAATTTCGCCAGCAATAAGGGCTTTCTTAACTTCGGTAATGTAAACCGTACCAACAAACACGTTGTCACTTACCATTGATAAGAATCCGTTTGCTAAGTAGAACATAACCAATTGCATATCACCTTCGAAGGTTAATACCCATTTAATCACCGGGGTAAATAATTGTTGATCGATAATTACCGCAACCACGGCAAAGAACACACTTAATAGGGCGGTAAATGGTAACGCTTCTTCAAAGGCATGACCAATTTGATGCTCATCAATGATACCCGTGAACGATGTGGCAAGAATAATAACCGATAAACCAACCAAGCCTACTTCTGCTAGATGCAATGCTAGTGCAATGATTAACCAAACCGCAATAAGACCTTGCATAACTAATTTAACATTGTCAGCTCTAGTACGATTTATTGTTTCTTGTTTGTCAAACTCAACTAGAATTTTACGGACATTCGTTGGCAGTTTTGCACCGTAGGTGAAAATTTTAAATTTCTCTACACAGAAACAGGTTAATAAACCAAAAAACAATACTGGCACGGTAACCGGGGACATACGAATGGCGAATTCAACGAAATCCCAGCTTGCTTGTTGACCGATAATTAAGTTTTGTGGCTCACCAACAATGGTCATTACGCCACCTAGGGCAGTACCAACACCAGCATGCATTAATAAATTACGTAAATAGGCGCGAAATCCGACTAAGTCCTCACGAGATAATTCTAATACCTCATCATCTTCGGTGTGGTCGTGCGTACAAGTAAAGGTTTTACCCGATGCTACCTTGTGGTAAACGGTATAAAATCCTACCGCAACACTGATGATAACCGCAATTACTGTTAAGGCATCTAGGAAGGCAGACAAGAAAGCACTTACAAAACAAAACAGCAAAGAAACAATGATCTTTGATCTTACTTTGGTGATGATTTTAGTAAATAAAAACAACAACAGGTTTTTCATAAAGTAAATGCCGGCAACCATAAAGACAAGCAATAGCACCACTTGTATGTTGGCGGTAATTTCATGGAATACCTGCTGTGGACTGGTCATGCCAATCGCGACAGCCTCAATGGCTAACAAGCCACCAGGTTGTAACGGATAACATTTTAATGCCATAGCCAAGGTAAAAATGAACTGAATGACCAACGCCCAACCTGCAACATAAGGTGAAATTGAAAACAGAATTGGATTTAGAATCAAAAAGCTTACAATGGTAATTTTGTACCAAGAAGGAGCTTGACCTAAAAAGTTTTTAAAAAGTGCTTGTGAATATGTTTGTTCCATTAGTGACCTTTATCTAACTTCATAATTAAAGTAACTACCCGAGATATATTTTTATTGTTGTTAATTTTTTTCAAAGAGCAACATCTTATGCCAGATAAGATTGTTGGTAAATATGAAAAGTTAGAAAAATTTGATCTAGGGACGATTTTAGTGCTTGACTTTCTCTGGTACAATCAGTTTAGATAGCCTAAATAACTTAGAGTGCTCCGCTTAAAATGCGGAGAAAGTGGAAGAAAATGATTATAAAAGCGCAAAGTCCAGCAGGATTTGCTGAACGATATATCGTTGAGTCGATTTGGAATGGTGGTTTTCCACCGGGCTCAATTTTACCTGCAGAAAGAGAGTTATCCGAATTAATTGGTGTAACTCGTACAACACTTCGTGAAGTATTACAAAGACTTGCCCGTGATGGATGGCTAACCATTCAACATGGCAAACCAACCAAAGTGAACAACTTTTGGGAAACATGCGGCTTAAATATTTTAAGTACCTTGGTTGAATTAGACCAAGAGGGCATTCCTGATTTGGTTGAAAATCTACTTTCGGCCCGCACCAATATTTGTGCAATTTACTTACGTGGTGCCATTAAAAATAATCCGGAAAAAGTTATTGAGCTATTAACCAAGCAAATTGAATCGGTTGATGAGTTAGAAAACTTTGCTGAAAGCGATTATCAATTACATCACGACTTGGCTCTGGCAAGTGGTAACCCGATTTATGTGATGGTATTAAATGGCTTTAAGAATTTGTATTCTCGCATTGGTGGTATTTTCTTTGCGAATGCGCAAGCGAAAGAGTTAACCATACAGTTCTACCGTGATCTTATTAAACTGGCTCAATCGGGCGAGTTTACCGAATCTATTTACTGTGTTCGTGAATACGGTATTCAGTCGGCCATGTTATATGATGGTTTAAAAGACGATGTCTTAAAAATTCTTGCCGACTAAATTCTTGCAACCGCAAAATTTTTCTTTAATCCTAAATAAAGTCCGAGTAAACTACTCGGACTTTATTATTTTTACGAGCGACTAGAGGATCCTATGGAAACTATCGACAAAATCAAACAACAAATCAGTGAGAACCCAATTCTTATCTTTATGAAGGGCTCACCTAAATTACCAAGTTGTGGTTTCTCGTCACAAGCATCGCAAGCATTAATGTCTTGTGGTGAACAATTTGCTTATGTAGACATTCTACAAAACCCGGATATTCGTGCAGAACTACCAAAATTTGCAAACTGGCCTACCTTCCCACAACTGTGGGTAGAAGGCGAGTTAATCGGTGGTTGTGACATTATTATGGAAATGTATCAGCAAGGTGAACTTCAACCGCTGATTAAAGAAACAGCAGAAAAGCATAAAAACGCAGAATAATTAAATTTTAACTTGTTTTACAAATTATCATCCATATATTAATGGTAGTTACAAATTAAAACAGTTAAACAAACAAAATCAATGGGAGAAAACCATGAGTGTACTAGTAGGTCGTCCAGCACCAGATTTTACTGCAGCAGCAGTATTAGGCAGCGGTGAAATCGTAGATAGCTTTAATCTTAAAGAAACCATCAAAGGTAAAAAAGCGGTTATTTTCTTTTACCCGTTGGACTTCACATTTGTATGTCCATCAGAGCTAATTGCTTTTGATCACCGCATGGATGATTTCAAGAGCCGTGGCGTAGAAGTAATTGGTGTATCTATCGATTCTCAATTTTCACATAACGCATGGCGTAACACAGCAATCAACGACGGTGGTATTGGTCCAGTTCGTTACACCTTGGTTGCTGATGTTAAACACGAAATCTGTCAAGCATATGACGTTGAGCACCCAGAAGCTGGCGTTGCATTTCGTGGTTCATTCTTAATCGATGAAGAAGGTAACGTACGTCATCAGGTTGTTAACGATCTTCCTCTTGGTCGTAACGTTGATGAAATGTTACGCATGGTTGATGCATTACAATTCCACCAAGACCACGGCGAAGTATGTCCAGCGGGTTGGAACAAAGGTGATAAAGGTATGACTGCATCTCCAGATGGTGTTGCTTCTTACCTAAGCGATAACGCTGACCAATTATAATTACAATAAACGTAATTAATTTAAAAGGGCCTTAGGGCCCTTTTTTGTTTTTGAGCTATTTGGGCAATAGATTAAAAAAATTTGGGGGTTTGAATAACAAGGCGCTAAACTAAAAGTGAATCATGAACAAATACTAACAACAAAAAGTGGGTCAAAGGAAATGAACATCAGTAAGCCGTTGTATGAAAAACTCCCATTAATTTATATGTCATCCTCGATTGGATTGCTTTTTTATGCCTCAGATCTGATTGGTATATTGTCGAGTTTTATTCTATTTTGCGCAGGGTGCACTATAGCCGTCATGCGTTCAAATTACCGTCGTCAAACTCGAGCAAAAAAAACCATTCAGGGCATCAAGTTACCTTTTATTATTTATGAGTTTTATCCATATGCTTTTTTCGGCATAGCGGCTATATTGGTTCGCTTTTGGCTGCAACCAGCGACGATAGGCGCGGCCATTATTCTGGTGATGTTTGCAATGAAAACCCTATTATTGCGTCGTCAGCATCGATTTAACAAAATAAAGTTTAATAGCGTAAAGTCCTAAACATCGACATACGCTATTTTTTGGACATGAGCGGTGACTCTATTCGGCGCTATCCGCTTGGTTTTTATCATCGCTATTTTCGTCGGCTACGGCTAATGGCCAACCACCCAATTCTTGCCACTTATTAACGATATAACAAAATAACTCCGCCGTTTTCTCGGTATCATAGACCGCCGTATGCGCTTCGCTGTTATCAAAACCTAACCCGGCACTATCACAAGCTTTCGCTAACACGGTTTGTCCTAGAGCTAGGCCGGAAAGGGTGGCGGTATCAAAACTTGCAAAAGGGTGAAATGGGCTGCGTTTAATATTACAGCGCTCGGTTGCGGCATTAACAAAACCTAAATCAAAGGCCGCATTGTGTGCCACCATAATCGAACGTTGACAACCGGCTTGCTTCATTGCTTTTCGAATGGCTTTAAACGTTTCTTTTAAGGCTTCATCTTCTGATACCGCACCACGAAGTGGGTTGGTTGGGTCAATCCCTGTAAATTCCAAAGCGGCTGGTTCGAGATTGGCCCCTTCAAAGGGTTCAACGTTAAAGCAAATCGTTTCTTTTATCGACAATAAGCCGGTGATTTCATCCATATGTAAAATGCTGGCGGCAATTTCAAGTAGGGCATCGGTTTTGGCATTAAAACCTGCCGTTTCAACATCAATAACTACGGGGAAGTAACCACGAAAACGTTGGGCAAAGAGTGTCTTTTTTTGTTCTGTCATCAGAGTGTGTTTATCTTTTATTGATATGGCCTAAATTAATCAAATTATCGCAGAATTATTGGGTTCATGCATTAATTAACTGGTATCAACAGTTTGAGGTAGGTAAACTTAGCCCGCAAAAATTAATATGCCCAGCTCTGTTGTATACAAACAGAGCGATTATAAGGGTATTCATCATTTATATTTTTTGGGAAAAGTATGACAAAGTTAATGATTCGCTTGGTTGCGATTGCCATTATGGTTACTTCATATGCCGGTGTGGCAAAAATGAATGACGATTTAACTTACGCCAACTATGACGAAGTTAAAGTAAAACACGTATATCTTGATTTAGCAGTAGATTTCGATAACAAATCGCTTAAGGGCTTTGTGGATTTATCACTCACTTGGTTAAATAACAACACCACCACCGTTTACCTAGATACACGTGATTTAAAGGTATTTAAGGTGTACGCACAAAAGGGCGAAGGTCAGTGGCAAAAAGTGGCCTTTGATTTGGCCAAACGTGATGACGTGATGGGCTCAAAACTTACCATTAAGCCAGGTTATCAAGCCGATAAACTGCGTGTTTATTACCAGTCAACCGAAGTGGCTTCAGGTTTGCAGTGGTTAACAAAAGAGCAAACGGCTGGCAAACAACACCCTTTTATGTTCAGCCAAAATCAGGCGATTCATGCGCGTAGTTGGATTCCGATTCAAGATACCCCAGCGGTGCGCTTAACCTATGATGCGCGCATCAAAACCGATGAAGCCTTATTGGCCGTTATGAGCGCCAATAACGAGCCAAATACGGCTCGCGATGGTGATTATTACTTTGAGATGCCGCAAGCCATTCCACCTTACTTGATTGCTATTGGCGTTGGTGATTTGCACTTTAAAGCCATGAGCGAGCAAACAGGTGTTTATGCAGAGTCTTATATTCTTGAGCGATCAGCCAATGAATTTAATGATACTCAAGCGATGATCCATGCCTCAGAAAAGCTTTATGGAAAATACCGTTGGGGTCGTTATGACCTACTAATGTTGCCACCGAGCTTTCCATTTGGCGGCATGGAAAACCCTAGATTGTCTTTTATTACGCCAACGGTTGTTGCCGGTGATAAGAGTTTGGTAAATTTAATCGCCCATGAATTAGCACACTCTTGGTCAGGTAATTTGGTTACCAATGAAAGCTGGCGAGACTTGTGGTTGAACGAAGGTTTCACATCTTACGTTGAAAACCGCATTATGGAAGAAGTGTTCGGCCGTGATCGGGCAGTAATGGAGCAGGTGTTAGGTGTGGCCGATTTACACGGCGATATGGCTAATTTGCCAGACAACGATGAGATCTTATACCTTGACTTACAAGGTCGTGATCCTGATGCGGCTTTTAGTGGGGTACCTTATGTAAAAGGTCAGTTGTTCTTAATTTTCCTAGAGCAACGCTATGGCCGTGATAAGTTTGACCCATTTGTGTTGTCTTACTTTAATCAGTTTAGTTTCCAAAGTATCGGTACCGAAGACTTCTTAACTTACTTGCAAGAAAACCTGATTGATAAATACCCAGGCATTGTCAGCATGAGTGAGGTAAAGGATTGGGTATTTAAACCTGCTCTGCCAACTACTGTGCCATCACCTCAATCAGATGCATTTGATATTGTTGGTAAATATTCAACGCAATGGTTAGCCGGTAATAAAAATTTGGCTGATATGCCTACCGCTAACTGGACTGTTCATGAATGGTTGTACTTTATCAATGGTTTACCACGCGATTTAGCCTTAGATAAAATGCACACATTGGATAGCGCATTTAACTTTACCAACAGCACCAATGCTGAAATAGCCCACGCATGGTATTTATTGGCTTTGCATAATGACTACAACGTGATTGAAGAGCAATTAGCACAATACCTAGTGGATATTGGTCGTCGTAAATTGATTGTGCCGTTATACAAAAAATTAGCGGAAACAGAGCAAGGCCTTAAATGGGCTCAGCAAGTTTACCGTAAAGCCCGTCCTGGCTACCACCCTCTAGCGCAGGGCACGATGGACAGTATTTTAAAATAATTTAGTAAATATTTTAGTAAATATTTTAGAAACAAAAGGTCAGCAACATGCTGACCTTTTTTATAGAGGGTAAAATACTTGCGCTCTAATTAAATACCTATTGCTCGGCCTCTGGTGTCTCTTCTTCAACAATAATATCGACCTCACGTTTATTATTTTGCTCTGCCACAATGACGCGCACTTTATTATTCATGTGCGAGTAGGTTAACTCCAAACGACCATAGCGAGTTTGTTGATATATTGGTCCACCAAATTGCTGGTTATAGAAGGTTTCCACCTCGGTAAAGCTGCTTTGAGTGAAGTAATTGAGCATGACCGGGTATTTGTCTTTAAAGTCGGCAAATACTTGTGCATCTTCAAGCAGTGGGATATCAAAACCGATTTCATTTTGTTCATCAGCAACACTTGTGGTGCTGAGCATTGCGGCGATCAAACCTAAACACAGTGATTTTTTTATGGTCATTTGTTATCCCTAAGGCCTTGCCTAATTTGTATTCCTAGTGCTTTTAAATCAAAAGCTTATTATAAGGTTAATGTAAAGTTTTTATCTTCATTTCGTCAAGCCCTTTACCAAATTAACTTTGCTTTTAGTTGTTTAACAAGCCTTTAAGTATGGGCAAAATAGGGTAGAATGAGCCTACCAAAAATAACAAGGGGACTAATCTTGAAAAAATGCGCTATTTTATCCATGGACTGCCTGGATGATTTTGAAGTTTATGATCAATTAATCGATGCACCAATGTTGGCGAATGGCTGGACAACGCATTTGGTTTCGTGGCGTTTAAAAAACGTCAATTGGAATGATTATGATGTGGTGCTTATTCGAACCCCTTGGGATTACCAGGACGATGCGCCAGCGTTCTTACAGGTTTTGGCTGATATTGAAGCATCAACGGCTACATTGGAAAACAGTTTAGATATTGTGCGTTGGAACATTAACAAGAAATACCTTGCGGAACTTGAACAACAAAATGTCGCTATTGTCCCAACACTTTGGCAGGAACGTTTTGATGAGTCGATGATAGACACCTTCTTTAGCCACTTTGACAGCGAGCAAATCGTTATTAAACCATGTGTAAGTGCTAATGCAGACAATACCTACTGGTTAACAAAAACAACATTATTGGCATGCCTTGATGAATTAAAATTGGTGTTTGCCGACCGAGATTTTATGGTGCAACCGTTTATTGAGAGTGTCATTAATGAGGGCGAGTTTTCTTGCTTTTATTTTTCGGGTACTTACAGTCACACGATTTTAAAAACTCCAAAAGATAATGATTTTCGCGTGCAAGAAGAGCACGGCGGTCAATTAAAAACCGTAACCCCAGAAGCAAAATTAACAGAGCAAGCTGAACATGCGTTAACAAAACTTCCTGAAATTCCTATGTATGCCAGGCTTGACTTTGTGCGCACAGGCGAGCATTTCTCATTGATGGAAGCTGAGCTTATTGAGCCTTCGCTTTATTTTAATATGGATGAGGCGTCGGCGGGTAAATTCGTTGATGCTTTTGTAAAACGCGTAGGCTAATTTTACGCGTTTAAATGGGCAGTAATCGCAAACTTGTTTTTGCGATTACTTCAACTGTATTTTGTCGCTAAACTTGGTGTATTGTTCACGGCTCTTTGTGAAGGTGGTCAACCCACATTGCCGTAGCTCCACAGATGGCCACTGGCATTAATAAAAAGTTGATGATTGGGATCATGGTGAATAACGTGATGGTCATGCCAAAACTAAAACATTTAGCTTTATGGTTTGATAATCGGTAAAGCATTTCTTCAAAACTGACTTTATGATTATCAAAGGCATAATCGCAATACTGTATAGCCATCATCCAAGAAACAAACATAAACCATAACACTTGCCCTGCAAAAGGTAAGATCCACATGATCAGGAAAAAACCTATGGCACGTGGAATATAATGCTTAAGTTTACTCAATTCGCGCTTGAGCGTGCGTGGCACATCTTTTACCACGTCTAATAGTGATGTGTCGGGTATGGTTTTACCGGCTAAGTGGTATTCAATTTTTTCCGCAAGTAAACCATTAAAAGGGGCTGCTATCCAGTTAGCAACACTTGAAAATATAAAAGCAAAACAAATGATTGCGGTAAAGTATAATAATGGCTCAGCAACGTTTACTAGCCACATAAAGGCGTCGGGTAAACATTCAGCCAATTGCGCAATAAATTGATCAATATATAAACTAAGTTGATAAAATGAAAAACCAAACAAGACACAGTTCACCAACAGGGGTACGATCACAAATCGGCGGATCCCTGGCGTGGTGATTAATTTAAAGCCTTCAAAAAAATAGCCTGGGCCACTTTTGGCTATGGGTGAGTGAACTCTGTGTGTCATTATTATTGGTGTACTCATAATTGTTGAAAAGTGTATTCACAGGTTAAAATTATACTGATTTTGTTAGCCAAATTGAACCACCTGGCTGTGACATAACTGTTACAAGTTATGACGGTATTTGTTAAAGTGGCCCGTAATCCTTTAAAAGTTGATTGTAATCAAAAAAAATACCGAAATGACACTGGTAATTATGATTACATAAAGTTACATTTTCCGTTTGCATAAAATATATGATCGCAAGCAATAACAACCAAACAGACAGTCGATGCATTTAAAAAAAATTAAACTTGTTGGTTTCAAATCCTTTGTCGATCTAACCTCCATTTCATTTGCCAATGAAATGACCGCTATTGTTGGTCCTAACGGTTGCGGCAAATCCAATATTATTGATGCTGTTCGTTGGGTGCTGGGCGAAAGTTCGGCTAAAAACCTGCGCGGCGATAGCATGACCGATGTTATTTTTAACGGAGCTAACTCTCGAAAGCCAGTAGGGCAAGCCAGTGTTGAATTGGTCTTTGATAATAGCGAGTCGCGCGTGCAAGGTACCATGGCGGACCGCAGTGAGATTTCAATTAAACGTGTGGTGAATCGCGACGCGCAAAATCGTTACTTTCTTAACGGCAGTAAATGTCGGCGTAAAGACATTACCGATATCTTTTTAGGTACCGGTCTTGGCCCGCGTAGTTACGCCATTATTGAACAAGGAATGATCTCTAAGCTTATTGAGTCTAAACCTCAGGAGTTAAGAGTCTTTATTGAAGAAGCCGCGGGCGTATCGAAATACAAAGAACGCCGCCGTGAAACCGAAATTCGCATTAAACACACCCGAGAAAATTTACAGCGTTTGGTTGACATTAAACAAGAGCTTAATGAGCGATTGGAAAAATTGCATGCTCAGTCGGTTGCCGCGAGTCGATTTACCAACTTAAAAAAACAAGAGCGCCATTGCAAAGCGCAATTAATCGTATTTCGCTGGCAGCAATGTCAAGAAAAGGCGCAATTGTTAGAGCGTCAACAAAATCAACTGACGGTTGATATAGAGCGAGTCAATAAAGATCAAACCCAATTACAGGTCAACTTATTGTCTTTAAGACAAGGGCAAGAAACTCATAACGCCCAGCTGAGCCAATTACAGCAACAGCAATTGCAGTTGACCCGCGATATTACTCGTTTAGAGCAGAATATTGGTCATGCAAGACAAAATCGAACCAACATTGAAAGCTCGTTACAAGAAACGCTTGCCAGTAAAGAAGGGCTTAGAACCCATATTCAACAGCAACAACACAGTGCCCAGCAGATGTTGCAAAGTATTGAAAAAATTGAACCTGAGCTTCATCAACAAACAGAACAACTTGATGCGCTAAATACATCTTTGCAAGATATCTTGCGCCGCCAACGTGGTTGGCAAACGCAGTGGGACACCTTTTTACAGCAACAAGGTCAATATGAAAAAGACCAAAGTGTAAATGAGTCTAAGCTGCATGCCAGTCACAGCAAAGTTGATGAATTGAGTAAGCAACTGGATAATCTTGTGGGGCAAATGGAGCACATTCAAACCACCAGCCAAGCGAGCCAACAGCAACAATTAACCGGGCAAGTTGTCTCATTGATGCAAAAACAGCAGCAAGTGAGGTTAGACAAACAGAGCATTGACGAGAAAATAACTCATTTGCGAACCAAACTGGCCGATGTTCAGGCAAAGCTGCATAGCCAAACCCAACATCAACAGCAAACGCAGGCAGAAATTCATGCAAATTCCTCCTTGTTAAATCAGCATAGCGATGAACAGGCCGTTCAGCTGCGTTTTTTACAATCACTTGGTTATTCAACCGAGCAAACTTTATTAACCCAACTTAAGGTCAATAAACCTTGGCATCTTGCCATCGAAATGGTGATTGGCGAATGGTTAAAAGCGCATGCAGTAAACGATTGGCCTGCAGATTTTGAACCCGAAATAGGGCGCTTATTTATTTCTGAAAGCGATAGAAGCGTTGCGCCTAAACCTGGCACGTTAGCGACCGAGCTTGAGGGGGACCATCCCTTTGTTGCGTTATTAAATCAAATTCAATTGGCCGAAACGCCAGAGCAAGCAAAAACACAAAGTAAACACCTTGACGCTGCCCAGTCCATTATTTGCCCACAAGGCTATTGGTATGGGCGAAATTGGTTTCGCAAAGGGATTGCCAGTAATACGGAAAACTTGCTTGAAAGACAGGCTAAAACTGAGCAATTACGTGCCTTATTAGAGACGCACAAACAGGAATGCGAGGCGTTGCAAAATAACAGCCATGGACTTGAAAGTACGCTTGAAGCGTTAAAGGGGAAGCAACAAAGCTTCACGGACCAACTTAATGAACTGGCAAGTTCTGAACAACAACTAACTCAGCAAATAGCACTGTTAAACCAAGAGATCAGCTTAAAAGAAGGGCAACAGCAGCAATTGCAAAGCAACCAACTGCAAGTGCAACAAGCCTTAACAGAGGAAATGCAACGTTATGACGCCTTGCTGCAGGAAAAGGCTAAATTAAAGCAGACGCCTTTAATGGACAGCAAAGACAAAGAGTCCTTAAAGCAACAGCGTGAGCAAATGAATGAAGCGCAGGATGCACTGCAACATAAAATAACGGATCAAAATAAAATGGTTCAGCAGTTATCGGTGCAAAAAGAACAGCTGAAAGTAAAACAGGAAAATATTGCCCATAACCTGAATCGCGATCAAGACCGGTTACTTGAACTTGATGGGCGCTTTGAGCGCTTGAACCAACAAAAAATCACGTTGCAAAACCCAATGCAAGAAGATGAGCAACAGCTCAATGAATTATCAAGGCAGAGCTTGTTGATTAACAATCAAATAACTGAGCAGCAGCAATGCTTAGCCGATACCCATGAACAACAAAAACAGTTTGAACAGACATCACAAAAGCTGCAACATTCGCATGCTCAAAAAAGTCAGTCGTTAAATAAAAAACAACTAACGATTGAATCTTTACAGGTGCGCTCGCAAACATTACGCGAGCAATTATTAGAAACCCATTTGCAATTAAATGAAGTACTCAAAGCGTTACCTGAGGATATTAGCGAGTCGCAATGGCAAATTAAGCTGGAGAGATTTAGCAAAGAGATTAGTCAGCTTGGGGCAATTAACCTCGCGGCGATTGATGAGTATGAAACCGAGCAACAGCGCTTTAGCTATTTACAACAGCAAAGTCATGACTTAGAAACCGCTTTAGCCACGCTTGAATCGGCGATCAAAAAAATTGATAATGAGTCCAGAGACAAGTTCAAATTAACCTTCGATAAGGTCAATAATGATTTGAAATCATTGTTCCCAAAAGTCTTTGGAGGTGGTACGGCTTACCTAGATTTAACCTCGGATGACTTCTTGGAAACCGGCGTTACCATCATGGCAAGGCCGCCAGGTAAAAAAAATAGCACAATACACTTACTTTCTGGTGGAGAAAAAGCGCTAACCGCATTATCATTGGTATTTGCAATATTTCGACTGAATCCAGCCCCATTTTGCATGTTGGATGAGGTAGATGCCCCATTAGATGACGCTAATGTGGGGCGTTTCTGTAATTTGGTGAAAGAAATGTCGCAAAGCGTGCAATTTATTTATATAAGTCATAATAAAATCGCTATGGAAATGGCGTCACATTTAACCGGTGTTACCATGTTTGAACCTGGGGTTTCCAGAATGGTATCCGTGGATATTGATGACGCAATCGCCATGGCCGAAGAATTCTAAATAGGCTGAGTAATGGAAGTAAACTTTAGACTCATTTTAATAATAATAAGTGTGATTGCCATTTTAGGTATTTACATTAATGGGCGGTATAAAATTCGTAAAGGGGGTAAAAACCCTTACAAGTTAAAAACCAAATCTACCGTGCAAGATGAACCTCTTGAAATAGGGGAGCGTCAAGTCGATGCAGATGGTTTTGATCAAGACGGTATTCGTCGAATTAAAACGGTTATTGAAGAGCCCGAGGTTGTCCTTGATGTGCCAGAAGACTTCCCTAATCCGCCCGTAGTATGTTCAGAAGAGGTTAATAAGCAACGACCTTCTTTAGAAGATATTGAAACATTGGAAAAGTCTTATACGCCTGTTGCCGATGATCTGGACTTTCATGATGAGCCTGCACAGTCTGCTATCGTAGAAGCCCAATTAAAGGTTGATATCAGCGAGGATGTGGTGGCTAGCGAAGGCGATGTTGGTAGGACCGAACATGAGCCTGATAGCCAATCGATGGAAGTAAGCGAGCCTGCTCTTAAAGAAACTATGCTTAAAGAACCGGTATTTAAAGAGCCTGCTTTCAAGGAGCCCGTATTTAAGGAACCGGTTTTTAAAGAGCCTGTTTTTGCTGAGCCGGACTTTGCAGAGCAAGACTTAAATGACGAATTTGCCGCAACAGCAACGCGTGTTGTAGAGAAACCTAAAGTGGCGGTAAAACCTCAAGCTACTGAATCTAAGGCCACTGCTCCTAAGGTTAAAAGAGCAAAAGTGACGCCATTTAAAAAGTCTTCAAGCAAAAGTAAGGCCGAATTAAAGCGTGATCAATTAAATTTAGACTTTGAAGAAGACCCGAAACCGAAAGTCGAAATTGAACAAGAAGTACTGGCATTGTCTGTGGTATGTTCTAACCAGAACTTGATTAATGGCGCCGCCTTGTTGCCGCAATTAATCACCTTAGGTTTAAAGTTCGGTGAAATGAATATTTTCCATCGCCATAAAGACAATGCTGGCAATGGCCCGGTTCATTTTAGTTTGGCGAATATGGTTAACCCGGGTACGTTTGATGTGGATAACATGGAGCGATTTACCACACAGGGCTTAACGTTATTTATGACCTTACCAAATGCTGGTGATCCTGCAAAAGTCTTTCAGCTGATGTTATCGGCAGCCAGACATTTGGCCAAAGAGTTTAACGGTCAGGTGCTTGATAGCAAGCGCAGTGTGATGACCGCACAAACAGAGCAGCACTATATCTCGAAAATAAGAGAGTTTGATAGACGCTCGCGTTTGGCTCAGTATTAATAAAGCTTTTTATAAACAGACAAACATTAAAAACCTCCTTACGGAGGTTTTTCATTAAGGACAAAAAAAGAATGATAGACGTAAACATTAGCGATCAACAAATATCCATTCTTAGCGAGGCAAACTCGCAAATTGATGCAACACAACTTACCATATTATTGACTAAAGAAAGTCTGATTGAGAGCGAACTCTTAGCCGTTTTAGAAGCGACGAATACCCTTTATCGAGCCGGTTTTCCGCTTATTGAGGATAAACAATACGACGCGTATATTGCCGAGCTTAAAAACATCAACCCTGAACACCCTTATTTGAGCCAGGTTGAGCCTGAGGCCCTTGCGGAAGCGAAAACCGTGGCTTTACCGCAAAAAATGTTGTCTACCGATAAAGCCTATTCTTTTGCTGAAATTCAAAAGTGGGTGAAACGAATTTTAAAAGCCGCCAATGAGCTTAACGTTGCCGAAGCGGACATAGAAATTCGGGTAACCCCAAAACTGGATGGCTACGCGGCGTTTGACGATGGTTCTACGCTTTATACTCGTGGTGATGGGGTACGAGGCCAAGATATCACGCGTGCATTCCAGCGCGGTTTAAAAGTGGCAAATCTTGGCGAGCGTGGTTTGGGGGCTGGCGAAATTGTGATCCAAAAAAGCTATTTTGATGAGGTGCTAAGTCAGCACTTTGAAAACTCTCGAAACATCCAGGCAGCGATTATTGCAGAAAAGAAAGTGGATGAGAACGTTCAAAAAGCCATTGATGAAGGCGCCTGCGTCTTTTATCCATTTGCTTTACTCGCCAATAAAACCGCTCACTTTAGTGAGATCATCGATAACTTTGACGACATCGTTGCGCAAATTTGGGGCGCCGTAGATTTTGATATCGATGGGGTTATTCTGGAAACAACCCATGCGGCCATTAAAGCACATATGGGGGCGACAAGACATCATCATCGTTGGCAAATTGCCTTTAAAGTCAATGACGAGTCGGCCGAAGTGGAAGTCAAAAATATCATTCCACAAACATCCAGAACTGGCCGTGTTTCACCGGTTGCCGAACTTGTGCCTACCAAGTTGAGTGGGGCAACCATTAGCCGTGTAACCGTGCACCATTATAATATGGTGAAAACCAATGGGGTAGGGCCTGGCGCGATTGTGCAATTGGTACGCAGTGGTTTGGTGATCCCAAAGATTGAAAAAGTGATCAAAAAAGCCGAGCCACAATTACCAGACAGTTGCCCGAGCTGTCATGCGCATTTACTTTGGGAGTCCGATCACCTTATCTGCCCAAACAAGAGCGATTGTCCTGCACAAACAGAAAATACCTTAGTTCATTTTTTTAAGACCTTAGGGAATAACGATGGCTTCGGTCCGAAAGTCATAGAACGCTTAAGTCATTATGGCGTTCGCCATATTCATGACATTTACGAATTAAAAGTACATCAATTAACCAGTTTCGGGTTTGGCGATAAAACCGCCCAAAATTTAATCGACCAGCTTAAAGCGAGTCGAGAAATTGAAATCGAAGACTGGCGTTTTTTATCGGCCTTTGGCGTAAGTCGCCTAGGTGGTGGTAACTGTGAAAAGTTATTACAACATCATTCTTTGCTGAAACTTCTTGAATTAAGTGCCGAGGAAATGGTTAAAATCGATGGCTTTGCAGAAGTCAGTGCTCAAGCGATTGTCGAAGGGCTTGCCAATATTAAAGAAGAATTTGTAAAGGTATATGCTCTGGGCTTTAATTTGGCCAATACCGTGAAGGTTTTTGAGATGAGTGAAAATGCTTCACCCATTGCGGGGGCTGTCGTAGTCTTTACTGGCAGTATGCAGCAAGGTAAACGCTCTGATATGGAGAAGCACGCTAAGTCATTGGGCGCTAAGGTTGCTAAGTCTGTAACGGGTAAAACCACGTATTTGGTTACAGGTGAGAAAGTTGGTGAAACCAAAATTAACGCGGCGAAAGACAAAGGCGTAGAGGTACTCTCTGAACAAGCGTATTTGGATCTTATCCAATAAAGGCAAGTCTTAACGTCTATCTTTTTAAAACGCTTCACGCATTGTGAGGCGTTTTTTTTGGCCGTGTAGTTTACATCTGAATAAGATTTTTCGCTTTCTCGTAAACGGGGCTTTCTCGTAAACGGGGCTTTCTAGTAACCATGCAGCACACTAACCAACACACGATCAACTCAATGTTCTCTTTGATTTGTATTTAACTTTTTCTTAACTCGTTGTTAACGTTGTGGTTGGTGTGATTATTACAAAAAGTGATTAAACTGATAATTATTGATAATTTCATATAATTTAAAGTCATCCGTATACTGCACCCATCTTAATCGAATTACGAATTTATTAGCGTTATCTGGAGCACATTATGAAAATGAATCACATTGGTATTATGGTTGGCGATATGAACCAAGCCGTTGAATTTTACACAAAAGCATTGGGTCTTAAAATTGTGATGAACAACACCCCTGTTATTGAAGAGCGCGAAACAGCCATCGGCAGAATGTGCATACAGGTGTTTGGTGAAGGCTTTAAAGGGTTTAACATTGCTCATTTATTAACGACCGATGGTATTGGTGTTGAATTATTTGAAATGAAAGACCGCGAAGAGCGTCATGAAGTGAACTTTAACCGCATCGGTATTTTCCATTTTTGTTTGCAAACCGATGACTTTGAAGGTGTTATCTCTAAAGTTGAACAGTATGGCGGTAAAGTAAGAATGGACATTATGCGCTACCATCCTGAAGATGACAGCAAACAAGCGAAAATGGTTTACCTAGAAGACCCGTTTGGCAACTTAATGGAACTTTACTCACATACCTACGCTGAAACGTACGCGACTGATTACGAGTAAATTACCATTAACAATACAGGGGCATAGCGGCGCAGGTCGCTACCCCTATATTGACAGCGTACGTAATTTAACATACCCCAACTAACCAGCCTAACATCGATGTATATCGATATTCTCAACAATATCAAGTTTGTTGCCATTATCTGCATTAGCATAGTGAATCATCGCCTTGGCAACGCGCTCTACCTCAATCGGCTTAATTTTGGCCAGTGGCCCTAAAAATAGCGGTTTAATTAACGGATATGCTTTTGCACAATAATGTTCAAGTGGCCTGAACTCTTCACGTTTACCCAATAACAAGCAAGGGCGTACGATCACCGTATGTTCAAAACCCAAGCCAATAATAGCCTGCTCCATTTTACCCTTAGTCGCATTGTAGTAGCTTAATGAGCTAGGGCTTGCACCCAACGAACTGATCACACTAAAGGTTTTTATCTTGCGCTGTTTGGCTAATGTTGCGATTTCGACCACCAAATCGAAATCGATAGCCGCAAAAGCGTGTTTACTTTTGGCTTTTTTTAAAGTCGTGCCCAAACAGCAATAAAGGTGATCAACGTTAAATAGACTGCTGTGCATGGCAAGGTCGTTAAAATTAACCACATGATGCTGAAATTTGTGATGTTTAACGTTAAGAGGGGCTCTGCCAATGCTGATCACGCTCGTGTAATCTTCATTAAGCAATAACTGCTGTAAACATGACTGACCAACTAAACCAGTAGCACCCAAAATAAGGGCAGTTTGCATGATAAAATTCTCAAAAAAAACGGTTGTTCCAGTATACCCTTATTTTACATTTAACATGAAATAAAACATTTCCCGCCTTTGTATTTACGAGTTGTATCTCACAAAATTACATGATGAAAAAATGTCAGTTTTTTTACAAAAAAAGCTTGCAATATTTTTCACCAATAAGAATGGGGTCTGAGAAAAGTTATCCACTGTTTCTGTGTAAAACTTTATAACTGTGCACATTCTAAGGTGTAATAAAAATGTAATTTTGTAATATTTGGTAAATGAAGTGTAATGATGTGTCTGTGTGGCTTATTTTTATTGGTTTTTTGGGTTGTTAACAAAGTTATCCACAGGCTTTGTTTGTGCATTTTTGTTGTTTTATAGAGTGAAAAAATGAAAGTTTTTAAAACAACTAACCAAATTGAAAGCGCTGCCATCTTTTAAATCGCTGCCAATAGCCTGCACCAATTTGGACGCTCGTATTGCACTATTTTGGGGGAAGGGAATTTGCTGTAGTTGTTGGTTGTGTTTTTAAGTTGATGATTATTAAGGTTTTAATTTATTTGTGGTGAGCGCAATTGAACACCCTGGCTTTCTTGCTCTGGGTCGTTGCTGGTATTTTTTAAAGTTTTTACTCAACGGTTTACTTAATTTACCTAGAGGTAATAGGTGAGTGCATAATTATTTAATTGAAATGTAATGCTTTTCAGCTTCCCTGTTAACTTTTTGTAAAGTTATCAACATTTGATTAAAACCTGTGTTTATAGGCTTTATGTATTGCTTTTGCTGCGTTAACCAGGTTTTTAGAGGTTTAAAAAAGCCTCTGTGTGGCTATAAAAAGTGGTGGTGTGGGCTTAAAGTTATGCACAAAAGAATAAAAGTATGCGCATGTTTAGGCAGTTTTATTGTGCATAACTTGGCATCGCAGCATGCATTTAACTGATGCGTTTACAGTAAGTTAATTGCACCAATTTTGATCTTAGGGCAGCAGATTTTGTTCTAACACCAGGTTGGCATTTTCCTGATCGATGGCAAAGCGAAAGTGTTTTAGAAAGTTCATACCAAGTAAGCCATCAGAAGCGGCAAAATGCGCTAAATCAAGTACCACGATTTCCATTTCGCTGATGCTATGTTCACCAATACGAAAGTCGTCAATCATAATGGTAAATGCTTCCTGCAGTCCACCGGCGGTGTTTAGGGTTATTGTTCTCTTTATTTCAATATCATAATTCTGACTGAGTTGTTGGTAATATTCACTTGATATGACCGTTAAAGAAGCACCTGTATCTATCATTAAAGTAGCTGGTAGATGTCCATTTAAGGTCGCATCAACCAAGAAGTGTTCGTTGATCTTTTTTAGCTTTATAACATCAATTCCCTCAGAGCCATTTATTTTTTGATACAAGGCACTTATTTGCCGCTGGTAATCGTCATATTGACTTAATTGTTGTAGGTAGGGGAGTGCATACTCGGCATTTTCCGTATGCGCATAAGCTTGCGCTAATGCCCATAAGTAAGGAGGGTAGTTTGGCTCATCGACAAGAAGCCATAGTACAAAGTCAATAATTTCATGCCAGGCATACTGCTCTCGATATGATTTTAGGGTCTGCTGGGCGAGGGTGTGTATTTGCGCCAAAAACCACTCTTCTTCGTCAATATCAAACGTGTTTAACTGCAATTCTCGGTAAATTTTAATGGCTTCTTGTGGTTTATTCAGGGCTTTTTGCAGTGCCACATTTACGATGTGCCAGTCTTTATGATAAGGCGAAAAGATAAACACACTTTCGAGCACACTTTTAACGTGATTAAAGCGTTGCTGTTTTAGCCATTGATATGTTTTGTTTATCCAGGTGTCTTGTAATTTTTGCGCTAGGACTTGATTATCTAGTTGAATTTGCTCGTGTAGCTCAAAGGCCAGCATAAAATTAAGTTGGTTGAATGCTTGGGCTGCTTTATTGACCAATTTCTCTAACTCGATAGTTGAGAAGGCTACGGTTGTTTTATCTAGGGTGGCAGAGGCACTGCTTTTAGATGAATTGTTTAATGTCGTTTTTGCCGAGTTGACCGGCTGGTTTGTCCCCTTTTGAGTGGCAAGTTGTTGCTTGGACGGCTTAAGGTCTGCTATGTCGCTTGTTTTTGAATTGCTTAATAAATAAGAGCCATCAAGTAATAGATTAAATATAAACACCAACGCAATCAGGTTGACGAGCAATGACATACTCAAATAACGTTTTAATGATCGCTTTGATAAAGACAACATTCCCCCTTAGGCATTCATCAATTAGAAGCCCTTATATAAAGCTATCATATAGGAACATCATTTTTGTTAGCAAGTTATTAAGTCTTAACAGTAAGTTATTGTATAAAAATATGGTTATTCTTGCCCCTAGACAGGGTAAAAACATTGTCATTCGAACCGTTAACTTTTACACTTATTGTTAAAGAATTAACACAACGACGACTTATTATGAATTTTAAACGTACCTTACTTACGACGCTCTGTATTAGCAGTTTGCTGGCATGTAGCACATCACCAACTGGCCGCAATCAATTGTTGTTTCATTCGGCTGGCGAATTAAACAAAATGGGCGCTCAGTCTTTTGAACAAATGAAGCAAGACGTGCCGATTAGCTCAGATAAAGCCGTAAATCATTTTGTCCAATGTGTTGCCGACCAAATCACCAAAAATGTTGACTCGAGTGTCCATCAGGGTGAGTGGGAAGTTGTTGTGTTTGACTCTGAACAAGTAAATGCGTTTGCTTTGCCTGGCGGTAAAATTGGTATTTATACGGGTATTTTAGAAGTAACCGAAAACGATGATCAGTTAGCCGCAATTATGGGGCATGAGGTAGGGCATGTGATTGCTCAGCATTCCAATGAACGACTGTCCTCAGGTCAGTTATCGCAAGCGGCATTAATTATTGCTGGCACAGCCGTTGCTGCAAGTGATGTGGACAATGAAGCGTTATGGATTGCAGGGCTTGGCTTGGGCATTCAGTACGGGATTTTAATGCCGTATGGCCGAACGCATGAAACCGAAGCGGATATTATTGGCCAAGAATTGATGGCGAAATCGGGTTTCAACCCGCAAGAAAGTGTGAAGCTTTGGCAAAACATGGCCAAACAAAGTGAAAGCTCACCACCGGAGTTTTTATCAACGCATCCATCGCATCAAACCCGAATTAACGGCTTAACCAATAACCTTAAAAAGACAATGCCACTATACCAAGGTGCCAGTTTTAAACCCGTCTGTGATAAGCCCATAATCCCAACCCCGAAAAAGCATGAAGTCGCAACGAAATCATAATCGAACGCGCTAATTTAGGCCTGTGGCAAAGTCACGGGCCTTTTTCTTAAATAACCGGCACAATTGCCAGAAAATTGCGTCTATTTTTGTAGATAGGGGCCTAGCACTTATGCTATCCTTGCTGCCGAATTTTTCTCGAATAAGAAGTAAATATGTCAGATTTTACAAGTATTGAACAACGTGTAAGTTACGGTGTAGGCCGCCAATTAGGTGAGCAATTACAAAACAACCCATTTAAAGGCTTTGATATTACTGCTGTACAAGCAGGTATTGCTGATGCATTAGCGCAAGCTGCTAGCCAGGTTAGCCAGGAAGATTTACAAGAAGCATTCACCGTTGTTTCTAAGCAACTTCAAGAAGAAGAAGCTGCACGCGCTAAAGAAGCCGCGGCTGCTGGTGAAGCTTACCTAGAAGAAAACGCAAAACGTGAAGAAATCACGGTAACTGAGTCAGGTTTACAATATGAAGTTGTAACCGCTGGCGATGGCGAAAAGCCAACGGCACAGAGCACAGTACGCGTTCATTACCACGGTACTTTCCCAGATGGTAGCGTATTTGATTCTTCTTACGATCGTGGTCAACCAGCTGAATTCCCAGTTGGCGGCGTGATCAAAGGTTGGACTGAAGCATTACAATTAATGCCAGTTGGTTCAAAATGGCGCGTACACGTACCATACCACTTAGCATACGGCGAGCAAGGCTCACAAGGGGCTATTCCTCCTTACGCAACGTTAGTATTCGACGTTGAGTTGTTAGCTATTTTATAGTGATTTGAAAAAGCCGGTATTTCCGGCTTTTTTTTCGTCTGAAATTTTTGCAAAAATTTCTTTGCTCTATAAACTCCAAAGTCCGAGTTTATAGAGCAAAGAAAAATAAGACAGAGAGATACTATGATAAAGGTTGCTGTACTTGGCTGTGCTGGACGCATGGGCCGCAATTTACTACAGGCTGCAATAGAACATAAAAATATTGAATTAATTGGTGGCTATGTTCGCTCTACATCAAGTTTAAATGGCCTAGATGCCGGTGAGTTTTGTGGGTTGGGCAAGCAAGGTGCTTTAATTACCGCCGAGCTTAATGATTTATTGGCGGCAGATGTTTTTATTGATTTTACCTCAATTGAAGCCACACAAACCCATATTAAGTGGTGTAATAAACACAACAAATCCTTGGTTATTGGTACAACCGGCTTTGATGACGCACAAGTGGCGCAATTGAAACAAGACGCCAGTAATATCGCGGTTGTTTTGGCACCAAATACCAGTGTTGGTGTTAACTTATTATTTAAGTTAGCTGAAATGACTGCCAAAGTGATTGGCAATGATACCGACATTGAGATCCTTGAAGCCCACCATCGTTTTAAGAAAGATGCACCATCGGGTACGGCGGTACGTATTGGCGAAGTTATTGCTGATACACTCGGGCGCGACCTCAATGATTGTGCGGTGTACGGTCGTGAGGGGATAACCGATGAACGTGACCCTAAAACCATCGGGTTTGCCACGGTTAGGGCTGGCGATATTATTGGTGAGCATACGGCTTTATTTGCGGATTTGGGGGAGCGTATTGAGCTGACTCATAAGGCAACGTCTCGAATGACTTTTGCGCTTGGCGCGATGCGCGCAGCACGGTGGTTAAAAAACGCACCAATTGGGTTTTATGACATGCAAGATGTGCTTGGATTGAAGTAGTTAAGCGTATCTTTTAACAGTTAACACGTAAAATTTACTTAAAACCCATAAAAACCACTAAAATGTTTGATAATGTTATGGACGTGTAGCTCTGTAACACGTAAAATACTCGGAATTTGTCAAAAATAAATTTTTGTCAGGTTCAATCTAAAAAGAATACTTATTAATAAGCAATGGCTTGTTAAATTTATGTAACTATTGATACTTTTCTTCACCTTGGAGGTTAAATTGACTAAATCTGCCATATTAGTGCTTGAAGACGGCACGGTATTTAAGGGCACTGCGATCGGCGCAGAAGGTTCATCGGTTGGCGAGGTAGTATTTAATACTGCTATGACCGGCTATCAAGAAATCCTTACCGATCCATCTTACGCGGAACAAATCGTCACTTTGACTTATCCCCATATTGGGAACACGGGCACCAACAGCGAAGACGCTGAATCAACTGAGATCTGGGCAAAGGGCCTGATCATTCGTGATTTACCACTACTGGCAAGTAATTTCCGTAGTGAGCAAAGTTTAAGCGAATACTTGGTTGCCAATAATATTTTGGGTATTGCCGACATCGATACGCGCAAACTTACCCGTATCCTGCGCGAAAAAGGCGCACAAAATGGTTGCATTATGGCGGGCGACAACTTAAATGTTGAACAAGCGCTTGCCAACGCCAAGCAATTTCCGGGCCTTAAAGGCATGGACTTAGCGAAAGTGGTTAGCACAAAAGACGCTTACACATGGACTGAAGGTTCATGGCAGTTAGGCAAAGGTCATGTAACACCTGATGAATTTCCTCATCATGTTGTTGCCTACGACTTTGGCGCAAAACAGAATATCCTGCGCATGTTAGCAGACCGCGGTTGTAAACTGACGGTTGTACCGGCGCAAACTTCAGCAGAAGAGGTTTTGGCCTTAAATCCCGATGGTATCTTCTTATCAAATGGCCCTGGCGATCCTGAGCCATGTGATTACGCAATCTCAGCGATTAAATCTTTCCTTGAAACCGACATTCCAGTATTTGGTATCTGTTTAGGTCACCAATTATTGGGTCTTGCCAGTGGCGCGCAAACCATCAAAATGAAGTTTGGCCATCATGGCGGAAACCACCCGGTGAAAGATTTAAAAGAAAACGTGGTTATGATCACCTCACAAAACCACGGTTTTGCCGTAGATGAAGAGACATTACCAGCAAACCTTGAAGCTACGCACAAATCATTATTCGATGGTTCATTACAAGGCATCCACCGCACCGATAAACCGGCTTTTAGTTTCCAGGGACACCCGGAAGCAAGCCCTGGTCCACACGATGCAGCGCCATTGTTTAACCACTTCATTGATTTAATCAACGCTCGTAAAGCGCAATAGAATTTAGACTGAATAGATAGAGTAATAAAATGCCAAAACGTACTGACATAAAAAGTATTCTTATTTTAGGTGCAGGCCCAATTGTAATTGGTCAAGCCTGTGAATTTGACTATTCAGGTGCCCAAGCGTGTAAAGCACTGCGCGAAGAAGGCTACCGAGTAATTCTTGTAAACTCAAATCCGGCAACCATCATGACCGATCCGGAAATGGCGGATGCAACGTACATAGAACCAATCCATTGGGAAGTGGTTCGTAACATTATCGAAAAAGAGCGCCCAGATGCGGTTCTACCGACCATGGGTGGTCAAACAGCACTTAACTGTGCACTAGAGCTTGAATCGAAAGGTGTTTTAGCCGAGTTCGGCGTAGAAATGATTGGCGCAACAGCCGATGCAATCGACAAAGCCGAAGATCGTTCTCGTTTTGATAAAGCAATGAAAAGCATTGGTTTAGAAACACCTCGTGCTGAAATCGTGCACTCGATGGATGAAGCTATCGCGACCTCTGAACGCATTGGTTTCCCATGTATCATTCGTCCATCATTTACTATGGGTGGTACCGGTGGTGGTATCGCGTATAACCGCGAAGAATACGAAACAATCTGTACGCGTGGTCTGGATTTGTCGCCGACTAACGAGCTATTAATCGATGAGTCATTGATTGGTTGGAAAGAATACGAGATGGAAGTGGTTCGTGATAAAAACGACAACTGTATCATCATCTGTTCAATCGAAAACTTTGACCCTATGGGTATCCACACGGGTGACTCAATCACCGTCGCACCGGCGCAAACATTAACAGACAAAGAATACCAAATTATGCGTAACGCATCGGTTGCGGTATTGCGTGAAATTGGTGTTGAAACGGGTGGTTCAAACGTACAATTTGGTATTTGTCCTGATACCGGCCGTATGGTTATCATAGAGATGAACCCACGTGTGTCGCGTTCATCGGCCTTAGCGTCAAAAGCAACGGGGTTCCCTATTGCTAAAATCGCTGCCAAGTTAGCGGTAGGTTACACACTGGATGAATTATCAAATGACATTACGGGTGGCGCAACCCCTGCATCATTTGAACCGACCATCGATTACGTTGTAACAAAAATTCCACGTTTCAACTTTGAAAAGTTCGCCGGCTCAGAAGACCGACTAACAACGCAAATGAAATCGGTTGGTGAAGTCATGGCCATTGGTCGTAACCAACAAGAATCGATGCAAAAAGCCCTACGTGGCCTAGAAGTTGGCATGAACGGTTTTGATTCTTTGGTTGATGTAACCAAACCGGGTGCAAAAACCAAAATCATGCACGAATTACAAGAAGCTGGTGCGGATCGCATTTGGTATGTCGCCGACGGTTTCCGTTTAGGCTTAACGGTAGACGATATCTTCCGTTTAACCAAGATTGACCGCTGGTTCCTAGTGCAAATTGAAGACATTGTTAAAGAAGAGCAAAATGTCTACAAAGTGGGCATGTCAGGTTTAACCCCTGAATACCTTCGTAAGCTTAAACGCAAAGGTTTTGCTGATAACCGTCTTGCCGATGTGTTAAGTGTGTCAGAAGGTGAAATCCGCCGCAAGCGCCATAATGCTGAGATTTTCCCCGTTTACAAACGTGTAGATACCTGTGCTGCAGAGTTTAGCTCAGATACAGCGTACATGTATTCAACATACGATGAAGAGTGTGAAGCTGCACCTTCGGATAAAGAAAAAATCATGATCATCGGTGGTGGACCTAACCGTATCGGTCAAGGTATCGAATTCGATTACTGTTGTGTGCACGCTGCATTAGCATTGCGTGAAGACGGTTATGAAACCATTATGGTTAACTGTAACCCAGAAACCGTTTCTACCGATTACGACACGTCTGATCGTCTTTATTTTGAGCCAATCACCCTTGAAGATGTGCTTGAAATTGTACGTGTTGAAAAACCAAAAGGCGTTATTGTTCAATACGGTGGTCAAACGCCACTTAAACTTGCTCGTGCCCTAGAAGCTGCTGGCGTACCAATTATCGGTACTTCACCAGATGCCATTGACCGTGCTGAAGATCGTGAGCGCTTCCAAGCTGCGGTTGAACGTTTAGGTTTATTACAACCAGAAAATGCCACCGTAACCTCGATTGATGAAGCGATGGTAAAAGCCGAAACCATTGGTTTCCCACTTGTTGTACGTCCGTCATACGTATTAGGTGGCCGTGCGATGGAAATCGTATACGACTTAGACGACTTACGTCGTTACATGACCGAAGCGGTAAGTGTGTCAAACGACTCACCTGTATTGCTAGATCACTTCCTTGATGATGCAATCGAAGTGGATATTGATGTGATTTGTGATGGTGAAAGCGTTGTTTTTGGCGGTATCATGCAGCACATTGAGCAATGTGGTGTTCACTCAGGTGACTCAGCTTGTTCATTACCACCGTACAGCTTAGGTGACGATATTCAGCAAGTAATGCGTACGCAAGTTGAAGCATTAGCATTCGAGCTTGGTGTTATTGGTTTGATGAACACCCAAATGGCGGTTAAAGATGGCAAAGTGTACTTAATCGAAGTAAACCCGCGTGCCGCTCGTACCGTACCATTTGTATCAAAAGCGACCAGTGTGCCTTTAGCGAAAGTTGCCGCTCGTGTTATGGCTGGAACGTCATTGAAAGAGCAAGGCATTACCACGGAAGTTGTACCGGATTACTTCTCGGTTAAAGAAGTGGTTATTCCATTTAACAAGTTCCACGGCTCAGATCCACTTGTGGGACCTGAAATGCGCTCAACTGGCGAAGTTATGGGCAGTGGTAATACGTTTGAAGAAGCTTATGCAAAAGCCTGTTTAGGTGCTGGTGTGAATGTACCGAAAACAGGTCGTGCATTAATCTCGGTTCGTAACAGTGATAAAAAACGTGTTGTTGAATTAGCTCGTCAATTAACCGAATTAGGTTATAAATTGGATGCGACGCATGGTACTGCGGTAATTTTAGGCGAAGCTGACATAAACGTACGATTAGTTAACAAAGTTCACGAAGGTCGTCCACATATAGTTGATAGAATCAAAAATGGTGAGTACAGTTATATAATCAACACCACCGAAGGTCGTAAGGCAATCGAAGATTCGAAAATGATCCGTGGTAGTGCTCTGCGTTATAAAACCAACTATACAACAACATTAAATGCTGCGTTTGCGACTTGTATGGCGCACTCAGCAGACGATAGAAATACAGTGAGTTCTATCCAGGAATTACATGAAAGGTGCCAATAAATGAGTCAGTTTCCAATGACTGTACAAGGTGCGGAAGCATTGCGTACCGAGTTAACGTACTTGAAACAAACGAAACGCCCAGAAATCGTCGCTTCTATTGCAGAAGCGCGTGAACACGGTGATTTAAAAGAAAACGCTGAATATCACGCTGCTCGTGAAGAGCAGGGCTTTTGTGAAGGCCGTATTCAAGAGATTGAAGGTAAATTAGGTAATGCGCAAATCATCGATATTACTAAAATACCCAACACTCACAAAGTGATTTTCGGGGTTACAGCAACCTTACTAAATATCGATACCGATGAAGAAGTAACTTACCAAATCGTTGGTGATGACGAAGCGGATATCAAAAACAACCGCATCAGTGTTAACTCACCTATTGCCCGTGCCTTAATTGGTAAAACGGTTGATAGTGAAGTTGAAGTTAAAACACCAGGTGGGGTGGTTGAATTTGAAATTATTTCGGTTGAACATAAATAGTTCTGATTTTTAGACGTATAAAAAAAAGCGCAATGTTTTCACATTGCGCTTTTTGTTTTATAACCCTTAACGCACCAAGTGGTAGGCTAGGATTAAGAATTAAATTTTTGGTAAAGCAATCTTTTTCTCTTCAGACTGACGGTAAATCGCTAATGTTTTACCAATCGCCTGAACTTTAATAGAGTTGGTTTCACGGGTAATCGCTTCGATGATAAGGGCTCTTACTTCACGATCATCGGTAGCGATTTTCACCTTAATTAATTCGTGATGATTTAGGGCAAAATCGATTTCGGCGATTACCGCTTCGGTTAAACCATTACTGCCCATTAATACAACGGGTTTAATAGGATGAGCAAGACCTTTAAGGTGTTGAATTTGTTTTTTTGATAGATTCATTTAAAAAATTTCGATTAAGTTACTTGAATTCTCTATATTTTAACGCCATCTTGTCATTAATACTAATTTAAAAGTGTAATTTCATGAGCAAAGCTAAAAAATCCAGAACAGCGAGTTCAAATCGCTGGATGCAAGAACACTTTGACGATGAGTACGTAAAAAAAGCCCAAAAGTTGGGTTTACGCTCCCGAGCCGTGTTCAAAATTGAAGAAATTAACAACAAAGACAAACTGATCAAACCCGGCATGAACATTGTCGACTTAGGTGCCGCACCTGGTGGCTGGTCTGAATATGCCGTAAAGGCTCTGCAGGGTAAGGGCAATGTGATTGCTTGTGATATCTTGCCGATGGAATCGTTACCTGGGGTTGCCTTCTTACAAGGCGATTTCCGTGAAGATGCAGTACTTGATGCGCTGCTGTCTAAAATTGATGGCCGCAATGTGGATGTGGTGATGTCCGATATGGCACAAAACTTCAGCGGCAATGAAGTAACGGATCAGGCTAAAAATATGTATTTGGTTGAACTTGCATTAGATATGTGTCACCAAGTTTTGAAGAAAAACGGCAGTTTTGTTGTCAAAGTATTTCAGGGGGATGGATTTGATCAATATATGAAGGACGTACGTAGTGCCTTTACAGCGGTAAGAACGCGTAAGCCCGAATCTTCGAGACCTAGGTCTAGAGAGGTTTATATAGTAGCTACTGGCTACAAACTGTAGTAGAGTTTACTTATAAGGTTATTTAAACTGGCTTTGAATAACAAAAACAACATCGCAGTAAATCATAATGAGAGGTTATTAACTTGAGCGATATGGTAAAAAATTTGATTTTGTGGTTAGTAATAGCCATTGTTTTAATGTCTGTATTTCAGAGTTTTACTCCGAATAACAGCGCAGACTCACAACTGGACTACACCACCTTTATAAATCAGGTCACTCAGGATCAGGTAAGTACGGTAGAAATTGAAAGCAACGGTATCATCACGGGTGTTAAGCGTAATGGTCAACCATTTACGACATTAATTCCAACCCAGTACGATCCTAAGTTATTAGACGACTTAATTAAGCATAATGTCCAAGTAAAAGGGGTGTTACCTGAAGAGCCGAGCTTACTGGCCAGTATCTTTATTAACTGGTTCCCTATGTTACTGCTTATTGGTATCTGGATTTTCTTCATGCGTCAGATGCAAGGCGGTGGTGGTAAAGGCGCCATGAGCTTTGGTAAGTCGAAAGCACGTTTATTATCAGATGATCAAATTAAAACAACCTTTGCTGATGTAGCCGGTTGTGATGAAGCAAAAGAAGAAGTTGCTGAATTAGTTGAGTATTTGAAAGATCCGACTAAATTCCAAAAGCTTGGTGGTCGTATTCCATCAGGTATTTTAATGGTCGGCCAACCAGGTACAGGTAAAACCTTACTTGCCAAGGCGATTGCCGGTGAAGCCAAAGTTCCGTTTTTCTCAATTTCAGGTTCTGACTTTGTTGAAATGTTCGTTGGTGTTGGTGCATCACGTGTACGTGATATGTTTGACCAAGCGAAGAAGTCAGCACCATGTATCATCTTTATTGATGAGATTGATGCGGTAGGTCGCCAACGTGGTGCAGGTCTTGGTGGTGGTCACGATGAGCGTGAGCAAACCCTTAACCAAATGCTAGTTGAAATGGATGGCTTTGAAGGTAACGAAGGCGTTATTGTTATCGCTGCGACGAACCGTCCAGACGTATTAGACCCGGCATTATTACGACCTGGTCGTTTTGACCGTCAGGTAACTGTAGGTTTACCGGATATCCGTGGTCGTGAGCAAATTCTTAAAGTACACATGCGTAAGGTACCAATTGGTGATGATGTAAACGCAGCGGTTATTGCTCGTGGTACACCAGGTTTCTCTGGTGCTGATTTAGCGAACCTTGTAAACGAGGCTGCTTTATTTGCTGCCCGTACCAGTCGTCGTGTCGTGTCTATGGTTGAGTTTGAAAAAGCCAAAGATAAGATCATGATGGGTAGTGAGCGCCGCTCAATGGTGATGAGCGAGAGCGAAAAAGAAATGACCGCTTACCATGAAGCAGGACATGCGATTGTTGGCCGTATGGTGCCAGAGCACGATCCGGTTTACAAAGTAAGTATCATTCCTCGTGGTCGCGCCTTAGGTGTTACCATGTACTTACCAGAAAAAGACCGAGTAAGTCATTCTAAAATGCATTTAGAAAGTATGATTTCATCTCTTTATGGTGGTCGTATCGCCGAAGACGTGATTTACGGTTCTGACAAGGTATCTACTGGTGCTTCAAACGATATTGAACGAGCTACGGAAATAGCCCGTAAAATGGTAACCCAATGGGGCTTATCAGAAAAAATGGGGCCAATGCTTTACGCCGAAGAAGAAGGTGAAGTATTCCTTGGTCGTACAGCGTCGAAAACCAAGCATATGTCAGATGATACCGCCAAAGAAATCGATGAAGAAGTACGAACTTTCATTGAGCGCAACTACAAACGTGCGGAAGATATCATCAGCAACAACATGGATATCTTACATGCGATGAAAGATGCGTTAATGACCTATGAAACCATTGATGCGATGCAAATTGACGACCTAATGGCTCGTGTTCCAGTAAGAGCACCAAAAGGTTATGGCGATGAAGACTCATCAGGTACACCTCCTTCAAGTGCACCGAAGAGCTCTCCGGACGTAAATAGCACCGACGATATTCCAGCAAGCTAATTGCTAATATCGACAAGTTTTAAAAGCCCGTCAATGACGGGCTTTTTTGTACCGATTGATTTATGTTGCGGCAACGAAAAGAGCATCAAGCATGGACATTGAATGTTGATAGCAAACAATTTTCTGATACATTCACTGGATAAAATTGTAAGCAAATTTACAAGGTGACATTTAATTACAATCAACATCCTTGGTTTAAGTCAATATTTACGTTTTTATCCACTAAAACCGTTGATTTTGATTTAATGATGTAATTATAATTCAGTATCTTTTAAAACAGTTTAGTAACTTGCCTGATATCTTCTTTATTCGTGCTTTAAGCCGATAACGACCACAATTTACTCTGTGTTTTTCATAACCGATAACCACACATTAGCGAGATGATGCCTAATAATTTTCAGTTTGGCGATAAAACCCTTAACTTGAGCAATGCCCAAGTCATGGGCATTTTAAATGTAACCCCTGATTCCTTTTCTGATGGCGGTAAATTCGCTGGCTTAGAGCATGCGCTAAAACAAACCGAACAAATGATCACCGATGGCGCAAGCCTGATTGATATTGGTGGTGAGTCTACGCGTCCCGGCGCAGAAGACGTTGCTGCTGAGGAAGAATTAGATCGAGTAATGCCGGTTATCGAAGCGATAAAACAGCGATTCGATGTTATTATTTCACTTGATACGAGCAAAGCTTTGGTTATGGAGCACGGGATTAAAGCCGGCATTGGTTTAATTAATGATGTTCGAGCCCTGCAAAATGAAGGCTGCCTTGATGTTGTGGCACAATGTGATTTACCCGTTTGCTTGATGCATATGCAAGGCATGCCAAGAACGATGCAGCAAAATCCGCATTATAACGATGTGATCACCGATATCAGTGAATTTTTCAAACAACGTCTTCACTCTTGTCATCAAAAAGGCATTAAGTCAGAGCGCGTAATCCTTGACCCTGGGTTTGGTTTTGGCAAAACCTTGGAACAAAACTATCAGTTGCTGGCTCGGCAGCAAGAATTATTAAAAATGGGGTTACCAATTCTGGCTGGAATTTCCCGCAAATCAATGATTGGTAATTTATTAGGACGGGACGTTAATGAACGTCTTGCCGGTAGCTTGTCTGCTGCCGTGCTTGCAACCCTTAATGGTGCTAGAATAATCAGAGTTCACGATGTAAAAGAAACTTCTGATGCCCTTAAGGTTGTTGAAGCAACATTACATCACAAAAATATATAACAGGACGAATGATTCAATGAGTGAAAGAAAGTATTTTGGTACCGATGGGGTACGAGGTTTAGTTGGTAAGGCACCAATTTCACCAGAATTTGTAATGAAATTAGGTTGGGCTGCTGGTAAGGTTTTGGCAGCACATGGTACGAAAAAAGTCCTGATTGGTAAAGATACGCGCATTTCAGGCTACATGCTTGAGTCTGCGTTAGAAGCCGGCTTTTCTGCGGCGGGCATTGACATTGGCCTAATGGGGCCTATGCCGACACCTGCGGTCGCTTATTTAACTAAAACATTTCGTGCTGAAGCCGGTATTGTGATCAGTGCATCACATAACCCATTTTATGACAATGGCATCAAGTTTTTCTCAACCACGGGTGAAAAGTTGCCTGATGACGTTGAGCACGCGATTGAAGCTATGATTGATGAAGACATGGACTGTGTGCATTCAGCCAAATTAGGTAAAGCCATGCGCATTGATGATGCAGCAGGGCGTTACATCGAATTTTGTAAAAGTAATTTCCCATCAGAGTTTAACCTTAATGGTTTGAAAATGGTGGTGGATTGCGCGAACGGTGCAACGTACCATATCGCACCAAGCGTATTCCGTGAGTTAGGCGCAGAAGTGATTGAATTTGCTTGTGAGCCAAATGGCGTTAACATTAATGATGACTGTGGTGCGACGTCAATGAAAAACATCAGTCGCTTAGTGCTAGAAAATCAGGCGGATCTTGGTATTGCCCTTGATGGCGATGGTGACCGTTTAATGATGGTTGACCAAAACGGTGATGTGGTTGATGGTGATGAAATTATTTATATCATTGCTAAAAATGCGCAAAAACGCGGCCAATTAAAAGGCGGTGTTGTTGGTACGCTTATGAGTAACATGGGCTTAGAGTTAGCGCTTAAAGAGTTAAACATTGACTTTACTCGTGCCAAAGTTGGCGATCGTTACGTCATGGAACAGCTTAAAGAACATAACTGGGAGTTAGGTGCAGAAAACTCAGGCCATATCATTAACCTGAACTGTACGTCTACTGGCGATGGTATTGTTGCGGCTTTAAATGTTTTGGAAGCCATTTGTGAATCGGGTAAATCTTTAACCCAGTTACGCAAAGGGATCCAAATGTTGCCGCAAATTTTAGTTAATGTGCGCTTTACCGGCAGTAACGATCCACTGCAAAGTGATGCAGTATGGCAAAGTGTTAAAGACGTTGAACAAGAATTAGACGGAAAAGGGCGTGTCCTTCTTCGTAAATCAGGAACAGAGCCATTAATTCGCGTAATGGTTGAAGGCCCTGAATTAAACTATATCACTGACTTGGCAAATAAAATTGCTGACCAAGTGAAATTAGTCGATTAAAAGTTTTTAAAAATAATATTAATTTGCGTGCAAATTAATCAATCAACCTGACTCGTGAGATTTTATCTTGTATCTTATAGATAACCTAGGTATTATCTCGCCGGTCTAATTATAGGAATCACTATGAAAAGACAATCTATTGTAGCAGCAAACTGGAAAATGAACGGCGATTTAGCCCTTGTTGAAGAAATGGCTAACGGCTTAAACTCTCTTGAGTTAAAAGACCACCAAACTGTTCTAATCAACACTCCAGCACCTTACTTAACGGCGTTAAGTTCAGCATTAACTCATGATCAAATCAAAGTTGGTGCACAAAACTTGAACGAAAATGAAAAAGGTGCCTTCACAGGTGAAATTTCAGCTTTAATGCTGAATGATTTAGCTGTACAATACGTGGTTCTTGGCCACTCTGAGCGTCGTAGCATTTACGGTGAAACTTCAGAGCTAGTTGCTAAGAAAGTAGCGCACGCTTTAAACAACGGTTTAGTACCAGTACTTTGTATCGGTGAAAGCCTTGAAGAACGTGAAGGCGGCCAAACAGAAGCATCACTAGAAGCTCAATTAGCGCCAGTAATTGCTGAAATTGGTATTGAAAAATTTGTTGATGTAGTTGTAGCGTACGAGCCAGTTTGGGCTATTGGTACGGGTAAAACTGCATCAGCTGCGATGGCTCAGGAAACACACGAGTGGATCCGTAGCTACCTTGCAGCACAAAATGCTGACGTAGCACAAACAGTACCTCTTTTATACGGTGGTAGTGTTAATGCCGCTACAGCTCAAGAATTATTTGCTCAACCTGACATCGACGGTGGTTTAGTTGGTGGCGCGAGCTTGAAAGTTGAAGAATTTAAAAACATCTGCCTAGCAGTATAGGATTTATTGAAAATGTTGTATCAAGTTTTAATCGTACTTTATTTAATTAACGCTATTGTTCTAGTTGGTTTTATTTTAATCCAACAAGGTAAAGGCGCTGACATGGGTGCGTCATTCGGCTCTGGCTCTTCTGCAACCATTTTTGGTTCAAGCGGTTCAGCTAACTTTATGTCGAGAACCACGTCATTCTTGGCTACAATGTTTTTCTTATTAAGCCTTGTTTTAGGTAACTTGACTACTCAACGTACTCAACAGACGGAAGAGTGGAATAACTTAGGTACACCAGCTACCCAAGGGGTAGAGTCTCCAGCTACAGACGTACCAGCAGGTAACGACAAGTCAGAGAGCGACGTACCTAACTAGTTTTATAGTTACCCTGATTTTGCGGATGTGGTGGAATTGGTAGACACGCAGGCATGAGGTGCCTGTGCCGCAAGGCGTGAGAGTTCGAGTCTCTCCATCCGCACCATTACAAGGTTCACTACGAACCAACAAAGACCCGAAAAGCTAATTAAAACAGGCTTCTCGGGTTTTTTTATGTCCAAAGCTGTTTCATTAGGTTCTTTACAATCCACGCTTTTTAGTAGTACTGTATGTAGTACCAGTTCATATTTTGACCAAGTGGTACTACTAAAATGGCTAGACGTGTTACACCGCTTACTAACACCCAAGTTAAGCAAGCAAAACCAAAAAACAAACAATACAAACTAGCAGATGGCTACGGATTGCAATTACGGGTAAAACCTACAGGCGCAAAATCATGGTTGTTTGATTATGTTAAACCAGTCACCAAAAAACGAAGCTCAATGGGATTCGGTACCTACCCTGAAGTATCACTTGCTGAAGCAAGAAAAAAACGAACTAATGCAAGAGAATTGCTGGCGCAAGGAATTGACCCCAAAGAGCACAAAGAGGATCAATTACGTGAAAAACAGCTCGCTGCGAGTAATACCTTCGCAACTGTTGCCACCGACTGGTTCACGATCAAAAAAACAAAAATAGCCGAAACCACCGCAAAAAGTTTATGGCGTAACTTTGAAAATCATGTCTTTCCTAAATTGGGTCATAGACCAATTGATAAAATTCTCGCACCTGAAGCCATTCATGTTTTAAAGCCCTTAGCTGCAAGAGGTAGCCTTGAAACCACTAGTAAGTTAGTTGGTTATTTAAACGAAGTTATGCGCCATGCGGTCAATACAGGGCTGTTACATCATAATTCATTAGCTGGTATTCGTAGCGCATTCGAAACGCCTAAAGTTACGCATATGCCAACGCTTAAACCTGAAGAATTACCTGAGTTAATGAAAGCAATTAACTACGCGAGTATTAAATTGGTTACACGCTGTCTAATTGAGTGGCAGTTACATACCATGGTGCGCCCAAGAGAAGCCGCAGAAGCGAAATGGTGTGAAATAGACTTTGAGCAAAAGCTATGGAATATTCCAAGCGAACGTATGAAAATGAAAAAAACTCATAGCGTACCGTTAACGCCGCAAACATTATCGATATTGCAAATGATCAAGCCAATCAGTGGTCATCGAGAGCACATATTCCCATCCGATAGACACCCTAATAACCCAAGCAATTCAGAAACAGCAAACAAAGCACTTCAACGTATGGGGTTTAAAGGGCGGCTAACAGCACATGGGATGCGCTCGATTGCCAGTACCACTTTAAATGAACAAGGCTTTGATGGCGACATTATCGAAAGCTCTTTAGCTCACCAAGAGCAAAACGAAGTTAGGCGTGCATATAATCGTGCTAAATATTTAGAGAGAAGAAAAGTATTGATGTCCTGGTGGTCAAATCATGTTGAAGAAGCCGCAACGGGCAAATTAATCAATGAAAAATCGGTTAAACACTTATCTGTAATGGTTTGATGCAGAACGTAGGGCTAATGATATACAGCCTTATATTTTAAACATAGAAAATAATAAAAAGAATATGAAAAAGTTATTAAAACTAAAAGAATGGCTAACGCCAGAAGAAGCGGTTTATTACTTATCAACTGAAATTGGCGAAAAAGTATCTGTAAGTGATTTATATCGTTTCGCTATTGATGAACACTTAACCCTTTCCGTTAATTTTGTTAATCAAGCTAAGGTTAAGGTGGGGCAGGTTGTTAAAATTCACCATTCAGAATTACGCTCCATTGAAGGCAATAATTTCACGGATGAAGAGTTATCTGAACCATCAACATTGCCTTTAGATCACCATATACACGTAGCTGATGATACTTGGGTTGCATTATCGCCCGAAGTCACTTCAATTAGGGGCGTGTGGGACTTAACTATGTTGGGTTCGGAGCTTTTAGATGTTGAAAATCATTATTATCAACAAACTTCAGGGGTAGAGGTTATTTTGTCTTGCCTAGAAGGAGTCTTGATCAGGCAAGGGGATGTTGTTTGCCAACTCCAAACTAACTTTAATGACATTGAATATCAATTAGGAACAAATACAAAAAAAATTATCGACGATGAACTATGTAAACGTAAGGAACCACTATATTCTCCATCAGGCAGCTTAGATGATTACGACCATATCTTAGTGGTACGGACAGAAGAAGTCACCCGCTTCATCCATTCAATGAAAAGCACAGCGGCCGTTGATAAGCCACTTACTTCGAGAGAAAGAAATAACTTGCTCAAACTAGTCTCTGCAACTCTTAAGTATGCAGACATAGATATTAATGATCGTGGTGTAATTGAAGCTATTGTCAAAATAACCGAATTGAATGGCACAGCATTTTCAGATGATACTATCCGTAAATATGTCAATCAGATTAAAGACTTGGCCTAAAAATCTTCAAACTAAATAAAAAGCCAAAACCCTAATTAGGTATTTAGAAACCCTAATTAGGTTTTATCCTATCTCTTTTTGAATATTCTTTTAGTCGTTTTCCATTAAAGGACTAGAGGGTTTTAACATGTCTAATAAAATTATTCGCTTACCAGCGGTCAAAGAAATTACTGGTTTATCAAGAAGCAGCATTTATTTACGAATGAGCTTAGGTACATTTCCTAAAAATATATCTTTAGGGGGGCGTGCTGTTGGTTGGCTTGAAAGCGAAATAAACCAATGGCTTGACCAATGTATTGCTGAAAGCAAAAACGGGGTGTCCTATGAAGCGAAGTTATAACCCCAATAAATGTAAAATCCATCGTAGTTATTCAGTGGAAGAGGTTGCTGAGTTGTACGGTGTGAATAAACCAACGGTAAGAAGTTGGATAAATCAAGGTCTGCCTGTTTGTGATGATAAACGACCCACATTAATTTTAGGTTCTGATTTAAGGCCGTTTTTACAACAACAAAAACATAAAAATAAACGCAAATGTAAACCGTTTGAGCTTTATTGCCTTCAATGTCGAGAGCCACGATTACCTGTACAAAACTCCGTAGGATTTATTGAAGAAACGAGTACTAAAGGACGCGTGTTTGCTTGTTGTTCTGTGTGTAATTCAACAATGAATAAATACATCAAATTAGCGGATATAAAGTCAATTCAGCGTGATCTTGCTGTGATATTACCGCTACAACAAAAACACATAAGTTAGTTGGCTAACCCCTTCCTGAATTGTACTTTAAATAGATAAGGTGAAACCATGAAAAAGCACAACCCAAACAATGTAAGAATGACCCGTAAATATTACATCTTTTTAAAAGAAGCAAAGCGGCAAAATGAATCGTCAATTGATGGTGTAGCAAAAGCCATAAATCGTTTTGAGCAATATACAAAATTTAAAGATTTTAAACAGTTTCATTTTAAACAAGCGGTAGGATTCAAAAAGCATTTAACTGCTCAAAAGAATGAAGTAACTAATAAGCCATTAAGTAAATCAACATTAAATACCACGTTACGGCATCTAAAAAACTTCTTTCAATGGCTGGCGATGCAACCAAATTATAAATCGCGTATTAATTACAGCGAAACTGAATATTTCAATTTATCTGAAAAAGACACCCGAATAGCAAACGCTAAACGTAAAAAGCCAGTACCTAGCCTTGAACAGGCTTTGCATGTATTGGAACGAATGCCTGCCCGTACAGACATTGAAAAGCGGAATCGGGCATTAATTGCGCTTACCTTGTTAACTGGCGCCAGAGATAGTGCATTAGCATCACTTAAAGTTAAGCATATTAACTTAATCGAAGGCAGCCTCTTTCAAGATGCCAGGGAAGTAAATACTAAATTCAGTAAGACCTTTACTACCTATTTTTTTCCAGTGGGCGAATTACCGCTAACGATACTTAAAGACTGGATAGAGCATTTAACTGAAGAATTACTGTTTGGCCCTGACGACCCGCTTTTCCCCAAAACGAAAATGGTGGTCGGTAAAGATAGAAAGTTTCAAACTGGGGGATTACTGCGAGAACACTGGTTAACCGCTGACCCAATACGAAAGCTATTTAAACAAGCCTTTCAAAGCGTTGGGTTACCTTATTATAACCCACATAGCTTTCGTAACACCTTAGTAAGGCTAGGGGAAAGCCTTTGCCAAACGCCAGAAGAGTTCAAAGCTTGGAGTCAAAATTTAGGGCACGAGGGAGTTTTGACAACTTTATATAGTTACGGTGAAGTTCAAGACTACCGCCAAGCCGAGTTGATAAAAAAACTTAGTAAGCCGAGAGAGCTACAAACTACAGATATAGATGATTATTTTGAAGCTAAGATTAAGAAAATTATGAATGCTCAGTAAAGGTAAGTTTGTTCGCATACCTGACGTTATCAGATAGGCGTTTTATTAGGTCCGCTTAAAGCTCATTGCTGCCTTTGGTGTTTCATCTCGAAGCACTAACTTTTGCCACATTGCTGACGGTTTGGGTTGGGTTATTGATATGCAGGCAACGCACAATGCCGACTCGGAGCTTACGGAAGAAAATAAATCGATTTCCCGTAAGCCGACATTTGAAACATTCAAATCTTGATTTATCTACTTATTCGATTTCGGTCTAAAAACAAGATGTGTTCGAGAGCAGGTTGCCATGCTTGATCGGTCGGCAAAGTGCCATAAGCCGTCATTGGTAACGCCCTTACCTTTGACTATTTTTTATACCTCGATGTACAGAAATTATCGAAAAAAGCACACCCGCGATACATAAAAAAATAACAATATAAAAGTCACTTCTCGAATTACGTTCTGGCTCTAAAACAGAAAAGTTAGGTTTCTGGTTATCAAAATAAACCTCGACCTTTTTACCCACGGGGTATTTGTTTAAAATTTCCGAAACGCTATCTTTATTATTGCTGCCTTTAAAGCCAAATCCAACACGAGAATTAGTGTACTTAACACCGTTAACTTCGTAACTATATGAAATGTTAAAACGGTATTTTGGTCTATGTCCGTGAGTAATTTTAGATTCAATGACTTCACCCTTGATAGAGGAAAATTCGATTGTCGTAAGAAAAAAACTTCCTTTTACGTCATCAAATCTGGTTATTAAAACTAGGAGAGGAAGAGCAACGAACCAAAAGGCCAATTTATATTTTTTATAGAAATTTCTCACTCAATTTCTCTACATCTATAACAGGTAATTATGTTGACAGCATAGGATATACCGCAATATCGTAACGGCGGTAAATCGCTCTTTCCGGACAGTCACGACCATTAAAAACTTGAGTTTTTACAATAACATCATGTATTGTTGATTTACAAATAATTAAAGTCTGCCACAGGCAGATTTGAGCGATTTCCTGCCGTTCAAAAAAACTGCATCTTGATAACCTTTCCTCTTAAGCAGACATTCATACTTCATTTCGAGCGATAGCTATAAACACAATCTTAGAATAAATAAAATGATTCCGCTCACCTAATCCGATGGTGTTTTACATTGAGCTTGATCAAAAATTAAACAGCAACTATATTGTAAAAAAAATGTAAAACCAATAAATCAAAAAACAAAAATTAAAAACAATAACAAGGTGTTATATGTATAAAGGGATATCATCAGCTCTGTGGGTTAAGTTGCTCATAATTTTGCAATTCGTTCTTTTTTCGGCGCAAGCGTTTGCTGAAAACCATCAAAAACTTAGAGGTATGAATTATAAAAGGCAATTGAATGAATTTATTGTCGTTATAAAACAAAACAACACTAACTCTCTAGAGCATACGGGTCGTGATTTGGCAAAACGATTTAAAGGAAAGTACTTAGGCAAGTTTGATGTATTGAATGCAGTCTATTTGAACATACCAGAAAAAAATGCCAAAAAGTTAAGTGAAAGTCCTGCTGTGGTGTTTGTAGAAGCCAACTTAATTGCAGAAAAGGCATCTGTTGATTGGGGACTCGATCGAATAAATCAAAGAAGTTTACCGCTTGATGGTTATGTTGGTCATGGTGCAGGTGGAGCGGGTCAAACTGTCTATGTGGTTGACTCAGGTATAAGGTATACGCATGAGATTTTTAAGGGGGATGCAAGCTCCTTCTGGGATTATGATGTATCAAATCAAGGTTATGACTGTAATGGCCACGGAACCCTTGCCGCTGGCCTTATAAAATCAACCGTTCCATATGCTCAAATAAAATCGGTGAAAGTTTTAAATTGTTCTGGCTCCGGTACTATTACTACGATTGTTAATGGTCTTAATTACATCAGGAGTTATGGGATTCCGAATTCAGTAGTTTATTTAGGAGTAGTAGGTGGAGCCTCAACAACCTTAGATACAACAGTTTCTCATTTAAAAAATTCCGGATTCCACATAGTAGTTCCTGCTGGCAATTCTAATATCAATGCAGGCAATGTTTCTCCAGCAAGATCACCAGATGCGATAACTGTATCTGCAATGGCAAATGAAGACTCTAGGGCATCTTTTAGTAACTGGGGCTCTGTGATCGAAATGATAGCTCCCGGAGTTGCGGTCAATTCGGCAGGCATTAGTAGTGACACTGATTACGTAACGGCTTCAGGAACATCTTTTGCAGCAGCCTATACTGCAGCAGCTTTAGCAAGTTTCCTTGGAAATGGGTTTACAGAAGGCTACTTTCGAAGTAATGCTACATACCATCCTGGAACGGGCTTACTAATTCCTTACTTAATTACAGAAACTGAACCGCCACCAACACCTAAAGTCGAAATCGATTATCAGTTAGGCGAAGCCGGGTTTATTGTTGATTGGTCCGGACGTGCGAATCCTATGTCAACCAATCAAAATGTTGCATCTAGTTATCAGATACAAGAGTATGAAGAAGGCGTTGGTTGGAGTAACACCATCTTCGTAGGCTTAAGCACCCAAAAAGAATACCTTTCAATGTTTCCTAATATTTATAAATATAAAGCCAAAGCTTGTAACATTTTGGGGTGTAGCAATTGGAGTTATAGCTCTTCTATAACTGTCACCTCTGGTTTAGGGCAATGCCCAATTGGTATTTAAGGATAAGAAAATGAATTATTTTTGGGCGTTACTCTTTACTACTTTATTTGTCATTTCTTTTGAGGCAAGCGCAATTTATCAAACCTCAGATGGCACATGCTATGACCCGGATACTGTTGTAACTAATGGAGAGGCTAAAAGTGTACCTTGTCCTTCTGATTTTTATAGTCCAGATTACGGCTATTACATTGCCCCTGAACCAGCAATTTTTGGCGGGCCAGGGATTGAAAATTATGGTGGGGGATTCAGGAGCGGAGACTCATTTGATAAAGTTAAATCAGAAGGGGAAAGCTTTTTACAGTGTTCTTCTGAGCCAAAGCATTTAATTGGCAATCCCATCGTTGTGAAGACGGGAAATAAGATACAAATAGAAAGAGACTTTTATTCTCATGGTGCTTTCCCAATTTCGATAACAAAACGTTATAACCACTTTTCAAATGCCCATGGACTATTCGGTACAAATTGGATAAGTGACTTTGATTTCTCACTCTCTTATGTCAATCCTTCTAGCTCTTGCCCATTTAACCCTGATACAAAAGCTTTTGACCCTTTATGTGAAGAAATGGAAGAGTTTCCGATTAAAGATGGAGCCACCATTACATTACATCGTCCTGATGGGTCTAAACGTGTCTTTTTACCTAGTGGCACAGCTTCAGACTATATTTGGGAGGATAGTCAATTAAACGTAGCATCAACTATTTCTTTTACAAATAATATCTTTGAGTTTTATGATTACAGGGGGTATTTGAAAAGTATGACCAATTAGGGAATATTATATCAAGAGAACTACCTAATGGCCTTAAGCATACCTACATCTATGAGAATGGAGTACTTTCAAAGCTTATCCATTCTAATGGTGCAGAGCTCTCTTTTTCTTACAATTCAAGTAACCTAATAGAGACTGTAACTACTGGAGAGAGTAAAACATATTCTTATCAATATAATTCCAATAAAAAATTGGAACGTCAAACTTGGCCAAGTGGTAACTACAAAGAGTTTTTCTACCAAGATACCAATAACCCAGACGCATTAACTGAAATAAAAGTAAATGGTATCAAATATGCCAAATTTACCTACAATAATCGGGGACAGGCTATTGAAAGTACACATTTTGATAATGAAGGTGCAAAAATAGATACGTATTCATTTGAGTTTGATGAAACAGCTACTGGTTCAACGACTGTTGTCACAAATCCATTAGGGGAAAATGTAACGTTTACATACACAGACATTGATGGGCGTAGATTAATAACTTCGGTAAATAAGGAAGGAGGTCTAAATTGTGATTCACATGCACAAGGGTATGAATATGACGATAAAGGCTTTTTAGATAAGGTTACAGAATGGGATGGTAACATTACTGATTATGAATATAACGATAAAGGTCAGCTTTTATCTAAAACTATTGCTTTAGATACTGTCGATGAGACTACGACAACATATACATATCATGATAATTATCATTATTTGGTTACGACAATAACTACACCCGCCGCATTAATAACCTATGAATATGGTAATGATGACTTGCTTGACTCTAAAACAGTTAAAAATCTCACGCTACATGGGGTTTTAAATGAGGAGCGGACTGTAGATTATAGCTACATGTTTCATGCTGATGGAGTTACCTTTTCAGAGGTAGCCTTAAGTAATGATAATGGTGTTTTCTTGAAGGCTCACTTCGATAGCAAAGGGCGTAAGACCAAAATAGAAAATGCACTAGGTCATTTAACAAAGTTATCAAATTTTGATGAAAATAGCCAAAATTTGACAACTACCTATCCAAATGGTTTAGTGGTTACTAAAACATACAATGATGATAATCAGTTACATACTACGAAGGTCGGCTCTCTTAATCCGATATCTTATACTTATAGCGCATTAAGGGCAGTAGATAAAATCACTTATCCTGATGGCAGTTTTACAGACTCAGAATTTGATGCTGGCTACCGATTGGAGTCCATAACGGATAACTCGGGGGCAAAACAAGAGATGGTCTTTGATGTAATGGGGAACGTTGAGCACATCAAAAACAAGACATCCGATGGCACATTAGAATACCAAGCCGATTTCTTTTATAACGTACGAGGAGAAGTCATTGGTAATGCCGGTCAGAATGGGCAAAGTAATACGATCAAACTACTTGCGAATGGCAATATCGAATATATTACGGATGCAGAAAATAATAAAACATCCTTCACCTATGATAACTTGGGACGCCTCAAAACCGCAAAAGATGCACTAAGTAATGAATCCATCTACACCTATAATAGCCAAGGGTTAGTGAGTACAGTCACTGATGCTCGGCTTAATGTAACGCGCTATAAATACGATGGTTTTGGGCAACTTAGGGAACTTATAAGCCCGGATACAGGCAAAACAACTTTTGACTATGATTCCGTTGGAAATGTGACCCAAAAAACGGATGCTAATGGCACCATTACACGCTATAAATACGATTTATTAAATCGATTGACCCTGAGTGTTTCAGGTTATGAGCTAAACGAATATAAATACGATGAAAATGGCGATATTGGTCAGCTGACCTCGACAGGCAACAACGATGCCTGTACCGGATATGTGTACAATTCATTAGGGAATATTGAGACCGTAGACCATTATATTGACGGACAATATAGCTATATTTCATATACCTATGATACACATGGCCGGTTTAAAGATTTGGTTTACCCGAGTGGTAACAAGGTAACCTATGGATACAACACTAGTGGCCAAATTGATAGCGTAAAAGCAACCATCAATGGTACCACTAAAAATGTTATAACCAATCTCAAATATAAGCCGTTTGGCCCCGTTAAAGAATGGACTTATGGTAATGATTTAGTTCGTCAGATGAAATACGATTTGGATTATCGCTTAAAAGATATCTTAACTACCGGTAAGCAAAATATTCACTTTGAATATGACCTTGCCAATAATATTAGGGACATTACGAACTTTTTTAACAGCGACTATTCGCAAACATTAACCTATACCGATGTTTATCGACTAGACACTGTTACGAGCAATTCGGGTGATGAAAATTTTGACTGGGATGGGATAGGAAATCGAAGCCTACATGAGGATGTAAACTCAACATCTCATAGCTACTCCCTTGACCCAAATAACAATCAAATCACCGAGATATCGAAAGGTCTACAAAAGCGTGAGTTTATCTATGATGACTTAGGTCAAATAATTAAAGAATCCAGCTATTCCACGGGGAATTACGATATTAATTACACCTACAACGGGTTTAATAAACTAAGCTCTTATATGAAAGATGGTGGAGTGAAAACGGATTATGGCTACAATGCGCTGGGCTATAGGGTTTATAAGAAAACTTCCTTCAATACTCAGCGGTTCATTTATTCTGCTGAAGGCAATTTGATAGCCGAGCCTGATAGCAATAAAGAATATATCTATCTTGGTGGGCAAATTATCGGCTATATAAAAGATGATGTGCTGTATTTTGTTCATAATGACCAATTAGGTAGACCGGAACTTATAACAAATTCAAGCTCAACGGTGGTTTGGAAGGCAAACCTAAGACCTTTTGACAGAGATGTTCAAACCAGCTCCATCGGTGATTTTAATTTAGGCTTTCCTGGTCAGTATTACGACAGCGAATCAGGTCTTTGGTACAACATCAATCGTTATTACGACCCAGAAACGGGGCGCTATACCCAATCTGATCCAATCGGCTTACTTGGTGGTATGAATACCTATGCTTATGTGGGGGGGAATCCTATAAAATATGTAGACCCGCTAGGGTTGGTGCGAATGGATGACCCTAGGTTCGGTTTGCCCGATTGGGCGCAGAATGCTCCAGCGCCAGAAAACTCCAGTTTTGGAGGTACTGTTAAATTTGGATCGGGGCAATTGGTTTATGACTCAACAGATGGTCTTTCATTCCAGGGGCTTGTAGGTGCACAATTTGGGGTTACTGTGAATGCGTGTTACAGAACGAGCTCTGATACTAGCAGCGGAGGAACCGGTGGCTGTGATAAAAATAAAGATACCCCTCCTAATTTAGGTAAAGCAAATCTTAATTTAGGTCTCGTTGGTGCAACGGTTAGTATGGGCAAGATGTGTCTTCATGGTGGACCTGTTATTGGTTCGCCTGGTTCATATACGCCTCCAGTAAAAGTTAAGATAGGTGGTTAAATGATTTATACAATTTATTTTGTGATACTTGTCTTATTACAATTCGCAGCTCCTTTTTTAGCAAAAAAGATCAAAAATCGTTTTGGACAATTGGGAATTGAAATGAAATCAGAAACCAATACTTCACTATTAAATACATCCGGTTTTTGGGCTGAAGCTAAACGACTGAATATTTCGACTAAAGATGCATTAGTGAGCAAATACTTATGGATTTTTAACTCTTGGTGGATTTTATTTTCAGGAGGTATGGTTGCTCTTTTCTTTGGTGTTGGTTATTAAAATTAGTGAATCGATATATTAGTTATTAATTTAAAAGTCTTGTTAGCGGAACCTCCACTGTTAATAAGACTTTTTAGTGAATTGATACGCTGTAGATTAGCCTTGCTATCATTAGATATTTACTAGCTAATAATACAAATCGTCTCAAATACCTGTTTTTTTTGAACCATCGTTGCTTTTTTATGGTCCGTGATATTCGTGTTAGCGGTTCAGCATGCTCGTGTACGTAATTCAAATGTGGCGGAATACGCACTATGCTGTGTTCGTGGTTCAAATACTTCGGAATTTGCACTGCATGGTTCATTCGATAATAATCGTGAGTCAGCCAGATAATGCTTTATGGTTCATTCTGTTGGCATCGGTGGTGCGTTTGGATAAGAATCTACAAGTGTATATTCCGTCCAAATGAACCACCTGCCATTATCTGACTGGGGAGCAATTCCTATCTGAGTGAATCACGATTATTACGAAATGGCTCATTACGCAAATACTTTTTCCAAAAGCCAGGTGTAATCTTTATAATCAGGATAAGGTTTAGGAGGCGCTTTTTTGTTGGAAGAGTAAGCTTCTAATTGTTGGTATATTAGCGCTTTATCAGCTTGCTCAGATAAGGCGATAACTTTCTTCTTGTTTTTCATCCAAGCTTTCGAAAAACCATAATCACACAATAGCTGTAAATATTTTCTATTCTTGTCCACTAGCACATCAATGCGATACGCGACACGACTAATGAAATTTTGTTCGTAAATTCCAATATCAGCGTTCATCACATTATATTCCAAATGCAGCAAGTCAACGATATCGTCACGCACTTGGTCAAATGCAGAATTCATAAAAACCCAGCCTAACATCTTTGCTAAAGCCTTGGGGACAGATCGGATGTTACCAAGTAATAAGGTTGGACGTTGAGCACGGAATATTCCAATTGCGCACGCTACTCCTTCTAAATCGCACTCTCTCAAGAGCTTACCTTCTGTATACCGATTACTATGTTTCAACGTGATTCTATTATGGTCATCTTCGACCAAAGAAATTAATTGTAAAGATGGTCGCTGCTGGGTGAAAAACTTTATCCAATATGCGTCACTATCGGGTTTTGCAGGCATTAAGGCTTTCCAAAAAGCACTATTGTATATTGAGAGTGATTGTTTTACGTTGGAGTGCTTTTTAATAATATTTAACGTTGCTGGGCCTACCATTGTTTTACCCGCAAAGAAGCGGTCGTATTTATGGCTGCGTACCAGAGTTCCATCCAGTTTTCCCCGAATCTTATTGCCTTCAAAAACATGTTCTAGTTGATAGCCAGTGTGAGGAACGCCTAATTCATTGGCGAGGCTATGCATGAATGTCTTGGTTCTAAGAAGCTCTACTCTCCGGGTAACGTTTTGCTCTGATTTAGAGACTAAATGTTCGTTGCTCATCTAACGAACACCTCTTAAGTTAGTCACTGTTAACCTCCGTCACGCTTAGTTACGCTTGGTGGGTACTACAGTATAGCTAAATTTTGGAGGATCGCTTAGGTCTATAGAATCCTACTGGCGGAGACTGGAAAGCAAACATAACCTTTAAAGTTACAGTGATTAGCTGCTACTAAAGGTAAACAAGCATGACGAAGGAACAACAAAGACTTCACCAGAAAATTGCCGAAGAATTACTTGAGCGGTACGGCCATATGATCAGCTCTCGGGATTTGCCTAAAGTTCTGGGCTTTTCAAATGGTGTCGCATTAAGGCAAGCCGTTAGCAGAGGGCATGTTTCAATTCGGTTATTTCAAATACCTCATCGTCGCGGCAAATTTGCTTACAGTGAAGATGTTGCCAAGTGGCTGGCAAAACAAATCAAGCCGCCTAAGGAGTCTCCTATAACTGAAAACTAAAGAATTATACGTGGCGTAAAAAGCAAAAAACCTTAGAGGTGCGACTCCAAGGTTTTAAGGTAGATCATCGAAATTAGGTCTCGATGGTCAAAGAATGGTCTATGAAGTCCCGGTTGTCAAGTTTTCGCCGGAATATGATCATGGCTAATTACGCCTTTATTTAAACAAAATAAGGGTCCACACAATGCTACCTAATTATAAATATCGAGAGATTATTCGTACCCACGCTATTGCACCAGAGCTATCACTGCGTGCATTAGCTAAGCTAAACAATTGTTCTTATTCTGCGACGAGACGGGTGATTAAGCGGGCAGAAAAATACAAGCTTGATTTACCTTCCAGTCACTTACTCAAGGACAGTGAAATCAAAGAAACACTGTACCCAGATATTATTGAAAGTGAAGCACGCAAGCGCCCCATCGATATTGAGAATATCTATAGAGAGCTTTGCCAAAAAAAGCGTAAAACGATCACGGTTTTGTATATTCAGTATCGAGCTATAGATCCGTCAACAGCATACAGCAAGTCGCATTTCTTTTTACTGGTAAGGACAGCCCTTAAAAAACGTAAGTTGGCGATGAGGCAGCAACACATTGCAGGTGACGTGGTTTATATTGATTATGCTGGCACTAAAATGTTTTATGAAGTTGATGATGTTTTCTACGAACTTAAGGTTTTCGTAGGTTGCCTTGGCGCATCTAAAAAGTTATTTGCATTGGCGACACCAGGTGAGACGACGCAAGATTGGCTTGAAGGTATGCAAAAGATGTTTGAATACTTTGGTGGTGTTACAAAGGTCATCTCAATTGATAATGCCAAAGCCCTCGTTACCAAAGCGAAACTATTACCTTTACTTAACCAAAATTTAGAGCGCTTTGCTGAGCATTACGGCTGCATATTTGATGGCTGTCGTGTTGGCTCTCCACAAGATAAATCACTTGCCGAGCTTGGGGTTAAATTTATTACGCAGCGTATTTTGCGTCCGGCAAAATCTGACTGTAAGTTTAAAAGCCCCGAAGAAGCAAACGAGTATTTGCAACGAGGCGTAGAAGCCTTAAATAATGAAAATTTCCAGCGCCTCAACACGACGCGTAATCAATTATTTGAAGATATTGAAAAACGTGAGTTGTCTCCATTACCAGAGCGCGCATATGAATATTTGAGCCAGTTCCAGAAGGTGAAAGTTCCATCGGACTACCACATATTGCACAAGCAGCACTATTACTCAGTTCCCCATACGTTAGCTAATGAGCAAGTTATCGTTCGAGTTATTAATAACACGATAATCATTTCTTTTGATCACGAAATTGTAGCCGTTCACCAAATCAAGCGGGATATTAATGGTTGCACGACTCTTACTGAACATTTATCTCCAGAGCATAGAGCCGAGTCACTTAAAACACGCGAAGAGTATTTAAGCTGGGCAAACTCAATAGGCCAGTCCACAGTAAAGTATGTGCAATGGCTGTATACAAGGGTTGAAAACCCTAATTCTCGTGCCGTTGGTAAGCAGTGCCAACACCTAGTCAAAGTATCGCGCAAAACAGATAACGCCTTATTTGATTTCTCTTGCCGCTACGCACTTGAGCATGAGCACCCTCCATCAGAAATTTCACTGGTCATATCTTCAATTGACTCTCTTGAAGATGACAGTATGACGTTAAATGTTGGTGAGCAGCGTTATCTTCGTGGTAGCGAATATTATGGAGGTCGTCATGACAGACATTAATCAACTCCAAGAGCATCTTACAACATTAAAGTTAAATGAAATAAGTACGATTCTAGAGCAGCAGATCCGAAGTAAATCTCATGACTCTATCAGCTTTCTAGAGCGATTTTTTGGTCTAGTCGAGGCGCAGGTGATAGCGAACGAAAATAAACGCATTGTTAGAGAACAAAAGAATGCAGGTTTGCGTTGGTCGGGCGCAATGATGGCCGATATCAATTACAAGATCCAAAAATCTCTAAACAAAGATGAAATTGAAGGCTTGTCTAAGCTTCTATGGATTGAGGATAAATTGAACTTATTCATCGTTGGCTCGACTGGCTCAGGTAAAACTTATTTGGCCTGTGCATTGGCAAACTTAGCTATCTTAAGTGGCTACAAAATTATGTATACCAAATACAGTGATTTGCTTCTTAAGTTAAAGGCTGCTGAGAAGGACGAGAAATTGGAATCCTTTATAAAGCGGTGCATGCGTATGCAGTTAATTGTTATAGATGAACTGAAGCCAATCAAGCTAGCGGACACAGAGCGTCGACTACTATTCGATTTCGTCGAAGTAATGGATCATGGCGTATCGTTAATTGTGATCTCGCAATATTCGATTGATTGCTGGCATGAGGCGCTGCTTGGTGCTGAAGAAGCCGATTCAATTATTGACCGCTTTATTAATAACGCGCATACACTAGAGGTGAATGAAAAAGATTCATTACGCAAAGCGTATCAGGCGAAGCCGAGGTTACAATGAAATATTTAGCCTCTTCTCAACTTGAATCTACGCTGTTTGCACCACGTCACATCATCGGTGCAGAGCATGTCATTACAAATGATACACTTCACCCTGCACAGGCTTATCATTCGATCCTTATGATGCGCCCTAGAGTTATTGAATATTTGCACCAAGAATTTGGTTTAAATGCTAGTTCGCTAGACTCACATAACATTGGTTATGTAGGTGCGTCTAAACTCGATGTCGAAGGAGGTGTATATGCTGATGAAAATATACTTTGTGGATGTATTACATTGCCTATCCCCGGCTCTTTAAATGGCCAAACGGTATACGGTTGGCGATATGCCAAATGCAAACCTTCGACGCTTTTCTTCCCAAGCCTGTCTTATGCAAATGCTCCAATTTTCGCTGCAGGTAATGTAGGTAGAGTAGCTGTTTTGTTTACAAACCCTTTGTACGCTTTGGGATTTGCTGAAATGGGGTACGTAAATGGGGTATCTGCTCTGGGCGCTGGCATAACGCCTATGTTTATGGCGGCGCTTGCTGATCGTGGTGTTAAAACACTCGCGATTTTCAAGTCCATGGGCGATAGTGACAAGTCCTCAGAAAACGAGAATGATCTTTACGAAGAAATACTGCTAGCAAAGCAATGCGGCATACGTGTTTGTCGTGTTGCCCTACCTTTTCAAGTTTCAGGTATTGGCACTTGGGATCATCATTGCTGGTCAACATTTGACGAGGCACTGTCTAAAGCACTAAAAGCGGCGGGGGCAAATTATGCAAGATTTCAATCTTAGTCGCTGTGGCGTGTCTACAGGGCAGAGGTTAAATATTCCTAGCTCTCTTATGGGGCTATCTTCTTTTCAAAGTTTAGAGGCTAGTGATGAATCGGCTCTAGACGTTGCTTTTTTACATTATCAACAATCGTTATTGAGTAGCCGTCGCGCCGAAGCCTACCTTGCCGAGCGTGGCATTTTCCACCCTAAAGCCATTAGTGAATTAAATCTTGGGTTTGCAAATCGAACATTAGGTTTGGCAATACAAGAACTTGCCGTAGAGGAATATAATTTATTACGAGGTTCATTAGAACGAATGGGGTTGTTTAAGAGCTCTGGTCACGAACTATTTAATGGGGCAATTACGTTTCCAATTATTGATATTGAAGGCGATATCGTTGGCGCATATGGTCGGCGAGTTACCGAAAAGCTTAACTCTCGTTCTGTCTACCATGTTCAGTGGCTTACTCAAGCGCCTGGCTTTTTCAATATTCAAGGTGCCAAAACACATACAACCATTATCTTGTGTAAAAGCCCTGTAGATGCTTTGAGTTGGTGGATGCATGGATTTACTAATGCCTTATCGACGCTTGGCTTAGAGCACTTTAGTGAAGCGCATGCCACTTTGCTAAAACAATTAAACGTAAGCCGCGTAATCCTTGCTCTTGGCACTAGCAAGTTAGCCCTTGCTCAAAATCGCTTATTAACGCGATGCTTGAGTAAAAAAGGGATATCTGTTCAATTCATTGTTTACCCTGACGGGCAAGACGCAAACAGTTTCATGTTATCTGAATCATCCGTTAAGGATGGTTTCTACTCACTGCTTAAAAGCGCCGCTAACTATGTGGAGAATTAATATGACTCAATATAAATACATCAAATCACTCAACCATGCTTTATCGTTCTATATCGAAGACTGCGTAGCTCGTGGGCAGAGCAATGCGACCGTCACTACCAAGCAATATTTGCTCAACTTGTTTTTAAATTGGTGCTTGTCTAAAGAGGTTGATTTCATTCATCAACTCACCATACACCTTCTTGAAGATTATCGACGTTATATTGCTGCCTATCGCAAGCCTGCGGACAAAAAGCCTCTGTCTATTGTCTCTCAATATCACCGATTGTCTGCTGTCACAACATTTTGCGACCGTTTACATTATTATGATATTTTGCTGGACAGTAGTTATCTCAAGTTTGAACTTCCGCGTCTTGGTAGAAAATTACCTAAAGTGATCCCTGATGAATCGCAAGTTGAAATATTGTTGAACCAGCCTCTTCTTCGCGGTGATATTGGGATCAGAGATCGCGCAATATTGGAGATGTATTACGCGACTGGAATGCGTCGTAATGAACTTGCACAACTTAATCTGCGTGATATTGATTGGCAAGGGAATATGGTGCTAGTTAGAAAAGCCAAAGGCGGTAACGAGCGTAAAGTACCTATTTTGCCGCGCACCGCTTTCTGGTTAAAACGCTATATAGATAATGTACGTTCTAAACAAGTAAAGATAGCGAGCGGTGATGCATTGTTTTTAGGTAAAACAGGTAAACGCATTTTACCAAGTACGCTTACCGAGCTAGTTGGTCGCTACCTGCGTCGCTCTGGTGTATCAGATAAAGGAGCTTGTCATTTAATTCGCCATTCAACGGCAACCCATATGACAAACAACGGCGCTGATATTCGTAAAATTCAGGAATTATTAGGCCACAGTGATATAAGCACCACTCAGCTTTATACTCACATATCGATTAGCGCTCTTAGAGAAGAGTATGTGAAGACCCACCCGTTTGCAATAACAGAACAACAGTAATTTATTTTCACGTAGCAGGCGGCTTAAAGTCGCCTCGATTTATGGAGGCCATAGCATGATCCCGAAGCTTGTGAAGTTTTGCCAATACACTTGTGATCAATCCCCAAAAGGTAAATGCATTCGTATCTATCAGGATGAGGCTGGATGGTATTACCTTCATTGGTTAATTCGTGTTGAAGGGTTTCGTACTCCATTTAGTTCAATTGAAGAGATTGCACTCAGCCAAGGGGTAACCGGTATGGAAGTGTTGTCGGAGTTGGAACTTACCGAAAAAATGTTTGAAAGCATAAAGAAATCATGGGACGACGCCATAAAAGAAAGCCAAGATCGTGGTAAGAACTAAATTAAGAACAGACGACATTTTATTAAAAGCTAAATCGTAATTTCCATAAAAGCTAAATTGCAATTTCCATAAAAGCTAAAGTTGATGTAATATAAAAGCTAAATTATACATTTCGTAAAAGCTAAATTTAGTTTTAGGCGTTCAGATGAGGGAGACAACATGAACACCATATCACAAAAACTTGCTCTGTCTTTAGAGGCTCTAAAGTCGTTGCAGGATAAAGGTATTGTTGCTCTTCATTCAAATATGTTGGATAAAGACGACCGCGTGCGTTTAGTAAAACACGGGTTTATAAAGCCGGTTATGCGTGGTTGGTATATACCCTCCAAGCCAGATGAAAAAGCCGGAGATAGTACCTCTTGGTACGCATCATTTTGGGACTTTTGTGCGGCATATCTAGATTCTCGGCTCGAAGAAAAATGGTGCTTATATCCAGAGCAGTCAATCCAACTTCATATTGGTGATAAAACTGTTCCACCCCAATTACTTGTTCGCTCGCCAAAAGGAAGAAACAAACCAACTGCATTACTTCATGATACGTCTGTATTTGATATGCGACTTAAGTTGCCACCAGCTCACCAAATGGACGAGGTCGATGGTGTGCGAGTCTATAGCTTGGCTGTGGCGCTAGTTCAGTGCTCTCAAAACGTATTTATCCAAAGGCCACTGCAAATGCGTACAGCGTTATCAATGATAACCGATGCTTCTCAAATCCTATCCGTGTTACTGGAAGGTGAGCACATAACCGCAGCCGGTCGATTGGCAGGGGCGTTTAGAAATATTGGCCGAGATATAATTGCTGATAACATACTCAAAGGTATGGATGCTGCTGATTACTCAGTGAAGGAGCTAGACCCATTTGTTGATAAATCAGAAGTCGTGTTTGGGCGCAGAGAAGTCTCACCTTATGTTAATCGCATGCGCTTGATGTGGGCTTCTATGAGAAGTGACATTATCGCTAACTTCCAAGAGCCTCAAGGTATTAATAACCCTAAACAGTATTTAGAGGAAGTTGAAGAAAAGTTTGTGACAGATGCTTATCATTCTTTATCCATAGAAGGTTATCGCGTCACGCCTGAGCTTATTGAGCATGTGCGTTCAGGTAATTGGGATCCAGAACAGTCAGATGAAAGTAAAAAACACTTAGACGCCATGGCTGCCAAAGGTTACTGGGATGCTTTTGTTGAAGTAAAAAATGCTGTTGAGCGAGTATTGCAGGGTGAAAATCCAGGCGAGGTATTAGATATCGTTCACAGTGATTGGTACCTTGCTTTGTTTGGACCAAGCGTTGCCGCAGGTATTGTAAAGCAAGCAGATTTAGCAGGATATCGTAGTGGCCCAGTTTACATTCGTCGTTCTAAACATACGCCACCAAGTGTCAATGCAGTACGAGACATGATGCCCGCGTTATTTGACTTACTAATGGAAGAAGACAATCCTGGCGTTAGAGTTGTTCTTGGGCATTTTATCTTTGTGTACATTCATCCTTACTTCGATGGTAACGGTCGCATGGGTCGATTCATTATGAATCTAATGATGGCCGCAGGTGGTTACCCTTGGACAGTCGTGCCAGTTGAACGTCGTGATGAATATATGCAGTCTCTTGAAGCAGCAAGTGTAGGTGAAGACATTGTCCCGTTTACTCGATTCTTAGGCTCACTTTTATAACTAACCTTATAAAAACTTGAGATACGGAGATCGCTCTAAAAGGTTTGATTATTGTGCAAAATATGGCACTATGGTCTAAAATCAGAAAAGGAATAGTTAATGCCGAAACCACCTCTCCACCTTTACTTATCTTGTTGTAATATCAGAATTTAATGGACGCGAACATGCAGGGACAAGTACGTTCAAAAACTCGATTAGATTACAACATCAACAGATACTACGACCCAGAAACGGGGCGCTATACCCAATCTGACCCTATCGGCCTAGCGGGAGGGATGAATACTTATGCTTATGTTATTGGCAACCCGATTAGTTATGTAGACCCTACAGCAGAGTCGGCAGTTCATGGTGTTGCATTTATTACATGTGTTGCTTCAACAGCAGCTTTGGCTTATAGAAATGCAAATACGGTTATAAATGCAACTCCAAGCAGAGAAGAAATGGCAAAGCACATAAATGAGGCGAAGGCAATTACGAAAAAAGGTGAGTGTGCTGAAGGAAAGTCGACGATGGAGCAAGGAAGAGCATTGACTGACCAACTCATCGCTGCAGCTAATTTGCAGACAGGGATAGGTGAAACTATTAAAGGTAATGCTCCTTTAGATCCAACATCTAATGCAGTAGATATGGCTTTAACAGTAACTGCAGTTGCATCTTGTGGCTTTTTTGGTGGTAGTGCGTTAAGAGCTTTATCTAGGTTTTGGTAATGAAAAAAATAGTTTTAGTGTTTCAGCTTGTCCTTGCTTTATGGTGTCTTTCATATGTATTACTAGAAGCTGCATATAGAAACCAAAACATAAAGCACGCGGTGCAAAGCTATTGTTTTGATGGTGAGACTACAATAACTCTCAATGGATTGACGCTTTCCCTTGGAAGTGAGTGGCTAGTCGGCACTGATTTAAGCGAAGATAAGCTGAACTTTTTCCATTTGTCGTTAAGCAAATGGATCCTTCAATGTGAATTTTGGAATGAAATTGCCGCTTCAACCCCAAACTCATTTATATTGGAGCACAAAAATGAAGCTATTAGGCTGATACTTTCTGTAGAGGAATTGGATATCTCTCAAGTCAATGCAGTGGGAATACCTGGATATACTAGCGTCAAGTTAATAGACACAGGGAATACCAAAAAACTACTATATTTCCAAGATATAAAAATGCTTGCCTTAGGTGACCAGTATTCACTGTCTAAGTTTTTAAGAGCCTTTGCAAGTGATTATATGGAATAAACCTTCAAGAAAGGTAAATAGCATTTGACTTTATTCATTCGATAATAATCGTGATCCAGCCAGATAATGCCTCGTGGTTCATTTGTGTGGCATCGGTGGTAGCGTTTGGGTAAGAATCTACATATACCATAGTAACGACTACAGAAGCATTAGAATTTAGCCCTAATACTAAAAATAGAAGCCAGCTTTGCTGGCTTTTCTTCTTATAGAGCACATTCGGTTGCGATAATAATGCCCTTAGTTTTATCGCATGACGGGGTATGGGCACCCGCTTAATAACGCCTGTGACCAAATGTTAACGGCTCTTCAGGTGGCTTTTCAATCCCCGCTGGTCCAAGTAAATGACCACTGAAGTGGTCAACTAATATAGGCCACAGTTTATAGTTATTCCAATGTCTGCTTTCTTATTTACGATCATTTTTAAGAGAAAATATCAAATAACAGCTATTGGCACTTTGCCGACGGATCGAGCCTGATATCTTACCTTCCTCTTTAGAACTCAATCGAATAACTGAAAAGCCGCAATCTAAGAGTTGCAAACGTCTGCTTTCCGGCGTGTGCATTTGAATGCGTCAGATCTTAGCATTCAGTTTTATGCGCTGGTTGATCTCTGCTAGCTCAAAATCAAACCGCCAGCAATGTGGCAAAGGCTAGTGCTTAGAGATAAAAGTCCAGTGACAGCAATGGTGGCTAAGCTGACTATTTGCCACCGGTAATTCAACTAAAAATTGGGTTAGCAATGTGGCAGGACTTGTCGTTTGAATGAGTCTGGAGGCATGAATCTAGGTTCTTAAATCATACCTTTGTTACCACAATGAAGGCATTACTAACAGATACTCGACAGGATAAATATGATCCATGGCGATAATGTTAGACTCAAAATGTGTTAAAAGTAGGGTGATCTTGTGAGCTAGGCTCAAAAGTGTTAGCGACCTACTTGTTGACCTGTATTTTATAGGCTCTTTTTAATGGCTCATAAACGAATGCTTTTAAGCTAAGAGCTTGATGCAGAGTGATTATGAGAAGAATAATCTATGCTGATTGTAAACCGTAAGGATGGCACTTTTTGGCTTTTTTACCGCTACCACAAGGGCATGGTTTGTTTCTTAGAGAACCTTTTATGGCGCACTTATTCGGTAATTTAGTTGTTTCAGACTTATCTGGTTCTATGAGGTTTTCGATCTTTTCCTCTAGCTCTTTAACCTTTAGGGCATCTTGTTGTTTTTGGTATTTAAACTTTTCCCTTTCGAGTTCAAGACTTTCTCTTTGAATCTCATTTGCCTCTTCTGAAAGCTCCTTAGATTCATTCTGTGCGTCTAATGTAGCATTTGCGATATAGAGAAAAATCAAGCTAACTAGCAATTCGATTAACTTAAGCATTAATCCTGATGGTATGGATTTTAGGTATTCTCTGTATCGTGAAAAGCTAGGATCAATTTCCTCAAGAGCGTTTGTAAGTTCTGTAGCAATATTTTCATCATTTGCAGCCTCAAGGTTTGAGTTTAACTGTCTCAGCTTTTCAAAATCGTTAATGTTCCGTATATCGGCTAGCAACGAGGTTATTTGAAAATTGCCTTGCGAGTCGATTTTCCAATCAACTTGTTGAGCCCAAGAGCCACATTTGGGGCAAGGGATTTTACAATCCTGAACAGTAATATTCCGACTGCCTCCACCAACGAAAATAGGATTATGACCATAGAATTCAAATCGGCAATCATTGTTAAGACATTTGGCTGGTAACATGTCAGGGCTTTGTCTGGGAATATTATGAGCTTCCATTCAATCACGCTTTTTATTATTACATCGAAGTTCAATATACTATCACTTATAGCATTTTGTTCCACTGACTTTCATTAACAAAGGTGAAAAAATGAGGAATTAGTGGTACAAAGTGTTGGTACAAACCCTTAGATTAGGGTATCGTTAACTTGTTGATTTTTAATGTTTTGACGTTGGTAGCACCGTTTCGAGAGTTCGAATCTCTCTTGTATTATTTTATAGATTTTTAAGCTTTGATTTCTAGTTGAATTACAATCCATGTATTAATGTTATAGGAGGAACTCGACAAATTTGATGACAGAGCACCAATGCTCGTGTGAAGCTTATCTAGGTTGTAATATTTGATATAAGCTTCAATACATCTTTCATATACATTTTATCAATCTGGCGTTCCCATAAAGCAAAAAATTACTAGCTGAGTAAGCCAAGTGATGCTGTTTCTGTAAACATTAATAAACACTCCTATATCAGCTATTTTTTAAGGTGACTTTTTGTTTTAGTGGTACCGTAAGTAGTACTGTCGAATTTTGTCTTTGGTTATACTTATATTTAACAAGTGGTTAAGGATGTTGGGCGAGCCTCTCCATCGCACCATTAGTTAAAAAAACCTGCATTATGTGCAGGTTTTTTTGCTTTTAATATTCTGATGTTTTATTAAAACTTCCAGTTTGCGTTCATCATTAACTGATAAGCTCGGTTTCTATCAAATTCACCCGTGTAGTACCAGTTGGTGCGCTCAATTTCATTCTCTCCCGCATCCAAAATTAAAAACTGTCCGCCTATGGTAAAGTCTTCACCATAATTATGCTGAACACCAAAACCTATTCTGGTTTGTTTGTCGACAGCTAGTTGTGCGTAGCGTTTATCGTTATCGACTGGACTCGTATCATGAGTGATACCTGCTGAGAATAACCACTGCGGTGAGTATAAATAGCTCACACCTATGGATGTGTGGTAAGTATCTTTCCAGCTTTCATCAACATTTATTTCGTTGCCGCGCAGGGTCAGAGGTACTTTATCGAGTGCACTCCAATCATCCCAGCCTAAGGTGCCATAGATGCTGAGCTTATTATCTATTTCATGCGTGATCCCGAGTCGAATATATTGACCGTAAGTAATATCGGCTTTAATGGCATCTTTGGGATCGATAGAAGAGGGTTCTTCTAAATCCAAATCATCTAATTTTACGGTAAATTCCGGCTGGTATTTAATGCCAATACGGGTACTATCGGATAATGTATAGGCGGCGCTTAAGCTATAGCTAACAATAAAATCATCCCCTTCAAGCTCAAGCCTTTGTTCTTCGTTAAATAGCCCTTCAATACTGGGTAAAGCAAGCGCTAATTCGACAAAAGCATAGAGGAATTCGGCACTTGCACCTATGGAAAGATCATCATTTATTTTATAGGCAATCGCTGGCGCTAGGGCGGCAATGGCTAAAGTTAATTCTAATGTGTCAAAGCGCCCAACCCAATCGTTATCATAGTCTGACAATCCACCAGAAGCGGCGGTAAAGCTTGTACCCCAAGCCCAGTTTTCATTGATTGGCGCAGTATAAAATAAACTGGCGCCACCGAGTAATCCGCCTGGGTTACCTCCTTCGTCATTACCGGCTTGCTGTCCTCTTCGGCTACTTTCATCAACAGACTTTAGATCAAATTCCAAGTCGGTATAAATAAGACCACCCGAAAGCATGACCTGCTCTTGTGTTAGTTCGGTCATATAAGCGGTATTGTGAAATACTGTGGAGGCATCATCGACGCCTGAAGCGGCACCTGCACCGGCTCTACCCATAGATGGGTCACCAAAGTCTTGTGCCCATAATCCACCTGCATTGACGGGAAGAGAGAAAAGTAGGCCTGTTAAGGTTAGCGTTGTAATTGCATATCGAGGGTGAGTTAAAGGCATTGTCATGAAATGATCCTGTAAGATGATTCTTAAATCGATTTTTATTGTATTGAATGATGCTGTCGAACCAAACGCTAATCTTGAAAGTACATATATTGAAGCATCGTTAGTAAAACGCTCAGCACAATAACCAGACTTTCAGAAACGACAAAACCGAGTAAAATCGATTTGACGTATGATTTAGCGATAAACTTTAGTATAGACAGACTTCCCTTATCTTGCCGACCCTCTTAGTGGGTTTAAAGACCAATAAAAGTATATTTTTCTTAGACCTATGTGATTTCGCTATCGACAATGGGGCTCTAGCGATGAAACCGCAATCATTTCTGGATTGTTTCTTTCGTAGGGCTTCACAAACGGTTCAATTCGCGGTAAATTACATAAAAAATTAATCCGTAAGCAGGGAGCATGCATCATGAAACATTTTCGTATAGAGCCGACCATTGGTATCCTTATTTATCTATTTACACTTATGTTGTGTTCAATGATATTTGTTAATCTTCAGCAAGATACCCAACCTTTTATTAATAAAAATATTCAGCGCCTTGCAGATAGTTCTGTTTTACAAAATGATCCGACTCTTTTCTCTCTAAAACCATTTGAAATTTGTTAATCTTTTTCGATAGGCTTTAAGTGCTTTTTATAAGGCACTTACAGCCCTGTTTTGTGAAATCATTTAGTACCCATCTTTTAATAACCATCTTTTCTTAAAAACATTCAGTTAAATAAATTGAGCGTTGAAACCTTTTTCCCGTTCATCTGTTATTTCTTCCGCGTACTTTTCTCCTGGTAAATAGAATGCTCACCATATTCAAATAAATTCAAAACTATGAATTTGTTGTTTTATTGTTCTGTATCAATGCAAAATTGAAAACCTAGCGTTAACTTAATGTTAGAGGTTAAAATTTAAGCAGGGAGCTGTCTATATGAACCACCTCCAAATCAAACCATACATTGGTATTCCTATCTTTATTCTTACTCTTTTGTTGTGTTCAGAGGCATTTGCCCAGACTCAACAGCTAATCAACAAAGGTATTGAGCGACTTAGCGACAATCAAGCAGCTCAGGAAAATGTTGATAAGGTATATGCACTGCAACGAGATGTCAGTAAACAATTTGTTGAGCAGGCCAAATTGCTAAACGGTCTGAACATGTACAACAAATTGTTGGCAGGACAACTCGAAGATCAAGACAACGAAATTTCCACCCTCAATCATTCGATTAACAATGCAACCTTAATCGAGCGGCAAATTATGCCTTTGTTGGTGCGAATGGTTGATGCGCTGGAAAACTTTGTCGAGGTCGACATGCCATTTCTGCAAGACGAGCGAAAGCGGCGCGTAGAAAAGCTCAAACATCTGTTGACTCAGGCTGAGTTTACTACCTCAGAAAAGACCCGACGGGTATTTGAAGCTTATCAAATTGAAAATGAGTTTGGTTACACCATCGAGTCTTATAAGGGAGAGGTCGAGCTAGACAGTGGCAAGTTTGCGGTTGAGTTTTTACGCATTGGTCGATTATCGCTTATGTATCGTGATTTAACGGGGGAGCGAGTAGGTCATTGGGATAAACAATTGGCACAATGGAAGTCATTGACCGAGCAGCAATACCTTCGACATATCGGCAAAGGGTTACGAATTGCCAAAGAAGAAATTTCACCTGAGCTGATCACCATCCCGCTTTTCGCCAAAATGGAGGGTAGAAAATGAACACGTTAGGCAAAGTCATCTTACTCTCAGCACTGAGTATTGGAGCCTTGTTGTATGCGCCTGTGTTAATGGCACAGCAGAATACCACCACGGACCAGAAGGTTATTGCTAAACAACAGTTTTCGGTAGATGCCTTATTAAAGCAAGTAGAGCAGGGACATCGGCAAGATATTCAGGATAATATTCAACGTTTTAACGCCTATAAAGATAACCTTGCAGAGCAGCAAAACATGCTTAAGAAAATTATCTCCGATAGAAAACAAGCGGAAGCATTGAGCCTGCAGCGAGAGCAGCTGTTTGAGAAAAACGAACAGCAAATTTCCTTATTGCAAGCTCGATTGAGTGAACGTCTTGGCTCATTAAATGAGTTATTCGGGGTATTGCAATTGGTTGCCAGTGACGCGCAAGGGCAATTTGAGAATTCTTTGATACAAATACATTACCCTGACCGCAGTGTTAGGCTTAATGAATTTGCTGAAAAAATGGGGCAAACATCACAGTTACCAACCATTGAAGAGATTGAAGGTTTATGGTTTGAATTACAACGCGAAATGACCGAATCAGGTAAAGTGACGCAATCACAACACAAGGTGTTGGCAAAAGATGGGACTGCACAATTAACGCAAGTGACACGCATTGGTACCTTCAATCTATTGGCCAATGAAAAATATATCCAACGGTTCCCGGAGACTGGCCAATTGGCCGAATACCCGAAACAACCTTCTAGACGTTATATGACAGGGGTTGAAGAGTTAATAAAAGGCGAATCCGCTTTTGTAGCTTTTACCATTGATCCCATACGTGGACAGTTGATCTCTTTATTAGGCAATTCGCCCAATTTAAGCGAACGCATCCAGCAAGGTGGGGTCATTGGCTACATTATTTTATCGTTAGGTGTTGTTGTGGTGTTGCTAGCCCTTTATCGATATATCGTGCTAACGCTTGAAAGCCGTCAGATTCAACAGCAATTACTGTCTTTAGATACCCCGAACAACAGTTCATTAGGAAGCATTGTTAAAGTGTATCACCAATCTAAACATGAACCACTAGACTCTCTGGAGCTTAAATTAGGCGAGGCTGTTTTAAAAGCAGTGCCAAGCATTAATAAAGGCTTGTCGTTTATCAAAATCAGTGCCGCGATTGCGCCCTTACTTGGGTTACTAGGGACGGTAACGGGGATGATCATCACGTTCCAAGCTATTACCCTTTTTGGTGCCGGCGATCCCAAATTGATGGCAGGGGGTATTTCGCAGGCGTTGATCACAACCGTATTGGGTTTAACCGTGGCCATTCCATCTTTATTACTGCATAACCTTGTACAAAGTAAAGCCACCGCCATTACCCAAATACTTGAACAAGAATCTGTAGCTTTAGTGGCACTGCACAGCGAAGCCAATGTAAATCAAAACAAGAAGGAAGCCGCCTGATGTTCGTTTTCCTCGACAATCTTTTCCCTTGGTTTGGTGACATGGTTGAACTTGGGGGAGACATTTTAATTTTGATAGTTGTCATGGCGGCTTTGATGTGGACATTAATTTTGGAGCGTTTGGTGTATTTTACCTGGATACTACCAACACAACTTATTCATACCCACACGAAATGGCGCGAGCGACATGAACAAAGTAGTTGGTACGCATTACAATTTCGCCGCTTGCTATTAAGTCGTCTAAATCGAGATATTAGCCGCAACCTAGAATTGATTAAAACCATTGTGAAAGTGTGTCCATTATTGGGCTTGCTCGGTACGGTAATGGGGATGCTCGAAATATTTGATGCCTTGGCCGTTACGGGGGACAACAATGCCAGAACCACTGCTGGTGGGGTATCTAAAGCGACTGTGTCGACCATGGCGGGCATGGTGGTCGCGATATCTGGGCTTATGGTCAGTAATTATTTGCTTAACAAAGCGCAAAATATGAAGTCGACCATGTTAAAAACCCTTTCATTAAGTAACACTAATAAAGCAAAAGGATAAATTATGCGTAAATTCAGCATTTCGCAAACTCAACAGGAAGAGGCGGCCGTCGATATCACGCCGATGTTGGATGTGGTATTTATCATGTTGATTTTCTTTATTGTGACTGCCACCTTTTTGAAAATATCTGGCATTGAAGTGGATGCGCCGAAAGCTTCGACGTCGGTGGTTCAGGAAAAAGCCAATATTCTTATTGCAATCGATGAAAACAACAATATTTGGATAAATCGACGTGAAGTCGACTTTCGCGCTTTGCGTCCCAATATTGAGCGTTTACACGCTGAAAACCCAAAAGGTACGGTGGTTATTCAAGCTGATCGGCTATCACGAAATGAAACCTTGGTAAAAGTGATGGACGCATCAAGAAAGGCCGGGGTGTATGATATCGCATTGGCGGCCGATAATGACTAAACAACAAAGTATTCATCAAAGCATTAACCAAAACAATAGCAAACACCGTATTGCCCAATTTGATGTGAGTAACGTAGCTTTACCTCAAGATAGCGGGATTGCGTGGCGTTTGACGGCCGCATTATTTTTCGGAGTTGTTATTGCTGCGGGACTAACCTGGTTTATGCACGTTTTGATTGAGTCCAGTCATCAGGAACTTGACCAGAGTATACGGGCCAGCTTACTTGATTTTGTTCGTGTCGAACGCCAAGAAACATCGCAACGTAAAAGCGTTAAACCCAAACGTCCACAAACCCAAGAGGCACCCGCTTCCCCGTCTCCTCAGCAAACCAATCAGCAACTTGGTGATGCCAGCATTAATGTGGCCTTGCCCTCATTATCAAACCAAGTGGATGTCGATATTGGTGGCATAGAGGTAGGCACGGGTGATGGCGAGTACCTGCCCATTGTTAAAGTGGCGCCTATTTATCCAATTAAAGCCAGTGTCAATGGGGTTGAAGGGGACTGTATTGTCGAATATACGGTGACTTCTTCGGGGGCGACCAAAGACATTCGAATTGTTAAAGGGCATTGTCCCAAATTGTTTGCCAAAGCCTCGATAAAGGCGGCGAAAAAATTTAAATATAAACCGCGAGTGATTTACGGTGAAGCCATCGAAGTGCCCAATGTAAAAAATAAATTCAAATTCCGTCTGGCATCACCAGGGGAGCAGAAATGAGTCATCATCGTTTGTTAATTGTGAAAACCATTATTACGTTTCTATTTATGATCCTGATCTTGTCTCTGGTAACGGTTGCTGCTAAAGAGCGGAAAACCTTTGCGATGAGCCTTAAAGTGTTTAAGGCGGTAGAAGAGGTAAACCAGCAAGTAGAGCAAGAGCAGTATGATAAGGCGCTTGAATTGCTTGAAGAAATTAAAGCGAAGCGGTTGACGGACAGTGAAAAAGCGCAAATAAGCTACTTGCAAGGCTCGATCTTTTATCAAATGGCAAAGCCGACACAAGCCATAAAGGCCTTTGCACACGTCTTACATTATGAAGGCCAAATACCGCAATTATTGCAAGAGCGTACGTTATTAACCTTGAGCCAGTTAAACCTGGTCAATCAAAATTACCCGGCTGCCGAGCTTTATGCCAGTAAGTTATTGTCTTTAAAAAAATCCCCTAGTGCCGATGACCACAGTTTGTATGCGCAAATACTGTTTAAAACGGAGCAATTTGAAGCTGCATTAAAGCACATTGGGTTATCTCGGAACGTGTCTGAAAAAATGCAACGCAAACCCAAGGAAAACTTGTTGTTACTGGAAAATGCCGTGCATTATGAGTTACGACAACTTAATCAGATGGTGGTCACCTTAAAAGACTTAATCAAATACTACCCAAAAGCCCATTACGTGCTTTTTCTGGCTTCTATCCATGGACAATTAGACAGGCTTGATAAACAAACGGTGTTAATGGAGTCTCTTTATGAAAATGGGGATTTAAAAAACAGCTCACAACTGCTTAATTTGGCCAGTTTGTATTTATCTGAAAAAGTGCCTTACAAGGCGGCATTAATGCTAGAAAATGAAATGGCGGCAGGCAATATTGATAAAAGCCTGAAAAATTACACTATGCTTTCTCAGGCTTGGCGTTTGGCGGCAGAAGATCAACACGCTTTAGTCGCGTTAAACAAAGCCGCTAGATTAAGTGATGATGGCAAAATCTATTTACAAAAAGCCTACCTGCATTATGATTTAATGGAATTCAAAGCAAGTAACACGGCCATCCGTTTAGCGCTTGATATGGGGCTAGATGATAAGCAACGTGCCGAAGCCTGGTTATTAAAGGGCATGGTATTATTTAACCTTAATCAGTTTACTCAAGCCATCAATGCTTGCGATAAAGCCCGAGAGGATGAAAAAACCGCTAAAACAGCAACGCAATGGATAAAATATATTCGCTCCGAACAAAAGAAATATGAGGCGTTACGGGGAGTATAAAATGTAAAGCTTAATGGTTAAAAACCATAACCTAAAACCTCAACCGACAAACTAGAAAAATGAGAAATTAAGACTAAAGTTAATTTTACCTGAGATTAAGGATGATTTTCTAAATTCCTTTGATGTACTCACCTGTATATAACTAAAAAAACACATCAAGGAAAACACATGATTTATTCAAATCCGGGCACAGAAGGTGCCGTCGTAAACTTTAAACAACGTTATGAAAACTACATCGGTGGTCAATGGGTCGCACCTGTGCATGGCAATTATCTAGATAATGTCAGTCCGGTAAACGGGCAAGTATTTTGCCAAGTGCCGCGCTCAGATGAGGCCGATATAAATCTTGCCTTAGATGCGGCCCATAAAGCCAAGGATGCTTGGGGAACTACCTCGGTGGCAGAGCGTTCAAATACCTTATTAAAAATTGCGGATAGGATTGAGCAGAATCTCGAAATGTTAGCCATCGCCGAAACGTGGGATAATGGCAAAGCGGTTCGCGAAACATTGGCCGCAGATATCCCTCTTGCCGTTGACCATTTCCGTTATTTTGCCGGTTGTTTAAGAGCACAAGAAGGCACAATTGGCGAAATTGATGACAACACTGTGTCGTATCACTTTTATGAGCCTTTAGGTGTTGTCGGGCAAATTATTCCGTGGAACTTTCCAATTTTAATGGCTGCCTGGAAACTTGGCCCGGCGCTTGCCGCCGGTAATTGCACGGTGTTAAAACCCGCAGAGCAAACCCCCGCGTCTATATTGGTTCTTATGGAGCTCATTGGCGATTTATTACCGGCTGGGGTGGTTAATATTGTTAATGGTCTGGGTGAGGAAGCCGGTCAGGCACTGGCAACCAGTAAACGCATCGCTAAAATAGCGTTTACCGGTTCAACGCCCGTAGGCTCTCATATCCTCAAATGCGCCGCTGAAAATATTATCCCATCCACCGTTGAGCTTGGTGGTAAATCACCCAACATCTTTTTTTCTGATGTGATGGATTTTGAAGATGAGTATTTAAGTAAATGTGTCGAAGGAGCTGTCCTCGCTTACTTTAACCAAGGGGAAGTGTGTACCTGTCCTTCGCGTTTGTTTGTGCATGAAAGCATTTATGAACCATTTATTGCCAAAGTGGTTGAACGCACAAAACAAATTAAACGCGGCAACCCATTAGATACTGAAACGATGGTCGGGGCGCAAGCATCTAAAGAGCAGTTTGATAAAATTTTAAGGTATATTGATATTGGCAAAAATGAGGGTGCTGAGCTCATTATGGGCGGGAACGTTGAAAAGCTCGATACCACCATTAATGACGGCTATTACATAGAGCCCACCTTGTTTAAAGGCGATAACAAAATGCGCATATTCCAAGAGGAAATCTTTGGGCCGGTTATTTCATTATTGACCTTTAAAGACGATGCACAAGCACTCGCTTTAGCGAATAACTCGGAGTATGGTTTAGGGGCAGGGGTGTGGACAAGGGATACAAATAAAGCCTACAAGATGGGGCGAAAAATTCAGGCAGGTAGGGTTTGGACGAATTGCTACCACGCTTATCCTGCGCATGCCGCTTTCGGTGGCTATAAAAAGTCTGGTGTCGGAAGGGAAACGCATAAGTTAGCCCTAGAACATTACCAACAAGTGAAAAACTTACTGGTCAGTTATGACGTTAATCCTTTAGGCTTTTTCTAAGGTGCTTTTCTAAATGCTTGAAGGTACATCAATTAGGCCTCATCTCAAGTCGAGCTAAGGCCTAACAAACCATAAAGTATACCTAATTTAGGATAACTTACAGGTATTCATTTTTTTGTTTAATGGCAGCCTGATAAACGGCTTTAGCCACCCCTTCATGCGCGGCTTTGTTCAACGACGCGGGCACCAGTGCGCCATCTCTGGCCAAGTTCGATAACGTTTCAGATACGGCGATTTTCATTGGATGCGTAATTTCTGTTACCCCAGCATCTAAGGTGCCTTTAAATAAACCCGGAAAAGCGAGCATGTTATTAACCACTTTGCCACAGGTGGCAAAAATGGCGCCATTAGCTAATGCCACACTGGGTTCAATTTCCGGATCTGGGTTGGTTAGCGCCATAATAATTTGCCCCTCACGGATCATTTCCGGCTTGATTAAGCCTTTAACCCCCGTGGTTGCCACAACCACATCGGCGGTTTTCATGCACTCTTCAAGGCTCATCGGCTCTCCACCCATAGCGCGCAGTTTCTTTTGTGCGTCTTCATTTAAATCACAACCCACGACCTGTTTCACGCCATATTCGCTTAGCAGGTTACAAATCCCCATACCGGCTGCGCCAAGGCCTACTTGGGCAAAGACTTTGTCTTTGAGATCAACGCCAATTTGTTTGGTAGCAGATAATAAAGCCGCTAGCACCACCATGGCTGTACCATGTTGGTCATCATGAAATACCGGTTTTGGTACGCGCTTTATTAATTCATCTTCAATGGTAAAACACTCCGGTGCTTTAATGTCTTCCAATAAAATAGCGCCAAAAGAAGGGGAGATGGCTTCCACCACTTCGATGATTTTAAGGGGGTCTTTTTCTTTAATTAAAATCGGTACCCCGGATAAACCAACCAGTTCGGCAAAAATGGCTGCCTTGCCTTCCATTACCGGTAATCCCGCTTCCGGTCCAATATCACCTAAACCTAAAATCGCGGTGCCGTTGGTTACAATAGCCACGGTGTTTTGAATGTTGGTAAATTCGTTTATTTTACTCGGGGACTTTTGAATGGCCTGACATACGCGCGCAACCCCTGGGGTATAAACATCTCGTAATATTTCAAGGGAATCAATTGAAACTCTTGAAATGGTTTGAATTTTTCCTTGTTTATGACGATTAAATACCCGGTCTGATTTACCGGTAATAAACGTATCGGGTAATTGGTTAATTTGATCAAACAAGACATCGATGCTCAGCGTATCATCGTATTCTAAGGTTACTTCCCAGATGGTTTCTTTATCAAGTCGCCTAACGGCATTAAGGCCTTCAACCGTTGCGCCAAACTCGCCAATAACACCCAATACTTTGGCCATGTAACCGGGTTTATGTGGTGCTTCAACCAGTAATATTTCAACAATACGCATAATAACTTCTTCCCTTGTATTTTTATTCATTTAAAACCTCGTAAACAAAGGTTTCAAACGGTTGTTTTAATATCAATATAAAGCATTTTACACCGATGTAAACGGTTAACATAAAAATAACCTAGAAAGAGGGCTTAACTGATTGAAAAATTTACAAGGATCAAATTTCGACTAAGCTTATTTATAGTCAAAATAACAATAATAAGGAAAAGAAAATGGAAGTCGCCATGAATCAAACCAATCCGACTTTTGTACAACGATTACTCAACAAGGTTGAAATTGTTGGCAATAAATTACCCGATCCCGCGGCATTGTTTATTTCATTACTGTTTATCGTATGGCTGTTGTCTTGGTTACTCGCCGGGGTGGATTTTAATGCCATAGACCCGCGTTCAGGAGAAGCGTTATTAATTAATAATCAGCTTTCCGGTGATGCTTTAACGGTATTCTTTTCAAAAATGGTGACTAACTTTTCCCATTTTCATCCTGTTGGCGTTGTATTAGTTGCCATGCTTGGTATTGGCGTTGCCGAGCACAGTGGGTTTATCAATGCCGGATTACGGGCCATTATGGCCAAAACGGCAACTTGGCTTTTAACCCCTATGGTGATCTTAGTTGGTATTGTAAGTCACTCTGCCGTTGATGCCGGTTATGTCTTGGTGATCCCATTAGGTGGGGTTATTTTCTATGCCGCAGGGCGACACCCTTTAGCCGGTATCGCAGCCGCATTTGCTGGTGTATCTGGGGGATTTTCCGCCAATTTTGTACCATCGGCACTCGATCCCATGTTACAAGGGATCTCTCAGGCGGGTGCGCAAATACTTGATCCAAGTGTGGTACTCAACCCATTAAATAACTATTACTTTACGACCGCATCATCGGTACTTGTTACTGGCCTTGGCTGGTTTATTACCGATAAAATCGTAGAGCCCAAATTAGCAAATAATAAATTGGACGGTGATTTATCGGATTTACCGAAAATGGAATCTTTGCTTGATAATGAAAGAAGGGCACTGCGTTGGTCTGTGTTATCGGTGATTGTTGGGTTTGTAGCGCTCTTTTTAAGCGTTATGCCAATAGATTCGTCATGGCGAGCGCCCGATGGCTCATTAACCGCATTTTCAGCCCCTCTAATGCAATCCATTGTGCCACTGATTTTTTTGCTGTTCCTTTTACCTGGGCTTGTGTATGGCGTTGCCATTGGCAAAATCAAATCGTCAAAAGACTTTATTGAAGGTATGACTAAGGCAATGTCCGGTATGGGTTACTATCTGGTGATTATGTTTTTTATTGCCCAATTTATCTATGCGTTCTCACAATCAAACCTAGGTGTGTTGTTGGCCGTAAAAGGTGCCGCTGTTCTTAAAGAACTTGCACTACCTGCGGGGATCACCATTACGGGCATTATTTTGTTAACCGGCTTTATTAACTTGTTTGTTGGCTCGGCCTCGGCTAAATGGGCACTACTTGCGCCTATCTTTATTCCTATGTTGATGCAATTGGGCATATCACCTGATTTAGCACAAGCGGCTTATCGTATCGGCGATTCAAGCACCAATATTATTACCCCGTTAATGCCATACTTCCCGTTAGTCGTGGTGTTTTGTCAGCGCTATGTAACCAGTGCCGGCATTGGTACTTTAACGGCAATGATGTTGCCCTTTTCGATTAGTTTCTTAGCTCTTTGGACGGTATTTTTGCTGCTCTATTGGGGATTGGGCTTACCGCTTGGCTTGCAAGCCAGTTATGATTACAAGCTAAGCTAAGCTAAGCTAATTCAAATTCCATATAACCTAAAACCTGCAGCCAATGAAGCAAGGTAAATATAGAAGGTGTGGCAATGGCGACATACACGAAATTTTTGCGGATGCGTAATCATAGTGGGTTAGGTGAAGTCCTCAATCATGCCTTGTCGTTAGCCGCATAAGATAAAACGGTTATTGTCGATATAGCCTTGACTATGCAAAACGGGCTCTTGCATAACCACTTGGCATTTTTGAGAACTGTGTTACATTAGCAAAATAATAACAATAACAGGTATGACCATGAAATCCATTCAACAATGGCTTGATGAATACGGCGAAAGCCATCAAAACCGAACCAATAAATTAATCCACTATATTTGTGTCCCCCTCATTTACTTTACCAGTTTGGGGCTGTTTTTCTCAATACCGTTCCCAACTGAGACAAAAACCTTATGGGCAAACTGGGCGATGGTATTATCGGTTTTCATGGTCATTTATTACCTCTTCTTATCTCGCCCCATTGCCTTGGTTATCGCGTTTTTCACCATAGTGTCTTTGGCATTGATATCGTGGTGGCATACACAGATGAGCATATCCGTTTTGCAAATGTCTGTTGGCATTTTTGTGGTGGCTTGGATAATGCAGTTTATTGGCCATAAAATTGAAGGCAAGAAACCTTCCTTGTTTAAAGACATTCAGTTTTTAGCCATAGGGCCGGCGTGGATAATCTGCCATTTCTTCAATAAAATTGGCCTAAAGTATTAACCCTAAATTCCCCTTGGCGGGGGAACAATACAATATTAGAGAACGGCTTTAATAACCTTGCAGCCGAGGCCTTTTTCTGCCCTTAAAATTTCAAACACATTCATTTTCTTTATCCATGGGATGATTAAAGCAACAAGGTCGCTCTCACGGCTTTTCCTTTTTCACTTTTTGTGTTTATTATGTGTCGTTATCAGAACATGGGGACCTCGATTTCATCAAGAGAATGTTTTTAGCCTCTATAGATGCTTCGTTAGATGGTCTCTCAATCCCCTCATTTTGGAGTATTCAAGCCGATGAGTTTTCGAACAGGCGAATATTGGTTACATCTCGGGATACCTTTTAGAGCCACTTAACACGTTAACAAGTAAAGATGGGCAGGTTTCAATTGCCGCCCATCAAAGCTGTTTGACTCATATTGAACAATTACCACTTTGTTACAGGGTAAGTTGGCTTATGATTTTAGTCTTTGTGAATGATTTTTTTAAGTTTTTTCAGCATGGCTAGCGACAATCCCCAAACTTTATAATGGCCATAAAAATAGCAAGAAAATTTAATTTTTATGTGGCCAACGTCTTTTTTAAAGATGCTTTGTTGATTTGCATTCATTAATAAAGATAGTGGGATCCAAACTACTTCACTGACCTCATGATTTAATTGACAATTGATGGGCCCTTCAAGAATGCACACATGTGGGGTGACAAGCATTAACCCATTTAATTGGTGCTTAACGGCGACCATATCGCTTAATTGACCAAGATATTGCGCCTTGTCTAAGGAAACCCCAATTTCTTCCATTGTTTCACGACATGCCGTAGCCCAACTGTCTTTGTCTGATTTCTCTGCCTTACCACCTGGAAAGGCCATATCACCTGACCATGGATCGCCTTTTCGCTCTACGCGTTTTTGCATCAGCACAAACACATCATCCTGGCGTTGTTGCAAAATGATGGCAACCGCCGCTTTTGATGACCAGTGTCGGATAAATCGATGCTTGCTATGGTGTTTGGTAAACTGCTTTACAAGTTGTTCTATGCTTAAAGGTGAGTTTTGCTGTGGCATGGCTGAATTCTTGATCATAATCATGTCGGTTTTTTAAGGCATACTAGCATGAATGATTGGTAAAGGGTTTGTAAATAAACTGGCTATATCGGTCACGAGCTTTTATAACATTAAATACAGTTTTTAATAAAATGCACTTGCTATGAAAGAGCCGCAACAAAACGTCGAATATACCAACGCCCAAATTGCCGTCAATCGATTTGGCTATGGCGCTCGAGTAGGGGAACTGCAAGCTGCTAATGAAAACCCGAAACAGTGGATCAAAAATCAACTTAAACCCATTTTATTTTCACAAGATCTTGGGGATTCAAATGACATTTTAAATCAAGCGGCTAAGTATCGAGAACAAAAGGTACTTGAAAAAAAAGGCATGCTTCCTAATAAGCCCGAGCAGATGGTGACCAAAAATTTTGCCCGTAGCGCATTACGCGCTATGGCTGCAGATACTTTAAAGCAATCAATCCATTCTTCACACAGTGTCAGTTGGCGTTTATTGGACTTCTTCTCAAATCATTTTTCGGTAAGTGCACAGGGAAGGCTAATGGCAGGTCTAGCCCCAACGCTTGAACGTGAAGCGATAGCGCCCAATTTATTAGGGCACTTCGAAGACATGTTGTTAGCCGTAAGCCAGCACCCAGCCATGATCATTTATTTAAACAATGAAAAATCATTCGGTGAAAATTCACGCATAGGCCAAAAACGTAATAAAGGATTAAATGAAAATTTGGCCAGAGAGATCCTCGAATTACACACGTTAGGAGTGGATGGCCCCTACAATCAACAAGATGTTATTGAACTGGCAAAGGGCATGACCGGTTGGAGCATAAAAAAATCAATAACAGAATCTAATAACGGCTTTGTTTTTCGCAAATATGGCCACGAGCCAGGCAAGCGTATCTTATTAGGAAAACCCTACCTGCAAAACGGCGTAGAGCAAGGTAAACAAATGCTAAAAGACCTAGCCACCCACCCTAAAACAGCAGAATTTCTTTGTCAGAAAATTGCGCATCACTTTGTTAGTGAAACCCCTTCAACCCAGCTATTAGCTAGTATGCAGGCAACTTGGATGCAAACCCGAGGCAATATACAGAAAGTAATGAATGCCATGTTTGAGCATGACGATGCCTGGTTAAGTACGGCGCAAAAGTTTAAAACTCCTAGAGAATACGTTATTTCAACGTTTAGGGCGTTGTCTTTACCATTATCGAGTAAACGTCCTAAAGACAAAACGCTGCTTTATACCTTGATAAATCTTGGTCAGCAGCCGTTTAATGCAGGCTCTCCGGCCGGTTACAGTGACGCTAATGATGACTGGTTAAGTGCCACTGGACTAATGGCGCGCATTGATTGGGTCAATTCACTAAGCAAATATGTTAAACACATTAATATTGAAAGCCTCATCCACACGATATTTGCAGGTGCCATTAACCAAAATATCTATCAAACGATTATGCACGCAGAAAGCCGGCAAATGGCATTGATCATGTTGTTAATGAGTCCTGAATTTTTACGGAGATAGTGATGACTAATATCAATAAAAAGGCATTAAACGTAACCAAAACACTTTCTCGCCGTCAGTTTTTGCAAATCGCCAGTTCATCCCTCGCCATGTTGAGTTTCCCTGAGGGGCGGGCATTAGCGAGTCAGGTAGGGAATGCATCAGGCAATAAAAAAGTGATCTGGTTACTTCTTCGTGGTGGCTTGGATTCCTTGCATACCATTATCCCAACCTTTGATGAAGCATACAAAACCTTACGTCCCAACCTAAGTAAAAGCCTAAGCAATAACTTAAGCCACCCACTGTTACCTCTTGATAAAGGCTTTGCCTTGCACCCCGCATTAAAAAGCCTTCATCGTTGGTATAAAGGTAAACAGCTCTTACCAATTGTTGCCGTTTCCAGTGGTTATCAGCAACGCTCACACTTTGATGCTCAGGATTATTTAGAGTCTGGGTTGATGCATGCTGATCCTGATACGGGCTGGTTAGGCCGAGCCATTGAAATTAAACTAAAAAAAGCATTGGCAATCTCTAGAAGCACACCCATTAGTTTGCGTGACAGTAATAACGTGAACACCTGGTATCCGACGAATTTGAAGAATGCCGATCTAGACATTTATCAAGGATTAAATAAGTTATATCAAGCAGATCCACTCTTACTGGATACGTTGCAATCGGGCATGCGAGTGCGGGGTTTGGTAGGTAACAAGAGCAATGAAAAGCAAAAGCGGCAGGGGAAATTCATAGATTTAGCTAAGGCTTGTGGCAAGTTAATAAACGCTGATCCTGATTTAAGTTGCGCCATGCTTGAACTTGGTGGTTGGGATACGCATAACAACCAGGAAAAGAGACTTAATACAAAGTTAAGTGAACTCGATGCTGGAATAAGCGCATTGCGAGAAGAGTTAGGAACAGAATGGGGAAATACAGTGGTGATCATTGCTACTGAATTTGGCCGTACTGCAAAAGAAAATGGCACCAAGGGCACAGATCATGGGACGGCGAGTGCATTGCTTTTGACGGGAGGGGCCATTTCAGGTGGAAAAGTCTTAGGTCAATGGCCTGGTTTACAACCAGATGAATTACATCAAGGGCGAGATTTAAAACCCACAAGTAATAGTTTTGCTTGGATAGCCAGTATTTTAAAACAGCACTGGCAATTTTCAGATGCTGACATTAGCAAAGTATTTCCGCACATAAAGCCATACAAGCAAACGTTAATATCTTAGATGTGCTGATTAAACAAAACATGGCTTTGCAAGCCACCCACACTAATTTGTCTATACGCTATTTTGCCGACATTCAGCAAAAGTGTTTTGTTTTACGTTTTCATCAATCATACCGACTGTATTTAATGTTTTTGAATATAGCCCATTGGTGAAATAGGACTTTTGGGGCATGTCTCATTCCCTGTAGGTAGTTTCAAACTGGTGGCTTGCATATTTTAAGGCTTAATATATTTCTAGCCGAACAATGCTTGGCTATTGTGTAAATTACATCGTCGTTTGCGTTGCTCGATTTCAATTAATAAATCTAAGGATGCCGCGTTCCCGGCAACACCCGGGAAGGCTGTTTCAAACCTTGTGGTTAACGTTATCCAGCTTTGCGCTGGGATGTTCAAACGCTCGAGAATCTTGGGGAGGTTATTATCAATGAAGCCTTTTTTATCTTCCCGAATACAGCGACCCGTTATATCTAAGAGGCTTAAGTATTCATCCAATTTAAAGGGTAAGCCTTCAGGTTTGTTTTTCCTTGGGTTACCGACAAAGGGCATTAGAGATTGTGGCTGCTTTTGTTGTTTCGCCGCTTGAATGCGTTTTTGTACACTGGTGTATTGAGAGTTTTCGGGTGTTTTTTCAATCCCTGCACGTACTGGGTTTAAATCCACATAAGCCATACAAGCGGCAAGGGCTGCCTCATCCAGTAAGGCTTGAGAATGAAAGCGTCCCTCCCAAAACCGCCCCGTGCATTCATCTTCGTCATTGGCCATTCGTGCAATAGGCTCATTAAGCATGCGCATAAACCAGCTTAAATCCATTAATCGATTTCGGTAAATTAGCAAGGTATCTTTTAACGTATCATCCAGATGTTTCTCAATCGACTTACCCTGAACAAATTGTTGCGTTACTAGGGTACCCTTACAGATACCAAGCCAGCGTTTGGCTACGTCTAAATCGGATAATTCCTTGTTCAACCGTTCATTAATACGCAAAACAACATGGCAATGATTGCTCATCACGGCGTAAGCACAGACATCAATGCAAAAAATACGGGCAAGAAATAGGAGGCGTTTTTCAATCCAACTTCGACGGTGGTCAAAGTTTTTTTCAGAGAGTTTGTCTTGTCCGCATAAAAAGGCGCCACGGACACAGCGGCTTGTGCAGTGGTAATAGGGTGTAGATTGTAAACAGACGAGTTTACTTCGAGGTGTGGCCATCATTCCGCTCCTTGGAATTTGTCGAGGTGTTTATTAAAGATAGATGCAAAGTAAGAAAATGCGAATAAAGGTGGGTGGCTTGATTGCAGCTATTCAAATAACAGTGGGTGGCTTCGTTTGGGAAGGGGCTGCTATTATTTGTTCATGTTATCTCGTCACTAATCCAATCAAACGCATTTGTCTGGTGTGTCGTTTGGGTTTATGGCAGGCTTTGGTTACATATTGTTTTGGGATTTAAATGTGAAAAAGAATAAATTTTTATTTAATGCCGCGGCATTGAGCTTTATGGTGGCAAGCAGTGTTTCAGCGGGTGAACCGTTAGAAGCACGTGATGTGTATAGAACAACTGCGCCTATTGTCGTTGACGGCGCTATGGATGACGCTTGGCAAGCAGCCAGTTGGCGTGCTCTTGATAAGGCGATTATTGGTGAGCTTCCTCAAGAAAATGATTTCTCTGGACGATATAAATTGCTGTGGGATGAAAATTATCTGTACTTGCTCACTGAAATAACCGATGAAAAATTATTCGATCAACATAGTGATCCACTCTTTAAATATTGGGATGATGATTGTTTAGAAGTGTTTGTTGATGAAAATAACTCTGGCGGAAACCATCAATTCAACTTTAATGCCTTTGCCTATCATATTGCTTTGGATGGTCATGTGGCTGACATTGGCCCGAATAACCCCGATGGCAGTACCCATTTTATTTTGTTAGATGACCACTTAGAGTCGAAGTGGAAAGTGTTTCAACAAAAGCCACAAAAGCTTTATTGGGAAGTGGCGCTAAAAATTTACCCTGAAACGTTTACTTTAGAAAACCGCAACGCTGAGCCTGTAAAACTTACCGAAGGTAAAGACATGGGCTTTATGTTGGCGTATTGCGATAATGATCAGAGTGAAATTCGTGAAAGTTTTGTTGGTGATGTCGAAATTACCCCGAAAAATGGCGATAAAAATTTAGGCTATATTGATGCCAGTGTGTTTGCGCCGATAAAACTGAGATCAGCAAAACGTTAATCTGATTTTGACGTTGTAACCTAATTTTTTATTACGTGGGAATTGTTTTTCCCACTCATTCTTCTTTATACGTAGATATTTATTACCTCGTTCAAAGCAATATCTCCTTTCAAATTAATGCTCTACAATTACCGTCTTAGATTTTTATTTTTCTCTTACTTAGTTATTTCGTTTATCCACACAAGCGGTGCAGTCGTTCGATGTCCCAAAATTCAGCCAATATTGCCTTTGTAATAAATTGTTAACTAACATGATTGGCTAAAAGTCCGCTAAAGGTTCGCTTACCATTCCTTCCTGAAAATTTACTACTTAAATGCACCCTTGTGTACTCTGACGATGAGACTCATTAAATTTAAAGTTACCATTTTTACGTTTTAATAATGTCTTTTTGTAGCTTTATTACTGTTGATGAAAACGGAACCTGTTTTCGCTTAAAGGTCGGTTACTCGGCGTTACGTTTGGGTTAAACATAATTACCTTTAAGCGTGGTCCGACCTGATAAAGTGCGCATCATTCGTTCATTTGAACCAAAATATCGTCTCAATAGGGTAAAGCATGAAAATCATCAACAAAACATTACTAGCAACAGCCGTTGCCTCTTCATTTCTTGTGTCGGGTTGTATGAACTCAGATAAGAAAGCAGAAACACCAGAAGCACCATCTGCACAAATTTCTTTACGTGTTTTAGAAACCAGTGACTTGCACGCCAACGTAATGGACTTTAACTACATCTCAGGTAAAGAAGACATTACTATTGGTTTAGCCCGTACAGCAAGCTTGGTTCATGAAGCACGTATGGAAGTAACCAACTCGGTATTAGTTGATAACGGTGACTTAATTCAAGGTAGTGCCATGGGGGATTACATGGCATCTGTTGGTTTGGTTTACGGTGAAACGCACCCAGTATACAAAGCCATGAACACCCTTGATTACGTAGTAGGTAATATTGGTAACCATGAATTTAACTACGGTCTTGAGTTTTTAGAAGAAGCAACAAACGATGCTAACTTCCCATACATCAACGCCAACGTATACATTGATGATGCCGATGGTAATGATACAAACGATGTTAACTACTTTAAACCATACCTAATTCAAGAAAAAACCGTAATTGACAGCTTAGGTAATGAGCAAACCATTAAGATTGGTTACATCGGCTTTGTTCCACCACAAATTATGCAGTGGGATAAAGCAAACTTAACGGGTAAAGTGATTGCTAAAGACATTATCGAAACGGCGAACAAATTTGTGCCACAAATGAAAGCCGAAGGCGCAGATGTGATTGTTGCAATTCCTCACTCCGGAATTGGTTCGACAGAAACGCCTGCCGATATGGATGCTGAAAACGCAACGTTTGCGCTTTCATTAGTTGATGGTATCGATGCCATTACCTTTGGTCACAGCCACTCTGTATTCCCAAGCAGTCAATTTGCTGACATCGAAAACATTGATGTTGAAAAAGGTACGATTAATGGTGTTGCTTCAGTAATGCCTGGTCGTTGGGGTGATAACTTAGGGGTTGTTGACTTAGTATTAGAACAAGTAGATGGCAACTGGACTGTTGTGGATTCTTCATCTGATTCTCGTCCTATTTACACGAAAAACGAGCAAGGTGATAAAGTTGAACTCGTATCTGCTGATCACGTTATTCACCGTGCGGTTGAAAATGAGCATTTAGCAACACTTGAATACGTTAACGCACCCATTGGTCAAGCCGATGCGGATATGTTCAGTTTCTTAACCTTGGTACAAGATGACCCGTCAGTACAAATCGTATCGGATGCCCAAATCGATTACGTTGAAACGCAATTAGACGGTACCGAGTTTGGTGATATTCCTGTACTTTCTGCTGCCGCGCCATTTAAAGCGGGTGGCCGTCACTCAGCTGTAAGTGATTCAGAGCAATACGTTATGGTACCTAGAGGCGATTTAACCTACAAAAATGCGACGGACTTATACTTGTACCCTAATACGGTAGTTGCGGTAAAACTTACGGGTGCAGACGTTAAAGAATGGTTAGAGTGTTCAGCGAACATGTTCAACCAAGTTGATGTTACCAGTGCCGAGCCGCAGTACCTAATCAACTGGACTGATCACCGTACTTACAACTTTGACGTTATTGATGGCGTTGATTACGAAATCGATGTGACACAACCAACTCGTTACGATGGTGATTGTGGATTACAAGATGCAAATGCTGAGCGTATTGTAAACCTTTCTTACAACGACAATGGCACCATCATTACGGGCGAAGAGTTCTTAACAAAAGAGTTTATCGTAGCCTCAAATAACTACCGTGCATTTGGTGGTAAGTTTGCTGGTACTGGTCCAGAGTACGTTGTTTTAGAAGCGCCAGATGAGAACCGTCAAGTACTATCTAATTACATCACAGCACAAACGGAAGCCAATGGTGTAGTAAGCCCATCAGCGGATAACAACTGGAAACTTAAACTGATTGATAATGCTCAAGTTACTTTAGACATTCGTTTCGAAACATCTGAATACAAAGATGCAGATGGTCTAATTGATGCAGACGCTTTCATCGAAGACAACAAACAATACCCAATGACCAAAATTGAAAAAGATGAATTTGGCTTTGCGGTTTACGGTGTTGACTTAACGGTAAAATAACCCGTAATTGACACAGCAAGTTTCGCGCTCTCATGCATGAGGGCAGAATAAAAAAGCGGTTCCATTTCGGGCCGCTTTTTTGCATTCGTGTGTTCTTGACCTTAAATCCGACTTTGCTTTGCCATCAAAACGAGTTTTCTATTGCGATTTATGCCAAGGAGGGATATAATCTTGGCAGCTTTGACGTGTGATGTTATTTACCCTACAACTCTAGGGGTTCTTAACTTAAGTTGCACGTATCGATAAATGTTCCATACTTAGCCTGAAACGGGCCGAAACACTTATCGTAACCACAAAGGGTTCAGTAATTTTAGCCCCGAGTGAATGGGGCTTTTTTGTATCTGGAGGTTTATGTTTCCAGACAATTGAGCCTGAAATTTATATTAGCAGCTTACGCTGTTGATGTTTGTATTGGGCTCGAGGCCCTTTTTTTGTTTTTGGAGAATGTGATTGAGCAATTTTGAACAAAAATTAACTGAGATGTTACGTCCTGCAGTTGAAATGACAGGCATGGATTTATTAGGTATTGAGTTTATCAGTGCAGGTAATAACTCAGTATTACGTTTGTATATTGATCATGAGAATGGCATTGATGTCGACAATTGTGCGGAAGTTTCTCGTCAGGTAAGCGCAATTTTGGATGTTGAAGACCCAATTAGTACAGAATATAACCTTGAGGTTTCATCTCCTGGTGTTGATCGTCCGTTATTTAGCAAAGCTCACTTTGAGCAAGTTGTTGGTGAAACGGTCGATGTAAAACTGGGGATGCCACAAAATGGCCGCCGCAAGTTTAAAGGTATTTTAGACGCTGTTGAAGGTGACAATTTGATTGTTATCGTTGACGGTGAAGATTACGAGTTGCCTATCAGTAATGTTGATAAGGCAAATTTGATTGCAAAAATCTAATCAAATTATAAGCAGAATTAAGAAACGTGAGGCTTTGAAGGATGAGTAAGGAAATATTACTGGTTGTTGATGCGGTGTCTAACGAAAAGGCACTATCAAGGGAAAAGATTTTTGAGGCAATGGAAACCGCCTTAGAAACAGCAACTAAGAAAAAATACGAAGGCGATATTGCCGTACGTGTTGAGATTGATCGCATTACTGGCGAATTTGATACATTCCGTCGTTGGTTAGTGGTTGAAGATGGTGTGGATTACGAAAATCCATATGCTGAAATTGGTTTAGCGGCAGCGCAATTCGACAACGAAGACGTTGAATTGGGTGATTACGTTGAAGATCAAATTGAATCGGTTAAATTTGACCGTATTACAACCCAAACAGCCAAGCAAGTAATTGTTCAGAAAGTTCGTGAAGCTGAGCGTGCAAAAATTGTTGATGAATACCAAGACCAGTTGGGTGAAATCATTACTGGTGTGGTTAAAAAGGCGAGCCGTGATAGCATCGTTTTAGACTTAGGTAACAACGCCGAAGCCGTTATCTTCCGTGATGAAATGCTGCCTCGTGAAGTGTTCCGTCCAGGCGATCGTGTTCGTGGTTTGTTATTTGATATCAAACCAGAAGCTCGTGGCGCACAACTTTTTGTGAGTCGTGCAAAACCTGAAATGCTGATTGAACTATTCCGCGTTGAAGTACCAGAAATTGGTGAAGAAATGCTTGAGATCAAGGGCGCTGCTCGCGATCCTGGTTCTCGTGCGAAAATCGCGGTGAAATCAAACGACCGTCGCATCGACCCAGTTGGGGCGTGTGTTGGTATGCGTGGTTCTCGTGTTCAAGCCGTATCGGGTGAACTTGGTGGTGAACGTGTTGATATCGTTTTATTTGACGATAACCCAGCGCAGTTTGTTATCAACGCAATGGCTCCAGCAGAAGTTGCTTCAATCATCGTTGATGAAGACAACAATACCATGGATATCGCAGTGGAAGAGGGTAACCTTGCCATGGCGATTGGTAAGAGCGGTCAAAACATTCGTTTAGCAAGTCAGTTAACTGGCTGGGAATTAAACGTAATGACTGTTGAAGACATGAAAGCTAAGCACGAAGCAGAAAACGACAAGGTTATTACCTTGTTTACCGAGAAGCTGGACCTAGATGATGATTTTGCCACCATGTTGGTTGAAGAAGGTTTCTCAACGTTAGAAGAAATTGCCTACGTACCCGTAGATGAATTATTGCAAATCGACGGCTTAGATGAAGATACTGTTGAAGAGTTACGTGAACGAGCGCAAGCTGCGTTAACCACGCAAGCTCTTGCAACGGAAGAATCTCTTGAAGATGCAGAGCCAGCCGAAGACTTATTGAACCTTGAAGGCCTGGAAAAACACTTAGCGTTTGTATTAGCAAGCCGTGGTGTGATTACCCTTGAAGACCTGGCTGAGCAAGGTGTAGATGATATTGCAGATATCGAAGAGCTTGATGAAGAAAAAGCGGGAGAGCTAATTATGGCTGCTCGTAATATTTGTTGGTTCAGTGAAGAATAAGCTCTAGCAGGAGAATAGATTAGATGACAGATGTAACTGTAAAACAACTCGCTAGTGAAATTGGCACAGACGAAGCGCGTTTAGTAAGCCAATTAGCCGATGCCGGTATTAAAAAATCAGCAGCCGATAGTGTAACTGAGCAAGAAAAAGAAACCTTGCTAGAGCACCTTAAAAAACAACATGGTGATACGGCCGCAGCAAAGCCAACCCGTATGACCTTAAATCGTAAAACGAAATCAACGATCACAACAGGCTCTGGTTCTAAAGCCAAGCAAGTGCAAGTTGAAGTTCGTAAAAAACGTACTTACGTTAAAGCCAGCGATGTAGAGCTTAAAGCACAAGCTGAAGCCGAAGCAAAAGCGAAAGCTGAAGCAGAAGCTCAAGCAAAAGCCGAAGCAGAAGCTCAAGCAAAAGCTGAAGCAGAAGCACGAGCTAAAGCAGAAGCCGAAGCAAAAGCGAAAGCAGAAGCCGAGGCAAAAGCACGAGCGGAAGCAAAAGCCAAAGCCGATGCACAAAACAAAGCTAAAGCAACTGAGAAAGTTGAAAAGCCAATTGTTGAAAACGAAGAAGAGAAGAAAATTCGTTTAGCACAAGAAGCGGAAGCCAAAGCGAAAGCTGAAGAAGAAGCTCGTAAGTCTGCTGAAGTTGCGAAGAAACTTGCTGAAGAAAACGAAGCACGTTGGAAAGAGCAAGAAGCTGAACGTAAGCGTAAAGAACAAGAAGTGGTTCACGTAACATCTTCTAAGTACGCTCAAGAAGCAGAAGACAAGTCTGACCGCCAAGAAGAAACGGGTGGACGTCGTCGTAAGAAGAAAAAAGGCGGCAAAAACGATGCGCAAGCACGTCGCGGCCAAAAAGGTAAAGGCAGAAAAGGTACATTAAGTGCCCCTTCATCATTGCAACACGGTTTCCAAAAACCAGCGAAAGCGGTTGAACGTGAAATCCGTATCGGTGAAACCATTTCGGTTGCTGAACTTGCTGACAAAATGGCAGTTAAAGGCGCTGAAGTTGTTAAAGTGATGTTTAAAATGGGCGCTATGGCTACCATCAACCAAGTGATCGACCAAGAAACAGCATCTTTAGTTGTTGAAGAAATGGGTCACAACGTTGTACTGGTTAACGAAAATGCGTTAGAAGATGATGTGCTATCAGATCGTGGTCACGTTGGTGAAACCATTACTCGTGCACCAGTTGTTACGATTATGGGTCACGTTGACCATGGTAAAACATCATTGCTTGACCACATTCGTAAAGCAAAAGTTGCTGACGGCGAAGCCGGTGGTATTACTCAGCACATTGGTGCATACCACGTAGAAACTGGCCACGGTATGGTTACGTTCCTAGATACTCCAGGTCACGCCGCGTTTACCGCAATGCGTTCTCGTGGTGCAAAAGCAACCGATATCGTTGTTATCGTAGTCGCTGCTGATGACGGTGTAATGCCACAAACGGTTGAAGCCATTCAGCATGCTAAAGCATCTGAAGCGCCAATCATCATCGCCGTAAACAAAATGGATAAAGAAACAGCAGATCCAGAGCGTGTACGTAGTGAATTATCACAACACGATGTGCTTTCAGAAGAATGGGGTGGTGACATCCAATTCGTACCTGTTTCTGCAAAAGCGGGTACGGGTATTGACGAATTACTTGATGCTATCTTGTTACAAGCTGAAGTACTTGAGTTAACTGCTGTTGAAGACAAAATGGCCAACGGTGTTGTTGTTGAGTCAAAACTTGATAAAGGTCGTGGTCCAGTTGCTACGGTTCTTGTTCAAGACGGTACTTTACGCCAAGGTGATATCGTACTTTGTGGTCTTGAATACGGCCGTGTTCGTGCAATGCGCGATGAAAACGGTAAAGCCATCACAGAAGCCGGTCCTGCTATCCCTGTAGAGATTTTAGGTTTAAGTGGTGTACCACAATCAGGTGATGAAGCGACCGTTGTTAAAGATGAGAAGAAAGCGCGTGAAGTTGCTTTATTCCGTCAAGGTAAATTCCGTGATGTTAAACTTGCTCGTCAACAAAAAGCCAAGCTTGAGAACATGTTCTCAAACATGGCTGAAGGCGATGTTTCAGAAGTTAACGTGGTACTTAAGTCTGACGTACAAGGTTCACTTGAAGCAATCTCTGATTCACTAGTGAAGCTATCAACTGACGAAGTTAAAGTTAAAATCGTTGGTTCAGGTGTTGGTGGAATTACTGAGACAGATGCGTCACTTGCCGCAGCGTCTAACGCGATTGTTGTTGGTTTCAACGTTCGTGCCGATGCTTCAGCACGTAAAGTGATTGAGTCTGAAAACTTAGACCTTCGTTACTACAGCGTTATCTACGCTCTAATCGACGAAGTGAAAGCGGCGATGAGCGGTATGCTTGCCCCTGAATTCAAACAAGAAATCATTGGTCTTGCAGAAGTTCGTGACGTATTTAAATCACCTAAGATTGGTGCAATCGCCGGTTGTATGGTTACTGAAGGTAACATCAAGCGTAGCGCACCTATCCGTGTACTTCGTGAAAACGTCGTAATTTACGAAGGTGAATTAGAATCATTACGTCGCTTTAAAGACGACGTACAAGAAGTTCGTAACGGTACAGAATGTGGTATCGGTGTTAAGAACTACAATGATGTTAGAGTGGGTGACCAAATCGAAGTATTCGAGACGGTTGAAGTTAAACGTACTCTATAATTAGCACTTAATCTAAAATAGGGGCTATGCCCCTATTTTTGTTTCTGGAGTCATCATGGCTAGAGAATTTGCAAGAACAGACCGAGTTTCGCAAGAAATTCAAAGAGAAATCGCTGTTATCTTACAGCGTGAAATTAAAGACCCGCGTTTGGGGTTTGTTACCGTATCAGCGGTTGAAGTGACTCGCGATTTGGCTTATGCCAAAGTATTCGTGACTTTCTTCCATGACAGTGACGACAAAATTAAAGAGTCGGTAGCGGTATTAAACGACGCGGCAGGTTATATCCGTTCATTATTGGCGAAAAGCTTACGAGCACGTATTATGCCTAACCTTCGTTTTGTGTATGACAAATCATTAGCAGAAGGTGTACGTATGACCTCTGTAGTTGATAAAGCGATTCGCGAAGACGAAGAAAAAGCCAATAAAGATCAAGAATCACAGGAAGACTAACACATGGCTAGACGCAGAAAGGGTCGTCAAATTGATGGCATTTTATTGCTTGATAAGCCCTATGAAATGTCATCGAACCACGCTTTACAAGCTTGTAAAAGAATTTACTTTGCCAATAAAGCCGGTCATACCGGGGCGCTAGACCCATTAGCAACAGGTATGCTGCCAATTTGTTTTGGTGAGGGCACCAAGTTTTCTCAATTCCTGTTAGATACTGATAAAACCTACATCGTAACCGCAAAATTAGGTGTTCGCACCACAACAAGCGATGCCGATGGTGATGTGGTATCTGAAAAGCCGGTTAATGTAAGCGATGAACAATTAGCGGACGCTTTAGAATCATTCAGAGGTGACACAAAACAAGTGCCATCGATGTATTCGGCATTAAAACACAAAGGTCAACCGTTATATAAATACGCACGTGAAGGCATCACCATTGAACGTGAACCTCGTGATATTACCGTATTTCAGCTGGACTTATTGCGTTTTGAAGATGATGAAGTGGACATGCAAATCCACGTATCTAAAGGCACATACATTCGCACGATTGTCGATGATTTAGGTGAGTTGTTAGGCTGTGGTGCGCATGTAAGCATGTTGCGTCGCACTAAAGTAGGCCCATACCCTGTAGAGAAAATGGTCACCATTGAGCAGTTGGAAACACTCTTAAATGAAGCCAAAGAGCAGGGCAAAGCACCTTCTGAATTGTTGGACCCTCTATTATTGCCAATGGATACCGCCTTGTTTGAGCTTTCTGAAATCAACGTTGATGAAGAAGCTGCGAACTATTTAAAACACGGTAATCCGGTTATGGTACCTGGTGCAACAAGCGAAACGGACATGATCAAACTTACCGTAGGCGAAGAGCGTCGTTTCATTGGTGTAGGTCACATCAATAACGACGGCATGGTTGCTCCAAAACGCTTAGTCGTTGATCACAGCAACGACTAAGCCGTTTACCCTCGATTAATAAAAACCAGATACACTGATATGTATCTGGTTTTTTCATTTTTAACCAAGCCACCCATGGTAACTCAGCCATTTTCTAACCAAGCCACCCACCGTAACTTAGTCGTTTTCTAATCAAGCCACCCACGGTAACTCAGTCATTTTCTAACCAAGCCACCCATGGTAACTCAGCCATTTTCTAATCAAGCCACCCACCGTAACTTAGTCGTTTTCTAATCAAGCCACCCACTGTAATTCAGCTATTATCTAATTAAGCCACCCACCGTAAACGATTTTTGATTTTTTGGAACAGATGGATTTTGTCGGTGTCTAAATTTTGATGTGCCATGGCATATGCTTTGTAAAATTAGGAGGAGGGAATATGTCTAGAAAACGTCGGGTTTCTCTTTTGCTGCTTTTGTGCAGTGTCTTTTTATTATGCGTTGTTGCGTTTTTGTTTCAGCCGAAAACCAGTTATGAGCACCGTCAGGTAAAAAAAATTGCCCAAAGTGAAGATAATTATATTCTTGATTTTTCAACCCATATAAGCAATGTAGTAAGGCCCGATGAGCATTTTATTTTTCCGATAACGCTTGGTGAAACCGGGCCTGTTAAGCCGCTTTATTCGGGGCCATTGCAATATCCATTTTATTGTATGACGTTAGACTCTGGGCTAGGGCAGCCTTTAGTCGATAATCACCTAGGCTTTGGCGTGCCTGTCTATGAAGCCGATTCTAATGGCACGTTTACGAAATTGATAGGCTATTCCAAAGATTGCTCCATACCAAGTCAGCTTCGTTATTTTCGTATTACCGATGTGGATTTTATCGAAGAGCTAACCGATAAAATGTTACAAGACCCTGAATACTTAATGGCAAATACCAAACAATTGCTACGAGTAGAGCAAGGCAGCATAAATCGGTTTATTTACACCGTGGTGATGCCAATTAGTTTTTCTGAGGTTGGTGATAGAATTGCCAAGTCGCAATGGAACGAACGCCTGATATATCAGTTTCAAGGTGGCTCTGGTATTGGTTATCGGCAAGGGCGGCAGCGACCATCAAGAGTGATTAAAAGACAGTTACAACAATTGTTAGATGGTTATGCCGTGATCAGCTCAAGTGGCAACAAAACCAGTTATACCTACAACATGCTGTTGGCAGAGGACACGGCAAGAAGAGTGAAACAGCAGTTTGTTAGTCTTTACGGTTTGCCCGTTTATACGGTAGGTATTGGCGGCTCAGGCGGTGGTTTAGCGCAATATTTAATTGCCCAGAATAGTCAGGGGATCCTTGATGGCATCATTCCTTTATATTCTTATCCCGATATGATCACCCAAACCACCTATGCGTTGGATTGTGACTTGCTAAATAACTATTTTACTTTTCGAGCCAGTCGTAAAAAGGATTGGCAAGACTGGCAGCGCCGCCAGTCCATTGAAGGGTTAAATGCGATTAATGGCTTTAAACATAAAGCGGATTTTTTACAGCCATTAAACCAAGTGTTTGCCGGGGTTTTTCCTTTGATACCCGAGGGGAGTAATGAGTGCATCAATGGCTATTTTGGCCTGTCCAGTTTTATTAATAACCCCAAGCAGGGCTTTATTCGTAACTTTTTTCACCCCGATATTATTAACGATGTACGTTGGAGTTATTGGCAAGATCTCGAGTCGGTTTTGGGCACGGATGAGCAAGGCTTTGCATTATCAACTTGGGATAATGTCGGCGTGCAATATGGTTTACGCTCCCTTAGGAATGGCGAAATTAGCCTTAAAGAATTTTTGGATATAAACCGAAAAATAGGCAGCTGGAAGAGCCCAACAAAAATGCAGCAAGAAACCTTATATACGCCATTTGGTTATAAAATGCCTTTATGGCTATCACTATGGGGAAAGCAAAATATTACCCGAGTAAAAAATAACGTCGCTAAACGGCATGAGGGCTCCATTTCGGCGATGAATGCCGCCTATTTATCTGGGCAGGTCTTTATTGGTAAAGTCGCGTTACCGGTATTGGATGTTCGGCATTATTTAGAGGACGAATTGGATATGCACCACGTTTCAGCGTCGTTTTCTTCCAGGTTAAGGATGATTGAAGCCAATGGGCATGCCAATAACCATTTGATTTGGATTGCCCATAAAGAGCATACACCACTGAAAGAAGCCTTTGCCGTGATGGATGAATGGTTGCTAAGCATAAAGCAAAAAAATATCAGTACATTATCTGCAAAACCTCTGGGGTTGAGTGATCGTTGTTATGACAAGGAGGGCAATATTATTGATGAGGGAGATAATACCTGGAATGGGCAGTGGAATAACAAAGCGCCAGGGAAATGCTTTATAACGTACCCCATGTTTTCGACGAGTCGAATAGAGGCGGATGCAAGTTGGGCTGGGGACCTGTTTAAATGTCAATTAATTCCCATAGAACAAGCCATCGAGAGGGGCTTTTATGGACCGCATGATATGCAGTCTCAAATAGGCTTATTAAAACAAGTTTTTCCTCTAGGCGTCTGTGATTTTACGAAAGGGGATGTGGGCCGGCCCAATCGTTTATAGAATCTTTGCAGAGGAAAATATTTGGCGGCTTTGATATAGATTGTCATAAAAGTCTATGATAATAATAGCCATTAGGCCTAAAACAGGCGGCAATATAATAATAAGGAGTAATATATGGCAAACCCAATTGAAGAACTATTAAAAGACTATCCGGTTACAATGGACATACCTGTTTTATGGGGCGATATGGATGCGTTTGGTCATGTAAATAATTTGGTGTACTTAAAGTGGTTTGAAAGTGCCCGAGTTGCTTATTTTGATTTATTTAAAGGTATGAGTGTTGATACATCAACTAGCATAGGCCCAATACTTGGGCACACGGATTGCCGTTATAAGATACCACTAGAACACCCAGATACCATCACCGTTGGCGCTAGAGTAACCGAAATTGCTGAAGACCGATTTAGCATTCATCATCGTGTAGTAAGCCATCAACATCAGAAAGTGGCTGCAGAAGGCTCAGGGCTTATTGTTTGCGTTGATTATAAAACCGGTAAAAAAACATCAATCCCGCCATCTTGGCTAGAAATTATCGCTAATCAGGAAAAAGTGGCTTAATTTAATTCTCCCCCTGATGCCGTTTTGGATCAGGGTAACCTTGCATTCATATTCATTCACACTAGGCTTAAAGTGTACTTGAGTCTAAGAACGCCTTCTTAGAACAAGTAATCCCTCTCTATGCTGTAGGTTCAACCTTGATAGGATCCTTCAAAGGAGTTTGAAATGAAAGCACTAACTTTACCGCTGTTATTTGCCATCGCAATTTCGTTAATGTTGTCCCCGGCACGGGCTGCAGATAACAGTGAACCATTAATTCTCGTCAGTCACTGTATGAAGTCCACCTCATCCGATTATGTCAATGTTGAAAAAGAGCTTTGGCAACCCTTACACCAACAAATGGTTGATCAGGGAATGAAAAATAGTTGGGCTGTGTATTGGGTGATGTATGGCGATCGTTCCCGTTGTGATTACTTTGTCATTGAAACATACCTTGGTATGGCACAGTACAATAAAGCGGATGAGTCAATGGGCAAGGTGTATGCTCAGGTTTTTAATGAAAAAGATTTTAATGAATTTATTGGTCGTACCGAGTCTTCTCGCACTATGGTTGAGTCATCGCTCTGGGTAATGCAAGAAGGCGTTGAAGTAAAACCGCATTCTAAAATTAACGTCAATTGGATGAAAACCGAGGATCCAGAAAAGTACCTAAAGATCGAAAGAGAAATTTGGCAGCCTATTCACCAATATTCGCTTAAAAATGGTCACAGTAATGGTTGGGCTGTGTATCAACTATTGTTTCCAATGGGGGATTTAGTACCGTACAACTTTGTGACCGTTGACTTTTTGACGGATATGAAACACTTTCCATTTGAGTCGATTGTGAAAAAAGTCCATCCGGGTAAATCGATGCAAGAAATGGGTAAGATGACCGAAAAAAGTCGACGTAATGTATTAACCCAAACCTGGTCTAGAGTAACGGGTACATCGCCTAAAGCAAAATAATCATATCGAGAGGGGGATTTCTTGCGGTTATTTTCGTTTAGCGCTTGCATCCCCTCGCTTTAATGGTAGAATACGCGCTCTTTTGTCGTCTCGCTGAATTAGTGTTTGGCCAGACGGTTTTATTTTTAACACTAAAGGTACATATTATGTCTTTATCAGCTACTCAAAAAGCTGCAATCGTTGCAGAATACGCACAATCTGAAGGTGACACTGGTTCTCCTGAAGTTCAAGTTGCTTTATTAACTACTCAAATTAACCACCTTCAAGGTCACTTTAAAGAGCACATCCACGATCACCACTCACGTCGTGGTCTTTTACGCATGGTTAGCCAACGTCGTAAGCTTTTAGACTACCTTAAAGGTAAAAACGTAGCACGTTACACAGACCTTATCGCACGTTTAGGTCTACGTCGCTAATAACGAATTCTTTCGTTTTCAAAAAAGGAGCCTTAGGCTCCTTTTTTTGTACGTGAAGGTATATGCCTATACGTTATTTGGATATGGGTATGTCCCTGTAATAACTACAAATTCAGACATTTTTTTACAAGATATCCTGTTAACATAAATCTAACAGTAATTTTTTAGAGATCCTTCGTGAAGCAATTAAAACAAAGACAAATTCACTTATTTGACTTGGACAACACGTTATATCGTCCAGAAAACCAAATCATTGAACAAATTATCGATAGAATGAATACCTATTTAATGAAGGATTTGCGTATTAGCTATCAACAAGCCGAAGCCATGTGTGACGATTATTTTCACCGCTATGGTGGCAGTTTGCGTGGATTGCAGTTGCATCAAAAGTCAGTTGATATCGAAAAATTTTCTTCTTACAGTCATGACGTTGATTTAAGCCATGTAAAACCTGATGTTGAATTGCAAAAGGCATTGGCAAATTTCCCGAATAAACGCTATGTGTTTACCAATTCACCTAAACCTTATGCCAAACGAATGATCCGTCATTTAGGTTTAGAGGATTATTTTGACGATGTATTTAGTGTCGAATTGACCGACTATCAAATGAAGCCTGCACCGCATGCCTTTAATCGCATTTGTGACCACTTTGGTTTTGCTGCTGAAAATGCGGTGATGTATGACGACCAACCTAAAAACTTGTCAACAGCGAAGCATCTGGGCATGCGAACCGTCTTGGTAAATCGTGATGATTTAAGCGAAAGTGATGCCTGTTTTAAAACCGAACAATTGCATGACTTTATTAATCAGGTAACGGCATAACATTACCGTCTAAACCTTTGCCTATTTCTCTAAAATCCATAACCATTTTTATAAATCGTTATGGATTTTTTGTATGGGCAATCTTTAGCGAATCCTAGGATAAAAAGATAGTAGCATTGTCATATTAAGTGCGTATAATTACATGCGAAATTAAAAATGAAATATTAAAAGAGCGTTGGGCTCTTATCAATAAAGGAAAAACACAGTGACTCCGATTACTAAAACATTTGAGTACGGACAGCATACAGTAACACTAGAAACAGGTGTTATCGCTCGTCAAGCAACAGCTGCCGTTATGGCAAGTATGGACGATACGTCTGTATTAGTATCTGTTGTAGGTAAAAAAGAAGCCGTTGCAGGCCAAGACTTTTTTCCATTAACGGTTAACTACCAAGAAAAAACATACGCAGCAGGTAAAATTCCTGGTGGTTTCTTCAAACGTGAAGGTCGTCCTTCAGAAGAAGAAACCCTAACTGCACGTTTAATTGACCGTCCAATTCGTCCATTATTCCCTGAAGGGTTTACAAACGAAGTTCAAGTTATTATTACGGTTGTTTCAGCAAACCCTGAAATCGCCCCAGACATCATCTCATTATTGGGTACGTCAGCAGCATTAGCCATCACTGGTATGCCATTTAATGGTCCAGTAGGTGCAGCGCGCGTTGGTTACATCAACGACCAGTACGTATTAAACCCATTACAGTCTGAACTTGTTGAAAGTAAACTAGACCTAGTTGTTGCAGGTACAGAAGCTGCGGTACTAATGGTTGAATCAGAAGCGGAAGTATTATCAGAAGAAGTAATGCTTGGCGCCGTTGTTTACGGTCACGAAGAATCACAAAAAGCCATCAATGCAATTAAAGAATTTGCTGCTGAAGTAAACACACCTTCATGGAACTGGGAAGCACCAGTTAAAAATGAAGCGTTAACAGCGAAAATTGCAGAGCTTTCTGAAGCACAAGTAAACGAAGCTTACCAAATTACTGAAAAAGCGGCTCGCTACGAAAAAGTAGCTGAAATTCGCAACGCAGTGGTTGAGCAATTACAAGCTCAAGACGAAGACTTAGACGTTAGCGAAGCGAAAGACTTATTCCACGACTTAGAGAAGAAAGTTGTTCGTGAGCGTATCACATCTGGCGCACCTCGTATCGATGGTCGCGATCCTGAAATGATCCGTGCTCTTGACGTTATGACGGGTGTTTTACCTCGTACTCACGGTTCAGCTGTGTTTACTCGTGGTGAAACGCAAGCATTAGTTACAGCAACGTTAGGCACACAACGTGATGCACAACGTGTTGAAACTATCCTAGGTGAGAAAACTGATCACTTCATGCTTCACTACAACTTCCCTCCATACTGTGTAGGTGAAACAGGTTTTGTTGGTTCTCCTAAGCGTCGTGAAATTGGTCACGGTCGTCTAGCTAAGCGCGGTATTTTAGCGGTTATGCCAACAATTGAAGAATTCCCGTACTCAGTACGTGTTGTTTCTGAAATCACAGAATCAAACGGTTCATCATCAATGGCTTCTGTTTGTGGTACATCGTTAGCACTTATGGATGCTGGTGTACCAATTAAAGATTCTGTTGCTGGTATCGCTATGGGTCTTGTTAAAGAAGGTGACAGCCACGTTGTTCTTTCTGATATCTTAGGTGATGAAGATCACTTAGGTGATATGGACTTTAAAGTAGCTGGTACGCAAGGTGGTATCACGGCATTACAAATGGATATCAAGATTGAAGGTATCACTAAAGATATTATGCAAACAGCGCTTAACCAAGCGAAGGGCGCACGTATTCATATCTTGGGCGTAATGGACGAAGCAATCAACTCTGCACGTGAAGACATTTCTGAGTTTGCTCCACGCATTCACACAATGAAAATCAACGCAGATAAAATCCGTGACGTTATTGGTAAAGGTGGTGCAACAATCCGTCAACTTACTGAAGAAACGGGTACAACGATTGAAATCGAAGATGACGGTACGGTTAAAATCGCTGCCACTTCAGGTGAGCAAGCTGAAGATGCAATCAACCGCATTAAAGAACTAACAGCCGAAATCGAAGTTGGTTCAATTTACACCGGTAAAGTTGTTCGTATCGTTGACTTTGGTGCGTTTGTTAACGTATTACCAGGTAAAGATGGCTTAGTTCACATTTCACAAATTGCTGAAGAGCGCGTGAACAACGTAACTGACTTCTTAAAAGAAGGTCAGGAAGTAACGGTTAAAGTTCTTGAAGTTGACCGTCAAGGCCGTGTACGTTTAAGCATGAAAGAAGCGGTTGAAAAACCAGCTGACGAAGCACCTGCTGCTGAGTAATTGCCTAAAAATATTAAGAAATACCATATTTTTTAATAAAATTTGATAAATAGGGAGCCTCATGGCTCCCTTTTTTTATATACTGTGATAATAGTAAGTAAAAATCTGCCAGGAACATTAGTGAATTTTAAATTACCAATCATATCTACGTTAATCTTAGGCTTATTAACGGGGTGTGCAAGCACAACAAAAACAACAGGTCTTGAAAATTTGGTCATTGCCGAGCCGTTGCCAATTAATCAGCAAAGTGAGCTGGCATTAGCACGATTATCTGAAATTATTGCAAAAGTTGAAGTGACCGAAGAACAACGTGCAAAATTATATTATGACCGTGGGGTAATTTATGACAGTGTCGGTCTAAGAGGGCTAGCCAGCTTTGATTTTCAAAGGGCGTTAAGGCTTAAGCCAGATATGGTTGATGCGTATAATTTTATCGGTATTCATGCCACGCAACGTCAAGAGTTTTTACAGGCTTTTGAAGCCTTTGATTCGGCTATCGAATTAAACCCAAACCATGATTATGCTTACCTTAACCGCGGCATTGCCTTGTATTATGGTGGACGTCCAGAGCTTGGCATAGCCGATATTGAAAAATTTCATGCTCGTGAACAAGAAGATCCATATCGAATTGCTTGGTTGTATTTGCTTGAGCGAGAAATTGATCCGATTAAAGCCAGTGACCACTTAAAAACGAACATGAGTAAATTGAATCACGGCAGTTGGGCGAATAATATCCTTAAATTATATTTGGGCGACTTAAGCGAGTCTGAATTTTTACAAACCATGCCACAAGGGGTTTCCAGCAGTCAAGAATTAACCAACCGCCTGTGTGAAGGCTATTTTTATCTGGGGAAATACAATTTGCACCGAGGCAATAAAAACGCCGCGGCCAATTATTTTAAGCTGGCACTAAGCACCAATGTATATGAGTTTATTGAACACCGTTATGCCAAACTGGAACTGGCATTAATGTACTCTATTACGGCGCCGAGCAAACTGTAGTTTCGCGTTATGTTGGTTCGTTTTACCTTGTTAACCTGTTTGAGCTTGTTGTTATCAACAAGCTCTTTTCGTTTGCAAAGCTATTTAAATCAACAAATTCAAAGCAATCATTTTACCGCATCACAACTCGCTTTTGCTGTCTCTTTAAACATTAAGTCTGGCCAATATAAAATGCTTGAACGGCTGCAAAAAGGCAGCCGTCAATGGCTAGCTATTGCGAGGGATCTGGCCAAAACCGACGGAAATATTTCATGGCAGCTAGCAGTACTAGCCAAACAGAAAGATGAACAAAGGGATCATCAATTTTGGTTCAAACAAGCGTTAGAGCAGGGCAGTATCATGGCGATAAATGCGTATGCTGAAGATGCTATTGAACAACTGGCTTTTGCTGCGCCACCAAGGTCGAATCAATTATACCAACAGGCCAAATCCTATCTAAATTTGGCGATAGAACAGAGCGATCGTGATGGCTTTGTTCAGTCGGTAACGTTAAGTGTCGAACTGGCAGTCGGCAATGGCGATAGCACTTGGTTTGCGGGGTTATTGCCGTTATTAAAAGCAACGGATAAACCCGAACTGAGAGCTTTGTATGCTCAGCTATCAGACTTTTCGATTATAAAAGGCGATACCCTCAATCTTCAGGCTTTGCCCATTAAAAATCAGCAATACAGCGCTATTGAGGGCATAGAACGACCTAATCAATGTGCATACCCGATTCAATTTTTTGCCGGTGATTTACGTCATTTGCAAAACCTAAACCAAAAATTAAATCGCATTAATCACCAGGCGTTTTTTTCCGAACACTTTTGTTTTCTGCCGCCTAAGTATTTGGCTCACCAACAAATGCAGTGTGATCACCAAGCAACGGGGAGAATAGACTGTAAAGTAGAAAAGCCATTGCAAAAACATCGGGAAGCAGGCTTTATGGGGTTTGTCACCAACCCCGGCAATGCCAATGTAAATAACGGCACGTTATTTATTGATGATTTTGACAGTGCTCAGGTGATTGAACATGAATTGCTGCACTTGATTGGTTATATCGATGAATACCCGTTGCCGAAGCAGCATTCGGCCTGTTTGCAAAACGATACGGTGGCCATTGCCAAAAACATTGTTGTCGATAACCAAAGTGTATTTTCCGGTGATATGGATGCCCGACAACAGCTTAAAGACGTGATCCCATGGTTTTCTTTAATAAAAGAGCAAACCCCAATCACCCACAAAACCGATAAAGGCTATGTGCTTGGTACACCCAAAGCCTACCGACAAGAGGTTGGGGTGTTTTTGGCAAATACTTGTCAGCGCCAAAAGCAAAATGCCTTTAAAGCCGTTTTTCAGCCAACCAAGCTGGAATATTTCGAAGCCGATTTACCCACGTCTTATCAGCATAAAACCTTGTCGGAACTGGAAAAATTCCATATGCCTTTATCTGCCCTTTAAAGACAGATTTAGGATATACTTAATCATTATTATTTATTATATAAAGCAAAGAGTTCTGTGTGTTTGCTAGCAACCAATTTCGTCAACAATTTCCTATTTTAGCCACTCAATGTGATAACCAACCTTTGGTGTATGTTGATAACGGCGCGACCACTCAAAAACCCCAACAGGTAATTGATGCGACATCAACGTATTATCAACAAGCCAATGCCAATGTACATCGTGCGTCACATTATTTAAGCGCTAAGGCAACAACGGCCTTTGAAGCGGTTCGTGCACAAGTAAAACAATTTATTCATGCCGATAATGAAAAAGAAATCATTTGGACAACAGGCACAACCGAAAGCCTAAATATTATTGCCCAGTGCTATGCCTTGCCTAGATTACGCCCAGGTGACGAGATTGTGATTTCTACTGCAGAGCATCACGCCAATATTGTGCCTTGGCAACATGTTGCAGAAATTACCGGTGCCAAATTGGTGATATTACCTTTGGATGAACAAGGGCGCATCTGCCTAGAAGCCGCGAATGATCTCATCACTGAACGTTGCAAAATTATCAGTGTTAACCATATATCTAACGTCCTTGGTAAAGTAAATCCAATTGAGGCGCTGATTGCCATGGCAAAATCGGTAGGTGCTATTTCGGTTATCGATGGGGCGCAGGCCATTGCTCATTTTAATGTGGATGTGCAAAACCTTGGTTGCGACTTTTACGTGTTTTCAGCCCATAAAATGTTTGGCCCGAATGGGGTCGGCGTACTTTATGGCAAGCAAGGCTTGTTAGAAGCGATGCCGCCGTATCAATTTGGCGGCGAAATGATCAAAACAGTGAGTTTTGATTCAACAACGTACAATGACTTACCACATAAGTTTGAAGCGGGCACACCCAATATTAGTGGCGTTGTCGGCCTTGGGGCAACGATTAGCTTTTTACAAAGTGAGTTGTGTACAGGCATCGCTGAGTACGAGCACCAGTTAACGCACTATGCCTATCAGAAACTAAAAGAGATAAATTACATCGATTTATTGGTAAGCGGTTGCCCAGATATTCCTCTATTTACAATCAAACTTAAAGAAGGGCATTCGCAAGACTTGGCGGCCTTTTTAGACAGCAAGGGGATTGCGGTGCGAGCTGGTCATCATTGTGCTATGCCATTAATGGCCCATTTTAACTTGGATGGTGCGGTTCGTATTTCGCTTGCCGCATATAACACGTTTGATGAAATAGATTATGTTATTGCGCAGTTGTCAGCATTTTTCACCAAGGAAGAAGCCGTTGACCCAATTGGCATTAATACGGCACCTGCTGACATGACGGGTTTCTTATCCATTGATGAGGTAATAGATCGTTTTGAAAACGCAAAATCATGGGATTTAAGACACCGACAAATTATGCTGTTGGCAAAAGAATTGCCCCGTCTGCCTCGTGCGCAACGAAGTGATGAGGACTTAATATCGGGTTGCGAGAGTAAGGCGTGGTTGCGTTATGATTTTAATGCAATCAGTAACATATTAACGTTTACTACCGACAGTGATGCTAAGGTGATCCGCGGATTGATGGTGATTATACTAAGTGCTTTTCAGGGCAAAACCGCACAGCAAATTATCGACTTTGATATTAATGAGTATTTTGAGCACTTAGGCTTAATGCAGCACCTTAGCCCATCTCGGGGGAATGGCGTAACAGCCATTGTTGAGCGAATAATAAGTCTCGCAAACCAGCACCGTTAAGCCGATAAAATAAACAAAAGAAATAAAGTAAAGGAACAGGGTGAGTATGCAATCTACTGATATTGAAGGTATTGGCCAAATCGCAATTTGTGTTGATGACATGCAAACATCAAGAACATTTTATAAAGACATTCTTGGTTTAACATTGCTTTTTGATGCCGGCCCCAACCTCTCTTTTTTTGACTGTGGTGGTATTCGTCTTATGTTAACGACACTTCAAGGCAAAGAGGAAGATCATAATACCTCAGTCATATATTATAAAGTGTCTGATATTGAGGCGGTTTTTAAAGCTTTTGAAAAGCAGGATGTGGTTATTGAACGTCCTCCTCAGTTGGCAGCAAAAATGACGGATCATCATTTGTGGATGGGGTTCATCCGAGATCCAAACGCCAATTTAATTGGTATTATGGCCGAAGTGCCAAGCTTAAAAAATAACAATAATTCATAAAATAAGGGAATTTTAATGTTTCAAAGAATTCAGATAATCGTGTTTAGCTTGCTGCTCATTGTCTGCGGTAGTTCAATCGCCTTTGCAAAAGAGCAAAAGCTTAGCCCTCGTGCTGAGTATATCATTGAAAATTACAGCAAGTACGAATACAAAATTGAAATGCGAGACGGCGTTGAATTATTTACGTCGGTGTATGTTCCGCACGATAAATCGAAAAAATACCCGATGTTAATGTCGCGTACGCCATATCGGGTTGCGCCTTATGGCAGCGATAAATACAAAACATCGTTAGGCCCAGATGAGCAATTTGAAAAACAAGGCTTTATTTTTGTTTTTCAAGACGTGCGTGGTAAATTTATGTCCCAAGGCGAGTTTGTTAACATGCGCCCACAAGATGCACACCTTCGAGGCTCAAATGCCGTAGACGATGCCACCGATACGTACGACACCATTGAATGGTTAGTGAACAATATTGACGGTAATAACGGTAAAGTAGGGATGTGGGGCACCTCATATCCGGGGTATTACACCTCGGTTGCTGCGATTAACAGCCACAAAGCATTAAAAGCGATCTCTCCGCAAGCACCGATTGCCGATTGGTTCTTCGATGATTTCCATCGTAATGGTGCTTTTGTTACCCCTATGGCGTTTATCTTCTTTGATTCTTTCGATAAACAACAGGAAGGCACGTACGCGTCTTGGCCAAAACGCATGGACTCGGTCACCCCTGATGGCTATCAGTTCTTTAAAGAGTTGGGTCCTTTGTCCAACGTAAATAAAAACTACTTTAATGGCACAAGACCGTTTTGGAATGAGCTAACCGAGCACCCAAACTACGATGAGTATTGGCAAAAGCGTGATGTACTTCAACACCTTAATAAAGTTAAACCGGCTACCTTAGTTGTTGGCGGTTGGTACGATACAGAAGATTTATACGGGCCATTACAAACGTATCAAACGATGAGCCGTAAAAATAAAAAGGATCACATCAAATTGGTTATGGGCCCTTGGTCACATGGACAATGGAGCCGTGGTACGGGTGATTCGTTAGGCGAAGGTAAATTCGGTGCGAAAACCAGTAAATGGTTTCAAAAAAATGTGTTGTTGCCGTTTTTCAATCATCACTTAAAAGATGAAAAATCGCCTAACCTTGCCCAAGCAACCATGTTTGAAACTGGCAGCAATCGTTGGCGCATGTTTGAGCAATGGCCGCCTAAGAAAGCCAAAAATAATACCCTGTACCTAAGTAAAAATGAAACTTTGGTAGGCAACCTTGATAAGGTTGAAGGCTTAAGTGATTATGTGAGCGATCCGAATAAACCGGTACCGCACTCGGCCAAAATTGGTCGTGGTTGGGATAAAACGTACATGATTGAAGATCAACGTTTTACTGCGCGTCGTCCGGATGTATTGGTATTTGAATCACAGGTTATGGAAGATGATATGACCATTGCCGGTGCCATTGATTTAAACCTATGGTTCGCCACAACCCAAACCGCGGCTGATATCGTGGTTAAGCTTGTGGATGTCTTCCCTGGTAAAGACGTCAACAATGACAAAGTCGATAATGAACGCGGTAACCGTCATGAATTGGTTCGTTGGGGCGTTATTCGTGGCCGTTTTCGTGACAGCTTTAGCGAGCCTAAACCGTTTGTTGCGAATGAACCAACCAAGGTTCATTTTGAATTATACGATGTACTGCACACCATTAAGCGCGGTCATAAGTTACAAATCCAAATTCAAAGCAGCATGTTTCCATTTTTAGATATTAACCCACAAAAATACGTGGACAATATTTTTAATGCCAGTGAAAGTGATTTTGTAAGGGCGACCCATACGGTTTTCCATAATCAAAAATTACCAAGCTCGATTAGCTTTAAAACCTTGTAAAGGTATAACGTTAACGTGTAGAAATATGAAGGGATATCGTTTATATCCCTTTTTTTGTTTGCCCAGCAAAGCTGGCAAACCCGGCAGATTGAAAGAAATCTGCATCACCCTGACTAAGGGGAAGATAATCCGAATGGCAAGGGCGTCATTGGCCAACGATGGGGTCTGAAGGAAGCCATAGGAAGATAAATGTACACAACTAAAGGTAACCTGCTTCGGCAGTATTGGTGGGTAAGCGTCCAAAATAGCGCGAAGCCCAATACTTAGTCAGACCAATGCTGTGTTTGAGGGTGGCATATTTATCAGGGAGCCAGTGTAATAACTGGGGAAGCCTGGCATCGAGACTTAGTTCAGCTAAGTAGTACAAATTCAAGGGGAGATCCCAAGGTTTGTGTTGGTGTGAGGTGGCAGATGAGCTCGTAGTAGTGTTGAAGGCTAGGCCTGTGAAAGCCAGTAATGGTGTGGAGGAGAAAACCAAGCCGACTATCAACAGTGTGTTTGATAGGGTCAACCTGAGTCAAAAGCTTGGATTGATTGCGAAGGGGCGAAGTAATTTACAAATCACGAAAGAGACGTGGAACTTATATCGGGTTCACGAGTTACCGAAAGGTAAGGTCTCCATGCTCGGCTGAGGTTGATCCCAAGGCTGAAACTGGAACTGAGCACGGGGAGTAGTTATTTCTCTTCACTAGAGACAACCAAGGCTGTTAAGTACACTCAGATATATCCAAGCAGGGCACACAAGCGATCATTGACTATTATCAACAGTTGTCACAAAAAAAATATGGCTTTGAGGTATCAGCGCAAGGCTCTTTAAACAACTTAGCTAAATCATTGCTAAGCACCGACCCTAAAAAAGCATTGGCCATTTATCATCAAGTTATATCCAGAGTCTGCTTATGCGTATTCATCCTTAGCGAATGCTTATGCCAGCACAAACGATTTAACTAAAGCCATAAAATATCAACAGCAAGCGGTTGAAAAAGCTAAAAGCATGAGTCCTTGGCATCAACGAAAACAACAGCAATATCTGGATGAGTACCAACAAGGTATTGATAAAAATAACTAGGTGTTTATTTGCCTGTACGGGATACAATTGATAGCAATAGCTCCATTTTATCTAATTTTAGCTAGGCGTTTAATCTGCTTTAATTATGCCTCACAGATAGTGCAAGGTTAAAGCCTTGCGCTATTTGTAACGCAAGCTTCAGATAGATGCTTCATACGTTATTATCATTACAAACTAAGTAATCCACATTAATAAATCATACTCATTCGATGCTTAAATTGTGCTGCAAATGACCAAAGATATAACCCAACTTTATGCTTTGGCTTTAACCAGCAACGTTTATCTGCAAGTAAGGATCGGGCATTACTAAATTGCATGGCGTTAATGTTGAGTTTGGCAATGTGGCATAAATGTGCAGCGCAGTAGGTTAATATGGCCTTTTTTTGTTTAGGATTGTGCTTAATCGCAAATACGTATTTCGTACTTTGGGTTAAGCGTTGGCTAAACGGTAACTCAGCCTGAGGTATATTGTTTACACAAGCTCTGTTGTCAGCGGCTAAGTTGTAAATTACATGGATATCTGGTGAGTAGGCAATAAGGCCATGAATGGCAATATGAGTGAATAAACCTTGGTCCTCGCCCATTGGCTCATTCACTGGAAACATGCCAAATTTTATGAATGATTCTCGCTTCATTGTTACTGAAGATACGACAAAAGGTAAATCACCCTGGCTCGCGCAATTAAAAAAGTCAGTGAAAATACCATCATGTTGTTGTTCTTTATTTAGGTGTATTTTTGCATCACGGTATTCGTCTTGATTAATTTTATACTGATAACGACAAGCAAACATGTCGGCATAAGGGGAGTTATCAATCAACGATTGCATATGGGTTAAGTATAATGGCAACCAAAAATCATCAGCATCAATAAACGCAATAAACTTGCCTTTTGCGGTTTGAACGCCGCGGTTTCGAGCGATTGAAACGCCAGCGTTTTTTTGACTGACAATGACTAAATTTGAGTGTTTGTTTCTAAATTTGTACTGCTCAACAATGCGCAAACTGTCGTCAGTTGAACCGTCATTTATCACAATCACCTCCAACGGTTGGTCTTGTTGTTGATAGACGCTGTCGAGTGTCGCTTGGATGTCATTGGCTTTATTATAAAGCGGAATGATCACAGAAATATTCAATTTGCTCATCAGAAAGTCTCCAATTTTTTAGGGATTGCTTAAGTGCGGATTTAACCGTAATGATTGGTGGTGTAAACCCATACTTTAAGCCTGCGACAATCGTGCCATGTATCTCTTTTACATCGAAATTATCTAAATTTACACGATATTGTGAACTGATCAGAACTTGGTCACACCAGGCTTTACATTTATCATGGTAATTAACCACAATAACGGGGGTTTTACCTATGTAGCTTAAGATTGCACCGTGTAAACGCATGGCGATAACAACCTTAAAGGTACTGAGGATCTTAATGAAATTAATTGGGTCTGGGTGATACTTAATTAAATGCAGACGTTTCACTAAAGAGGTATCAGCTAATTTTATCGTGACATTCGACCTTACTTTTGCCAACAAATCGTCATCATTAAGCCTCTTAGTGGCGCCCATAGGCTCGGCATTTAAGCTGATCAAGGTGATGTGTTCTTGAGTCGTTTCTAGCAATTTACAAATTAATTTTGCATATTGCAAAACCCGCTTTTGTTCTGCAGCAACATTTACATTACCGAGTCCGTCAACGGGCACCGAACATAAATTAATGGCAATCCCAAAACGTTGCTCAGCACAGTGGTTTTGTTGCTGACGAGCATCTTGTTTTAACTGTTGTTTATGGTCTATTAAGTCTTGATGGCACAATAATGTTGGCGCTAAATCAAAGGTCATCGCAACATTTGCCTTCGGAGCTAATTGCTTAGCCCGTTGATAACTTTTTTCATCTCGTACACCAATAAAAGGGCATTCGTTTAAAAAGTTTTTACATGCGAGTTTTGCTTGTTCATTAACAAACGCTTCAATGCCTACCCCTACGGCCATATGTTGTTTAGATAAGGTTGATGTTTTTTGGCTTTTAGAGCTTAGCTTAAGCATTAACCGCTTAATGTTTAAGTCATGTGCGCTGTGCAATACCGAGCCTCCACCAAGGACTATTTGTTTGCTTTGCCAAGCTAGGCGATATTGCAACAAGCGATTGTGTCCAGGAAATTTTTGTGTCGATTGTAGCGTTGGCTTGGGCTGTTTGAAATTAACTAAATCAATTGCATCACTGGCCGTACAGGTAAGGTCATTGTTGTTGAGGATATTTTGTGTTGCCCATGTTGAAGCTAATAGTAGCGCGTCATCACCTAAATTCTTTTTGCCGTAATAACCGACAATTAATGTTGTATCGTTACTCATAATTTTCTCCAGATTCGCAACGCAGCACTTTGTACGTTCAATAGATTTATTTCTTTAAGTAACTTTGCAAGTACGGTGCCAAAAATTATCATTGGCGAGTACCAAGCAAATTAAGCTACAAGCATTCGCTTAGGTTCTTTGAACTCAGTTGCGGCAATGGGTTTTAAACTTGCGCCAATGTAAATTAATGCGGGCCAAAAGATATAGGCTAAAATTTCTAAGTTTTCGAAAAAGCTATAGCATATAAATACGCTGAATAGCGCAAAAGCGACTCTTGCTTGTTGGCGGTAAAAGCTAAGGTAAAATAAGTAAATACTGGTTGCTGTCATTGGAATGGCTAAGCACAGTAAACCAATTAGGCCTTTTACATACAATAAGCCAAACCAGGTATGGTGCGAGCCAATGGGCATGCGTTCTACTATTTTGGGGCCGCGTTCAACAATGCCGTGACCAAACCATAGCGCTTCAGTTTGCCAGCGTTGTACGGCAATATTTGCTAAAGCCGAACGCACTCGAGTTGACCCCGGTCTTGCCTGTTTTACTTGTTCAATCTGCTCAAAAACAAATTGCAGTACCGGCTCACTTATTAAGATCACTAAGGGCAGGGCGATGCCAGCAAGTAATAGGGTTTTAGGCTGTAAAAATTTATCAAAATACAATGACAGTGGCACCAAGCAGACGAAGATTATTAAGCCCGCCCGTGATTGTGATAATAAAATCATCGCCACACAGCCAGCTATCCCTAAGTTACGCCACTTTCGATCTTGTTCTTGCATACACAGGACAAAATAAATGCAGGCGATAAAGCCCGCTGCTGGCGCCCAAGGACCAAAGAAGCGCCAGCGTGGTAAACCTGTTTCTGGGTTTATGCCAAATAAGCTAACCGAGAAAAATTCAACACCTGGGCCACCAATAATTTTTAATGGTGAAATAAACAGATCACCTGGTAAACCAACAGCATAAAAGGCAACCGATACAAGGGCGAAAATCAAGGTGAAAAAGCTAACTTTACATACGGCACGAATTATCATGGTCGGATTAATATGGGCAAAGTAGCCGATAAATAAAAACAACGGAATTAACGCCCAACCTTTCATCCAACCAATGGTCGACTTGATGGTTTTTCCGGTCCCTAAGTCCCAATTATCATGAGCTACCCATAAACAAAACAGCATGATAATCATCATCACACTCCACAACCAAATAATGGCAGGCACAACGCGTTGATTATCTATTTGCTCAGGTTGTAACAACCATCTTAATAACAGTACAGCGAATATTAACCAGCCAATTACCGACCCGACCACATAAAGCCCGCCGATGAAAAAGAATAGGTAGCTACAGCTGATACCGTACCAAACTAGCTTTTGTTCAAGAGTACTTTGATTAAGGAATTGCGTTGCCATAAAGCCACCAAAAATAAACTAATAAATAAAATGCCAATAAATCCAGCAGCTAAGGCCAACCATTTATTAGGGCTACTCATATCTTGTGCGTACGAAGGGGTGGTGAGTTGTTGGATCACTGGGTAGGAAGCAAAAATGTCGGCTTTACTGGCTTCTAAACGCGCCGCTGCCGAGGTGTATACTGCTTCGGCCATATTAAAGTCGTGCTGTAAGCGCTCTAATGCAGCAACTTCTCGGCTGTAAATTTTAAGCTTGTCTTGGACAAATGCGATAGATTGCTCAACATCGGCTAACAAGGCTTGTTTTCCCTCTTTTCTAGCGCTTGAGTCGATAAGGTCGGCAAATAATTTGGCACGGTTATTTTGCTTAGTTAAGTCCAGTGAATTAAAACTTTCGCTTACGTGAATCCCTATCATTTGCATACTACGTTGCTTCAAATTACCGTTTACTTGGTTTACCCGTTGTTGGGCTGCAATTACTTTGGGGTGGTTGCTGCCCCAACGAGAGGTGTATTGCGATAACTCACTTAATGAATAATCAAGCTCCGTTAAGTAACTGCTAAATTGCGCATCGGTTTGCAGTTGAAATACTTGCCCAGCTAAGGTTGGCGACACCCCTAAATTTAAACTCAACTTACGAATGTAACTGGTCAGTTGTTCTAACTCAGATGACACCAACATTTGCTTTTCGTTAAGGCCTGCTAAGGTGTTCACCATCTGGTCAAGTTGGGTTGTTGATACAATAATTGAGCTTTGCTGAAAGTTGACAATTTTTAGGCGGGCATTGTCTAAATTACTGTAATATTGCGCCAGTACCGCTTTTATACTGCTATCACGCCTTAATACTTCATCGGCGCGTAATCTATCTAATTCCAGCTGTAATGACTGATAAAGCGCATTGGCTTTGCCGTTGGCTTGCTTTGGGCTGTTGCCTGATACTTTGATTGAGATTATTGATGTTTGTTCAGTGAGTTTTATTTGTGCTTTGCCAAAATCATCAACATTCATATTCATCATTACGGCCGCGCGTTCAAGTACCGAACGACTCGATAGCATTTCTTTGTAGTTCACTCGTGGGTTAAAGCCAGCCGATGCATAGGGCGTGGTTGTTGAAGAAACAACTTGGCCTACTTCTGACAAGCTTACATTACTGCTTGCCCCAGTACCGGGTAAAACTAAAGCCATTTCACTGTTGTAACGTGGTGCTTGTGCTAAGTAGAGCATTACGATTGCAGCGACAAATACATAGCCGAAACACGCGGCAACCAAATACGGTTTTTTAAACCAGTAATAAATATAAGCACGAAATTTGTCACTGCTGCTTGGTAACATAAGTTGCTGAGATGATTTTATTTTTGTCATACGTTAATCTCCGCTTAAACGGTTAAAGCAATTTAAAAGGTAAAATGAATTCAGCTAATGTACTGGCGATATCACGCAAGTTAGTTACATCAGAGTCATAACAGGCAACCGCGTCATTAGGCATCAAGTATGGATTAATGTGCTCTCGATTCGGGTTTCTGACCAATTGCTCAATTGAACGCTCAATCACTTGGGTTTGTTTGGTAAGCGGATTAACGCTCACTAAAACCACCTTACGTGGGGCATTAGTCCATTGCTTACCGCCAACGCAGTTTGCTGATACCGCACTTTGCAATAAGCGAGTGCCATAGGGCATACTGGTTGAGTATTTTCCGACCGCAGCGTTTGAGTTGCTTTTTGCTGAGTCAATTAAGTTAGACATAAACACCCGAAAACCTTTAGGGGTAATTTGGCTTGGACGGACAAGGTTTGATTGAAAACACCCTGTGGTGGGTACAATGATCCTGTCACCTGCAATCAGCGGATAATCGGTTACCGGCTCACCAGTTAAAATCCCGCTCATGTCAGTCTCAATTCTCCAACCTTTGCGAATAAGCAACACTTGATCAAGTTTGGCATCGGGTCTTACGCCTGCAGCGGCTCTTAGCGCTTCTGATAATAATCGTTTGGTTGAGTAATCGCCGCTGGCATTGGTTTGTTGCTCTAATTTTGCGGCCGGAAGTTGCTGATTAATTAACACGCGGCCAGGGTTAAATACCGCACCCGAAACTGATACTTCAATTTCTGACCAGTTCAATACTTGCACTGTTACGTGTGCGGTTGAGGCTTTAAAAATATCTTTTTTAATGAGTTCTATTGATATTTTTTCGGCAACGATATTATTTGGTAAACCCAATACGTCAAGTGGGGGAAGTAATGGAATAGATAACAGCCCGTTGCTATCAATAATATAATTGCCATTAAAGCCTTCGCCATTTTCTAGATGTATAGAGATCATATCACCCGGGCTTAAACCACTTAATAACGCTTGTTTACTCAGTACTGGAAAGCTCGGTGCTTGCTGGTAATTGAGCTTGATTGGTTCACTGGTAATATAGTGTTCAGTGGCGGCAAAATTCTGATATTTTTCACATTGTTTGGCACTCGCAAAAACATACTTTGCTGGTGACTGTTGGCTAACATGCGTGCCTGTGCCATTGGTGTTGCCATAAAAATCGGGGGTAGAGTGCTGAGGCTCATCTAACGAGTGAGTTTGAACACAACCACAAAGCAGCCAAAGAATTACCCAAATACTGTAGTGTTTCTTTGCTGTCATAGTATGTTTTACTTGGCCTGTTTGTAGCCATAAACATGACAAAAGGTTGGTTACATTCATGATTAAGTCCTTATTACCTTGCTCTATCTTTGAAGTTGCAATAAGCAAGCCAATAGCAAAAAAATAACCTTTAGGTGTTTTTGTTTGTTTTATGTTTTCTTTTAAGTTGTTGTTTTATAAATTCTTAATTTTAATTCACTTTAGTTTTATTTCATCTCGAGGCTGTTTGAGGTTGAGTGTTTTTTAATTATGCTTAAGGAAGTAATAAGACGGATTTGTATTTTGCAAAATGAAACTCATTAAGCTTTCATTTTGCAAATTAGCATTCTCTTTCATAGATGGTCTTTCATAGATTGTGATTCATTGATTACCTTTCATAGATTTTGATTCACCAATTAATAAGCCCCTTTAGCCAATAACACGGCTGGAATGGTGGCAAATAATATTTTAATGTCGAAGAAAATTGATTGCTGGTTAATGTAGCGTAAATCTAAATCGATTTGCTCATCAAAACTGGTGTCGGCTCTACCAGATACTTGCCATAAGCCGGTTAACCCAGGTTTACAGGCAAGGCGTTTAAATTGTTGATGAGTGTACTGATAACTCTCGCAAGCAAGGGCAGGTCTTGGCCCAACGAGGGTCATGTCGCCAATGATCACATTAAATAATTGTGGTAACTCATCAATTGAGTACTTACGAATAAATTTACCGACTTTGGTAATACGTGGATCATTGATGAACTTTTCACAGATCCCATCACGGTTACTTTGGCTTGGGTCGGGGAGTTTATAGCGTTTATCACTGGCTAAAAACATTGAACGAAACTTATAAAATTTAAAGTGACGGCCATTTTGGCCAATGCGAATTTGTGAAAAAATAACCTTTCCTGGGCTTTCAAGATAAATACACAAAGCGATAATACCAAGGAAAGGACTGGCGATTAGCAATATTGAAATGGCAGCAAGCTGTTGTAAAAACATTGGGATCCCCGATTTCGTTTTATCGTCATACTCGCTCGTTTGTTGCTGCTTTAGGTGAACGACATTTTTTTTATCTAAAAATGTAGGGGTATTTAACAAGGTATATTTATTTACAAATGTAGACTTATTTATAAGTACGGCTGATTTATTCATGTTATTCCTCACTCGGTATTCAATTTTAACTTTGTTTTAACTGACTTTTCATTACGGCTAATTAGCCACTGTCTTTATAAATACAACGCTATTGCAAGCTCTGAATTGGCTTGTTGGCACGTTTAAATAAATAGGTTCGGATCAAAAATAGTGGGTTGCCGATTACGTAACGATTGAACTTTTTTTGTGGCTCTTGCATTAAACGATAAACCCACTCAAGGCTTAAATTACGTACCCACAGAGGTGCACGAGGTATATTACCCGAATAAAAGTCGAGTAAACCACCTACAGCCAATGCGGTTTTACATTGCAATTTGTCGGCGTTGGCAACTAGCCAAGTCTCTTGAATTGGCGATCCTAAAGCGACTAATAAAATGTCGGCTTTAGCGGCGTTAATCTTATTGATGACTTGCGAATTGTTTTGTTGATCAAAATAACCGTGCTGATAGCCGGCTATTTTTAAGCCCGGATAGGTTTTCTTTAATCGTTTCGCCGCTTTTTTGGCAACACCAGGGCTTGAGCCAAGAAAGTAAATGGATTGTTTTTCTTTGGCGGCTTTTAAGCAGAGTTTCGGCAACATATCGGTACCATTAACATTGTCTAATAATGGATCGCCAACATGATTTGACGCCATCCGCATACCGGCACCATCGGCAAATAAGCAATCTGCTTTTTTCAATGTGTGATAAAACCCAGGCATTTCAAAACTTAAATTGATTGAATTTACATTAATGAAAAAACCTAGATTTGGAGATTGGGCTGGCATTAATGCTTGCGGTTTGGCAAGTGAATTAAAACGTTGGGTTAATACCCAATGAATGGCTTTATCCATGGATACATTGTTAATTGGTAAATCGAACAAACGACAAATCTTTCGCTTACTATTGCTTTGAATCGACTGACGACTGACTGTGGCATTTATGTTTGTAGTAAAAGTTATGTTGCTCATTTTTCTACCTCGGCTAGTTATTTGGTTAAAAAATCTAGGGTTTGATAATAAAAGAGCAATTAGTATTCCAATTGTTAAATATGTATTAAATACAGAGGTTTATCTTACCTTCATGGTGTTATTTTTTTATCTAGATGATGATTGGCTCGCTTAATTTGCAATATGAAAATTTATAATGCGAATCTTTATCATTTTGAAAATCAACCAAATAAAAAAGCCACCGCAGATGTTTAAAAACAGATGCTTAAACCCAAATGTTTAAACCCAAATGTTTAAACATAGAAAAATAAATACGGGGATATTTGAAATGTGTGAATATGATGAGAGGGAAGAGGGAACGAATACAAACTATCAACACTTTAGTTAATTGTTTTGATAAGCGCTTGCAACCCGCTTGCAACCGGAAAAGGTTATACAAAGATTTATAACCGTTCGATATAGATAGTCTTTGATTTCGCTTGGCTAATAAGGGGGGACTTTCTAACTAATTTTCATTTTAAAGAAACAATTCAAATGAGCGGGCACCGTTTTCGAAACCATAGCAAGGCTAATCGATGTAAATTTAGGTGATTTAATACCCATATCGATCAGCCTTGTATTCTAATTCTTAATTCCTAAACCCTAAATCCTAATTCCCAAACTCAAACCCTAATTCCAAATCTCAATTCGAAATTTTAAGTACCAATCGTAGTGCCAACGCTACCTTAGCGCTGGCATTGTTATGAGTAATTAGCGAGGATTTTTGTTGTTTCAAATTCTAGGACATCAAATTGTGAAGCGTTTTTTTGCCCTCGCTTTCTGGCGTACTTTGCATATACACTAGACATTCGACGTAACGCATAATGAGCAGCACGTTTATACCAAGAGCTGCGCAAAGGACCGTCACTAAAATGGCGGATAAAGTCAATTTTCTTTAGATCAAAGGTGTTGTTCCAGCGGTGGTCAAGTTGTTCAATAAAGTCGACTTGTTTACTAAAGTAAATGATATGACCATTTTCACCCCATCCAGTCGAGTCGATCATTGGCAGCGGCTGAAATCGAGCATTAATGACTTTATCTAACCAATGAATTAGTAGAGCCGATTGTCGAGCTATCATCACGCCACTATTAAAGCGTTTGGTATACCCATGCGCCATATATAAATACTTATCGTGTTTAAAAACCGCGCTAATTGGCGGGCAATGCGGGTTTATCATCGCATCAGCATCAATAAACATCACGTTCTTATATCCTTGTAAAAGAGCTGCTTTTAATACCGTCATTTTCAGCCAGCAACACTCCATTCCTAATTTTGATATGAATGGCTGAGTAATAAGCAGGTGATCATAATTATGCTTGTTAGCATAATTATGATGTGAGGCAAGGTGCTCAGGGTAAAGCCAATGGTAGCCATTTAAGGCAATGCTAAAGACTAACGTATCTGAATTTTTTGGCCCCAATTCAGTTTTATTGCTGGCAATTAAGTCGTTTTGCCATTTGTAGTTAGGGCTGTGTTTTGTGCCTAATTTTGTCATATTCGCAATCCTTTTCAACTCACCATAAACATGTGGCTTGGTTTGTAGGCCATAAATGTAAACTGCAATTACTATTCCTAATTGTATAAAACCTTTAAAAACAGTGGCTTAAATATATGTGGTCGGATATTAGTAAGGTAAAACGAGCATTTTATAACCCTGATTATAGGGATTTGCAAAATGAAAAACGCATTCTAAATTATCAAATATAGCGTTAAGTATTTTACTTTTATGTGTTTAACTTTTTGAAATTAAAGGAGTTAATAATGTTGGCTTAATTTTCGCAGTACCGTTACTGAGAATTAATTTGTAAAGGAATGATGTATGAGCCAATACCAACACAGTAAAAAAATAACATTAAGAACGTTTGGTCGTTTTGTTTTTACCTTCTTTTTGTTTAATGCATTTTTAATGCAAAGTACACACGCAACCAATCAAAATGACAATGGTGACTATGTTTGGAGTTTTCTCTCTGGCATGCCATGGCCCTTAGGTTACAATCAAAATACAGGTAAGCCAGACGATTTAGTTTGGGCACGTGACGAGTATCCGAATGAGTTTTTTACAGCAATTTCAAACGCTTTACCTGAGAGCGAAATTAATGAGGCGTTTCTAACCGGCGATGATGGCGCGACAATCACGATTAAACCGGGTGTCGTCGACGCTGAGGTGTTTATAACCTTTATTCATGAAGGTGCTGGTTACAAAAACTCATTTGGCTTTTTTACCTTCGATGCAAATAATCCTCCCACTAGGCCTGAGCAAGTGGACGAAATTATAATCTTTCCTAATTTATCTTACCCGCACTTGGCAAATGGTCACCGCGTAAGTTTAGGTAAGTTTGATGGTGGAACGAGCATTGGCTTTTTTATTGCGGCCAATGCTTTTTGGTACGATAGTGGCGTTAAAACCAACAAAGCACCTTATTACTATTCATTATCTAATTTAAATGACGAACCGACTCAAATCTTAAAGCAGCACATGGTTGCATTGTATGACCAAGGTGTGGAAGAAGTTGTGTTGGGTTTTGAAGATTTACCTCGAACCTGGGGCGATAACGACTTTAACGATGCGGTTTTTAGTGTAAAAGTTACCCCCGCAACAGCGTTAGAAACCGGTGAGTTAACCGAAATTCCAGACGTTAATGACTCTGACGCCGATGGTATTTTAGATGATGCAGATGAGTTTCCTAATGATCACAATCGTGCATTTAGTGGCTATTTTCCAAGTAATGATTCTTGGGTTACTTTAGCGTTTGAAGATAACTGGCCAAATGTTGGTGATTATGATCTTAATGATTTAGTGATCCGTGAGCGGTTACAGGTTATCTATAACTCTGCGGCACAAATTACGGGCTTTAAAGTGTCTGGTTTTATTGATGCCAGAGGTGCAGCGTATCACAATGGCTTTGCGTTACGCCTTATTGATACTGACGCGAATAAATTTGGCGACAGTACATTGACGATTAATGGTACTGTTTTTGATAAACAAGCAGAGCAAAATCAACAGGATGTGGTGATCAGCTTATGGAGTGATACGCATGTGTTTACCGCCACAGGTGAAGCTGATAAATGCAGTCACTTTAATACCGTAGCCGAGTGTAGCAAATTTGATCCGGTACCCTTTGAGTTAGATGTTAATTTTAGCTCACCGGTTTCAAGCCTATTGCATTCAGCAATCGATTTCTTCATTTACCGTACCAATAATCGAGGTAAAGAAATTCACTTTGCCGGATATGAACCAACCGATCTGTTTGATTTAACCCTGTTTGGCAAAGCGGATGATACTTCAACTCCCGATCAATCAAGGTATTTTTTAACGGAAAATAATTTGCCATGGGCAATAAAGGTTAATGCCTCGTGGGCTTACCCGAAAGAGTATCTTGATATTATTTGGGCTTATCCAGCATTTGAAACATGGGTAGAAAGTAGCGGCTTACAAGCACAAGACTGGTATGTAGTTCCAGGTCGTGCAAAACACACATACACTAAATAAGGATAACAATTATGAGCAATATAAATGTAAGAAAAATGACTGCAGCCTTTGTTATTCTTAGCTTCTGGGGCTTAATGAGTGCTTGTGGTGGTGGAGGCGGTGGTTCTAGTGAGGCCGCTACTTCTGCCCCTAGTGCCCAATTAGCGACAACCGATACTCAAACGAATACTGATAACTCGGCGGGCTCAAGTTCAACTGTATCGGTTGTGGATTACAGCCCTGATGGTGCAAAATTAAACAACGAGGCTGAAACGTCTTTAGACTTGTATGTTGAAAGTGATTTTAATTTTGACAGTTACCGACAGATCACACTCGACATCGACTTACAGTCATTGAACGGTGAAAACATTGCCGACTCGTTAGTGTATATTTCGGCAATCGCTAGCGGTGTTGTTGCTTTGGATGACCCCAAAGTCTATGAAAAATCATTAATAACGGTATTAAAAACTGACAGTGATGGCAGTGGTTTAATTACCTTTGAGGCCCCGCAAGTTGTTGATAATTTGCTTATCGAAATTAATTCACTTGGGATCCATAATAAACATATTGTTGATATAAGTGAGCAGGACTATTTTGTTCTCGCCTTAAATTAGCCGTTACTAGTACAAAAAGTCGAGTGTTAGCTATTAATACTCGGCTTTTTTGTTTTCAAAATGCTCATTAACTTGTTACATTAAACTCATAGTGCAAGTACCTATTCTACTTAGCATTTATCTGCTTATGAAATAACAATATGATGAGATTAATATGAGCCAACAACAAAGCCGTTTGCTGTTTGTCGATGATGAACCAATGATTTTGGATGCACTAAAGCGGGTAACTCGCAAGCTCGATGCCGAAATTTATACAGCACAAAGTGGTCAAGAAGCGTTGGACTTGATGGCGAAAAATCGTATCGATATTATTATTTCTGATATCAATATGCCCAACATGGACGGTATTACTTTATTGTCTAAAGTATCAAAAATATCCCCTGAAACCATTCGCATCATTTTAACCGCATATACCGATATTGATAACACCTTATCAGCGATAAATGAGGGGAAAGTCTGGGGCTATTTGCATAAACCTTGGGACAATAAAGCGCTGTTAAATACCTTAAATCAAGTGATTGAATTTCAACGTTCTTTGGTTGAAAGAACCTTGTTAAAAGAGTTTGAGTCAAATAACAATAATGTATTTAGTGATAATTTTTCTGGCTTTATTGGTTCGAGCGATCGGATGCAAACCATATATCAAATGATCAAGCAATGTGCGCCGAGTAAAGCGTCGGTGTTTATTACCGGCCCGAGTGGTAGTGGTAAAGAAGTTGCAGCTCAAGCTCTACATGATTTAAGTGGCCGTACTCAAGGCAAACTTATTGCCTTAAACTGCGCTGCTATACCCGCTGAATTGATGGAGTCGGAAATATTTGGCCACGTTAAAGGTGCGTTTTCTGGGGCGAACTCCAGTCGTGATGGCGCTGCAACGTTAGCTCATAATGGCACATTATTTTTAGATGAAATTGGTGAAATGGACATCTTATTACAAGCTAAACTGCTGCGATTTATTCAAACAGGCACGTTTAGCAAAGTCGGTAGTGGTAAGGTAGAAACAGTTGATGTTCGATTTATTTCCGCAACCAATCGCGAGCCAGAGCAAGCCATTGCTGAGCAAAAGTTACGTGAAGATCTTTATTATCGTTTAAATGTGTTACCTATTGATTTACCACCGTTATGCGAGCGTGGCGATGATGTGGTGCAAATCGCCAAAGTGTTTTTGCAAAAGTATAATCAAATTGAAGATCGTAAATTTCATGGTTTTACCGATATGGCCATCGTGTTACTAAAGCAATACAAATGGCCGGGTAATGTACGACAATTACAGAACTTAATTTACAGTGCGGTTGTGATCTCAACTGAACCACTGATCAATGAACAAACGTTAGCGACCTTGTTAAAACTTTCAGTTGAGCAATTAACTGATCTGTTGCATGTAGGCAATCAAAAGTCAGCGAGCAAGCAAGAAGAAGGGCAGGGAAATGACACCATTGTGTCAACAACACCCGTTTCGACGCCGCCACAATCTTCAGTATCGAATTCAGCGGCAGGTTCAGTATCGAATTCAGAGGGTTCAGTAACTGGTTCATTAGCAACGCCATTGGAAGCTGAGAATGTTCAGGCGAAAGTAGGTGATTTACCTGAGGTGGATGAAGTGAATAAAGTTGATAGCACTAGTGGTGACCAGCTCACTATATCAGACACCTCGACAATCCCATCATTAGCCAGTGTAGAGCGTACAACAATAGAGCACGCCATTAATTGCTGTAATGAAAACGTCGTTCAAGCCGCTGAAGCTTTAGGGGTTAGTCCATCGACCTTATATCGAAAGATCCAGCAATGGCATAAAGATTCGGCTTAACTAGTACAGCTCAGTTAATAGAGCTTAACTAATATAGTTTAGCTAATACAGCTTAACTAATTCAGTTCAGCTAATACAACTTAACTCATACTACTTAAAAGTCCTTCGTCTTGCGCATAATCTTTCGTTAATCTAATCGTTTTGCATTTTGCAAAACGATTTTTTGAACGGTTGATTCTTTTCTATTAATTATTTTATCTCCAATAACTGATCGTATTCTCTTACCTGTTTTTGCAATAAAACATAATAAAATCATATGAATATGATTTTGTTTTTAGGGCGTTGTCATATTGGTTACTATCTTGCATTACATAACATGACCCCTTTGTTGGATGTAATGTAAATATGAATGTCAGTCGTGTTATAAGCCATTATCAAACTAACTTTTCAAGTTTAGTAAAAAATTCTATGTGGTTATTAAGCTCAGAGGTGCTTGGTAAAGGCTCTAGATTATTAACCATCGTTGTGTTGGCGGCTAATTTGTCTCCAACTGTTTATGGCAGTGGCATGCTTGCACTTGCTTGTCATGACATTTTACGTTTGTTGCTTCGCTCTGGTACGGGTACTCAAGTTATCCAATGTGCTGAAAAAGAGTTAACAAGTATTGCTCAAAATGCAATGTCGTTGCAGTGGTTGATGTGCGGCAGTTTGATGTTGTTGCAACTGGTAATGGCAAGTATTTCAGCCCACTTTTTTGATAATGAGAAAGTCGGTCAGTTGCTAACAATAATGGCCTTTAGCTATCTGTTATTTCCTATGGTCAGTGTGAAGGTGTTTTTATTACATCGCAGTAATAAGATGGCTTATGTTGGGGTTTGTAATGGTGTGTGCTTATTAATTGAAAACCTGAGTATCGCCTTAATGGTTTACCTGAGCAAAGATGTTATGGCCATTGCCTACGGTAAAATTATCTTTGCTATCGCCTGGTATCTTTTGTTTCGGTTTGCACCAATTCAAGATTTTGGTATTGGATTTGATTGGGCTGTGATCAAGAAGTTATTTAGTTCGTCATCGAAAATGATTTTTGCTGAATCAGCTAAAGCAGTACAGCAACATCTTGATGTGTTTTTTGCCGCGAAGTTACTGTCACCAGAATCTTTTGGTTTATATACCTTTGCCAAAAGTGCGGGGATAGGCTTAAGCCTTTCGTTAAATGGTGCGTTTAATAATGCCTTATTTCCATTGTTATGCACCTACCACCGTGAACATATTCTCGCCCAAAAATATAAAGGTTTGTATTGGTTAACATTAGGGGTGTCTAGCGCATTCATCATGCAAGCTGCAGCAAGTTACCTCTACATCCCATGGCTATTTGATTCAAGTTGGACACAAGCGATCCCTGTGGTCAGTCTTTTGTGTTTATCAGCCTGTGCGGCACTGTTTATTGATGTTAAATGTTCGATGCTTCGCGCGGTTGGTCGATACATGAATGAAAGTCAGATCCGCCTATTTATCTTACTGTTAAATACCGTGGTTTTATTTTGTTATCAACCGAGTGATATTTTTGCTTTCGCTTGGGCAATGTTGTGTTTGTCAGTCGCTAACCTATTGGTGTTTATGCCAATACAAGCGTTGCAATTGAAACCTTCATTATCGATGAATCGATAACTGGAATCATGACTCTTTAATTCAATTTAGCTCAATTTAACTTAACTTATTCTATTTACTGAGGTTTGTTATGAATACTTATACCAATCAACCTAATGCAACTCTTTCACTGTTAAATGCTAGGCATAATAAGCCACAAGTATCGGTGGTGATCCCTATGTATAACGTGGGTAAATACATCGAGCGTTGTATCAGTTCGGTATTGTCGCAATCGTTTACTGATTTTGAGGTGATCTGTGTTGATGATGGTTGCACAGATAATACCTTAGAGATATTAGCGAGCTTCGATGATCCACGAATCAGCTTAGTTGTGCAGGAAAACCGCGGCCTAGCTGGCGCCCGAAATACCGGCATTAATCTGGCGCAAGGCCAATACATTGCTTTACTTGATTCCGATGACTTTTGGCACAAAGATAAATTGGCACTGCACGCAGCGCATTTAGACAAACAGCAAAATGTTGGTATCAGTTATTGTCCATCGTTGTTTGTTGATGATGATGATAACCTTATGGGAGTAGGGCAATTTCCTAAATTGACCAACATTACTGATAAGCATATTCTAACCCGTAACCCAATAGGAAATGGCTCTGCTCCGGTGATCCGTAAAGCCATGCTTATCGATTATGTACAGAGTATATCTAACAGCGGTAGCGATATTCAAACCAACCACAATAGTGATTTCAATGGCAACACTAACAGCAACAACCGCAACATAAAAGCTAACCGGATAGAATATTTTAATGAGCAGCTACGTCAATCGGAAGATATCGAGTTTTGGCTGCGTATTTGTTTAAATAGCCAATGGAAATTTGAGGGGATAGCGCAACCGTTAACGTATTATCGAGTTAACGCCAATGGTTTATCAAGTAATTTGCCTGCCCAATTTTCAAGTTGGAAAACAGCGATGGCCTTTAATAAAAAGCAGCATAACGAGTTTTTCAAAAACTATTATCAACTTGCGAAAGCTTATCAATATCGATACTTTGCCCGCCGTTCAATTCAAGCAAGTGATCATAAACAAGCCTGGTTTTACATAACTAAAGCTATCAACACAGACAAGCGGGTTTTATTAGAAGAGCCAGCACGAACGCTAAATACATTGCTTTGTGCGGTTTTAATTAATCTATTACCGAGTAAAGTGTATAAAAAAGCAGAGCAATTGGCGATGAACAGTGTGCAACGCTTTTCTCAGATATATCCACATTAGATATACAGTGTTCTGAACATATTCTAGGCAACTATTCAGGACTAGTATCTATATATGACAGGGACAACTTTATTTCGGAGATAACTTTATATGGAAGACAACGTTATTTGGGAGGCATCTATAATTGGTATCTCGGCAGGGTGATCATAAACGTACTGCCTTGGTTTAGCTTGGAAGTGACATCAACTTTGGCATTATGTTTTTGCAATATTGCATACGAAACTGATAAGCCCAACCCTGTACCATCTTGGTCTGAGTCGTTTTTAGTGGTAAAAAATGGGTCAAACAAATGCTTTAAGGTGTCTATGTCCATCCCAATTCCGGTATCACAAATTTGAATCTGTATCTGCTGTTGGGCAATCGAAGTATGAATGGTTAATTGCCCCTGCTTTACCATTGCGTGGATAGCATTGATAAATAAATTGACAAACACCTGCTGTAATTGACCGAAATCACCAAGAGCGATTGGCGCTTTTTTACAGAAGTTAACTTCTATTTGATGATGTTTACTAAATTTGTTTTTAACAATAAGTAATGATTTTTCAATGACCTGGTGAATATTGACAGGGCTAAAATTTTCATCTTCACGTTTAGAGAATGCTTTTAAACTTTTTACAATGTCGCTGATCCGCTCGATACCTTCCACACAAGAGCTTAACAGAGGAGTCATATCATTTCGGGCAAAATCTAAATCTTCATCTTGATATTTTTTATCGACATTAGCCTCTAACGCCCGCTCATAAATATCGGTATATTCGGTTAAGGTTTCTAAGTTGCTGCGTAAATACGCCATGGGATTATTAATTTCATGGGCAACACCTGCAGATAGTACCCCTAATGCGGCAAGCTTTTCATTATGTTGAAGTTGTTGTTGGGTTGTAGTGAGTTCGCGTAAGGTTTGCTGCAGGGTTTGGTAATTTTGTTCTAGCTGTATTTTTGTTTGTCTTTTACGAAGCTGCTCAGCAAATTGCATTGCCACCGTACCGAGCATGTTTTTAAACTCATCATCGTAGCAAAAGTGTTCTATGCCTAATAATATTATCGGTGACGAATCATGGTATTTGATAAACGGTAAGACTAAATACATTGGTGCTTGTAACTGTTGTTCAATTGCCTTTAGGCAAGAATGCTCACCTTGGTTATAACGGATCCATTGTTTACATTCTAATGTAGATAAAAAATCAAATGCGGTAAGTTTTGTTAATTTTGATTCAGTTGTTGACCAGTGTAATTCTTTGCCTTGAAAATGCTCTAAGGTTAAATTTTTATTGGGATTTTTATGAAAAATAAGTGCATCACAAGGCATAACTAATTTGTTTATTTGTTCGATAAAACATTTGAAAAACTGCAGTAAATTACTGGTTTCATTTAAATCATTGGCAATGTAAGACAGTAACTCAAGTTGATTTTGTCGAGACTTTGCCTCAGAAAGCGCATCAATAAGCTCTTTCTGATTGTTATAATTAACATTCTCTTTTGCTGAAATACGCTCTTGAAGTTTTTTATTAACATTGCGCTGGCGTTGCAATGCTTTTGTTAAAAGCTGTATTTCTTGTTCGGTGGTTATGTTGTTATTTTTATTAGGCAACAGTCCGCTCCGTCATGCATGCACTGGTTTTGTGAGATATTAATGTCTTGTTTATAGTATTTTGCCGCACCTAAAATAAGTCCTTCGGCAAAGAAACACATCTTGCGTACAGATAAATATCTGATAATTAATTCTTGTTGTTTTGGTTGATCGTAAAATAGACTTGGTAAGTAAGCTAAAGGATCAGACTTTTGAACTTCAACATGAATTACGGTGTCGACAGCTCTTAAAAAGTCGAACAAATTATCAATGTCTTCAACTCGCTCTTTTATCATCGAGAACAGAGTGTTAAAAAATACCGCGCCAAATTGTCGTTGTATCTCTTCAGGAGTTAAGCCGGTGAGTTTACTCAAGGCAACAATAATGGTAATTAATTCGTCATCACTGTAATTGTCACTGGCTAAATATTCCCCTTCAGATGGAATATCATTATTATCTAAAATATCTTGCCAGATGGCTAAGCCAAATTCAGTTTCAATAAATTCATTTAATCCCTGAAAAACACTGCCTTTCATAATTTATACCTTGAGCTTATTTAACGTTATTAATGGATGTTCCTAAAATAAATATAACAGTGTTTACGCTCAATAGATAAGGTTAATTGTGTGCCAACTTCAATTTTTGAAAGTCTGTGTTTATCATTATGTTAGTGAGGTTTATTGGAGTGTTTCCGCTGTCAAAATTAAGGTGATTAGATATAATGTATTTCATTATTAATTTGTGAGTTAACTTTTCGTCCATGCTAAACCTTGAGTTATTACTGTCCAGCGCTGGCACCGCAGCGGTTACAAAGGCTGAAAAGCCGAGTTTGCTTAATAAAGTATCAATTATGAGTGTTACTACCGAGAAGGTTTTTGCCCGAGTTAAAGGGACTAAACATTATTCTACCTCGTTAAGCCTTGTTGATAATAAGGTGGTTCGAGGCTCTTGTAATTGTATGGCGTTTTCTTCTAACAACTTTTGCAAACATTGCGTGGCTGTGGGCCTAACGGTGAATGCCCAGCACAGCAACGAATCACAAGAGCTCACCAATGATGGTTCTGATTTAAGTGCTGATGAGCAATTAATCAGTCAATATTTGTCAACGTTAACCAAACCAAGCCTTGAAAAAATGATTATGAACTTAGCGGTTCAAGAAGATAGCCTATATCAACAATTGCTTTTAAAAGCACAGTTCACATTAAATCCCCCGGCAGATAAAGACATTAAAAAGCTGATCACTAAGGCATTACCGAATCGGCAATTATGGGAATATCATAAGGTCGAGGTCTATTTTAATAATGCTGAATCATCCTTCAAATTAATATTGGAGCTAATCGAAGCTTTTCCCTTTGATAAACAAATACTATTTTTAGAAATATTTCTTGAACGCTTTAATTTGGTCATGGCGAAAGTTGATGACTCTTATGGTGCACGGTTTGGCTTAGAATCGGAAATAAAACGGGCCTTTGATACGGCTCTTCGCAACGTCAACTGGAATATAGAACAAAAAGGTATTTGGTTGTTTAAACATTTTAGCAGCGAAGCCGATATAGGTTTAAGTGTGCCATCCGATGGGCTAAAATGCACGTGCTCAGATTACAAGCATTACTGAAAGTTAGGGCGCAGAATATGGGCGGCACTTCTGTTACCATCTCTGAGGTAGAGGAGGAAGCACCTTCTCCCGAAAAAATAGAAACACCCCAAAAACAACCATAATCAGGCTAACTTGCGGTAATATTTGCCCCTAAGGGAGTTGTTTAGCCGGTAAAAATTTGCATTTCTTCGCTAATTTGTTTGCGCATATCCATAAGCTTTTTAGCCGTGGCATGTTGTTTTTTATCTTCGTCCGTTTGTGGGACCCATTGCGGTATTTTTACCGGCTGGCCAGACTCATCAACGGCCACCATAATGACAATACAATGGGTGGTCAAGCGGCGGTTCATTGATTTTGGATCACAAGCACTTACTTCGAGTGCAATATGCATTGAGGAATTACCGGTGTAAATCACTTTTGCGGCAACTTCCACCAAATTACCGACATGTATTGGGGCAACAAATCGAATGCCACCAGCATACGCGGTAACACAATAGCGACTACTCCAACCGGCTGAACAAGCATAAGCGGCCAAATCAATCCATTTCATTACCGCGCCACCGTGTACTTTACCGCCAAAGTTGACATCTTGTGGTTCCGCCAGAAAGCGCAGCGTTAATTCTCGTTGATTTTGTTCCATAGGTTTTAACTCAATTATTACGATGATGTTTCTATCATAAAGGAAAAATGCTCGGTTCGCTTGTCAATTTTTTTAAGACAGGCATACTAAACCAATGACTTTTCAACAAGATAATGAAAATGACAGAAAACAATTCCCTTTATCAACGATTAGGCGGCTATGATGGCATTACCGGCTTTGTTGAAAACTTACTGGCTAGGCTATACGCGGATCCACAACTTGGCCATTATTGGGCCAATGTGGGTGAAAAGAGAACAGACAGAGCAAAACATTTACTTATAGAGTTTCTTTGTGCGCAAATGGGCGGTCCACAAAAGTACACTGGTCGGGATATGAAAATAGCGCATCAGGGGATGCACATAAGCCCGTCTGACTGGCAAGTCTTTTTTACGCATGCCGCGGCAACATTACACGCATTGCAAGTACCTGAGCAAGAGGCCGGTGAGATTGTTGCCATGGTATCGAGTTTAGAGTCCGCTATTGTGAGCAAGTCTTAACGCGAACTGTTTATGATCAGGCATGTCATTTTCGTTTGTCTAGCTGAATAATGATCACTTGCTCAGCTTGTAATCTATATTGATTTTCAATGACATCGGTGAGTTTTAGCAAATGATTTGCCGGAATGGTTTGTGTGGTTTTATCGCTGGTTTTGGTTAGCGTTAAAGGTTTGTTGGCTGAAAAAATAAAGCATAATTGCGCCTTCGGCACGACCTCATTGATAGGTGAAAGGTAGGTTTGCAATTTATTACGGTACACCTTTGGGTCGTACATTAAATTAAAATCAACGATAGGACCATTTTTGAGCTGGCCATACGTTTGGTAACCACCGTCAAAGCAGGCATAATTTAAAGGCTTCATTAAGCTGTCTATGGTCGTGTCATTGTGCGTTAATGTAATGCCTTCACCTTCTAATAAAATCAATTTTCTTGTTAAGCCACAAAAGTTCGAAAACATACCGTCTTCACTGACATCGGCAATGCTTAATCGATAAATGAATTTAGCTATACTGCTGTTATCACTTATTGCCAGTTCGGTGGTTTTGCCTTTTCCGTTTTTCCATAAGCTGGTGGTAAAATTCTCAGGTGAAATGATGTTTATCATGGGATGCTACTTATTGTTTTTAATCGAACTATGATACGCTTGCCGGTCTAATGAAACAACTGCAAAGCACCACAATTAAGACGCTTAATAAATAGGCTTGCTTTGCGCAATAACAAAGAAAGCGTTGGCATAAAAGCAACCCTTAACACATACTATTTAGTCCATGTTAAGGATAACTACAGGAAGACGGATGACTTTATCGCAACAATTGCTACAACAACATTTCGGTTTTGACCAATTTCGTGGTGGCCAGCAACAGGTTATTGATACCATTTTAGCAGGACAGAGCGCCGCGGCTATTTTCCCGACCGGATCGGGTAAGTCGCTTTGTTACCAATTACCCGCTATTGCATTGCCCAACTTAACCTTGGTTATTTCGCCTTTGCTGGCGCTAATGCAGGATCAGTTGGCCTTTTTAGCGGATAAAGGCATCCCAGCAGCCAGTATTGATTCGATGCAAACACGCGATCAAACGCAGCACATTATGCAGCAAGTTCGAATGGGGCAAATCAAAATTTTAATGGTGTCGGTTGAACGACTCAATAACGAGCGTTTTCGCCAGTTTCTGCAGCAAATCCCGATTTCGTTATTGGTGGTGGATGAAGCGCATTGTATCAGTGAATGGGGACATAACTTTCGCCCAGATTATTTAAAACTGCCTACCTACAAACAACAATTTCATATTGAGCAAACGTTGTTGCTGACCGCAACCGCCACTGACAATGTGATTGACGATATGGCCAAAAAATTTGCCATAGAAACGCATAACGTTACGACAACGGGCTTTTATCGTTCCAATTTAAACTTGTATGTGCACGGCACCAGTGAGGGGGATAAAATGAATTTACTCTCACAATGGTTGCCATCCTACCATGGGCAGTCAGGGATAATTTATGTGACTTTGCAGCAAACGGCAGAAAATGTTGCGTTAAACCTACAACAGCAAGGCATTGATGCTCAGGCGTATCATGCCGGTATGGATAGCGATAAACGCCAATTCATTCAAAAGCAATTTATGCAAGGCGAAGTAAAGCTGATTGTGGCCACCATTGCCTTTGGTATGGGCATAGATAAAGCTGATATTCGTTATGTCATTCATTATGATTTACCCAAATCGATTGAAAATTATTCGCAGGAAATTGGCCGAGCAGGGCGAGATAGTCAAGCCGCAGATTGTTTGGTACTGGCCAATAAAGACAACATCAACGTATTAGAAAACTTTGTTTATGGGGACACGCCAGAGCGAAGTGAAATCGAGTTTGTCATAAAAGAATTATTGACTCAGGGACAGGAAAATCATGGGCAAATAGATATTGTATTATATCATCTGTCGAGTCAGTCAAATATCCGTATGCTGGCGTTAAAAACCTTGCTGGTGTATTTGGAACTTGTGGGGTTAATTAAGCCAAGCCACAGTTATTTTGCCGAATACAAATTTAAACTACTTACAGAGGAATCGGCGTTACTGGCCGCTTTTCCTGGTGAGCGACAGGCCTTTATTAAAGCCATGTTGCAAAGCTCACAAAAAGCCAAAATTTGGTACAACGTCGACTTTGATGCCATGGCCAAACTTTACAGTGATGACCGTCAACGTATGGTACGAGCCATTGATTACCTTGATGAAAAAGGCTTTATTGAATTACAAACCAAGCAAATGACCGAAGTGTATCAGTTGCTTAATGCCAATGTGGATGTGTCCGCACTGAGTCAACAAATACATCAGCAGTTTAGCGTTAAAGAGCAAAATGAAGTGAGTCGAATTTCGGCGTTAATCAACTTTTTTGCCAGCGACCAGTGTTTATCTAAGCAATTGGCCGAATATTTCTCTGATGCGCAATTAACCCAGCCTTGTGGGCATTGTTCGGTGTGTCATGGGCAAGTGGCTGTTTTACCAGAGAAGCCGATGATGCAATCATTAACAGATCATAATTTTATAAATCTAACATCTGAAATTAGCGCTAAGCTTGGCAGTCAGCGCTCGGTAACCTTATTAAGTCGTTTTTTATGTGGCCTGACAACCCCGATATTTACCAAATTGAGGGTGCGTAAACTTACCGGCTTTGCCGCTTTAGAGCAGTACCGTTATAGCGATGTAAAAGACTGGGTTGCAAGTCATTTATAACTAATACAACTTAAAGATAATCTATTGCTATTTAAACCGTAATGGATATTCTCATCTTCAATGACAATTTTCACAAAAGTAAAAACCATAAAGTAAAGTAAGCTTGACTTTATGGTTTTTTGTTGTAACATCAAGTCAAGTTAGCTTTACATTATGTCAAGGTGGTAATATGAACGATAGCAATCAAAGTGTGCAATCAACAGAAATGCAGAAAAGGACAAAATTATTAGGCTGGTGGACTGGTGGCTGGGTATTAACCATGGCAATCACCAATTTTGGGCCAAAATTTATTTGGGACTATAACGAAGTGTTTTCCATTATAAGCATTTTAGTCAATCTAGCGATTGGGGCAGGCATGATTATCGCCAATCGTGATCATATTCGTTGCATGGATGAAATGCAGCAGAAAATCCAATTAGAGGCCATGGCTTTATCTTTGGGTTCTGGTTTGATTATTGGCATGGCGTATTCCAATTTAGATGTCACCAATGTGATCCCTGCCGATGCTGAGATATCTCATTTAGCGATGATTATGGTAGCAGCCTATGCCGTTGGCATTTATAAAGGCACGAGAAAATACGGATGAGAAATCGTTTAAAAGTATTACGAGCTGAGCGTGATTGGACGCAGGCCGACCTAGCGCTCAAGTTAGAGGTATCAAGGCAGACCATTAACGCCATTGAAAAGGACAAGTATGATCCCAGCTTACCCCTGGCCTTTAAAGTAGCCAGATTGTTTGCAATGCGTATTGAAGAGATCTTTTTTGAGGATGAATAAGCATTCTTCTCCTGCCGATGGTATAATCATAGGTATCTGTTAAGTAGCGATTTTTATTAATAATAAAAATCGCTCTTTTATTTCTGTTCAAAAGAGAGTTCCCTTGAGCCAAAGCAATTTTTCAACGTTAAACCTTAACCCCGCCCTTACCGAAAACCTTGTCAGCCTTGGCTATAAGCAAATGACTGACATTCAGGCACAAAGTCTGCCAGATATTATTCAAGGTAAAGATGTTATCGCTCAGGCAAAAACTGGCTCAGGTAAAACCGCGGCATTTGGTTTGGGAATGCTGGAAAAGCTTGAAGTAAAACGCTATCGCGTGCAATCCATGGTGTTGTGTCCAACCCGTGAATTAGCTGACCAAGTAGCAAAAGAATTACGAAAACTTGCGCGTGGTATTCACAACATTAAGATTTTGACCCTGTGTGGTGGTATGCCTTTTGGTCCGCAAATTGGCTCATTAGAGCACGGTGCGCATATCATTGTTGGTACCCCTGGGCGTATTGAAGAGCACGTAATAAAAGGTACCTTGTCGCTAGTTGATTTAAATTTATTGGTGCTTGATGAAGCCGACCGTATGCTTGAAATGGGCTTTCAGGCAGCATTAGATAATATTGTTGACCGAACGCCAAAACATCGTCAAACCCTATTGTTTAGTGCGACGTTCCCGAAAAAAATTCAGCAAATTTCACAGCGCATTATGCAAAACCCGAAAATGGTTAAGGTGGAGTCAAAACACGAGAACACCACGATTTCACAACACTTTTACCATGTCGAATCTAATGATGATCGTCTGCAAGCCGTGCGCCTATTATTGAGTGAGCACAACCCTGAGTCTTGCGTGATTTTTTGTAATACGAAAAAAGACGTACAAATGGTCGCAGACCAACTGGCAAATTACGGCTTCAGTGTATTGGCATTACATGGTGACTTAGAGCAAAGAGATAGAGATCAAACCTTGGTACGTTTTGCCAATAAAAGTGCCAATGTCATGGTGGCAACTGATGTAGCAGCACGTGGTTTAGATATTGATGCCCTAGATGCGGTCATTAATTATCACATCGCTTTAGATACCGAAGTACATATTCACCGTATTGGTCGTACAGGTCGAGCCGGCAGCAAAGGGGTTGCTTGTTCATTATTTAGTGACAAAGAAAGCTACAAAGTGGCTTTATTAGAAGATTATCTTGACCGAAAAATTGCAGGTGAAGAGTTACCGGATTTACAGGTGCTAAATAACCCTATTCGCAAACCCAATATGATCACCTTGCAAATTGATGGTGGTAAACGCGATAAAGTAAGGCCTGGTGATATCTTAGGTGCACTAACCGGCAATAATGGCATTGAAGGGGCGCAAGTAGGTAAAATCAGCGTCTCGCAAAACTTTGCCTATGTCGCCGTTAAGCGCTCAGTTCACAAAGTGGCCCTTAAAAAACTTGAAAATGGCCGCATTAAAAACCGTAAGTTTCGAGTGCGCGTTATTCGCGGCTAATCGTACAGTTAATTCGTATAGCTCACTCATATAGCTCACTCATTTAACGACTAGGTTAACTCAATAATTTGCTGAGCAATTCCTTGCATATTGGTCGCCATTATCTCCGGTTTTAAATAAAGCCGGTGATAGGGCGCGCCGCTTCGGTCAATATAGGCCGCTTGTAAACCCGCACTCATCGCCCCATGCGTATCCCAATCGTGGGTGGCAACCAGCATCAACTCTTCTACGTTTTTATCTAATACCTTGGCAGCATATCGATAGGCATCAGCACTCGGCTTAAAGGTGCTGGCACGTTCGACGGAAATAATGTCATCAAAATATGGCATTAACCCAGCATGGGTTAATTGCGATACTAACAATGCTTGCGATGAATTTGACAAAGCCACAACGTTAAACCCTGCCTGTTTTAATTGGGTTAATGCTGGGGTTATGTCAGAATGCGCTTGTAGGTTGGCAAACGTTGAAAGGATCTCATCCGTTTCTTCCGCCGTTAACGTTAGGCGTTTTCGTGCCGCAAGTGACTCAAGGGCAATGCCTGCCAAACTGGCAAAATTGGTTGTTAGCTTGGTTGCCAAACAGACAGTCGATGAATGCAGTAGCATTGAAAACCAGGTCTCGGTTAAATTGGCATCGCCAAGAATGTGCTGAAACTTGGGCCTTAATACCGCAAGGTTTAGCACGGTTTCGTTTATATCGAACAGTATGGTTGTTGGTTTCATATGTACCTCTGCAGCCCCTCTGGCTAACTTTCAAGGCTGATAGCCATAATATCTTGGTTATAAAGCAGAAAACTCGCTTTTGTCCTTGCTCAAAAACCTTATCGGCTTTACAGTTGTTATTCAACTGTAAAAATAATAATAAAAATAAGTGGTTTTATAATGAGTAGTAGAAAACCTGCCCTTGGGTTGTGGACCGCAACCTCTTTGGTTACCGGAAATATGATAGGCAGCGGGGTGTTTTTATTACCCGCATCTCTCGCCCTTTATGGTGGCATTAGCGTCGGTGGTTGGATTATTTCCGCTCTTGGTGCATTAACCTTAGCGTATGTGTTTGCCAATTTGGCCAAGAACGTATCTGGCTCCGGCGGCCCTTACGTATATTGTCGAAATGAGTTTGGTGACTTTATTGGCTTTTTGGTTGCCTGGGGTTACTGGATTTGTGTAATAGCTGCCAATGCCGCTATTGCCATTGCGTTAGTCAGTTATTTATCGGTGTTTATTCCTACCCTTGCCGAAAATGCCTTGCTGGGCGCGGCAGCGACGTTATCGTTTTTATGGATACTGGTGTTGGTTAATGTGGCCAGTGTTGAAAAGGCCGGTAAAGTTCAGCTTTCTACCACCATCATTAAAGTCCTGCCGTTGCTTGCAATAGCGTTATGGGGGGCAAGCCAGTTCAATGTTGCTTACTTAGAGCCTTTTAATCGCACCGATGACTCGACGTTTGCGGCTATATCGGCAACCGCGGCACTTACCATGTGGGCCTTTCTTGGCATGGAGTCCGCGAATGTCCCCGCCGATGAAATTGAAAACCCAAAACGCAATATTCCAAGAGCGGCCATTATGGGGACTTTGATTACGGCCTGTATTTATATTCCAAGTACGACGGTTATTTTAGGGTTGATTGAGCCTGAGCAATTAAGCCAGTCAAATGCGCCTTTTGCCGAAGCCGCACAAATTATTTGGGGCGATTGGGCCTATTACTTAATGGCGGGCATTGCTGTTATCTCATGTTTTGGTGCATTAAATGGCTGGACCCTTTGTGTTGGCCAAATCGCTATGTCTGCGGCAAAAGATAAATTGTTTCCAGCAATGTTTGCTAAACAGTCAAAGCAAGGAACGCCGGTGACCGCGATTGTGATCTCAACGATTATGGTATCGATTTTTGTGATGATGAATTACAACGAACGTTTGGTAAATCAATTTACGTTCGTGATTTTATTATCAACGTTAGCAACGGTGTTGCCTTATTTGTTATGTTCGATAGTCAACTTACTCACGATGCTTCGTAAAAAACAGCCAATGTTTAAAACGATAATGCACTGTGTTATTTCCATCATGGCGAGTGTGTTTTCAGCGTGGATCATTATAAACACCGGTAAGCAAACTATCCTTTGGGGTTGTGTATTACTTGTTTGTGGTGTCCCTTTTTATGTGTTTGTTCGGATGAAATCAAAAGCCGCTTTGCAAAAAGCGTAATGCTTCCTGCGCATAATACGCTAACGCTTTAACTCATATCTCTAAACAGAAGCCGGTGAAATAAATGTTCTCCGGCTTCTTTATCTACCGATAACCGACCGGTTTCGTAACCATTACTAGCGAGTCCTTTTTGCACCGACTCACACACTAAACGGTCTTCATCTTGGACTTTATCGGCAACCTCGACGCTGCTGTTTTTAAACTCAGTGGTGTTGTTGGGATTGGTGTCATCAAAATAATAATCGAAACTGACCTTGCAGGTATTTACGCTGATCGCCTCCACTAACATCAGTCCTAAAATGCCATCATAAGAATTGAGCATTAGGTTAGGGTATTGCCAGTAATAACGGGCAGTTCCTGTTCTAACTTTTGAAAATTCATTATCACGGTCTTTGGTTGGGCAAGATTGCAGACAAAACTGATCTTTGGTTTCAATTTTATAGTATTTGCCATTAAGCGCACTGTTTAATCCTTTGTGCAAAAAAGGCACATGGTAGCCACCGTCTAGGTAATTATCGACATACACTTTCCAGTTGCAATTAAGTTGGTAACTAACCCGTTTATGAAATTTCATGTTGTTAATGCCAAGGGCCGGGATGTCTTGCCACAGGGCGCCAAGGAAACTTTCAAGTGACTCTGCTTGTTCATCAAGACAAATAAATACCCAGTGCTGCCATTCGGCCACTCTTACCGGCTTTAACCCCTGAGTGTGTTTATTGAAATTTTTCACTTCGCCAAATTGCGGTGTGGATAATAAATTGCCATCAAGTTGATAGGTCCAGCCATGGTAAGGACAAGTCAGTCGCTTGGTACAACCTTCACCATTGGGCATAACTTGGGCTGCGTGATGACGGCAAACATTGTAAAAAGCCTTTATGCCCGTCGATTTAACAATCACTATGGGTTGGTTGGCAACGTCTAACGCGACGTAATCCCCGTCATTTTTAAACTGTTCTCTACGTGCAGCCATTATCCAACTTTTTGTGAAAACCGTTTGTTGCTCGTGTTTAAAAATTTTATCACAGGTATACCAACTGCTTGGTGGGGTTGAGGCCGACTCAATAGGTAACTCTGCATTGTATTGATTTATCTGTGCTTTTATTGTCATTGATGACCCACACTTAGTCTGAAATCGTGTTTGATTTTTAGTATAGCCAATCCCGTAGTTTTGACTTTTAATTTTTTAGCCAATGTCTATAAGAGGACACAAAACAGCGTATTTGGTTAATTCTAGTGATTATCCAACAGCATACTCTAAACAAGAGACTATACTGGATATAGCTAATTTTAAGGCTTGGTAGCTTAGGGTAGGGTAATGAAGTTTATACATGAGGTTGAGATTAACGTCGCCATTGATAAAGTGGTCGAGTTATTTCTTAACGTTGAAAACCTGCCCCTTTGGCAACCTGATCTGATAGAAGCCAATGTTGTTAGTGGAACCTATGGCCAAGTAGGGGCTGAAACCCAGCTGTTATATCGAATGGGAGAAAAGCAGATATTGATGACCCAAACGGTTACGAACAACAACCTACCTGCATTTTATACGGCGGTTTTAGAAACGCCAAATGTGTGGAATTTGGTCGAGCACTCGTTTCATAAACTCGATGATACCACCACGTTGTGGGTTTGTAAGAATGAGTACAAGTGTTCTGGGTTTGTTCGCTTGTTGATTATGTTGATGCCGAACATGTTTAAAAAACAGTCGCAGGCATCCTTAAGCAATTTTAAGCATTTTGCTGAGCAACAGATAAAAAAAGGGAACTGAAGAACAGTTCCCTATAAAATGACTACGGTACTAATGTAATCAAAAACTTGTGATCAAAAGCTTGTGATCACAAAAAGGGTAATCAAAAAACTGGCGATTACCCAAGTAAATCAACAAGGGACATTACGCTGCTTGATGATTGGTTTTCTCTTGCATGTTTTCAGCAAATTTTGCTTTGTTAACAACAATCTCGTCATTATCAAAATCATCAACGTTAATGACCGACAAACGTTGCGCTTCAGTAATGGTCAGCAATTTCGCTTCCTCTTGGTTAATAATGCCTTGTGCTAACGCGGTCTCGGCTAACTTGTCCAAATTAATAATGGCATGACGTTTGCCGGTTGCTTCATTGATTTTATCGACAATTTTTTCACTCGCCAAAATATTCTCTAGGGTTTCTTCTAATTCACCCAATAGATTTTCTTTATCACGGGTAATGTATTGCCCTTCACCTAAGCGGTCACGTGCTTCACAAGGGGTTTGTAATAAACGTGCTACTTTATGATCAAGCTTATCGCTTGGTTTACGCGTTGCTTTACCAAACGGCATTACCGTTGCTTTAAACAACATCGCCACAACCTTATTCGGGAAGTTTTCAATTAACTCACTCATGGCAAGCTCACAACGATACAAGGTATCTTCCATAGCCCATTGCATTAAAACAACATCTTCAGCTTTACGACCTTCATCGTTAAAACGTTTTAACGTTGCCGAAGCAAGGTATAAGTAACTTAATATATCGCCTAAACGAGCTGAAATACGTTCACGGCGTTTTAAGTCACCGCCTAATGTCGCCATAGATAAATCAGACATATAAGCCAAATTTGAGCTAAAGCGGGTCATTAATTGGTAGTAGCGACGTGTTACGTCTTTGTATGGACTGCCAACAAAATGAGCCCCAGTCAGTGAGAACCACACACTGCGAATGGTGTTCGAAATTGAAAATCCGATATGACCGAATAACGCTTGATCAAAATCGTCAACCGCTTGTTCAAAATCATCATTAGAAGCGGCTTCAAGCTCTGACAAAACATATGGATGACAACGAATTGCCCCTTGTCCATAAATGATCATATTACGCGTTAAGATGTTTGCCCCTTCAACGGTGATTGCAATAGGAGCCCCTTGATAACCACGGCCAAGGTAGTTTTTAGGACCTAAACACACCCCTTTACCACCATGAATGTCCATGGCATCGGTTAAACCATCGCGCAATTTTTCGGTTAAATGATATTTACAAATCGCGCCAATAACCGACGGCTTTTCGCCTAAGTCGATAGCACCAGTAGACATGGTCGTTACGGCATCCATTAAGTAAGCGTTACCACCAAGTCTGGCTAGTGGCTCTTCAATACCTTCCATTTTACCAATTGGCAATTTAAATTGACGACGAATGCGGCTATATGCACCCGTTGCTAGAGCCATTGATTTAATGCCACCAGCTGAGTTAGAAGGTAGGGTGATTGAACGACCAACACTTAAACATTCAACCAGCATACGCCAGCCTTGTCCGGCCATTTGTGCACCACCAATAATGAAGTCCAATGGCACAAAAATATCATTACCTTGGGTTGGACCATTTTGGAATGTGACGTTTAATGGAAAATGACGACGACCGGTAACAACACCTTCAAGGTCGGTTGGAATGAGCGCACAGGTAATGCCTAAGTCTTTTTCATTACCCAATAATTTATCAGGGTCATACAGTTTAAAAGCTAAACCTAAAATGGTGGCAACCGGTGCTAGGGTAATGTAACGCTTGTTCCACGTTAAACGCATACCCAACACTTTTTCGCCATTGAATTCACCTTCACAAACAATACCAAAGTCTGGAATCGCTCCTGCATCTGAACCCGCTTCTGGGCTGGTTAGGGCAAAACAAGGAATTTCTTCACCAGTTACCAAGCGAGGTAAGTAGTAGTCTTGCTGATCCTTCGTGCCATAGTGTTGTAATAGCTCTCCTGGGCCTAATGAGTTAGGTACACCCACCGTACTCGAAAGCACACTAGAAACACTGGTTAGCTTTTGTAAAACACGCGACTGGGCATAAGCACTAAACTCTAAACCGCCATATTTTTTCTTGATGATCATGGCGAAGAATTTATTGTCTTTTAGGTATTGCCATACTTCTGGAGTCAAATCGGCCAACTCATGGGTTGTTTCCCAATCATCACACATACGACAAACTTCTTCACAAGGGCCATCTAAAAAGGCTTGCTCTTCAGCAGACAATCTTGGCTGAGGGAAGTTATGCAATTTTTTCCAGTTTGGATCACCCTGAAATAGCTCTGCATCAAACCAAGTTGTACCCGCGTTTAATGCTTCTCGCTCTGTCGTTGACATTTCAGGCATGATTTTTCTAAATGCCTTAAGCAATTGTTCGCTGATTAACTGCTTACGAATGTTTCGCGAATTTAACGGGATGGCGATTAAGGCGAAAATTATCCAAGATACCAAGCCAGTAAAGTCCATAATTGTACTTACAATCATCAGCAATACATACACCGATGTGAACACGCCAAGCGATGCTCGTGTGTATGACAGATAGCCGGTTAGTGCCACGGCTGCTAAAAACCATATTGAAAATTCCACAGTTACTCCTGATTATTTTATTAATTAACTGGTCTTACCACTCTAAATATAGTTACAAAATGACACATTTTCAATGTTAAATCCAGTTTAAATTTCAGTAAATGTGCTTTTAAGTGAAATATTTCATGGTGAATAACATGAAATATTAGCCGGTTATTCCTGTCACAAGCCGATTAAATTGGTGTAATCTACGTATTAATGATTTGATTCAACTTTTCGAGGTTAGGCGATGTGTGAATTATTGGCGATGAGTGCCAATGTACCAACCGATATTTGTTTTAGTTTTGCCGGCTTAATGCAACGTGGTGGCAATACGGGCCCCCATAAAGATGGCTGGGGTATTACGTTTTATGAGGGAAAGGGCTGTAGAACCTTTAAAGATCCAAAACCGAGTTTTGATTCCGAAATTGCGCGTTTGGTCACCAATTATCCTATAAAGAGTGAGGCGGTTGTTTGTCATATCAGACAAGCCAATGCCGGCCCCGTTTGTTTGGAAAATACTCACCCATTTACACGCGAGTTATGGGGCAGAAACTTTACCTATGCCCACAATGGTCAGCTTGCAGATTATAAAGAGCGGCTAGCGACAACAAAATACATTCAAATAGGCAGTACAGACAGCGAACAGGCCTTTTGTTGGATTTTGGAGCAACTAAAACGTAAATTTGCCGACACCAGACCGAGTGACGAGGCCTTATTCCGTTATATTGCCGAGCTGTGCGATATTATTGACGAACATGGGGTGTTTAACTTGATTTTAAGCGATGGCGAATCTTTATTTGTGTATTGTTCTAATAACTTACACTGGATCACACGCCGTGCCCCATTTGGGCCTGCGCAATTAATTGATGCGGATGTGGCGATCGATTTTAAGAAAGAAACCACCGATCATGACATTGTTACCGTTATTGCCACCCAACCATTAACGAAAGATGAAACCTGGCACAAAATGCAGCCTCGTCAATGGCAGGTATTTAAATTGGGCGAAGCAATGCTCGCCTCAAATTAACCAAACAATTGGGGTCAGATGAAAATAAAAGTACAATTAATTTTCATCTGACCCCAATATTAAATGGCTTCGCTTGGGTAATAACTACCCGACATTAGAGCTGCCCCTTTAAGGAGCGCTTGATTGATCATGTTTATGCATCATTCATTGCTGCTTAAAGTGGACTCTTGTTTATCCGCGCTCTCTACAGAAACCAATTCCGCATGGATTTGTTTAAAGTCACTTTCTACTTGATACAACTTAACCATTAAATAATTTAACGATGGCGCAAACCATACGTAAGTGATTTTTTTGGAATCGGGCTTTTGTCGTTTTAATTTTACGGCATTTAATACCCCAAAAGGGACGATGATATCTTCTTCACCCAGGTATTCGTAATGGTAGTTTTTTACTTTTGCCGAATTTGACATGACTTTGAAATTAAATGATTTATTGCCGGTTATTAAGTTGATTCGAGATTGCAGGTGATAACTTAATCTACTTTGTAAGCCTTCGGGCCAGTCGATACTTTGTGGTTTGGGCTTTTTCTTTTTTAAATTGGTAACGGTTTTGTTTTCGGGGTCAAATTGCCAATGGTAGTATTTGTTTTTTCCAGTGCCTTCTCTGTCCGACTTATAGGAAAGGGGAATAAGTTGGTTGTTCTCTAATTTATTGACGGTAACTTCGTGACGCTTGTCGTCAAAGATGAACCACTCAATGTCGGTTTTATAGCTAAATTCGATGCTACCATCGTCAAGATTCTTTAAAGTACGGTGTGCTTTACCCACAATATCACTGTCGTGAATAATATTATATTTTGCCTTGAAATCGGCGATTAGCGGGGTGGTTTCGGCATAGCCATTTAAACAAAGCAGACTTGCAATAAGCCCTAGCCCGTATTTGGCGCAGCATTTTATTATCATTTTAAACCTCGAATAGTCGTCAGGCTTACCTGTTTTATCGGTTTGCCTGACGAGTTCAAAGTAAAAAATTACTCGTTAGCATAACCGTTTACAGGTAAAACATTACCATCAAGCATGGCACAATCTTCGCCCATTGTTAAGCGTTGTTCGCAAAACCATTTACTTACTAATGGGTAAATACGGTGTTCTTGTTCGTGCACTCTAGCCGCTAAGTCGTCAGCGGTGTCACCTTCAAAAACAGGTACTTTGGCCTGCAGAATAACCGGACCGCCATCAAGCTCTTCTGTAACAAAGTGAACACTAACGCCGTGTTCTTTATCGCCAGCATCAATAGCTCGTTGATGGGTATTCAATCCTTGGTATTTAGGCAACAAAGAAGGGTGAATGTTCAATAATTTACCTTGATAATGTTGCACAAATCGAGCCGTTAATATGCGCATAAAGCCGGCAAGAATAACTAAGTCAGGTTGAAATTGGTCAATCGCTTCGATTAATTTTTCGTCGTAGTCTTCACGAGTATCAAAGCCTTTATGGGATAAGGTAACCGTGGCAATGTCGGCGTTTTCAGCTCTGGTTAAACCATAAACATCGGCTTTATTTGATAGTACCCCGACAACTTCTCCAGGAATTTGTTGGTTTTTGCAGGCATCAATGATGGCCTGCAAATTACTACCGTTACCAGAAACCAGAACCACAATACGTTGTGTCGGTGTTGACTGGTTCGTACTCATTTAGATGATTTCCACTTGTTCTTCATCAGCATTTGCTGATTGAATTTCACCAATGTGCCATGCGTTTTCACCGTGTTCGGCTAAAATGGCAAGACTTTGTTCTACTTTGTCAGCAGGAACAACAATGATCATGCCCACACCACAGTTAAAGGTACGGTACATTTCATGCGTGGTGATATTACCTTTCTCTTGCAACCAGTTAAAAATTTGTGGCCATTCCCAGCTGTTGCCATTAACTACCGCTTTAGTTTTTTCTGGTAATACGCGAGGAATATTTTCCCAGAAGCCACCACCGGTGATGTGTGAAAGGGCATGCGCTTGTACATCTTTTAATAGGGCTAACGTCGATTTAACGTAAATTTTTGTTGGTTCAATTAAATGCTCGGCAATGCTTTTATCGCCTAGCATTTCATTGGTGTCGGTGTTGTTCACTTCCAGTACTTTACGAATTAATGAAAAACCGTTTGAGTGAGGTCCAGAAGAGGCAAGGGCAATTAATTGATCGCCAGCTTTCACTTTGCTGCCATCAATGATGTTGGCTTTTTCAGCAACACCGGTACAAAAGCCGGCAATATCGTAGTCACCTTGATGATACATGCCTGGCATTTCAGCGGTTTCACCACCAACTAGGGCACAACCTGATTGAATACAGCCCTCGGCAATGCCGGTAACAACAGAAGAGGCTACTTCAACATCCAGTTTGGCGGTTGCATAGTAGTCAAGGAAGTATAATGGCTCAGCGCCTAGTACCAACAGGTCGTTTACACACATAGCAACCAAATCGATACCAACGGTATCATGCTTGTTTAAGTCGATTGCAAGACGTAATTTGGTTCCAACACCATCTGTACCTGAGATAAGTACCGGCTGTTTATAACCCTCTGGAATTTCGCATACTGCGCCAAAGCCACCTAATCCGCCAATAACTTCCGGACGAGTGGTTCGCTTTACTGCACTTTTGATGTTTTCTACCAGTGCATTACCTGCATCAATATCAACACCAGCGTCTTTGTAGCTTAGAGATTGTTTTTGCTCGCTCACGATTAACCCTTAAATGAAATGCATCTAGGTATACAGTCAATTTGGTCAAGCTTTTATTCGTCAACTAAATAAGTAATCAAAATATAAGTAATCAAATTTAAGTAAACGTAGAATATTTGTTATTAAAATTGGCGGTATTCTACCAGTGCTAAGCAAAGGTTAAAATCTTTGTTACTCATTTTTTTACGATTTTATTTGATTAATCAACCATACTTGCTGTAATTGCCTGTTTTATAACCGTAAAAGAATAAAAGTAGGCTAACAAAGGTCAACAGAGGCCATTCTTTATGATAATATTTGCGTATGAGTATTAAAAAACGATTAACAAAGTTCGCGATGATCCTGCCTGTGTGTCTTATGTGCACACTTAACCCAAGTAAGGCAGTCGAAGTAGACGATCTTTATCAAGCAAAAATTAAGCTGGCTTCGCAGTCAAGAAAAGACTTGTCTGCCGCCCAACGTTCTGCTTTTAAACAGGTGTTGGTAAAAATCGCTGGCAGTGCCGCTATTGAAGATAATGCGCAATTAAAGGCGGCGATCAGAAAGCCCAATAATTATTTAAATCAATTTAGCTACAGCCAAAATAAAGGGCAGCTATTTTTATTGGCCAGTTTTGAACAAGATAAAATTAATAAACTATTGCAACAGGCTCAGGTGGGCATTTGGGGTAAACACCGTCCTTTAACAACTATTTGGCTTATTCGAGAATACGATGAACAGCGCAGTCTCATTGGTGACTTGGCCGATAATGAGATTAAAGACACCATTTATACGCAAGCGTTTAACCGTGGTTTACCCATTAACTTTCCACTGTATGATTTAACCGATTTAATGAGTGTAAGTGAAACCGATGTGTGGGGCCGTTTTAGCCAAACCCTTATTGCTGGCTCAGAGCGTTACATGGCTGAGTCGGTGGTCAGTTTAAGAATTTCCTATAATACATTAGTAGACAGTAGCATGTGCCAAAGCAATTGCGATGAGGTTAAGCCTTTAGTCGTTGACTGGAGTTTATGGTTTAGAGATAAACAGTACGTTGGTAATTATCAGGGCACCGACGAGCCTGCGATGTTGGCAAAAGCCATTAATGAGATTTCGGATAAGCTTTTTGAGAATAACTCTTTTGTATTAGCTCAAGATAACCAGGGCTTTTTAGACCTCGAATTGATTGATATTCAATCAATGCAACAATTTGTCGATATAAATACGTTTTTTAACGACTTATCACTAGTAAGTGATGTTAGACTACTGCGCATTGCTGGTAATAAGATGCTATTTCGCTTGAATATTTCGGCAAGCAAAGATGCCGTTAAGCAAGCATTGAAACTCGAAAGAAAAATTGAGGCATTGGATGAGTTCTTTACCCAAACCGATGATACTCAACCTGTAACATACCGTTGGAAGGGTTAATGACAAAGATTTCACAGTTACCTTTAGCTGTACATTTACCTGATGATGAAACATTTGCCAGTTTTTATTGTCAGGGTGACGACGCTATTTTGCAACACCTGCAAAATTTTGTCGCCAAAGAAGGGACGGCCAACGGTTTTTATCTGTTCGGTCAAAACGGTGTTGGTAAGTCGCATTTATTGCATGCCAGTTGTTCATTAGCTTCGTCACTGAAACTGAATTCTTTATGCTTGTCGCTATCTGAACTCACCCATTTATCGGTAGAAGTGTTAGCCGATTTAGAACAAATTGATTTGATTTGTCTTGATGATTTGCATCTGATTGCCGGCAACCCCGAATGGGAGCAGGGCATTTTTGATTTGTACAACCGCGTTATTGAAAATAATAAACGCATTATCTTAGCGGGTAATGACAGTGCCAAAAATTTAGGCATCAGTTTGCCTGACTTGGTTTCTCGCCTTACTTGGGGACACACCGAACAAGTTAAATCACTCGATGATAAAGGCAAAATAAAAGCCATTCAAATGCATGCTAAGTTTCGTGGTATTGAAATGAGCGATGACAGTGCAAAGTTTTTATTAAACCGTTTATCTCGTGATATGAGCAGTTTAATTGAGTCACTGGACGTGTTAGATAAAGCATCCATTCGTGCGCAACGTAAAATCACCATCCCATTTATAAAAGACGTATTATTTCCAAAGTAAAATAAGCGCCTTTAATAATGAACACATCACACAAAAGCGGGATCTAATTGGATCCCGTTTTTCGTTTCAAACTCATAGACTACCGCCTTTTCATAAATAGCAAAAATACAGAGATCACCTAGAATTAATGCCATGGAAATGGAATTATTTTAAATTAATGCGTTATAACAGCGCCGTTTTTAATGCTGATAGGTATAGGAAGCGCAACCTCTTATGTTTGAAAAGCACTGGCCAACTGAATTTAAACCCGTCGAAGATAAAAAATTTTATGATTGGGTTGGAAAAGGCTGCCATGGCCCTTTAAACGCCGTTGCCCGATATATGCCACAAAAATTTGAACAATACGTGCATATTTGTCACCCCGCTTGGACGTTTCCTGCCAATGTTAACCTTCCATCATTCACGGGTGCAACCCAATTAGAACGTGCAAAGCAAATGATACCAACGACCTGGTCAGCAGCTCTAGCTAAAAAATGTCCAAATTTTTCAGGGTTACAAAAATGGCACCAAGTAGGGTTTAACCTAGATTACAATAATCTTTCATCCGGTGATATTCATTCACCTTTAGAAGGAACCCCACCTTTAGAAGCAATAAATGCGATAGAGAGTGCTATTTCAAGGGTTACGGAACCGGAGGAAAATTGCATTTTTGCTGTTTGGGATGGATTTTCTAATTTTTGTCAAGGACATGAACATTTAAAAATGATAAAAATCAGCGCCATGGGACAGCGATATCATTGGATTTTGCAAGCACCGAGACAGGTATTATTTAATTATTGGCGATCGCGATTAAAAAGTCCTTATTTCTGGGAGCTAACTCAAATACCGCAAGCAGTCTGGAGTATAAAGCAACTATGGTTTTATGCTGTGCCGTTTCATACCCACTCCTCTTTATTTGGCGGTTCGAGTGATATGACAAAAATATTACTTGCCGCAAGCGAAGTCGAGGCCTATGAATTGCCCAAAGATCATCTATTTAAAGGCTAAGCATTATTAATACACAAGAGTGCCGTTATAAATGTTATGGGGCTGGTGGTAAGGCATTACGCGCTTTCATTAACGAGTTTCATGTTAACTGGCTTAATGATATTTAAAAACCTTTTTTAATCTGCAAGTATTTAGCCGTTATAAAATGAAAAGGGACCTTTAAAGGTCCCCATAGCTTCATTGCTTCTTAATGGCTTCTTAATGGCTTCTTAATGGCGAAACGTTGCCTCGTTGCCCGAAAGTTTTAAACCTTATTGGCTGTTTATGCCTTTGCTTTTCTGATGATTCAATGCTCAATGCACGACTTAGAGGTTGTGGTGAAATAGGTAAATTATCCCACCAGTCCAAGCCTCTGGTCATACTGATTGGCACCGGTAAGGTTTTGGTTAACTCTAAATCGTACTCTGGTAATACTCGACTGGCCACATAAGCACTACGTGGCGTAATGTCCGATTGACCAACTCTTCCTCGTTGTCCCCAGCTGACAATTAAATTATCTTCATCGAGTACCGCTGTATCTCTTGAAATGCCGTATCGGGTATACATCATCAACTCTTCAAATAACATACTCAAATCTTCGCGTTCGGTTGTATAGTTGTAAAAGTCATTGGCATGATCGTTTTGATAAAAAACCGCGACGTCATCTGGGCTGTAGTTTTTTTGGGTCTCGGTAATGTCTTCACCTAGAAAACGGGTGGCAGCTAAGTCCGTCATTTCTTGGCTGTTTAATGGGTAGAGATTGGATAAATCCGATGATATTTGCGGTGACGCTACCACCGCTTGGTCAAAGCGGTAATTATCTGGGTAAGTATTCCACTCATCCCAAGGGAAATAATCATTTGCATGGCCCAGTTCATGATAAAGCAGGTTAGCTAGATCGTATTTAATGTCGCTGAGTTGTCGTGAAAATCGGTCATTAGGTGGGTAGAAAAATGACACATATTCATTATCTTTAACATAACGATAAGGGATTAAAAATTGTAAGTCAGAGCCAAAGCTGCTGCGATAATCTGGCGCTTCATTTATGGTATCTCGCTCTTCTGGTGTTAACCAAAGATCGCTAGGGTCGAGATAAATGGCGCCCGTTAAGCCCCAATAAAAGGATGGTCTAATATCGTAAGATAATACAATGGCTGTGGTGGCGCGCAACAGGTTTTTAAAGTCATCATGTTCATCAAAGGTTTTCAGGTATTGTTCAAAGCGTTCCCCCATCCAATCATGAGAAACCACAACTCGGTTCATTACTTGCTCTATGGTAGGTGTTTCTCCATTAGAGTCTTGGGCAAGCTCTGGCAGGGTTCCTAACAAACAAGAAGAGCTAAACTGATTTGAATACACACAGTTTGTTAGCACCTCTTTATATGGTGAATCCGCTTTATAAGAGTACACTTTTGCAACCACGTCGTCGCCATCGAATATGGCATTGATGGGGATGTCGGCGGCATTTTCAATAAGCACAGCAACGGTGTCAGAAACGATTTGCCCAGAGCTTGTTTGAGCGGTGACTTCAAAACGAATAAGGCTGTCTTCGGTAACCAGCGGGCTTTCAAAAATAAGCAGTTGTGGGTCTTGATTGTTGTTATCTAATGAAATTGATGGACCACTTATTTTATCCCAAGTAATGCTATCTTCAATCACATTATCACCAATGAATGCGCGCAATGATACGTTGTTGCCTTCTATGACGCTGTGACCCAATCGAGCTACCAAGGATGGAGAGCCCGTTGCAGCCGAAAAGCTTACGGTATCTTCTTTTTGTATGCCATTGGCTCGGTAAGACACTTCAAAGCGATACTCACCAGCGTTTGGAATAGTGAATGATAAGACTTTTGAGTTTGCCGCAAAGAGTTCAACACTTGGACCGCTAAGCTGAACCCAGTTCGGCTCTGTGATATTTTGATTCGGTTCAAATAAGATAAGTTCCGTACTTTGCCCTTGCACAAAGGATTCATCAATATTGATAATTCCTGTTTCAACAGGAGTATGCGGAACAAATGGTGTCGAGCTGCTATCACCACCATCACCGCCACATGCAGTTGTTAATAGTGCCAAGCTAATAATGGGTAAATATCTCATGAGATCCCTTATATAAAAAAAGCGTACAAGATTAACTTAGCACGCTTTTTGTTATCGTTTAAAGTGTTTAAAAAGCTTATTTAGTATTACGTTGCTTTTCTTCTTCCAGTTCAACTTTTAACTTTTTTAAACCTAAACCCAGCTCCTGACCGCGATACTTGCTGTAATAAGTACCGGCAAAGAACATCATGCTGGCAAAGGTTAATTCGATGAGTGCATAAAGTGTTTCGCCATCGGACACCCAAAGTGTGGTCAATGAATGCAAAAAATAAATCATCACAATAAAGTTTGCCCAGGCAAACGTGTAAGGTTTACCTTTGAGCAGGCCAGGTAAAGGCAATAGCAAAGGTACACAAAACATTACCAGCGCCAAAGTCGGCGATAAGCCTTCACTTGGGGCGAGTACCAATAACCACAAAGGCATAAAAATGAGTAAACCAAAATAACCTACTAAGGCAATGCGCTTAAGGTTAGGTGTTGAAATACGTTGCTGTTGGTGATTCTTTTGTGTCATTACTTAATCAATGCCAATACATTTTCAGGTGGACGACCAATACAGGCGTTGTCGTTTGCCACGACAATAGGGCGTTCTATTAATTTGGGTGTATTCACCATTGCCGCAATTAAGTCGGCAGCCGTTACGGTGTCTGCCCCTAAGTTTTGCTCTTTGTATTCGGCTTCTTTAGTACGCATCATTAGACGCGGCTCAACGTTTAGCAAATTCAATAGTTGCTCAATGGTGTCTTTGTTAAGTGGTGTTTTTAAATACTCAACAATGTTGATATCAACCTTGGCCTCTTCAAGTAAAGCCAATGTTTGACGGCTCTTTGAACATCTTGGGTTATGGTAAATAGTAAAAGTAGTCATAGTTTCTCTTGTTATCGTTTAAATGTTAAAAACACCAATTACAGACGCTTAAGCTGATTTTCTTGTTCTTGGAACTGTAAAATACGCGCTTTCATTCGTTTTTGGCTAATTGAGTTCTTTTTGGTGAAGTTAATCGCGGTTTGCAATTCATCAATGGCTTTTGGGTAAATACCCAATAACGCAAATACTTCCGCCTTGCTCTGATGCATGTTCTTCATATCCTTTTGTTTCTCATACACTTGGGTAAGTAAGTCATGCGCAAGGAAATTGTCTTTATTTAAGATAATAAAGTCTTGCAATAATTGCGTGGCTAAATCGTATTGCTCAGCTTTCATCGCTACGTTGGCGTAGTTAAGGGTAACCACTTGATTATTTGGCATCGTCGAATAAATGTGCTTTAACATGCCAAGCGCGTTGTCTGTTTTATCAAGCTCAACGTACACATCAGACATTAAATCGACGTAAAACAGATTGCGAGGATTTTTATCCAGTAAAGGACTTAACGTTTTGTACGCCTCCATAAACTGTTTGTTTTCAAAATAAGACATGGCCAAACCGTACTGGGCAGCGGCTAGTAACTGATACTTTTGTTTTTTGATCTCATCTTTAAAGTTAACAATGTTATCTTTTGGATTGCCTTCATAGCGGGCTCTAAGCCTTACCTTAGCAAGTTCAAAATCGAGACTTGGCGGTAACAATAGTTTAGGCATGCTTTGCGCACGGTTACGGGCATCAGAAATACGCGACTCGGGCATCGGGTGAGTCAGTAACATGGCTGGCGGTTTTGACGAATAGCGGTATCTACTGGCCATTTTGCGGAAAAAGTCAGGCGCGCCGTTTGGATCAAACCCACTATTCACTAATAGATTCATGCCCACCCGGTCGGCTTCTTTCTCATTGGTACGAGTGTAATTGATGCTGGCTTGTTGGCCCGCGGCCATTGCCGTGTTTAATACCGCAAAACCTGCTTCAGGATGAATGAGCGATAATAAGATACCCGATATCATGCCCGCCGCAGATAGTGGTGCCGACCGACTTTGCGCTTCCATTTTACGCGCTAAGTGACGCTGGGTTACGTGTGAAATTTCGTGCGCTAAAACCGAAGCCAACTCACTTTCATTATCGGCCATGGTAATAAGGCCAGAATGGGTGCCAATGTGGCCACCAAAAAAAGCAAAAGCGTTTAGCTCTGGGTTATTTAGGATAAAAAATTCAAACTGATAATGCACATCATTGGCGTTGATCACCAACGAATTTCCCAGATGGTTTATGTATTCGGTTAAAACAGGATCTTGAATGATGGGTTGTGATGCTCTAATCGAGCGCATCATGGCATCACCGTAAATTTTTTCTTTGTCTAAAGACAGCGTACTTACGGCCGATGTGCCGATTTCGGGTAACTTGTTTTTATTGTCTTGAGCTGAAACTGCCGCAGCACTGGTGAACAGTGATAGGGTAAAACTGGCTATAATTGCTGCGCTTAATGCTTTTCTTTTAATAATCATTAATACCTTAATACAATACCTTAATGAAAGGTGATATGTGTCGATTCGAGCTAATCGAGTAAAAATTATTGGCTGTGTTTGTTATGAGTCATCTTGATTGAAATAGTTGCAAAAAAATGTTTTTAAAGTGATAAAAGTCGACTCATCATGACAAGTTGCTACATTATTAATCTTTGGTAGCATTTTGGGGGATTTCAACTAAGTTTTCAAGGATTAAGTGGTTGAGCTTACTTTTATTCATTTCGCTTAATTGTTACTATCAATGGCATGATAAGAAGGGTGCTTAGGCATCAATAAACACTAACCACAATGACGAACAGCCAAATAATGACATACGATGGTCGACAGGAAACCTGTCCTCTACCGCTGATCAACACCAAGTTAATGTTAAAAAAACTTCAATCTGGAGAGCGTTTACAGATTTTGTTAAACGATACCGGCTCTAAGTCGGACATACCCAACTGGCTACAACGCCAGGGTATTGAGTTTACAGCAACTGTGCATGCAAATCGTGATTTGGAATTAATAATAAAGAAGAGATAAAAACCACATGTTTAACTACGTAAGTCGTTGGTATAAAGATAAATTTTCAGACCCTCATGTTGTAACACTGACCTTGTTTATCCTGTTCAGTGTGGTTATTTTGTATTTCTTTAGTGATTTACTGATGCCGGTTTTAGTGGCAGTGGTTTTGGCTTTTCTATTAGATGGGCCGGTAAATCGTCTGACGCTGTCAGGGCTGTCGAGAAACAATGCCTCCATCATCGTTATGATTTTGTTTACTTCCATTGGGTTACTAACCTTTTTAGGGTTAGTGCCGGTATTGTGGAAACAAACTGAAAACCTCATTCAGGAAGTGCCGAATATGGTGAATAAGGCGAATGACTTTATTATCGCTTTACCTGAAAAATACCCTGGCGTGGTGCAGCCGGAACAAATTGAGCAGATCATTACCACCATAAAAGAAAAACTGTTGGGCATGGGGGAGGTTATTTTACAGGCCTCACTGAGTTCCATATCGAATATTGTTGCCTTGTTAATTTACTTTATTTTGGTACCTATCATGGTGTTTTTCTTTTTAAAAGATAAACAAGAGATGCTAAATAATCTGACGCGTTTTTTGCCGAAAGAGCGTCGTTTAACCTCACAAGTCGGCAATGAAATGCACCAGCAAATACATAACTACATTCGTGGCAAAGTCATCGAAATTATCATTATTGGGGTGACATCGACCGTAGCATTTGCACTCTTGGGCTTAAACTATGCCATTTTACTGGGCGCTTTAGTTGGGTTGTCGGTATTGGTGCCTTATGTGGGGGCAACGGTCGTTACCTTTCCTGTGCTGTTTGTTGCCTTGTTTCAATGGGGTGTTAGCCCTGAGTTTGGTTATGTAATGTTGGCCTACGGCATCATTCAGGTGCTCGATGGTAATGTACTCGTACCATTGCTGTTTTCTGAAGCGGTAAATTTACACCCGGTCGCCATTATTATTGCAGTGATTATTTTTGGTGGATTATGGGGTGTTTGGGGCGTTTTCTTTGCCATCCCATTAGCAACCTTGGTAAAAGCCATCATTAATGCATGGCCAGACACCGACAATGATGAGGTGTTAGAATCTTAAAGCACCTTAAAGTGAGTAAAAAACGGTGATATGTTCATCCAATTCGTTTGGCTAAGGTGAAAGTTTTAAGTTAGCGAAAAATAAAAGAGGATTATGCAGTGTATATTCCTCTTTTTGAATTTTAAATTTCTGGTAAGGTACCAAAAAAAGCGATAGCGCAAATAAAAATCATCATCTTCGAGAAGTCGAAGAACTCAAATGGCGAGTGTCCATACTTATGTGGGCATAAGCGTAAGTTACTACAAACCGATGAAAGCTCAGCAATATTGTTTATCAAAAGGATATCTTTAGTACGAATAATGATTGAATCCAGTATTCATTATTCGCGGTGACGAGATATCTTATTTGATCGAGTTAACAATAAAGTCCAAAACCTTATCACCCGAAGTTGTATATGACGTTTCGAATAATGGAACGGGTTTTTCTATCATTCCACGCTCTACCATTTCAGAAACCACACTAAAATCTAACAAACCAGTTTTGCCGACGAGCAAGTTATCTATTGATTGTTCTTTAGCAACGTTTAGCACATCTTTAAAGCCCGTCAGGTATAGGTAATCTTTAGTAAAACCACCGCCACGATAGACACGGGTCGTCAGGGTAAATGCGAATTCTTTATCCAGGGAAAACTCGTTCATAAGTGCGTGATAAGTTTTTACAAAATCGCCATGTTCTAACATGTATTGAACAGCGATAACCCTTAGAGCAATAGTTTTGAGGCGCTGTATTGTTAAACTACCAGAGCAGTATTCACTATAAAGTGCAATACCCTCTTGAGTGTGGGTGTTGCCAGTTAAACCTAAGCTAAATACTTTTAACGAATGCTTTTTCGCATTAATCGTTGTTAGCATGTGAATACCAAGCTCGTGATAGGCAAAAGCATGTAACTCTTTTTCCGTAAACTTAGCTTCTTTGTTAATAAGCAAAAGTGCTTTTTCATTATTAACCATAGCTTTGGCTACTATCTTTGAAGACTTTTCAACTTTACATTTTAATCCCCATTCTTGAGCTTGAGAGCGAAAATAGTTGATGGCTTCGTCTGCATTTAGATAAACATTTGTCTCAGGCAATTCATCATCATTTAAATGTAAAATGAAGCGCGCATTGGCAATATCGGTATGATTTGGCTCACCATAGTATTTAAGAGAATTGTAAACAAAATCATCAGTACCTATAGACGTGAGTAAATCAATTTTGCTTGCAAGATTATCAATAACATGGCGATATAGCTGAGCAATACCTGCATCGTAAATATCATCAACAGGTAACTTGTATAAAGATTCTCTAAATTTATAGGGATTTAGATTTAATTGCTTGTAATTAAAACTAGGTGCAATATAGCTGTTTCTTTTGAGAAAACGATTCTTTTGTGCCGCTATATTAACCGGATTGATGAAATTAAGTGTTTCAACACTCTTACACAATGAATACAGTTTTTTGTCTAATTCAATCACTTCGGGGCTAATATTTGAAGATAAAATATCAGCTTTCTGAGTACGTGTTTTTTTAGTGTAGCGACGCATAAAAAATGCCGCGGTCTCGCTTATCGCATCTTTAAACCCTGCTTTAAGATCTTCAAGTACTAGAGGGTAAACCTCCCCAGAGGTTTCATCCATAAATACTTTTTTGACTTCGGTAGGAAGTACCAGCGTATTATCAAAATGCGCATTAATATGCGAAATTAAATAGCCTCGACCATGAAAGACTTCATCTGTTGCCGCTCTGACATCAATATTTGGTAACTCAATTCTATTCAGATGACGTTCAAATTGACCAATCACTTTGCCCCAGCGCTCAACGTCAATTTGCCCTGCACCAATATTGAATGTAGGCGTATCTTTTTCGATACGTTTGTAGTTATAGGAATGAATATCAAAAACAATGGCATTGCCAAACTGCTTTTCAATAACGGCGACGATTGCTTCCAACACATTATAAAATGACACATGCTTAGCATGGCTAATAGCACGTTGTTTTTGCGTTAAAGGCTTTTGCCATACTTGTTTATCCCACGCGGTTTTAAAATAAGTAGAAAGCGTTTTTGCACGGTTTAAGTCGTACTCAAAACGTGAGTCATTGCCGATTAACTGAATGGGAAAAGAAGAAATCAACTCATCTGTGTATGGATCTTCCTCATAAAATCGCTCTTGCTTTGATAGCAAGAACGATTTATCTAACTCTGCACGTAAACCATGACCATTATGGATAGCTGCACAAATGAGTGGTGTATATTCATCAATTTTAACAATAAATGAACCGTTATTGACTTCGGCATGGAAACATTCCCGCTTTTTAATGAGTTGAATACACTCATTCTCAGACAGCGTTAGCATCTTCGATGACCTTTCTAAATTCAGATTTACGGTTCATGACAAATTCTTTGGCATGTACAACGCTTTCAACAAAGTCAACAACTTGAGACTGTAATTTTACTCTATTTAATTTATTGATTCTCACGATACCGCCGGGGCTTAAGACGTTCACTTCGATCAGCTTACCGCCAATAACATCAATTCCCGTAAAGTAGAGCCCATCTCGCACAAGTTTTGGGCCTATGTACCTACACAGTTTCTTTTCCTGCGCTGTGAGTTTGTGTTTAACAACATTACCACCAGCATGAATGTTAGAGCGTACATCGTTAGAAGCCGGAATACGCTTCATAGCCCCAATCGGTTCGCCATTTAGCATCAAAATGCGTACATCGCCTTCTTCTGCACCATGTACATAGTCCTGCAAAATTACGTAGTTACTCCCTTTACCGTGTTCATCACCACCTATGTAAAAATCGAGTAATGATCTAAAGCTTTGACGAGCGCTTTTTTCTAAAACGATAACACCACGCCCACCATAACCATCTAATGGCTTTAAGATCATTTTATCACTGCCTGATTCGTCAAAAATTCGTTCTAAATAATCGCGATTTTTAGATACATGCGTCGCTGGAATGAACTCACTTTCTGTATCTTGAAATGATGCGGTATATATTTTGTTGTTTGCAATACGTAACCCATCGAGGTCGTTCATGATGAACGTATCACCACGTACTGAATCTAAGAAGTTAAGTGCTAACGCATCAAGGGGGGGATTAGCGCGCATTATAACGGCATCAAATCCCGCTAAAGGCAGTTGCGCACGTTTAAAGTCAGCAGTTTTATAAAAGCTTGGAATATTGTCTGAATATTTAGTTTTCTTTGTAAATACGTCACAAAATGCACTTGCAACACTATCGCGAATCGTTAAATTATTAACCGTAGAAAGCGCTACAGTATGACCTCGCTTTACACATTCATGAATTAAACGAAGCGTCGAGTCTGTCTCTGGTTCAATGCGATCCCAAGGGTACATGATAAAACAAATTTTCATTGGCCTATTCCAAGTAGGTGATACGTTATGCAAGTATCGTGAATTTTGGCGGAGTATACAGAAAACTTGTTGTTTTGACGGCTAAAAAATAATTGTCGTTACGTTAAAAAATATTTATAAATAACTCTTGCTTGAGTCGTTCGGCGTTAAATGTTTGTTAAGAGAATGAAGGTTCATTATCACTGGAACCTCAGATTTTACCATTACTCATTGAAAACCCATGATGAACACGACTTTTATCAATAGCAACAAGATACTTTCTCCATAGGTTAACTGGGTAAAGCTCACTTTCACTATTGCTATTTATGCCCTCTACAAACTGTACTTCTTCATCATTAACAGGCGATAAACTGCCATTGCATAATCCCTCAAAGGTCTTTCCATATATCATTAGCTCATCGGACTCTCGTTTATTGAAATACCCACTACGTGAAATGCCATAAGGAAATGAGCTATCACCGTAAAATAAATTTTTGCCAATTCTAATCGAAGTTTTCATCGTTACGCGCCTTTTTCTAATGGAATGAATGAAGTGAGTCCGGTTTAAGTTTTAAACCCTATATTCGTAGATATTTTTAGATCTGAGTTAATACGTGGGAGTAAGCTACTCATCAGAAACGACTAGATGAACCATCGCAATATTAGTTGCCAATATGGATAACATCAGCACGCTTTTTCTCGCGTGTTTACTCCAAATTTTTATTTATTGAAAATTTAAGAGAAAAAGTACTAATTGCAAAACAAATAATATTTGTCGCATCGATAACTTTTATTTACATTAGTGAGAGTCATTTATTAAGGTGTTGGCATGGACATTAAATTTTTTAAAACATTTATTGCAGTCGCAGAAAATAAACATTTCGGTAGAGCCGCAGAAACTCTGTATATAACGCAGGCAGCAGTTAGTGCTCGCATTAAGCAACTTGAAGAGTTTTACGCGACCAAGTTAATTATTAGAGAAAAGAACAATCTAAGGTTAACCCCATCTGGTGACGCTTTACTGTCTCATGCTCACCTTATGGTAAGCCAAATGGAGCAATCTAAAATTGCATTGTCTATAGCTAACCAGCAAAAAATATCATTCAACATAGCTGCAACACCAAACGTATGGGACGCGTTTTTTAGTAACAGAATTCATGATGCAATTGAACTACTCGACAATGTTTCTTTAAGCACTGAAATATCTGTTAGGGAAGCTATTCAGCGAAAACTAGATGATCGAACCCTTGATGTTGGAATGCTGATGGATCCAATTAAAGATGATGAAATTACTAATGAATTAATCGGTCATTTTGATTTGTCATTAGTCGGCTCTCGGTCAGCATTTGACAAAAATGTTGAAGATTACATTCTTGTTGATTGGGGGATAACCTTTCAAAAAGAACATGCCCTTCATCATAAAGTGACACCAAACTTTAAAACCTCTACCGCTATGATCGCACTTGAAGTCATGTTATCAAAAGGCGGTTTTGCTTATCTGCCTACAGAATTGATAACTCAGAGCCTTAAATCGCAAGAGCTATTTGAAATAGAAGCTCCCTTACAAATTAAAAGGCCCATATTTATGGTTTACCGAAAAAGTAATCCTAATGTTGAGTTGATCAGCCAATTCAAAAACCTGCTAATGATAAACCAATAGTCGTATTTAACGTCCGTTTGTCGTTCTAGCGGACGTTTTTGATTCCATTTGTTTATTCAAGTGATGTTGAATGTCATCTCAAAATAAAGGCTCTAGAAAATTTCTTTCTAGAGCCTTTATTTAGAATACCTTGCCTTATTTACCCTTTAGAGCGATATAAGGCAGAAAACTCTTTGTTAGCTTAATGGCTTGATGTTTATCAGCCCTTTTTCGTTAAAAACGGTGGCTTTCTAAAGGTTTTGCTCAATAAAATCGATAACCACTTGATGGTGTTCTTTGGTTTTAAACTTATTAAATACATGACTGATGTTGCCATCAAGATCGATTAAAAAGCTTAATCGATGAATGCCGTCATATTCTCTACCCATGAATTTCTTAAGGCCCCACACCCCAAAATCATCGGCAACTTTATGATCTTCATCACTTAATAGGGTAAAGTTTAATTCATCTCGTTGGCAAAATTTATCTAAACGCTTGGTTGCATCTGGGCTGATCCCAAAAACCACGGTATTTAGTTCGTCCAGTTTTGCTTTGTGATCGCGCAGGCCTTGTGCTTGAACGGTACAACCCGGTGTCATGGCTTTTGGGTAAAAATAAACAAGCACCTGTTTTTTACCAATGTAGTCGGCAAGGTTCACTTCCTGATTATTTTGATCAAGTAAACTAAATAGAGGGGCTTTGTCCCCAACGTTCAATGTATTCATTTTAAAAATGTCTCTTTCTTATAGTGTTAGTGGAGCTTGGGTATTAATTTCAAACGTTAAGTCTAACGATTGGCATAGTGCGTTAAATTCTTGCTCTAAAGGTTCAATGTCTATATTGGCAGGAATATTCACGGAAATGTAGGATTTTGCCTGTTGCGATGATTCTTCGGTAAATGACTTTAAGGAGCTGACATCTATTTTGCGTTTTGCAAAAAAACGAGTGATCTTTTTAAGCTGCCCTAATGAATCTGGACCGGAAATATAGATATCGGCCGTTTTGCCAATATCCATGGGCACATGTTCAGACGTTCGTTTGCTGATGGTTAATAATTGCAACGAGTGGGCTAACAAAGGTAAGCGCGTTTCAAATTGGTTTAATGCAGACTTTTTGCCATCCAATAACATGATCAAAGTAAATTCATTACCAAGAATGGCCATGCGGCTGTCAATAATTTTACAACCAAATTCACTGGCGAGTTCGGTTATATCACAAAGTATACCCGTTCTGTCGGTACCAACGGCTGTAAACACTAATGATTGTGTCATATAAAAGTTACTTAAAGTTTTGATTTACCCGGTATTGTAAAACTAATTTTGCGACATTTGTAGTTTCTCATACTTTTATCTTGTAAAACTTGTTTTTAGAAGGCCTTACAAGTACCATAAACCGCAATTTTTAGTAAAAGCGAAATAAGTATTTAGGGTTCAAGTTTACAACCGAGCACTGAATCCAATGTTTTAAAAAACTCAAAAAAAGATTGGAACTTTATCGCCTTACGTTACTCTGAAGATTTCAGTGTAATATATTTTAATTAGAATAACATTTTACATGGTTTGTCGAGTGCAAAACATGGGCTTTTATCCTTAGGAGTATTAATGGATCGCCGTATTTTATATTTTTCTTTACTGAGCTTATCATTAGCCGCTTGTAGTAACATGGAAACGCGTAAACAAGCTCAGGGTGATTTTGATTACGTTAATATTGAGCAAGACAGCAAATTAACCATCCCAGACAATTTATCACGTCCTGAAAGTCACGAGCTATACACCATTCCGGCACCAACTAACTTAGATGGCGCTGTTGGCATTGAAGTTGATGTTCGTGCACCAGCATTGGCATTACCTACTGCCAATGGTAGCCGCATTGACGAATTCGACAAAACCGCTGCCATTTGGTACGACAAAGTTGATGATAACCGTGACTTAAATGCCCTAGTTGGGCAAGCGGTTAGCGATTATATGACCTCAAATAACGTTGAAATTGTTAATCAAAATCCTGAAAATCACGAATGGGAATCGGGTTGGTTTGAATCTCAGACTGAAAGTGGTTCTTGGTTTTGGAAAAGCATCGACTCAACGGAAGCATGGCGTTATAAATACAGCTTGGTAACCAAGCCTCATGGTCGTAGTGTTGGTTTAAATGTTGAGTTGGTAGATTACAAATTCACATCTCAAAACAAATCTGAATCTCAGATAGATCAAATTGAGAAAGCCCGTGTTGAAATGGCCATGGTAAACGCGATAACAACTGAATTAAGTTATATTTACCGCGTTAATAACCGTGAAGACCGTATTGCTCGTGCCAACTTGCAACTGGTGAATATTGGCGAGTCAGAGCAGGGCGAACCCGCCTTAATTATTGATTACCCGCCTGATGAACTTTGGATTTACATCTCTGGGTTCTTTGAGAAGTACGGTTTTAGAATTACCGACTTAAATGAAGATAAGCGTATCTACGAAGTGTATTACACCAAGCCAGACAATAGCTTTTGGGACAGCCTATGGGGTGATGAAGTGCCTGTTATTGAAATGGAAAACGGTACTTACGAATTCCATTTAAAAGAATTGGGTAAGAAAACCGCAATGGTTATTGTTGATGAACAAAATAACCCGGTTTCTGAAAAAATATTACTCGACAACTTTGATATTCTAGACCCGGCTTTATCGTTTAAAGAATAACCTTAGACAAGGTGAACACTGTTAAAAGGACTGATCTATATCGGTCCTTTTTTTTAACAGAATTTACGGTTTTTTTAAAATCCTAGATTGTACAAAAACACTATTTTCTCTTTGTTTAGATATCATCCTTAGCTAGACTGATTGGCCAAAATTAAAAATACACTTCAACTAAATGAAGCCTGGTATGTCGCTAAAGCCATTCGTGTTGCTCAGTCGTATCATAAGAAACACCCTAGGACCGAAGCCGTTACTCATAAATTTACATTGGAAGAGATAAGACGCACTTGATTGCGTGGCACAAGGTGAACCGATTAAAGCCGTAGTCGCTTTTTAAACAAAAAACAGCCCTGTTGTTCAGACAGGGCTGTTTCATATAAATTTATCGTGCAATTAGCGTGCTTTAAATTGATTCGATAATGGGTCGTACTCATAACCAATCATCGCCATTTTATTTCTTAATTGTACCTCATCAAGATTATAACGAGAGAGTAACTGATCTAGGTTATCGCACTCTAGGCGTAAGCGTTCGTTAATGATGCCAAAAACGATGTTGCTGTTCATATTCATTAAATTGCTAATTTCCATAATATACTCCCAAAAATCCCCTCATAGCGAAACGCTTAGGAGGCTAAATGTTGTGTTAACTTATTAAAAAGTATAATACGAAATAGCAAGTCCGCCCGATTTTATACCACATGGTTTTGTACCACATGGTTTTTATCTCTTTTTTGGGGGCTAACTTATTTTTTAACGGGTGAGGAGGCGCCTTTATCTGCGGTTTTGCCGGTTCTTGGCAATGTTTCTTGTAAGTCGTTTAAGCCTTTGCGACGGATGGGTTTGGCACTTTTTTGTAATAACGATAAATTGCCAATAATCGCGGCAAATGCCAACCCTATAATTACAACGATAACCCAAGTATCCATGTGTGCCTATTTGTGTATTAATCAGAAATGTTGATTATATAGTGTTGGTAAATCCAATCCAACATATTCAACAGTTCAGACTCGGCTTTTATCTGATTTTTTTGTAAACATCGTGCAATTTGCGCGCAGGTTAAGGCTTGTTGAAATGTCTGAGCTAATGGTCTGTATGAAATATGCCATGGCTCTGGTGCGACGCCGTTTTGATAAACCCGATACGGTTTGAAGAAGCCAAACTTGGACATGTTTTCATCTAACCAGCGATTGAGTTTTTCCATCGGGCCGCCAATGTCATATTCCCATGCTTGCAATTGCAATGTTTTACCGGCAAGTAAGTTTGGGGCATAAACATCAATATCGCTACCCCAGTGATGGCGACTGGCACCGGGCAGGGCAGTAAACAAAAGAATGTGCTTAATTTTGTCCTGTACCGATAACGGCTCAAGGTTAATTTTGTTTTGCTTTAGATCGTAAACTGGCAATAGCCCTTCAAGTTTACGTTCGAAAATACTTTTTTGCCGTGCAAAATCGCGAAAACCACTGGCGATCCTAAGGTCGATACCATCAATTTGTGCGGCCTTTTGCATGGCCAAAAAGTCACTGAGCATATTAATATGAACACCAATGTGGTTTTCAATAAACGTAATATGCTCATCCGTTTGGCCGGTAATGATTTTTTCGGTTACGGTTTGTGTCATGAGTGCATCTTTTGCTTAGTATGCTAGCTATTGCTTAAGTAAGTAGTTTCACTAAGGTGCGATAATACATAGATGTTAGATGGTCTAATGCATCCACTCGTACCGATTCATTAACCTGATGTATGGTCTCATTTGTTGGGCCTAATTCAACCACTTGCGCACCCGTTGGGGCAATAAAGCGACCATCAGACGTGCCACCAGACGTGCTAGGTTGGCAAACAATCCCATTGGTTTCAGCGACAGACTCAATAACCGAGTTGAGCAGTTTCCCTGGTTCGGTAATAAAAGGCTTGCCGTTAAAGGTCCACTTAAGATCATAATCCAGTTTATGCTTGTCTAAAATGGCGGTAACCCGGTCAATAATGATTTGATCATTAATTTCGGTGCTGTACCTTAAGTTAAAGATGGCATGTAATTCCCCTGGCACCACATTGGTTGCCCCGGTACCTGAGTTTACGTTGGATAATTGAAAACTGGTCGGTGGGAAGTATTCATTACCATGGTCCCATACTTCACTACTAAGCTCTGCCAATGCTGGTGCCGCTAAGTGAATCGGATTTTTAACATGCTCAGGGTAGGCAACATGGCCTTGTTTTCCATGCACGAATAAATCACCCGTAATCGATCCTCTACGGCCATTTTTAACCACGTCTCCAACAACATTAGTACTTGATGGCTCACCAACGATACACCAGTCAATTTTTTCATTACGCGCTTCTAAGGTATCAATAACCCGAGTGGTACCGTTAATAAATGGTCCTTCTTCATCGCTGGTGATTAAAAATGCAATAGAGCCATGGTGATCAGGGTAGTCTTGTACAAATTGCTCGGTGGCTACCATCATTGCAGCAAGGGAGCCTTTCATATCGGCAGCACCACGACCATAGAGTACGCCTTTTTTAACCGTAGGCTCAAACGGAGGTGTATGCCATTTTGATTCTGGGCCCGAAGGGACAACATCGGTATGTCCGGCAAAACAAAATACTGGGTGTTCGGTGCCTCTTCTTGACCATAAGTTAGTGGTGTCTTCAAACACCATACTTTCGTTGTTAAAACCCAAAGCGCCAAGGTGCTCTGCCATCATTTCCTGACAGCCTTCATCTAATGGTGTTACGGATTTTCTGGCGATGAGATCTTTGGTTAGCTCTAGGACTTTATGTTGATTATTCATGGGTAAAAATTTGCTCGTATTGGGCGGGTTTAAAACCAAGGTGTAATTCCTCACCTTCAATTAACAATGGGCGTTTTAATAACGTTGGTTGCTCTAAAACGGTTTCAATAGCGGTGTCGCCCGTTAAGTTTTGCTTGATGCTGTCATCTAGGTTACGAAACGTTGTGCTGCGTTTATTGATTAATAGATCCCAGCTCGATTTTTCACTGAGCTGTGTTAACAAGTTACGATTTAAGCCATCTTTCCTTAAATCATGAAATTGAAATTGAATATGATTTGCCGTAAGCCATTTTTGCGCTTTTTTAACGGTGTCGCAGTTATGAATGCCGTAGATAATTGTCATTGTTGTTCTCTAATCGTCGTTTATTACCAAATAATCGTTTTCACGTAAGGCACGAATTGCTTTATTAACGTTGTCATTTTTAAGCAGGATATAGTCGGTATCAAAGGTTGAAATGGCGAAAATACTAATATCATTATTGGCAAGTACGCCGGATATATTCGACAATATTCCGGTTAATGAAAACCCCAGAGGGCCCATTACTTCTAATGCACGCCAATCACTTTCCACTTCAAGGCTGTCTATGGCGATATAAGAGGGTACAACAATAGACAGCTCATCATAGGTTTTCCCTATAAAGTAGATTTTCGCATCAAATACTTGGGTGGGGATGCTTGTTTCTGGCGTAAAACTGTGAATATTAAATAGTTCATCCAATAATTGCAGCGTTTGTTTAGCCATAATACCCCTGATTTATCGTATGTTAATGCTGGTAAGCGTTATATATCGGCCTTGTCTAAATACTATATCAAACCGAAATTTTGATTGGTATCAATTATCAATATTATTAATAGATTAATTTTTATGGCCTTGAGAGATAAAAACATATAAAGGCTGTAAAAGATCATGTATATGATCGAACATTTGTGATTATTTGTTCAATCTTTAGCAATGTATAAAATTCAGATATCCACAAATGCTGTGGATAATTATGTTTATAACAATTTTATAGGTTTGTAAGTGGCTGTTTTATTTCGATTTGTGTTTGGTGGTTAAAAAACGAACTGCAGCTTCCTGTGTATAAAATTTATACAACATGCTTTTTTGCTTGCTAAAGGATAAATGCTAAATAGCAAGCTATTTATTTAAGTTTTAGTGGTTTATTTTTAGAAATAAAGCTTGATCACTGGTTGCTTATACAGGTTTTTCTAACGTGTTTTAAAGTGGATCTTGTTAAGATATGTATTGATAAAAGGAAATATGTGCATAATTTTGGTATCTTTATATAATATGCGCAAATGGTTTAGCTGTTTACGGGTTAAATGATTTGCATTAACTGTTTTATTTATGTGTTTAGTTGGTATGAAAACGAATTTATATTCTTTGCTAAGAGAGGGTCATGCTTACATTAGTCTATGGCCATCAAGACAAGAATTTTTAGAATATTTTGCCGAATATCGAGCGGTCGTCGCTTGTCGGTTTGCGGTGAAGTATTGCCCATATTTAGCCATGCTTGCTTTAATACTACCTTTGTTAGCCATGGGAATCGAACAGCTTAATATGGCCTTGTTTTACAGTATTTTAATTGCCTCGATGCCAATACAAGCATTGGCCATGGTGGCCAAACAATCGAAGAAAAAGTTACCTCTTGCGTTGGCTTCTTGGTACCGACAGGGGGTCGAAAAGTTAAACCCCAAACCTGTGCCTAATTTAACCTTAAATAACCCAACCTTTAATGATCTGGCTCGTTTATTAAATTATTCATATAACCAAGCCTGAGCTAACAATAAAACAACACTTGAATAAAAAAAGGGCCATAGCGACATTGTCGATATGGCCGTTATTATGCTTATGTCGTTGTTGCCGCCGGAGTAATATCGCCGTTATTTGCGGGTTAGTAGGTTGACAGGTCGTTGGGTGCCAGAAGAACCGATAGCGAAAAATAGGCCGTCATCGAGTCGTCGAATATTACAAGTTGAGAGCGCTCCAACAGTGCCATAATCTCTCTGTCACGCGTTATGAATTTATTCTGTTAATGCCACTAATAATGACAATATATTAAAATTTAACACTTACGGCACTAACAACAACTACCATCTTGGTATCTGCCGTTAGTCAAAACCCTAATACTTTTTACTATTGACAAGGAGTCAGTTTTTCCATTTTGGGTAACTACCTTCAAAAAGTAGACTTGGTGGAACTTCAGAAGGAAATGAAATTGGCACATCTAATAGTTTTATTTTCCCATCATTACTTTCTAATAATAAAGAAACACCATCGCAAGATATATCCAAGTCTGTGAAATAATCGGGATCTCTAGGATCATTTACCGTGTCGTAAATTAATGTTATTGGCGTTATATTATTTGCCGCATCAAAACCATAAGTATTCGCCTTCCAAATAGATGAAGCTGTCAAAGTCAACTCGCCACTTTTTTGTTCATGAGAGAAAGATGAAAAATATACTTCATCGGCTAAGATCTTTGAACCAGTCACAGCAATAACTCTATGATTTTTGAATTCGTCCAAAATCGTATGTGAAGGTGTAATATCTTCTAATTGACCTAATTCGGGTTCCGTACTTGTAATATCTTCTAATTGACCTAATTCGGGTTCCGTACTTGTAATGATAGGAATTTTAAACAATTTATATCTATCTAAAATCTCAGGCCTTGGATCAACATCAAAATACATACCAATTATATATAGCGCATAACCAGAATTAGTAATGCCGTAGTCGACTGCACTTGCGTAATAATTGTCATTATTAAATTCAACTAAATAGCAAGTTGAATCTTCAGGTAATGGATCTTCATTGCATTCTGATGGATCATATCGATTATCTTTTGTTATTGGTCGACCTTCTTTATCAAGTATTTCTGCTTCCCAACTTGTTATGTTTCCGTCATCATCTTGAATAGGCGTTAATGGTATAAACTGTAAATAAAGAGGTTTACCTCTTTCATCACTATTGTGACCAATTAATAAATAATTTTTACCGGATAGATTAAGCCACAATGGATTAGAAACGTTAGCGAATATAGAATCCGTTTTATCTACCGCACGATCAGGCGTATAAAATAAAATAGACTGCCTTTGTAAAGTTAAATCACCTACAGGGGAAACGGCTACCATGTGTAAGAGTGAGCCATCACCATCATATCCATAGGTGTGATAAACGAGCCATTTTCCATCAGGTGAGAAAGATTTAGAGTTAGCTTTAATATTTGAACTATTTATCAATGACATAGAAGACATACCTAAGGCTAATGGTGAGATTTTATCTTTTTTTGAATAAGGTGCAGTAAAAGCCATATCTGCAACAAAGTCAGTTGGTGGTTCAGAAGGAGATGGTTTACCTTTCCCTCCTTTAGCTGCATTTGCAGTTAAAGCTATTAGTAGACTTAAGGTCAAACAAATGATTAGTTTAATAAAGGAATTGAATTGAGAAGATTGTTTGATGTTGAACTTACAAATAGGCGTAAACATGATGATTCCCTCCAAATTAACACCCGTTAATGGAAAGATTAACTACAACGATATTGACTAATTAATACAGCAGGACGACAGTGAGTGAGCGTCCGTGACAGTAGAATATAAGTTAACCCTGTAAATATGGGATTATTTATAGTTTAAAAATCAAATATTGCAAGGATGAAAAATAAAAATAATTGATTGTATCAATGTCGCACTAATCGACATAAAGCTTATCCGGTAAATAATGGCGCTTTATCACCAACGTTCACAAAGGTAAGTGATTAACCGTAAATTAGGTTGTATACGGTTAAACCTTATGCTGTTCAAACATAAATCTGGCTTTATACAAAGCATCTAAAAGGGCAAACGAAATAAAGTGTTGAATTGAAAAACAAAAGAGGATTTTAACAAAGACGGGCCATAGGAGAGGTTACGATGATTAAAAGTTCGTAAATCTGTTCGCTTTTTAACTTGAAAAAAAGCATCAACCCTTGATAAATTGATGCTTTATATACTCAATACTTTTTGCTTAGAATATTAAACTGTATAAAAAGCCTGCTGCGATAGCCATGGTAACAATGACAGAAACGAAAGCGATGATCATTTTATTCTTGAAAATCGATTTTAATAAAATGACTTCTGTTAAGCTGGCACCCGCACTACCAATGATCAATGCCATTACTGCGCCTAAGCCCATCCCTTTTGCTGCCAACGCACTGCTTAGGGGAATAACAGCTTCGGCACGAATGTATAGTGGAATACCTATAACCGCTGCAATCGGAATGGCAAGCGGGTTATCTTCACCGGCCACACTGGCCACAAACTCGGTTGGCATAAAGCCGTATATAAGTGAACCTAATGCGATACCACCTACAAGGTATGGTAATACGGTTTTAAAATCACTCCAGGTACTGCGCCATATGCGCATCCATTTGCTAACCGGTTTAGCTTTTGCTGAACACGAGCTACCACAACAAGAAGGTTTAGGCTCCAGATACGCTTCTGGTTTTATGTATTGCTCAAAACCAAACTTTTCTAATAGGTAGCCGGCAATAATAGAAACGCCCATGGCGACAACAAAATAAAACGCGGTTACTTTTAAACCAAAGGTTACGGCAAACAATCCAATAATGATTGGGTTAAGCAGCGGGCTGGCAAATAAAAATACCATCATAGTACCAAAACCTGCTTTCGCTCTAAGTAGGCCTTTTAAAAACGGAATGGTCGAACACGAACAGAACGGTGTGATAGCACCCAAAAGACCAGCAATAAAATAACCTTTACCATGCTTATCACTCAAGATCTTTTGAATTTTTTCTGGTGGAATGTATTCTTGTAATACACCTACCAGATAACTGATCGCTAAAAACAATACGGTTAATTCAACACTCAAAAAAACAAACATATTTAATGTGTCGATAACCATAGAACTTGTGATGTCCATAAAATCTCCAATGACACCTATATTTCTAGAATTGTCGAAATTATAAAGGTTGGACTTTCAATGTCAACTTATTTCTAGTAATATCGAAATATAAAGTCTGAGAGAGAAAATAAAATGGAAATAGAGATAATTGCAAAATCATTTAAAGAGCTAGGGCACCCAACGCGATTGAGGATTTTTAAACGTTTGGTTAAGGCTGGCGAACAAGGCATTGCGGTAGGGGATGTGCAGGAGGACTTAGACATTCCTGGTTCGACCTTATCACATCATATTTCTTCTTTGGTTTCTGCCAACCTTATTAAGCAGCGCCGAGAAGGTAGAACCCTCTATTGCACGGTTGAATACCCAAACCTGCTCAGTTTGATTGATTTTCTACAGGATGAATGTTGTAGCGACGATAGCAAATAAAGGGTTTTTAGAATAGCTGCTAGGGAGGTGTTAAACTCCCCGGCAAATAACTTACATTATGCTTTTTGGTATACACGGATCATAAAGTCTGCGACACAATGAAACGGTTGAGTTTGCTCTAGCGCGGTAAATAGGGCGTCAGAGGTTTTAAAGGCAAAGGGCGTCATGGCCAATAAGCTTAAACTTTGTTCTGTTTTTTCAAACGTCATCTCATAGTTTAAGCGTTCTTCTTTAACTAAAGTGAAACCACTCAGCTCCTGCTTATCAATATTGTGTTTTTTTGGTGTTTGATAAATTAAACTTTTTAATTGCCAAAGATGATCTTCACCAGGGGTTACCGTTACCAAATAACCATGGTCAGATAAAATTCGACTAAACTCTTCAGCTTTAATGGGGGCATAAATGGAATACAGCCAGCTAAATTTTTGCTCAGAGAAAGGCAGTTTGGCAATCGAGCCGACACTAAAATGGCAGTCTTTGTATTTTTTGGCGGCGATGCGCACCGCATTTTTAGCAATATCTACACCAAAGACCTGATTATCAGCTGTTTTGTGAGCATTGGTGTAATAGCCTTCACCACAGCCGGCATCTAGCACCGGGCCATGATTGCCAAGTTTTTGATATAACTCGACAAGATGATCTCTTAAAGGTTGGTAAAAGCCTGACTCAAGAAACGTTCTTCGAGCATTAACCATGTCTTTGTTATCACCGGGGTCCTTGGAGTGTTTATGCTGAACGGGTAACAAATTGACATAGCCTTCTTTGGCTTGGTCAAAACTGTGGTTGTTGCCGCAACGAAAACTGCGTGACTCCAGACGCAATTCATTGTCGCAAATCGGACAGCAATAAAGGTGTTCACTCATGTAACTATTCACTTATTTAAACGTTGACCAAATTGGTGCGTGATCAGATGGTTTTTCTATTCCGCGCAATTCGTAATCGATGCCTGATTCAATACATTGCGCATTAAGCGCGGCTGTTGCCAAAACAACATCAATGCGTAACCCTCGGTTATCATCAAAGCCTCGTGAGCGGTAATCAAACCACGAATACTGATCGTCTACTTCTGGATAAAGCTCTCTAAACGTGTCTTTAAACCCCCAGTTTAGTAGACGACTTAACCATTGTCTTTCTTCTGGCTGAAAACTGCATTTGCCGGTTTTTAACCAACGTTTACGGTTTGGCTCGCCAATGCCGATATCCAAATCAATTGGTGAAATATTAATATCACCCATAATAATGATGTTTTCATCCGCTTGGTGATGATCGTTTAAATACCCCATTAAATCGTTATAAAATTGTCTTTTATACGGGAATTTCGTTTCATGGTTTATATTATCACCTTGCGGGAAATAGCCATTTAAAATGGTGACTTCTTCACCAGCATCATTGATCGTTTTAACCATGATCATGCGTTTTTGCATGTCTTCATCATCGGTAGGGAAGCCTTTTTGTACGCTTATCGGCTCTTTTTTACAAAGCATAGCAACACCATAATGCGCTTTTTGGCCGTGGTGATATACGTGGTAGCCCATTGCTTCAACGGCTTCAAGAGGGAATGCTTCGTCGTGGACTTTAATTTCTTGTAAACCAATGATGTCTGGCTGGTGTTTATCTATGATGGCTTGCAGTTGGTGTAATCTGGCGCGTAAGCCATTTATGTTAAAGGAGATAACTTTCATGATGTGAGGTTCTTATATGACGTTGTTAACTTGCGCGTAATGCTATCAAAGAAATTAACCCGGATAAATGAAATTCTAGAGTGAATAATATTTAGCCAAGCTGAGTATGTTATATGGTTGTTAATTCACACAAAAAATAAGCAAGATAAAAAAAAAGCAAAAAAAAGCGATTTTTTTTCTAATTTAATTAACCCTTTATAAATCAATTAACTAAAATGTAACCAATAACAAAAGTTTATTTTGATGTATTTTTAAGCAAAATATCAAAAGTTTGTAATTAAATTGTACAGTGTCGTTTCGATTTGTTATAAATGGAGCCAGTCAAATGGCTAAAAAATCGACTTAAACTACTGATTTTTATGGTTTTTTGATGTTAAATTGATGTTAACAAGCCGGAAATTAAGGTTATTATATGTCAAAAAACTTTGTTATATTGAATTCATCAAATAAATATTGATTTTTATTTATTAAAAAGCAATTAAAGTTATTGATAGTTCACATAAAACCAATGAAAAATGGAGCGATACTCAATGCCTGAAAATAAACCAAGCCTGAAAAAAATTCTTTTGGTTGAAGATGACCGTCAGTTATCGGATTTAATAAAAGGATTTCTTGTTACTGAAGGTTTCCACGTAAAACAAGAATTTCGTGGTGACACGGTTGCTAAAACAGTGGAGAATTTCTCTCCGGATTTAATTGTTTTAGATGTTATGTTACCTGGTAAAGATGGATTTACTGTATGTCGCGATTTGCGACCATCATTTAGTAACCCAATTTTAATGCTAACTGCCAAAAGCACAGATTTCGACCAAGTTCTTGGTTTAGAAATTGGTGCCGATGATTATGTTGCTAAACCGGTAGAGCCACGTGTTTTACTTGCTCGTATTAATGCTTTATTACGACGCGGTCAGTTACCAAAAGGTGGTAACGAAAAAGCCGAAATCACTTGTGGCAAGCTACAAATCAACCGTAATTCTCGCCAAGTACTTCTTGATGGTGAAAACATCGAACTTACCAGTCAAGAATTTGACCTGTTGTGGTTATTAGCAACGCGTGCGGGTGAAGTACAAAACCGTGATTACATCTACAAAGCCGTTGTCGGTCGTGAATACGATGGTATGGATCGCAGTGTTGATGTGCGTATTTCACGTTTACGTAAGAAATTACTCGATTCGAATGAAACACCATTTAGAATCAAAACAATATGGGGACAAGGTTATTTATTCGTACCAGACGCCTGGGAATAGATAATGAATTTAGGTCGCTCGTTTTTTAGCCTGTATTTTTTAATTATTTCTTGTTTTGGTGCGTTAAGTTGGGTTTTGGATGAATTCTGGAGCCTGCATGTTGAACAAAAAGTAGAATCTTATACAGGCTATAAAACCCTACTCAAAGTCCTTGAAGGGAATATCAGCCGTTTTCCTGTTTCACAATGGAAGACTTGGGTTGAAGGGCAGCAAGAATATTTTGACCTGCCTTTACTGTTAGTTGACCGAGAAAATATCCAGTCATTGATCCCAGAAATGGATTCAATTTCTGATGGCGTGAATACCGTATTTTACGACAGTAATCACATTACGCTTTTTCATCCTATTGCTTCACAAGACAAAGTTTTTGTTCTTGGCCCGGTGCTTTCACCGACCAGACCTCGAACAGAAGCCCTAGTCAGGGTTTTTATTGTTATCACCCTAGGTATCGTTATCTTCTTTTGGGTATGGCCTATATCGAAAGATTTGGACAAGCTAAACGACACCGTTAAAGAATTTGGCCAAGGTGACTTTAACGCTAAAATCACCGGCGGAACATCGGTATTGGTGCGTCCCATGATGAATACCTTTAATATGATGGCGGCCAGAATTAATGGTTTGATTGAAGCACATAAAGAGCTAACCAATGCGGTTTCTCATGAGTTACGAACACCATTAGCGCGCAGTAAATTTGCGCTCGAGGTTTTAAGAAAAGCACAAGATGAAGAAGTTCGTCAGGATTACATTAATAAGATAGCCTTCGATGTTGAAGAACTCGAGTCTTTAGTCAATGAATTACTGGTCTATGCCGCGTTTGAAAATGAACAGCCAAACATGAGCATCAGTCGTAATGATTTAGCCGAGTTAGTGCGTTATCAATCAGAAAGTTTTGCTGGCTTTGACGGTAAGCTGTCTGTCGATGTGGCGTCTGGATCGTTTATGGCTGAGTATGACAGTCATTTTATTAATCGGGCACTGAGTAACTTAATCACGAATGCCTTTAAATACGGTGATGGCGAAGTTAAGATCAGCCTAACCAGTGATGCAAAGTTTTGTTATTTGTCTGTCGAAGATAATGGGCCTGGTATTGATGAAGAATTCAAAAAAATTATTTTTGATGCCTTCTCAAGACACGATAAAAGTCGCACCCGTGACACCGGTGGTTTTGGCCTTGGCTTAGCCATCGTCAACAAAATAATGCAATGGCATAATGGCTCTGCTGTTATTGGCGACAGTGAGTTAGGTGGTGCCAAATTTACCTTAACATGGCCAATTAATCATTTGACCGTTTAACTATCGTTCTAATTTTTATAGCCCATTCAGTTCTTAACTGAGTGGGCTTTTTGGTTTGCAAAAGGGACGGTTTGTAAACAATATAAAAAAGCTCTGAACGCTGCGCATAATAAGTAAAAGTACACCGTCACCCAAAGAATACGCTCATCCATGAGACATGACCCTTTCGGCATTAGTGCATCCGTGCACGTCATTGCAGCCTACGCAATGAGGTGGATAATTGTTTTGAAGTCATGTGCTACACACTAAAAAAGAGTGCCCGCAATTTGCACAACAGTTCCCTTTTAAGTTGCGTTTTTATTCCTAAAACAGCCCCCTATGTGGCCGTACTTGTCATATTGCCTTGGTTAACTATCGATGCAAAAAATCAAAAGTGGATTGTTTTTGCTTTGTCGATGGCATTATCTTTATTGTTCTAAAGCAACAGACATTATTGGCAGCAGCGTTTATATTTTTTCCCACTGCCACATGGGCAAGGTGAGTTTCGAGTCAACTCTTTTATGGTGTCATGGGTTTTTATATCGCCATCGATATATCGCCAATCGCCAGATTCTTGAATAAACCTTGAACGCTCATGTAAAACGCAAAGCGCGTTGTCATGAATATACTCGGCTTTAAATTCAACAAAATGTTCACTACTGTCTTGATAGTCTGTATCTACAATCGTTAATTTTACCCAGCAGGTTTGTTTGGCCCATTCATTAATTTCACTTTCAAGGTGAGCGCTTTGTTCTTGTTTGGCATAAGTTTGGGCAATATAAGCACTATGCTTTGTTGCATAAGCACTAAAGCGAGAGCGCATAAGTTGCTCTGCTGTGTTGGGCTTTTGTGTGCCATTAATAAAAGGTTGGCAGCACTTTTTAAAGGTGAGGTTGGTTCCACAAGGACATTGCATAGGGTCATTTTTTAATTCAGTAAATAATGAACCAAGTTTATCATTTTAAGCGGTTGGTTAGGAAGCACACAAAAACCATACCGGAGAGTTGATGGCTTTTGTGGGCTTTTTTTTGGGGGGGGATTTTTTAGTGTAATGTATTGGCGTGACAGTTAATAACTACGCACTGAGTATTGCCAAGTTGGGCACATTGTTGCAACGTTAGCAATTGCTGTTGATTATAAGCACTTTGGTATAACACTACGGTTGAACAATTTCCTTTTATAAGCACCTCTTTTATTTGTTCAAAAGATACATCTGACTTTTGCCCATTAACGCGTAAAAGTTTTGATTTATCCACTTGTTTTGCCAACTGTCTCATTTGTTGGTCATTACCATTAACACATAATATCCAACGCTTTTGCTGTTGATATTTTCTGCAAATACTCGAAATTTTATCCTTATGATGCCCAATTTCGGTTATGTTTGTCACTTTTAACCAGTTGTTGATTGGTGTGCTTATGGCTGCTTGTGATTCTAAGTTGTTGTTTTTGTAGTGGTTGTGGTTTTGCATTTGGTCTCTCCAGTGAAATAGGTATATATACTGTATAAATAAACAGTATATATAAATAAGCAGTATGTCAAGACAGGGTTGAATGTTTTTTATTCAGCTTGTTTAAGTAAAATACAAAAAGGTCACGATGAAAGGGTACGTTATCCAGTCAAGGGTTTTGAACTTATCTTGAGGGCTAATTAATCGTAGTAGGGAGTTAGTTAATAAAAGCAGCATTGTTAAAAGTGTGTCTGTAGGCTAAATGGCAACAAAAAGGTCAAAGAGATGGTATGCATTGTAAATTGGACTGACCAATTCGGTGATTTATGTGCTTTTAGAACGTTATTTGCTTACTTTATGGCTGAAAAATATCTGTCGATTTATCATTTTTATATTTATTTACGTAATTTTTCATTAAATCCAGAAGAAGTTGTAATAAACATGTAGAATTAATCGATTTTTTTGTTCTAGAACATAAAAAAACTAGATAAGCCTTCTATAATATTAGGTAATTCAAAACAAGGTGGAAATTTCATGTCTAAAAATGCCGTTTTAGTAATCAACTGTGGTAGTTCTTCTTTAAAATTTTCTTTAATTAAACCGGAAACATCAGAGTTGATCGTTTCAGGTATCGCAGAGCGTTTACTAACAAAAGATGCTTTTATCAAAACCAAATACAATGGAGTGAAAGATCAACAATCGCTTTCGGGTAATTTTGATCATGAAGCTGCATTAGAAAAAATCGTTGAGTTTTTATTAGAAAATAAACTTGATAAAGATTTAGTGGGTGTTGGACACCGTATCGTACACGGTGGCGAAGCTTATTCTCAACCTACGCTAGTTACCGAAGAGGTAAAAGAAGGTATTGAAAATCTGGCTAAATTAGCGCCGTTACATAACTTAGTTAACTTAACCGGTATTCTAGCTTCTGAAAAAGCATTCGCTGATTTACCACAAGTGACGGTTTACGATACAGCGTTCCATCAAACCATGCCGGAAAAAGCCTACTTAACTGGTCTTCCTTACCATTTTTATAAAGACCACGGTGTACGTAATTACGGTATGCACGGTACAAGTCATTACTTCGTTACGAAACAAGCTGCTGAAATGCTTGGTAAGCCTTACGAAGAATCAAGCTTTATCAGTGCCCATTTAGGTAATGGTTGTAGTATTACCGCCGTAGAAAATGGCCGAAGTGTTGACACCAGTATGGGCTTAACACCATTAGCTGGTGTTGTTATGGGCACACGCTCTGGTGATATCGATCCGGGCATTATCTTCCACTTAGTAGACAAACTTGGCTACAGTGTTGATGACGTAAACCGTATTCTTAACAAAGAAAGTGGTTTATTAGGTATTTCGGGTATGAGTAACGACTGTCGTACCATTGAAGACGCGGTTGTTAACGATAATGACGAGCGTGCCAACTTAACCATGGACATCTTCTGTTACCGTATTGCCAAAACCATTGCTTCTTACACAGCGGCTTTAACTCACTTAGATGGTATAATTTTTACTGGTGGTATTGGTGAAAATTCTAATCTCGTGCGTGAACGTGTAGGTAAGTCTCTTAAACTATTAGGTGTTGAGATTGACCCAGAGCGTAACTTAGCTGCTCGTTTTGGTAACTCAGGCAAAATTTCTACGGATTCTTCTCACAACTGTTGGGTAATTCCAACTAATGAAGAACAAGTAATTGCTGAACAAACCTTCGCGTTAATCCAACAGGAGAAGTAATATGGCGCACCGTATAATGCTTGTTCCGGTCGGCTTTGGCGTCGGCTTGACATCCGTTTCTTTAGGTATGTACCACAAAATGCAGCAGTTGGGTATTAACGTTGGTTACTTTAAGCCAATCAGCCAACCTACGCGTAATGTGATGAACAGCGAAGATAATACCCCTGTTGAATTCGCTGATTTAAACATGCGTTCTATCCCACTAAGCTATGTAGAAGATAAAGTTGGTAATGATCAGCTAGACGATATTCTTGAAGAGTTAGTTGGTAATGCAGAAAAATATTCCGAAGATGTGGTGTTGGTTGAAGGGTTAATTCAAACTCAAAAGCAACCCTATGCCGCTCGCATTAACAGCGAAGTAGCGCAAGCGTTAGGTGCTGATATTATCTTTGTTGCCACACCAGATAATGAAACTCCAGCTCAGTTTGAAAAACGTTTAGAAGTTAGTGCTAAAACCTTTGGTGGCATCAAAAAGAAAAACATCAAAGGCTGTATCATTAACAAGGCGAATGCGCCTAGCAATGAAGAATTTGGTTTACTACCAAGAGAAGATCTTGAACTTGATGAGTTTGACATTGAACCTTGGGCAGAACTGCCAATCTTTAAGAAGCCATACTTTGACCTAATTGGTACCATTACCTGGGAGTTGGATTTAATTTCACCACGTGCATTGGAAGTAAAAAATTACTTTAATGCGGAAATTATTAACGCCGGTGAAATGGAAGAACGTCGCATTCAAAGTGTGAGTGTTTGTGCTCGCAGCGTGAGTAATCTGATGGGGCATTTAACGCCTGGTCGTTTGATTGTTACCCCAGGCGATCGTACCGATATTATTATTGCTACGTGTTTATCGTCGTTAAATGGTACCAAATTGGCCGCTTTATTACTGACCAACGGTACCAAACCTCGCGATTCGGTATTGGATTTATGTAAGCAAGCCTTTGAAGGCGGTTTACCAGTATTTTCGGTTGAATCAGACACATGGGATACAGCGCGTAACCTAATGAACTACAACCCAGAATTACCAGCGGAAGATACAGAGCGTCATGAGCGCATTAAACAACACATTTCTGATGGTATTAACCAAAACTGGTTAGAAAACTTTATTTCTAGCAAAGTGAAAGGTCAGTTGTTGTCACCACCTGCATTCCGTTACAAGTTAACCGATTTAGCGCGTCAGGCAAATAAACTGATTGTTTTACCAGAAGGTAATGACATTCGAACCATCAAAGCCGCAGCCATTTGTGCTGAACGTAAAATCGCGCGTTGTCAGTTACTGGGTAATAAAGACGAAATTTTACGAATTGCCGAGCAAGAAGGTGTTGAGTTACCACATGGTGTGCTTATTACCGACCCGAAAGCGATTGCCCGTGATTACATAGAGCCACTGTTGGAGCTTCGTAAGCATAAAGGGATGACTGAGATTGTTGCCAAAGAAGAGCTTAAAGATAATACCGTTTTAGGTACTATGATGCTGCAAATGGGCCACGTTGATGGCCTAGTATCTGGTGCGGTCAATACAACTGCAAATACTATTCGTCCGGCATTGCAGTTAGTTAAAACCGCTCCGGGTAGCTCATTGGTTTCTTCTGTGTTCTTTATGCTGTTACCTGAGCAAGTCCTTGTTTATGGTGATTGTGCAATTAACCCAGAGCCAAATGCAGAGCAGTTAGCGGATATCGCTATTCAATCAGCTGATTCAGCAACCGCTTTTGGTATTGAGCCAAGAGTTGCGATGATCAGTTACTCAACGGGTAGCTCTGGTACGGGTCAAGACGTAGAGAAAGTGGCTTTGGCAACGAAGTTAGCACAAGAAAAACGTCCTGATTTAGTGATTGATGGTCCATTACAATACGATGCGGCTATTATGGAGAATGTGGCTGCAAGTAAAGCGCCAAATTCACCGGTTGCGGGTAAAGCCACCGTATTTGTATTCCCAGATTTAAATACCGGTAATACAACCTACAAAGCGGTACAACGTTCAGCAGACTTGGTTAGCTTAGGTCCAATGCTGCAAGGTATGAACAAACCGGTGAACGATTTATCACGCGGTGCTTTGGTTGATGACATCATTTACACCATTGCTTTAACTGCGATTCAGGCTACTCAATAACACTAAGCTCTAAAGCTTATGTTTTAAAAGCATAAAAGAGCAGTTTTCAGTATTTGAAAACTGCTCTTTTTTATTTCATCATTTCTAAAAGAACGTTATTTTACTAATTGGAAGTTTTATGAATGTCGATAATCAGAGCCCGTTTAATCAGTATATTTTAAAACTGATTTGTCCTGATCGCCTCGGGGTAATGGCACGAGTAACCGGTGAGTTATTCAAACAAGGGGCGTTTATCAACAATGTCCAGCACTACGCTGATCCAGATAAACAACTCTTTAATATGCGCATCGAATATGACGATAGAACGGTTGGTTTTAATGATCTGAAATTTCGTGAATCGTTAAACAACCTTGCGAATGAGTTGGAAATGACTTACCAAATTCGCAAATCCACGTATCGTCCAAAAATTTTAATTGCAGTAAGCAAAGAAGAGCATTGTCTTAATTTATTACTGACCAAATTTAAAGCCGGTGTACTTAAAGCCGACATTGTTGGGGTGGTTTCAAATCATCAAGTGTGTCGTGAGTTTGTAGAATTTCATGGTATTGAGTTTCATCATCTGCCAATAACAAAGGAAACCAAAGCCGAACAAGAAGCCAAGTTATTTGAAATCATGCAGCAAAATGACGTTGATTTATTGGTGCTGGCGCGTTACATGCAAATCTTATCCGATGACTTGTGCAAAAAAATTGAAGGTAAGGCGATAAATATTCACCATTCCTTTTTACCTGGCTTTAAGGGCGCCAATCCTTATCAGCAAGCCCATGATAGAGGGGTAAAAATTATTGGTGCAACGGCCCATTATGTAACGGCAGATTTAGATGAAGGGCCAATTATTGTTCAGGAAGTCAAACCCGTTGACCATGCAACGACGGTTAAGGACATGAAAGAAATTGGTCATGATATTGAGGCAACAGCACTGGCCAGGGCGGTGCGCTTTCATGTTGAAGATCGTATTTTACTTAATGACGAACGGACGGTCATTTTATAATGTATACGTCGTTTCAGTGTAAAAATGAAACGACGTATTTATTTTCCAAGTTGAAACCTTAGAAAACAAGAGAAAACAAGAGAAAACAGGCTGTTAGCTTAGTTCAGCGTCTTCTAATGAAGGATTTTTACCTTGTTTCATGTAGCGGTATAAACCAATTAATGAGGCGGCAATCCAAAACAACTCAATCACAAAGCTGGCCAAATTAAAGTTATAACACAAGCTAATCAATAACAAGATGGCGCCAACAAGGTTCATTAGGTTATAAGCAAGACTTGATGGTGAAATGCGTTTAAGCTGCAATAAGAAAAACACACCTACCACTAAAAATGTCCCCATCATACCGATGACATCAAATACTAAATCGTACAAAAATAAACTCCAAGCAATGACATACCAACTCAATTTGTTTGACCATAATTTCGTCCGACCGCAATGTTATCCGATTGCATCGTGTCGTACTATTGGTGACTGGATTATTGAATTGGTAAAAGGTGATCCAAATTGCTGGCCCAACTCCATGGGAAGGATCATTTTCTTCCTGAAACAGCTTGTCGAAAGAGGCGGCATTTTATTGGTAATCGATTAATTAAGCAATTGTTTACTGTATGTTTTTATAATTTAAACACGATTTACTAAATTTTGAACATGTTCGAGGGAGGAGAAGCAAATAATGGCCGTAATTAACGGCAAATTTCCTGTTAATTAATGGCTAAAGCGTATGCGCGAACCTTGTATAGCGCTCGCCATCATCTTCAAAGTGGTTTATCGGCTTAAAACCTAGTTTATTTATGAGCTTAATGGATGCTAGGTTTTTAATATTGATATCGGCGTATACATTGCTTAACGATAATCGGTTTTTAGTATCGAGCAAAACGGCTGTTGTTGCCTCCAAGGCCAATCCCATCCCCCAATATTGAGGCAGTAAACGATAGCCTAGTTCATTAATTTTCTCGTCATTTAAATATTTTATCCCACAAAAACCAATCACGTTCCCAGAGTGTTTTTCGACAACGGCCAAGCGAGAATAACCAATAGCATTATATTCCTTTAACCAGATATTACTAATGATGTGCTGAGCATCTTTAAGCGTTTTTACGCGGTTACCATCGCCAGTAAAGCGCGTGGTAATAGGGCAGGTTGAAAACTGAAAAACGGCATTGGCATCATCGAGTTGAAACTCTCTGATGATCAGGCGCTCTGTTTCTATAACAAGGCCAGTCAAAATGGGTTATCCTTAAATACCTGATAAGATTTGTTTTTACATTAACAATAGCCAGTTGATTTGTTAAGGAGTAATGGTTGGATTTTGCTAGTTTTGGGCGATTAGTTTGTTTAGCGGCGATTTGGGGGAGCTCCTTTATGTTTATGCGTTATGCTGCCTTACCATTAGGACCCGCATTTTTAATAGAGGCAAGGGTATTATTGGCGGCACTCGTGCTCGCTATTCTGGCCCTATACTTGAAAAAACAGATGCAATTTAGACAACACGCTAAGCATTATTTTATCCTCGGTTTCTTTAATTCAGCCTTGCCATTTTTATTGTTTGCGTATGCGGCACAAACGGTTAATGCTTCACTGCTGTCTGTTTTAAATTCAACTGCGCCGCTGTGGGCAGCCATTATAACCGCAATCTGGACGCGGACCATGCCCACAATTAACGTTCAGATAGGTTTGTTTTCAGGGCTTGTTGGCGTGGTATTTTTAGCCGGTTGGCATCAGTTAACGGTAAATGTCGAACAAGCCATTGCCATTTTAGCCGCAACCATTGCTGCTTGTAGTTATGGTATCGCCACAAACTACGCAAAATATGCACCGAAAATTGAATCTTATAATAATGCCCATGGCAGCATGTGGGCCTCGGTGGTGTTAATTTTGCCACTTTTGCCTTTTATGCCAATAAGAGATTACCCAAATGAACAGGTAATAGGTGCAGTGCTCGTTCTAGGCGTTGTTTGTACTGGACTGGCATACTTATTCTATTTTCGCCTGGTAAGTGACGTAGGGCCTTCTTCAGCGCTTACTGTAACGTTTTTAATTCCAGTGTTTGGGATTTTATGGGGGCATACCTTTTTGAATGAAGAAATTGGCACAAATACCATTGTTGGAGCCGTCTTTGTTATTTTCGGAACCATGCTCGTTACCGGCTTTTCCATAAAACAACTTTGGCAAAAGAGAGTTTTATAAATGGATTAGGCAACATTGCTGTAATAAATGCCTATGCGGTGTTGTTTCTTGAATTAATGAAGCGTCCGCAACCGTGTTAACTAAGCTTGCATAAAAAAGCCTGCAATTTTGCAGGCTTTCTTCAAAAAGGGGAACAGAGCGATTAAATATCCCAAACACTTTCTCTAAAGTGCATGCGACAAACAGACTCGTATTTTTCATTACCACCGACTTGCACTTGTTCACCAGCGCTCATTGGGTTGCCTTCGTTGTCATAGCGCAGCACAAAGTTTGCTTTACGGCCACAATGACAAACGGTTTTTAACTCAATTAATTTATCAGCCCAAGCTAATAGGGCGGCACTACCCGCAAAGGTTTCACCTTGGAAGTCAGTACGCAAACCGTACGCCAAAACCGGAATATTTAACTCATCGACAATGCGCGTTAATTGACGCACTTGGTCTTTGGATAAAAATTGGGATTCATCGATTAAAATACAATCAAGCTTGTTGCTTTGAATGTGCGTTTTAACGTTTTGATAAATGTTGGTGTGATTATCGAATACTTCCGCGTCAGAGCTAATGCCAATACGTGAAGTCACTTTACTTGCACCGTAACGATCATCGAGTTTTGCGGTGTAAATCTGAGTTTGCATGCCGCGTTCAAGGTAGTTATAAGAAGATTGGAGTAAAGCGGTAGATTTGCCTGCATTCATTGCAGAATAGTAAAAATATAATTGTGCCATTTGAGAACCGAAAATAAGGAAAATGCAAAGCAATAAATATATTGCTTTGCATGGCATTTGGGAAGAGAAAAATTTAGATTTTTAGTAACCTGAGCTTTCTTTTTCTTCTGCCAATCCTAAAGTAGCAAGCAAGTTGTTTAGTAAGCTACTGGCACCAAAGCGGAAAGAGGCCGTTGATAACCAATCGTCACCACAAATGTTAGATGCCATATCTAAATAAATTTTTGCATCTTCAGCAGAGCGAACACCACCAGCAGCTTTAAAACCACACTTAGGGTTTAACTCATTAATCACTGTTAGCATGATTTTTGCCGCTTCAGGTGTTGCATTTACAGGTACTTTACCCGTAGATGTTTTAATGAAGTCAGCACCGGCTTTAATTGAAAGCTCACTTGCTTTACGGATTAACGCTTCTGTTTCAAGTACACCAGACTCGATGATTACTTTTAACAATACGCCTTCAGGACAAGCTTCTTTACATGCTTTAACCAATTCAAAACCCACTTCTTCGTTACCAGCCATTAGTGCTTTGTATGGGAATACTACGTCAACTTCATCGGCGCCGTAAGCAACGGCCGCTTTTGTTTCTGCAACGGCGATTTCAACATCGTCGTTACCGTGTGGAAAGTTGGTTACTGTTGCAATTAAAATACCGCTGTCTTTTAACAGTTTCTTTGCTGCAGGAATAAAGCGAGGGTAGATACAAATTGCTGCAGTGTTACCAGCTGGTGTAAAAGCCTGCTTGGCAAGGTTGGCAACGATTTCATCTGTATCGTTATCATTTAATGTGGTTAAATCCATGTAGCTGATTGCTTGTTTTGCAACTGCGTGCAAGTCTTGATTACTCATATTAAACCTCTTTGGTTATTTTCAATATTCAGGGCTAAGATCTCGATTGCTTAGCTTAGTCGTGATAATCGTTGATCATAATGTGTTTTCCTAAAACCTATTATGATAAAAATGCCTGATCCTTGAAGCAAAAATTAAATCGTGTTTATGATTCGTTCGCTAATTCTCTTATTTTAGCTTTAACCATATCTAATGCGGTTCTGTTTCGACCACCGCGTGTTACTACGACATCGGCGTGATTACGAGATGGTTCAATAAATTGGTAGTACATCGGCCTTACCGTATTTTGGTATTGCTGAATCACTGAGTCCAAATCTCGACCTCGCTCGTCCAAGTCGCGCTTAATTCGTCGAATTAAGCAAATATCCAATGCAGTATCCATATAAATATTAATATCAAAACGATCACGTAACGTTTTATCTGTTAATAAAAGAATACCTTCAATTAATAAAATTTTAGTCGGTTTTATGAGGTTCTTTTGTACTAAACATCGAGTATGTTGTTTATAATCGTAAACTGGAACTTCAACCGGGTTACCTTTACCTAATTCTTCTATATGCTGGTAAAGGAGTTCATGTTCAAACGCTTTGGGATGATCATAGTTAGTTTTTATACGTTCTTCCATGGGCAGGTGAGATTGATCTCGATAGTAAGAATCTTCCTTGATGATTGTAATGCTTTCAGTGCCTAACTCTTTTTGTAGCTCGTTGTAGATGGTTTCTGCGAATAATGATTTTCCAGAAGCGGAGGCGCCAACAACGGCGATGATTGTTAGATTGGGTAATGACAAAATTATCTCTTTCTTTTAGCACGAATCTTACTATTGAATTTTACAGTAAAGTGAGCGAATTGCGAGTAAACAACGACTTATCTTTGCAACTTCTACAAAATAGAGCATTGGGTGACGATTTCCTGCCCAACTTATACAAAATATTACAATTACCTTACTAAAATAACCTACACTTAACATCATAAGATAGTCATGAATTTTAATAATTTAAGTAAGGATTTATTATGGCAAGAGCGTTAATTTTAGTTATCGATGGCTTTGGTTTAGGAGCTGCACCTGATGCCGAGTCATTTGGCGACGTAGGCGCAAATACTTTTGCTAATATGGCTGAAGTATTTCACAAGGAAACCGGTCGTAAGTTAAATCTACCTGCGCTTTCTTCTTTGGGTTTATTAAATGCTGCATCTGCTGCAGGCAAAAAAACACCTGCTGCAGAAGGTAGTGTAGCGACAACCGGCGCTTTTGGTTACGCTGCCGAAATCAGCTCAGGTAAAGACACCCCTAGTGGGCACTGGGAAATGATGGGTGTCCCTGTGTTATTTGACTGGGGCTATTTCGACAAGAAAGAGGACTCATTTTCAGAGGACTTACTGCAAAAGATTTATGAAAAAACTGGCGTTGAAGGCTGTCTAGGTAATTGTCATGCATCAGGTACCAATATTATTGCTCAATTAGGTAAAGAGCACATGGAAACGGGTAAGCCAATTTTATACACGTCAGCAGATAGTGTGTTCCAAATCGCCTGTCATGAAGAAACCTTCGGCATTGACAATTTAATCACTTATTGTGAGCAAGTACGCGAGTTATTAGACGATGAAGACCTAAACATTGGTCGTGTTATTGCGCGCCCATTTGTTGGCACAGGCCCTGATGATTTTACTCGTACGGGTAACCGTCGTGATTTCTCCATTTTACCTCCAGCACCTACCATGCTTGTTAAGTTGGTCGAAAATGGTGGTAAAGTCGTAAGTGTTGGTAAAATTGCGGATATCTTTGCTCACCAAGGCATTTCTGAAAAATACAAAGCAACTGGTCTTGAAGATTTAATTGATACCAGTATTGAACAGTTAAAAACGCAAGGTGACAATACGTTAATTTTCACTAATTTAGTAAACTTTGACCAAGATTATGGGCATCGTCGTGATCCTGTTGGCTATGGTGAAGCCTTAGAGTATTTAGACAAGCGTTTATATGAAATTGCTGAACACTTACATGATGAAGATTTTGTTATTTTAACCGCTGATCATGGTTGTGACCCAACATGGCAGGGTAGTGATCATACTCGTGAATATATCCCAGTCATGTTTTATCAAAAAGACATGCCAAGTATCGATTTAGGTGAACGTTCATCCTTTGCAGATATTGGTGCAACGTTAGCCGATATTTTCGGTTTAGATGATCTAGATTACGGCGTGTCATTTAAAGCGCAGCTGCAAGCCAAATAATTCAATTTCTCCATTAAATAAAGCTCTGTTAACAGCAGAGCTTTTTTGTTTTTAAGCCAGTTTAAAATAAACAATACAGACCATTAAAACCAACATCACATAACCTAAAAACAACTTACCTGCCTGACGGTGCTTTTGCGCACGGTAAACGACTGTCTCATCGGTGCAAGTACTCAGTAATTTACTTCCTTTGGGGGAGATAAAAACAAACATGGTTTTAAGCGTTGTCGAGGCGCCCAGTTTATTCCAAATTTCAGGTTCTAATGTTTTAACGGCATAATAATACTTATATTCCGCCATTGCCGAGTAAATCATCAAAATAAACCAAAGGGTTAATAGTATGAAAAGCATTGTATTATTTTCTTCTCGTTTTTAGTTTGTCTTTAATCTTATACCAGAGCATGCAAAAACCAAAATAGCCAATAAATTGCCCCAATAAAAAGATAATTAATTTGGGTTTATACGCTGTTTCTTCACTGAAAAAGCTTAATGAAAACATGCCTGGCCAAGCGAATAGTTCATAACCTGGTAGTAAGGGGGGAGCTAAGTGATAGTTATATAGGTGCGCCAACACGCCCCAACAAACGGCGAAAAAACCAAGCAAAGTTGATATCCGATAAGGAGAAAGTTTAATCTTTTGAAAAAATGTCATCGACTAGTTGTAACCCATCAACCACAACAAAGCAAAAATAACCTAGACACCCACCTTAATATTTAGCTAAATGATGAATTTTTTCAGACAAAAAAATCTAGACACCCACCTTAATATTTAGCTAAATGATGAATTTATTCAGGCAAAAAAATCTAGACACCCACCTTAATATTTAGCTAAATGATGAATTTATTCAGGCAAAAAAAACTAGACACCCACCTTAACGTTTGCCTAAATGATGAATTTATTCAGGCAAAATAACCTAGACACCCATCTTAACATTTAGCTAAACGATGGATTGGTAGAGGCTTTTTAACAAGCCACCCACTGTGTTTATGGAAATTAGGGGCTAAGCCATTTATACATGACTAAGGCATCTACTAAGCCCAACTCGGGATGATTAAATGCTTTGGGTAAACAACCGACGGTTGCAAAGCCAAGTTTGCTCCATAGGCGGACTGCGCCTTCATTTGTTGAAGCAACAAAATTAAATTGCATTGCTTTATAGCCGAGTTCTTTGGCTAATTGCTGAGAGTGGTTACACATTGTGGTTGCCAACCCTTTGCCCCTAGCGTTCGCTGACACCATATAACCGCAATTGCACACATGCTGCCCAGGTCCAGCCTGATTGGTTTTTAAATAATAAGTCGCAATGATCGTTTCACCCTCTACTACAACGAAAGTTTTTCTAGGCGCATTAAGCCATATCTGTTTGGCCTGCTGTTTGTTGGTGTGAATGTCATAGGCGTAGGTTTGACCAGCAGAAACGATTTCTTGAAAAATAGGCCAAATGCCATCCCAATCGGCATCTGTTGCTTCTCTGATAATCATGGCCACAATTTATTACTCCTATAGTGTTAATGGTTAAATGCTATGATCAATCATACCCAGAAAAAGTGGAGAGTTTCAAAGTTATTGTAATGATTGTCGAGCGGTGATGGGGAGTAGGGTTCAGAGATAAAGGATTGTTTTGGCTTTGGATATGAAAAAGGGCTCCTATCTAAAATAGATGGTAGGAGCCCTTTGTAAAATGTTTTGATTGCTATTGGCTAATCAAAAATTAATCTTCAAGTAATAAAGATTCAAGTGTTACTTCCATCATATCAGTAAATGATGTTTGACGAAGTTCAGCAGATAAGCTTTCACCCGTTTTAATGTGATCAGATACGGTTAATACACATAGTGCTTTTTTACCGTACTCAGCAGCTGCGCCGTAAAGACCCGCCGCTTCCATTTCCACACCTAGAATGCCTAAGTTAGCCATTGTATCGAATAATTCTGGTTGTGGTGTGTAGAATAAATCCGCAGAGAAGATGTTACCAATGCGCACATCTTTACCTAATTTTTCAGCAGCGGTAACAACGTTTTTCATTAGGCCGTAGTCAGCAATCGCTGCTAAGTCATAACCGCCGAAACGTGAACGGTTAACGCCAGAATCTGTACTTGCGCCCATACCAATGATCAGGTCCATAACTTTAACGTCTGGTAATACGGCACCACAGCTACCAATACGGATAATGTTTTCTACACCGTAATCTTTGTAAAGCTCAGTCGCGTAGATTGAGGCAGAAGGAATACCCATACCTGAACCCATAACCGAAACTTCTTTACCTTTATAGGTACCAGTGTAACCAAACATGTTACGTACCGTGTTGAACTGAACAGGATTATCAAGAAATGTATCAGCAATAACTTTTGCGCGAAGTGGATCGCCAGGAAGTAAAACTGTTTTTGCGATTTCGCCGTTTTCTGCTGCAATATGTGGAGTAGCCATAGGAGTACCTTTTTATTAAAAAATTTTACTTACTGCTTTTTACTAAGCAGTGCTTTTTTGTCAGAATCTGACATAAACGCTGCATTCACACCGTTTATTTGAATTTGTTTAAGTTGATCATCAGTGAGCTTTAATGTGTCTTTGGCTAACTGATACTCATGTCTTAATTCGACACCTTCTACGCCTGGATCATCCGTGTTCAAACAAACACTTACACCGTGTTCTAAGAACGTCTTGATTGGGTGGTCCGCGATATTAGCAATAGTGCCAGTCTGATAATTTGATGTTAAACAAGCTTCAAGCGTTATATTATTTATAGCTAAATAATCCAGTAATTCAACGTCTTTAAAACTGTAAAAACCATGGCCAATGCGTTGTGCTTTTAGCGCTTTGATGGCCTGCCAAACGCTTTCTGGACCGGCAGCTTCACCCGCATGTACGGTAACGTTTAAGTTTGCTTTATCAACTTGCTTAAAATGATTGATAAACAATTCTGGTGGTTGGTTACCTTCATCACCTGCTAAGTCAACGGCAACAAAGTGATCTTTATGAGCAAGGATGGCATCGAGTTCTTGTTGGCAAGCATCGACGCCGAACGTACGGCTCATTATGCCAATCAGGTTTGCTTTGACGTCGAAATCTTTAAGGCCAAGATGAACACCATCAATGATGGCTTCCACAACGGCGCTCGGGTTTAGGTTGTTTTGCATGGCGATATATCTTGGAGAAAAGCGAAGCTCGGCATAATCAATACCTGCAATATGCAAGTCTTCCACATTTTCATAACCAATGCGCTTACAATCGTCCAAACTGTGTAACACTTTAACGCCCCAATCAAGTTTTTCTAAAAACTCCATTAAGTCATTGGTTTTATCTGTAATTTGAACGTGAGGGATAAAGTTTTTATATGAGTCTACGGGCAATGCCATATTGTTTTGTTGAGCCAGTTCCCAAATGGTTTTGGCGCGAATATTACCATCGAGGTGTCTATGCAGGTCAACCAGAGGTAAGTTATTGAAAACCATTTAATGATCCTATAAGAGTAGATAGTGGACTAAGCCATTTGTTGTTATTTATTCTAGGTCTAAGCATGAATTTTGTCGATTTTCTTCGCCGCTATTTTACAAATTTAAACACTTAGTTAAACTTGCCTTTACAATCATGACGTTGAACCTGTTTAAACACATCCGCCCAGTGTTAAGATTTTGTATAAAATATTGGCGAAAGGTGCAAACACTGGTAGATTGTCAATATGCAGTAATTAATTTAAAAAAGAGAGACCTATGCTTTACCAAACAGATGATGTTCGTATTAATCAAATAAAAGAATTACTTCCTCCTGTGGCGTTATTAGAGCGCTATCGTAATACCGAACAGATTGCAAAAACGGTTGTAGAAGGTCGTCAAGCGATAAGCAATATCTTAAATAATGAAGATAAACGTTTATTGGTCGTGATTGGTCCTTGTTCGATTCATGATCCTGTTGCTGCCCTAGAATATGGTAGTCGTTTGAACCGTTTAAGACAGAAATACAAAGATTCACTTGAAATTGTCATGCGTGTTTACTTTGAAAAACCACGTACAACGGTTGGTTGGAAAGGATTAATTAACGACCCTTACCTTGATAACAGCTATGCCATTAATGATGGATTGCGTATGGGTCGTAAACTGTTATTACAACTTAATGAAATGGGCTTGCCTACGGCGGGTGAGTTTTTGGATATGATCACCCCACAATATATGGCCGATCTTATGTCATGGGGCGCGATTGGTGCACGTACCACTGAGTCGCAAGTTCACCGAGAGTTATCTTCAGGTTTATCTTGTCCGGTTGGTTTTAAAAACGGTACCGATGGAACCATTAAAGTTGCCGTTGATGCCATTGGTGCTGCGAGTGCTCCGCATCACTTTTTATCGGTAACTAAGTTAGGTAATTCAGCTATTGTGCATACCAAAGGTAATGATGACTGTCATATTATTTTGCGCGGTGGTAAAGAGCCAAACTATTCGGCCAAGCACGTTGATGATATTACCGAGCAACTAACAAACGTTGGTTTAAAGCCGAAGGTCATGGTGGATTGTAGCCATGCAAACTCAAGTAAAAAGTTTGAGAACCAAATGCTGGTTGCTGAAGATTTATGCCAGCAAATGGATAACGGTAACGCGTCTATTTTTGGCGTAATGGTTGAAAGTCATCTGGTTGAAGGGCGTCAGGATCTTATTGATGGTAAAGTTGAAAAGTACGGTCAGAGCATTACCGATGCGTGTATCGGCTGGCAAGATACTGAAGTGATGCTAGAAAAACTGGCCAAAGCAAGTGCGAGTCGTATCGCTAAAGCAAAGTAGGGGATAACATGAACCTGAATGATAAAAATGTATTGCTATTGACAGATGAGCAACGCTACGAGTTGTTTATTAAACAACTTTTTGACACGAAGCAAGCCTGGATCCTTACCGATGAATACGGCGCGGTTATGCTTAATGGCAATGAAGGCGAAGAAGACTATGTGCCATTTTGGCCTGATCAGCAAACCGCTGAGCATTGGGCATCGGATGAATGGTCACACTGTGAAGCTAAACAGCTGAGTTTCGAAGACATTCAGAGTAAATGGTTACCGGGTATGGAAGAAGATGATCTAAGCTTATTGATTTTCCCTGGAGAAAGCTTGGAAGGGCGGATTTTTTATCCGTGGGAATTTGCTGAAATTTTAGTGAAAAAGCTTAACAAGCAAGCTCGAAAAAAATAGAATCATACCAAATACTTCTTTGTAAAGGTTGCCTTCGGTTTGATATTAAACAAATTGAGGCAACCTTTTTTATAAGTAACACTTTTTAACGATTTAGTTTGTTTCCCTTTTTAAGATTCAGACCTACAATGAACGTAATAATTAACTATTTTTAACTATATATTTATCAGGATGTCACATGAGCAATGCTGTTTTTCATTTAGGGGTCAACAAAGAAGATCTTCAAGGCGCTACCTTAGCTATCATTCCTGGCGATCCAGCTCGCGTTGAAACCATTTCAACCTTTTTGGATAACCCGAAATTTTTGATTTCACAACGAGAATATACCCTTTACTTAGGGGAGTTAGACGGTAAGAAAGTCGTAGTTTGTTCTACCGGCATTGGTGGTCCATCAACTTCAATTGCTGTTGAAGAGCTGGCGCAACTTGGGGTTACCGACTTTCTTCGTGTAGGTACCACCGGAGCGTTGCAGCCTGAAATTGAAGTCGGCGATATCATCGTAACAACGGGCTCAGTTCGATTAGACGGTGCAAGTTTGCACTTCGCCCCAATGGAATTTCCTGCGGTAGCCGATTTTACGTTAACAACGGCACTGCATAATGCAGCGCAAGCAGAAGGTGGCAACGTGTTTATTGGTGTTACCGCATCGAGTGATACGTTCTATCCTGGACAAGAGCGCTACGATACGTTCTCTGGTCGCGTTGTGAAACGTTTTCAAGGCTCTGCCAAAGAGTGGCAAGATATGGGCGTGTTGAATTTTGAAATGGAATCAGCCACCTTGCTTACCATGTGTGCCAGCTCAGGCTTACGTGCCGGTTGTGTGGCAGGGGTTATTGTTAACCGTCATCGCGGTGAATTACCCGATGCAAAAGCACATAAAGCCATTGAGTCTCGTTCTATTTCTGTTGTGGTTGAAGCCGCTCGCGCGTTGTTAGCAGGTTAACAAACATCAACACCCGCAAATAGACGATTGAAATAAGAAAAGCCAGATATGCAAATATCTGGCTTTTTTGCCTCTAGGCGACTTTAAATCAACCCTATGAATTAAATTCCAACGCCATGAACCAAAGCGGTATGAGATAAAGCTGCAGGGAACAAAACGGCACAGAAAAAAGCTGCACAGAACAAAGCTGCACAGAACAAAGCTGCACAGAACAAAGCGGCAACGAATTAATCTTGCTCGACTTCAAATGTACTGTGTTCTACTTCGTTTAATACGCTGGCGTTGACTTGATAGTCATCACTTAATTCTAATAAACCAATACCACTTTGGTTCAATAACTTTTGGCCATTGGCCTTACGTGCCGTAATTTCCATATCTCTGCGTTTGGTTAATAAGTTAAGCGGCGATTTGTGACTAAATAAACACGCATTAATAAAAGCAAACACTTTTAATAAGCTTTCTGGGAATTGATTTTTAATGCCACTGCACGTGACTTGAGTAATGTTGGGTGTGTTTTTACTGTTCCGGATTAAAATATCGTACACAAACGAATAGTGCACATCGCCAGATAAAATAATAAAGTGCGGGGGCGTTTTCGAATGCTGAAAAATATTTAAAATCACATTGGCTGTGCCTTTATGTGCCATCCAGTTTTCAGCATCTACGGTAAGCGCTTGACCAAAGAAGGTGAAAATACGTTGAATGATTTCAATGATTTTTACCCCAAATATCGGGGCAGGCGAGATCATAATCACCGCCTCTTCATTAAATAAGTCTTGTTGTAAGTCAATTAATGACTCCCAATCCATCAAACCAGAAGGTTGCTTGGCGTTATTTTCTGAGCGCCATCGATGGGTTCGGGTATCAAGCACAACCACCTTTGGTGAAGTGTTTAAACTGTAATGCCAGTCATTAAAGCGCAGTAATACATCGACGAGTTCATCGATGTCCTGCATATGTGTTGGGAAAAAGCACTGTTGAGATTTTTCAACCACATCAAGGAAAACCTTGGGGTTGTTTCCCCAGCCCTGGCAAAGCCAATAGCCAAGTATGGCATTCCCTATTATGCGCTTTGAAAAAGGGTGGCCATAGGCATCTTCTTCCCATGAGCGACTTAAATTCCAGTCATCAGTCACATCGTGATCATCAAAAATCATGTAGGTTGGTATATGAGCCATAGCCCGCCGCACTTGTGGCAACTTTGCGATAAATCGCTCTAGAACTTTTTGCTCCTCTTGATAACGTTGTTTGTATTTATCACCAATGTGCTGATGATCAAACTGAATAAACGACCAAAGTTCAGGTGACCATACCAATAAATACATGGCAATAACTTCTGCAAACGAGATTAAATGGTTATGAGCGCTAACGGAGGTGAATACCGGTTTCTTTTTACCCGAGAAAAAGGCCATAAAATCTTCATCATTCCCCTGAATAAGGGGCAGTATTTGATCTCGTTGGTAATAGCAGTTCGGACTAGAAAATAACTCTTCGCTGTTGGTGATTTCACTGTGTTGCCATTTGCCAGAGTGCAGGTCTAATAAAGCAATAACCTGATGAATCGCAGTTAACATGGGACCTGAAACATCATCAATATACACTTGATCGCCAGACATCATTAACAATGCTGGAGGCCTATTCGATGTATCGCTTTCACTTTTATTTGTGGTTGATTCTGGTTTATTCGCGTGCCATTGAGCGATTTCTTGTTCCACCGATACCAGACCATCTGGGGAGTCAAAATGTGGTTTTCGACAAGAACCATGCAATACTTTTTGAGTGTTTTTGGTGTACCAAAATCGGGGTGAGGCGGTTTGGGGATAACACAGTCCATCAAGTTGGTTAATGTTAACCGTTTGGTCAGCATGGGACAGCGAAATGTCATAACTTATCCAGCTATTTTCGGGTAAGCTCTGGTCGATTTGTAAGGTGATTAACTGCACAAAGGCGTGCTGGCCAACGGCAATGGTATTAAGTTCGTCAGCTGATAAAGTGTTATCGAATAGGTTCGAATGTTCATCTGAAGAGACTGTTACATGGACGTTAAATGGTTTTGATGTCACTAACCAAAGCACCAAGTCATTATCTAAAGCGCGTCGAACAATGGGACCTGCCAACACCGCGGGTATCTGAGATTCTGTTTCTGGCATAGGGGCATTTTTTTAAACGGATAATGATTTCATTATAGGAATAAATCCAATGTAAGTTCAAATGTTTAGAGCGGTAAAGATACACTTTTTTTGTGGTTAATTAGACATTTGCAGAAAACCTTTATAGTATGAAATAGCTTGTTTTTTGCTCAATTAATCTAGGGATCCATTATGAAGAGCATATTGTTTATGGTCATTCTTTTGACTACCTGCACACCAGTGGTTGCACAATCACTTGTCGCCGTTTCCTATACATCTCATTGGCTTGGAGGCGTGGCGTTAGGGATTTTTGTCCTGTCTTATATTCTTGTGATATTGGAAGATAAACTCGGCTTGAGAAAGTCCAAGCCGATGTTAATTGCCGCCGGATTAATTTGGTTATTAATTGCCATTGTGTTGCAGCAAAATGAACAAGGGCATCTGGCTGAACATGCTATTCGCGAGGTGTTTCTGGAATATGCCGAGCTGTTTTTCTTTTTATTGGTGGCCATGACGTATGTCAATGCCATGTTAGAGCGTAATGTATTTGATGCCTTGCGTGACTGGTTAATTACTAAGAACCTCACTTACAAGCAGCTTTTTTGGATAACAGGCTTTGCCACGTTTTTCTTGTCTCCCATTGCCGATAACCTAACCACCGCGTTAATCATGTGTGCGGCAATTATGGCGGTAGGCGAAAATCATAAGCATTTTATTAGCATTTGTTGCGTAAATATTGTCATTGCAGCAAATGCAGGGGGCGCATTTTCGCCCTTTGGGGATATAACCACCTTAATGGTTTGGCAAAAAGGCATCGTTGAATTCTCGACGTTTTTACGTCTGTTTATCCCATCCTTGGTCAGTTTTGTTATTCCGGCTTTTATATTGAGTTTAAGTATTTCAAAATCCAAACCGATTCCAGTTAACCAACAAGGAGCGATCATAAAGCCAGGGGGCGTTATCATTGTTCTGTTGTTTTTAGTCACCATCGCCACGGCCATAAGTTTTCATAATGTATTTCAACTGCCCCCGGTGTTTGGCATGATGTTAGGGCTGGGTTTTCTTAAATTTTACACTTTTTATATAAGCCAAACATCAAAGCATATGCAGGATCATTCTGACCAGCCAAATAGCCATCGCATTGAAGATGATTTTGATATTTTTGATAAGGTCGCAAAATCAGAATGGGATACGTTGTTCTTTTTTTATGGGGTAATTCTAGCCGTAGGTGGCTTAGGCTTTATTGGTTACCTGGAATTAATGTCAAACTACCTGTATGGGGAATTTGGTTTTACCGGCGCCAATATTTTAGTCGGCATTTTATCCGCCATTGTCGATAACATCCCGGTCATGTTTGCTATTTTAACCATGCAACCTGACATGGGGCAATTTCAGTGGTTACTTGTGACGCTTACGACAGGAATAGGAGGAAGTTTACTTTCTATAGGATCTGCAGCTGGGGTGGCGTTAATGGGACAATCAAGGGGACATTATACGTTTTTTAGCCACTTGAAATGGACGCCGGTGATTTTTATTGGCTACATGGCGGGGGTTGGCTGTCATCTTTTACTGAATCGTTAAGTACAACAACAATAGGCAAGGGATGAACCTTGCCTATTAAAATGGTTATCTTAATGAGGTTTATTTAAACGGGTTGGCAGCTATCGGTGCAAAGAAGATTTTTAAATTCCATTCTGGACCAACCGGATCCGGTTGCATAACATATTTCTGCACTTCAACTCCCCAGCGTACGGGCATTTTACCCAGTCTAAACATGCCAATGGTACCAAAACCCACTGGCACACTGAATCGATCACTACCACTTTTTTTCCAGTCAATTTGGATATTTGGGGTCATACCGATCAATGTGGTTGCATCCTTTTTCCAATTGATAAAATATTGAATATCGGATTGGTGTGTATGTGCGCGATTATCAGTTCCGGCAACATCAACCCAGTGTTGAGCAAGGAAACCAAGGTTCCAACTCTCAAGACCCAAATCACCATGACTGTTACCCAAACGGGCCCATAAACCGGCGGCACCTAGCTGCCACTTTTCTTGGCCTAACACATCTTCTGTCGCAGTTGGTATGATAACCGATGGACCGACCCCCCAGATCACACCGTCATCACGGTTTGGGGCAAACATCGAGAAAAAAATGGTATCGCCTAAACCTTGTGTACGATCGCCAAACGGATCCATTGAATTAAGATCATCATCAAGGGGAGAATCAAATGCCTGAACAACAATTCGGTTTACCAGATTCCAATCACCATCAAAAATAGGGATTGGCATTACAGGTTGAAAACTTAACCTTTCTTGCATTTCTGAGGTACCACCAGTGGCATCACCTTCAATGACCGTGTAATCGTTTTGCATAATGAGTAACCAAGCATCAGATACAGGGTTGTTGGCTTTTCTTGCCGCTGCTTCTGTTGACATTTGTTCTTGGGCAATAGCGCTAGTGGTACATAAGGTTAAACCAAGTAATAAGGCTAATACATTACGGTAGTTTAAAATTTTATTGTTTACCATGCTGGTTCCTTGAGCGAATAAAAATGAATACTTTTGAGAAAGCGTAACTTTATCAATGTTAACTTGCGCGTTAAATTATAGTAAATAATTTGTTTACTGTTATTGATCGTAGCGTAATTGGCAAAATAATGTGTTAACCGAATGTAATATAATGTGTTTTTTAGTGAGGAGAGAGCTTTTCGGCTAGCGAAGTTAAATAAGCGCCTAACACTAGATTCATGTCAATAAGGAAGAGACTTGAGAGCAAAGTTATAAAAGGGTAGAAAAAAGGCCTCATGTTTGAGGCCTTTTTCATGTGTTGCTTAGAATGTTTATTCTAAAGAACCTTCCGCATCTATGTCCGCTAGTGGACGGTATTTAATGCGGTAAATTAGCATATAGAATACCGGTACTGCGAATAGGATCAAGAATGTCGCTACTGCTAGACCAACCATCATTGATGCTGCCATTGCTTGGAAGAACGCATCTTTAAGTAGTGGGATCATACCTAAAATAGCGGCAATCGCTGTCAATGAAACTGGACGTACCCTTGATACAGCACCGTCAAAGATTGCTTTGTAATCTTCAGCACCTTTGTTTTGGTAGATACCGATTTGGTCAATCAGTACGATACCGTTACGACACATCATACCGGTTAATGATAATGCACCTAGTAAACTCATGAATGTGAATGGCATATCAAAGATTAATAAACCACCAACGACACCAATGATTGATAGAGGTACTACGAACCAGATAACTAAACCTTTCTTAACTGAGTTAAACAGTAAGATGGTTAAGATAAACATAGCTAAGTAACCCATTGGTAGTGTTGCAGCAACGTTTGTTTTCGCTTTCGTCGAACTCTCGTACTTACCACCCCATTCCATGGTGTAACCCACAGGAAGCTCTGCTTCGAATTTTTCGAATTGAGGTAACATACCGCGACGGATAGTGGCTGCCGTGGTGTTAACTGTAGGGTCAGCATCGGCCCATACACTAATAGTACGCTTACGTTCACGACGCATGATGTACGTATCTTCAAATTCAACGTCAAAGCCGTCAACGATTTGTGAAATTTGAACGAAATCTTGTTTCACCGGCGACCAAATGTTTACTTGTCCTAAGCTGTCAATGCTCTGTCTTTCGTGCACTGGAGGACGAGCAACGACTGGTAGCCTTGTTGTACCTTCTTTGTATAAACCAATTGTTTGGCCAGAGAAGTTAAACTTGATGGCTTCATCTAGTTGCTTTTTAGTAATACCTAAACGACGTGCGTTTTCTTCGTTAAATTGAGGACGAATAACTTTGCTTCGTGCCATCCAGTTATCACGTACCGCGATAGTGTGTGGCGTGTTACGGTAAATATTTTTCGCTTTTTCAGATAACTGACGTAATACAATTGGATCTGAACCCGAAATACGTAATTCAATGGCCGCATCAAGTGCTGGACCGAAAGCAAATTGTCTTGGGTTAAACAATAACTCTGGGTGTCTTTGTGGAAGCGATTTATTTAGCTTCGCAATCGTAGGTACCACATCGTCGGTTGTTTTAACCGTAACTAACATTTGTGTAAAGTTATTAAATTGCTTCTCAGGCATGTATGGCAACATGAACTTCATGTGACCGGCACCGATTGCAGACGTTACTTGGGTAATTTCATCAAGACTTAATAAGTACTCTTCAACTTGTTGAGCTTTCTCTTGAGTTGTACGAATGTCTGTGCCGTTAGCGTCCCATACGTCAATAGTAAACTGAGTTACTGTTGATGGTGGGAAGAACTCTGGCTTAACGTTCTTAAAGCTCTTGGCAGTACCTACTAGCATTAAAATAAGAATGATAGTAAATGTCCAAGGGAAACGCATACAAACGTTTAGCATCGCCTTGAAACCACGGAAGATGATACCGCCGTAAGGGTCGTGATCGTGATCACCGTGACCGTCAAACTCACCGTCTTTGTATAAAACATCACAGAAGTAAGGTGTGATTGTTACCGCGGTTAACCAACTTAAGAATAATGAGAAACAAAGTACCCAGAATAATGAACCAATTAGCTCACCAATTGAGTCACGAGATAGACCGATTGGTGCGAATGCTAAAACCGCAATAATGGTTGCTACAAGTAATGGGTATTGTGTTTGCTTAACAATAGCAATCATTGAATCCCATTTACTGCGGCCTTTTTCCATACCAATAATAAGACCTTCAACAACAACAATCGCGTTATCGATAAGCATACCAAGGGCAATGATCAAAGCACCAAGTGAGATACGCTGTAATGAGATACCTTTCATTTCCATTAGGATAAAGGTACCCGCAATGGTTACAACCAAGATAGCACTGATCAATAGACCCGCTTTACGACCCATGGTAAAGAGTAAAACGAAGAAGATGATCACACACGCTTCAACAAGGTTACCCATGAAACCGGCAACCGATTTTTCAACTTTTTCAGGTTGGTTGTACACAAACTCGTAACTAATGCCATGCGGACGTAAAGACTCTAGTTCTTCAAGACGCGCTCGTACGTTTTTACCCACTTCAACAACGTTTGTACCAGGACCCGCTGAGATACCTAGCGTGATCGCTTCTTTACCGTTTAAGGTAATTAAACGCGTTGGTTTTTCAACAAAACCTTTGTAAACATTGGCAATGTCTGACAAGTAAATTAGATCGGCAGAGCCTGTTGGTGATAACACCAAGTTTTGCAGATCTTCAACTTCATCGATTTCACCGGTAGGGTGGAAACGGATCATTTCTTCACCGAAGTGGAAATCACCAGCATCAGAGATAACGTTCTGGTTTGCAAGGGCTTGAGCAATGTTAGGAATGCCTAAACCTTTGTAAAGCATTTTAGTGCGGTCAAGTTCAATAAACACTTGTTCTTGACGGTCACCTAAGATAGATACTTTACCAACACCCTCAACAAGCGTTAATTCACGCTTAACGCTTTCAAGGTAACGTTTAACTTCAGCAAGGTCGTAACCTTCGCCAGAGAAGTTCATCATCATGCCGTATACATCACCAAAGTCATCGTTTACAACAACGAATGCACCTTTAGGTAACTGAGGTTTGATGTCCGTCATTTTACGACGTAGCGCATCCCAGTACTGTTGTACTTCATGGGCTTGAACTTCTTTAACCATTTTTAATTGAACAATAGAAAGACCCGTCGTAGACCAAGACTTTAATTCGTCAATAACCGGAAGCTTTTGAATCGCCGTTTCAACAACGTGCGTTACTTCTTCCTCAACCTGCTGGGCACTTGCACCAGGGTAAGAGGTAATAACTAAAGCAGATTTGATGGTAAAACTTGGATCTTCTAACTGACCCAGTTCAAAGAATTTTACAATACCACCGACTAATAAAAGTAGGGTGATCATCCATGAGACGATCGCATTGTTCATTGAAAAACCCGCGATACCACCGCCGGTTCTTTTATTGGTTAGACTATTCATGACGATTAGATACCTCGTTCTCTGATCCACTCACGAACTTCAGTACCTTCAAGCAATGAGCTTACACCCGCAGCGATGATGGTATCGCCAGCATTAACACCAGAAGTAACACGGATACCTTGGTCAGTTATTTCATCAATAGTAACTTCGCGTTGATGTACTGTCATGGTGTTTTTATCGACAACCCAAACGGCGAAAACTTTAGTTGAAGGATCAGACGTTTCTGGAGAGAATACGGCTTCAACAGGCACTAATGCATATTGCTCTAGACCTTCTAAAATCTTATCTAATTCTAATTGAACGTTAGCTGTCATACCTGGAACAACGTTTACATCTTCTGGTTTTGGCATTGTTAAAACAACTTCAAAAGAACGAGATTTAGGATCCGCTTCGTGAGCAATTTCCTGGAAGTTTGCTTTAAATGTACGACCGGCTTTGCCATCTTTAGACGTAAAGCTAACTGCAGGTTGGTACAACTTGGCTTCAGGAGAGATCTTTTGCCCTAAAATTGACTCTGGAAGTTGGAACGTAATATCAACACCGTTTTCTGCATGAAAAGATAAAAGAGGTGCTTTTGGGTTGATTGTTTCGTGGTTCTCAAAGTTTAACTTAGAAACAATACCGTCAAATGGTGCACGAATAGTCGTGTACTTTAGGTTATTTTTAGCTGTCTCATAGTTAACTTTTGCTAACGTCATTGTTGATAACGCTTGGTCAAACTCTGCTTGAGAAGTTAACTCAAGTGCTAGCATTTGTTCTTGACGCTCAAACGTTTTCATACGTAATTCGTAACTTGCTTTGGCACGAGCTACTTTTAATTTGTAATCTGTTTGGTCTAAAACAGCTAAAATTTCGCCTTTCTTAACACGTGAACCTGCAACCACTGGTAGTTGCTCAATTTGACCACCAACACGGAATGCTAAATCTGATTCATCAGAAGCTTCGATTATAGCTGGGAAGTTTTGTGTGTACTTAGAGCTGATATCTACTACGTTGTAAAACTTAGCTGGACGAACAGGTTGTTCTTCTACTATTTGTTCGGCTGTTTTTCCACACCCAGATAATAAAGCTATGGTAATAGCTCCTAGGGCAAATAGGTTACGTGTTTTCATACAGAAAGTTTCCATAAAAATTAAAGTTGAAATAAGTTTTGTAGTGTCATTAAATTAAGCTCTTCCAACCTAATTTAATGACACTCCGTTGTCGGCGGAGTTGTTAATGTGTTTAAGTGACTGGCATTGCTATATATAGAGGTTGTCCTAACGCTCTATCCCCACTAGCAGAGCAAATCGTAAATTTGGTTCAATTTTTTGAAATCGAATAATTAACATAACTCGCATTTGTTTAACTTTTTATGAAAGCATTTTTTTATGCTTAAGGCAGAAAGTTAAACTTGGGGGGTATTATTCAGAAATAGGCTGTCAATTAGTAGCAATAAAACGTATCCATTTTGGAATATTGTGTAATCTTAAATTACATATTTAAGTTGTTTTAAATCAGTGGGTTATGATTTTGTGTTGACTGAGTTTTTACTCTACAGGTAAAAAGATTCCCAGTTTGTAAAGTTTTTACTCAGTTTTTGGGGAGTTTTTTTTGTTAAACAGTTGTTCAATAATCATTAAAGTTAAAGGTTTTTTATATTATACGTTTGTCTAATCTTTGTTGGTAGCATTTAAAACAAATGTACAGAAACGGCGATGTGTTGGAAATAACCGTATTAAACTGGTGCAAATTAACCTAATACTAACCTGGTATTTTAAACTTTTTTCTAAATTGTAAAGGGGTTAGTTGACAATACCGTTTAAACAACTGACTAAAATAGCTGGCATCCTGATAGCCTACGTCTAAAGCAATATGTTTTACACTGTGCTGGCTGTAAATAAGTTGATGTTTGGCGATATGGATCCGTAATTGTTGTAGGTATTCAATGGGGGTAAGTTGCGTTGCCAAAGCAAAGCGACGACTGAAGTTTCTTAAGCTCATGCCAAACTGTTGAGCGATAAAGGCAAACTCTAATTCTTGATGATAATGATCATCTAACCAATCCTGAATTTTTTGGATTTGCAGATCATTGTGCGTGCGCTGTGCCTCTAAACCCAAAATAGGAATCGTGTAAGAGCGGGTTGATTCAAAGAATATATCTCGAGAAATCCCCTGAGCGACTTTTAAGCCACAAATTTGGGTGATTTTATGCAGCAATAAATCGGCAGCAGATGCCGCGCCTGCAACACAGCTAATGTTTTCTGATTCGGTTATGGCTTGGTGTTCTCGCCAAATAATATTGGGGTAATGCTTTTTATAGTCTTTAACAGTTCGCCAATAGGTGGTTGCTTCTTTTCCATCAAGAATACCGGCTTCGGCCAACCAAAAAACGGATGTGCCTTGAGCTATGATCTCTGTCCCTTTGTAATGTTGTGCCTTTAACCAGTCAATTAGCCCTGGGTTTTCTTGCCGTTGCTTGTCGGTATCACTCCAAAAATGGCCCAAAATAATCAGTCGCCAGTGATCCTTAAGGCTCAATTTATGGTCGCATTTTATAACTGTGCCGCTGTAGGTCAAAATGTCATCGCCGGTTAAATTGGCAATGGCCACATTAAACGCACTTTCACGTTCTGGTCCTTTTTGTAAAATATTTAGCCGTAAGCTGGCGCTATGCAGCATATCTTTAGCTTGCATTACTGACATGCCATAAACGTCATTGGTTGCGACGATACAAATGTCATTTAATTGGTTTTGAGGATGTTTGAGTGGCATTGTTAGTTTATTATTATCGACTACTTGGCTGTTATACCATTGTTTTTGTCCTTAATGCCACAGAAAAAAGATTTTACTTGCTGCAATATACATAGAGCAAGGCTAAAGGTTCATTAGCCCCCATTCAACGTTTATATTGAGAATAATAATGATAGCAAGAAGTATTTATGACTCTGACATGGAACTGTTTCGCGATACGGTTCGAAAATTTTTGGCTAATGAAGCCATAACCCAGCATGAAACATGGGAAGCGCAGAAATTTGTCGATAAAGATTTTTGGTTAAAAGCGGGCGAGCAAGGCATGCTGTGTCCCCAGTTACCGGAAGAATATGGCGGTTTTGGTGTTGATTATCGTTATAACTGTATTGTCGATGAAGAAATTGGTCGAGCCGGTTTATCTGGGCTGACCTCCTTTTTGATGCATTCTAATATTGTTTGTGAATATATCCTTCATTATGGCAATGAAGTGCAAAAGCAAAAATACTTGCCAAAAATGGTCTCTGGAGAATGGATTGGGGCGCTTGCGATGAGTGAACCGGGGGCAGGCTCTGATGTGAAATCCATTAAAACGACTGCCATAGATAAAGGCGATTATTATTTGGTAAATGGCTCTAAAACCTTTATTACCAATGGTTTTTGTTCTGATATAGTCGTTGTTGCCGTTAAAACGGATACTAATGCTGGAGCGAAGGGGGTAAGCCTCATCGTCTTAGAGGCGGGTATGCCTGGCTTTGAAAAAGGCCAAAAGCTTAATAAAGTTGGCAGCCATGCCTGTGATACGGCAGAGCTGTTTTTTCAGGATGTTAAGGTGCCTAAGGAAAACTTACTTGGCCGAGAAGGGCAGGGGTTTTATTACTTAATGAATGACCTAGCACAAGAGCGATTGGCCGTTGCGGTCAGTGGCCTAGCAACCGCTGAAGGCATATTAGAGCAAACCATTGAGTATGTGCAGGAGCGACAGGCATTTGGTAAAGCCGTGTCTGGGTTTCAAAATACTCGCTTTAAAATTGCCGAAATGAACACACAATTATCGGTGGCACGGGTATACATGGACAAATGCATTGAATTGCATATTAATAAGCAACTCGATGGGGTCGAGGCGGCGCGCCTTAAGTTATACATTACCGACTTGCAATGCAGCCTTTTGGATGAATGTGTACAACTGCACGGTGGGTATGGTTACATGTGGGAATACCCGGTTGCCAGAGCTTGGGCCGATTCGCGAGCTCAACGTATTTATGCCGGCTCAAATGAAATTATGAAAGAGATTATTTCTCGTGAGCTTCTTGCTTAATAAGCCTGTAATATAAAGGATTGGTATGATTTGTATGCCTTTCCTTCTTATCTTCATTCTTTTACTTTTCTCTCTGCCTTTGTGGCTTGTTAATCGCAAACAATGACTGGCAATAAACATTCGGGTATGATTCAATCCTACTTCCCCGTTTAATTTCATACTTTGCATATTTGCTGTTTTTTAAAGCATGACAAGAAAAAAGGAAAGGAAATGGCCTGGATAATCTCTAAATATTTTATTACCGCAGCCGTTGTGGTGATTGTTTCTGAACTTGCGAAACGCAGTGACAAATTAGGGGCGCTTATTGCCGCTTTGCCACTTGTTACGGTGTTAACGCTTATTTGGCTGTATGTAGAAAACCAACCGGTTGAGAAAATTGCCAATCACGCCTGGTACACTTTCTGGTATGTAGTGCCGACGTTGCCGATGTTTTTAATTTTTCCGACCTTACTACCTAAATACGGTTTTTGGCTTACTCTGCTTGCCTGTATTTTAATCACTATGATCAGCTTTGGCGTGTTTGCTTATATTATGCGCCATTTTGGTATTGATTTAATGTAAGGAAGCCAATGTGACCCTGGTGAGAAAGCGCCATTATTTGCCGGATAAACTTTATGTTGTAAGTTAAGGTTAGCCCTGACAGTCTGTTGGTAGTGATAAGCGACAGTTTCATTATTAGAAAAAAGCGCCGTCATCCTTTGCGAGCCTAAGCGAAACACGGGACCTCCTCCAGTATAGTGTGACTGTAATGGTTGACCAGAATAAATAGCAACTAAACAATCTTAGGGTTCAAATCTTTCCAATTTGGTCTCACACCACTAATAAGTTCATCTTTCCATTTACGCTTCCACATTTTCAGTTCTTTCTCCTTTAGGATTGCATTTTCCATGTCTCCTGTACTGATCTGCGTATTATTTTGCCGCTAACCGTTAAATGTAATGTTGGCTTAAAAGGGAGTGTTGCCCCAAAAAGTCTATCGACCTTCAGATGGCATGAAATAACAGTGAAGATAATCAGTGCCATGGCTGTTAATTATAACGGTCAATCAACATTTACCCAAAATTAAGCCAGCATAGAGTCGCTCAGCAAAGTAAACGTATCGAAAATTGTTGCGGTTATATTTGGGAGGGTAATGAAAATCTAAAGCCTTATTGAATAGTTTGATCTTAATCGACAAATATTCAATTTCATCTGGCTTGATTATTAACTTTAATGTACATTTTTGTAAAAAATGTAACTCCTATGAAACGGTGATAAAATTTTGCCATACCATAGCGGGTCAAATAAGAAGTAAAGAATGAAAGAAAACCTCATAAGCGGGTCGGTAGAACAGCCAACTGATACAAAACAAGAATTTAATCTGTTTAAACAAATCCTCGACTTTGTTACTGATGTACACGATATAGCGCCTTGGGTGATAGATGTTGCTAGCGCTAAAGTGACGTTAGGGGGAAGTCAAAACGTTTCTGAATATTTTAGCGAGAAAACGCCTTGTAATGAAAGCGCCTTTTCGATTGAAGAAACCATTACCACCTTTCATAACATCATGAAACCCGATTGTGTGAAGGTGGCGTTAGAAAATTTCTATGGGATCATAGAGGGCCGATTGAATAAATATGAGACTGTTTACGAACTGGTCGATGAACAAGGCCAGCACCGCTGGATAAGTGCCAAGTCGAGCAAAATAGAGCGTAACAATAAAGGTGATGTCGTTAGAATATTGGGGATGCACCGTGATGTGACCCAAGAGTATCAGCAAATTGCCTATTTAGAAGATGTGTTTAACTCCAGTGATGACATTATTTTTAGCACCAATTTAGAACAGATATCACGCAGTAATAAACAGTTTTCAGATGTATTTCATGCTTGTCTTAATGTTGAGCAAGTACTTGACTCTATTAAGCTATTTCAAATAAATAATAAGTCCTTAAAAAACCGCAGCCTGAATCGAGTCTTTATAAAAAATAATTGCGATAAGACCGTAAACGTGCAAGTAGAGTACAATCAACATATGGCATATTATGCGCTGCGGATCATGAAACTTAATCGCAGTAAAGGTGAGTATTTATTAAGGCTAAAAAAGATCACCGATCAAATTCAATACTTAAGTGATTTGAAAAAAGCGGAAAGTGTGTTTGAACATGCCTGCGAAGGCATAACGTTTACCGATGCCGCGTGTAATGTCATTTCCATCAATAAGGCCTTTACCAAAATAACCGGTTATCAAGAAGACGAAATTATTGGTAGGAATCCACGCATATTAAAATCGGATCAGCAAGGCTGCGGCTTTTATCGTAACATGTGGGAGGACATTGTCAGTAAGGGGTATTTTAAAGGTGAAATCTGTAATCGTCATAAGCAAGGTCATAATTATTATGAAATTTTGACCATTACAGCCATTTTTAATGATGCCGGTGTATTAACAAATTACGTTGGCATATTTTCTGATATTACCTTGCAAAAAGAGCAAAAAGAAGCCTTAGAGTACCTTGCTCATTATGATCATTTAACAGGGCTTGCCAATCGAAGTTTGCTTACTCAACGTTTAAAACGGGCGATTGATGGTCTTAAACCGTTTGGCGTATTGTATATGGATTTAGACGGCTTTAAAGCGATCAATGACCGTTTTGGTCATTCTGCAGGTGACAAATTACTCGCAAAATTGGCCAAGCGATTTAAAAGTTCCATAAGAGAGAGTGATACCGTTGCCCGCATCGGTGGTGATGAATTTGTCATCATTTTAAATGATATTTCAAATTACTCACACTGTATCCAAGCAGTAGAGCGCTTGTTGCGTCAGGCAGCAGAGCCCGTTTATTTCAAGGACAACGTCTTACAGGTTACCGCCAGTGTTGGTGCCACATTTCAATATAGAGACGCCAACCATAAGTTGCATATCGATACCTTATTAAAGCAGGCCGACTGTGCCATGTATAACGCTAAACGGACGGGGAAAAATTGCTTTAAAATATTTGAACCTGGCATGGAAGCGCTGCAGCAACTTGATTTCTCTGATCAAAAATTACGTGCTCAATTGCATGATAAAGTGCAAAACATAAAACCAGAATTGATTGAAACGGAGCGACGAAATTCGATTCGAACCAAGGTACTTGAGAGTTTAGTAAAGAAGGTATCCTTAAAGGATATTTTATTAAAAATCATTGAAGGGGTAGAGCTGGACTATCCAGGCATGAAGTGCAGTATTTTGCAGGTTGATGAGATGGGCAAAACTTTAGGGCAAGGGGTTGCACCTTCTTTACCTGCTTTTTATAGCAACGCCATTGATGGTGTTAAAATCGGCTTGAATATTGGTTGCTGTAGTCATGCCGCAGCAACAGGAAAGCGTATCATTGTTGAAGATATTTTGACGCACCCAAACTGGGCTAATTTTAAAGGACTAGCCGAAAGAGCTGGATTAGCGGCTTGTTGGTCTGAACCAATAATTGGCTCTAAGGGGAATGTGTTAGGGACGTTTGCAATCTACCATAGTAAAAAATCGATACCGGTTAAAGATGACTTTAAACTGATCCAGATGTCGGCTCACCTGGCGGCCTTGGCTATTGAGAAACATCAGGCGAATAAGGCCCTATGGGTGTCATTAAACTTTGACCCATTAACCAAGCTGCCCAATAAAAATTTATTCACTGAGCACGTAAAGTCTGCCATTATCCAGCACAAAAACAAGTCCGCGCTTTTGCACCTCGATATTAATCAGTTTCAGCGAATTAATCACAGTTTTGGCTATGACTTTGGCGACAAATTAATCATTGAAATGGCTAAAAGGTTGCAACGACTGTTGCCGAAACAAGCGCACATGTCACGAATTAATGGTGACGAATTTGTTATTTTAACCAATGGCAGTCTTAACGCCATTAATCAATTTACGCATGGCCTAGCTCGCGCTATTCGACAACCATTTACGCTTGAAACCGAAACACTGCACCTAGAAATGAGCATAGGCATCAGCTTATTAAAAGACACCCAAGTGAGCGTGACGGAGCATTTTAATAATGCCTCTAAAGCCTTACTTGAACATAAAACAATTGGGCATGGGGACTATTATCATTTTGATCAACGCTTACAAAATAAAGCCAATAAGCGTATTGAATTAGAACATGATTTACGAAAGGCTATTGATAACGATGAGTTTTTTCTTGTATATCAGCCTATTTTTGATTTGCAGGAAAATAAATTGGTTAAAGCCGAAGCCTTGATACGTTGGCAGCACCCCGTTAAAGGGGTCATTATGCCGGATGAATTTATCCCTTTAGCCGAAGAAACTAAGCTCATCATGGCAATAGGAGAATTGGTCTTTATTAAAGCACATACCATGGTTCAGCATTGGCGAAGTAACTTTAGTAAAGACTTTAAAGTTAGTATTAATACATCTGTTGTCCAATATCAAGGCAGCCGCGCTTTGGCCGAAACCTGGATAAATAAACACAAGGCCCTAACCAATAAGAAACATGGCTTAATTATTGAGTTGACGGAGTCCGTGTTAGAAAATGATCATCAGCACATGGCTTTTCAATTAAATGAACTAAAAAAATCGGGATTCGAAATTGCCCTTGATGATTTTGGCACGGGCTATTCCTCGTTGGCTTATTTGCAAAAATTTCGATTTGATTACCTTAAAATTGATCGCAGTTTTATAAGCCATACTGAAATGACCAAAGACAACATTGTATTGTGTGAAACCATTGTATTAATGGCTAAGAAATTGGGAATACAAGTTATTGCTGAAGGCGTAGAAACTAGCTGTCAGCTCGACTTTTTGCGACAAATAAACGCCGAATTTGCCCAGGGGTTCCATTTTAGTAAACCAGTAAGGCAAGAGACATTTGAGCAATTGTTTTTTGAATCTTAAATGTACTTTATTGATTAACAAAAATAATTGTCTGATAAAATACGACAAACCCCACAACATTTGATTTTTATCCTATTATTTAATGAGTTAGGTACTCATTTAGGATGAAGAAGGCATTGCTTGTAGGCGAACATAAAGACGACATTAAAACCTTTTTCGATTATTTACGAAACTTAGGTCTATGTCTGGTTATATTACTCGTTATACCACAAATAAAGAGCGCCAAACTGACGCTCTTTGAACATTACTATTTAAAAGAGCTGCTAATGACATTAACCTTCGCACTCTTTATTAGTTTGTATGTTCTGAATGTGGTTTGGCTTTTTAAAAACTTGAAAAACCAAAGTTCACCGAAAATCAAAAACACGTCCTTTATGTTAGCTTTGTTTATGAGCGTGTTTCTCAGCCTGCTTATTTATGAATTAAATATGGTGTATATCTTAAGCGTATTAGCGCACTAAACGGACCTATCTGTTTGGTTAGGAACCGCTTTATAGTGACGCAATTGCGTTTTGAGTAAAGCAATATGTTGCTGCATATTGAGCACTAATTGCTTTTGCCTTTGTGGCGATGCTTGGCGATATTCTAGCTCACTAAAGTCGCGACTAAGCGCCCTAAAAGCCGGTAGAACCCCATCCGAAATCGTGAACACATGATCACTAAACGCAATAACCGCCACGGATTTGTTTTTATGTAAATTATGTTTGGCCAAAAGCGCTAAGCCTTGTTGATAGAGGTTTAGCCAAGGCTTTTGCTTGTGTTTAACACGTTGATGCCTTTGCAAATACCAAAGCATGAACATTACAAAAATGAGGCTGATGGCCATGATTAAACCCGTTTTCCAAGATGTCATTCGCCCAAACCAACTCGAAAGCAAATCAAATTGTTTTTTACTGGAGTAGCCAACAACCCAAAGCGTCCATTGATAGTCAATGGTGGCAAGTTTAAGCCTGAGGGTATTTAGCAGCTGAAAACTCTTATAGCTTCGCAAGTTAAAATACTCATTATTTAAACTGTTTTGCTCGGCGCTTAAACTCTCTGAAAAACCTTGTTCAACGCGCAAAGGGTCGACCGCAGCGGTAGGGTCGATGCGTTGCCAGCCTTTGCCTTCAAGCCAAACTTCCGACCAAGCATGGGCGTCAGACTGGTAAATTGAAAAGTAATTACCGTCGGGGTTATATTCTCCCCCCATATATCCGGTGACCATTCGCGCCGGGATCCCGGCAGCACGCATTAAAAAGGTAAAAGCACTGGCGTAATGCGCACAAAATCCGGCTTTGGTAGAAAAGTAAAACTGATCAAGGCTGTTGTTCTGCAGCAGAGGTGGCTTGAGAGTATAGTAATACGCCTGCTCTGAAAAACGCGCTAATACGTTTTTAATAATGGCTTGTGGGTTTTTAAAAGCCTGTTTTAATCGTTGTCCTTCTTGCTCGAGCTTTGGGTTGCTGCCTTTTGGGTAATTAAGGGTTCGATGCCTTATTAGCGGATTTAAATTCACATCCATTGCCGTTGTATAAAAACTACTGACATCGTAACTGATTGCTTTACTTATAATGTTTTTATTTTGCAAGCTGTAGTCTGGGCGCATATTAATTGACGACACCGAACGATTCTCATGACTTAACTTGGCAACATCCAATGCAAATAGCCAACGTTTAAAGCTAGGCTCTGCAATCACTTGATAATCAAAAGCCGGACCCGATACGGTAGGTGAAAAGGATTGATTGTTGCGGATATCAAGCCAGTCAGACAGCTTCTTATCACGTGATCGTTGCCATTGTTTGCCCGTATATTCATCCATCACCAATGCTCGCCAGTAGCGCTGAGGGTAAGCTGGAATATCGCCGATAAAGTTGACTCGAAAGGCTAATTCATTAGATTTTGCTAAATTGGCGATGTCGCCCGGTGCCACATTATCAGAAAGCCCCGTGGTTGCTGATTTTGCCATAGGAACTTGCCAAAATGGCTCGAGCCTTGGAAACACGACAAACAGCACAATCGCTAAAGGTAAACTCTGCAACAGCATCTTAGTGCTTTGTTTTACATTAATATGGTATGGGGTATTGATTGAAAAGTACTGTAGTAACACCGCAAAGTTAATGATCACCGCCAAGGCAACCATAACGCTGAACCCTAACGATTGTTGAAATAAAAATGCCCCCGCACAAATAAACAAGCCCAACACAATGAATTGATAAAAGTCTTTGCGACTGTTTAATTCCAGTGTTTTTAACGCATAAGATAAGGATAACAAGTGCAGCATAGCGGATAATAAACCCAATTGCCGGCCATTAATCGCAATAATGGCACAACCGGTTATGGCCAATAATATGACCATGAAACGTCGGGCTTTCGGTAATTTGTTGGCGATAATAAGCACGCGCCATAGCAAGCTTATTACGATGACGGCGAGCAACCAAATGCTTAACTCGGCACTTACTAAGGCAATATTAATGATTTGGCTGAGCAGTACAAACCAGGCCAGATGGTTGGGAAGAGAAAACATCGTTGCTAGCCCCTTTAATAATCGGCCAATGCCGTTAAGCAAGTTTGTTTATGAATAGCCCCGGTATTTATGGCGATGGTGCAATATCCCAAATCAACACCAAAGGCTTTGCCCATATTGCTGTATTCAATAATCAAATAACTAAGTTGCTGCAATTTTATCTCAACATGGTTTGCAGGCATATCAGTGAGTTTTAACCACCTCAACTCACCTTGTTGCTGTTGATATTCTTTGCTCATTTTGCCTTGCCCTTTGGCAAATTGTTTCCAGGCAACACGCGATAGCGGCTCACCCTGGGAATAGCTTTTAAGTTGATAAAATTCATCCATGCCAGGTTGGTCGCTAGAGGTTACTTGTGGGGATTCCTCGATAGCAGATAGCGCGGCCAAATGGCCCGTGATGATGGTTTGTTTTGGGTAAATAATTGCCTGACAGTTAAAGTCTAGGCGTGTCCAAGTGGTAAATAAGCCAAAACAATACGCACTCGAAATTCGCAATCGACCAGGTTTATAGCGACCACGTAATGCGCTTTGAAAAGACACTTTAATTTTGCTTGTCCCCACTTCACAACAAGGAATATAGGTTTTAGGTTGTTGATCAAATTGCAGGTTTAAAGCGTAGCGGGGCGTTTGTGACGATAAGCTGATGGTATAAAATAAATCGGTATCGGTATGGCCGTATATTTCGCTTTGTGCTTTAACCTTTAACCCCGATAGATTAAAAAAACTCTTCAACATTGCGGTAATAAATAGACTTGCCATTAGGTAACTGAACAGCATGATCAGATTATTCTGATAATTGGTGGCCATTAAAAATAGCAGCAAAATAAATAACAAAAAAGCAATGCCAAAGCGGCTAGGCAGAATAAAGATATTCTGACTGCTTAATTGATGTTCACTCGACACTGGAATGCGACGTACTAACCAAGCATTCATTTTATAGTTAAACGTTTTTTCTAATTGCTGCTTAAGCTTTGTTGGGGTGAGCTGCATGTTTAATGATCTTAATGTACGTCAAATGGGTTAAGAACATCGACTTGATTTAATATTACCTGTGCGAGCCCAAGTTTTTCGCCTTCAGATGGTTGTGAATAATGACCACTACTGTCTAACTCCATACGATGCAGACATACCGCCTCAAATACTGCTTGCACATCTTCTGGAATGACATAATGACGTTGGTCCATAAACGCCCAAGCTTTGGCGGCATTAAGCAATGCTTTACCAGCACGAGGTGACAAAGGTTTGGCTTGTGTTTCCGCGTCTCGGCTTACTTGGCACAATGCAATAATGTACTCCAAAATCGCTTCACTTGCGTCAACACGGTTTACCTCCAGTTGCATTGCTTCGAGTTGCTCGGCACTAATGCAGGCATTTAGGTCGGCTAAAAACGTGGTGCTAAAGTCATTAAGTAAGATGTGTTTTTCTGCCTCAAGATTTGGAAAGCCTAAGGAAATGCGCATCATAAACCGGTCTAATTGCGACTCAGGCAAAGGGTATGTACCAGAATGAAATAGTGGATTTTGTGTGGCAATAACAAAAAATGGCTTGGGTAGGGCATGTGTGGTGCCATCAATACTTACCTGACGCTCTTCCATGGCTTCTAACAAAGCACTTTGTGTTTTCGGGCTGGCACGGTTAATTTCATCGGCGAGGACTAATTGATTAAATATCGCCCCTTTATGTAATTCAAATTGTTTTAAATCAGGATTGAAAATGGAAACACCAATCACATCGGCGGGCAATAAATCACTGGTAAACTGACTTCGTTGGTAGCTAAGCCCTAATGTTTTAGCCAGCACTTGCGCCAAAGTGGTTTTACCCATACCGGGTAAGTCTTCAATTAAGATATGGCCTTTGGCAAGCAGACAGGCGATGGATAATTTAACTTCTTGAGGTTTACCAATAACCACCGAATTGACTTGATTTAAAATCGCACGAACCAGAGACTGCATGACAACGTTTATCCTTTATTTAAACAACTAGCATACGTTAACACTATTTGTGACCAGTTTTAATTGTTTTGTTTTCAGAGAGATAAAAACGCGTTTATCAAGCCACCCACTGTAATGGATAGAAACCTCGATACCTAAATAGCTAAGCCACCCACTGTAATGGATATAAATCTCGACACCTAAATAGTTAAGCCACCCACTGTAATGGATATAAATCTCGACACCTAAATAGCTAAGCCACCCACTGTAATGGATATAAATCTCGACACATAAATACCCAAGCCACCCACTGTAATGGATATAAATCTCGGCACCTAAATAGCTAAGCCACCCACTGTAATGGATATAAATCTCGACACTTAAATACCCAAGCCACCCACTGTAATGGATATCGCGTTTATCAAGCCACCCACTGTAATTGATAAATGGATTGGCAACTAATTTGCTAAGTCACTTACAGTCGTCTGTGTTCAACTCGGCTGCGGTTCTTTAGGTGGTCTGTGTAAGGAACTGTAAAGATGGGTAAATGATTTGTAATGAAGTGAACATTTTGTGCTTTGCGCCTTCTATATAGCACTCGTAAATTATTTACACATTACGCCGGTTAACGGCTTCAATAATAAATTCCATGGAGTTATATATGAATTTACATTTTCCACGCTGGGCACACAGTCCTTTTATTTTTTTGTTTTCTTTACTCATTCTCACGGGTTGTGGTTCAGATAGCAGCAGTAGCAGTGATTCGTCTGGTTACATCAACTTTTATAATACGTCAGCCAATTCACCCGACATTTACTTTACATTGGATGAAGATCTTGATGAAGACGACGATGATGAACATGAAATAACTTATCACAGTGTTGGCTATGCACAATCAAGTGGTATTTATGAAGTCCCTAAAAATGAGTATTTCTTTGAATTAGCTTGGCAAGATGGCGACAGCAGTGATCGTGATGATTTAGCGATTGTCCATGAGAGTAGTATTGAGATAAAGGACGATATGATTAACTTTGTGGTGATGGATGGCGATGTTTCTGCGCCAACAATACGCCATTATGATGTTGAAATTATCGATGATGAAGAGGACGATGATGATGACTTATTTAATGTGCAAATATTGAACATGCGTGCCAATGACCAAGGCTTAGATCTTTACATGTCTGAAGATGATGAAACGTTCAATGAAGCACAGTTGGTTGGTGCGTTTCATTATGCAGAATTATCCGACAACATGAAGTTTGAACAAGACAGTTATGTTTTTTACATTACGGAGCCAGGAAGCGATGAGGTGATCTATCAGTCCCAAGACATTGATTTCCCATATTCCTCACAATATATTCTGAGCTTACGCTACAGTGATGATGAGCATTCCGGGATAATTATGGACAAAATATCCTTAGCCAGTCTAGCCAGTTACCCCGACAGCCAAGCCGATGCAAACTTTAAAGTGTTTAATGCGATTAAGCAGCATGAGTTACTCCCAGATTATAATGGCACCATCAACTTTAATTTAAATTCCAGTCAAGACCTAGTGTTTAAAGAAAGCATTATGATGGGAGACTTTAGTGAAATGTTTAACATCGAAAAAGGCGATTACAGTATTTATCTTACTGACCAATCAGAAACGCCAATTTTGCAAAACCATTTATTAACCTTGAATGAAAATAGCAATAAGTCGGTGTTTTTGTATTTAAATGAAGAAAATGTTGATCATGATGGAGACGGTGATGTTGATGAAGATGGAGATGGTTATGTCGATGAAATTGAAATTACCATCAATTCTCTTGTGGTTGAAAATAGCATCAATCAAGGCATATATGATCATCAGGTACGAGTTATAAACTTGGTCGATCACGATGACTTTAATGTGGTTACAGTGTATTTTGTTCGCAATGACGAATTAATTGAAACCACACCATTGCAAGCTACAACATCGTTTGCCAACAGCAGTACCATTGATTTACTCAATAATACGTATCAGGTATTTGCGCTTACAACGATTGACAGCAGTGACGTCATTTTAGGGAGCATGGAACTAACCCTCGATGAAAACAGCGGTGAGAAGTTTATTTTGCTGCAAGAAGATACAAGCTCGTTAACCGGCTATTCATTAACGTTGCTCGATCAATAAGCGCGAGCATAAATAGGGAAATAAACAGAGTTTGATTCTGACTCTGTTTATTTTCTACTGTCCGTTATGAACCTATTTTACCGTTAAATGTAATCGCTAGGATTTGAGTAAAAAATCGGTTAATGTTTTTATAGAGATAAAGCAAAGCACTTATTCAGGAATTTAATCGTGACTCAAGACAATAAAATCACCTCGGTCCTGTTTGTCTGCATGGGCAACATTTGCCGTTCACCCTCTGCGGAAGCGGTATTTCGGGCTAAATCGGTACAATCAGGCTTGAACTTACATATCGACTCGGCCGGAACCATTGGTTACCACAAAGGCAACCCACCTGATAGTCGTTCGATTAAAGCAGGTCAAGCACGTGGTTATGCCTTTAAAGGCATCAGTGCCCGTAAAGTCGTAGTAAATGATTTTGAGCAATTTTCACAATTGCTGGCGATGGATCAGGAGAATTTCGATAATTTGATGGCCATGGCACCTGATGAGCATAAACACAAAGTGAAATTGTTTTTGCATTATGCCGAAAATTATAGCGAACAGGAAGTGCCTGATCCGTATTATGGTGGCAGCGGTGGTTTTGAATTTGTGCTTGATCTTATTGAAGATGCCTCTGCTGGCTTAATAAGCTATATCAAATCGGCCTAAATTAAGTATTTTATTCAGGTGATATTCAGATTAAACGTGGCATAATGCTTTCAAAATTAGATTTCCCAAAAAGAAAAAGGATCCTATCGTGAAAAAAATTGTACTTTCATCCGTTATTTGTTCAATGCTGTTGTTATCAGGTTGTCAAACGACGTCGGTTGACCCATATACTGGCGAAGAAAGAGTAAATAAAACCACAAAAGGTGCTGGTATTGGCGCGGTTGTTGGTGGTGTATTAGGTAATGTTATTGGTAAAGATTCTGAAGCAACAGCCATTGGCGCAGCTATTGGTACGGGTATTGGTGCCGCTATTGGTAATAACATGGACCAACAAGAAGACGAATTACGCCAGAAACTCTATAACAGTGGTATTCAAGTGGTACGTGACAGTGCCGGGGTAATTAAGTTAATCATGCCATCAAACATCACGTTTGCAACCAATCAGTATCAGGTAATGCCATCGTTTGTTGAAACATTAAGTGTGGTTTCAGAGGTATTAGCACGTAACCCGAATACCTTAATTAAAGTGGTAGGGCACACGGATAGCGTTGGTTCTAATACCGCGAACGAAACATTATCAATTAATCGCGCCATGTCGGTTTTTAAAGTGTTAGAAGCTCAAGGTGTGGCAACAAACCGTATTAAAGCTTTTGGTAAAGGTGAAAAGGCTCCAATTGCTGATAACAACACCGAGCAAGGTCGTAGTTTAAATCGTCGCGTAGAATTGTATATCGAACACATGCAAACAAGCCAAGGTTAAGTTCGTTAGGTTTATTGGCAAATAGCATAAAATAAAGCCCCAAACTGATTGGTTTGGGGCTTTTTTAGACCTGAATGTAAGCGCTTAGGCTTTAGCGTGACGAACAGCTTGAGCTAAAATATCTAATATCTCCACACTTTGTTCCATGTTTACACATGCATCGGTAATGCTTTGACCGTAGGTTAGTGCTTTACCTGCAACAACGCTTTGGTTGCCCTCAACCAAGAAGCTTTCAATCATAACCCCAAATACGCCTGTCGATCCGGCCTGAGTTTGGTTGGCAATTTCACGAGCAACATTAATTTGCTTACGGTGATCTTTTTCAGAATTACCATGACTGCAATCAATCATGACACTGGCTGGGAAGTCTGAATCTTTCAATGTTTGACATGCATTATTCACGTCTTTTTCGCTGTAGTTAGGTACTTTACCACCACGTAAAATAACATGCGCAAATGGGTTGCCTGCTGTTTCGTAAATACACATTTGGCCACTTTTATCTGGCGAATAAAGTACGTGCGGAACACTGGCTGCTTTAATCGCATCGATTGCTATTTTAACATTACCATCCGTACCATTTTTAAAACCAACAGGACAAGAGAGTGCCGATGCTAATTCACGGTGAACTTGAGATTCTGTGGTACGAGCGCCAATGGCTCCCCAACAGATTAAGTCTGAAATGTATTGACCGGTAACCATATCTAAAAATTCTGTCGCAGCAGGTAGGCCTAACGAATTTACTTGCATAAGCAGGTTACGAGCTAAGTGCAGACCTTTTTCAACATTAAACGATTTATCCAAATCTGGATCGCTAATAAGGCCTTTCCAACCAACGGTTGTTCTTGGCTTCTCAAAATAAACACGCATGACAATGTATAAATCATCAATGTATTTATCGTGTAATACTTTAAGCTGTTTGGCGTAATCAAGCGCGGCATCTGGATCATGTATGGAACATGGGCCAATGATGATTAATTTACGCTTATCTTTTCCACTAATGATATTTTCAATGTGCTGACGAGACTGCATAATAAAATCAGCACTTTCATCTGATAAGGGAATGTCTCGGGCAAGTTGAGCTGGTGATACGAGGTGATCGATCAACGAGGTACGAAAACCATCTGTTTGAATAGTCATTAAATTACTTCATTTCAGGTTAAAAATTTCAAGGCTAACATAACCAATATTTGGGCGTTATGGAATTTATTTATATTAAATATATGTAATTAACGCAAATATAGAAAGGATCGTGGTTAAAAGTGGGGCAAAACCCCTCGTGTTTTTGTTGCCGCCTGGAAACAATCGTTTTTAAGTTAGCTGATTGGTTTTGATTCAAGATAAGATTTTAATAAGGTTAATGACGCATCCAGATCCCGATCAAATGCATCCTCTGGTAAATATAGGTGAAAACCAAAGCCCTGATTTAATATTTGACAACGGTGTACCCAGGCCGCAACCGGGCCTTTAAACGTTTCGCCTTCAATGACGATGGGTTCAAAATGAAGCAAGCTTTGCTCAAGGGACAATTGCTCTGTTTTAACGGCCAAGGTTAATAGCTCTTTTTGCTCATGCAGCAATTTGTTGGCAAGGCGAGGGGAAATGTTTTTGGCGACAGCGGCAAGACTCTTTATTTTTATACCAAGGTAGGGCAATTGTGCCCGTTGGCCATGAATTTCACTTTGTACCTGATCTATGCGAATTATGTTTTGCCATGGCGTGTACCACTGTCCCCATTTATGAAAAAAGCGCAAACGATCAGCCGTCAATATAAAGCTCACATCTGGCTGTATCAACTTAGCAACGCCTGATAAAAGGACAACCATACTGGCTAAAATGATCAGCATCATTTGCATTTTGTAGTCACGCCAAAAAAATGTCGCAATGAGCAAGCTCATAATCAGTAATATTGAGCCAAACATGGTTAAAAACAATTGGTTACGTTTGGTTATAGGCCTTATGGTCATTTTTTGTCGATTAGATTGCGTCACTAGTTATGTGTTTCCTACTTGAAAATCTGTGATTTTTTACCATAGTTTATGTTACACGAGCTATCCTAAAGGAGAACGGTATATGTCTCATAGTAGTTCAGAAAGTTTTATCGATAAATTTTCTCAGGCCAATGGTCGCACGATTGCTATGATCAGCTATTTTTCCATCATCGGTTGGGTTATTGCTTTGCTTATGCACGGTAAAAACCCGTCTCATTTGAGTGCCTACCATTTGCGTCAAACCTTGGGGCTGCTATTAACCTGGGTGCTGTTAAGCTTTATCCCGCTTATTGGTTGGCTCTTGGCTTTACCGGTATTGATCCTTTGGGCATACGGTTTATATTATGCGTTTAATGAACGCATGTTGCCTATCCCCATTTTAGGTGACTTTTACCAACAAAGTTTTAATTCTCTCATCCGCTAAACTGTTGTATTTTACAACGTATTCTGCCGACTTTATCGGCAATAATGACAAAATAATTTTTTAATGTCATTTATCTGAATTATTTTTACGATCAGGACTTTGAATGTCTTACGTCTTTGTTATAGTGAGCAAAGCTAAAAAATTGCAGTTGCGATAAGACTCATAATAACGGAAATTGTCTTGATTTATATTTACCCCGCCAACCGAATGGAAGACTTGCTGACCCTATTTGACAAGGTACAGCAAACCAGTAACTTACCTGTGCTCGCGCAAGAGTTTGTGTTAGTACAAAACCCCGGAATGCAACATTGGTTAAACATGGAACAAGCCAATATCAGTGGTATTGCCATGAATGCGGCCTTTGTCTTACCCGCACAGTTTTTATGGAAACAATTAAAGTTACTGTCGGGAGAAATCGAAAGTGATCAAGCTCCTTATTCAAGGGAAGTGTTAGCTTGGCGTATTGATGCCATACTGCAAACCGATGACGTATTACAAAACCCCGATTGCGCTGTGGCCAATAATTACTGGTCACAAGGTGAAGCAAAAGATGCGTTAAAACGTTTTCAACTGGCGGTGCAACTGGCCGATTTATATGAACAATATTTAATTTATCGACCTCAATGGGTTAATGCTTGGGCAGATGGGCAGCAACATAGCGATTTAAATGGGATTGTTTTCGCCGATGCTAAATGGCAAGGCCATATCTGGTCATTATTGCAACGTGATATTGCCTACAACCCGATGCACCTGTTTGAGTTAGCTAAAGCCAAGGTGGATGACAATAAACATTTATTGCCAAAGCGAATCTCCATCTTTGGTATCAATGCGTTAGCACCAATGTGGGTAGACTTTTTGGCTTTGCTAGGAGAGGTTACCGACGTTCACTTTTATCACCTTAACCCGTGCTATGAATATTGGGCCGACGTGCAAACCGATAAAGCCATTGCCAAGCAAGCCTATTTAGCCCAAATTGAGAAATGGCCTGAAGATGCCATTAAAGAAACGCGCGTTAATCCGATATTAGCGAATTTAGGTCAACAAGGACGTGAGTTTCTGGGTTTGTTACATCAAACTGACAACATTGAAATTCCCATTTTCGATGAACTGTTTCTTGACCACCACCTTATGGAAAAAGCAACGGATACCAAGACGTTAGGTCAAGATCAAATAGAGCAAGAACACACATCACCTAGCGTGTTACTGCAGCTGCAAAAAGACATACTTACCCTAACAGACAGACGGGAAAACCCCAGTAAATCCGTTGATGACAGTATCACCATCACATCGGCACACAGCGCGTTACGAGAAGTGCAAGGGCTGCACGATTATTTATTGCATTTATTTAATGATGACAGCGAACTGACCCCAAAAGATGTGTTGGTGATGTGCCCGCAAATCGAGCAGTATGCGCCCTATATAGACTCAGTGTTTGTGCGTGGCTGGGACGATATTGGGGAAAACATTCCACCTTTACCGTGTTCCATTGCCGATAGGGTAAGTAAAGATTCCGAGCCATTGGTTGCCGCTTTTAGTGAGTTGTTGTCACTGCCGGATTCTCGCTTTGGGGTGTCACAAATTTTATCTTATTTACGCTTGTTGCCATTACAGCTACGCTTTGATTTGAATGAAGCTGATGTGGAGCTGATCAGTGACTGGCTAGAGAAAGCCAATGTCCATTGGGGATTGGATGAACAGCATAAAAACTCAATTCTGGCAATCGATTCTGCCAGTCATCAATATACCTGGCAACAAGGCTTAAGTCGCTTGTTGCTTGGCTTTGCTTACTCAGATAATACAGAACTTTTTCAAGATGATATGGTGCTACCATGGGTTGAAGGCAGCAATGGTATTGTACTGGGTAAACTGCTGCAGCTTTGCGAGCAGTTGGTTGCCATGACGCACGATCTTGGCAGTGCAAAATCCGCCAAAGACTGGCAGAAACTGCTCACTCATTACTTAGACAGTTTGTTTGTAGAGCAAGACTTTGACCAGGGCTATGCCATCATTTTACACGCCATTGATGCCCTAGTTGAATTTTGTGAACAAGCCGATTATACCGCCGATATTGAACTGAGCATCATTCGAGACTTTTTAAACAGTCATTTTAGTCAGCCGGATCCTGGCAGACAGTTTATGATAGGACAAATTACGTTTTGCTCTATGCTGCCAATGCGCTCTATTCCCTTTAAAGTCATTGCGGTATTAGGCTTGAACGATGGTGATTACCCCAGACAACGACAACCCCTTGGTTTTGACTTAATGGCCATGACACCTGCAAAAGTAGGGGATCGCTCAAGACGGGGTGATGATAGGTATTTATTTTTAGAAGCGTTGATATCTGCCCGCAAAAATCTGTATTTAAGTTATCAAGGCAATGACATTAAAAATAACAACGAACGCCAACCATCCTTGGTTTTACGTGAGTTAATGGATTATTTGCACACCGGCTATTTGTGGCAATTTAACGCCGGTGAGCAGTTACGACAACTCCCTTTACAAGTGTTTTCTATTGATAATTTTAGGCAAAGCAACCCATATCAAAGCTTTGATCAAAAGTGGTTTAATTTAGCAAATAATCAACATAACGAGTCACAAGATATTGAATCGATTGTTTTACCGGCCCCACAAGAACCCGTTACGCAAATTAGCATCGTTGAGCTGCACGCCTTTATAAATCATCCAAGTAAAGTGTTCGCCCAAAATCGCTTAAAACTGTTTTTCAGGCAAACACAGCAAATGCTTGATGACAGTGAGCCGTTCGCAGTGGACTTTTTAAACAAATACTTGTACCAGCAAGATATCTTGCAAACCCAAACCCAAACCCAAACACAAGAGCCTATTGAAAGCGATGCGCATTCTACAACAGCGGCACAATCTCACGTTGTAACCGAGCTGGCAAAACGTTCTGGCCAGTTTCCTGATACGCCATTATTAGATGACTATTTAAGCGACTGGGAGCAAGGCATGCATAGGTTTGCGCACTCCATTAACCAGAAGTTAATGGCATTACTCCCTGAGGAATTAACGCAGAGCATAACCGAGCCTGAAACCGCGCATGTCCAGTGCCAAATTGAAAGCGAAGCGTTAAGTGTCACCATTGCCGGTGAAATACAGCAGCTAAGTCATGAAAACCATCGCTATCAATGGCAATTTCGGCCTGCATCCATGAAAGCTAAGGATTTAACCTTGTTATACCTTAATCACCTGTTGGCGTGTGCGGCAAGTGAGGGGGATACTATCCGCACTTTTGGTTTCTTTATCAATGAAAAGAAACAGCAGCTGCAAACGGTGCAGTTTGAGCACATTACGCATTCCCTGGACCACCTAGAGCGGCTAGGTAAATTGTATCTACAAGGTATGAACCAACCATTATTACTAAATGCTCAAATTGGCCATGCCCACTTTTGGCAAAAGGATCAATATGTCGACGCTGATATCAATGCACAAAGCTTTAAAGGGCTTTGGCAAGGAAACCAACACGTGCCAGGTTTGGTCGATGACCCTTATATGAATTATTTTTGGTCCGAACAACCAGATATTGAGCCTTTTATCGATATGATCAAAGCCACCTATCAACCCATGTATCAAGCCCTTAACTTTCGTAGTGATGCACTATTTGAACCAGGGACATTACCATTGGGAGGTATGCCAAATGAATAGCCAAGTGAGTCGCGAAATGGATAAGGGGCAACGTAACGAAACGGCGCAGCCACTTTTGGCGGAGACCATCCCGCTGTTCGGTAAACACTTAATTGAGGCAAGCGCAGGGACGGGGAAAACATTTAATATTACCCGCATTTATTTGCGCATGTTACTGGAGCGCCAGGCAAGCGTTGATAATATTTTGGTGATGACGTTTACCAAAGCCGCAACAGAAGAAATTCGAGGTCGTATCGATGAGTTTTTACGTGAGGCGTTAACACATTGGCAGTCTTATACCCAAGATGAAACTAATCCTTATTTTTATCAATTGGGACAGATGATCAGTTATGAAAAAGCCAGTGTGTTGATAAAACACGCCTTGCTTAATTTGGATGAGGCGGCCATTTTCACCATCCATGGTTTTTGTAAACGGGTATTATCGCAACATGCCTTTACCAGTGGCATCAGTTTTAATGCCCAAATGGAAGCGGATGATGCACAAATCATGCTCGATGCCGTGCAGGATTATTATCGTGTATTGGCCAAAGACGAAGAATGCGAAAACTACCTTACCCTGGTGGAGTTTTGGCCTACCCCAGATAAATTTATTGATAGCTTTCAAATGCTGCTGCGCCAAGACCAAGGTGCCAGCAGTGTAAGTGCGGCACATTTAAACGAGAAATTGGTGCAATTAGCCCAAACAGGCTTACAGGCATTGCACAGCAATGAAGCTTTACTTTATGCGGAGTTAATCGACAATAAATCCGGCAAAGTCAAGCAAACCCGAATCGAAGAATTTGAACAGCTGTTGGCATATTTACAGCGTCTAAGTCGTGTTGAATTAGTTGATGCAACTGATGTAAAGGCGCAAGACAGACAGTTAAATGAACTCATCAACAACCCGGTGGATTTTAAATTTGTCTCAGCAGCACGATTTCCCAAAGCGGCCGCTAAAGCCGAAATTAAAGCGCAACTTATTGCGGCCAGCAAAGAGGTTAATCAATTAAAATCGCTGCTCAAAGACTTTGCCAAACTGTTAGGCAAAGCAAATGGTTACGAGCAAGTATTACGCGCCGTTGATAAGATAAAACAATCAATTGACGCACAAAAGTTGCAGTCGAACATTCTTAATTTTGATGATTTGGTGAGCAAACTTGCCACCGCATTGCAGCAGCAAGGGCAGTTACAAAACCCCGAAGATAAGGGCTTGATCAAGGCGCTAATAAATCAGTATCCGATTGCCTTAATTGATGAGTTTCAAGATACCGATCCTAAGCAATACGCGATATTAGAGCAGTTATATTTTAATTCGCAACCTAATGAGCTAAGTTCGGATTTAGCCATTGAAGACGTTGACCCTCAAAAATGCATGACGAGGATTGATAAACGCGCTTTGTATTTAATTGGCGATCCCAAGCAAGCCATCTATGGTTTTCGTGGTGGAGATATTTTTACCTACCTAAAGGCCAGTAAAATGGTTGACCAACAATGGCTTATGGATACTAACTGGCGTTCAAGTGGCGCCATGATTAATGCCTATAACCACTTGTTTTATGGCAATGATTTACACCAGGAACCACTGCCAGTATTTGGGCAAGGCATTGAATATAAGCCGGTTTTTCCATCGCCATTTGCCCACAACACGCAATTAGTTGATGACAACAAGTTTTCTGCATTAACCATGGTTAATTTTACTCCAGACGACGCTTTTATTAGCAGAGGCTCGATAAAACAAGACTATCGCATTGAAGTCGCCGCTTGGTGTGCCAGTGAAATCAGTCGCTTATTAGCAACCGGAAAAATTAGCACTTTAGCAAAACTTAACAAGCAAGATAAAAAAGAACGTGTTGTTTTAAACGCTGTAGAAGCAAGTGATATTGCCATCTTGGTGCGTGATGGCCGAGAAGCCGATGACATGAAACAGGCATTAACCCAACTAGGCATTGCCAGTGTTTATAAGTCACAAAGAGCCAACTTATTTGCAAGTTTTATCGCTCAAAGATTTGTTAGTGTCTTAAATGCGATTATTAATCGGGATGATGACCGTGCCTTTGTTGCAGCTTTATCCGGCCCATTTTTTGGCAAAACGTCAGCCGAGTTGTATCAATTGCAACAAGATGAAATGGCTTGGGAAAATACCCGTTTAACCTTTAATGCCTTGTTTGCACTTTGGCAACGTCGTGGCTTTATGGCCATGGCGTTAAAGCTGCTGCATGATCATTACCCCGGCGCTCAAGTAGACGGTGAGCGGCAATTAACCAATATCATTCATTTATTTGAATTGCTGCAAACTGCCAGTCAAAAGTTAAAGCAACCGCAAGAATTAATGGCCTATTTACAAGAGCAATGCGCCAATCCAGCCCAAACGGAAGCGGAATTGCGCCTAGAAAGTGATGCAAATTTGGTGCAAATAGTGACCTTACATGGCTCTAAAGGCTTGGAATATCCGCTGGTGTTTATTCCATTTGCTACGCGTCATAAAGATCCTGCTAAGTTTGCCGGTGCCTACAAAGAGGTACTTGGTTATCATAATGAACAAGGTGAAGAGGCCATTTTTCTTGGTCAAGATGATGCCATCAGAGAAGCCATGGTAAACGAGCAATATGCTGAAGATGTGCGCTTGTTATACGTTGGCGTCACTCGGGCGAAACTGCGTTGTTATATTGGCTGCGTTGCGTTTGCCGATCACCATAAATCGCCATTGGGTCTAAGCCTTAAGCTGCAAGCTAAACAAGCGTTCAAAGAGGTTATTGAACCTTTGGGGCAGTGTTCTGATAGCGACATTGTCTACTTGGACATCACCGATAGTGAGTTTAGTCGCTACGACATTGAGCAAAGCCAAGATACTGATTTAGCGGTTGTTGCCAATTTTAAAGGTCGTATTGAGCGTGATTGGTGGTTAAGCTCGTTTTCGGCATTAACGCGTAATATTCGTCATGCTGGTAAAACGCAACCAGACAGGGATCAGGAACAGGATACACAGGCATTAGCGCAAGGTAATCAAATACGCTTTGCTTTTGCCAAAGGAGCGAAAACCGGTAACTTCTTGCACGACTTACTGCAATACACTGATTTTATCACACCGGATTGGCCGCACATGCTTGACCGTATGTTGCCGAAATTTGGCGAGTTACCGTCAGGCTTTAGACAAAACGATGTGGTTGATTGGCTCGATGAAATGTTAGCCAGCCCATTAAATGATGCGGGCTTAGCGCTTAATCAATTAAGCTTTGATGCCACCTTGCGAGAAGCACAATTTTACTTTCCGATGCAAGATGTCAACGTTGACCAACTCATGCAATTAATCAATGTGTTTCGACAATCCATTGGCATACATGCGAAAGTCGAAGACAGCATTCAATTATTTGGTCAGTTAAAAGGTATGATGCATGGCTTTATTGATTTAATTTTTGCAGACAATGGTCAATATTTCGTTTGCGATTATAAATCGAGCCATTTGGGCGATCAGTTTAGCGATTATCAAGGGGATAAGCTCATCGAGCATATTTGTGATAATTTTTATGATCTCCAATTTTTAATTTACTCACTGGCATTGCACCGTTATTTGGGGACCAGGTTAAGCGATTATCAGGCCGATAAGCATTTTGGCGGCGTTTATTATTTGTATCTACGCGGCATGACCAACCAAGAGCCGTTTACCCAAAGCATGGACAATGAACAGGCTCATTCACCTTTGGGCGTATTTTATCAGGCCCTGCCAAGTGTATTATTAAACGCGCTTGATGCGACGTTTAAAGGTGAGGATATCGATATTCAAGCACTTGATTTGCCACTGCTAAGTACCATTGCAAACGGCGATGCCCCAGATTTGAGCAAAGGCGTACAGGGAGAGTTATTTTAAATGTCGTTTTTAAGCAAAGTAACCAATGTAACCAAAGTAAACGAGCGCATGCCATATAACGCGTACCAATCGGCTTGTGGACAATTAGATAATATAGAGGCCATCGATTTTTATCTGGCCCAAGCGCTGTTAGCAAAGTTGCCAGAGGCAAAAACCTTAGATAGCCAAGATATGACAGAAGTTTTTCATTTGTTTATTGCGCTTAGTGCTGCGCAACGTGACGGTCATAGTTGCCTTGATTTGACGTTAGTTGCAGGAAAACAACTGTTTGCCAGTGAAGAGGATGACGTACGTGCAAAAGCAAACAGTGCCCCAAAATTGGGCTACACGTTTGCTGAATTAGAGCGCTTAAAATCACTTTTATCTCGTTTACAGCTTACTGTGAACGACCCCGAAAATGCCGTTGTATATGAGCAAGGCAAGGTATATTTACGCCGATATCGTCAATTTGAAGCGGAGCTTGCCCAGTTTATCAATGAAAAACTTAGCAGCAGTGAGGCAAATGTTAGCGATGAGCAAACCCATTGCAAAGCGATCCTTGATGCATTATTTCCAAATCGAGACGACAATCCCGACTGGCAACTTATGGCTGTTGCAAACGCATTGAATAAATCCTTTACCATTATTGCCGGTGGGCCGGGTACGGGTAAAACCTATACAGTAACCAAGTTGCTGGCCGGTTTATTAATGCAAAACCCTGACCACAATATCGCCATGGTTGCACCCACTGGTAAAGCGGCACAACGTTTATCGGAGTCCATTGAGCAAGCAACGCAAGCTTTTTCTAAGCAACAGCTTATAGCCGATGATATTTTGGCAAACATCCCTAAAATTGCTTCAACCATTCATCGCTTGTTAGGGGTAATACCTAATAGTCCAAATTTCAGACACGATAGCCGCAACCCGTTAAGTTGCGATGTGCTGTTAGTTGATGAAGTTTCTATGGTTGATTTGCCTATGATGACTCGCCTTTTTCGAGCGTTACCGAAACAGTGTAAAGTCATTATGCTAGGGGATGCCGAGCAATTACCTTCGGTAGCAACCGGCAGTGTATTAGCCGATTTAGCCCCCGTTAAGCAGACCCAGTACAGTCAAAAAAACAGGTTGTTTTTAAAAGCCTGTACGGGGCAGACGGTGCCAGAACATTCATTGCCTGAAGTTAAATGGCAAACTGATGAGCAAATGTCCTTTGATTACTTAACGTATTTAACTAAAAGTCGACGTTTTGCTGGGGACGGGGGCATTGGCAAAATTGCCCGACAGGTGATTGATGGTGATGCCAAGTCGGCTTGGGCATTATTAACGAAAGGTGATAATGCCGAGCTGAGTTATATCCATAATCAAGGCTTTGAGGCTTACATTAAACAGTTGACCAAAACTTATTATCAACCTATTTTTTCAGCCAAAACGGTAGATGAAGCGTTTACTTGTTTAAACCGTTTTCGTATTTTAGCGCCTGTGCGTCAAGGCAATAACGGTCTTGATGCGATTAATCCACTTATAGAGAAAACCTTACGCTCGTTAAAATGCATTCATACCAGCTCTGAATTATATAAGGGGCGGCCAATTATGATCAGTCAAAACCATTACGGGGTAAACCTGTTTAATGGAGACATCGGCATTTTATGGCCAAGTCGCAAAGATAAACAACGTTTAGTCGCCATATTTCCCGGAAACGGTGGTGATAAGCGTGACGGTGAAAACTCAGTGACAGATAAAGAAAATACGGTTGCACAAGATGGCTACCGAGAGGTGTCTATTTCAAGGTTACCCGCTTTTGAAACCGTGTATGCGATGACCATTCATAAAACTCAGGGCTCTGAATTTGAAAATGTCGCCTTAGTGCTACCCGAACAAGCCTCAAATCGGTTATTATCACGCGAGCTGATTTATACGGGGATCACCCGAGCTAAATCGCATTTGCAAATATACTGTCAAAAATCAACTTGGACAAACGGCGTGCAAAAGCGTGTGGACCGCGCTTCAGGCCTTACCGAACGATTATTGGCACTGTTAACACACTAATATGCTTTCATTTTAAAAAAGGTTTCATGTGCAATTAAAACAAATTGAAAAAACGGTTTACCGTAGCCGCTTAAATAAAGTCATCATTGCCTTTATCGTCTCATTCGCAATCACGGCGCTTGGCTTTGGTCAGTTACTTATTGCTGTATTTTCAAGCCCCGGCGCGGATAACTTTTGGCTTAACTTTTTTGGCGTGTTATTGGCGTTGATCACCGTTTTTTCGGTCATCAACCACTTTAAACATCACCCCTACATGCGCGAAGTCTTGTATGTTTGGCAACTTAAACAGCAGATCAATGTGATTTACCGAAAATTAAAAGCGGTAAAATCCGCAGCATTTGAGCAAAAGCACGTGGATGCGTTAATCATTCTGCGCTTTTACTATCAGGCGTGTTATCAGTTATATACCCTAGATGACAACACCATTACTTTATCTTCGTTGCAGAAAGAGCAGAACACCTTGGAAGATTTTATTGAGCAACATGCTTTAACAACAATGTCAGTTGAGAGTTACCAGCAACAATTACTCGCCCAATTCTAATTTTTAAAAACGAGCCAACAGCGCTGTTAAATGCATACACAGTGCTGTAGTTGTTCTTTAACCTCCTGAATATTTAGATTTTACATATATTATTTCAATTTGTTGTTAGGCAATATCTGTTTTTTCAGGCAATACATATAAACCTTCACTAAACTTAAAGTCACCTAGTTTGCAGTTCAACCAAAAGGGCGAATATCTACATTGGCTATTCATATACCAATTATGTTACTTGTTCATTTTATAGGGATTTTGGGTGAGTGAAGTTGATATAATTTATGTTTTGGAAGAGTGGAAAGTATATCCTGATAAGTCTCAGATAGAACGCGATGGCAATATTGTTCATCTTGAGCCAAAAATCATGGAGGTATTAGTATACTTAATTCAAAATGCCAACCGAGTGATAAGCCGTGAAGAGCTTACCGAGCACGTTTGGCAGTCTAAATATGCCTCGGATGAGGTCATTACTCGTGCTATTTCGGTACTTCGTAAGAAACTCGATGATACCGGCAAAGTCCACCGTTTTGTCAAAACCATTCCAAAACATGGTTACGTGTTAGAATATGACGGAAATTTAACGGGCGCTTCCGATCCGGTTTCATCAGTAAATGCGCTTGGTGTCAGTGAACAGCAAGTGGTGCCGATGAGACAATTTTTTTCATTGAAATGGCTTGTGCCTCTTATTGGCTTTATTTTGGTGATGATTTATTTTATTTCAAAAACCAGTAATACCAAGCCTGTACCGGTTAAAAATAAAGACATCTATATCAGTATCCAAGAAATTGAAGCCATCGATAACCTCAGCAGTAGTGTGATGGTTGCCCGGGTGTTATCTGAGCAGTTATTAACCACATTAAGTAATTCTGATTCAGCAAAAGTAAGCCTTAATGGGCCGCAACTAAACGATGATTCAACGGCTCAGGACGAAAATATTTACGTGATCAGCGGTGGGGTAAAACAAGTAAATGAAGAATATCATGTCAATATTCACTTTAGCGATGCCTACAACGGCAATGTATTGTGGAGTCAGTCTTTCGCGGGTGATAAAAATACCTGGCATAATCTGATTAACAACATCAGTAAAACCATTGATCATTTTATTACTGTGGCGAAAACCGAAAAACTCGACTTAACCCAATTATCGCTAAAAGAGTTGCAGGCCTCGATATTAATTTATCAAACTAAAGAGTTACGACTCAATAGTACCCTTGACGATATTTTACTGAGCATTGACTTACTCAGTAATGCTTCGCTGACATATCCTGATAATGCAAATATTGCTTTTGAACTGGCATTAAGCTTATTAACGAAACAATATTATTATCAAAAAGATGATGATTTAATCCAAGTTAATCAATTAATAGCTGAATTAGGCTCGACTTCGTCCATTGCCCATAAACGCCAGTTTATTGAGGGTTTTTATGGTTTTAAAAATCAAAGTATGCCACTTAAAGACAGCATTGAACTATTAGAAAATGCGCTAGCTGACTGGCCTGAAGGTGATACAAATGTGGAGTTGCTCACTGTACTTGGGGATTTATATCGGTTAAACGCGCAACCCGAAAAAGCCAGTGAAATCTTAAATGAGGCGCTGATAGTCGATAGACATTATGCTATGACGATTTTTAATTTGTCTAAACTCTTGTCACAGCAAAGTCAGCATCAACGGGCCATTTCGCTGCTTAGAACGTACTTAAATAACCATTTGGCACCGCAACCGTTAAACTTGTTATTAGTGCAACTTTACATTGGTACGGGTGAGTTTGATAAAGCCATTAATTTTATAAACAAATTAACCGTAAATGCTGAGCAAAGTGAGCAAAGTGAGCAAAGTGAGCTAATGGAATACAAGGCAAAAAGTTACTACTCGTTGCTTTATATGAATAGAAGCCAAAGCATACTAGAGCAGATAAAGCTTAACCCTTCACCAGCTGTACAGTATCAACGTCAATGTCGTTTATTCAAATTGCAATTTATGTATCAAGAGGCAGAGGTCGTCTGCCAACAAGCCGATATGGGCGCCATTGATCAAAGTGGATCGTTTCATTTAGCCCATAATTATTTACTTCAAGGTCAATATAAAAAAGCGTTAGTGGAATATACACGAGTGTTTAGCGAGTTTAGCGTTGATATTTCTGATTTACCGGAAAATTATCTGATTAATGAAAAAGTTGACTATATTTGGCTGTTATGGGAGACCGGTCAGTTAAATAAAGCCGCGGATCTTGCTAAACCCTTGTTGTCTTATCTAACGAAAACCAACCGTTTGGGGTACAAAGGCTTTGGCGTGTTGGATGTGATTTTGCTTATCGCGTCAAATCAGCCGCAAGAAGCGTCTCTGCAGTTTGCAAAAGCGATTGAGTCGGGTTGGTCGCATTGGTTTGATTTACACTATAACGGTCCACATCCGGCTTTGCGGAACCTTAAATTAGACAAACATTTTCCGCAATGGAAAGAATATCTAGAGCAGACGTTAAATGGACAAAGGCAAAATCTTATCGACAAGCCTGAGGATCAATTACCCATATTTATAAACTGATTGCAAAAGCCAAAGTATAAAATAAAAACAATAACCAACTAGCAAAAGGTGTTAATGAAAAAGTCTATTTCCCTTAGCCAATATGTAAAAAAACGCAATGGCGTTGCGCTAGGCGCACCCGAGTCGATGTCTAATATGCTTAAAAGGTCATTAGGTGCGGGATCATTTCATGGATTTTGGCGCAACTGGAACCCCATATGGGGTTATTATCTTTCTCGCAATGTTATGAAGCCTCTTTGCCAATTCACGCCTTTATGGCTAGCAACCATACTTACCTTTGCGGTAAGTGGCGCGCTTCATGATGTTGCCGTTTCACTCCTTAAAGGGCAGGTGTTTTTATTTTTTACCCCTTGGTTTGTTTGCATGAGCAGTGTGGTTTTGCTGTCACACAAGTGGCCACTCAATTATGCCCATTACTCATTAAATACCCGTGCCTTGATAAATGGCAGTATTATCGCGGTTTGTTATGTGATTTCGATGGCAATATTCAAGTAATTTATCTCATCACACACCAATAAACCCGTTCACAAAGTGCTAAATTATATAAGCTCAATTTACTTAGGCTCAATTTACTTAGGCCGACTGGCTCGTAGATGGGTTTTAGCCCCAAAAAAAGAAAATCATTAGCTTGGATAAGCTAATGATATTTTCATAAAGAAGAAAGATATTGTTAATGTTGTAATATGTTTTTTACGTTTAGTTGTATTGAACCTTTAGTTACATTAAGCGAAAAGCTCAGTTAGATTAAAAGTTAACGTAAAATTTATCTTTATCATTTAAAGCCACGTCTTCAATGCGAACTTTACCTAAACTGCGGTTTAATCTGTCTGACGTTTTATAAGCACCGTGTGTTGCCGCAAAGTCTGAAATATTCTCACCATTACATACCACTTTTAATGCAACCGTTTTAGTTTTCAAACGATTTTCAGTCACGGTATTTTTAAAACGAATTACGTTATTCGATTTAGCCGCTTTACATACATCTATAAGCGCATTTTCCATATGAGGTGACATTGGGTTTGCACTTACACTAGCCGAAATCGCTAAAGCAGAAGTTAATAATAAAGCACCAGTTGTACGAGTAAGTGAAAGTAAGCTGTTCATAATATGTTTTCCTTTTATAACGAATCTTATTGTTTATCTCTTATGGATATTAATAAAGATTGTTTTATTTAAGTTGTTTGATTGTTTATTCATAGTCAGTGTCGCTTTGACACTTTAATTAAACCTCTATTTCGCATGATAAACCTGATGAAAATGTGATGAATATCTGTTTTATATCTATGCAAAAACTGAAGTATCAGTACTTTAGGTGTTTATTTGTGGGGGGGTGTGGGAAAAATAATAAAAAAACATGATGAAAAGGCTGTATATAACTTAATGTGATTATTTATGCATTTTTATTGGTTATGGTGTAACCTGTTTATCTGGTTCTTTGGCATCAATTTTAATCAAAGATTGATTTGTTCGAGTCTAAGCGCTAGATTGCCATTTACAATTTATTAATTTGGCTCATAAGGAATAATAACAATGAAAAAAAGCCTGATACTTTCTCCACTAGCATGTGTTTGTGCATTTATGGTGCACGGCACAAGTTTGGCAAATGCTAACAATAGCACTCTAGAAAACACCAAATCACCATTTTCTATTGCTATCCATGGTGGTGCTGGCACCATCGAAAAGAAAAACTTTAGTGCAGAGCAGGAAAAAAACTACCGACTTAAATTAAAAGAAGCCATCGATGTTGGTTATGAGGTTCTTCAAAATAAAGGCACAAGCATTGATGCCGTTATTGCCGCGGTGCAAGTGTTAGAAGCGTCCCCTTATTTTAATGCCGGCGTTGGCGCGGTCTATACCTATGAAGGCAGTCACGAATTAGATGCTTCAATCATGGATGGCAACACATTGAATGCGGGTGCTGTATCAGGTGTTAAAACGGTTAAAAGCCCGATTGCATTGGCCAATGCAGTAAAAGATCATTCTGTGCATGTTATGTTAAGTGGCGAAGGGGCTGAAGTATTTGCAAAGCAGCAAAACCTAGAATTAGTATCTAATGATTACTTTGATACGAAACACCGTTACCAACAATTATTAAAAGCCAAAGCCAAGTTGGAAAAACAGCAAAAAGAATTAAAAGACTTTCAGGCGGCGCATCAAACATTAGACAATAAATATAAATATGGCACCGTTGGGGCCGTCGCGCTCGATCAACATGGCAACCTAGCCGCGGCTACGTCAACCGGAGGTATGACCGTAAAACGGTTTGGTAGAGTAGGGGATGCACCTATTATTGGTGCGGGCACTTATGCCAATAACGCCAGTTGTGCGGTATCGGCAACAGGCCACGGTGAATACTTCATACGTTATCATGTAGCTGCCGACATTTGTGCCCGTATGGAATATCAAAACATTAGCCTTGAGCAAGCCTCAAACAAGGTTGTAAATGATGTTTTGGTTGAAGCAGGCGGCAGTGGTGGTGTTATTGCGGTTGATGCAAAAGGGAATATCGCCATGCCATTTAATTCAAAAGGTATGTATCGAGCCAGTAGAAAATCCGGCGAATCTGCGCAAGTTGCTATTTTCAAAGAAGAAAAATAATCTTTTTTATTGTATTTTTTTGAAGAAATTGGTCTAGGCTTAAAGTAAGAGAGCAATTTTTAAAATCATAGCTAATAAATGATCGAGGGTCGTAAATGAAATCATTACAAGTTAAAGACTATTTAAATACTCACCCGGTAACGTTTACTGCCGATATGGCCGTTGAAGAAGCGGCCCATCGACTCACCAAAACCAAAGAGTTGGGTGGACCTGTAGTTAACGACCGAGGCGTGGTCGTTGGCTTCTTATCAGAAGCAGAAATCTTATCTAAGATGTTGGAAACCAGTTACTATCGAGAGCATATTTCATCGGTTGGCGAATTAATGCGTACCGATGTGTTATCAATGAAACCTTATATGAGTATTGTCGAGTTAGCGCAAATGATGCTACAGAACAAACCCAAGGTTTATCCGGTAGTTGATGATGCGGGTACCTTATTAGGCACCATTTGTCGTAATGATGTATTAGTGGCCATTGAGCAGCACATACATGAAACATTTCAGGTGACTCAAAAAACCGGTTAATGTCTTACTAAATCAAGGTATTCTAAGCAAAGGCAATCACTAGATTGCCTTTTTTATTGCTGATTTGTTTGCCCTAAACTGCTAAAATCCCCAACCAGAAATTTTAACTGCATTCTTGAGTGAATTTTGTCCGAACAAGCAAGCCAAAACCAAAACTTACTAACTCCTCTTTTTAATCAACTCGCTCGTGTGCGAGGATGCGACCGTGCTTTATTGAAAAAGCGATTGCATGGCCTAAAGAAAATCCAAAATCAGGATAAACAGCTAAAGGCCATCGTAAAAGTTGAAGAGGCCATTAGCGCATCCATAGAGCGCAAGGCACATTTGACTCAAAATGTCCCAAAAATTACCTACCCGGAGCAATTGCCGGTAAGCCAAAGTGTCGAACGCATCTCTAAAGCGATTGCAGAAAATCAGGTGGTGATTATTGCCGGTGAAACAGGCTCAGGTAAAACCACGCAAATTCCAAAGATTTGTTTGCAACTCGGTCGTGGCATTAATGGCTATATCGGCCATACGCAACCAAGACGAATTGCAGCGCGTACGGTTGCTAATCGTATTGCTGAAGAACTGCAGTCAAAACTTGGTGAGCAAGTAGGTTATAAAGTTCGATTTACCGATCAGGTGAATGAGAATACCTATGTTAAATTAATGACCGATGGTATTTTGCTAGCAGAATTGCGAAAAGACAGACTTTTGCGTCAGTACGACACCATTATTATAGATGAGGCGCATGAGCGCAGCCTAAATATTGACTTTATTCTGGGGTATTTAAAACAGGTATTGGCAAAACGCCCTGATTTAAAAGTGATCATCACTTCTGCTACCATCGACCCAGAGCGTTTTTCTCAGCACTTTAATGATGCACCAATCATTGAAGTTTCTGGCCGAACTTACCCGGTAGACATTCAATACCACCCCTTAGAAGATAATGATGCCGATTATATCTGGGGGATCATTAACGCCATAGAGTCGTTAGATGACTACCCTATGGGTGACATACTGGTGTTTTTAAACGGTGAGCGAGAAATTCGTGACGTTGCTTATGCGCTAGAAAAAGAAAACTTGCGTGATACGCAAATACTACCGTTGTTTTCCCGCTTAACCGTGGCGGAGCAAAATCGGATATTTGCCCCGCATCGTGGGCGAAATATTGTTCTATCAACAAACGTTGCAGAGACCAGCTTGACGGTCCCAGGCATACGTTACGTTATTGATCCCGGGACTGCTCGCATATCCCGTTATAGTTACCGTACTAAGGTACAACGTTTACCGATTGAGCCTATCTCTCAAGCAAGTGCCAATCAACGCTCTGGTCGTTGTGGTCGTGTTGCTGCCGGTGTGTGTATTCGTTTATATAGTGAAGAAGACTTTTTAAGCCGCCCGGAATTTACTGACCCGGAAATTTTACGCACCAACTTAGCCACAGTGATTCTGCAAATGCTGTCACTCGGTTTAGGTGACATTGGTAACTTTCCATTTGTGCAGCCACCCGATGATCGCAACATCAAAGACGGCATGCGCTTATTAGAAGAAGTTGCTGCGATTAAATCGGCCCAAGCTCAAATCCCGCAATTAACGCAGACGGGACGGTTAATTTCTCGTTTTCCTATCGATCCAAGATTGGCGAAAATGTTGATTAGCGCCGAGTCATTAGGGTGTTCATTGCAAGTGGCAATTATTGTTTCAGCCCTGAGTATTCAGGACCCTCGTGAGCGTCCGATGGAGAAGCAACAAGCGGCCGATGAAAAACACAGTCGCTTTAAAGATAAAGACTCGGATTATATTAGTCTGTTAAATCTGTGGATGTATGTTCAAAGCCAACAAAAAGCATTAAGTGGTAATCAATTTCGTCAAATGTGTAAAAAAGAATACTTATCGTATTTACGTATTCGAGAGTGGCAAGATATATTTAGTCAATTAAAACAAACGTTTACTGAGTCAAAATTAAGCTGGAATCAGTTTGACCCAAGCCAATATGATAAAGACAATGTGGCGAGCCGAGACACCATTCATCAAGCGATTTTATCGGGTTTACTAAGTCATTTAGGTAACTTAGATGAAAACCGTGAATATAAAGGGGCCAGAGGCAGTAAGTTTTATATTTTCCCTGGTTCGGGTATTGCGAAAAAGTCGCCAAAATGGATTATGGCCACCGAGTTGGTTGAAACCAGCCGTTTATTTGCCCGTATGTGTGCCAAAATTGATGTGAGCTGGGTTGAGCCTTTGGCTGAGCATTTGATAAAACGCAGCTACGGCGACCCGCATTGGGAGAAAAAACGCGGCGCTGTGGTGGCCGATGAGCAAATCACTTTATATGGCATGGTGATTGTGCCTAAGCGTAAGGTCATTTATAGCAAAATTGACTCGGGTGCTTGTCGTGAAATATTTATTCGCGAGGCATTAGTGCGTGGAGATTGCAATATCAACGAAGCCTTCCTTAAAAAGAACAACCGTTTGGTTGCCCAAATTGAAGACTTAGAAGATAAAGCCCGCCGTAAAGACTTTTTGGTGGAAGAAGATGAGTTAATCGACTTTTACTTACAGCGTATTCCTGAGCAAGTGGACTGTCAGGCAACGTTTTTAGCTTGGTGGAAAAAAGCCAAGATAGCAGAACCTGAATTACTCAATTTTTCTGAACAATTGTTGTTGAAACAGGACAAAGGCTTAAGCAAAAAAGAGTACCCGATTACCTGGCAACAAAATAATTTAACTCTGGCATTAACCTATAACTTTGATCCGGGCTCTGCCGATGATGGTATTAGCGTGTCTATCCCCATCAGTATTTTAAACCAAGTAGATGAGCAAGGGTTTGAGTGGCTAATTCCGGCATTGCGCTTGGAGTTGATCACGGCGCTTATCCGCTCTTTGCCCAAACAACAACGTAAGAACTTTGTGCCAGCACCCAATTATGCCCAGGCGTGTTTTGACGCCATTGGTCCAGCGCAAGGTAATTTATATGCAGCCCTTGAAAAACACCTGTTAAGAATGAGTGGCATTCGTTTGCCAGAGGATTGCTGGGGACTAGAAAGTTTACCTGATCATCTTAAGATGAACTTTAAAGTCATTGATAACAAAGCTAAATTAATTAAACAAGGGCGAAACCTTACCGCTCTTAAAGAGCAGTTACAGGGGCAAGTTAAAAAGTCGATTAAAGCGGTAGCCGACAAGGGCATTGAACGCATAGACATTAAAGAGTGGGATTTTAATAAGCTACCAACGTCTTATCAAAAGAAAGCGGCAAACTTAACCATTAAAGCATTTCCAGCCTTGGTTGATCATAAACAAACGGTGGCTATCGAATTATTTGAGCATCAAAGTCAGGCCGAATTAGCCATGCTCAAAGGGGTAAGTAGACTGGTTTTACTTAGCATTCCTTCACCGATAAAGTATTTGGAAAATAAATTACCGAATAAAACCAAGTTGGGCATGTATTTTAACCCGTTTGGTAAAATTGCCGATTTATTGAATGATTGTATTGAAGCGTGCTGTGTGCAAATCATTAAAGACAGCGGTAATTTGCCCTATGATGAGGCCTCATTTAATCTGGTTCGCGACAAAGTTCGTAGCGAAATTGCAGATAAAGTACTGGAAAGTGCGATTAAATTGGAGCAAATCCTATCGCTTCGCCATACCATTGCCAAGTCCTTAAAAGGTAATGTGCCCTTAACGATGATTCAGGCACATGGCGACATTAAACAGCACTTAAATTCGTTAATTTATAAAGGGTTTGTTAATGACAGTGGCATTGACAAGCTCGATAGCATTTTACGTTACCTTAAGGGCATTACGCGTCGATTGGAAAAGCTGCCTATCGATCCAAATCAGGACCGATTAAAAGTACTTGATGTGGAAAAAGCGGCACAATTGTATAATGCATTGGTAAATCAGCAACCTAAAAATCAACCATTAAGTGAAGAGGTCTTAGCATTGCGCTGGATGATTGAAGAGTTTCGAATTTCTTTGTTTGCGCAAAATATCGGTACTGCACAACCAGTATCCCTAAAGAGAATAAAGAATAGAATCAATGAGTTGGAGCAGATCTAGATAAATCCCTTACCTTTACTATGGATTTTTTGATTGACAATTGCTCAGCAGCACTCTATAACATTATGTTAACAAAACAGTAATTTATAGCGATTTTTACTAAAAGTCGCTATTAAACTGGATTTTTAGCCGTACCAGTTTAAAGAGGTAAATATGTTTGGCATTGAAGAAGACTTGATAAATCATCGTTCGGTATTTCGAACCATGTTAAACCATGAAGTGCAGTTAACCCTGTTAGATGATGAAACCAATGTAGACGTCATGGCAAACTGTCGTGATTTAAGTGCTACGGGTATGGCCCTTGAGATTGATCATCCCGTTGATGTAGGCACCTTATTAAAGGTTAAATTTGCGGAAGACGAGCAACTGTCTATTACCCTGTGTGATTGCAAAGGACGCGTGTTACGCTGCGAGCAAGAAAGTGATAACTTGTTTTTACTCGCCGTCGAACTGATTGAATGCTAAAGTAATTTTTGTAAAATTAGCGGTATGCCTGGATGTTGAAAAATTAACATACAGGCATATTGCTATACGGCTTAAAACCAATTAGCGAATCCTCTTAAGGACTCGTCCACTGCTTTACTAGTCCATTACTTTACTAGTCCATTTGGCATATTAAGCCTTTCAAATAATATCCTTCGGGGTAATTTAACGAGATAGGGTGATCGGCAGCTTGCTGCAGACGCTCAATGATTCGACCTTCACGTTTTGCATCGAGTGCCGCATCGGCTACCACCTTTTGAAATAAGCCCGCATCCATTAACCCTGAGCATGAAAACGTAAACAGCAAACCATTCTTGTTTAATAATTGCATGGCCAGCATATTAATGTCCTTATAGCCTCGACATGCACCGGTAAGTTGCGCTTTAGAATCGGCAAACTTAGGCGGGTCAAGAATGATCATATCAAAGGTTTTGCCTTCTTCGCGATATTGACGCAATAATTTAAACACATCGAATTTGATGAAATTTACGTTTGCCTCGTCCAGATTATTCAGGCTGAGGTTTTCTTTGGCCAAATCTAACGCTGTTTGTGAAACGTCGACATTAGACACCTCTTTTGCGCCTGCTTTGGCACAATGAAGCGAAAATGTGCCAGTATAAGAAAAGCAATTTAAGATGGTTTTTCCTTTGGCGTAGCGCCCAGCGGCTAAACGTGAGTCCCTTTGGTCTAAATAAAACCCTGTTTTATGGCCTTTCTCAACATCGACTTTAATCTTTAACCCATGCTCTTCAATAGTCACTTCTGTTGAGTCAAGCGGTTCGGTTACCCAGCCTTTATTTAGAGGTAAGCCTTCTTTTTTACGGACATCGACATCACTGCGTTCATAAATGCCATGTTCTGGATACAAATCCTGTAATACTCTAAAGATGGTATGTCGATGATAATCAGCCCCGGCACTTAATAATTGGCAGCTGATAATATTGGCATAAACATCAATAGTAATCCCTGGCATGTTGTCAGATTCACCGGCAATTAAGCGGTATCCGGTTAATCCACCATCGGCAATTGGCTTTAAACGTAAATATTTTGCTTTTTCAATACGTCGCCTGAAAAACGCGTCATCTATGGCTTCATTGGCATCAAAGGTCCAAACTCGAGCGCGAATTTGCGAATTAGGTGAAAATGAACCTTTAGCAATCCAGTTTCCTTTACTATCATATATATCAATAGTTTCCCCCTGCAGTGGATCGCCGATGACTTTTTTCACTGCTTTAGAAAAAACCCAAGGGTGACGACGTAGTAAAGATTTTTCTCTACCAGGGTTTAACATTATTCGTGCGGACATACTATATTTCTTAATTGTGGTAAAAGTGCTCTGATTGTAGTAAATCAGGCGACAATAACAAAGGATAAACGATGAAAGTTTGTTATCTTGCAAAAGTCAACGGCGTCGTCCAAGGCGTCTATTTTCGTGCTGAGGCACAAATACAAGCCATCGATTTAAGTTTGAGTGGCTATGCACATAACCAAGAAGATGGTACCTTAGAAGTCTTGGTTTGTGGTGAAGAATCCAATGTATTACAAATGCTTGACTGGCTTGAAGAAGGGCCGTCGGATGCCGATGTAGATTATATTGAAGCTGAACAAGTACCTATTAAGGATTTAAACCATTTCTCTATTGGCTGATATTGGCCTACGTCGTATGGGGTAACAACGTGCAATTTATTGATGTAAACGAACAGCAGGACTTGTTTTTTAACAAGATGGAACGGCCAACACCAGGTGATGGTCAATGTTTAATAAAAGTACGGGCAATTGGGGTAAATCGAGCCGACTTGTTGCAAAGGGCCGGTAAGTATCCACCACCACCGGGTGAGTCATCTATTATTGGCTTAGAAGTGTGTGGTGATGTGGTCGAAATTGGTCCGGACGTCGATAAATCCATTATGAGGTCACGCGTATTTGGCTTGGTTGCCGGTGGGGGCTATGCCGAATATGTGGTGATTAATGTTAAGCACATTCTTATCTTGCCTGATAATCTAGACTACCAGCACGGCGCCGCCATTGCTGAGGTATTCCTTACTGCAGCGCAGAGTCTGTTTAAAATAGCCCAACTACAAAGCGATGAGAACGTGCTTATACATGCCGGCGCCAGTGGGGTCGGTAGTGCGGCCATTCAATTAGCCAAAGTGATTGGTGCCAATGTTACCGTTACCGTTAGCGGTCAGTTAAAAGCGAATGCTTGTAAGGCCCTTGGTGCCGATAATGTTATCAATTATAAAGAAACTGACTTTGTGGCTTGGCAAAAACAACATATGGCAAGTGGCTTTGATGTCATTGTCGATGTGGTTGGCGGTGAGTATTTACCGCGCAATATCAATGTGTCAGCGCTTGATGCGCGTATTGTGATTTTATCTATGTTAGGTGGTCGATTCGCTGAAAAAGTTGATGTGGCCAAATTACTTCTTAAACGCATTGCGGTACATGCATCTACGCTACGAAATCGCAGCGATGCCTATAAAGCCGAATTGGTGAGTTTTCTAAATGAACACTTTATGGGGTATTTTCAATCAGGCGAATTAACGCCAGTTATTGATAAAGTCTTTGATTGGAAGGACGCCGAAAGCGCCCATCAGTTAATGAGCGATAACAAAAATATCGGTAAAATCATTCTTACGGTTTAACTTTTTATCTAGGGTCTGTTGACCTTTATTGTATAACTTTTGTTCTTAAGTTGAATGTAATTTCTACTTATTGGCTAAAAATATAAATATTCTGTTTTGTCGTTGTTGATGTGAATCCTACGGACACCGTTTGTTTGGCAATTCTACTGCGTTTTTTCAATGTGAAAGGCAATAAGCATTCCAAAGTGAAAAAGACTTATAAAAAATCATCGGGAATGATTTTTCTCGCAAGCCCGCAGGGTGAATTACATGGATGTAATTCATAGAATCACCAAACAATTCGCTGCAAAAATCACCACCAAAGATAAACAGACTCTAGGTTAAGTGATAAAAAACTAATCGTCAACGCGGGTAAAGCGCTGAAGTTGTTTACCATCACGGGTGATCACTTCAGCAAACATATTCAGCGGTCTTATCCAGATATCTTGCTCACCGTATAATGGTTGATATACCACGAAGCTTTCTTCGGTTTCGCTGTGCTTTGCAACGTGCAGTACACGGTAAAAGTTACCTTTAAAGTGTTGATATTTTCCAGGGGTAATGGTTGACATAGATAGGCTACTCAAAATTTAGAAATAAAAAAACCGTATCAAATGATACGGTTTTTTATTGAATTTATAAAGAATATAAATTAGCCGTTACAAGCATCTTTTAATGCTTTACCTGCTTTAAAGCTTGGAGCTTTAGATGCAGCGATTTGGATTTCAGCACCCGTTTGTGGGTTACGACCTGTACGTGCTGCACGTTCGTTTACTTTAAAAGTACCGAAACCTACAAGTGACACATCACCGCCGTTAGCTAGTTCTGCCGTTACTGAATCGATTAGGCTATCAAGCGCACGACCCGCAGAAGCTTTAGAGATGTCTGCACCTTCAGCAATCTTTGAAACTAATTCACCTTTATTCATAGTTCTTCCTTTTTTTATTATTAATTTTGTCTGCAATTCACATTAGCGATTTCATACTAGAAAAATTTTCCTGAATGAGCAACACCTTTCTTTCAATTTATTTACATTTTTAGTAAAAATTGATTGTTCTAGCTCTAAATGCAGATAAAAGCTGCCTCTGAGCCAGATTAATTACTACGTTAGCACAATTTTTTTTGTAAAAAAAATGAAAAATCACAAAAAAAATCATTATTTTCCCGAAAAAAGGTATATTTATATTGAAAGCTTATTTTTTAAGCAATATTTATTCACGTATCACAATGTAGGGGACGAAAATGAAAACTAAAGCTGCTGTTGCGTTTGGTGCCGGACAACCATTAAAAGTTATGGAAGTTGATCTGGAACCACCCAAAGCTGGTGAAGTCCTCGTCGAATTAAAAGCAACGGGTGTTTGTCATACCGATGCCTTTACGCTATCTGGGGATGATCCCGAAGGCGAGTTTCCCGTTATCTTGGGGCATGAAGGGGCTGGTGTAGTGTTAGAAGTCGGCGAGGGGGTGACGTCAGTGAAACCTGGCGACCATGTCATTCCACTGTACACGCCTGAGTGTCGTGAATGCGACTTTTGTTTACACCCTAAAACCAACTTATGTCAGTCGATTCGTAGTACACAAGGGCAGGGAATGATGCCTGATGGTACCTCCCGTTTTTCCATTGATGGCAAACCGTTATTACATTACATGGGCTGCTCTACGTTTGCTAATCATACCGTGTTACCTGAAATTGCGGTGGCAAAAATTCGCAAAGACGCCCCGTTCGATAAAGTCTGTTATATCGGCTGTGGGGTAACAACTGGGGTTGGGGCTGTTGCTTTTGATGCCAAAGTTGAGCCTGGTTCAAGTGTGGTTGTTTTTGGACTTGGTGGCATTGGATTAAATGTTATTCAAGGAGCAAAATTAGTGGGGGCAGATAAAATCATTGGCATTGACCTAAATGAATCGAAAGTTTCTTTAGCGAAAGAATTTGGCATGACCGATTTTATCAACCCAAACAACGTTGAAAATGTGGTGGATGCGATCATTGAATTAACCAATGGCGGCTGTGATTACAGTTTTGAATGTATTGGCAATGTAAATACCATGCGACAGGCACTTGAGTGCTGTCATAAAGGCTGGGGAGAGTCCTGGGTTATTGGTGTTGCGGGTGCTGGCCAAGAAATATCAACCAGACCATTTCAATTAGTAACTGGGCGTTCGTGGCATGGCAGTGCGTTTGGTGGTGCAAGAGGAAGAACCGATGTGCCAAAAATTGTCGATTGGTATATGGATGGTAAAATTAAGATTGATGAGTTAATAACCCATACCCTCAAACTTGAGGATATTAATGATGCATTTGACTTAATGCACGAAGGTAAAAGTATTCGCACGGTTATTTTATACGATGAGTAGTATCTATGAGCTTAAGTAAAATTAGTGAAAATAAGAGTTTTAACGGTTTACAGTGTCGCTACAGTCATTATTCAGATGCACTAAATTGCCAAATGAACTTTTCCATCTTCTTGCCCAGTAAAAGCGATCGAATTCGCGTGCCCGTTTTATATTGGTTATCCGGCTTAACCTGCAGCGATGAAAATTTTGTACAAAAAGCCGGAGCACAACAATTTGCTGAACATTATGGTATTGCCATTGTTTGTCCCGATACTAGCCCAAGAGGCGACGATGTCCCTGACGACAGCCACGCCTATGACTTTGGTAAAGGCGCCGGGTTCTACGTTAATGCCACCCAGGCGCCATGGAATAAGCATTACCAAATGTATGATTATATAACCAAAGAGTTACCTGTAATTATTGCCGACAACTTTCCAGTAAACACAAGCCTATCGTCTATATTTGGCCATTCGATGGGCGGTCATGGGGCACTGACCATCGCCCTAAAAAATCACACTCAGTATCAAAGTGTGTCTGCATTTGCTCCGATTGTTTCTGCAATGAACTGCCCATGGGGTGAGAAAGCCTTAAGCCGTTATTTGGGAGACGATAAAGCAAATTGGCTCGACTATGATGCTTGTCAGTTGGTTAAAAAAGTACATACCAAACTGCCTATTTTAATCGATCAGGGTTGTCGCGATGAATTTTTACAAAGCCAATTAAAACCACAACTGCTGCTTGATGTCAGTAAAGACGTGAATTTGGCAATGACGTTTAGAATGCAGGACGGCTATGATCATAGCTACTTTTTTATCAGCAGTTTTATGGAAGAGCATATCGCGTTTCATGCGAGATATTTATACGCTGGGTAATAAATAGTTATGGATTTTTGCGCAAATAAATGATGTAGTGGACGCATAATAAGATGTTAAAAATTAAGAGCTTGCCTCATGATTAATTTAGATAGCATGCTACCAGGTATGTTCAAATCTGATCATGCCCATAGTGACAGTGAACACTGGTGGCATAATTCACCGGTTAATTTCAGTAATTTATCGCTGCAATATAAACCCAACCTTTTGCAAAAGTTATACATACAGACGACATCGGCCGGAGATATTGCCTTACGCACGTCTTTATCGGGTTTGTTAACTACAACCGCCATACCGAATGCTGTGACGCCCAATAAACTTGCTTTGGAAAAAGAAAATCAGCAATTTTATATGGACATTGCTTCAGCGGGGCAGGCACATAAATTTTTCAAAAAACCCAGTAAAGACATCAAAGTTGAAGAGTCTTTTATCAACAAAGTGAAATTTGCGCCACCCGATGGCCATTATCACAAATTAAGTTTTCACAGTCCTTATCGCCCTGCAAATCCAAATTTATTGGATGATTATATTTATCATCACTTTAATATAAAGGCCCATGCCCAATACTGGACACACCGCAGTGGCCCAAGGCCAACAATATGCGTTGTTCATGGCTTTGTTGCTTCACACTATCAATTTAATAGCGTGTTTTTTGACATCCCAAAACTCTTTAATCAAGGTTATGATGTGTTGTTATATACCTTGCCTTTCCATGGCGCCAGAAAAGGACCAAACGCACCGTTTAGCGGTTTTGATATTTTTGCTAATGGTTTTTCGTCTTTATGTGAGTCGATGGCTCATGCGGTGTATGATTTTAGGGTTTTTCTCAATTACCTTGAAGAACGTGGAGCACCATCATTTGGCGTAACCGGGATCAGTTTAGGCGGTTATACCAGTGCCTTATTAGCTGCCGTCGAAGACCGGTTATCGTTTTCAATTCCAATTGTGCCTGTCGCTAGCATTTATGATGCGATGCAAATTTGGTTCCCGGTGAATAAAGTGGTCAATACCGCATTAATGTTAAGCGGGATTGATAAAAATGACGTTCGTCATCAATTGGCCAGTCACTCGCCACTTACCTATAAACCGGTTATTGATAAAGAGCGGCTGATGGTGATTGCCGGAGCCGGCGATCGCATAACCCCACCGCAACATTCTGAAGCCATAGCCAAGCACTGGGGCGGCGCACAACTGGAGTATTTCCCTGGTGGGCATGTCGTACATCTGCAAAAAAGACGGTATCAGAAAAAAATTGATGAGTTTTTCAATAAAATTGGCTTTCTACCTAGCTAAATCATTAGTGTAAAAATGTTTACCTAACGTCCTGCAAATACGATATTTTTGGTTATTTTATTTGTAGGGCAAGCTCGTTCATTTCCCGCGGTGTGCATCCGGCTATTACCAAGGTCTTTTCTAGCGTTCCGGGATCATTGAATCACATCAGTATAACCGCATTTAAAAAACCAAGACACCCACCTTAATTAAATTATGACACCCACTGTAAAATAATACACAGCAGTCATTTAATTAATTTATGACACCCACTGTAGAATAATACAAAGCAGTCATTTTGTAGCCTGTTACAGTGGGTGGCTAGTTAGCGAATGGTCATTTTGTAGCCTGTTACAGTGGGTGGCTAGTTAGCGAATGCTAAGAAAACTTGCAAGCAATTCTAAAATTCTACATTTCTGAGCACAGTCTGTTAACCAAGATGAGAGGCGCTTTTATTCAATGTCGGTATATTGATAGGAAAATCCTATCGTTCGATATGATTTTAATACTTTTTTTAGCGGTTTAACTTTGTAATATGTTGGTAATGCACATTAAATAGAGAAACCAATAATGAAGATTGATTTACACCAAGCGGCAAACAAAGCGATAGAGTTAATGGATTTAACCACGCTAACGGATCAAGAAACCCCTGAAGACATTATTAATATTTGTAAAAAGGCAAATACCCCGGTTGGTACTACCGCGGCAATTTGTATCTTTCCTCGTTTTATTCCTATTGCCCGTAAGCAATTAATTGCTCAAGGTACGCCTAATGTCAAAATAGCAACGGTTACCAATTTTCCACACGGTAATGATGATATCGCTATTGCTGTTACTGAAACGAAGGCCGCAGTGGCCTATGGCGCTGACGAAGTGGATGTTGTCTTCCCATACCGAGCCTTGATCAGCGGTGATGAACACATTGGTTTTGATTTGGTTCGTCAATGTAAAAACGCATGTGGGGATGTCACGTTAAAAGTTATCATCGAAACCGGTGAATTAAAAACCGCAGAATTAATTAAGAAAGCTTCTGAGATTTCTATCAAAGCCGGTGCTGATTTTATTAAAACCTCAACAGGTAAAGTCGCTGTAAATGCAACGCCAGAATCGGCGGAGATCATGTTAAAGGTAATTAAAGCGTTAGGTGTGCAAGATACGGTCGGTTTTAAGCCTGCTGGTGGTGTAAAAACCAGCGAAGATGCACAAGCCTATTTACAAATGGCGGCTAATATCCATGGGGTTGAGTGGTTGCAAACTTCTCGTTACCGTTTCGGTGCGTCAAGTTTATTAAATAACGTACTCTTTACCCTTGGTCATGGCGAGCAAGCTGAGCAAGGAGGCTACTAATGAAAAGAGCAATTATTTTAGTACTGGATTCTTTTGGTGTTGGTGCTGCAGATGATGCCAAAACCTATGGGGATGAAGGGGCGAATACATTAGGCAATATCGCCGCGAAATGTTCAGCGGGCGCAGCCGATAACCAAGTTAGAAGTGGAAATCTTAGCTTACCTAATTTGTCGTCAATAGGTTTAGGTCGTTTAGCCGCGGATGCATCTGGTGTAAAGCCAGAAGGGTTGAGCATAGAGCCAACTAATGGGTGCTACGGCTATGCCGCGGAACTATCGACAGGTAAAGACACTCCGTCCGGTCACTGGGAAATAGCAGGTGTGCCAGTGCTATTTGATTGGGGGTATTTTCCAAATAAAACTAATTCATTTCCACAGGCGTTGCTAAATAAAATTTGTGAGCGAGCCAACTTACCCGGGTATTTGGGAGATTGTCATTCATCTGGAACCATTATTTTAGATGAACTTGGTGAAGAGCACATGAAAACAGGCAAGCCGATTTTTTATACGTCGGCTGACTCCGTTTTTCAAATAGCCTGTCATGAAGAAACATTTGGTGTGGAACGATTACTGGAAATTTGTCAAATAGCCCGAGAAGAGCTTGATGAGTACAACATTGGTCGTGTTATAGCACGCCCATTTGTTGGTCAAAAAAGTGGCGAATTCAAACGGACTGGCAACCGTCGCGATTTGTCGATGAAACCACCTGCAGCAACGGTTTTGGATAAGGTGAAAAACGCAGGTTACCCGGTAACTTCCATTGGTAAAATTTCGGATATTTATGCCGGTTGTGGTATTTCCAAACAAGTAAAATCGACGGGTATCGAGCAGTTATTTAATTCAACCCTTACTGAAGTGGCGAATAACGAAGAAGGCATTATTTTTACAAACTTTGTCGACTTTGACTCGGAATACGGTCATCGTAGAGATGTCGCCGGGTATGCTGCTGCGCTTGAATATTTTGATTCGCGCTTACCTGAGTTATTGACCCAACTAAACGACGATGATCTGTTGATCCTTACCGCCGATCACGGTTGTGACCCAACATGGCCAGGCAGCGATCATACGAGAGAGTTTATCCCTGTTATGGCCGTAGGTAAAAATCTTGGCCATAAAAACATTGGTCGACGAGATACATTTGCTGATATTGGACAGTCGCTTGCGAGCTACTTTGGTGTTGAGCCAATGGACTATGGAAAAAGTTTCCTTTAGTTAGCCAGCTGCTGTAAACGAAAAGGGAAGTGCTAGGTCATGCCCTTTGGCTAACGTGGAGGTTTTTAAGTTCGCTAAAAATAAAAGAGGATTATGCAGCGCATATTCCTCTTTTTAACTTAAACTTCTGGTTTGTGGCAAAAGAAGCGATAGCGAAAAATCGTCTTCCCCTAGTTGTCGTCGCGCTCTATTTGAAAAGCGTGGGGCTGGTTTCTGGCCAATAGCATTCATGCAATTAAGATATCTACTCTACAGTTCTTGCAATTTTGAGCAGAAGTTTATTAAATTCAATTGGCTTCTCTAACATTGGGAAATGCCCTGTTTCTTCAATAAAATAAATTCGGTAATTTTTAATATACTTTTTATTCTCTTCTGAATTTGTGGGCCATAATCTGGCGTTTAGTAGTACAACAGGAACGTTAATTCCTTCATATACTCGATAGGATTCACCACTTACATTCTGCCCTAAATAATTACGAAACTGATTGATGGCAATCTCTTTCGGTGCTGAGGCCATGTCTTCTTGTATCCAATAAAGTAAATCCTTATCAACATTTGGTAGAAGGGCACTTTTTACAAACCCTCGCATCGCTTTTTGAAAATTATCTTCAAATGGTTTGGCCATTAAATCCAGCTCTTCTGGTGATACCTTTAGTGCGACATTTTGAGAAGTATCAATTCCAATAATCCCTACCACTTCTTCAGGCATTAACTTGGCGGCTTCGGCTACCACGGCACCTGCCATAGAGTGTCCAACTAAAATAGCGGTATTAATGTTTTCCCGTTCTATTACGGCTTTAATATCATGAGCGAAAGACGTCATTGTATGATCTTTGCGATTGAAAGAAGAATTTCCATGACTAGCTAAATCTACCGTGACCACTTTGAAATGCGGAGAAAAATACTCGATTTGATTGTGCCAAAGCCTACTGTCTAGGCTCCAGCCATGAATGAAGAACAGTGCGGTTTTGGCTTCACCGTTAACGCTATAGGCAATTTGTGTACCATCATTTGATAAGGCGACTTCAAATTGAGTATCGCTACTATTTTGTGCTGCACTTGTGCTATTTATCCAAATAAATAGCATCATTGTGATGACGAAAAATAATCGTTTCATATCTAGTTCCTTTTTCTAACATCTATTTTTATCAATTAAGCTTTAGCTAAAATAAACATATGATAATTAAACTCATTGGAAAATTCAGTGTTTGGGTTTGCCATAGCAAATCACTGACAAGACATTTCTGCTCTATATTTATCGGCTGCCTCGATAAATTCTGTGACAGAGCTGATTTGATTTTTTTGGTCATAAAGCAAATACAGATCAGCAGAAATGTATTCTTTAAGTTTAATAAACTTTATGTCTCGCCACTTTATATCGGCATAATACTCGGGTACAAACGCTATGGCTTGTTGCGCAGCCACAAAGGCTAGCATCGCTTGTGGCTCTTTAACTTCATGAACAATATTTGGGTGAAATCCCGCCAATTCACATTCATTGACTAAAATGTTGGTTGTTTGCGAATTTTCTCGGCTTAACACTGAATAGCACTCTTTAGAAAGCTCCGTTAATGAAATTTGTTTTCTTTTATTAAATTCATGAGTACTGGGTACCGCAACCACCATGGCTTCTTTAAAAATTAAGGAAGATGACAAAGGATGACAATTAAAAGTATCGGGCTGGCGACAAACCCCCATATCAATTTCGCCTTTTAACAGAGAATCTTTCTGTTGGTTTGGTCCCATTTCGATAAATTCAATGTGCAAATTGCTATTCTTTTCTTTTAAATTATTAATAATATTAAGTAATCCTTCCCACAAAGAAGAGCTCACTACACCGATTTTTAATATACTTTTATTATTTCGGGTATGCTGAGATACCTTATTTAACGACCTATCTAAAATATCAAATAACTTTGCACACTCAATTTTTAAAAGCTCTCCAGTATCTGTTAGCGCAACTTTTCTTGATGTGCGAATAAACAAGGGCGCATTTAACAAATATTCCAGTTCTTTTATTTGTACACTGAGCGGTGGTTGGGAAATATTTAATTTCTTAGCGGCATTACCAAAATGCAATTCTTGAGCGACAACCATAAAATAGCGCAGCATTTTAAGGGTGATTTTTTTATGCCAAGGGAATGTGTTCATATTATAAATTTTACTTCTATATTTATTAGCAATAACGATATTGGCTTAGTGATTCTATTGAGCTGCACCATTGTTAAACCTCAATTTATCAAAAAGCATTGAAAATTTGCCTAGGCAAGGTGGTCGAGCAAACACTCATATTTGAAATTTATTTACATAAAAAGTTTGTAAGGATAATGAATAACGTCAACATTTACTTAATATGCATAACTATTTAGGTGGTTCTTTGTCTATTTAGAGCAAAAAGATAACAACCAAAATTTTTGCCTATATTTGAAATGATATGAGTGTAATAAAGCTACATAAAACCAGACTATTGATACGAATTATATATCAATAGCTAGGATTTTAATATTTATCTCTTAGCGATAAATTACATATATTGTCCTAACTCAAATTATCCCATAGAGGAACGCTAGATGAAAAATGACGCACCGAAAAATGCAGTACAAACAATTTTACAACTTAAGCCTGGATTTCAACCAAGAGCTGCTTTTATATTAGGCTCCGGTCTTGGCGTTCTTGCTGATCAGATGGAAGATAAAGTAGAAATTCCGTATGAACAGCTTGATGGGTTTCCTATTTCCACTGTCGAAGGCCACTCTGGCTCGCTTGTGTTAGGTAAAATGCACGGGGTGGAAGTTGTTTGTATGAAGGGCCGCGGCCACTACTATGAACACGGTTCAATGAAAGTAATGACTACCCCAGTACGCACATTCAAGTTGCTTGGTTGTGACATGTTATTTTGCACAAATGCAGCCGGTTCATTACGTCCAGAAAGCATAGATGTCGGTTCATTAGTTGTGTTTAACGATCATATTAACACCATGCCAGAGTCACCAATGATAGGCAAAAACGATGACGAGTATGGCGATCGTTTCTTTTCATTAGCTAACGCTTACGATAAAGACCTTAGAGCCAAAGTATTGCAAATCGCAAAACAGAACAATATCCACTTAAATGAAGGGGTATATGTCTCTTACACGGGACCAAACTTTGAAACGGCAGCTGAAATTCGCATGATGCAAACCGTAGGTGGTGATGTTGTGGGTATGTCTGTTGTACCAGAAATTATTTCTGCAGCACATTGTGGGCTGCCAGCATTAGCAATATGTGCAATCACCAATATGGCTGAAGGGCTTGGTGAAACCGAGCTTTCACACGAGCAAACGCTTCGCTGCGCCAAACTTGCAGAAGCCGATTTTATTAAATTAATCGAAGCCTTTGTAAAAACACACTTTGCATAAGCTTGTTTAAAAAGATGGACAAAGAGTCCATCTTTTTTGATTCAGCTACCATGTATTCATGGTTTCCTCACTTCATTATTTCTCTGTCCGTATTTTCCTACCCTTGGAGAATAACCATAGATACATATCAAAGTTTCCCGTTTTTGCAAGATGCATCTATCATTATTCTGAGTTTTGCTGTACGTTTTTACACGGTTTTGAATGAATTGCTCCCAAAGAATAAAGGTTCAGAGAGATTATAGATACACAATGTTTTTTGTGTTTATGTTCAAATATCACCATGCTTATATGTTATGAAATTAATCCTGCCTAGCTATTGTTTGTGAAACTTTCTCTTTAAGTGATGGTAGAAGGTCTTGTTCAAACCAAGGGTTTCGTTTAAGCCAAATATTGTTTCTAGGACTGGGGTGCGGTAAGGGAACGATATTAGGCCAATATTGCTGCCAATTGCGTACCACGTTAGTGAGTGTTTTATCTGCTTTGGGTAAATGATAAGACATTGCGTATTTACCTATCACTAGCGTTAATTCTATGTTCTTTAAGGAAGATAGAACCTGTTCTCGCCATGTATCTATGCATTCTGTTCTCGGCGGTAAATCACCCGATTTCCCAGAACCGGGATAACAAAACCCCATGGGTAAAATGGCAAACTTATTGGCATCGTAAAAAGAGTGTTTATCAACACCTAACCACTGCCTTAAACGATCACCGCTTGGGTCATCAAAAGGGATGCCGGATTGGTGGACTTTTTTTCCTGGTGCTTGCCCGGCAATTAAAATGCGGGAGCGTTGAGATATTTGTATGACTGGGCGAGGGCCTAATGGCAAGGACTTTACACAAATAGAGCAGGCGCTGATATTGGCTTTTAGTACTTTTAAGTCGTCCATTTATTTCCCCGGTTATGCTTATTAAAATCAATGATGTACATGTATTCATTATAGTGGCTTATATTTGCATAAATGGCCCGGACATCTTCTGCGTGATTAATGGGTTAATTGATTAATTTTGAAATGCTAGATTAATATTAATTGTCTGAATTTTAAAATATGGGGGATATGAGAAAATTTGTTGCGGGAGTTTGATTTTGTATTAGCGAACTGACGACTTCGTCATCTGAACGGACTTTAACCCTCAAAGATCATACATAATTTTAGAGAATTGGTTGCGGGAGTTTGATTTTGTATTAGCGAACTGACGACCTCGTCACCTTAACAGACTTTAATCCTCAAAGATCATACATAATTTTAGAGAATTGGTTGCGGGAGTTTGATTTTGTATTAGCGAACTGACGACTTCGTCATCTCAACGAACTTTAATCCTCAATGTTTATAAATCATTTAGAGAATTGGTTGGGGGAGTCTGTTCTTGTATTAGCGAACTGACGACCTCGTCACCTTAACAGACTTTAATCCTCAATGTTTATAAATCATTTAATAATGAGAATTGGTTGCGGGAGTTTGATTTTGTATTAGCGAACTGACGACTTCGTCATCTCAACGGACTTTTAATCCTCAAAGATCATACATAATTTTAGAGAATTGGTTGCGGGAGCCAGATTTGAACTGACGACCTTCGGGTTATGAGCCCGACGAGCTACCAGGCTGCTCCAT